>NZ_CP154262.1:2403136-3604705 GCF_039529835.1 Arthrobacter sp. TMP15
GGTCCTATTCACCTCGGAGGCCCCTCCGCGCCGCAGGCTCAGCCTGCGCAGCGGATCCTTCCTCAATCGCGACAACCAGCGAGTCACCGGCCAGCCTGTTTTCTTGGTAGCTTCCAACCGGTAGGAGGACTGCACGGCAGTGACAACCGTTTCAACGTGCACTGCGTTGGCCAGCCCAGCAGCCAACGCCTTTCTATCCTGCTGGTGCACCCCAGCAGCGTTCCCTCCTCCGGACGCGTCGGAGAGTTGCTGAGCGGCCACAGCAACATCGGCCGCCAACCGAGCAGATTTAGCGGCTTTAGCTTTAACCACGGCGGAAATTTTACGTCGAAGTTCAAGCACTCCCTCGCCCGTCACAGCCGAAACCCCGGACACCACCACTTTGCCCAACCCGTCATGGTCCAAAATTGCTGCCAAGGACTCAAGCACGGGTTTCACTTCGGCAATGGCTAGCCTGTCCACCTGATTCAGCACCACAAGTGTCACCGAAGCGTGAGTGGAAAACGGTCTAATAAAGTCGTTGTGGATGGTGGCATCGGCGTATTTTTGCGGGTCAACAACCCACACCAAAACATCTACCTGCCCGGCAAGACGCTCAACAATGCTCCGGTTACTCAACTGGACCGAATCGAAATCTGGCAGGTCAAGCAACACCAGCCCGCCGCCGTCGTCCGACAAACCGGGAACAATGTCACCTTCCCTGCGATCTGCGATCTCAAGCCAGTCCAGCAGCGGCGCGCTGCCCTCCGCCCCCCACACCATTGCCAGCGGTTCACTGGTGGTGGGGCGGCGCACAGCAACCCTAGCAACATCCGTGGCGGCAACCGCGTTGAACAACGAGGATTTTCCGCTGCCGGTAGCACCAAAAAAACCAACAACCGTGTGATCGGCGCTGAGCGAACGTCTGGACGTGGCGCGCTCAAGCACAGCATAAACCTGCGCCAAAGCACCGTCGTCAAGGCGCCCCTCCCCCAATTCTCGGGCCTGATTCAGCCCTACAAGCTGTCGATCCAGCGTTGACTCAGCACGTGTCAGACGATGCCGACTCATGCTCGCTTCCCTTCATCACTGCGGCTTCTTCTGCCACGCTGACCGTCCCTTGCACCGAGGTCGCTAAGCTGCGCAGCTAGCTCGTCAAGGTGCTTCACCAGTGGATCAGATGCGCCTTCCGCCGATCCTAGCCTGCTGAGGAACCGCTGCTGCTGTCGCTCAAGCAGACCATCACAACGCATATCCAACGATTCTTTGGCTTCTTTGGCCAAACGCCGTACGGCATCTTCACCAAAGATGGCTTCCAAGAGTTTTTGACCTACGACGGCGGTCCCTCCCGCGATTCCCACTTCGGCTCCCGTCAGTCCCCCGGTAAAGGAGAAAACTACTATCATCAAAATGACGCCCAGCCCGTTGACACCAAAGGACAACCATCTGGCTTGGGAGCGCTTCGCAGCACCCTCGGCCCGAATCAATGCCATGACTTCGCCTTGCCACGTCCGGATTTCAGCGGCAACTTCTGTGGCAAAATCTGGGCTCACGCCGGAGAGGTCGTCCATGGCCAGAAGCTGGCGACCTGCCGGATCTGCCCGCCAACGTTGATCAGCGTCCTCGCATGCTCGGGCGCCTTGGTCAACAATGACAGCTTGTAAGCCCGTTTCAATAGCCACCTCAACTTTGACGGCCGGTGGCGGTTGCCCCTTGAAGAAAGCACCAATTCTGTCACGTACACGACCGATACCGTTTTCAAGAGCCCGGAAGAATTCACCCGTGCCCACAAAATCCTGCCAGCGGGCGAGTACTTCCCCTCGGAGTAGGCTGCCATCACTGGTTGCCTTGCTGATGCGGGTGGAGGCGTCAGCAAAAGCGGCGTGAACGTCTGCTTCAAGTTGCCTGCTGGCGTCCTGTTGGGCTTGCACTGCCAAACCCAACGAGTTCAGCCGGTCACTCAGTGAGCGGACCGTGCCGTTAAGCGTGCGGCGCACAATCTCGGCCCGGCCTGCAGCATCACTGCCAATTTGGTCAAGCCAGCTCGTGATCGGTGCCACGGCATCGGATGGGAGCATGCCCATCTCATCCAGATTCGATTCCGGCACAATGAACAGTTCCGCTCCGGATAGGCCTTCTCGGATCAACATTTCCTGCAGGTCTGCAGCAATCTCCTGTTCGGCACCTGCCGGAACCCTGTCCAGGATGACTGCCACTGTAATGTCTCGCGAGGCCGCGTCAAGAAGAAGCTTCCAAGGCACAGCATCGGCGTACCTGTTGGCGGTTGTAACGAACAGCCAGAGGTCCGCAGCCGCCAGAAGTTGCCCCGCCAGCTGGCGGTTGTCATCTGAGATGGAGTCCACATCAGGGGCATCAAGGATGGCGACACCGGCGGGAACTGCCGGATCTGCGACCAGTACCAGCGAAGTCATAGCGCCAGCATCCGGGGCTACACCTGCACGTGATGCAGGAGTGTTGTCCTTTACACGTCCGCCCTGGACGCGATGGAGTGTCGGTAGCACCCGCGAGGAGGTGAACCACGGGGCATCGTCGGGGTGGTGTAGCAGTATAGGTTGGCGTGTGGTGGGCCGAATCGCGCCGGACCGAGTCACAGGATGGCCCATCAGCGCATTCACGAGCGTTGACTTCCCAGCCCCAGTTGAACCTCCTACAACCGCTAGCAGAGGAGCATCTAAGCTTCGCCATCTGGGCAGGATGTAGTCATCCAGCTGGCCCAGAGCGGACGACGCCGTGGCGCGGGCTTGCTCTACACCTGGCAATTCCAGTGGAAGGACCAGCTTGGCCAGCTCGGTCCGCACACGCTCAAGCAGCCCAACAGCTGCTTCCTGCTCAGCGGACTGCTCTGCCGAGGCAGCGGCCGTACTCGCGCTGCTCGCATTATTCTCGCTTGGGTGACTCAAATCGGAGGGGCTCACAGCTTTATCATGCCAGTTCCGGGCAAGGTACAGGGTATTGGCAGACGCTATTTGAAGATCCGTGGGCAACAGGCACCCCTTGTGGTCCGCCTCTCAATCCGATGCTCGCTCACTCCACGTCGTGTTTTCTTAAACGATCGCTCAGTTTATGTTGACTTTTTCGGGACGCTCGCTCAGTTGTTGTCAGGTCCTATTTGACTTGGGATGGCGCAAATCGATCACGGTTTAAAAACGACGTGGAGTGAGCGAGTGCCATGAGTGAGCGAGCGTCATGGGAAAGCAAAAGGCCGGGAAGCTTTTCAGCTTCCCGGCCTTTGTTTTGTGACCCCAGCGGGATTCGAACCCGCGTTACCGCCGTGAGAGGGCAGCGTACTAGGCCGCTATACGATGGGGCCCTAATACATTCATTTCTTGCTCAACGAACTTCAAGAATATTACCTGAAGTCTGCCTCACTCGCCAAATGAAAGGCGGCTTTTACAAGCGCTGGGATACCAGGACTCGAACCTAGAATGTCGGTACCAGAAACCGATGTGTTGCCAATTACACCATATCCCAATGGCTGCACGCAGGCTGAAACCCGCGGGTTTCCCCAAGGTTTCTACGGCCCTCGCGCCGGGATAAAACTATACCCGAGAGTTTGCTGAACTCCAAAACGGTAATGGTGCTTTAGGCCGAGCGGTACATCACACTCGTGCGGCGTGAGTGTGCAGTCCCAACAAGGAATGCACTTGATCCAGATCGGTAACAACACGCAGCCCGGCCGCCACCGATGCGTCACCTTCGGAGACGTCGGGAGCCACCTTGCCGCTCCTGTTTAACCACACACTGTGCATGCCCGCGTTCGCTGCACCAACGCCGTCGACCATAAAATTATCGCCTACATACATAGTCTCCCCCGGCACTGTACCGAGCTGTCTACAGCCTTCAAGGAAAATGGCCGGATCTGGCTTGGAGGCATTGACCGTGTCGATACCAACAAGGACCTCTATGCGACTCAGCCCGGCCACATCCAGCTTGGTTCGCTGGTAATCATGGACATTATTGCTGACGGCGCCATACGGAATGCCGGCGGCGTCCAAGGCATCCAACAGCGGTATTACGTCGGCGAAAGCCTGGATTGATTGTGGTTGCGCTGTCTCAAAATCGGAGATCCACCGCTGCTCAACGGCGTCATTAAATTCCAGGAACCCCAACCTGTCGAACACAACCCTGGCCCGCAAACCTCGCTGCTGAGCAAAGGTGAACTCCCCGGCAACATAGCGGTCATAGTACTCAAGTGGATCAGCCATGTACAGGGCAGCGAAATCCTCCCAATCAGCAGCCGTGAAATCAGGCAGCAGCCGCTCCGAGGCGAAGACCATGGCATCCGCCATAGCTCGATACAAATCAACTAATGTCTCATCGATGTCAAATAAAACACCCTTGACCCGCCCCGGGAACGGGGCGGGATCAAGGTTGTTTATTGGCGCCACAGGGATCAAGACCGAGAGCTCCTGAAAGCCCGCAGACGGGTCAGGGTGGATTCCTTACCCAGGATGACCATGGACTCAAATAGCGGCGGGGAGACCTTGCGTCCCGATAGGGCGGTGCGCACGGGGCCAAAAGCGAAGCGTGGCTTAATGCCCAGGCCCTCAACAAGTGCGCTCTTCAAGGACGCCTGAATACCTTCGGCGCTCCAATCCTCAAGGGGTTCCAGTGCCGCCAGCGCAGCATCCAGCACCTCACTTAGGTTCTCCGGCATGCCCTTGAGTGCATCGTCGGCGACGTCGACGCCGTCGTCGGTTTTGAAAAGGAAGGCAATCATCTCAGGCGCCTCACCGAGTAAGGTGATGCGCTCCTGGACTAACGGCGCAGCTTCGGTCAGAATCTCGTTTTCGCGAGCTGAGAGCGTCTCGCCTACCAGACCTGCCGCCTGCAAATATGGCACAAGCCGGTTGCGGAAATCGATGCCATCCAGCAGGCGCACGTGCGTGCCGTTAATGGCTTCAGCCTTCTTGATATCAAAGCGCGCCGGATTGCCCAAGACGTCATGAATATCGAAGTTTTCTACCAGCTGCTCAACGGTGAAAATGTCCTCATCGGCGGAGAGCGACCACCCCAGCAGGGACAGGTAGTTCAGCAGACCTTCTGGAATGAAACCATGATCGCGGTGCAGGAACAGGCTCGCCTCGGGGTCACGCTTGGAAAGCTTCTTATTCCCGGCACCCATCACGTAGGGCAGGTGACCGAACAGGGGCATGTACTTCGCCACACCCACCGCATATAGCGCCTCATAAAGGGCTACCTGGCGGGGTGTTGAGGAGAGCAAATCCTCCCCGCGCAGCACGTGAGTGACACCCATGAGGGCATCATCAACAGGGTTTACCAGCGTGTACAGGGGCGCACCGTTGGGGCGAACAATTGCGTAGTCCGGGACTGATCCTGCCTTAAAGGTGATCTCGCCCCGGACCAAGTCTGTGAACGTGATGTCGGTATCAGGCATGCGCAAGCGCAGCGCCGGTTGCCGGCCCTCCTCCTTAAAAGCAGAAATCTGCTCGGGTGTGAGGTCGCGGTCAAAGTTGTCGTATCCAAGCTTAACGTCCCGACCAGCTGCCTTGTGACGAGATTCAACTTCTTCAGGTGTGGAGTAAGACTCATATGCATGCCCGCCGGCCACCAGCTTGGCAATGACGTCCGTGTAGATATCACCGCGCTGCGACTGACGGTACGGTTCGTGGGGCCCACCAACCTCAACTCCCTCATCCCAGGTGATACCCAACCACGTGAGCCCATCAAGGAGTTGGAGGTAACTCTCTTCGCTGTCACGTTTGGCGTCGGTATCTTCGATGCGGAAAATCATCTTTCCGCCGGTATGCCGGGCGTAGGCCCAGTTAAAGAGGGCCGTGCGGATCAGGCCAACGTGGGGGGTTCCCGTGGGTGACGGGCAGAACCGGACCCTGACAGGAGTTTCGGCGGTAACAGTGGGAATTAAGGCAGCAATAGTCATGATGGCTCCAGTTTAGCCTCATGGTCAATGCCGCCGTCGAACTCACCGGTGACCTGCGAGGCCCTCACGAGACGACGGAGGCCTGCGCGAAGGGCGAAGAGGTGTCATTATCTCCAACCTCAACGGCAGGGGAGCGGAACGAGGCCACATATCTGGGACCATCACAAGCAATTCCGGATACATTTTTAATCACAATTTCATAACGGTGAACTTAAGTGTCACTCCCTCAGGTAAGTTACTCGGCAGTAGCTTAAGTTGTTAGCTACATCACATTGCTCAACTTTTCGTGAGGAACAGCCCATGTCCCGCAGCAGTACCGGCGCGCCGATACCCAAGTCAGCCAGAAACCATTACATTGTCCACGCCCTTCTCGGCCTGCTGGTGCTGGCACTGATAATGTTCTTCGCCCTCACCACAACAAAAATAGCCACCGGCGCTTCCCAGCTCAACGATGGCACCAAGCTCACCTCGGAAGGTGCCAACAAGCTCAAGCAGGGTGCCTCTGATCTCGACGTGGGCGCGGCAGCCCTCTCCAAAGGTGCAGCAGCAGCTTCCGAAGGCGCCACATCCGCCAACACAGGCGCCGGCAAAATTTCCAGCGGAGCAACGGCATTGCGCCAAGGCATCGAGGAAAAGTTGGCCCCCGGCTTGCTCAGCGCAAACGAAGGCGCCCAGGCTTTATCCACTGGAGCTGCAAAGACTGCAGCCGACGTCCGCAATAAGCTAGCACCCGGAGTTTTTTCAGTGCACGACGGCGCCAACCAGTTGGCAACTGGCGGAACCGAACTCAATGCCGGAGCATCAACCATCGCCGATGGCGTCAAGAACCAGCTGGCCCCGGGCGTATTTGCAGCCAACGCGGGCGCTGAAGAATTGTTTGCCGGCTCCCAGCAGTTGGAATCCGGCGCTGCTGCATTAGCTGCAGGGGTCACCACGGCACTTGCTCCTGGTATTGGAGCAGTGGACAAAGGTGCAGGCGCTGCCGCGACCGGAGCAACGACTCTCAATACTGGCGCTCAGCAAATGCGCGCAGGGGCGGCTGCGGCAGCAACCGGCGCAGAGGCGTTGGGGGCTGGTGCAGCCCAAGCCAACGCAGGCGCACAGCAGGCCAATGCCGGAGCCCAAGGTTTGGCAGCTGGTGCAGCACAGCTGGCTGGCCAACGATCCAATGGCACTACACCCGGAGCCGGTATTGCGGCATTAAGCGAAGGAATGACGGCGCTGCTTGCCTACTCGGAGGCCAACCCGGCAGTCCCTGTTGGCGCGTTGCTAGATAAACTGCGGGCATTGGAGGCAGGGGCTGGCCAGGCCGCGCAAGGCAGCGCCGCACTTAATACTGGCGCCCAGCAGCTCTCCCTCGGAACTCAACAGCTTGCCGGCGGCACCGCTCAGCTCTCTGCTGGTCTCAACGGCGTCCCCGATGATCCTGCACAGCCTGGACTTGTAGCTGGCTCAAAGCAACTCTCGAATGGAGCAGCTGAAATTTCAAAGGGTACCCAGCAACTAGCCGAGGGAACCACAGCATTGCATGCAGGAACCCAGCAGTTGATGGTTGGAGTTCACGGCGTTCCCAACGATCCAGCCCAAACTGGTCTTCTCAGCGCAGTGAACTCCTTGGCAGGAGGATCCAGTGCCCTCGCCGCCGGCACGGGCAAACTCTCCGAAGGGACAGGAAAAATTGCTGCCGGTTTGACGGGCACTGCTAACAACCCTGGGCTTATTGACGGCACCGCGAAACTTAGCGCTGGCAGCTTGGCACTCTCAGCAGGAACACAGAAGCTTTCTGCGGGTACTCAGCAACTGGTCTTTGGCATGAACGGCACGCCCGGAGACCCCGAGCGTCCGGGATTGCTGTATGCGACAAGGAATTTGGAGTCGGGTACACAGAAACTCTCCAATGGCACACAGGCGCTCAACGAAGGTGTTGCAGGAGTACCGGAGCTCGCTGGATCGGGTCTGCTGGCCGGGAGCAAGACGCTTAGCGAAGGAGCACAAAAGCTGGCGGTAGGCACTAAGGCACTGGCGGATGGAAACTCCAAGATTGCTGCCGGTTCTTCAGACCTCTCTGAGGGGGCAACTCTCATGGCCGACGGCGCGGGAACCTTGGCCGAAGGTAACAGCCAAGTGGCTGACGGTACATCCGAGCTGTACACCGGCGTTTCTGCCGTCACCCCGGCTGGGGCAATCGGCACACCGGCACCCATCCTGGCAATTCTGGGGGCTCTCCTGGTGGGAATCGCATTGGTTCTTGTGCTCCGGCGCCGCTCTGCAACTCGCGTGGTCTAGACAGGATCAGGCGCTTTAGAGACGCTCCGGAGACGGAGGCCACCGCTTTTGCATCCCGTCACGTACTGGCGGCAAACAAGAGCGGTGGCCTCCACGCCATTGACACCATCCCCTGCTCAGTTCCGTGAATCGCGAAACAGCAGGGCCGCCTGCACCCTGTTATCCAGTTCCAGTTTGGTCAGAATTCGCGACATATGGGTTTTTACTGTCCCCTCGCTGAGAAAGAGGAATTGCCCAATTCCAACATTGCTCATACCCTGTGCAACGGCGTCCAGCACCTCCGCCTCCCGCGCTGTCAGCAGCTTCAACCGCGCCACAGCAGCATTTGATTTCGCCGCCGCAGCCCTCTCCCTGGTCCGCTCAATCAACCGCCTTGTCACTGTTGGTGCCAACATGCCTTCCCCCGCAGCTACGGCACGAATAGCCTGAAAAAGCCGCTCCGGATCTGTGTCCTTAAGCAAAAAACCCGCCGCGCCAGCCTCCAACGCAGCAAAGACATGCTGGTCAAGATCAAAAGTTGTCAGTACCAACACCCGAGGCGGGTTTGGCAGAGCACACAGCTCCAGCGTCGCGGCGATACCGTCGCCCCCTGGCATCCTCACGTCCATCAGTACGACGTCGGCACGTTGGGTTTGCGCGCACCGCACCGCTTGCGGTCCGCTGGCGGCCTCGCCCACCACCTTCATATCTGTTCGGGTTTTAACCATTGTTACCAGCGCTGCCCGCACCAGCTGTTCATCGTCAACGACAATGACACGGATGGGCGAGGCGGTATCGAACCGATTTAGCTCTGCAGTCTCCGCGTTGGAACCGGTGTGCTCTGCCTGATCGGGAAGGGCTCGTGAACTGGTCATGAAGTAGCGCCGTTCCTTCTAAGGAGTTGTACCGGGATACTGGCCTGCAACTGAAATCCGGAATCACTGGGCCCGTGCTGAAGAATTCCGTTCAAGACTTTGATGCGTTCGCCCAGACCAATCAGTCCCGTCCCAGCCCCCACGGCTGGTTCGTTGCTGATCCCGTGCCCATTGGAAACGACTATCCGCAGCTGATGCGCTTCCATCGTCGGCGTCTGTGCGCTTAGAAGTTCCACGCTTAGAAGTTCCACGCGAACAACAGCCTCTGTCTCTGGGGCATGACGGGCCACATTGGTGATCCCCTCCTGCACAACCCTGTACGCGGCCCTGCTCACGGCATCGGGGATGTCACCAAAAGTTTCCAGGTTCGTGGAGTAGTCAATGGCCACGCCGGCTTGGCGCCACTGGCTAACCAAACCACCAATTTCTTCCAGGCCCGGGGGCGCCGTGCGGTCCAAGGCCGTGGGATGAGAAACAACGCTGGGTGATATTCCCACAAGGCCGCAGCTGTCCGCCGCCACGCTACCGGCAACATGCTGGCGCCATTGCGCAGATATTACAGAACTGCCGGAAATGCCATCCTCATGCAGCACCCCCAACACGTCACGGAGTTCACCCAATGCAGCATGGGCCGTCTCGCGAATCAGTTTGGCCGCTTGGAGCGTCTGCGTGTCAGGTGCAGCAACCTGCAGGGCAGCTGCCTGGACTGCCACCAGGGACATCCGGTGCGCCAAAGTATCGTGCATTTCCCGGGCAATGCGGTGACGCTCACCCAGCTTGCTTTGTTCGGAGTCAGCGCTGCGCTGCGCCTCGGAGCGTTCGGCCCGCTCCTGCAGTGTGGCTAGCTGCGCCTGAAGCAACCGAGCACGTTGGCCACGGTAGGCTCCCCAGACGGCAATGGCACCGAGCAGGAGAACAAGGAATAGAGCGTTGGGCCACGCCAATGGTTCGATCCCAACAACAGCTTCGGCGCCTACGCTCACAGCAATGACCCCGGCAACCGGCCAAGAGAATCGACGCTTCGCCAACAAAAATAGTGCCACAACGAACGCCAGACCACTAAAGGAAAGAGAGCCCAGCAAAGCCGTCACAACAGCCGTTGTCTTGGGGAAACGGTGCCTGCCAATCAACACCAGCGCACCAACCGGGGCTAGAAGAAGGGCAACTCCAAACCTGGCCCACTCCATCCCGGAAATCTCCGGCTCAGGAATTAGCCCGGTGTCCAAGTCCAGCCCAACCGAAACTATTGACAGCAGTATGTCCACAGCGGCCACAGAGATGACCAACAGCACGGTGCGCCACACACTCCCTGACGGGAGCATTCTTATTTTCATACTCTTAGCCTATGAGCCCGTTCCCTATTGGCGCATCCAACTAAAGTACTCGGCTGCCAAGTACCTACTATTTGCCCGCTCGTGACTTCAACCAATTCCGCAGCTTCAAAACCAAGCTGACAGCGGCCAGAGCCACGGCGATAACAATGAGGATTTCGGCCACCAGTTGTGGACCATTGCTCAGATGGATGACCCGGGCTACCACGCCGCACACTGCTGCTACTGCAAAGAACCAGCCAGCAACAGGCTTGGGCGGCCGGTTCTTAAGACGCCGCCGTGCTGCCTCGTTCATCGCCTGACCCAAGCCCCGCCCAAAGACACGCTGGCCCCTCAACTCAGGCTCCGGCGCAGTGCATGAAGCAAAGCCGCCGCCAAAAAAACCGTCAGCGGCGCACCACCGGGTTGGAGAGGCGGCCGATGCCTTCGATCTCAACGTCGAAGCGGTCGCCTTCGGTGAGTAGATCCACACCTGCCGGGGTGCCGGTCATGATGACGTCGCCGGGCAGAAGTGTGAACGCATGGGAGACGATCGAGACAAGTTCGCGCACGCTGCGAACCATCTGATTGGTGTTGCCGTCCTGGCGAAGGTCGCCGTTGAGCCAGCCTTTGATGCTGAGCTCGTCAGGATCAAGGTTGGTTTCGATCCACGGGCCCAGCGGCGCGGAGGTGTCAAAGCCCTTGGCCCGGGCCCACTGGCCGTCGCCTTTTTGGACGTCGCGGGCGGTGAGGTCGTTACCGCAGGTGTAGCCAAAGATGACCTCGTCAACACGTGATTCCGGGACATCCTTACATATGCGGCCAATGACGACGCACAGCTCAGCTTCGTAAGAGATTTCCTCGGAAAACTCGGGCAAGACGATGGGTTCGTTGGGGCCTACAACGCTGGTGTTGGGCTTGAGGAACAGCAGCGGGTTTTCCGGGACTTCATTGCCCAGCTCGCGAGCGTGTTCGGCGAAGTTGCGGCCCACACCTATCACCTTGCTTCGCGGAATGATGGGCGCCACCAGACGCACATCATCCAGCGGGTATTTGATGGTGGTTCGCTCCACACCGTTGAAGAAGGGATCTCCTTTGATAACAGTGACTATTTCACTGCCGGTTTCCCCTTCTACAATGCCGTACATGGGATCATTATCTGCAACAAAACGGGCTATACGCATGAGATCAACTCTAGCGTCAAAGTTCTCACTTCTGGCAGTTACCCATTGGTACGGCTATCAGCGTCAGACTCATTTCGCTTCTCTTTGACCAGCTCTTTGCTTCGCACCAGTCGTAGCGCCGTCACCAGCAACACTCCCCCGGCCATGTTAAACAGCACCGTGTACCAGAACCAGCTCAGCCACTCTAAATAGCCGAAAGGGGCTCCTGCCTGGATGGCTCCAAAAATGATGAGCGAGTCAAGTATCGAGTGGAAAAGCGGAAGACCGGCCAGCAGGAAAGCCGCACCCATGGCGGCCACAATTTTTGCTGGCATGGAGTCTGTACCGTGCTGCATCCGTGTCATCAGCGTGATGGTGCTGCCGCCGAGTATGGCTAGCGCGGCAGTCTGCACAGACAACGGCGCCAAGGCGTATTGAGAAGCCGATTCCACCACTGTTGCCCGCCATTCCGGGAACGCCTGCATCACCAGCCACATGATGATCCAGCCACCTGCCAGGTTGGCAACCAGCGTGCCGCCCCACAGCTTCAGCAGCTGTCCCATGCGCGCCTCTTTGGCAGCCACAGCAGCCAGCGGAACCAGAAAACCCTCCGTGAACAATTCGCTCTTAGCCAAAAGCAGTGCAATAAACCCGATACCAAACGCCAGCCCAGCCAAGAGCTTATTTCCGGTGGCGTGTTCCACCGCCAGATAGGCCATCACTCCCAGCCCTACTTCAATTCCACCAAACAATCCAGTAACTAATACCGAGGACCAGGTTCTGTGGAGGCGTTGAGCGCCTTCCTCAACGATGCGCTCAAAGGAGGTTTCCAGTTCTTCCTCCACGGGGGCTTCATTATCGCCAAGTTCGCGTCTGCGCTGCTCATCGCCCATCAGTTCCTCCTCCTAGCGCCAACCGTGTGGTGGCGCGTCACTGCTTGTCTCTGAATGGTATGCCCGCATTCGCGCCAGTGGCACGCGAGTCAAAAAGAACTCGCCGGAGCAGCCTCTGTCACTGCGGCCAGTTGGACAACCCCCCAGGGTTCTCTGAGACCATCGAGGAATGGATCAACTCGAAGTGACGATAAAACCCATTCTGGCCGTTCTTGGCGCCATAGTGGCTGCGCTAGTGCTGACTTTCCTCTTGCGAGTGATTGCCAATCATGCGTTTCGGAAGGTTCCTGACTTTAAACGCCGCTCCGCACCGGCTAAAGCTCCGGTTTTGGTGGTCCTGCTTTGTATAGGGGTGCGCATAGCTTTGGCGAGCACAGTAGCCAATCAACCGTGGTTTCATCCGGTGGACTTTGCCCTGATGGTTGCCTTCATTGTGGCTCTATGCTGGTTGGCTTTGGCAGCATTTTCCGTGGCAGAACGGTTGATTCTGCGCCAGTTCACAGGGCGGGTCAAGGACAGTAGACGTCGGCGCAGGCTCACCACCCAGATCAGTTTGGGCAGACGCATCCTCAGCGCGCTGGTCATCACTTTGGCGGTGGCCGGGTTGTTACTGACCATTCCCGAGGTAAGAGCACTGGGCACAGGGATCCTGGCTTCCGCCGGGCTGATCTCCATAGTTGCTGGCTTGGCCGTCCAAAGCTCACTCTCCAACGTTTTTGCCGGAGTTCAGCTTGCCTTCACCGACGCCCTCCGTATTGATGACGTGGTGGTGGTCGAAGGGCTGTGGGGCCTGGTCGAGGAAATCACCATGACCTATGTAGTGGTTCGTGTATGGGATGAACGCATGCTAATTCTGCCCTCCACTTACTTCACCAGCACTCCCTTTGAAAATTGGACAAGGAATAGCCCCAAAATTAAGGGCACCGTGGAGTTCGACGTCGATTGGCGGGCTCCGGTGGGCCAGCTGCGGGCGCACTTGCATGAAACACTTGAGGGCACGCCCTTGTGGGATGGTCGCACCGGCAAACTGGAAGTCACAGATACTGTCAATGGACTGGTCCGTCTCCGGGTGGTGGTGAGCGCCGAGGATAGCGATGACCTGTGGGATCTACGCTGCTTGGTCCGCGAATCCATGCTCTCTCATATCCAGCGCCTGCAAACTGTATCGATCCCGCGTCAGCGCTGGGAACAGGCCTCAGAGAATGTAGACACAGCAGCAGCTAAGGCCGGCTCTGGCATCATTGCGGATCTGGTAAATGAGGCTACGGTGCCAAACTCAACGACTACGAGGAAGTAGTCTCTGTACCAACCAAGCAGAAATAATAAACGCGCTGCTCACGGACTCCACATTGGCAGTCCACGAGCAGCGCGCTTATTTTTTGTTCGCTCACTGGCTGGTCCAGAAGCAATCAGGCCCAGCCCTCGGAAGAGAAGATTAGACCAGACGGGTCAGCCAGCCGTGCAAGTCCTCAACTACGCCTGTTTGAATGCCCACCAGCTGCTCGCGAATGGCTGCAGTAACCTCGCCTATGCCAACTGCGGGGGAAGCGATGGGGCCCTCCGCCGTCTTCAATTCGCCAATCGGAGTGATAACAGCAGCTGTGCCGCAGGCAAAGACCTCGGTGATATCCCCTGCCGCCACGCCGGACCGCCATTCATCGATGGTGATCTTGCGCTCTTGGACCTGCATGCCTCGATCGGCGGCAAGCTGCATCACGGATGAACGGGTAATCCCGTGCAGAATGTGGCCGTTGAGTTCGGGGGTGACAAGTGTGCCGTCCTTGAACACGAAGAAGATGTTCATGCCGCCAAGTTCTTCCACGGCGTTGTCATTGTTCGGATCAAGGAACAGGACCTGCTTGCAACCGTTGGCCTCGGCCTCCATTTGCGCCGCAAGTGAGGCGGCGTAGTTGCCACCGCACTTTGCCTCGCCTGTGCCACCTTCGCCGGCACGGGCAAAGGTAGTGGTAAGCCAGATTGAAATCGGTTTCAGTTCTCCACCGAAGTAGTTGCCCGCCGGGGATGCAATAACGCGGTAGGAGACCTCCCGCGCGGGTCGAACCCCTAAGAACGCCTCGGTGGCAATCATGAACGGGCGCAGGTACAGGGCATCACCATCGTTGGTGGGCACCCATTCCTGATCAATTCTCACCAGCTGGCGCAGTGACTCCAAGAAGGTCTCCACCGGCAGCTCCGGGAGCGCCACTCGGCGTGCTGAAGCGTTCAACCGGGCGGCATTGGCTTCGGGACGGAAGGTCCAGATGGAACCGTCTGCGTGCCTGTAGGCCTTCATACCTTCGAAGATTTCCTGGCCGTAGTGCAACACTGCAGAAGCCGGATCCATGGCAATGGGACCATAGGGTTCAATTCGGGCATTGCTCCAGCCACCGGCACCCTTGGCATCAACCTTATAATCAACCACTGCCGTGTGATCAGTGAAGTAATCGCCAAAGCCGGGGTTGGCCAAAATGGCCTCACGCTCCGCGCTGCTCTTAGGGCTTTCATTGCGCTGCTGAGAAAAGGAATGCTCATTGGCGATCTGGGTCATGCTTCCTCCACATGGTTGTGCCCGCCATCGGTAGTTCCAGCTTGAGGCGGAGTTCGGTACTTTTTTGGCGGATCCGACACTCCCGGACCCGCACTGTGAAACTACCTCAACTGTAGTACCTACCCGGCGTGCTGTGACCCACTGCGCGTACTAGATTCATGTGCTGGCCAGTGGCAAGGCGCAGAAGTACGACGCCGTTAGAGAGCCGCCGCTATAGCGTCACCAATGGCGCTGGTAGACCTGGGCGAGCCCGCTTCGCGGGTGGCAATATCTGCTGCAACTGCCGCCTCTATCTTTTGCGCTGCATTGCTGTGACCCGCGTGGTGCAGCAGTAGCGCCGCTGAGAGGATGGCCGCCGTTGGATCCGCTTTTTGCTGGCCGGCAATATCCGGGGCAGAACCATGGACGGGTTCAAACATGGACGGAGCCGTGCGGTCCATGTTGATATTTCCCGAGGCGGCCAAGCCGATTCCGCCTGTGACCGCCGCTGCCAGATCGGTCACGATGTCCCCAAATAAGTTGTCGGTGACGATCACATCAAAACGTGCGGGATCGGTCACCAAAAAGATCATGGCAGCATCCACGTGCAGGTAATCTACTTTGACCTCAGGGAAGTCCGCCGCCACAGCTTCAACTGTGCGCTTCCACAAGTGCCCGGCGTAAACCAGCACGTTGTGCTTGTGCACGTAGGTGAGCTTCTTGCGGGGACGCTCATTGGCGCGGCGGAAACCATCGCGGACCAAACGTTCCACACCGAATGCGGTGTTCACAGAGACTTCCGTGGCCACCTCGTGCGGGGTACCTTTACGCAACACTCCGCCGTTGCCAACATAAGGGCCCTCGGTTCCTTCGCGAACCACCACAAAGTCAATGGTGCCCGGATTCGCCAAGGGTGAGGCCACGCCGTCGTACAAGAAAGAAGGGCGCAGATTGACGTAATGATCCAGGCTAAATCGCAGCTTCAGGAGCATCTCGCGTTCAATCAGCCCGGAGGGAATGGAGGTATCCCCAGGTGCTGCACCCACGGCGCCAAAAAGAATGGCGTCATGGCTGCGCAGGGCCTCAATAGTGGAATCCGGCAGTGTCTCACCCGTGGCCAACCAGTGCTCAGCTCCGAGCAAGTAGTCAGTGAGCTTCAGGCCAAGGCCGTCACTGGCGCACACTTTTTTCAGGACCTTCACGGCCTCGGCGGTCACTTCGGGGCCAATACCGTCGCCTGCAATAACAGCAACGTCCAACACGGAAGGGTCCAGCACGGCAGTTTCAGTTGATGCGCTCATAGTTTCAGGGTAACGAAACCATCCACATGATGGTCAAAGCATCTCACATAATGAGATTAGGCCTTAATGGATGCGTAGCTTTCCAGTGCTTCGCGTCGGGTGACCTGCAGATCCACAATAGGCTCCGGGTAATCACTGGACAAAACCTCCGGCACCCACCGGCTGACATATTTCGCCGCAGGATCGAATTTCTTAGCCTGAGTCAGCGGATTAAAGATCCGAAAATACGGAGAGGCATCCGCACCAGAACCTGCTACCCATTGCCAGTTTGCCGGATTGGAGGCAGCATCCGCATCAATTAAAGTATCCCAGAACCACTGCTCCCCCACCCGCCAATCAAAGCCAAGGTTCTTCACCAGAAAACTGGCCGCAACCATCCGGACTCTGTTGTGCATCACCCCTGTGTGCCATAATTCCCGCTGACCGGCATCCACCATTGGGATTCCTGTCTTACCCTGCTGCCAAGCGGCCAGGTGCTCGGCGGAACGTTCATCGCCACCGGCAGTCCGCCATGGAAAGTGATCAAACTGTGGACGCAGATTGGTGGTGGCCAAATCCGGGTGGTGATACAACTGGTGCCAGCAAAATTCACGCCAGCCCAGCTCGGAGGCAAACACGGCGGGACCAGTTGATCCAGCCGGCGTGGAACTATGGGAGGTGGGACCGCTCTGGCGGATCTGCGCCAGTCCAGCCCATATCTGGAACGGGCTCAGCTGCCCCCAACGCAAGTAAGGTGAAAGCCGGCTTGTTCCGCGTTGGTCAGGCCTGTCGCGCGCGTCAGAGTAATCCCCTACCCGCTCATTGAGGAAATCAGCCAGCAGTTCATGGCCGGCCGCCGCCGTGGGCTGCCAGTTTTCACGCAGCCCGCCGGCCCAATCGGGGGTGGTGGGTAGCAAGTTCCAGCTTTCTAGCCCATCGCTTTCTGGCAGCGGAGCGCCAAAGCCTGATCCGGGGTCGGGATGGCCAAGCGGTGCCCTGAAGTCCTCGGTGGAGACTGTTCGCCAGAAAGGTGTGAAAACCTGATATGGATTACCTGCCCCGGTGCGCACTTTCCATGGTTCATGCAAAAGGTTGGCTTGGAAGCTTTCGGCGTGGATGCCCTTGTCTCCCGCCCAGGACTTGACCGCTGCATCGACCTCTCGTTCCGGGCCGCCATAGCGTCGGTTCCAGTAGAGGGCTCCCGCTCCCAGCTCGGCGGCCAACTCGGTGACAACCCCAACGCCGGGGCCACGGCGCAGGATTAGCTCAATACCCAGCTGGGCAAGTTCAGCTCGAAGGTCTACAAGTGCGTAGTGTAGCCACCACTTCACGGCCCCACCCAGTGCCCGGATACCCGGGGACTCCTCATCCAGGACGTAGAGCGCCACAGCGGAACCTTCCCCGGTAGCAGCTAGTAAAGCGGGGTTGTCGGCCACGCGCAAGTCATCGCGGAACCAGACGATAGAGACATTCATGAGTAGGCCTTTCGGTACTTGAGTAGCTGGGTCGCTTGGGTAGCTGGGTCGCTTGGTTACTGGGTCACTTCGAAGCGGAGCGGTTCCAGGGCAACGATTACTAGCTGCCTCGGAGAATCAGCCAGATCAAAGTCAACGTGACAAGGAATCCGGTGAGGTAGTTCAGCCATAGGAATCTCTTCCAAGCAACATTGGCGCTTGCGGAGGTGGCATCGGTGACACGTAGATAGGGGCCAACATTGATTAAGTAAGGCACGGCCAACACGGCAGCAAAGGGTGCTGGGGTCCATAGCATCAGCACGCCCGCCATGGCGTAGGCAATAAAGGAAAACCACGCGGTGAAGCGGGCACCAAGCACTGTACCAATGGAGGCAATATTCGCCTCTCGATCCGGTACAACATCCTGCACAGCACCAAAGGCATGGCTGGCCATGCCCCACAGGAAGAAGGCCAATAACACGGCCCAAACTGCGGGGGAAAACTCAGCGTTAACCAAGGCCAAGCCGTATACGGCAGGAGAGACAAAATGCGTGCTTGAGGTAATGGAATCCAGGAACGGACGTTCCTTGAAACGCAGAACTGGCGCGCTATAAGCCACTACGGCGAACAAGGATACGGTTAGAACAATATTTGCACCCACACCCCCTTGGGTGGCCAGGACCAGCACAAATGGTGCAGTGGCAATGACGGCGGCCCAGAGCACAAAACGGTGGTGGCGGCGGTCCAAAACCGCGCCTTCTACTCCCCCTTTGCGGGCATTGAGTAGATCCGATTCGTAGTCAAAAACATCATTGATGCCGTACATCAAGAGGTTGTAAGGGATCAGGAAGAATATTGTTCCCACCACAAATACCCAGTCGATCCGTCCCGTCACCAAAAAGTAGGCTGCTGCGAAGGGATAGGCCGTATTGACCCAAGAAACAGGGCGTGAAGTCACAAATAAATTCTTCATGATTTTTTCCTCCCTGTCAGCAACAACCAAAGCCCTGGTAGCAGCAGCACCCCACCAAGCGGGTACGCAAAGTCTTCAATGGGAGCCAGACCAATGTGCAAACCGTTAAGCGTCTCACCAGCGTAGTCAAAGAGACCCGAAGCAATCATCAGGTTGTCGAAGACCACCGTCAGCCCCACCATGACGAGCAGAGAAACAAGAACAGCGGTACTCACCGTCCGTTTCTTTGGGCAGCGCCACAGGGCCGCTACGAAGATCAGAGCAGCTAGCGAAAGGAAGATTGCATTGAGCTGAAGAAAATTCATCCCTGCCCACCTCCTGGTTGGTGTTCCGGTTGGTGGTTTCCACGCCGGCGTCCACGCTTAGTTGCCCGCGATAGCACTCGCTGAGCTCCGGTAAAGAGAATCATCGTTTGATAGCACAAGAACAGCAGGAAAAATGCTTCTTCCAGTGGCAGTTGCTCCCCGATCATGATCCCCGTCATCAGCGGGGAATCGCGGTGTAAGAAGATGCCAACAGCAATGGCCCACACATCCCAGGCCAGGAAAAAAGCTGTACCCAGAAGAAGGACTGCGGCGCCGGCAAGTGGCTTGTCAAAGAGGAACAGTTTCCACCGGGCATCGATAAGTGCCATGCACCCTAACAGGGCCAGCAGAATAGAGAGATAAATCATGTGGCATCCACCGGTGCATCCAAGGGCTGTGCATCCAAGGGTCCTGCATCCAAGGGTCCTGCGGTGGTGTCACCGCGGACCAATTTAAGCACTATTTCTGCGCTGATCATGCACATGGGCACACCGATTCCGGGCCGAACGGAGCTTCCTGCATAGTACAACCCTGCCACCTTGGCGTTGCTGTTGCCCGGGCGCAGGAACGCACTTTGAGTCAGGGTGTGGGCCAGGCCTAATGCGCTCCCTTTCCATGCGTTGAAGTTATCTTCAAAATCCGCTGGGCCGTAGCTGCGCCGGACCACAATGCGTTCTGCCAGATCCGGGGTGTTAGTCCACGTGGCAAGTTGGGCGATGGCCGCATCGGCAACTTTTTCCACCTCAGGTGAGCCAGCGCCGTCGTGCCCGCCCTTCCCCCACTTCGTCAACGCCGGGGCCGGAATCAAAAAAAACAGGTTCTCGCTGCCAGCTGGAGCCACTGTAGGATCTGTGGCGCTGGGGCGACTGACGTACAAGGACGTGGTGCTGGCAAGCGCCTGGCCATCAGTGATGCGGGCAAAGTTGTCCTGCCAGTCGTCGGTGAAGAGCAGGTTGTGATGGGCAAATTCTGCCAAGGTGCCGCTGACACCAAGGCAGACAAGGACGGCGCTGATACCCGGATCAGTCTTCTCCCATTTGCTTTCTTTTCGCATGCGCAATGGCTCCGGAAGCAGCGCCGTCTCTACGTGGTGCAGATCCGCAGCCCCCACAACAAGGTCGGCACTCAATCTGTGCCCAGCACCGGCGTTGTCTTGCCAGGCAACTCCCTCGCAGCGAGCTTTTTTCCCGGCCGTTTTGGTGAGAATCTGCGTTGCTGTGGCACTGGTGATGATATTTACCCCTGCCGTACGGGCCACACGCTCCATCGCATCAACAACGGCGGCGAATCCGCCTTGCGGGTACAACACCCCATCCTGTAAATCCAGATGGCTCATCAGATGATAAATAGAGGGCGCCTTGTAGGGGCTGGTGCCCAGAAAAACAGCAGGATAACCCAGCACTTTTTGTTGCAGTGGATGTGTAAAGCGTGCCGCCACAAAGCCGTGCAACTTCTGCGTCAGAAGCTTGGCAAGCCTGGGCGCATGGCGAAGAACCTGAGGGCTAAGGAAGCCGCGAAGAGTACTAAATGGATCATAAAGAAAGTGCTTTTTGGCCAAGTTGTAGGCCAGCTCGGCGGAGTCCAGGTAGCGTTCCAGCTCTTCTCCGGAGCCCGGTTCTTGGGACTCGAAAAGGGCCGTGGCCAGTCCACGTCCTGTCCGGACTTCGGTTGAGTCCGTGCCTGGCTGCGCTTTCCCGTCACTGCCGATGCTGCCGATGTTGGCCGCGGCAACCAAATTTGGGGAGTTCCATAATTTGTAGGCCGGATCCAGCCTGACTAGCTCCAGCTCGGCAGCCGCGCTAGTGCCCATCATGGCGAACCAGTGGTCAATGACTTCCGGCATGAGGTACCAACTAGGCCCGGTGTCAAAACTGAATCCTTCACTTTCCCACCTGCCCGCACGGCCGCCAAGCTGATCCCCTTTTTCCAGAATCGTGACAGCGTGCCCGTCCCTTGCCAAGAGCCCAGCCGTGGCTAACCCTGAGATGCCTCCACCAATGACGACGCATGTTCGGTTCATAGGTGTGCCTCCTGTGGCAAAAGCTTGCGGGGGTTGATCCGGGTAGTGCTGGTGAATACTCGCAAAGCTATACAGACTTTTTGCCAGTCAGGCACGCGGACTCGACGTTTCACCAGATTGGCGGCCGGTACTTTTCCGATCCGATCTACAAGCGCTAGAAACAAATCATGCGCCAAGCGCACAGCGCGTTGCGCCGGGGGTGCAAGAAACACCATGCCTGCCCTGGCTGCAGCAAGGTCGTCCCGGATGTCCTGCAGCAGTTCGCGTTTATGCGCATCGTTGAAAACAGACGGGTCCAACCCGGGAAAATAAAAACGGCCCAAGTCACCACTGTCAGCACCTAAATCACGCAAAAAATTCACTTTTTGAAATGCGGCACCCAAACTACGAGCGGAATGGATCAGCTCCTGTTCATGACCGGGCACGGAGCCTTTCATGGTTTGGAAAACCTGCAGGCACATAAGACCCACCACTTCTGCAGAACCATAAATGTATTCCGCTAAAGTTTCCGCGGAATGCACTGTTTCAAGCACATCCGTTCGCATCGAAGCAAAAAAGGGTTTCGTCAACTGGGCATCAATGCCCACCTGCCGCGCCGTCAAGGCAAAAGCATGAACCACCATGTTGGTGCTGTAGCCACACTCCAAAGCCTTTTCGGTTTCCTGTTCCAAATTATCAAGTTGCCAACACACTTCTTGCGCATCGAGCCCGGCCGCGGCAGCAGCGCCGTCGACCACTTCATCAGCAATCCGGACCAAAGCGTAGATATTCTCGATGTGGCGGCGCTCTTTACGCCCCAAAATCCAGCAGGCCAGCCCAAACGAGGTTGAATAGCTGCCAATCACCACCCCTGCACTGCGGGTGGCGGTATCTGAGTAATGCCCTAAGGGATCCATTCCCATGCTTAGTTTTTCCTTGTCAGGACGTGATCGCAGATGCGGCAAAGTTCGGAATAGAGCGCTTCTGGCAGTTCCAGCTGCCCTGCCTTATCCAAAGCATCCGAAACCAGGGATTCGGCCAGACCCACAGCAAAGTCCTGCGCCCCTAGTTGGTGGAGGACCTCACGCATGGAATCCGTGCTTGCCCGCCCTGCCTTGAACGACTCCAAAGCAGCTACAAACTCATGGGAGCCTTGGGCAAAGGTGGTCAAGATGGTGCGTTTACCCTCGCGAAGGTCAGAGTCAACCGACTTGCCAGTCTGGGCGGATTCGCCGAATGTTCCCAGAACATCGTCAATGATTTGGTACGCAATGCCAATGTCGCGGCCCACCGAGGCCAACGCATCGGCAGTGTCTACCGACTCGCCCGCCAACAACGCTCCGGCACGCAGGGGCATTTCAAAAGAATAAACAGCGGTTTTTAGCCGTTCCATGTTCAGCACTTCTGGCAGTTGGGCATCCAAGCCCCCCAGTGAGAACAACAAGTCATCGAGTTCACCGGCGGCAGCGGCAAAAATTGCCTCGTGCATGGTTTCCAGGATCAGCATGCTGTGCGGGTGGGACAGTGCGGCCGAAGTAGCCAAGCGAAGTGATCCTGTCAGCAACAGATCTCCGGCAATAATGGCGGCGGAAAATCCGGCATGATCAGCGTCAGCATCATCATGGCCAAGAGAGGCCGCCATATCCCGGTAATTTGCGCCAATGGTGGCCGTGCCTCGGCGGATAAAGTCCCTGTCAATGACGTCGTCATGCACCAGCAATGCTGCGTGCAGGATCTCAAAGGCCGCGGCCATGTCTGCGCAGGCACGCAGATTGCTGCCACCAAACGCCGAATATGTCATATAAACCAGCTTGGGACGCATCCATTTACCACCATCGGTGGTCTGAGCCATCCGATTCCAAAGAGAGCTGAACGCCGGTGAGTAGTTGCGTGCGCGCTCCTCGTGTCCGGCAAAATACTCGTGTAATGACGCCTGAACCTGCACCTTGAAAGAACCCCAATCCGGCGTCCCCGCACTGATCATAGGCTCTCCCAAAGCCGGTCTATCAGCCGAAACGCTGCTCCTGCGATCCGTCATGGTTCCACCTCGTAACGTGTCTGGACCTTGATTGGTTGTTGGCATCACTGCACACCTTTAGCTAGTGCTTGGGTCTGGGTAAGGTCTGGAAATTTGGCTTCGAGGTCGCTAATGCGGCTGGTAATCGATTCCACCACACCGCTAAGGAAATCTACTAGCACCCGCTGTCCCTCGTCATCGTAACCGCGGGCTTTTCTATCCACTGCCAAGATCATGGGCATGAGTTTTTCCATGGTTGCACGGACCGATTCCGGGCTTGGACTGATCACTGAGCGGCGTCTGTCGGTGGGATGCGGTGTCCGCTGGACATGGCCTTTGCTCACCAACCGATCGATCACTGTGGTGGTGGCCGCAGGGGTCAGATGGAGTAATTGGGCTAACTCGCCCGGAGACATCGACATCCGTTTCATCAGATGCTGCATTGCCGCAAAGTCCGTTTCATTGACGTCCATTGAACGCCGCATGATGAACTCCATTTCCTCGTTCAGAACGAGAATCTCGCGAACCAAAACCGAAGCCTGGTGCATCTGGCCCCGAGGTGAAATACCTTGGCCATTGACCATATCCGACTCCAAAGTTTGATTATAAGAAAATCTAACTACATAATGGTGGAACGAAGTCGTTTTGTCGAGCCGGAGGTAGTGAACATGGCCAGGATTGCTGTTGCAGGAGCTACCGGATATGTTGGTGGCCGGCTAGTGCCTTTGCTCCTCGACGCCGGACATGAGGTAACCGTGCTGACCCGCAACAGCACCAAATTACGTGACGTCCCCTGGCACGATCAGGTGAAAGTCGATGAAGGCTCCATGGAAGATGAACAGACGGCTGACGAGCTGTGCTCCAACGCAGAGATTGTCTACTATCTGGTCCATTCCATGTCAGGAGCAAAGGACGCGGTTGCCGATTTTGAGCGGATAGAACGTCTCTGCGCCATGAACTTGGGCAAGGCTGCCCGCGAGGCTGGGGTAAAACGCCTTGTTTATCTTTCCGGCCTCCACCCCAAAGGCAAACTCAGCCGCCATCTGGCCTCCCGCACAGAGGTTGGCGATATCTTGATGGCCTCCGGCACGCCCACAGCGGTTCTTCAGGCTGGTCTTGTTATTGGTTCGGGCTCGGCAAGTTTTGAGATGGTCCGCCACCTCACAGATGTTCTCCCAGTGATGCCGGCCCCTAAATGGGTTATGAACAAAATCCAGCCTATTGCCATCAGGGATGCTCTGCACTACCTGGTCGGTGCCACCACGCTTCCACCGCAGATCAACAGGACCTTCGATATTGGCGGGCCCGAAGTTCTGCGCTACGCGGACATGATGCGTCGCTATGCCCAGGCTTCGGGTTTCCGGCCTCCAGTAGTCATTCCACTGCCAGTGCTGACCCCATGGTTGGCAGCCCAGTGGGTCAACCTGGTAACCCCAGTCCCCCGCAGTCTGGCGATTCCCCTCGTTGAATCGCTGCAACACGACTGCGTGTCCAGCGAAAATGACATTGCCAATTACATTCCCGAACCTGACGGCGGCCTCACCACCTATAAACACGCGGTGGAACTAGCGCTGAATAAAATGGAAGCTGACACGGTAGAAACTACGTGGGCCACTGCGCACGCACTGAGTGCACCCGCAGAGCCGCTACCCAGTGACCCCGACTGGGCAGGTTTAACAGTCTTCACCGATGAGCGAAGCAAAACAACTGATGTTCCTGCCAGCCAAGTGTGGGCGGTGGTGGAAGGGATCGGCGGAGAGAACGGTTACTACTCACTTCCTTTGGCCTGGTCGGTGCGGGGCTGGATGGACAAGCTTGCAGGCGGGGTTGGTCTAACCCGAGGACGGCGTAGCCCCACCCATCTCCAGCTCAATGACACAGTGGACTGGTGGCGGGTAGAAACCCTGGATCGCGGCCGTCTGCTGCGGCTGCGAGCAGAGATGATTGTCCCGGGCCGGGCTTGGCTTGAATTTGAGGTCACCCCGTTAGCGGACGACGGCGGCGCCCCAGGCAGTGACTCAGGCTCCGGTTCTCAGGGGAAGCCCGATCCCGACTCTGGCGGGAGTATTTTCCGCCAGCGAGCGGTCTTTTTCCCCCGCGGGCTGTGGGGGCGTTTGTACTGGCTGGCAGTGCTTCCTTTCCACGGCATCATCTTCAAGAACATGGCGAGCCGAATCACGGCAGCTGCTGGCCGCCGCTGAGGTTCATATAGCCGGTACTCCATCTCTCCACCCCTGGCAGGATGCCGCGTGACCCCGCGCCACCTAGAGTTGGAGGTGTGATCATGCATTCCATCTACGATTGGTTCCGCCGGCACCGGTTTGCCGTGGATTTTATTCTCATGGCTGTCCTGTTGCTGATGGTTTTTCCCTTCAGCATGACGGACGTGGGCTATCCTGGCGCCCTTTCTAACACTTTAGTCAGTAGCATCTTCGCCGCAGCCTTGGCGGTTCCTTTAGCGTGGCGGCGCACACGGACTGTCTTGGCTGGGAGCCTTATTGCGGGGGTTGCGCTACTGCAGTGGGCCTTGCATGTTCCTCCGGCACCGGCCAATATTGCTGTGCCTCTTGTTGTTTACGCCCTTGCGGCGTTCGGACCCCGGTGGGCCAGCCTAGGCGGACTCGGCCTGGCTTTAGTGGGTGCCGTCCTGTTGGTCACCCGCTATTTTTACAACTTTGGGACAACCTCGTTGGCAGATCTGCCATCAGGGATTGTCACCATCATTTCGGTCTGGGTATTAGTCCTATTCAGCTGGACAGCAGGGGATTTAACCCGCACCAAACGCTTGCGCGAACAAGCCCTCTCCGACCGTGCCAACCGGCTGGAAATCGAAGCGCAGCATGAACGCGAACTGGCAGCCAGCGATGAACGTGCGCACATTGCCCGCGAAATGCACGATATTGTGGCGCATTCTCTTTCCGTCATCATCACCCAGGCCGACGGCGCCCGGTACGCAGCAGTGGCCAATCCTGAGATTGCCCCTGAAACGCTGGCCACAATCGCCGCCACGGGCCGTTCATCTCTGCAAGAAATGCGCCGGCTTTTGGGCGTGTTGCGGGGTGACGCCGAGGCCTCAACCCGCCCGCTGCCAGGCCTGATGGACCTTGACGAGCTTCTTTTGGGTATCCGCGCAGCCGGACTACCCGTGGGTTACAGTGTCACTGGCGATTCAAGACGCCCGCTGCCTGCCGGGGCCGAACTCACCGCGTACCGCGCCGTTCAAGAAGCACTAACTAACGTCATGAAGCACGCAGGTCCCAACGTTCAAGCCACCGTCAATCTTGGGTGGAATGCCCGCGGGTTGGAAGTTAGTGTGAACGACGACGGCCGCGGAGCCTCCAGCCCAACCCCTGCCGGCGCCGGCGGAAACGGTTTGCGCGGTATGGCTGAACGGGTCAAGCTTTACGACGGAAAACTTAGCGCGGGCCCGCTCCCCGGTGGAGGATTCAACATCACAGCATTCATTCCCTATTCGGAGAACTAACCTCATGACACCTAACTCCCCCATTCGCGTTGCCTTAGTGGATGATCAGCAATTGGTCCGCTCAGGTTTAGGCATGCTCATTAATTCTCAGGCCGATCTTAGCGTGGTGGTGCAGGCCGGCAACGGTATCGAGGCATTGCAGAGACTCGCCGTGACAGCCACGGATGTGGTCCTCATGGATGTGCGCATGCCCGGAATGGACGGGTTGGAAACTACACGAAAATTGATGCAACGGATCAATGCTGCCCCGGAGGGATCATGGCTGGCCGATCTGAAAATTGTGGTACTGACAACTTTCGACTTGGATGAATATGCGTTGGCAGCCATTCAGGCCGGGGCTAGTGGATTCCTTCTGAAAGATGCCCCTCCGGAAGAGCTGCTCGGAGCCATCAGAACAGTTTTTGCCGGCGACGCGGTGATTGCCCCCTCCACCACACGGCGACTCCTAGATCATGTGGCACCCATGCTCTCAGCACCCAGTCTTGCCAATGACGCCAACGCAGCAGCCGTGGCCAGCCTCACCGGCCGTGAGCATGAGGTGTTTGTGTTGATTGCCAACGGGCTTTCCAACCCGGAGATCGCTACTCAACTCTTTGTCTCAGAGGCCACTGTCAAGACCCATGTGGGCCATATCTTGGCCAAACTGAACGCCCGGGACCGTGTGCAAGTGGTGGTCATTGCCTATGAGACTGGGATAGTCTCCCCGCGCTAACCCGCCGAGATTGGAGATAACTACCCCTCTCCCCCTTCGAGATTGGAGATAACTACCCCTTTGATTCGTGGTCGAGACACCCTATTCGCCGTTTTTTTGGAGTTAGCCCTTCACTGCACCTGCTGTCAGTCCCTGCACAATGAATTTGCTGGCGAAGGCAAAGATAACCAAGGTTGGGACAACCGTCAGCACGGCGGCAGCTGACATGGAACCCCAGTCAATGTTGAAGCTGGAGATAAAACCGGCAAGCGCCGTCGGAATGGTCTTGTTTTCATCGCTATTCATCAATGTCACCGACAGGAATAGTTCATTCCAGCAGTTGACGAAGTTGAAGATGAAGCTGGCAGCAATGCCCGGCATCATAACGGGCACCAAGACACGGAAGAGCGCACCAAGTCGTGAGCAGCCGTCAATCATGGCAGCCTCCTCCAACGCATCCGGCACGTTTTCAAAGAAGCCACGGAGCATGATGGTGCAGAACGGAATACAGATAGCGATGTAGACAAGAATCAGTCCGGTTTTAGAATCAACCAAATTGAAGTTTGTCATCATCATGTACAACGGGCCTAGTGCGATAAATCCCGGGATCATCTGGGTCAGCAGAAAGGCTCCCAAGACCGCGCCGCGTCCCGAAAATTGAAAACGTGCCAGCACATACGCCGAGAGCAGGGAGATCAGGGTCGCCACCGTGGCGGCAACTGTGGCCACCAACAAGCTGTTGATCATGTACCGGCCAAAATCGGACTTCGTGAACAATCCAACGTAGTTCTCCAAGGACAATTCCTTGGGCCAGTAGTCTAGGGGCAATGAATAGATTGTTCCGGGAGCCTTCAGTGACGTGACAACAATCCAGTACAACGGAAAGATCGTCACAATCAACGCGAGGCCCAAAAAGATGATCTTGGTGGTGCGCCCCAAAGCGGTTTGTTTATTGATCATCGGTTTGCCTTTCGGGGACGCACGGCCATCAGGTAGAACGCGGCAAACAACATCAAGGTAAAGACCACTATCAAGCCCAGTGCCGAGGCCTGACCGTAATCACCCTCTTGAGTAATTTTGATCATGTAGGTGGTGATGATGTGGGTTTGGTCAGCCGGTCCGCCGCCGGTCATAGCCCAGATGACATCCGGGAAGTTAAAGATCCAGATAATGCGCAAGAGAATGGTAAGCCCCAGCGTGACTGAAATGGCTGGCAGAGTAATGCTCAAGAAGGTCCGGATTTTCCCGGCACCGTCAATCGCCGCCGCTTCATACATGTCTTCGGAGACTGACTGCAGCGCGGCCAGAATCATAATGGCGAAGAACGTCACGCCGTACCAAATATTGGCCACAATGATGGCGGTCATGGCGAAGCTGGGTTCGGCCAGCCACGGGATGGGCGAGTCCGTCAGCCCCGTCTTCATCAAAAGATCATTGACAACGCCGAACTCGGCGTTGAACATCCAGCGGAAGAGCATACCGATCAGGAATCCGGACACGGCCCATGGGAAGAAGATGAGCGCTTGGTATGCGCTGCGAAATCTGAAACGCCGTTTGAGGAACAATGCCAGCGCAAACCCGATAACCACCTGGGGCACCAACGAACCAACCACCCAGACAACAGTGTTGCGAACAATAGTGCCAAATTCTGGATTCTCGAAAAGAGTAACGAAGTTGCCCCAACCAACCCATGAGGTGTCGGAAAGATCGTTAAGGTTCCAATGACGGAACGCCATCTGGCTGCCCGAGATCATTGGATAGTAGGTAAAGATGCCAACAAAGATTGCTGCGGGAGCCATGAAGGCCAGTAGCGTCAGTGCGGTCCTGGAGTTGAACCGTTTCTTCCGGGAGTAGACAGTCTGCGGTGCTGGTGGTGCGCCGGCAAGGCTCTGCCCGCGCACCCCCTCCTGCTTAGCTTTCAGTGCCACAGGTGACTAGCCCGCCATCTTTTCGGTCCAGTAGCTGTCCCAGCTGGCCAAGAGTTCCGTGGTGGTCATCTTGCCGGTGAGAACGCGCTGCAGTTCGCCGTCGGACTTCTTAATCCATTCGGTCCACCAAGCCACGCCACGGGGCTGTACGGCCGAAATGTAAGTCTCTGGGTTCTCGGTCATGGTGACGTATGCGGCCCAGGGGCCTGTGCTGTAAAACGGATCCTCGGCAGCAGATTTCAGAATCGGGACCAGTGAGTTGTCCTTACTGAACTGGGTGGCCGGCTCGCCCTGAGAGAGGTACTTGATGAGTTTGATGGCTTCTGGCTTGGCGGTGCTGGACTCAGCGATACCCCAGCCTGCCGTTGCTACCGGTTGGATGGCTTTACCAGTGGGGCCAACAAGCAATGGTGCAACATTCCACTGGTCATCCTTGATGGATTTTGACTCCTTGATGGTGGCGATTACTTCAGGGTCCTGGAGCAGAAATGCTGTGGAACCGTTACTGAAGCCTTGAACCATTTCCGGGTAGCCCCATGCCACGGACGACGGCGGAGATCCTTTCTTGAAAATCTCCAAGTAGTCATCCATGGCCTGCTGTGCCTCGGGAGCGGAGAAGATGGTTTTTCCGTTGTTGAGTTTGAAAGCATTCTCTAGATCAATCTGATCTGCTGTGTAGGCCTCGATTACGGCGACGGCGTTGGAGTTGGCATTGGGTCCTCCGCGGAAGGCGTAGCCGAACTTATTGGCGTCGGGTTCGTTCAGCTTTTCTGACTGTTTCAGGAGGTCCTGCCAGCTCGCCGGTGGTCCGGAGAACCCTGCCTCCTTCACCAAGTCCGTGCGGTAGAACAGCGAGAGCCCGTAGAAACCATAGGGAATGTAGTAGGTCTTGCCGTCTTGTTTGGAATAGTTAACTGCGTTATCTGTGAGGTTCGTCCAGCCGTCCCAGTCCTTCAGATCCGCGCTCATGTCATACAACCACTTATTCGCGCCGAAGGAGCCAACCGTGATGTCTCGGGCTTCAACCACGTCAATGCCTTTACCAGACTGCAGCATTTGCTGGATTTTTTGATCTGCCGAGTCCGTTGGTGGTGAGATGAGGTCCACCTTGATACCAGGATTAGCTTTTTCAAATCCTGCCAAGAGTGATTTTAAAGTGTCCGTTCGGGTGGGATTAGTCAGGCTCTCAACCATTTTTAGGGTGACCGTGCCCTCTGCAGAGGAATTACCTCCGCCACAGCCGGATAGGACAAGAACTGCGGCAACGCCCAAGGCGGTGACGGTAGTGATTTTCTTTTTCATGGGAGGCCTTTCATAGTGTAGCGGCGGTGGGTCTTGCGGAGAGCTACAGGGAGCGGTTCTGCGTGGCTAACGCAGATGTGCCAGCCGGAAAAGTTCAGGGACCGCTCGTTCGGCAAAGTATTCATAATCCCGGGCCGTGTTGTAGACATGGGTCGAAAGCCGCAGGAAGCCGGCCCCGCCAAAAGTGGTGATAGCGGTTTCAATGTTCAGAACCTCGGAGATCCAGGCACGTACGGCGTGGGAATCCTCGTGCGTCGTTGCCAACCCTTGGGGAAGCCTGACCAGCCGCAACTGACCAACCTGCATTCCGACGTCGACCGCTGCATCCTGCCCCGTCTTGGCGGTGAGGGCATCTTGGATAATGGACTGGCCGTAATCTGCCAAGGCGCAGGAATAACTACGGACAGCATCCCACCCATAGCGGGTTTCAATGGTGTCAAAAGCGGTCTTGGCCGCCATCCACGGGCTGACATCCTGAGTGCCCACATGATCAAAGTTCTCTGGAAATGCGTGCGGGAACCCCCAGGAATCGATCAGCGGGTGTAATAGTTCACGCAAAGGCCCGCGAGCCACAACCGCTGCCGTTCCCCGAGGAGCGCACGCAAATTTGTGCAAATTACCTACCCAAACGCCCTCAAAATCCGGCACGGGCTCAGCTTCAGCCCCGGGTGAGTGTGCCCCGTCCACCAACAACGGGATGCTTAATTTCTTGGCGGCCCGGGCGATCTCCAACACCGGAAGAGCACGCGCTGTAGCCGAGGTGGTTTGATCGATCACGATCAGGGCCGTGCGCTCGGTCACCTGCGCCATGATCAGTTCAGCGCTCTTGGCCGCATCGGCCTCTAGCGGCACGACGGCCACACGCACCTCACCGTTACATTCGCGGGCGACCCGGCGCGCACCTTCTAGAACGGCACCATAGGCATGATTTGTGGTCACAATCTGGGCGCCGGCGGCGAAGGTCAAAGAATTGTAAACAACACTGACGCCGGCACTGGCATTAGGGACCAAAGCCAAGTCATTGGCAGCCACGCCAAGGAAGTCAGCAATTTCTTGGCGGGTGGTGGCCAAGGCTACCGACTGGCCCATGAACCAGGTGCAGGGGTTGGCCTCCATGCGAGCCTTCAAGGCCAGCTGGTGCTCCTGAGCGGCACGGGGCACGGCGCCGAACGAACCATGGTTGAGATGAAGTTTGTCAGCGCTCAGCGACCAATCAGTCAGGGCGGGCTGCCCCTCCGGAGTCAGAAGCGCGGATGGTGCTGTGCTGCAAGAAGAAGCCACGGAGTACTTTCTGTTGGCGGCTGATAACGATTCATCAGTAAGCTACCTCACATTTTGAATGAAGACAAGAGATGAATTAGAAAACTTGTCCGATGACTTACTCTATTTGCCAGCAATTAGGCCATTATTGTTGGAAAATACTTGGAAGACATATGAGGACTTTTGCAACACATATGATGAGTCTGTAGATTTCGAAGGACCATGATAACAGTTACCGAAAGGGACCTCCGATGAGCGCAGTGGAGACGGCCATGCACGGGTTACGGGCCAAGATCGCATCCGGTGAGCTGCTGCCTGGCCAGAAATGCCCGCCCGAAGGCGAACTGGCCGCACAACTTGGTGTTTCGCGTAGTTCCCTACGCGAGGCAATCCGCGCCATGTCTGCCTTGGGCGTTATGGAAGCTAGACACGGCTCTGGAACCTATGTTTCCTCCCTTGAACCGGCACAGATCCTCAAGGGCTTCGCGTTGCTAGTGGACCTTTTCCCCTTTGACAGCGTTCTTGAACTTTTCGAAATACGCCGCTCCTTGGAATCACATGCTGCCGCCGGGGCAGCGGCCCGGGCAACACCTGAGCTCATGGCAGAATTGGATGATCTGGTGGCCAAAATGGAGGCCACCGAGAACTCCGCTGACATCTCCGACTTAGATGCCCGCTTCCACGAAGCGATTTGTGCCGCTGGCGGCAATTCAACTCTGACCTCATTGATGGGTCTTTTTCGGTCCCGAGGCCGGCATTTCAATGTTTTTGACAGCGTTGAGGGAGCGAACGTGCGCGAGGCCAGCAACAAGGGCCATCGGGACATTGTTGAAGCGATTAGAAATCGGGACCCTTCCTCCGCAGCCACAGCGACCGCCGGGCACATTGCGCAGACGGAGTTCTGGCTTAAGAAACTCAGGCCCGCGCCCGACCTTGACCGCTAGGTCCGGCTCCGGCCCATTTTATGGACCCAAACTGGCCCCTCCGGGACCGCACTCCACCCCTGGTAGGAGGTTCCGGCGTCGAACCCTACCCTCATATCCACCCTTACTCCGATCCGCCAAGCCAGTAAAAAAAATAGGCTGAAACCATGATCATCACAACAGAGCAAAAACAACGTACGCTAGCGGTTCAGGCCCGCGGATTGCGTAAAAGCTACGGCAAAGGCGAGACAGAGGTGACCGCGCTGAAGAACGTGGATCTGGATTTCCCCGCCGGCCAGTTCACCGCGATCATGGGCCCCTCAGGCTCCGGAAAATCAACACTGATGCACTGTTTGGCTGGCCTGGACTCAGTCTCTTCAGGCACCATCCATCTAGGCGACACCGAGCTAACCGCACTGAACGACAAGGCTTTAACACAACTGCGCCGGGACCGGATTGGCTTCGTCTTCCAAGCCTTCAATCTAGTCCCGACCCTGACCGCAGAAGCCAACATCACTTTACCGGTGGCCCTGGCAGGCAGCACAGTGGACAAGGAATGGTTCACCTTCATCACCACCACGCTGGGTTTAACCGACAGGCTCAAACACAAGCCGCACGAGCTTTCCGGAGGCCAGCAACAACGTGTTGCCGTTGCCCGAGCTCTACTCACCCGCCCCGATGTCATTTTCGGCGATGAGCCCACCGGAAACCTAGATTCGCGCTCCGGCGCCGAAGTCCTGGGCATGTTGCGCCGCTCATCCCGGGAGATGGGTCAGAGCATTATTATGGTCACCCACGATCCGGTGGCAGCCTCTTATGCTGACCGCGTGGTTCTGATGAACGACGGCGAACTGGTGGGCCAGTTGGAGAATCCCACCGCCGAGTCGGTGCTGGCTTCGCTGGCTTCCTTGGGGGCATAAGTCGTGTTGCACGTTTCCCTGAGCCAACTTAAAACTCATTCGCGGCGGTTTATCGCCATTACTTTGGCCGTGCTCCTAGCGGTCGCATTTCTTTCGGCAACACTGATGGTCAATGCCTCCACAAAGGCATCCTTGAAGGCCAGCATCGGCCAGGAATATGCATCAGCCGATTTGCTCATCTCCCCCACAAACGAGCAACTGTTGACGGCGAGTTCGGCTGAAATGGTTGCCTCATCTTCACTGGTGGCTCAGTCCTACCCCCTGATTTCGGTGTATGCCCAGTCTGATCTAGGCAACACTTCCCTTGGCGCGTCCTTCCGGAATATGCCGGACAACTCAGCCTTGGAGCCTCTCGCGTTGCTTTCGGGAGCATGGCCCTCCAGTAAGAACGAGGTGGTGGTGGATGCGCAAACCGCCAAGCGCAATTCCCTCACGATAGGTAGCAAAGTAACTGTGAAAGGTGAGGCCGTATCCGGCAGTAATACTGCCTCCGCAGATGCCACCGGTGGCGCTGCTGCAACCAGTCTGCAGGCAAGCATCACCGGCATCATGGCCTCCTCCACAAACCCCATGTTGCAGGGCTCCGCGCAATTTGTAGGCACACTGGCCGCTGTGCGCACCATTGCGCCCGGCGACGCTAACTTTGACAGCATCGCTATGAAGCTAAAACCCGGTGTCACCGTGGATGAGGCCAAATCGGCGCTCTCCACCAGTCTGGACCGTCCTGCAACAACAATCCTGACAGCGGATGAAAAGACCACTGAAATGGTGGCCATGTTCACAGGGGGTCAGGACCAACTGACCATCATCTTGTTGGCATTCGCCGCCGTTGCCTTGCTAGTTTCGGCATTGGTGGTCTCCAATACGTTCTCCGTGCTGGTTGCTCAGAGGACTCGGGAGTTGGCACTGTTGCGCTGTATTGGAGCCAGCCGGAAACAGATTCGCAACTCCGTCATAGTTGAAGCACTCATTGTGGGCTTCGTGGCCTCGATACTGGGTGTTCTTACAGCGGCGGGTATCATGGCCTTGATCTTGGCGCTGCTGGCCAACAACCCTGACTTCACCTTTGCCACTTTGGCGGTACCGCCGTCGGCCATCATTGCCGGGCTTGTGGTAGGAACCTCGCTCACGGTACTGTCCGCTCTAGTTCCCGCCCGAGCTGCAACAGCTGTGGCACCTCTGGCTGCGTTGCGGCCCGTTGATGACGCCTCACTGCAGAATGCTGGCGGCCGCGCACGTCTAATAATCGGGATTGTGCTCACGCTGCTCGGCGGCGTGGGGCTGGTTGTTGGCGGCCTGAGCGCAAACCTACTCTTGGCGTTGCCCGCCGGAGCTGCCTCCTTCATAGGCATCCTGATGATGGCCACTCTCATTGTGCCCCAGCTGGTCTCACTAGCTGGGATACTGGCTCGTCCCGCCGGGGTCCCGGGGCGAATGGCCGCCGCCAACGCGGTGCGGAATCCGCGTAGGACCACGGCAACGGCCTCAGCCCTCCTCATTGGAGTGACTCTTGTAACCATGATGATGACTGGCGCAGCAACAGCCAGACACGCCTTTGATACCGAGCTTGACGGCAGTTATCCGGTAGATATCACCGCCCAGAGCTATCCCGGGGCAACCCCGATTTCGCCGGCCGATATCGCAGCAGCAGCGGCACTCCCAGGCGTCAAGCATATTGCCAAACTGGAGCTGGTTGGTTCCATAGTGGTCGGGGATACGCAGCTGCCTGCCTACGCAATATCAGAGTCCGATGCGCTGGCTTTACTGGCGAATCCCGCCAACCGTCCCGGCCCTACATCAGCAGTACTGCCCAAGAGTTTCCAAAGCACCTCGGTCAGTCTGGCCGCCGGAACTCAAACAACCACTCTGAGCGCAACCCCGGCCACAACCGATGGCTCAAATGCTCTGGTTTCCTTGGCGAGCTTCCCTGCGCTGGATGCCGGCGACCCGCTGCACAGCCAAGAAATTGCTCCCCTATGGATTTCCGTTGACGAGTCACTAGATGCTAGCGCCCTAACGGATCTGCGCACATCTCTGGCCAGTGCGTTGCATATTGACGATTACCAGGTCAGCGGTGCCGTTCTGGAGAAGGCCATGTTCAACCAGATCATCGATATGTTGCTGCTTGTGGTTACAGGGCTGCTGGCCGTGGCCGTGTTCATTGCGCTGATCGGCGTGGCGAACACGCTGTCATTGTCCGTGTTGGAACGGACCCGGGAAAATTCCTTACTGCGGGCCTTGGGTCTCACACGAGGTCAGCTGCGAGGCATGTTGGCGCTGGAAGCGGTCCTGATTGCCGGAGTTGCCGCGCTCATAGGCTCCTTCATGGGCGTCATCTACGGTTGGGCTGGCGCGCAATCGGCCCTAGGCAACTTTGCCGACGTCCCAGTCATGGTCCCTTGGGGTCAAATCTTGCTGGTGGTGCTCGTAGCTGGCGTTGCCGGTCTCCTGGCCTCAGTAGTGCCGGCTCACCGCGCTGCGAAGCTCTCACCTGTTGAGGGAATGGCCATGGACTGAGCGGCTCCTGCAGCGCTAAAGCCGCCGGTTGCGGATAAAGCCACTCGGCGCCGGGTGGCTTTATCCGCAACCGGCGGCTTTACCCAATGGGTCGAGGTTGTGCACAGCCGGGAGTTATCCACAATTGCAACCGTGCCTCTTTCACTCTCGCTCTCCGGGTGGAACGCTCGGATGTATGAACTTGCCACGCCTGATCCGTCCGGCCGATCTTGAAAAGGTGGGACAAGACCGCCGCGCACTTGTCACGCTTACCAATAAAGGTGAGCTGACACGCCTACGGCGTGGCATCTATATGAAATCTACCGAGTGGACTGAACTCAATCTGCCACAAAAATACGGCATGAAGACGCTCGCTTACCAACAACAAACACTGCGACAGCCCGTTTTTACGCATGCCACCGCTGGGCTCCTATGGGGTCTTTGGCTAGTGCGAACACCCCAGAAGCTGCACGTCATGACGGATGTTATGACCAGCGGCCGGTCCAAGAACGGGGTGGTCCGTCACCGCGGTTCGATGACTGAAGGGATGCTGCGCTGTGGCCCGTTCTTACTAACAGACAAAATTACAACCGTCATGCAACTGATTCTGTCACTTGATTTTCCCTCCGCGGTGGCCATCTGCGACTCAAGTTTGCGCATCCCAAACCGCAACTACATGCTCAATCACTTCACTCCCGCAGGTTCGGAGTCGGACTTCACCGAGCCAACATGGCAGAGCACAGACCCACAAGGTCCGCCATTACAGCTTGCGGACCTTGTGAACTCAGCAGAGCTCCTACCCACCAAGGCCGCGCAGCGACGAGCCCTTGCCATCATCAACTTCAGCTCCTCCCTCTCAGGATCGGCCGGCGAGTCGATCAGCCGTGCAAAAATGCACCAATGGGGATTCCCCGCGCCCGTACTGCAAAAACATTTCACACTACGTGATGGCAGCAACGCGTTTGTGGACTTCTGGTTCGAGGAGCAGAAAATAGTGGGTGAATTTGATGGCAAGGGCAAGTACCTGCGCGGTGATTGGGGAGGTGGGCTCAGCATTCAACAACGCGTGTTGAAGGAAAAGCAACGTGAGAACCAGATCCGTGCCCAAGGAAATGGTTTCGTGCGCTGGGATTGGAAGGAAATGATGAACAGGGAACGGTTCATCTACCTTTTACGCGAAGCGGGACTGCGTCAAAAATAGCGCCGCCCACCACAAAAGCCGCCGGTTGCGGATAAAGCCACCGCGCGCGGGGTGGCTTTATCCGCAACCGGCGGCTTTTAGGTAATAAGGAAGACTACGCCTCGGCCGGCTCCTCATACCGTGGGAAGATCGGCGTCGGAGCGGGCAGCACGGTTCCGGCCACCAAGGGAGTGGAAATGGCCGTGAACTGGCGAAGCGTATCCTCTGCTTCGGTGCCCTGGCCCAAAATTGTCAGCAGCTTACCGGCCGCGTCAGGCATCACGGGCTGGATGAGGATCGAAACAATGCGCAGGATCTCCAATGTCACGTACAAAACTGTTTCCATCCGCGCCACATCAGTCTTGCGCAGCACCCATGGGGCCTGCTCGGCGAAGTAAGCGTTGGTGTCGCCCAAAACAAGCCAGATCTTCTCCAACGAGCCATGGAAATCCTGCACCTCATAAGCGTTGCGTGAGTGCTCAAGCAGCCCATGTACAGCAGCCAAAATCTCCTCGTCGGCAGAGGTGAATGCACCAGGGGCAGGCACGGTACCTGAGCAGTTCTTCGCCACCATGGACAGTGAACGTTGGGCTAGGTTGCCCAGGTTATTAGCCAGGTCAGCGTTCATACGACCCACCACAGCGTCATGGTTGTAGGAGCCGTCGGCCCCGAAGTGAACTTCACGCAGCAAGAAGAAGCGCACCTGGTCCAACCCGTATTGGGCAACCCAGTCGGCAGGAGCCACCACGTTACCCAGCGATTTGGACATCTTCACGCCATTGTTGTGCAGGAAACCGTGGATCATTACGCGCTTGGGCAATTCAAGTCCGGCGGACATCAAAAATGCCGGCCAGTACACGGCATGGAACCGGGAGATATCCTTGCCGATGACGTGAACATCTGCCGGCCAGTAATTTTTGAAAGCCTCTGAGTCCACATCAGGGTAGCCCACACCTGTTAAGTAGTTGGTCAGCGCATCAACCCAGACATACATGACGTGTTTGTCGTTGCCAGGAACCGGCACTCCCCAGTCGAATGTGGTCCGGCTAACCGAGAGGTCTTCTAGCCCTCCCTTGACGAAGCTGATGACCTCGTTGAAGCGCGTTCGGGGGGCACCAAATTCGGGTACAGAGTCGTATAGTGCCAGCAGTTTGTCTTGGTAATTGGAGAGTCGGAAAAAGTAGCTTTCCTCCTCGGTCCAGGTCAGTACAGTATCGGTGACCTTGGAGTAGCGGTTTCCGTCCTCGCGCAGTTCCGTCTCATCTTCGCCGTAGTAGGCCTCGTCACGAACCGAGTACCAGCCCTCGTACTTGCCTAAGTAAATATCCCCGGCCTCTTCCATCTTCTGCCAGATGGCCTGAGAGGCGGCATAATGATCGGCGTCGGTGGTGCGAATAAAACGGTCATAGCTAATGCCAAGGGCCGCATGGGTTTCCTTGAAAATTGTGACGTTGCGGTCAACGAGTTCTTTGGGCGTGAGGCCCTCTTTTTCAGCCGTCTGGGCAATCTTCATACCGTGCTCATCTGTGCCAGTCAGGAACATGACATCAAAACCGTCAAGGCGCTTGAACCGGGCCATGGCGTCGGTAGCAATGTATTCGTACGCGTGCCCAATGTGCGGAACGCCGTTGGGGTACGTGATGGCGGTTGTCAGGTAGTAAGGCGTCTTGGCCGAGTCAGTAGTTCTCACCCTATGAATTTACCGTGAAAATCCTTAAACGTAGATTCCTGGAACACCGCATGTCCACGCTTGGAAAGTGAACCACGGCGCGGTCCCCACCAAAGTGGGGACCGCGCCGTTGTTGTACCTAGGAAGAGGTGTGGAGATTAGTCTTCCAGGTCCACTTCGCGGGCCATGGTGGCACCGATCTCAACCTTGATGGCTTCCAACAGTGACTGCGGCACGGAGCTGTCAACCGTGATCAGGGCCAGCGCCTGCCCTCCTTCTGTGTGGCGAGCAACCTGCATGCCGGCAATGTTGACCTGGTTTTCCCCCAGCAGGCGACCCAACGCGCCAACAACGCCGGGACGGTCCGCGTAGGCGATCACCAAGAGGTGATCGCTCATCGGGATTTCAAGTTCATAGCCATTGACCGAAACGATCTTCTGAATCTGCTTCGGGCCCGTCAAAGTACCTGAAACGGAAATCTGCGAATCATCCGAGAGCGCCCCGCGGATAGTCAGCACGTTGCGGTAATCAGCAGACTCCAAGGTGGTGATCAGGTTGGTCTTGATGCCGCGCTGCTCGGCCAAAACCGGTGCGTTGACGTAGGAGACCTGCTCGGAAACAACATCCTTGAAGACACCCTTAAGTGCAGAGAGTTCAAGGGCTTTGACATCGTGGGCGGCAATTTCACCGGCAACTTCAACATCAATGGCGGTGACAGAAGCGTGGCACAGTGCAGTGAAGATCCGGCCCAGCTTCTCAATCAGCGGGATACCGGGGCGAACGTCGGGGGCAATGACGCCACCGGCCACGTTCACGGCGTCAGGAACCAGCTCGCCGGCAAGGGCCAGACGTACTGATTTGGCAACGGAGACGCCAGCCTTTTCCTGTGCTTCATCCGTGGAGGCTCCGAGGTGGGGTGTGGCAATGACGTTATCCAGACCCAGGAAGTCAACGTCGGTGGCGGGTTCCTTGACGAATACGTCAATGCCAGCTCCGGCAATGTCACCGTTGCGCAAGGCGATGTTCAGGGCAGCTTCATCGATCAAACCACCACGGGCCACGTTGATGACGTAGGCGGTTTTCTTCATCTTGGCGAATGCTTCGGTGCCAATCATGCCCAGTGTTTCTGGGGTGCGGGGCATGTGGATGGTGATGAAGTCCGACTGCTCCAGCAGCTCGTCTAGGGACAGGAGCTGTACTCCCAGGCTGGCGGCGCGTGCTGAGGTGACGTAGGGATCGTAGGCAACGATCTCCATGCCAAATGCCTTGGCGCGCTCGGTGATCAGGGCGCCGATACGGCCCAAACCAATGATACCGAGCTTCTTTTCCAGCAGTTCGGTTCCGGTGTACTTGGAACGCTTCCACTCACCATTTTTCAGCGCGGTACTGGCGGCCGGAATGTGCCGGGCCAGGGAAAGAATGTGACCGATTGTCAGTTCGGCGGCAGAAACGATGTTCGATGTTGGTGCGTTGACCACCATGACCCCGGCCCGGGTTGCGGCCTTGATATCAACGTTATCCAGCCCCACACCCGCACGTGCAATGATCTTCAGTTTCTTCGCCGCGGCGATGGCCTCGGCGTCTACCTGCGTTGCGGAGCGAACCAGGATCGCATCAACGTCAACAATGGCGGAAAGCAAAGCGGAGCGATCTGCGCCGTCTGCATGTCGGATCTCAAAATCGGGCCCCAGGGCCTCGATCGTGGCGGGTGACAGTTCCTCAGCGAGGAGTACTACTGGCTTGGTGGCGCTCACCTGGTGACCTCTTTAGCTTTCGATTGTAATCTTGTGGAGATTCTTGGTGACTGGTTCTTGTCTTATTAATTCAACAACAAAAGACGGGCTTCAGTTTATGGGAGGCCGGTTTGATCAGACGTAACAATTGCAACAAAGTACGTCGCAAGCGATGTAGGTCACACAGCAAATTCAGCGTGCGCCGGGCGTGCGCCGAGCGTGCGCCCAGCGTGTGTTGACCTCCGCAAAGACTGTGTCTGCAGTGGCAAAGCACGACGGCGTCCGCTGGACCAGGCAGGTCCGGCAGACGCCGTCGTCGAAGGTTGATAGATAAGCTGCGTTAGCGGGCTACGGAGCCTTCTGTGTAGTCATCGCTGGTCTTGATCCAGGAGAAGAGCTTGCGCAGTTCGCGGCCGGTGGCCTCGATCGGGTGGTCCTCGCCCTGCTTGCGCAGCGCAGCGAACTCGGCGCCGCCGTTGTCCTGATCGTCAATGAAACGCTTGGCGAACGCGCCATTCTGGATGTCTTTCAGGACAGCCTTCATGTTTTCCTTCACCTCGGGGGTGATCACGCGAGGACCGGAGACGTAGTCGCCGTACTCTGCTGTATCGGAAACGCTCCAGCGCTGCTTGGCGATGCCACCTTCAACCATCAAGTCAACAATGAGCTTGAGCTCGTGGAGGACCTCGAAGTAAGCAACTTCGGGCTTGTAACCGGCTTCGGTCAATACTTCGAAACCGTACTGAACCAGCTGTGAAGCACCGCCGCAAAGAACCGCCTGCTCGCCGAACAGATCCGTTTCGGTCTCTTCGGTGAACGTTGTCTCAATGACGCCTGCACGGGTTCCACCGATGCCCTTGGCGTAGGACAGTGCCAGCTCGCGTGCTTTGCCTGTGGCATTCTGCTCAACTGCGATCAAGTCCGGCACACCGCGGCCGGCTTCGAACTCGCGGCGCACAATGTGTCCCGGACCCTTAGGGGCAACGAGGGCAACATCAACGTCGGCCGGCGGCTGGATGTAACCGTAGCGGATGTTAAAGCCGTGGCCGAAGAACAGTGCGTCGCCTGCCTTGAGGTTCGGTGCAATTTCTTCTGCGTAAACAAAGCGCTGAACCTGATCCGGTGTAAGGATCATGATCAGATCGGCTTCTGCGGTTGCCTCTGCAACACTGAGGACGCGCAGGCCCTCTGCCTCTGCCTTGGCACGTGACTTGGAGCCTTCTTTGAGGCCCACTCGAACGTCAACACCTGAATCGCGCAAGCTCAGTGCGTGTGCGTGGCCCTGGCTGCCGTAGCCAATGACGGCGACCTTGCGACCCTGGATGATGGAGAGGTCTGCGTCGTCGTCGTAGAACATGTCGGTCACTGTATTGCTCCTTGAATGAATGGTGTGTGTTGCCAATGGTGAAAAGTATTTCATGCCGGTCGCATGGGCCGGCGTGTGCGGACGGTGTGCGCTATGAGGCGCGCAACGCCCTATCGCTCATGGAGCGGGATCCCCGCCCGATGGCCAAGGTGCCTGATTGCACGATTTCTCGGATGCCAAATGGCTCCAAGACGTTGAGCAATGCTGCAAGCTTGTCCGCGTAACCGGTGGCTTCGATGGTCAATGAGTCTGTGGACACATCAACTACTGAAGCCCTAAAGAGATCTGCAGCCTGGGTTACCTGCAATCTCGTAGCGGCGTCCGCCCGTACCTTGACCAGAATGTGGTCCCGTTGTACGGAATTCTCTGAAACAAGTTCAACAATCTTGATGACGTTGACTAGTTTATTCAGTTGCTTGGTGACTTGTTCAATCAGTTCACCGTCAGCATCAACCACAACTGTCATGCGGGAAATTCCGGCATTCTCTGTGGGGCCAACTGCTAGGGAGTTGATATTGAACGCGCGGCGGGCAAACATGCTTGCCACACGGGTCAAAACACCGGGTTTGTCTTCAACCAGTACGGAAAGAGTATGTCGAGTCATGTCTAGTCCTCCTCGTCCCACACTGGGGTCATGTTCCTGGCAACTTGAATTTGATCATTGCTGACACCTGAGGGCACCATAGGCCAAACCATGGAGTCCGGGCTAACAACGAAATCGATGATCACTGGACGGTCATTGATGGCCAAGGCCGCTTCAATGGTGGCGTCAATGTCTTCAACGCGTTCGCAGCGCAGACCAACACAGCCATAGGCTTCAGCAAGCTTGACGAAGTCAGGGACCCGAATGGTGTCGTGGCCGGTGTTCAGGTCCGTGTTTGAGTAGCGGCTGTTGTAGAACAGTGTCTGCCACTGGCGCACCATACCCAAAGAGGAGTTGTTGATGATGGCAACTTTGATCGGAATGTTGTTAATCCGGCAGGTGGCCAGCTCCTGGTTGGTCATCTGGAAACAGCCGTCACCGTCAATTGCCCAGACAACGCGGTCGGGGTTGCCAACCTTTGCTCCCATGGCAGCAGGCACCGAGTACCCCATGGTGCCAGCGCCTCCTGAGTTCAGCCAGGAACGGGGACGCTCGTACTTGATGAACTGCGCCGCCCACATCTGGTGCTGGCCAACTCCGGCAGCATACACAGCCTCGGGACCTGACAATGCTCCGATGCGGGAGATGACGCGTTGAGGAGACATAAGCCCGTCTTCGGGCTCGGTCCAGCCCAGCGGGTACGTGTCACGCAGATTGCCCAGGAATGCCCACCAATCACCCAGATCCGGGGTGCCGTTGGCGTCCAGCTCCGTTTTGAGTGCGACGGTCAGGTCGGGGATGATTTCTTTCAAAGACCCCACGATCGGCACATCGGCCGTGCGGTTCTTGGAAATCTCCGCAGGGTCAATATCTGCGTGGATAACCTTTGCATGCGGTGCAAAGCTGCTGAGCACGCCGGTCACGCGGTCATCGAAGCGGGCGCCTAAGGTGATCAGCAGATCTGACTGCTGCAGTGCCGTGACTGCGGAAACGGCGCCGTGCATGCCGGGCATGCCAACGTGCAGATGGTGCGAGTCCGGGAATGCTCCGCGAGCCATCAGAGTGGTGACGACGGGGATACCAGTGAGTTCCGCCAGTGCCATGAGCTCGGTGGCGGCGTTGGCCTTGATGACTCCCCCGCCAACATAAAGTACCGGCTTCTTTGATTCACGGATCAACCGGGCAGCTTCACGCAACTGCTTGGAATGGCCGCGAAAAACCGGGCGGTAGCCGGGCAGGTCAATGACTGGCGGCCAGGAAAAGGTCATTTGGCCTTGCTGGGCGTCCTTGGCCACGTCAACCAGAACGGGGCCGGGGCGCCCGGTGGAGGCGAGGTGAAATGCCTCGGCCAAAACGCGAGGGATGTCATTGGGGTCAGTCACTAAGTAGGAGTGTTTAGTGATCGGCATGGTGATGCCAACAATGTCTGCTTCCTGAAAAGCATCGGTGCCAATGACTGAACTGGATACCTGGCCGGTGATAGCCACTAACGGAACCGAGTCCATGTGCGCGTCCATGATGGGCGTTACAAGGTTGGTGGCACCGGGGCCGGAAGTCGCAATACAAACACCAACATTGCCTGTGACCTGTGCGTAGCCCTGGGCAGCGTGACCGGCGCCTTGTTCGTGTCGCACAAGAACGTGATTGAGGGAAGATGCCATGAGCGGGTCATACGTGGGAAGGATGGCTCCACCGGGCAAACCAAAAATGTCCTTGACACCAAGCTCTTCAAGGGCACGCACAAGCGCTTCGGAGCCTGTCATCTGAATAGGTGCCACAACATTGTTGGGACCTACGACGTCGGAGGCTGGCTTGAGGGTGCTCACTGCGCCAGAAGTGGTGCTGGCTTGGGCACCGTGTCCAGAGGATTTGGCTGCCATCAGCGATGGGCTGCCGGGCGTTCCTTTACTCATCGGTTCTTCCTTCGGGAAACTCATGCTCTTAGGTGTTTCTTATTTATTTGCGTTCAGTTCTGGGTGCCGAACGCAGTTATACGAGTTGCCGCTGGTGGTGGAAACAAAAAGAACCCCTCAGCCCATAAGGCTCTCAGCGAGGGGTATGCACGTGTCGTGAAGTTCTCTCATTGGAGAACGCCACTGGAGCCATGACCATGGGTGCGGTCATTTCGCCTCACGCGCTAGCTAATGACGCTTGGAAGCTTTCGTTGCATGTGTGTAAGTCTCCCGTTTTCAACGCTTAAGTGTCAAACAGCGAACGATACCGTCTCACTATATGGACCCGAAGTCCACTCTGTGGGCAGGTGCTTCGGATGGTCACGAACGGGACCCCGTAAAGTAGCTCCCTACCTGCCACTCTACGGGGAGGAATGCGCTTACCTCTAGCTGCAATAGGCGCCCGTCGAAGCGCTGTTGACCAACTTTGCATACTTAGCCAAAACGCCTGTCGTGAACTTGGCCGGCAATGGTGTCCAACCAATTTTGCGGGACTCCAATTCGGCGTCGTCAACCAGTAGGTCAAAACTGCGATTCCCAATATCAACACGAATCTTGTCCCCGTCGCGGACAAAAGCGATGGGACCGCCGTCGACCGCTTCAGGGGCAACGTGGCCAATGCACAGCCCCGTGGTGCCCCCGGAGAACCGGCCGTCGGTGAGCAAGAGAACGTCTTTACCCAGCCCGGCACCCTTAATGGCACCGGTAATGGCAAGCATCTCTCGCATCCCCGGCCCACCTTTGGGGCCTTCATAGCGAATAACGACCACGTCACCGGCCTGAATTTCGCCCTTTTCCAAAGCCTGCAGGGCACCCTGCTCACGCTCAAACACACGGGCGGTACCTTCAAAGATGTCAAGGTCGAACCCGGCACTTTTAACGACGGCACCCTCCGGTGCCATGGAACCGTGCAAAATGGTGATTCCACCGGTTTTGTGAATCGGGTTATCCATAGCCCGCAGGACCTTGCCATCTGGATCCGGCGGGTTGATCTCAGCCAGATTCTCGGCAACTGTTTTGCCCGTAACGGTGAGAGCATCACCATGGAGGAGGCCGGCGTCGAGCAGGGCCTTCATAATCACAGGCACACCGCCAATCTTATCGACGTCGAACATCACGTAGCGGCCAAAAGGCTTGAGATCACCCAGGTGCGGGACCTTATCGCCGATCCGGTTGAAGTCATCCAGGCTCAGATCCACCTCGGCTTCGCGAGCAATGGCCAGCAAGTGCAGCACGGCATTGGTGGAACCGCCAAATGCCATGGTGACGGCGATGGCGTTTTCAAAGGCTTTCTTCGTCATGATGTCGCGGGCGCGGATGCCCTTTTCAAGCAGGTGCACCACGGCTTCACCGGACTTGCGCGCATACATGTCACGACGGCGGTCGGCGCTTGGCGGGGCGGCGGAGCCTGGCAGGGACATGCCTAGCGCTTCGCCGATGCAGGCCATTGTATTTGCTGTGTACATTCCACCGCATGCGCCTTCGCCGGGGCAGATGGCGCGCTCAATGGCGTCAAGATCCTTCAAACTCATGGTGCCTGCGGCGCAGGCGCCGACGGCTTCGAAGGCGTCAATCAAGGTGACTTCCTTCTCCGTGCCATCCTCCAGCTTTGCAAAGCCGGGCATGATTGAACCGGCATAGAGGAAGACGCTGGCAAGATTCAGCCGGGCGGCGGCCATGAGCATGCCGGGCAAGGACTTATCGCAACCGGCCAGCAGCACGGAGCCGTCCAAACGCTCAGCCATCATGACCGTTTCCACAGAGTCGGCAATGACCTCACGCGAAACTAGGGAGAAGTGCATTCCCTCATGACCCATGGAGATTCCGTCGGAGACCGAAATGGTGCCGAATTGCATGGGGAAGCCGTCGGCTGCGAAAACACCTTCTTTGGCACCTTGAGCAAGGCGGTTCAGGGAGAGGTTGCAGGGCGTGATCTCATTCCAAGAGCTAGCCACACCAATCTGAGGCTTCCTGAAATCGTCATCTCCCATGCCCACAGCACGGAACATGCCGCGCGCTGGGGCGGCATGAATACCGTCCGTAACAACCCGGCTCCGGGGTTTGATGTCCGGCTTGCCATCGGCGGTACGGATGATGCCCTCTGATGATTCCGCTGAATTGATATTCACACTCATGAGCGCCATTCTATGGCTGAAGTAGCGACAGAGGCCACCATTAAACTTTGTTCCCCTGCCGCGCTTCATAAAGTTGACACAAGCCAGTAGGCCACGCGCAGGGTTCAACGGAGAGGACCCAACGCGGAGTGGAGGAAACTTTTATGGTGGCTTTTCTGCACCTAAACCTGTGTCTTCACAGGGAAGAGCGGGAGATTTAGTGTGATACACAACTCAAAACCGGCAAAAGCTGAGACTTCGATTTCACACGGAACCAAAAAGGCCGTATAGTTTCATGTCGTTGCGAGGAACACGATGGACACAAACCGAAGTGCTTCTACGCGGTGAAAGTTGCACCCCTAGCTCAATTGGCAGAGCAATTGACTCTTAATCAATGGGTTTCCGGTTCAAGTCCGGAGGGGTGCACTGGTATTGCCGCTCCAGCGCTGGTAACAACCGGTGTTGGTGCGGTTTTTTACTGCAAAGAGAAATACATAAGAATAGTCTGCACCCCTAGCTCAATTGGCAGAGCAATTGACTCTTAATCAATGGGTTTCCGGTTCAAGTCCGGAGGGGTGCACAGGGTAAAACCGCTCCAACACTGGCAAGCGCCGGGGTTGGAGCGGTTTTTTTATTTAACGCTTAATGCTCCAGGTCCACGCTTATTCCACGCTTATTCCGTGACTTCTGGTGAAAAATCAGGCCTTCGCGGGTCGTTTCGTGACCCACTTGTCCAGCGTCGAGCTCGCGTCCGGGGCCAATTTATCCCTAGCGATGTAGTGCTTCTTGGTCACGGCGTCCGAGCTGTGGCCCAGCTGCAGCGAGGCAGCCACGGAGCCGGACTCGCGCTCGATGAGTGTGGCCACTGCCTTCCGGAAGCTTCGCGGCTGGACGTAGGCCCACTTCTCCCCACGCGCGTCACGCCACTGTCGGCGGAAGTTAGACGGCTCCATGAGGTCACCAGACCGGCTGGCGAAGACCAGGTCAGACTTCGCCGACAGCCGCCGGCGCCGGAGTACCTTGGTGCCAAAGTACGGCAGCGTGAGAATGCGCTCGCCGGACTCCGACTTGGGATAGTCCTGCCGGTGCAGACCCTTGACTGAGTCGCGCTTCACCGTGCCCGTGACCTCGATGGTGTTGGCGTTGAAGTCAATGTCACTGAACCGCAGCGCCAGCAACTCCCCCGGCCGCAGCCCGGTGGCCAGGAAGACATCCACCGAGTCCCGCACCTGGTCACGCCCGGGACGTTCTTTGGCCCACCGTTCGATGTCAGCCCGCAGAGCCTGAACCTCGTCAACACTCAGCGCGGTGACTTTCTTCTTCTCTTGGGCGACCATCAGCACCTCCCCCACCGGGTTGACCGTGATGGCGTCATGCCTGACGGCCATGCCAAACATCAGGGACAGCACCGTGCGCGTCATGCGGGCAGTCGTAGGGGTCTTTGCCTGCAGCGCTCGCAGGAAGGCTTCTAGGCGGCCTGTGGTGGCTTCGTGGATTGCGAGGTCTCCCAGGGCGGGGACGATGTGCTTGTCTACTTTGTCCTGGTACTGGTCGGCGGTGGCTGTGGACTGGCTCAGCGTGCGGAGCCACAGCAGGGCCAGCTGGGCGATGGTGGTGTGCCTGGTGATGTCCTCTCCGCCAACGCGGCCGCGGTTCTTCAGCTTCTCTTGGAGTCGGAGTTTTGCTTTGCCCTGGGCCGGGGCTGAGGCGGTGACTTGCCTGGTCTCGCCGTCCGTGTCCCGGTAGCGGCACTGCGCTTGCCAGCTGTTGCCGACTCTGACCACGTTGATGTCGCCGTGAGCCCCGATGGGGAGTTTTGGCCTGCCTCGCATGGCATGTCCTGTCTGATCAACCCGGAAGGGTTAGCGTGTTTGGTGCTCGACAAGAGACAGCTGTGCTGCTTCTTGGGGCGTGAGTGTTTGGATTCTGTCGGTGACGACTTCAGGGGTGACCCAGAGATCTTCGGCCAGCTCATCAATGGAGGCGGCCCAGGCAGCGTGTGTGCAGAGTGCTTCTATGGGGATGAGGCGTCGCGCGGTTTCGGCGCGGACCTCGTATTCAATCCTCGGCGCTTGGCAGCCGGCATGCCCCAGCTCCATGTGGACGAGCTCGTGCACCAGTGTGCACCGCCGCTCGTCTTGCTGGAGTCTGCTATCCAACCAGATTACTCGCAGACCGTCTGTGCGCCCAGGGGCACCGTCGGGCATGCGAACAAAGCTGATGTGTATGTGTGTAAGCCGCCGAAGCGCTCCCCAAGGATCGAACATCATTCAGACACTAGACCTAGGTTCTGACAAACTACGGGAACATAGATACTAAAACTACACAGGGCGGTTTATGACACGGCTGTGCTTAGCCGTTCGCCAGGGTGAGAAGGTCGCGGAAGTCTTTCTCCGTGATGATCTTTATGTCCTGGCCGGCGGCTATGTAGGTGCGGGCTTTCGCTTCTTTGCCCGTCCCGGTGGTTGCTGCCACCAGGTGTGTGGTCTTCTTCGTGACGCCGTTGCCACAGCTGGCACCATGCTTAGCGACGGCGGCCATGGCGTCGTCGCGCTCCATGGTCTCCATGTTTCCGGTGAAGACGAAGACCTGCCCGTACAGCGGGTTGGTTTCGTCGGCGTCCGCTGCTGCTTGTGGCAGGTCTGACAGCTTCTTGGACGTCCATTCCTTCGGCTGGCTTCGGCCCGAAGCCTTGGTAGTGGCAGCAGCGGACCAGAGGCCCTCCATGGTGTCCTGCCCAAAAAGTCGGGCCATTTGAAGTACAACGCCGGCGCATGCCATCGCATCAGCAGCAGCATTGTGGTGGTCGGTGAGGGATACGCCGAGTGAGCCGGCCACTGTGGGCAGCTTGTAGTCGATCAGTTGCATGCGTCCCTGGGCAAGCTGCAATGAGCACAGGAATTCAGGGGTCGGGACTGCAAGACCATGGATGGCGGTTGTGGCTTCGAAGACGCTCTGATCAAAGGAGGAATTGTGAGCAACCAGGGGCGTGCCGTCGATGAAGGCCATGACGGGCAGTAGGAGTTGGTCCCATGTCGGCGCACCTGCGACCTGCTGGGCAGTGATGCCGTGGACCCTCACGTTGTGCGGGGCAAACTCTGCATGTTCTGCATGTGGCCGGATCAGGCTACGAGCAGTCCCGATGATCTTGCCGTCCACAACCCGAGCCAGTCCAACGGAGCATGCCGAGGCCCGGCGGCCGTTGGCCGTCTCGAAGTCGATCGCGGTGAAAGTCAGTCCCGTCATTGGTCCCCCTCAATATCCTGCGACTCTTCGCCGCGTTTTTGCCAACGCTCGTCGTCCTCGGCGCCCAGGTTGCGGGAGCCGTCGGCGGCGAGTTCGAAGTAGTTGGCCGGCAACGGAATGTTACCGGCGCTGTCTGCATCTGGGTGGGCGTGCGGATCCACATAAGGGACCTTCACAGCCTTGGGGTTGGCAGGGCTTTCCCCTGCCTGGTTCATATGGGTGGGATGCTGTTCGACATTGCCCACCACCTCCTTGTTCATGTCAACGAGGACCCGCAGCATGTCGATCGCGGCCTTCCGTGCTTTCGCGGGAAGGTTATCGACACCTGGTGGTAGTTCCTCTGCAAAGGGAGGACCGGGGACGGGTTGTCCCGCGGCCATGAATGCGACCTCGTCCTTGACGCCGGCCAGCCACGCAATCGCACGGATGGTCTCATCCGTTGGAGTGGACTTGTAGGTACCGCTCCGAATCTGGCCAAGCGTTGTATAGACAACCTTGTGGCCATGCGCCTTGGCGATGCTGCCAAGTTGGCGCACTGAGGTCTGATGCTTGGCCACGGCCAGGTCAACCAGCTCTCGTAGGCTTTGAGGTTCATTCACGACGCCGACTCTTCCCTTTGCAACGACACTTGAGGAAGTGCCGAAAATGTTTTGTTGACAAGTAACTACCCCATCTTTGCAGAACCCGCGCGGGTTTCCTCGCTAGTCGGGTTGACAAGCTAGTGATAAACAATGCATGATGTACTTGTCAAAGCGAAACAAGAAGGGAATACTGATCATGCGACATACCCGCCGCACACTTTCAATCGTTCGTAAGGAGACCTGGATGAAGGTCAAGGACCCTGCTGCATTGCGGCGGAAGAGGTTGAATCGCAAGTATTCCCAGCGCGACTTGGCGTTCCTCGTCAAGCGCTCGCAGAACGCCATTCACCTAATCGAAACGGGCGGCATGAAGACGCTCAGCGAAGACTTGGCGCTGCTGATCGCGGCGCGCCTAGATGTTGACTGGGAGGACTACTTCACCCTCGAGGAGCATGAAGTCATGCCCAAAGTGATAAGTAATTCACACACCATTGAGCACCACGAGAGCAAGGTGGCGTCATGAGCCCATGGACACGTACAGCCGACGGAGGAGACAACTGGTTCCCATCCCCGTTGCGCTCGCAGGAGCAGGGCGTGTTGCTGGCGGAGGTACGCCGTCGCGATGGCGATGCCTGCCGGGTATGTTGCGTGGTGGTGTCACCCGAGGGGCCCAGGTCCCGCTATTCACTGAACTATCGCATCCTCAACCCCGGCACCACGCTTACAGTCGCCGGCGTCGTGGTTGTTTGCCGCCAGCACATGACAACCGGCGAGGTCCAGCCCGCCCCGGAGCGCCCGTTCCGGGCCAACCTCACCTCGGCCCAGCGCCGCGCGGCCAAGGCTGCGGCCGCCGTCGAGCGTGAAAAGGAACTTGCCGCCGAGGCAGCCGACATCTACGACAGCCACCAAAACGTGGCCGTCCCCTTGAACCAGATCAACATGCTGGTTGATGTCTGTGTCAAGAACGAGCTCGACGGTTACCCGGTCCCGGGTAGCGGCGATCCAGTGGTAACCCTGCAGGAAGCGATCCACTGCGGCGCAGTGACCGTCACCAAGGGCCTGCCCGCCGCCGTTGAATTCCGCCGCAAACACCCCGGGGTGCTGCAGTGCAGCGGGGACAACGTCGATGCCCGGTCTGCGTCGTGACGGTCATGGCTGAGGCTCCGGTCCGGTATATGACGCCGGTGGATCTGGCGGAGGTTTTGCAGATCCCAGTGGTCACGTTAGCCAACTGGAGGTCAGCGAAGAAGGGGCCCAGGTTCTTGCGCCTGGGCGGCCTGGTCCGGTATGACCCGGCGGATGTCGCTGTCTGGTTGGAAGAGCAGCGGGCCGACTAGCGGTCAAGTACCCATCAAGTAAAAACTCAATCATAAGGAATGGTCTCGTGAGTGATTCCCCTAAGCCCAGCGCGCCCGCTGGCAAGTCCGCAGAGCTGCCGACGTTCCCGTCGCGGATGTTCTTCGACGCGCTGGACTACCCCCAGGGCCGCGATCGCACCAACGTTGAAATCGCCCGCGGCAAAAGCGTGGCCCAGTTGCACAGGGACAAGGACCGTCTGGCCGTAGCGATCAGTCATCTGCGGGCTGCTGATGAAGTCGGCAAGGTCCAGGCGTCTTTTGAGGTGTTGGTAGCTTGGGCGGACGCTTTCCAGAAGTCCGTTCATGCGCTGGCCCGGCTGGCCCGAAACGCCGAGACCCGGTTCGACGATGCCAACCCCGTGGTCGAGGACCCGGCGCCGGACACGGCGGCAGTCACACCTGATGAGGCTTTGGCTGCGGAGCTTCAACGGCTGGCCCACGGCCCGCTGGTGGTCTCGACAGTTAACGTCGGGCCCGACGGGACGCGCCATCACCCGCGGACCATGGCTGAGGCCATGCAGATCCGGAACGCCAAGCTAAGCGAGATAGCCGACGGTCGGGCATGAGCGGCTACCGGAAGACCCGGAACGCCGTGATCTACCCCAAAGGCGGCGGCGCTCCCTGGCGGCCGATCCGCAAGGTCACCTACAAGGACACCCACGAGCTGAAGAAGCAGTTGGTGACGATTTGCCGCACGCACTTTCCCCCGCCCATGGCCATTGTGGTCGAGATACATTCCCGCACGGTATTTGTCGATGGTACTGCCAGGGTGCAGTACGAGCTCGTGGAGCCGGCCCCGGCCAAGCAGCCCGCAGTAGGGATGTTCTGATGGGCGAGGTTGTGCGTCCGTCGGTGCGGGTGGCCGCAAACCGCCGTCGTGCTTTCCTGTGGCTGCCGGTACTGCTGACCGGCGCCCTGGTCTCTGTGGCTGGTGGGTCAATGATCACAGTTTTCAATTCATTGGACGCCGCCGGCCTGGTACTGCTGCTGGCCGGGTTGTTCGGATTCATACGTGAGGTGGAGAAGTGATGCCGGAGACAGTGAATGATCAGGCCCCAGCATTTGTAATCCCTAGGGGAACAGATGAGTTGGCGTGGAAGATGGCAGCCGCCTGGGCGGATGTGCCGGTGGCGTTGCTGTTAGCTGATACGGCCTCTGTGAAGTCAACGCATTACATTGCGGCGTTGCGGGTCTGCAAGTCACTGGACCTGTGGCTGGAACGTCATGACGCGGAAGCTGCTCAGCGTGCCGAGGAAGAGGCGGCTACCGGCAGTCCTTTGGCGGATGAGATTTCACAGCTCGGGGCTGAGAGCTTCATAAGAATCATGATGCTCGCGGAAGAGTTCGCGTCCCTGACTACACAGAGCCGTGACCGTGGGGATGCCGTGAGGGCGAGTAAGTATTCAGGTTTTGAATCGGCTCTGCTGCAGGTAGCGGCTGGGCTTCAAGTAGATAACGACATAGAGGTGGGGAAGTAATGGCTACACGTTTTGAAGAGATAGCGATAGGTCAGGTTCGGCCAAATAAGGCGAACATTCGTGAGGACTTGGGGGACTTGGACCGGTTGACGGAAGAGATCCGCACTCTTGGTGTTGTCTCTCCGCTGATTGTTTACCCACACCCGGAGCTTGAGGGTGATTACCTGGTGAAGGATGGTCACCGTCGCCGTCAGGCGGCTGTGAACGCTGACAAGTCTTTCCTGCCCTGCATCGTTGTTGATGCACCAGTGCGTGGGGAGATGGACGATGTTGAGGCGATGCTGACCACCGGCCGTAACCACCGTGCCCTGACCGCGTTAGAGGAAGCTAAGGGTTTCCAGCGTCTTCTGGATTTGGGTTTGAATGAGTCCACTATTGGGAAGAAGTTCAAGAAGCCGAAGTCGGAGATCATCGCTAAGGCTCGGGTAAAGAGCTCACCGGAGGCTGTGCAGCAGGCGTATGGGTTTGGGCGTTTGGACTTGGAGGGTGTGAAGAAACTCCAGGAGCTTGAGGACGCTGGCCAGCCGGGCTTGTATGCCCGGGTGGTGGAGACCATTGGTAATGCGGATAAGCGCTACACGCTGCACCTGGAGCGGACGATTGCCCGTGCAGAGCAGGAGCATGCACAGGCTGAGGTTCAGCAGCTCATGGATGCTTTGGAGGCCCCGCAAGCCCCGCAGGACGTTACCTACTCTAATAAGTGGGATCACGTCCCTGACGTCGAGGGCGAAGAGCTCAACGACGAGGAGCATGTGGCTGCCGGCCACTACTGGACTAACAGCACTTATAACCCTGAACCGAAGTGGTACCGGCCGCTGACCGTGGCCAAGCCTGATCTTTCAGAGGTGGAGAAGGAAGAGAAGAAGAAGCTCCGCGCTTTGAACGTGGAACTATCTGTCAGCTACCAGGTGCGGCGCCAGTTCATTGCGAACCAGATCCTTTCAAAGGACGGGGCCGGTGAAGTAGCCGATAAGGAATTGCTGTTTGACCTTCTGTGGGGGGATATCACCAAGCTCGATGATGAGACCTTGGGTGACATTAGTAGCATTCATTGCCCTGTGCAGGCTAAGGAGTACGGCAAGGAACGCAATGATTGGTTGGCGCGAACGAAGGCAGCTGTACAGAAGCTCTCGTGGAAGCAGCTGGCACGTGCCGCAGCCTACGCAAATGCCAAGGACACTGACCGGCAGCTGCGGTTCGCAAAGAACTTCGATCGCACCGTTTATGACTGGTCGAACCGTCAGCGCTGGCTTGAGCAGGTACAAACCCATTTCGGTCACCGCCTTGACCAGGCAGAACAGGACACGCTGGAGCTGTTCAAGACCAAGGGCGGGTCCTACTCCAGTAGAGAAATGACTGAGGGTCTGAACCGCCGTGTCGAGGAAGACGTCACCGTCATCAAAGACACTGAGGTAACCCAGTGAACCCCGTGACCAGGCACAAGGAAATACTGGCCGCGAAAGCTGTCCCACTGCGCCACCCGTTCTCTGAGTTTCAGTTGAGCATGGCCACAACGATCGCCCGTGATTTGAGGTATCCACGCGCAGGGGTAAGGCGCCAAGCAGACGGCCAGTGGTTGCTGCAGGTTTGGTACGCCCCGCAGGTCGTCCGTCATGACCTTGAACCGTTGACTTATTCCTCACCCTTGGGCGCGTTCGTGGACGCTCAGCGCAAGATCTATGCTGCCCGAGCTCAACAGCACCCAGCAGGCCAGCTCTGGCTCCGTGGCACCACTCGGGAGATGACCGCATGAGCACCGACAACCCAGACATCTCCATGCTGAACCGCGACCGCCCCGTAGCACCACCCCGCTGCCACTCATGCGGGGCACCCATAGACCCACACAACGGCGAATGCCGCTGCTCATAGAGAGTGTGAACCCATGAAAATAACAGTCCCAGCAGACGCACTAACCAACGCGCTCGCAGCCTGTGCGGCCCATACGTTTCAGGGCCAAGATGCAGGGTATTTGGCAACAGTGGATTTGCAGATGAGTGAGCATCTGGAATTGGTGGCCACCGCATCAGGTGGCATGACAACAGGTGTTGCCCGGATACCGCTGGTAGAGCTTGATGGCACTATGGGCCGGGTCTCCCTGTCCAAGCAGGACATTAGTACCATTCGGAGTCTGTTCTCGGACAAGTTCAAGCAGTTAGAGATAACTGTCAGGACTTCTACCGTTCCGCCTGAGTCTCCGGATGATAAGCCTGAGCGTATTCATCAGATGGAGATTCGCGAGCTCGGTTCACTCTTCGGTGGGCGTTCAGTGAAGCTGACCATGCCTGACCACGGCAATCGAGACATCCCCGGACTGTGGCACCCCATAGCAGCAGCGTTGAAGCGCCGCGTAGCACCGAATGTCCCAATCACTTTGTTTCATCCGGCGAACATGGCCAAGTTCCGTGCCGCGTCTATGGCATATAGCGAAGAGCTCCGTATTGAACCGGCCGATAACTACGGCAACCTCATCATTCATTGCGGTCCTCATTTTGTCGGGTACCTCCACGCAGACGCCCAAGTTAGCGAGACATTCACGGCTAACAGAACAGCCTGGGCAGACAGGCTCCCGATGAAACTTGCAGCCGTAAAGGACGGATCATGACAACACCTTGCACGCACGACCCTGACCGGGTCTGTGACCATTGCTCCCCGGCCCAGCTCCAAGCTGTACTGAACAACATCGGAGGAATCTCATGAGCGCGGATATTGGAGTGGAAATCACCGATGGGGTACCAAGGTCTGATTTACGAAATGCAGTAGAGGAACTGGCAGCGAAGTGCCGAATGTTCTCTACTTACGAGGCGTTCACGCCCGGCGCACGGTCTGCCTACGGCCACATGTTGGACGACCTTGAATCCATTCTTGACGACTTTGCAGACGCTCTCGCCGCGCACCCCGACAACAGCGCCACCGAATGGGGCGTGCAGTGGAACGGGGAAGATGACGTCACCGAATACGAGCCAAGCGACAAGGCCACCGTCACAAGCGCCTTCAAAGCAGACATCGCATGGGCCAAGCGCAACGTCATCAGGACACCACCCAAGGGTGAACTAGTCTCCCGCCAAGTTACCCCGTGGGAGCGGACCAAGTGAGCCGTGGGGAACGGGTAGAAGCTGCTTCCAAAGCGATGCTGTGGAGCGAAACCATGGGCCGATCATCACTGGATGAAATGGCGGACGCTGGCCTTCAGGCTTCTGATGCGCTGCTGACCAACGACGCCGCCGTGGAAAGAGTGGCGGATACATTCGCTCTAGCAATGCACGGCGAGGGTTTGACCAGCATCTCCGAATACCGCGCCGCACAGTGCCGCGTCCTTGCTCATGCCGCGATTACCGCGCTACTCGGCGGTGATCGCATGAATCCGGATTGTCGCGACGGTAAGCACAGGTCATGTGCTGGCGATGGCTGGGATGAAGCCCACGACCACGTCACCGAGTGCCAATGTAGCTGCCACACCATGCCGTTGTCCAGGGGTGGATTCAAAGGCACCGATATGACCGGGCTCCTGCCGGCACACACGTGTTCTCGCCCCAGCCCGTTATACCCGAGCGGGGTCATCTGGCAATGCCTGGAATGCAAGAAGACGTACCGCATGGAATCCGTGCGGGACCGCGGCATCTCACAGAGCGAATGGGCCCCGTTCGAGGTGACGTCTTGAGCCGACCGACACTCAATGCAGCGACGTTCGCCTTCGCCCGGGCAATGTTCTCTGACGGGTACATGGCCGAGCACGGATCACTCCCCCACCGCGTCGTCTGGGACTGGTACGGCGGCGGCAGGTACGCACCCAAGCGCCGGCCCCTGCTGAAGAACGGACGCACACCATGACGAACCCACTTCCGGATCTCCGCCCGCCGGTTGACTCCACGGCACTCCGCATCATCGTCACTCAAGTTCTGCCCCTCAAGCCAACGCTGGCCCAAGACACCATTCGCTCAGTCCGGCATGGCCTCGCCGACGTCCTCAACTGGCTTGGAGAGGATGTGGGCCCCATACCCGGCGCCTTAACCCACGTGTTCAGGAGTGGGGGCAAACTCTTTGTGTCCGCTGAGATGTTCCGCGGTTTGGGAGGCATCCAATGACGAACCAGCTATTCCTCGAAGTCCTCGATGGCCGAATCCCACTGCCAGCCAAACCCAAGCCACCGACGCTCGCGGACGTCATCCAAGGCATCGAAGCCATGGTGCACGACATCTTCGCCCAGATCTTCAAGGCATTAATCCCACTCACCGAGAGCTTGCAGGCCCTCGGCGTCATTGAAAAGCCACTGCCCATCGAGCCACGTGCCCGGGCGCTCGCCGCCAAGCAGCGGCAGGGTAAGGGGCCGCCGTCGCCAGTGGACTGGCGGGGCAGGGAACGCAACAGAATTTTTAGGTCTCAACCATGAAAGTAGGTGCACCTCGTGCCCTGGGGACGAATAGGCGACACCGCCGCCCATCATCCGACTGTGTTGGCGGTGTTGGAGCATGAGGATGCTGATGACCGAATAGTGAACGAGTTGTTCGGGTTCGTGTTGAGGTGCGCCACCCAATCGGCGGCGCACCTCACGGACTACGTGATCAACCGGGGCACGGCCGTCTCGGTGGCCGGGGCGTCCAGGGCGAAGGCCTTGCTGGATTTCGGGATCTATGCCGGCTACCTGGTCGAGATGGAAACCCTCGGCGAGGACGGCCACACCCGAAAGGTCTACAAGGTCATTGATGACCCGGACTTCATTCATATCCGCACCAAGGAAGAAATAGAGTTTGAGCGTCAGCGCAAGTCGGACAACTCCGACCCGGCGCTGATAGTACCGATACGTCTTCGCGACGGTGACGCCTGCCGCTACTGCGGCATGGTCGTCAACTGGAAGGCTCGCAAGGGTCGCCTCGCTGGCACCTACGATCACCGTGTCCCCGGCCAGAAGGCAACGGTAGACACGTACGTAGTGAGCTGCACCGGCTGCAACGCCGGCCGCGGCAACGACATGGAAGCAGACAAGCGCTACCCGCTGCTCCCCGAGCCGCTCAAACCGTACTACTCGCCGCACACCCGTGAGTGGCTTGAAAACAATGACTGGCGTGAACGCAACGGCTTCAAGGTGCCCAAACCTCCGGCGTCTATCGTCCAGCCAGGCAAGCACGCAGGCAACGGCCATTCCCGGCCTGCAACCATCCAGGGCAACGGCAGCACCACCGGCCCAACACCAACCGCAGCGCCGGCCCCGGCCACTGGTAGCAGCCCCTCAGAGGCTCCCAGCGGCGACGGAAAGCAGTCGAGCAGCACCGGGCAGGACTCGGCAGCGCCAGCGCCACCTGAGCAGCCCACGGATGGACCTGATAGATATCTGCGGATTCCGGTAGATCCAGCAGAACGTGAGTGTTCAGTATCTGGATTTACCGGGACGGGTAGGGACGGGCCGGGTCGGGACGGGGAGGGAAGGGGACCAGATCTCTTACTCTCACCTGCAGCTCAACTGAAGAGACCGCCCAACCCATCAGGCATTCCCAAGCCATCCACCCAAGGGAAGAAGAACCGCCGTCGTACTAGGCCACGTAACCGTAAGGGGAATCCCAATGTTTGACCTGGTGGAGCATCTGCCGATCAAGAATCCAACAGCTGACATCCTCCTATATCGGCGTGAGGTTCTGGAGAAGTTGAAGGCACGGGCATCGAAGCTGGGCTATGAGCCACCCTCGACGTTCCGGTTCAGAGTGGTCAAGTTGCCGCTGTCCAGGTACATCGAGTGCCGGGCGCTGGTTGTACCGCTTGATTTGGAGCGACTGTTGATTGAGCATCTGAGGGGGAAGATATGACGACGTGTACGACTCCGGACTGCCACAGGATCACGAGCCTGTATTTGTGCACGGATTGCATCATCGAGCTGGATGATCTGCTGAAGGATGTGGACGTGCTGCGGGTGTACCTGGTCGGGCCGCTCCGGAGAACGAGCGTGACCAGGGCGCCGGGTGCCGGTGGGGCCGGTGGCGTGGCCGGGTCCACTCCGTCGATCAGCTTGGACGCGCTGTTGCTGCAGGCGTGGTTGGGGCAGCTGCCGGCCCGGGCCCATGCCGAGGCCATGGAGAACCCCGAAGCCGGGCAGACGTTGTTCATGGCACGGTTGTGGGTGGGGCAGGCCCGGGACTTGGTGTGGGGTCCGGAGGAGACCCGTGTGTATGGCGAGTGTGGCCGGCCGTTGGAAGGGCATGAGCCGGAGGTGTGCACCGAGCAGCTCGTGGCCAGTCCCGATGATGCCTCGGTGAGGTGCCAGGAGTGCGGGGAGGTTTACCGTGTGGCTGACCTGTTGGCCGCGATCAGTGTGAAGGTTCGGGGTGAGCCGATGGCGCCGCGTGCTGTGCGGGAGTACCTGCAGGCCAAGGCCAAAGTGCTCGTCTCTGTGTTCGACTTCAAGAACTGGGTGAAGCATGGGAAGCTGCCGCATGTTCTGGACAGGGTTACGACCACAGAGAGGGCGCCGAAGCTCTATTATCCGGGCGATGTGCTGACTGTGTACGAGGACATGCAGGCAAAGCGGCGGCCCGGGCGTTGATTGTAGTAGAGTAATTCCGAGGGGATAGCTGTCCCCAGAGGATTTATGCAAGGCCCCGGCGGGTATCGCCGGGGCCTTTGCTGTACCCCTCCCCCTATGCGAGGCCCACCCCCACCCATCCCCCTCCGGCCACCCTCCCTGGCAGGCACTCCCGGCGTCCCCGGGCCAGCCTGCCGAGCAGGCGCCGGCCACCTCATCAGTTGGCCCACCCCAACCGCGGAGGCCGCCCCATCCGGCACATCTCCCCCTCCAGTAAGGGGGCGGCGGGCCGGCATGTGTTGACTGTCTGGAGGAATCATGGCGACACCGAGAGCATCAACCACCGAACGCGGCTACGGTGCCGAGCATCAAGCCGAGCGCAAGCGGTGGGAACCTGCTGTTCAGGCCGGACAAGCGACCTGCAACCGCTGCAACGTGGAGATTGAGCCAGGAACACCTTGGGATCTCGGCCATAACGACGACCGCACGGCTTGGACAGGCCCCGAACACCAGGACTGCAACCGCCGAGCTGGCCAAGCCAACGCAGTGGCGGCCCGGACCGGCCGAGGGAAGATGACCATCCGCATCTGGTGACTTACCCGCCCGCCCGTCAGGGGTAGGGGGGTCAAAATCTCTGGCACTATAACACACGCCAGACTCTGCCTGGAGTCATTTACGTTTTCGGGACTTCTACGTAACGTTACCGATTCTGGGTTACGCGACGATACGGTAACGCGATCCGCCCGTCCGGTCAGTCAGGAGGGCCGCTATGGAGGTCATTTGCGCCACCTGCGAGCAGCCGTTCGCGGCAAAGCGCAGGACAGCCACCTATTGCAGCACCCAATGCCGGGTTCGGGCCCACCGAACCAAGCCGGCAGCCCTGCCAAGCATCGTCCAGGCTGCTGCCGCCAAGAAAACCGCCCACGGCAAGTCCCCACCGGCCCCCGACGCCGACGAACCGGGCAGCGTGGCCGACGCCGTGCGAGTCGAGCTTGAAAAGGCCGAGCGCGTAGGCACGGTCATGGGGCAAGCGGCCCTTGTTCTCGCCCGCCGCATTGATCACTCCGCCATGGACACGGGCTCCGCTGTGTCCTCCCTGGTCAAACAGCTCAGTGCCTCCCTTGATGCTGCGCTCGCAGGCGCTGTGGTCGAGGAAGACACCGTGGATGAATTGAGGCGGCGACGTGACATCAAGCTTGGCATCACTGGTTAAGCCTGCTTACTGTACGGGGCCGGAATATCACCAGACGTTCGGTCCGGAAGTTGCTGACCTTGCTTCTTCGGTTGGCTTCGCTCCCGATCCGGAGCAGGCGTTGGCGCTGGACATGATGTTTGGCATCGACAAGGCCGGCAAGTCCACGGCGTTTGAAGCGGCGGTCATTGCGTGCCGGCAGAACATGAAGACAGGCCTGTTCAAGCAGGCTGCCCTGGGCTGGCTTTTCATCACCGACCAGGAACTGATTGTCTGGTCAGCTCACGAGTTCTCGACGGCGCAGGAAGCGTTCCGAGATATGGAGAACCTCATCATGGGCTCGCCGTCCCTGTCGAAGCGCGTGAAGCAGATCCATCGGGCCTCTGGCAGCGAGGGCATCGAGCTGAAGAACGGTCACCGCCTGAACTTCAAGGCACGCACCAAGCACGGAGGGCGAGGGCTCACCGGAGACAAGGTGGTGCTGGATGAGGGATTCGCTCTTACGCCGGCGCACCTGGGCGCACTGTTGCCTACGCTCTCGGCCCGTCCTGATCCGCAGGTGGTCTATGGATCCAGTGCCGGGCTGCGCCATTCGGTGCCGCTGCGGAAGATCCGGGACCGCGGAAGGATTGGCAGCTCGCGCCGCCTGGTTTATCTCGAGTGGGGCGCGCCACGGCTCGCCTGTGCGAACGAGAAGTGCAGCCATGAGCCTGGCGAATTTGAAGGCTGCCAGATGGACGACCAAGAAAACTGGTACATGGCGAACACTCTTTTGGGGCGGGTGCGTGCGAACGGCACGGGCATGACCATTGAGTACGTCCAAAGCGAACGGGATGCGTTGCCGCCCGAGGAGTTCGGCCGTGAGCGGATGGGCTGGTGGGATGACCCCACTACCTCGGAGCTGTTCGGCCCGAAGAAGTGGGAGAACGGCGAACGGCTGTCCCGTCCGGAGGATCTGGCTATCCAGGCATTCGGAATTGCCGTGTCCATGGACCTGACCAGCTCCTCCATTGTGGCCGGAGCGACCAACCCGGAAGGGTCCTGGATGAAGCCGCTGCAGCATGGGCCCAAAACAAGCTGGGTGGTGGACAGGGCCAAGGAGCTGCAAGACACCTACGGAGCCACGTGCGTCATTGACGGGCGCGGCCCTGGCGCTGTCCTGATCCCCCACCTTGAGAAGGCCGGCGTCCGCCTGCACGTGGCATCCACCGCTGACGTGCTGGACGCCTGCGCCACCCTGGAGACCAAGGTCAAGGACGGCGAGCTGCTGCACACCCCGGCCGCAGAGCTGGACGATGCAGTCATCGGTGCTGTGAAGCGGCCGGTGGGTGACCGCTGGGCGCTGGGCCGCAAGGGCGCCACTGACGACATCACCCCGCTGGAAGCCGGCACGCTGGCGATCTGGCTGGCGGGCGTGGAAGTACCTGCCATATCGGCCTACGAAGAAGACGACCTGATGGTGGTCTAAGGAGAACGCATGCTCGAAGTACTTCTGCTCCTTCTGGGGCTGGCCGCCGGTGGCGTATCCGCCGCCTACTGGCAGCCGGGCCACCGTAAGCCTCGCGGGTGGAAGAGCCTGCAGGCTGTCCGCATCATCGTGAACCTCAAGTCTGGCCAGTCCATTGACGGCTACCTGGTGCGGCAAGAAGCCCAGCTCCTGTTCATCCGCGATGCCGTTCTGATCGGCCAGTCGGACGAGCCCATCCCCATGGATGGGCAAGTCATTGTTGAGCGGTCCGAGATCGAATTCACCCAGTCCCCGTAAGGAGGCCACCATGGCGGCAATCGTTTCAGCCGGGCAGATCACATCACTGTCCCGTGCAGTGTCCACAGGCTCGGCCTCCGTTCAGATCACGGTGGACTACAGCGCCACGTACGCCCTAATCTGGAAGCGGCACGGCAGCGTCCGCACGGTAGTGGATTTCCTCGGCCGCAACATCGCCAGTCTGGGCCTTCACCTCTTCGAACGGGTGGACGATTCTGACAGGCACCGGGTGACCGACCATCCACTGATCCAGATGCTGGACAGCCCCAACCCGTGGACAACCCATTACACGTTCTTCGATGCACTGATCAGGGACCTCGCCATTTATGAGCGCTTCCTGGCCGTAAAGATATCGGCCGGCGGACGGACCTCCTTGGTCCGTATCCCTCCGAGCATGTGGTCCGTCAAGGGTGAGAACTGGCTCATGGCCGAAGCCTTCGAGGTGCAGGGCACCAAGGGGAAGGCCATCTACACCCGCGACCAGGTGGTCTACATCGGCGGGTACAGCCCGGACGGCGACCTCGGCGGGGTCTCCCCTATTGAGTCGCTCCGCGAAATCCTCGCCGAGGAGTACGAGGCAGCCCGCATGAGGGCCCAGACGTTCCGCAATGGCGCCCGCACCTCTGGCTATCTGGAACGCCCTGTTGGCGCCCCTGCCTGGTCCAAGGAAGCACGGAACCGGTTCCGTGCTGGCTGGCGCTCGCAGTACGCAGGCGGCGGCACTGAGGCTGGCGGAACACCCATCCTTGAGGATGGGATGAAGTTCACCGATGCCTCCCAGACGGCACGGGATCTGCAGTACATCGAGTCGCGAAAGCTGACCCGCGAGGAGGTCGCCTCGGCCTATTTCATCCCACCGCCCATGGTGGGGCTGCTGGACAAGGCCACCTTCTCCAACATCAAAGAGCAGCACAAGAACCTTTACCAGGACACTCTGGGCCCGTGGCTGCAGCGCATTGTGCAGGAGCTGGTGCTTCAGCTGTTCCCGGACTATGGGGGCATGGACAACTTCTATCTTGAGTTCAATCTTGAGGAGAAGATGCGGGGCAGCTTTGAAGAGCAAGCTGCCCAGCTGCAGGCCGCCGTGGGGGGCCCATGGATGAGCCGTAACGAAGCCCGGGCCATGCGGAACATGTATGCCGTGGAGGGCGGCGATGACCTGATCGTCCCGCTGAACGTGGTGACGGGCGGGCAGGCTTCGCCGCAAGATTCTGGGACTCAGAACGTAGGCGGCCAGTCCATGGCCCTGATGCCGCTCATCCGGAAGAAGGCAGCCAAGGACAACGAATACGAGATCAAGGCGCCAACCGATGAGGAGATCCCGGCCGAGCACGCCGGCTCACTGGCAGACGTGTTCTCCAAGTTCTTCTCCCGGCAGCGCGCCGTCGTGCTGGCCGCATACCGGGAGAAGTCCCCGACGTGGTGGGACGCCAAGCAATGGGAGGACGAGCTCGCAGAGGACCTGCTCAAGCAGTCCCTGTCCGTCACCGGGACGGTGGCGGCCGCGGCGCTGAAGGACATGGGCATGGACCCTGAAGCCTACAGCGTGGCCCGCACGGAGGCGTTCCTGAAGAAGGTTTCACAGCGTATTGCCGGACAGGTCAACGCGACCACTCTGGCCTCATTGGAGGAAGCCTTCGACGAGGACGGCATGGAAGCGGCCGAGCACGTGTTCAACGTCGCAGAAGAGTCACGCTCCGCCCAGGCAGGCATGACAGCGGCGGCAAACTTCGTAGGGTTCGCCATGGTGGAAGCATCACGGCAGACCCAGCCCAAGGCCACCAAGCGCTGGCAAGTCAATTCCGGCAACCCGCGGGCCAGCCACACATCCATGGACGGCGAAGAGCAGTCCATAGACGACGATTTCAGCAACGGAATGAAGTGGCCAGGCTCCTTCAGTGGCGACGTGGACGACGTTGCCGGCTGCCAGTGCTCTGTCGTCATCATCACCTAGCCCGTAAGGAGGGCACATGCGTATCAAAAGCACCACCGCACGGGTCAAAGCCGGCCCCGAAGATGATCTGGAGGAAGGCGAGTTCATCGTCTACCCCAGCACGTTCACCCGGGAGCCGGATTCCTACGGCGACGTGATCGCCCAGGGCGCCTTCCTTGACGACATCAAGGCTTGGGCCGATTCCGGCAACACCATGCCTGGCCTCTTCGGTCACCGCTTCGACGATCCCGACTACTACGTGGCCGGCGCCTCGGACATGGGCGAGGACGACCACGGCTGGTGGGTCAAGGGGAAGTTCGACATGGACTCCCCCAAAGGACCCCACACATACCGGCTGGTCCGAGACAAGAAGCTCACCCAACTGTCCTTCGCCTTCGACGTCCTCGACGAGGGCGCCGTCGAGCTGGAGGACGGTACGAAGGCAAACGAACTTCGCAAGCTGAAGGTCTACGAATTCAGTTTCGTGCCCATCGGCGCGAACCAAGACACCTCGGTGGTTGCTGTCAAGGCGCTCGCTGATGGGATAAAGGCTGGTCGTGTCCTCGCGGCCAAGCACATTGACTCCTTGCGCTCGGCGCAGGATGCCATTGGGGCGGTCATTGCGGCTGCCGAAGTCGAGGACGACCAGGCGAAGGCGGCCAAGCCCGTCACTTCCCTGGCTGAGATGGCCGACGTGATGGGTCTTGAGCTGGAGCTCGAAGCCAGCGCGTAGCCGCCAGTACCAACCCCCTGACCTGCACACCCGTGTGGGTCTTTTTTTATGCCCAGGAGGCAAAGAATGAGCAAGCTGAAGATGCTTCAGGACACCGCCCGGGCGGCTGTCAAGACCGCCCGCGAAATTGCGCAGAAGGCGGCGGACGAGTCGCGGTCGCTGACCGGGGAAGAGCTGGCCGATTACACCACGGCCATGGCGAAGTCCAAGGACTTCCTTGAGCAGATCAAGACTGCCAAGGCCGATGCCGCCATCCTTGACGACGCCAAGGCACTGGCGGCCGAGATTGGCGGGGACGCCGGCGACCTGCTGGAGGCCCAGAAGGGCGCCAGCCCCGTCCAGCGCATGAAGAACCTGGGCCTTGAAGTTGTGAACTCGGCCCAGTTCAAGGACGCCATGGCCGCGTTCCCCGACGGCCGCGTCGGCGACAAGGCCAAGTTCTCCACGGCACCCATCAGCGTCAAGGGCTTGTTCGTCGGTGGGGACCAGACCTCTGCCGGCGCCTTCGTCACTCCGGAGCAGTCCGGCATCTTGGAGATGCTGGGCCGTCGCCCACTGACCATCCGTGATCTCATCAGCGTTCGCCGCACTGGCTCGGATGCTATTGAGTACGTCCGTCAGGTCTCTCACACCAACGCCGCGGCTCCTGTGGCCGAGGCGACCTCTGCCGATCGCCCCACGGCTCCGGAAGGCGCCGGCGCTCTGATCAACAACCCCAACGGCGGCTACCGCCCGCAGGGGTCCTGGGCGTTTGAGCGCAAGGTCACCAACGTCAAGACGATTGCCGAGTGGGTGCCAGCCACCAAGCGTGCACTCTCCGATGTTGCCCAGCTGGAAGGCATGATCAACGACGAGCTGCGTGCGGACATTGCGGAGACCGAGGAGTTGCAGATCTTCAGTGGCAACGGCACCGGTGATAACCTCACCGGCATCTTGAACGTCTCGGGCCTGCAGTCACAGGCATTCGATACGGACTTCTTCACCACCACACGCAAGGCCCAGACCAAGGCCCGCACGGTCGGCAAGGTCATCCCCAACGCTTGGGGTATGCACCCGGAAGATGTCGAGTACTTGGACCTCGCTCGGGAGAACGGTGCCACGGGCAAGTTCCACGGCGCCGGCCCGTTCGCGATGGGTCCCCGCACCCTGTGGGGCACTCCCGTTATCGAGACCGAGGGCGTCACCTCCGGTGTCCCCCTGCTGGGCGACTACTCCAAGGCTGTTCTCTGGGACCGCGAGCAGACCACGGTGAGCGTCTCCGACTCGCACGAAGACTTCTTCGTGCGTGGCCTGGTTGCAGTCTCTGCTGAAGAGCGAGTTGCCTTCGGTGTCACCCGCCCGTCCGCATTCGTCAAGGCCGCGGTTCGCGCCTAGTCAACCCCAATACTCGGCTGGCGGCCTTAGTCACTTGTGGCGGGGCCGCCAGCCGCCCAACTTTTCAGGAGGTGTCCCATGGCGGGATTGAAGGAATACGAAGTTGTCACATCTTCGGGGTACGTCACCACGTTTCAGTACTCCGATGATGACGCAGAGGTTCGGGGTCTGCTCGGTAAGGATGTGGAGTCCTTGAAGAACTCGGCGGCGGAGAAAGCCGAGGAGAAGCGCGAGCGTGCCGCGGCTGCTGCTGCGAAGAAGGCCGCGAAGGAAGCCGAGGAAGCTGCCAAGGCGACCGCCGACGCTGAAGCTGCGGCCCTGGACAAGCCCGACGCGAAGGCAGCCCCAGCCCCGGCCAACAAGCAGGCTCCGGCCCCGGCGGACAAGTAATGGGAGGGGTGACCTTGGAGTCGCTGGTGCAGGGCAGTGAGCTGGTCGGTTTCAAGGGCGCCCCGTTCCCGCCCGCCGTGCTCAACGCAGCGGCAGAGTCCATCCGGACTGAGTGCGAGTGGCACATTGCCCCGCTGGCGACGTCCACGGTGAAGCTTCGGGCCGGCACTTCGGACACTGTCCTGCTGCCGACCATGCACCTGGTGGAAGTCCTCGAGGTGACCAGCTCGGCCGGCGACGCGGTGACGGGGTGGGAATCCATGCAGGACGGGACCTTGGAGCGCCCGGGAGGGTTCCCCAGGTTCATCAACGTCCGCTTCTCCCACGGCCATGCGGCATGCCCAGCCGAGCTGCTTACCGTCATTGCCGAGCGGGCCGTGTCCGGGGCGGCCGGCCGCATCAGCCAGGAGTCCTTGGGTTCTCGGTCGGTGTCGCTGGAATCCGGGTACGACTCCGTGTCCATGGCGGTCCTGCAGAAGTACAAGCTCCAAGGGGCCCCTTGATGGACATGTTCAGTGAGGAGTGCATCCTCCGCGTCCGGGGCCACGCCACGGATGAACGGAACGAGTATGGCAACCCCATCATCGCCCCTGGGCATGATGAGCCCTCGCCGTGCTGGTACGAGCCGATGGGAGCCACGGAGGACATGGTGGCCAAGGGCCAACAGACCTCCGGCTATTGGCTGTACCTGCCACTTTCCGCCCCCATCGGTGCGGTGGACGCCGTCGTGCTTGCAGGGCTCGCCTACCAGGTGATCGGAGAGCCAGCCCGGCAACCCAAGGGCTTCATTGTCCAGGGCTACATGAAACTGCAGCTGCAGCGGGTGACTGGCTGATGGCAGAAATGGAGATCTCACGGGAGCTCATGCTCAAGGCCATGCACCACCGGGACGTAAAAGCCCACCTGCAGGTGATCGCTGACCGGCGCAAAAAGCGTGTCGAGCAGCTCGCCAAGGCCGAAGGTGTGGAGATGACAGTGACGACGGTTGCCGGGGTAAGACCCGGCGGCCGGCCCTTCGTCAACATCGTCTCCGACAACGTCGATCAGGAGTTCGGCACCTCCCGCACCGCGCGGCGCCGCATTCTCGGGCGGGCGGCTGCAGGATGAGCCGCTGGCCCGACATCGAAAAGGCACTGGTGGCCCACCTCGAGGAGCAGACCAGCGTCCGCTGCGCCACCGAAGTGCCGGAAAAGGTCGAGGATCTGCCCGGATTCATCCGGATAGCCCGCGGCCCCGGCACTGACGACCTGGTCACCGACGCCCCCGTTGTGGACGTCGAGTGCTTCAAGCCGGACTACGGCTCTGCAGGGGCGCTCGCAGAGGACGTCAGGCAGTTCTTCCACGGCTTGATTGGCCGCAAGGCGGGCGGTGTCCTCATAGACCGCGTCCGCACGTCTGTCAGCCCGACATGGGTTGACTACAAAAACCCCGCGACGAACCGCTTTGTGGCTTCGTATCGCATCGAGTACCGACAGATATAGGAGGCCGCCATCATGGTTGCCAAGACTTTCCAGGAACAGCAGGGGCACACGCCCGAGAACATCCGCAAGATTCTCGAAATGGCGATCTTCGTCAAACCGAAGGAAGCCGCGGATACCGAGATCACAAACATTTGGACCGCTACTGATGGGCTGATCGTCCCGCCCGGCTACCTACCGGTGGGTCTGACCACCAAGGACGACGGCGCCTCCTGGTCCCGCGACCAGGAAGTCGTGGAAACTACCTCACACGGCTTCGCCGAGCCGACCCGTACCGACATCGTGGGGGATAAGTCCGGCCTCGCGTTCACGATGCAGGAATCCAAGCGCACCACCATGGAACTGTTCCATGGCATGGACCTGACCACGGTCACCACCGACTCCGACGGGAACTTCTTCTTCGACAAGGCCGCCCGCCCGGTCAGCAAGCAATACCGGGTGCTGGCCATCGGCAAGGACGGCGACGGCCCCGATGCCATCTACGTGGCCCGCTGGCTCCCGGACGCCAAGATCACCGAGAACGGCGAACAGGCCTGGTCCGAAGGCGACGAGGTCAAGTACCCCGCCACCTTCAGCGCCAAGACCGACGCCAAGGTCGGCACCTCCTTCCGCGAGATCTGGGGCGGCCCCGGACTTGACCACGAAGCCATGGGCTTCCCCGCACCAGCAGGCCCCTAGCCCACCGCCCACCCTTATCTGGTGGCACCGGTTGCTTGGTAGGCCCACCGGTGCCCCCACCTTCTTACCCGCCTACCACCTCACCCAAGGAGTTACTCATGTCCGATCTGATCAAGCTGATCTCCCCCGATGGCAAGCGCACATGGTCAACAACAGACCGCGTCGAAGCCACCAACCTCCGCGCCCAGGGCTGGCGCGCCCACACGGCACCCGCCAAGACCGACGCACCCGCACAGCCGTCCGCCGTCGAACCTCCCGAGGCGCTCGCGGACGTCCCCACCCCGCCGGCTGACAAGGCCGAACCGTCCAAGCCACGCAAGTAAAGAAAGAGGCCTACCAAATGTCACAGGAATTCAAGACTTGGGATCAGTACTCAGCTGAAGCCAAGCAGAAGCCGTTCCAGCTACCCGTCTCCGCTGAGGAGACCATCGTCATCGAGGCACCGACTGGCGCGTCCCTGCTGCAGTGGGCCCGGGCTTACCGTCAGGGCGACATGGAGGCCATGTTGATCACGCTGTGTGGCGAGCAGTGGCAGCGGGTGGAGCAGCTGCTGGCGGAGGCCGGAATGAAGGCGTTGGAGAACCTCATCACCGACATGATGCTCCACTTCGAGCTGGCGGAAGCCGTGGTCCTGATCGGCCCGGGCGGCGGCAAAGTCACCGAGCGGGACCCCCGCAAGATCCGCCTGATGCTGAAACAGGGGTACACCACCCAGGGGGAAGCTCCTTCCCGTATCTAGTCTCCATGGTGGACAGGTACGGGGCCGAGATTGAAGCAGATTTCCACCGGGAGTACTCCTTGGATCTCCTGGACTTCTTTCGAGGCAAGCACTCGTGGCGGAAGCTCCGCATCCTGCTGGACCGGCTGCCGGGAACGTCGCTGCTGCGGGAGTCAATCGCCAATGACGACGAGGTGGCCGCCCGGATCATGGCGGACATGGCGGCCGCGAAGAAGTCGGCGCCGTCGGATCCGGGCCCGCGGGTCTCGGAATACTCCCCCGAGGTTCAGCGGCTGGATGAGCTGGTCGACAAGGTCACCATCCTGACGACCACCGTGGTGGGGATGCTTGGCGGCAAGCCACGGCCGGGCCGCCCGGCCAAGCGTCCACAGACGGCGTTCACCCGGGCGCGCCAGGCGCTGGCCATGGCACGGCACCGCTCACTGCTGAATGAAGTAGCCGATGCACAGGCCAGATGGTCTGAGCGTCATCAAAAATAGGAGGCGCAATGGCCCAGGCCGAAGACACAGTTTGGCTGCCGGTACTGCCGTCAATGAAGGGCTTCGGCCCGGCGCTCGTCAAGGGCTCCGCGGCTGAGTCCGACAAGGCAGGCGGCGAGGCTGGCAAGCGCTTCGGCAAGGCCCTTGTACTGGGCGTCGGCGCCGTTGGTGCTGGCGCCCTGGCCACAGGCGCAGCTCTGTACAAGGTTGGCGAGATCTTCGACGACGTCGCCGACACCATCCGCGTCGGCACCGGCGCGACGGGGAAGGACCTTGACGGGCTGGTCGATGTGGCCAAGCGTGTGGGCGCCTCTGTGCCGGCCGAGTTTGAAGACATTGGGGCCACCGTGGCCGATGTAAATACTCGCATGGGCCTCTCCGGGGAGACTCTGGAGAAGGTGGCATCCCAGTATCTGGAGGCTGGCCGCATCCTGGGTGAAGAAGTAGACATCATGAAAACTGGTGCGGCCTTCAACGCCTTCAAGATTGAGGGCGATGACGTTTCAGGGGCACTGGATCACCTCTTCCAGGTCTCGCAGGCTACCGGCATCGGCATCAACGAGCTGGCCGACGGCGTGGCCAGGAACGCACCCGCCATCCAGGCATTGGGTTTCTCCTTCGAGGAGTCGGCGGCCATGATTGGCTCCTTCGACAAGGCAGGTTTGAATTCGGGGGCGATCATGGCGTCCATGTCCAAGGGCCTGGTGACCTTGGCGAAGGACGGGGAAGAGCCCCAGAAGGCTTTTAAGCGTGTGGTCGGTGAGATCGACGGATTCATCAAGTCGGGCGACGAGGCCGGGGCCCTGAATCTCGCTTCAAAGGTTTTCGGCACAAAGGGCGCCACTCAATTCATAGGTGCCATGAAGGCCGGCACCATGAACTTGGAGGACTTGGAGAAAGCTGCAGGCCAGACCGGCGACACCATTCTGGGCGCTGGTGCGGAGACGATGGACTTCGCCGAGCAGTGGATGATGTTCAAGAACAAAATCCTTGTCTGGTTGGAGCCTGCAGCCTCGGCGGTTTTTGGGGCTATCGGAACGCTGATGGGCGAGATCACCGACGGCGTCACGGCCTTCGGCGCCGCCTGGGCAGCCAACGATGGGGACATTACAAGCTCCGGCATTCCCGGTCTCATGGAGCAGCTCGCGTTCTACGCTCGCCAGACCTTCGATTATTTCAAGGACACCGTGATTCCGAACCTCCAAGAATTTGGTGGGTGGCTTCGGGAAAACGAAGGCACCATCGCGGCCGTGGCTGGCGTGATCGGCGTGCTGCTGCTGCCGATCTTTGTCCGGTTGGGCGTAGAGGCGCTCATCGCCGGCGGCAAGCAGGTTGCAAGCTGGGCCATGTCCGGCGGAGGTGCCGTGAAGACTGCCGGGCTCTACGTCATCAACAGCTACAAGATGATCGGCGCTTGGGTGGCCATGAGCCTCGCGGCCATCAAGTCCGGCGCCGAGACCGCAGCGATCTGGCTGATGTACCGGCTGGACTCTCTGAAGGCCATGGGTGCCATGATGGCATCCAAGGTCTCCATCATCGGATCATGGATCGCCATGGGCGCCGCTGCGGTAACTTCCGGTATCCGAACGGCCGCTGTGTGGACGGGCACGATTATCCGCAGCGCGGTCTCTGGCGCAATCTCCTTCGGCATCCAAACGGCTCTGGTGGTTGGTGGCTGGGTCCTCATGGGCGTCCAGTCCCTGATCCAAGGCGCTCGCATGGCCGCGGCATGGGTGCTGGCCATGGGGCCCGTCGGCTGGGTCATCGCAGCCGTCATTGGTCTGGTGGCTCTGATCGTCGCGAACTGGGACAAGGTGTCCGAGTGGACACGGGTTGCCTGGGAAGCGGTGGTCGGCTGGATCGTCGGTGCCTGGAAAAATGTGGTCAACTTTACGACCATTTACTGGGGAATTGTCACCGGGATTTTTACCGGCGTCGTGAATTTCGTCAAGAATATTTTCGCTGCCGTGTTCACGTGGCTGCAGGATTACGTGATCAAGCCCGTTTTCCTCGGCATCCAGCTGTACATCAAGGCGTGGTGGTTCGTGGTCTCCACGATCTTCAACGCGGTCCGTAATTTCGTGATGGTCACGCTGGCCGGCGCCTTCATTTGGTTCCGCGACAGCGTCATCGTCCCCGTGTTCAACGGCATCCGGGACGTCATCAAGACGGTCTGGGAAAAGGGCATCAAGCCTGTGTTTGATTTCCTGATGAATACCGTGACCAAATCCATTCCTGAAGCATTTCAAAAGGGCGTGGATGGGGCCAAGAAGATCTGGGAAACGCTCCTCGACATCGCCAAGAAGCCGGTGCGCTTTGTTGTCGACACCGTCGTCAATAAGGGCCTGATCGGGACGTTCAACAAGGTGGCCAAGTTCCTGCCAGGGATCAAGCCACTGGGTGAAGTCGTCCTGCCCCCAGGCTTCCGCTCTGGTGGGTACACAGGCAACCTGCCGTGGAACCATGTGGCCGGCATCGTGCACGGTGACGAGCAAGTGATCCGCGCCGAGTCACGCCGCTCCATTGAGGGACGTGTGCCTGGATTCTTGGACGCACTGAACCGCTTCGGCGCTTCAGCGTTGGATAAGGCCGGGTTCCGCACTGGTGGCCGGGTGAACCCGACAAAGAACATGACACTGACACAGGGGTACTCAGCAGCTCACGACGGCATTGACATTGGTGTCGGAGTGGGCACTCCTGTCTTCGCGACCGGCCCCGGCGTCGTCACACACGCCGGACCAGGCGCGAGAGCTCCCGGCGTCTGGGGTGGCAACGAGGTCCACATCAAGGGCGGCGGCATTGAGCGCTGGTTCGCCCACCTGTCACAGATCGGGGTGAAAGTTGGCCAGCAAGTAGCTACAGGGCAGCAAATCGCATTGTCCGGCAACACTGGCATCTCATCTGGCCCGCACTTGCACTTCGGCGCCTACTCAGGCGGCTGGCCGAACGCAATGGACCCCATGGCCTACCTTGGTGGCGCCGCGGCACCCACGGGCGGCGGAGGGTTCTTCGATCCGCTCAGCGCACTGCACAGCCTGGCCGACGGCGTGATGAAGAAAGTCATCGACGCAGTCCCCGGCGGCGGGTTCATGGTGGACGCGGCTGCCGGTATCGGCAAGAAGCTGATCACCGATGTGGGCGACTGGGCCAAGGACAAGCTGGGGATGGGCGCAACTGCCGGCCCCCAAGGCGCACACCTTGACCCGCTGCTGTATGACCAGGGCGGAATCCTCCGCCCTGGCTTCTCCAACGTCGTCAACAGAACCCGGGACCCCGAGTACATCCTCAACCCGCGCCAGTGGGAAGCGATGTTCAACCTGGCCGACCGGCCCGACGGTGGCGGCGACACCTGGAACGTGCAACTGCCTCCGGATGCCTCCGTAGGAGACCTGATGGACGAAGTGTCCCACCGCGACCGCGTCAACGCCCGAGGAGGTGCCAACAGATGATGTTCCGCTACCAGGGCATCGAGTTCGGCGGCGACACCGGATCTCTGCTGGTGACAGGCTTCAAGCCTGGCGCAGCAGAGATCCGGGGCAACGACACGGCCCGCCCCAACAGGGACGGCACCATCGCAGGCCGAGAGTTTCTCGGCTCAGCAACATGGGCCTTCGACATCTCCACCAATGAGCAGGACCTCGCAGAGGCGCTGGCAACCGCCAGCGCCCTCGAGGCAGCATGGAAAGACCCTGCCGTCCGGCTGGCTCCCAACACGCTGGCCCCGCTGTCTTACGAGACAGCGGGCCGCTGGCGCCGCGTCTACGGCCGCCCCGGTCTCTACACCCCACCGGACGGCGACCACCTAACCACCCTTGGCGTCGGACGCATCACCGCCGACTTCAAAGTTCACAAGCCCGGCTCGTATGACGACGCTGAAACCTCCGTGGCCCTAACCATCGTCCCCGCCTCCACCGGCGGGCTCATGGCACCACTAGTAGCGCCCCTGTCCACGGTCCGGTCCAGCGCACCCCGGGCAGGCTTCGTCACCAACGCCGGCGACGCCCCAACCCCGCTCAAGGCCACTATCCACGGCCCTATCACTGAGCCGTGGGTGCGCTCGCCGGAGGGCTGGGAAGTGGGCCTGACGGGGTCATTGGCTTATGACGAGTCAGTGACCGTGGACCCTTTGGCGGGGACGGTGACGAGGCAGGACGGGTCTCCGGCCAATGGGCGTTTGACTCGCAAGACCCGGCTTAGTGGGACGCTCCTGCAGCCGGGGATCACGGAACTGACCTTTGGCGGCATTGACCTGACGGGCACGGCGAGAGCTGTGCTGTCGTGGCGGAACGCTTACACATCAATTTAGGAGGCCCCAGTGGCATTTGATTCGACCCCTTGGTTTGTGGGCGGCGGCGCGCAGCATTCGCCGGAGACGGCACGTGTGTTGGCGTATGCGGCGACGAATGGCGCGGAGGGGGTGGCCGGCGTCGATGATTTGAAGGTCCAGGCGCAGGCCGTGCCGAACGGGACTGTGCAGGTCCTCACGGGCGCCGCGCTTCTGTTGAACCGGTACCCGGGCGGGAATGGCCAGACGTATGCGTTACGTAACGCAACGGCAACGGCGGTTACGGTAACGCCAACGGGGTCCGGTGGTGGCCGAACTGATCTTGTGGTGGCGCGCGTGCTGGATCCGCAGTACGAGGGCGTGGCACCGCCCAACCCTCTGACCTTCCAGTATGCATTCCCTACGATCATCCAGGGCGTGTCGGCCGGGACCAAGACGGCGAAGGAACTGAATCTTGGTTACCCCGCTGTGGCGCTGGCCAAGATCACGCTGCCAGCGTCCACGGCGACGGTGACGGCGGGGATGATTACGGACTTGCGGCGGGTGGCGAACCCTCGCCGCGAGCGGGCCATGCGGACGGTCTACGCGACGGCGGCTCTGTCCATGACGAACGCCTACGGATATTGGCCAATTAATGCAGCACAGCGGCCTATCGTTCATGTTCCCAGCTGGGCCACTCATTTGGACATTGTGGTGCATATCAGCGGCGCGAAGTTCGTCAAGGGCTCCACTGCTGACTTTGTGGCTGGTATCCGCACCATGTTTGGCGCTGGCAACTACGGGGAGCACAGCATCATTGTCCAGGACGCGGAGGACACTAACGGCCGGTACCACTACAGCTTGATCGGATCTCACAAGATCACGGCCGCGATGAGGGACACGGACCAGTCAATTACGTTGCAAGCTCAGCGGACAAGCACCACCGGGAACGTAACTGCTGACCCTCAGACCAGCGTCATTATCGACTGGGAATTCAGTGAGGTTGCGGAGTGAGCTGGCGTTTCCGACTACGGTCGCTCCCGTCTGGGGAATGGGTGGATCATGACCTGCAGTTGCTCACAGCCACCGTGACTGAGGCTGTGAATGCTCCGGCGGACATTACCGGCGAGCTGCCTCTGGGGGATGTGTCGGGTGGGCAGATCACCCAGTGGGGGTCGCTGCTCGTGGCCGAGCAAGAGGGCAAAGACCCGGTCTGTGCCATTGTCGATCACCTCTCCAAGGAGGGGGACATGCTCAAGATCGGCGCCGGGGGGTTCAGCATGTATCCGACTGGGTTGCCGTGGCTGGGCAAGGACTTCGCCGGGGTGAAGGTTGACCCGTTGGATATGGTGCGGAAGGTCTGGGCTGAGGTCCAGTCTTACCCGGACGGTGACTTGGGCGTGGTTGTTGATCCGCTCAAGTCCCCTGTACGGATTGGCACCCCTGAGGTTGAGAACAATTTCACGACAGGGGCTGGTGAAGATGTCAGTTTTGTGTCTGGCCCGTTCCGGTTGGCGTGGTGGTCTACGGACGATCTGGGCAAGGTCTTTAGTGACCTCGCATCGAGCACCCCGTTTGAGTATGCGGAGCGCAGCGCCTGGGTTGGCGAGGACAGCGAAGAGTTGACTCACCGTATCCAGTTGGGGTATCCGACGATTGGGACGCGGAAGTCTGATCTTCATTTTGAGATCGGGGTGAACGTCACCGCAGCCCCGTCTGTGTCTCAGTCTGCGTATGCGTCTGAGGTGATGATGCTGGGTGCTGGTGATGGTTCGGCCCGTGTGAAGGCTGACCGGCTCACGCAGGCTACTGGCCGGTTGCGACGGGTGCATGTTGCTGAGGATAAGTCTTTGAAGTCTAGGTCCGCGGCGACTGCTGCGGCCCGTCCTTTGTTGGCGAGTTTCAGTCCGGCCCATCTTATTGAGTCCATTGAGGTCATCGATCACGACAGCGCCCCATACGGTTCCTTTGCGCCGGGGGATGTGATCTTTGTCCAGGGCGATGCCGGGTGGGCTGACCTTGCACTGTGGGTGCGGATACATGAGCTGACCGTGAATTGTGACACCGGCAGCATGAGCTTGAAAGTTGGTGTGGAGTGACCCGCAAGGTAGAGCAGCAGGGCCGTTGGCTGGCCGACAAACTGAATGCCCAGGACAAGAAGATTGCCGCGCTGGGTTCGCGTGGCGATCTGGCCTACTCATCCATTGAGGACGGGGCAATCGTAGAGAAGGATCTCGACGGGAACCTTGTATCCAGCGTGGGTAAGCAGCATGACGGATCACACGTCCAAGTCCCCTACGTGGGCCCGATTCCGGATGCGCCGGTAGCCGCTTCGCTGAAAGCCGTGCCGGGTGTGGTGGAGGTGCGCTGGTCGGGGAAATTCACTGGTGACGCTGTCTCGGCCATGGACTTCAAGCATGTGGCAGTGCATGTGTCTACGACTCCGGTTGTGGATGCGACACCGTCCACGCAGGTGGCGACGATCCGTGGCGAGCTGGGCGACGTGGCAACCGTGACCGCTGTCGAGGGCATGCTCTATGTCGTGCTCGTGGCATGGTCCGCTGCAGGCAAGGCCTCTGACCCGTCCCCGGTGGCTGCGGTGGTGGTCCCTGGCACAGTTGATCCCGGTTGGATCAATGACAAGCTGGATGATCTGGATGAGAAGTATGACGGCGTGATTACTGAGGCCGGGCAGCTGGGCACCCGTCTGACGGATGCTGAAGCTGAGCTGGTCGTGCATGAGGGTCGTTTGTCAGCGAATGACACGGCGATGGGGACGTTGACGGGGACTACCTTGCCCAACCTGCGTACTGAGTTGGACGCGGCGAAGGCAACACTGGACCCACTGCCGGGGAAGGTGGCTGAGTCTGAGGCTGCGATTGCCACTGCGCAGGGTCAGGTGACACTACTCAAGGACACAACTGTCCCGGCCCTGTCCACGGACTTGACCGCTGCCAAGCTGCGCTTGTCCACAGCTGAGGGAACCTTGGCGCCGTTGCCGGGGAAACTGGCCACCGCTCAGACAGACCTGAGTACGGCTTTTGTGCAGCTGGGTACGGTAGATAGTCGAGTTGCTGCGGCTAAGGCTGCTGCGCTGACAGCTGCCGCAACGGACGCAACAGCGAAGGCCAATCAAGCCAAGGTGGACGCAACAGCGGCTGCTGCTCTCGTAGCCCAAGCGAAGGCTGACACCGCCAAGGCCGAGGCACTGACCGCAGCCGCTACAGACGCCAAAACCAAAGCCGACGCAGCGCAGGCCGCTGCTGTGGCTGCGGCTAAGACGGCTACTGATCTTGCCGCAGCAGGTGCGAAGGCTGAGGCAATCGCCGCTGCGACACTGGATGCCAAAGCTAAGGCTGACGCGGCTCAAGCCGCTGCTGTCACGGCGGCTGCAACTGCTGCCGACTCCAAGGTGGCAACCGCGAAAGCTGCAACCCTGACCGAAGCCGCTACAGCCGCGCAAACGAAAGCTGACAAGGCGCTGGCGGACGCAAAGCTTGACGCATCCACTAAGGCTGCTCAAGCGCTGACTGATGCGAAAGCAGACGCCAAGCTAAAAGCTGATGCGGCACAAGCGGCAGCGATTACGGCCGCTGCTACCACTGCCCAGTCGAAGGCCGATGCCGCGAAGACGGACGCGATCTTCGCTGCGTCAATCACCGCCCAGGCGAAGGCGGATGCCGCGAAGGCAGATGCGATCGCGTCAGCAACAGCCACGGCGGCTGCTGACGCTAAGACCAAAGCGGACGCCGCTCAAGCTGCCGCTTTGGCATCGGCTAAGTCGTATGCTGACCTTCAAGCTTCGGGGGCCTCGGCCAGCGCGATCGCCACCGCAGCAGCTGACGCTAAGACCAAGGCTGATGCTGCCCAGGCGGCGGCTATTTCATCAGCGGCGGCGACAGCCCAGTCCAAGGCCGACGCGGCTAAAGCAGCGGCTATCTCAGCCGCTGCTGCTGATGCGACGACGAAAGCTAACGCAGCAACGGCAGTAGCTAACGTGGCACAGGCCAAGGCCGACGCTGCGCAGGCAGCCGCAGGGGCAGCGGGGGCCAATGCCACAGCAGCGTTGACGATGGCCGGGTCCAAGTCCAAGGTCTATTACGCGACCGCTCTTCCTACGGGTGTGGCCACCGGTGACGGTGATTTGTGGCGGCAGCGTGACGCCGGGAATAACATCATCGGTGAATGGAGGTGGAACGGTACACCGCCAGCCGGGGCATGGGTGAAGACGATGCTCAGTTCGGACGCGATCAGCAATCTCGACATAGGGAAGCTGAGTGCTGGTGCAGCGGCGATCGACACAGCGGTTATCAATAAGCTGGCAGTGCAGATTGCCACTGTTATCCAGCTAAATGCGGATCGTATAACTGCTGGGAAGATCACCTCTGGGCAAGTTGACACCACCAACCTAGCGGCAGCGTTGGCAACGATTCTCAGCTTGAATGCTGACAGGATTACGGCTGGAACTCTCGGCGCGGCCAGAATCAACGTTACCGAACTGGCCGTCTCTATTGCCACGGTCATCAAGCTCAATGCCAGCGCGATAACCTCCGGCACCGTGGACACGGCCCGCTTGAACACCACCACCCTGGCCGCTTCTCTGGCAACGATCCTGTCACTGAACGCGGACAGGATCACCTCCGGCACGATCAATACTGCCCGGCTGAACGCGGAGGCCATCGCTGCTGCAACGGCAGCTTTCCAGACCGTCGACGTGAAGAACCTCTTCGCCACCACCGGCACCATGTCTGAGGCCGTCATAAGCAAGCTGTGGGCCGATGTGGTCATGTCCCGCAAGATCACCGCTCAGATGATTGCGGTAGGTGACTTCACCAACCTTGCGGCTGATGGCAACTTCACCGACTTGGCCAAGTCCAACTGGTATGGCTCAGGCGTCGTAGTGGCTGGTACGTCCGAGCCAAACAAGCTAAAAGTAATCGTGGCAGCATCCGGGAACAACGATCAGTCGAACAGGAACGAGTTTGATGTAAGCCCTGGTGAGCAAATCTACGGCTCCGTCTGGGTCTACGGTGAGGCTACTAACAAGGGTAACGGCACGCCCAATATTCATCTCCGAGTGAAGCTGGACAACGGCTCTTACCAATGGCCTAGCTTCGCCATAACAACCCGCACGGCTGTATCCGGAAATTGGGTACAACTTACCGGAATGACAACCGTGCCGGCCAACGCCCGGTCCGCCATTGTGGAGTTTGCGGTCAGTAATAGCGCTGACGGTGTGGGCAATGTCTACTACTTCCGGCAGGTAAACGTTCGCCGCATGAACGCTGGTGAGTTGACGGTGGATGGGACGGTGACGGCACGTCAGCTCGAAACCCAGCTTGTGCTGGCGACGGACATCATTGCAGGCAATCCTTTGGGGACGCACGCTAAGATGAACGCCAACGGGTTCAGGGTGCTGGCGTCTGCGGACGGTGGAGCGCCCACGGAAGTTATCCGCATGGGGACCGATACCGATGATTACTTCGGTGTTGCGAACGCTACCGGTGAGCTGGTTGCTTCTATCACCAGCGGGGGCGATTTGTCCGCGCAGTCAGGTGACTTCGCCGGGGAAGTCAGCATCGCTGGCACGGCGTTGTCTGAGACCCTGGACGCATTCCCGAAGGGACTCGTAGCGTGGGGTGGGCGTGGCACTGATGCGCGGTATTGGGCGGGCACGACACATCAGCCTTACCTGCACCTCGCGTTTGATACACCACCGAACCGGATGTTTCGGATCAGCTCGACACCCATTGGTGTGAACAGTGATGTGGCCACGGACGCTGTGGTCAACCTGCACGTGACGGGCGTGACAACTGGCGACGCACAGGCGACGCTGGCGACCCCCATCGTCGCCCAAGGAATTAGCGCTCAGGGTGAATTCACCACCCGACGCTCCCCGGTGACATTCAATCGCATCGTCAATGGTGGCGGGGCCACTTCTGTGGCGCTTCTGATCTCCTACGGAACGATTAGCGCAGGCCGGGCCAAGATCGCCACTAGCGGGGAGCTGCGGTCCGTGTACGTGACGGTTGAGGACATTGGGCCATCCCTTGCTCAGGTTGGGGAGTTCTTGGATGGGACCAGTGATGCGGCGCCCAGCGGTACCGGTGGCGGGTCAACCACGCCACCTCCGGCGACCGTGACCAAGAACTACACCAAGACGTACTTTCCAAATGGAAGACGTTCCTTTGTCGGTTCTGGTGCGACGTACGACTACAACACCGGTTATATGTACTCCGGGCTCTCCCCTGCCGGATATGGAGATCTGTCTTCCATGGCAGTTTTCCCCTCCATGACCGGGGATCTATCCGGGGCCACAATTACCAGCATCGAAGTGTACGTGTACTACGACTTCTGGTACCAAGGCTCTGGCGGTGACGCCTACATCGGGCTTCATGGGCAAACATCGCTCACCAGCAGCAGGCCGGCCAAGACCTACGCGCATGCTGTCGCGCAACGATGGCCACGTGCAGCCGGGCGCTGGATCAAACTCTCTTCCTCCACCTATGCCGGGTTCAAGGCCGGCACTCATCGAGGCATCACCCTCGGAGGGTCCGGTGGTGGTCTAGAGCGCTACGGCTACGCACACGACCCACGCATCCGCATCAAATACACCAAGTAAGGAAGGACCAGCATGGCCGATATGAACCTACTCAAATACGCCAGGGCCCGAGACGACCGAGATTTCGTGTGGCGCGTTGCCGCAGCAATGACCATCGAAGCCCAATACAAGCTTGGCGCCAACCCGGACATGACCATTGAGGCAAGGAAACTCATGGACTGGGTCCTCGATAATCCCATGATCGACGACCAACTCATGATCGCCTTTGCTTCCACAGATGAAACTGTGGCCGAGCACATCACCATCATGGACGGGGCAGTGAGAACCGCCAATGTCCCCGATGAAGCTATCAAGAGCGTGGTAGGCCGGCACTGGGATCTGGTCGCAGCTCGACGGTTCGGGGCCAACCAATGACTGGCATCTGGCCCACAGTACGAATCTCGGAGGGCTAAATGTGGAGCAAGCAGCAGCTGCAAGTCTCAGCAGCCTGTTCGCGCAACTCGGCGTTGCCGGGTTCATCCTGGCTGTCCTCATTGCCGGGGCGGTCTGGTATCTCAAAGCGTCCAAGGAGTTGCGGGAAGAAAAACGCACGGTCATCACCGACCTCAAGGCAGAACTCAAAGCAGCTACGGATGAACGCAACCGTCTGCAGATGGAACTCTATAACTGCCAATATCCAGAATGGCGGGAGGCGGTAGATGAGCAGGCTTGAGCGTAAGAAGTCCATCATCGGGTTCGCTCTGGTAGGTTTCGCGATCCTGCTGATGGGGGTGCTGATTTTTCAGAACCTCCAAGCCAACCTGGACCGCGAGAGCGCCCAGTCATCGGCGGCGGTTTCGGCACAGCAGAAGAAGAGCCTTGCAGAGGAAGTCGCGGACGCGTGCCAGTCCGGGCAGGTCATCAAATCCGTGGCCGGTGTGGACTTGTGCGCACGGGCCGCGACCATCGCCCAGCAGCCCGTCACCATTGAAGGCCCGGCAGGACCAGAAGGGCCACGCGGACTCCCCGGTACTGACGGCGCGGAAGGCATCGCCGGCGCGAGCGGGCCAGCAGGGAAACCCGGCACCAACGGCACGAACGGAGAGGACGGGCAGGACGGTGTGCCCGGCCTCCCTGGCAGTGCCGGAGCCGACGGGACAGCAGGTCCTATGGGACCGCCCGGACCCGCGGGCAAAGACAGCGCCACCGGCCCCAAGGGAGACACAGGTGATCCTGGTCCAGCCGGAGCCAACGGCACGGGGCCGGAGTCTTTCACTTTCGCAGACGCCCTTGGCCACACCTACAACTGCGAACCAGACCCACCCGGATCCGCCACCTACACCTGCACCACACAACCAGCCAACCCACCGGGTGGCTGAAACTTTTAAGGAGACCGTCATGGCCGAACACGACGAAGTGCCCGATGAACTCAAAGACACTGACCACACCGTGCCACTGAGCGTATGGCAACAGATACGGGCCGACGCTGCCCTGAACGCTAAGGAGGCAGAAGCCGATGGTCGCTGAACACATCACTAACCTGCCCTCGAGTAAGAGCTCGGGCAAGCGCTCACGTACTCAGATGCTCGTTGTCCACTCCGCTGAGACACCACTGGCGGCGGGGTATGCGGCATCGGTCACAAATAACTGGCTGAACCGTTCAGACGTTGAAGCATCGATCAACGCGTTCTTCGGCCCGGATACCACTGTCCGCAGCGTCAACACTGACCATGCGGCATGGCACGCAACATGGGCGAATGGCCTGTCTGTTGGTTACGAGTTCACTGGGTACGCAGCGCTCACCCGGGCGCAATGGCTCACGGCGGCTGGTAAGAACATGCTCGACCGTGCAGGCCGCGAAATGGCTGCGGACGCCAAAATCTATGGCATCCCCCTGCGCTACCTCACAACGGCAGAAGTCAACGCGATTGCGAACGGCAACCAGACAATCAAGGGTATTGCCACGCACGCGCAGATCGACCCCGCGAACCGCACCGACCCCGGCGCTGGTTTCCCGTTCGACGTCCTGATGGGCGCAATCAAGCGCTATTCAGGCACCATAACTCCACCCCCCGCCAGTCCCCAAGGCGGCACCATCACACCCATCCAGGAGGATGAATTGTCTGCAAAAGACGTAGCCGAAATCAAGCAGCACATCAACGCGCTGCTCATCAACACATACACCAGCAACGGGGTGAAGAACCTTCCCGGCGTGCGCCCGATTCTCGTTGAAAATCAGAAACGAATGGGCGCACTGGCCGGGAAACTAGATGCCCAAACCGAGCTGATCAAGCAACTCGCCAAAGGTCAGGGCGTCACCATTGACTATGCCGAGGTCGAGGCGGCCGCCGCTGCTGGTGTTGCCAAGGCCATTGCTGACGGCGTGGATTTGGATGCGACCGTGACCATCAAGAAGGACGCACAGTGACCGGCCGGCGCGTGGCCACAGCGACTGACAGGGCCGACGCGATCCAACGGGCCGCTCGTACACTGTGGCAGGGATTCGGTCTGGATGCGGCTGCCATGGTCGGTGTGGGGCTTATCCTGCTGCTCGAGACTGGTGATGTGACGTCCCCGCTTTTCTGGGGCGCTGTCGGCATCCTGACCATCAAGTCCCTACTCATGTCCTTGGCCGCGTATCTGCAGCGGCTCCGCAAGGCGCCCAAGCCTTTGCCGGAACCCCCACTGCCGGAGCCTGACCCGCTGCTCACCGATGACTACCACTCAGCAGTGGCCCGCGACCGCCAGGCAATCTATCCTGACGACGACAAGTAGGACAGAAGCCCCCACCAGGTTCCTTCATGGAGCCGGGTGGGGCCTTCTTTTTGTGTCCCACCCGGCAGCCGAAAAGACCTGCCCTAATAATCGCTAAATTGCCCGAATAATGCCCGCTTATTCCGCAACAGCTGGTGATGCTGCGTGAGATCGCGGGAAGTGAGGGCAGCGGCGGAGGCACCTTGCCCCCTAGAGTCCGGTGATTCAGTCGGAGCGGCGGGGTATTCTCGTTATCTGTCGTGATTTATGCAAGCGCAACAATGGCCCTAAACAATGGGTTTCCGGTTCAAGTCCGGAGGGGTGCACAAAGTGAAACCGCTTCAACGCTGGCTTGCGCCGGGGTTGGAGCGGTTTTTTTATGCCCCAACGTCATAGTTGAGGCCGAACTCTTTGCCCTCGAAGGCTGCATCCCACGAATCGAAGCCATCCTGTGATGGCTGAACAAGCCAGTGATTTCTAAGTCCGTGCGAAGACTGTGATCCAGAATTCGGTGCCGGGATCGACGGTGACTTCAATAGTCTGCTCTTTCGACGGGTCATCGACTGGATACGCAACCGAGGCCCCGCCTTGCATTGTGCAAACGGCGCTGCCCCATCCAGACTCCTTCTGAACGATGCTGGTTTTCCAATCACCTGATCCACCGCAATTCACGGTTGTCCCCAGATTCTTGTACCCCTCTGGCAGTGGGTCGAGGTGAATTGTTGTTGAGCCTGTACCGCTAAATTGCTTCAGGACCAGTCCTGTTGGCGTCGCATTCTCCACCCTTGATTTTTGGACCTCAAAAACTATCGCTTCGTGAGCTATCGAAGGGCTCGAAGTTGACGTTTCCGCGCTCCCTGATGTCGGGGCAGGGGATGAATCAACGCCAGTGCAGCCAGACAGGACAAGAGCAAGCAACCCAATGGTGCACAATAATGACGGCAAGGTACTTTTCTTATCCATAAGTGCGAGCCTACAACTCACGCCGCAGGAGAGGGACACTGGCTGAGCCGGTTCGGCGGTACTGACAACTACGCATAGGTCAGCCTCAATAGGACTTCTTGTCAACCCCAGCTTGACAATAATGGCGCGTCAACCTTAAGTTGACGTTATGATAGAAAATAATCTCGATGTCTCTCTCCGTAGAGCGATACTGACAGCCGAGCCTGGCCTAGAAAAAGCACTGGAACAGGATGCGGACGCTTACCTTCGCGTTATTTCACTCTCGGCCCAAGCGCTCGAGAGGCTCCCGCTCCTACTCAATTCGGCCGTAGCAGCCGCCAGGACAGCTGGCCACAGTTGGGCGAAGATCGGAGCAGAACTAGGGATGAGCAGGCAGGCTGCCCAACAACGCTTCACTGCTGCGGATCAAACGCCAGCGGAAGCCGTTGGTGCAACAAAAAAACTTCACCCCCTAACTGCATTCGACGAAATGGAAGCCCTCGATCGTGTAGGCAAAGACGGCTGGCACTCGATCGGCTTCGGGACGCTTTACCACCTCATCGAGAAGACCGAGGAACAATGGGAACACCTCCGAGTGCCGGCAACGAGTTCGCGCTCCTCCTTAGAAGCGGCAGGATGGCAGCGAATTGGGCGCATGTGGTTCCCCTGGGCCTACTACGCACGGAATACCGGCATTCCGGTCAAAATTATCCGTGCGGTGGATGACTTTTGAAGTGTGGATTCGCTAGCGCGCCCAATCACCCCATTTTTTGAGCAGCCTCAACCCCCAGTAGACAACATTTCTTCGATTGTCAGTCTTTCTGAGCCCGATGGCGCAAGCAGCCGGCACCTCATTCAAATCAGGAACGGCGCCGATTATTATGTCGCTCAGACACTGGTGGACTCGACTCCAAAGAAGACGTGTCTGGTTGTAGTCGATGCCAACGAGCAATGCACGGGCGAACAAGAGTGCGTGGGAGAATATCTGCAGCTTGGGCCATTATCCCCCTAGCGATTGAGTGCAGTCGTCAGGGGTATTTGAGGCTTTGAGCACCACCCAAAGGAACTCACTTTTTTCACTTGCCGGTTAGCAAGTACATGCTAACGTGCGAGTAGGACGAATCTACCGTTTAGTCATCCGACCGCTGGCAACCGGCCAATCGATCCAGCTGCAGCAGCACAAATGCTCACCGAAGCAGACCGCGTGAGTCAACGGGCTGCGGAGGGTATAGACCCCGGTCCGTTGGTAGTTATACGGCGATGGACCCCCGTGGTCCTGTTCATATACGCTGTGAGCTTTCTCTTGGTCTTTTCGAATCAAGGCAGCGCCTCGGCCCCAAATCCATTATTACCAGGGGCCAAGTATGCAAACCTCCTCATCATTCCGCTATTGATGCAAATCCAGTTGGTACAAGGAGCCAGAAACCGTCTCCCCATTGCAGATATCTCAATGTCGCGAGGACGAACAATATTGCAGCTTCTCACTGTGGTTCCTTTCATAGCGATACTTGCCGTTAGCCTCTTTGGAGTCAAGATTCCTTGGTGGGTTTGTATTCTCGTTGCGGTGGGAGTTGCTGCCCCTTCTCTTAGAGAGGTGGGTACCCGGGCCCACAAGAGCTCCGGATACACCCGCGGTCAGAGAACTCCATCCCCAGTGCTCAGCAGTACCGCCAGAGCAACTAGCTTTGTGCTTGGGATCTACTTAGGGGCGGCAAGTGCTGTAATGGTCTTTCCCTGGTTCCCCTTGGCTGCATTGCCGATGCTGATTCTCCTACTCGTTTCGGTGTGCTTCGCAAACAAACGCTGGGGTCTAACTAGTGTTGGTTCCGAATGGCAAGCTCGACACTGGGTTGCTTTCGGGATCTCATTTGTTTTGTTCTTCGCGTTCGTGCTGCTTGTTGTTAAGACCTCTTGGAACACTCCTCTGGTTGGAATCCTCGGAGGCGCTGCCATCGCTCTGCCACTTGTTATTTCTGCCGCCACTTCGCGCAGCAAGCCATGACCACTTCAGAGGAGATGCGTAAACATCCACGGCATCAACTAGATGATGCCTTCATGACACCTGTTCGTTTCTCCACGATGGCAGCGCTGCGTGCCGAACTTGAAATCGACTTCGCGACACTGCGGGATCTCATTGAGACTGATGATTCCGCACTGAGTAAAGCTATCGCCTACCTTCAACGGGTGGGGTACGTTTCCATCCGTAAAGGTTATGTGGCAAACAAGCCCCGTACCTGGGTGAGAGCGTCGCCGCCGGGGTTGAAGGCGCTGGCAACACATTCTGGCGCTCTACAAGCTATCGCGGCAGGTGCCATCTATCTGGAGTGAGCCACCAGGGCCCTTCCTGATCCGTCCCATCTATGCCGAATCTGGTTAGCCTTGGAGTAGTATGTATGACCAGGCAGTCACACCATGATCTCGTTGCCGGCAGCTATCGAAATGAGGGCGCTCACGAAGCGCTATCGCCGCACGACCGCCCTCAACGGCATCGACCTGAAGATTCCCACCGGCTCGGTCTTTGGAATGATTGGGCCCAATGGAGCCGGTAAAACCACCACCATTCGGCTGCTCTTGGATATTATTCGGCCGTCCTCCGGCACCGTGGCTGTGCTTGGTAAGGATCCGCGTTCCGGCGGTCCAAGCTTGCGAGAGCAGATTGGCTACCTCCCCGGTGAGCTGAAGCTTCAGGGTAGAGTCAGCGGCCGCGAACTGATCCGTCATTACGCAGACATCAGCGGCCCTATATCTAAAGGTGCGATCGCCACCCTGGCCGAGCGGCTGGATCTTGATCTCGACCGCCAAGTACGAACTCTTTCCAAAGGTAACAAGCAAAAGCTCGGGCTGGTGCAGGCGTTTATGCACAAGCCCGCGCTGCTTGTGCTAGATGAACCAACCAGTGGCCAGGACCCGCTTGTTCAGCAGGAATTTTTGTCCATGGTTCGTGAGGCTCGAGATTCCGGAGCGACAGTCTTCCTGAGTTCACATATTCTGCGCGAGGTAGGCCAGGCGGCGGATACTGTTGCCATCCTGCGACAGGGGAAGATCCTTGCTGTGAGCTCGGTAGATGAGCTGCGAGAGAGCGCCGTGCGTAAGGTCCGTGCCCGTTTTACCCGAATAAGTGCTGAAGAGCTAAGGATGACTCTCTCGAAGATCAGTAACCTCACCGAGTTTGATGCCACGGAAAGAAATGGGCTCACGGAATTAACGGCAACAATCAGTGGGGACATCAATGCTTTTATTAGCACTATCGCCGCCTTCTCAATTGCCGAGCTGGCCATTGAGGAACCCGATCTTGAAGAGTCGGTTTTGAATCTTTACCGAGGCGGAGCAGCTGATGCGAAGTAGCGCACTGCCACTGTTCCGCCGCTCGATCGGGGACTCGTGGCGATCCACCCTCGGCTGGACTATAGGAGTCGCGGCTGCTCTGCTGCTATACCTTCCGCTATTCCCGGCACTGGGCGGCAAAGACTCCCAGATGGCTCAACTGATCAACAGCCTGCCGCCCCAGCTGGTCAACACCCTCAACTATGGAAGTATCACCACGGGGGCAGGCTATACGGAATCGACCTTTTTTGGCCTATTAGGCTTCGTGCTGATTGTCATAGCAGCAACATCTTGGGGTACGGCTGCAATCGCTGGCGATGTAGAAAACGGCACACTTGAACTCGTGCTCGCACACGCGGTCAGTCGGACTCAGCTGGTACTCTAGCGAACTCTTGCCGTAGTGCTTAGACTGGCCTGGCTAGCTGCCTTTAGCGCTCTTATGATCCTTGCTCTGAACACAAGTTCACAGCTTGAGTTGCTGCCGGCCAACATTGTTGCTGTCGCGGCCGCGGCCGGCATCGCCGTACTCGGCTATGTCCTCAATGCCATCGGCAATCAAAGCAAAAACCTTGACCACCTGCGAGACTTCTCACCCTACGGCTGGGCCTATCACCACACCCCACTAGCCAGCGGCGCCGACTGGGGCGGGCTCGCACTGCTCTATGGTTTTAGCATCCTTTTCATCGTCGTCGCGGTCGTTGCTTTGCGCAGGCGGGACATCAGCGCATAAGAAATCCCCGTTGATTTCACCGTATCTAGACGATTGAACCGCTAAACCCCGGAGCGGGGCAACAACGGTGAAAGCCTCCGTGCTCACTGCGTGCAAGACTCAGACAATGACGGATGACTCTTTGGGAACGCTGCACCACGTAGAACTTTGGGTACCTGACTTTGCACGTGCGGAGAAAGAGTGGGGCTGGCTACTCTCCAGCCTCGGCTACACGACCTTTCAAAAATGGTCGCGAGGGTGCAGTTGGAAGCAGGGAGCAACGTACATTGTTGTTGAACAGTCCCCGGATCTCACCAGTGGAATTCATCAACGAAAGTCTCCCGGTTTAAACCATTTAGCATTCCACGCCGGCTCATGCGCTGACGTTGATTCGCTATCAAGCACTAGCGCGGAGCATGGCTGGACGCCGTTGTTTACGCAAGAGTATCCCCATGCTGGCGGAGCTGGTCACTATGGTGCGTATCTAGAAAACTCTGACGGGTTCGAAGTAGAGCTTGTAGCCGGCACCGATGGCCTTCACCCGTCCAACCATTCCTGAGCACACTTCTCTAACCAATGCGCAAGCGTGGGAAGCACATCAATTTTCAGGAGCGAGTATGGAGGGCATCCCAGTCCCTCGATGTACCAGTGTCATATTCCCGTTATCCTCGATTGCCACTACGTAATAATCGTCCGGGCTGATGGAGACCAGCAAGCTTTGAACCAGACCCCGAATCCACCGATTCAAAAGGCCCACCTCCGCGATGGCATCGCTGGGTGGAAAGCACGGGATTTGGACAGCGAATTCGCCTCAATCAACCATAAGGAAATATTCTGCTGCCAAAGTGGCGAAGTGTCTGCCCCACCAATTTAGTCCAAGCCAGCAAGTCGCCTACGCTGAAATCAGTTGATTCAACCCCACTGGTCCAGGCACGCCTCACCGCGTCGCTGGCATTTTCATCAGGAGTTTTCCATGACCGAACGTCTTGTCCCCGGCGATTTTGCCCCGGCCTTCAGCCTGCCCAACACAGAAGGCGGTACTACCTCGCTGTCAGATTTTGCCGGCCGCCAGTTGATCATGTACTTCTACCCGGCCGCTATGACCCCCGGGTGCACCAAACAGGCCTGCGACTTTCGCGATAATTTGGCGTCTCTGCAGTCAGCCGGGTACCAAGTGGTAGGCATTTCACCAGATTCCGTGGCGAAATTGGAGAAATTTGTTGCCAAGGAAAGTCTCACGTTCCCCGTACTCAGCGACACGGACCATGCAGTGGCTTTGGCTTATGCCGCCTGGGGGGAGAAGAAAAATTACGGCAAGACTTATGAGGGACTGATTCGCACAACCATTGTCCTCGATGACGCAGGTAAGGTCACCCACGCCCAGTACAACGTCCGCGCGACAGGTCACGTTGCCAAGCTTCGCCGGGACTTGAACCTCGAGGACGCCTAGCCCCCAACCCCGGGTTGGCCCCTAACCCGAAAAAGGACCCCACCAAACCCGGTGGAGTCCTTTCATAAGTGCGCAAGAGGGGACTTGAACCCCTACGCCCGAAGGCACAGGTACCTAAAACCTGCGTGTCTACCAATTCCACCACTCGCGCGAGTGCATTGAAGCAACCACAATACTACCGGTTCAAATGAGTGCATTGCACCACGGTTGGGAAGAAACCCAGCAACTCTTGAGAATCAGCCGTTATGATGAGTGGCTGATGGAGTGTCCACGCTGCAAGGAGAATCAGAACGTGCCCAGCCCTGCCGGCCCCCTGCGAAAGGCTTACCGGCGCGCAGTGTCAATGGCCGCCGTCGTACTTTTCGCTGCAACCGCATGCACGGCGCCCCCTCTGCCCGGGCCAGATGCCAGCGCCTCAGCAACGACACCGCCGGCGGAAACCACGTTCAACTTCGGCACGGGCACCGACCCGCTCGGTTTCGATCCGGCTCTGGTGGCGGACACGGAGTCGTACCGGGTGACTCGGCAGGTACTTGAGGGGTTACTGACGATCGACCCCGTTACTGGAGCACCAGCTCCGAGCCTGGCTACCAGCTGGAAACAGCTCGACGGCGGTCTTAGCTACAACTTTAAGCTCCGCGGAGGTGTGAAATTTCACGACGGCACCGACTTTGATGCGGCCGCCGTGTGCACAAATTTTGAACGCTGGTACGCGCTGACCTCCGATACCCGAGCAGATGGTTCCTCAGCCATGTTCAAACAGGTGTTCCGCGAATTTTCAGACAATCCGCAAAACTCGCTCTACAAAGGATGCACGGTTGATGGGCCACTAGAGGTAACGCTGGGACTAAAAATGCGGCTCACCGGGTTCCTAGACGCGCTCACGCTGCCCGCTTTCGCCATCTCCTCCCCCACGGCGCTGAAACTTGGCACAGCCAACGTCCTGGATAAGTCATTCTCCGCCAACAAGGTCTCCAGTTACGCCCTGCACCCTGTGGGCACAGGCCCCTTCAGGTTCGTCTCGGCCGCCCCCGGGACTGTCACCATGGCAGCAAACAAGGATTACTGGGGTGAAAAGAGCCAGATCACCACACTGAAATTCACAACCTTCGAGCAGCCCGAAACCAGATTTGCTGCCCTTGACGATGGCACCCTTGATGGTTTCGATCCCGTCACGCCCAGCAATTTTGACAAGCTCATCAAGGGCGGTAAACAGGTACTGCAGCGCGACCCCTTTTCCGTCATGTATTTAGGTATCAACCAGAAAATACCTGTCATGGCTGAACTAGAGGTGCGTGAGGCTATTGCCGCTGCCGTGAACAAGACAACCCTTGCCAGTAACTACTTCATTGCGGGTACGGCCACCACCGCCCAGTTCATCCCACCCAAACTCAGCGGCTTCAACAACAGCGTTGAGGGTATTCCCTATGACCCGCAAAAGGCGAAGGACTTGCTGGCTGCCAGCAAATACAACGGTGAAGAACTGAAGTTTTATTACCCTGTGAATGCCGCCCGGACCTACCTTCCCTCGCCTGAAAAGGTGTACGCCCAGATTGCCACCGAGCTTACGGCCATAGGATTGAACATCAAGCCAGTGCCTGTGCCGTGGAATGACGGGTATCTCAATGCCGTCACCAAGGATACCGACCATGCACTGAGTTTGTTGGGTTGGAATGGCAGTTATGCCGATCCCGATAACTTTGTGGGGCCAATATTTGGTTCCCCAAGTGCGGAGTTAGGCATGAATGACCCGCAATTGGTCTCCAAAATCACGCGTGCACGCAGTCTTCCTAACGGACCGGAGCGGGTGGCCGCTTACGAGTCCATTAGCAAGCAACTAGCTGCCACAGTCCCGGCTGTTCCCATTGCGTTTCCCATTTCAGCTGTGGCGCTCTCGGATAAAGTGCTCTCCTACCCGCTCAGTCCTGTTCTCAACGAAGTTTTCAACCACGTCAAGCTCACGCCGGCCCCGCCAACAGGCTGACCCGAACGCGCAGTTACCCACCAGACGCATAGAAGTGGTGAAGGCCACTGTCAAGGCCTTGATTTACGTATACAGTGCCTGCCGCGATACGCTTCAATCGCTAGGAAGAGCCTCTACCGGAGTTGACTGTGACCTTCATTTCGAACACCAAAGACGCTGACGTTGTCCTCATCGGGGGCGGCATCATGAGCGCCACGCTGGGCACTATGCTCAAGCAACTCGAACCAAGCTGGAAGATTGTGCTGTTTGAACAGCTCGATACACCAGGATTGGAATCTTCCAGCCCGTGGAATAACGCCGGTACCGGCCACTCCGCGCTCTGTGAGCTTAATTACACCCCGATGGGTAAAGATGGCACCGTCAACCCAAGCAAAGCCATCCACATCAACGAGCAGTTCCAGCTCTCGCGTCAATTCTGGGCGCACCTGGTTGATGAATCGCTGATCGGCTCCCCCAAGGGCTTCATCAACACCGTTCCGCACATGAGCTTTGTTATAGGCGAGGCGCATCGGACGTTCCTCAAGGCCAGGCATGAGGCGCTGAAAACGAACCCGCTATTTGCCTCCATGGAATATAGCGAGGATCCGGGCGCCATCGCCAAGTGGACTCCGCTGGTCATGAAGGGCCGCGACCCTCAAGAGCAGGTCACGGCTACCCGCGCAGCTGAGGGCACCGACGTTGACTTTGGTGCACTGACCCGTGAGCTGATCGGCTACATGGGCAAGAACGACGTCGAAGTAAACTACGGCACTACAGTCACCGATTTGGACCGTAGCACCAACGGCGATTGGGATGTTTCCCTCAAGCATGCCTCTTCCGGTGAACGCGGCCGGATTAAAGCAAAATTTGTGTTCATTGGTAGCGGTGGCGGCGCCCTGCACCTCTTGCAGAAGTCGGGCGTCCCTGAGGGCAAGGGCTTTGGCGGTTTCCCCGTCTCCGGTCAGTTCTTCCGTTGCACCGATGAAAAGATCACCTCTCAACACAGCGCCAAGGTCTATGGTCAGGCGTCGGTGGGTGCCCCACCCATGTCAGTGCCCCACCTTGACACCCGCTACGTTGACGGCCAGCGTTCTTTGTTGTTCGGCCCCTACGGCGGCTTCTCCACCAAGTACCTTAAAACCGGAAGCTACATGGATCTACCCGGTTCAATCCGGCCCAATAACATTGTTCCCATGCTTGCGGTGGGCAAAGACAACCTGGACTTGGTGAAGTACCTCGTTAGTGAAGTCACCAAGTCACGCAGCGGCAAGGTTGAAGCACTCCACGAGTACTTCCCCGAAGCCGAGGGCGGCGATTGGGAGCTCATTACAGCAGGCCAGCGCGTGCAGATCATCAAAAAGGACGCCAAAAAGGGCGGTATTTTGCAGTTCGGCACAGAGGTCATCACAGCGGCCGACGGCACCCTGTCCGCGCTGTTGGGCGCTTCACCGGGGGCATCCACCGCAGTTCCCATTATGATTGAGCTGTTGCAGCGTTGCTTCCCACGCAAATTCAAGCTCGATTGGCAGGAATCTCTGCGTGCAATGATGCCAACTTACGGCACCAAGCTGAACGAGAACGCAGAACTTTTTAACAAGAGCCTTGCCGCCACGGCAACCTCTTTGCAGTTGGAGACAGACAAAGCCTAAAGTACCCCACATGGCTGGACGGGGACCGGCATAAAGCAGTGGGAGTTACTTGATGTTTAATTTGGCCAAAATGTCTTTGGGGAATCGGGCACTGATTGCCCTGATCACTATCTTCGCGATGGTGTTTGGGGTGATCACCCTTGGTTCACTGAAGCAGGAACTCATTCCCAGCATAGAGTTCCCGCAAATCACTGTTGTCTCCGCTATGCCCGGCGCCTCCCCGGCAGTGGTTGACAAACAGGTCAGTGAACCGCTGGAAGCGGCACTAAACGCGGTGGAGGGGCTGGAATCCAGCACCTCCACCTCGCGCAGCGGTGTCTCAACGATCAACCTTGCTTTCACCTACGGTACAAATCTTGACCGCGCGCGGAATCAAATTGACCGGGCGATCTCCAATGTCACCCAACGTCTGCCTGAGGGTGTCCAGCCCCAGCCCATAGCGGGCAGCATCGCCGACTTTCCCATTGTGTTCCTCGCTGTCTCCTCCGATCAGGACCTTTCCGCCCTGAACACCGATTTGCAACGTATTGCCGTCCCCCGGCTGATGAAGATCGAGGGTGTGCGCAGCGCCGATGTGACAGGCGCCAATTCCCAGCATATTGAGATCCTCCCGGACCCGGCCAAAATGGCTGCGGCCGGGGTGGATCCCGGCTCCATCGCCAACGCCCTCAAGAACAATGGGACACTGGTTCCTATTGGTTCCCTCAGTACCGAGGGCACCACGTTGTCCATCCAGGCGGGAAGTCCTGTTGATTCCCTGGACGCCGTCAAGGCGTTGCCGCTGGCTGGAACCTCCGGGGCGCAAGCACCTGCCAGCGCCCCCACGATCGCCTCGGTGGCGGCTGTCTCACTGGCAGATGACGTCCAGACTTCCATCACGCGCACCAACGGCAAGGCAACTCTGGCCCTGTCCATCACCAAGAAACCTTCAGCTGACACTGTGACGTTGTCCCAGCAGGTCAACGATGTCCTGCCGGAAATCACTGCTTCGATGGGCAACAACACTAAGTTCACCACGGTCTTGGACCAGGCACCGTTTATTGTAAAGTCCATCCATGACCTCACAGTTGAGGGCCTGCTAGGACTGGGTTTCGCGATCCTTGTCATCCTGCTCTTCCTCATGTCCGTGCGGTCAACACTTGTCACAGCCATCTCCATCCCGCTTTCACTACTTGTCACCTTCATTGGCCTGTGGGCCACGGGCTATTCACTGAATATCCTGACCCTTGGCGCACTCACGATTGCCATTGGCCGGGTGGTTGATGACTCCATTGTGGTGATTGAAAACATCAAGCGGCACTTGAGCTATGGGGAGGATAAAAAGACTGCCATTCTCGCTGCCATCAAGGAGGTTGCGGCTGCCATCACGGCCTCCACGCTGACCACCGTCGCCGTGTTCTTGCCGATCGCCTTTGTTGGCAGCCTGGCCGGGGAACTGTTCCGGCCGTTTGCGCTCACAGTCACGTTCGCACTGCTTGCCTCACTGCTGGTCTCTCTCACAATTGTTCCTGTGCTGGCTTACTGGTTCCTGAAATCCCCGGAAAATGCAGGGGCAGCGGACGACGCCGGAACCGCCTTGAGTGGGCAGGCTCTGCTGAGCGCTGTGGAAGAGAAGGAACGCTCTTCCTGGCTACAGCGCGGCTATCTACCGATCCTTGCCAAAACACAAAAACATCCGGTAGTGACCTTGCTGGCCGGTGGAATTGTGTTGGCAGCCACGTTGGCCATGACTCCGTTGCTCCCTACCAACCTGTTGGGTGACTCGGGGCAAAACAGTGTCAGCATCCAGCAGGACATGCCTGCCGGCACTAGCCTGGCGGTCACGGATCAGGCCGCCAAAAAAGTGGAGGCAGTTCTTCGCGGCATTGACGGTGTCACGGATGTCCAAGTCACTGTGGGTAATGCCTCCGGTGGTTTCTCGGCACTGCTTTCTTCTGGTGCCTCCAGCGCGGCCTTTCAGGTCATCACCAACCCCGATGCAGACCAAGTAAAGCTTCAGGACACAGTCCGTACCGCTGTAGATGGGGTCACAGATGCTGGTGAGCTGAGTATTGGCTCCCAGGGCGGTGGCCTGGGTATGTCAAACACTGTGGACATCACAGTTAAGGCAACCACCGGTGAGGGACTGAAACAGGCAAGCGAAGAGCTGGTCAAAACCATGGCCTCGCTCCCCGGTGCGCAGTCAGTTGCCAGCAATCTCAGCGGAGCTCAACCGGTCATCCAGGTCAGTGTTGACAGGGCAAAGGCTGTTGCTGCCGGACTCGAGGAACAACAGATCACTGGCTTGCTGGCCGCAACTGTTAGCCCCATCCCGGGCGGCACCGTGCGCATTGATACCACCGATTACAAGGTCCAGATTGGCCAGGGCACCAAGTTCGATTCCCTTGAGGCACTCGCGGGTGCCCAAATACCCACCGCGGCCGGACCTGTGCCCCTCTCGCAGGTGGCCAGCGTCAAGGAAGTTCAAACACCGCTGACGATCACCTCATCTGATGGCCAACGTACCGCCACCGTTTCAGTGACACCTAAGGGCAACTCCTTAGGATCCCTTAGCGGAGAAGTACAAAAACACCTGGATTCCACCACACTGCCAGCCGGTGTTGTTGCCAGCCTTGGTGGCGCAGCAACACAGCAGGCCGAATCATTCCAGCAGCTGGGCTTGGCCATGCTTGCCGCCATCGCCATTGTTTACGTGATCATGGTTGCCACGTTCAAATCGCTCATCCAACCACTGATCTTGCTGGTCTCCATCCCCTTTGCGGCCACCGGGGCCATTGGTTTGCTGCTCATCACAGGGATCCCCCTGGGTTTGCCCTCTCTGATCGGTATGTTGATGTTGGTTGGCATTGTGGTGACCAATGCCATTGTGCTTATTGACCTCATCAACCAGTACAGGCACCCAGCAGGCGACAGGCCCGCCATGAACGTTGCGGACGCCATTGAGCACGGTGCCCGCCAACGTCTACGCCCCATCTTGATGACGGCACTTGCCACCATCTTCGCCCTGACTCCCATGGCGTTGGGGCTGACAGGCGGTGGAGGCTTCATTTCCCAGCCTTTGGCCATCGTGGTTGTGGGCGGGCTGGTATCTTCCACCGCGCTAACCTTGATTCTGGTTCCTGTGCTGTACCGCCTGGTTGAGGGCCGCAAGGAACGCCACGATTTACTCAAGGCCCTGAAGGTTGTCCATGTGCCCGCAGGTCCATCTGCGGACTTCCAAGATTGGACAACTGGAGCCATTCCCAAGGTTCGCGGGCGCCGTGCCGCAAGCGACTAGCTAGGTAGGGTGGGTCCAAACGCCAGTTTGGGCACAAAGTACAGTGCTAGGGCCGCTACCAGAGCGGTGACACCACAGATGCTCCACACCAACATGTAGCCCTCTAGTGGGGCTGCAGTGCTCCCTACTTCGGCGGTCAGCGACCCAAGTGCCTGCCCTGCCAAGGCGATGCCGAAAATACAGGAAGCAAAGGCGCCGCCCAGCGTTTTTGTGGCGTTCGTGAGCCCGGCCGCCATCCCTGTTTGGGTCAACGGAGCAGCGGCGGCCGCCGCTGAGGGCAAGGCCGCCACCAAAGCGCCGCTGCCAATGCCGGCAATGGCCATGTTCAGCAGAACCTGGCTCATTGAATCATGGAACGGCAGGAACAAAAGATAACCAACAGCGACAAGGAGTGCCGCTCCCAGCAAGGTGATTCTCGGCGTCGTCCATTTAGTGAGGATGGGATAAAGCAGGGCGCCAAATAAGAGGCCCAAAACGTAAACACCTATCAAGATTGAAACCAGCCCGGAACTGGCCCCGAGCCCGTAACCAACCGTGTCCGGATCGGTCCGGGCAAATGTTGACAGCGGCGCCTGCGCGCCCAACACGGAGACGCCGAATAGAAATGCTGTGAGCTGGATCGGCCACATGCTGGGTTGGCGCAACAGGCGGATATCAATCAGTGGATCTTTATGGCCCAGCTCGTGCCTGGTGAACGGTGCAAGCGCCATAATTCCAAGCACCACGCCAGCCCACGCCCACCAGGTGCCGGGCCCGTTGATACGCATGAATGTCAGGCCTGTGGTAATGAGTAGCAGAGCCGTGGAGAGCAGTGTCAGCCCCATAATGTCCAGACGGCCTCCGGTTCGGCTTTCAGATTCGGGAACACCAAACAAGATCACGAAGAAACACAAAGTGACGGCGATCGCGGGGATCATCAGTGTCAGCCAGAGCTGATCAGGCAAAGCCCCACCAATGAACCCACCGGCCAGCGCCCCGACAATGACACCGAACTCCAGTCCAGCAACAAGAATCCCGGCGGATCTGCGGGTAAGTGCGGCACCGTCAGGACGATGATGGGAGCGGCTGTAGATGAGTGCAATTTCCAGCGGTAGCCACACCACGTAGAAGCCCTGGAGCGCCCACGCAATGATGAAGAACCAGAAGTTCGGAGCGAAAGCCACACCCCATGACGCCGCTGCCGTCAGTGCTGTGGAAATCAGGAGCACCTTGCGGTGCCCGATCATGTCGCCCATTTTCGCCAGTACGGGAACCACGAGTGCGCTGACCATCAACTGAGCCGCCTCAAACCAGTTGACGTCTGCGTCGTGGATGCCCAGGAAGCGGGCAATGTCTGTCAGTAGCGGGGTGTAATAGCCTTGGAGGATCCCGCTTGTAAGCTCCACAAGCACCAGAAAACCCACGATTGCTGTGGCGCTCGTGGCCGCTGTGCCGCGTTTCCCGGCGATCGCACGTGAGAATGAAGCCATGGGGTTCCTCCACAATTGCGCTGGCATAGATGGCAAGTCCTTGAACGGCATCCTAGTACCCGCGGGTAACTCAGCGGGTGATTCTTGGATTTTTATTTCCTCTTCCGGTGTCGGAACATTCTGGCGCTTCTCAACGTTAGCCTTAGTATTAGATACAAACGCATATACCTCACGGCGAGTCCGCAGGGTCAAGGAGCAGCTAATGCAGTTCGGAATTTTCAGTGTTGGTGACATTACAATGGACCCCACCACTGGGCGCACCCCCACCGAGCACCAGCGCCTACAAGCAATCACTACGATCGCCAAACACGCTGAGGACGTGGGACTGGACGTGTTTGCGACCGGCGAGCACCACAACCCGCCGTTCTACCCCAGCTCACCAACAACTATTTTGGCGTACATAGCCGCGCAAACTCAGAACATCATCCTCTCCACCAGCACAACTTTGATCACGACGAATGATCCGGTAAAAATCGCCGAGGACTTTGCCACCCTGCAGCACCTCTCCAACGGTAGGACTGACATTGTGCTGGGGCGTGGGAATATGGGTGCCGTTTATCCGTGGTTTGGTAAAAATAACCACGATTCCGTGGAGCTGACGGTTGAGAACTATGCGCTGCTACGCCGGCTTTGGGATGAGGAGGTAGTGAACTGGGAAGGTAAATTCCGTACACCGCTGCTCGGCTTCACCTCAACACCCAGACCCCTAGATGGGGTGGCTCCGTTTGTTTGGCATGGCGCCATTCGCACGCCCCAGGTTGCCGAGATTGCCGCGTATTACGGTGACGGCTTCTTCGCGAACAATATCTTCTGGCCCAAGGAACACTACATCCAGCTGATCAACCTCTACCGGGAACGCTACGCACACTACGGCCATGGCACACAAGAACAGGCAATCGTGGGTTTGGGCGGACAGTTTTTCATTCGCAAAAAATCACAAGATGCGGTCAATGAATTCCGCCCCTACTTCGATAACGCCCCCGTTTACGGCCACGGACCTTCCTTGGAAGACTTCACCTCACAAACCCCGCTAACAGTGGGTAGCCCGCAGGAAATGATTGAAAAAACTCTCACCTTCCGCGACTACTTCGGCGATTACCAACGACAGCTGTTCCTCATAGACCATGCGGGCTTGCCACTGAAAACGGTGTTGGAGCAGCTAGATTTGTTTGCTGCGGAGGTCCTACCCACACTTCGGCAGGAATTCGCCACCAACCGTCCCGCGAACGTCCCTAACGGGCCCACATTCGCAGCTCGGCGTGCCGCTGCACAGAAGGCTGCCGCCGTCGAGCCTGCAGCACACACACCCGGTTCCAGCACAAAAGTGGTGAACTGAGATGTCCGCTGCCACACACCGCAGGCTGACTACCGATTCGTGGGAATCACTGCTGCGTTCGCAGGTGGCGATGGTGCGTGAACTGCATAGGGAAGCCATCTTCAAAGAAGTGGGCAGCCGCGAATATGATGTCCTCTACAGCCTTTCTCGTTGCCCGAGTGGTTGGCTGCGCCTGAATGAACTCAACGATTATGTCCTGCTAACCCAGCCGAGTATCTCGCGCATGGTTGACAGGCTGGAGCAGCGTGGGCTCATCGCGCGAAAAACTGCCCAGGATGACAAACGCGGGGTGCTGATCGGGCTAACCGAAGCAGGAGCCGAGCTGCAGAAAAAAGTAGGGCGTGTACATGTAAAGAACATCATGGAACGTATGGAAGTTGCTTTCACGGACGAAGAGATGCGCACGTTGCTGGAGTTAACAACCAAACTGCGCACTTCCTTAGGCGGCAGCTAACCGAGTGCCTTGAATGATGTGATCATTTTTTGGATGTTCTGGAATTCGCTGGTGAGCATGTAAGCCCGAGCATCAGTGATCGTGGCGAAAGCCCGTAAGCCGGGTGAGCCGTTGGGGTCACTGGTGAATTGAAGAACGTCGCCAAACATGTAGATGCCCAGCTTCTCTGACGAGACGGTGTTGTAAACCAGGCAGGCCTTGCCATCGGGACCGGCCGCTTGATCCGTGATTCCGTAGGAGGCAAAGTGATGAGTTTCGCCTTGGATGATGCGGTAGGTGAACCGAGGCTCCACGGCAAGCATAGATTCGTTGTCTGACGGGATCGCCAAGGGAACACTGGCTAGCACCGTGTTCGGTCTACTGGAGTCCGGCTGGCAGGCCCCACCCAAACTCGATATGTGAGTGTTCAGCACAGCCATGACATCTGAGGAAGCAGCCCTCACCTCAAGGCGAACCGCTCTGGCGCTAGGTGGGGCTGGTACCGTCCGAGCTTGAGTTCGAGGGCGTCGTGAAAGTTTGGGGACTAGCGCTCGCATGCACTTGAGCTGGTTGGCTTGCCGAATCCGATGATTCCGTAGCTCCCGTGGTTGTTCCGCAGCCGCTCGAGGCCCGAGCCTTGATGCGCCCATGCTACCGGCAACTTGGGTTATCACCTCAGATTTTGGATCAGTTCACGGTAAAAAACTACGCCCGCACCCAGCGATCCGATTCGCACCCGTTCATTGACAGCATGCAAACTGGCCCTGTCAGAGGCATCCATTAAGAGTGGAGAGAAACGGTAGACGGCCGGGGAGATTGTGCACAAGTGCCGTGAGTCCGTGGCGCCGGTTTGGATATATGGCGTCACAACGGCTGCGGGATACGACGCGGCCACTGCACGCGTCAGCAGCGCAAATTGATCGCTCTCAAAGGAAGAAATCGGCGATGGATCATGCCCTGAGAGGACTCTTAGTTCCACGGACGGATCGTCAATGATTGTTCGAACTTGCTCAACCACCGAGTCAACAGACTCCCCCACGGCAATGCGAATATTGGCATTGGCACGAGCCGTGGAAGCCAGCACGTTTGAGGCTTTACTGCCCTCCAGCATGGTGACGGCCACTGTGGTGCGGGTCAGGGCACGCGTTTCATCGCCCACCCAAGAAAATACTTGCGTCAAGGGTGTCTTAAAAATCCACATGTTCTCTGTTATGAGCCGCAAAGCAAAGCTGCTGTGCAACCCGATCCGGCGCATCATTTCCACAATGGGTGCTGGCATGGATGCCGAAAACTGTGTCTCCTCGAGCGCAACAATGGCTTGGGCAAGACGTGCAGTTGCCCCCATACGCGGAGGAGTGGAAGCGTGCCCACCGGCCCCTCGGGTCAGCAGTTCCAAGTCTAAACTTCCCTTTTCAGCCACACCGATAACAGCCGCCGGCGCTTTCAGACCAGGGAAGGCGTCCAGGGCAACAGCCCCTCCTTCATCAAGGACCAGCCACGGTTTCACACCACGGCGGGCGAGTAGATCCGCCGCAGCGCGCGCGCTGTCACCGGTACTCTCCTCATTGTTACCGAAGGATAGGTAGAGATCGTAGGCTGGCGCAAAACCATCATCGATCAATGTCTCAATGGCTCCCATGATGACAACCAGGGCACCCTTGTCATCCAATGCCCCGCGGCCCCAAACCCACCCGTTCTCCTGATGGCCGGAGAACCCCGGGTGCTTCCAATCATCTCGAGTGTCAACGGGGACCACATCATAATGAGCCATCAGCACAGTGGGTTTGGCATCGGCATCGGATTTGGACCCGGCCCATTTGAAAAGAAGCGCGTGCCCATTGACAAACTCCCGGGACAGTACCGTATGCACACCCGGGTACAAGCGCTCCAACGCTTCTATGAATCCCGTAAATTGATCGAGCTCAATGAGGTCCCGAGCACTGGCAAACACGGTGCGGAAGCCGATCAGCTCACTAAGCTGATCAGCCGCCGGTTGAGCGTATTGCACCCCAGTCTCCGGCGCTTGATCGTATGCGGGTGGAGCAGCTCCAGCACTGTGGGCACGCGCACCAATGACGGCGGCCGCACCGCCAACACTGACCACCAAGGCTGCTGCTACTGCTCGGGCTGTTCGCGCTGCACTGCCTGTTCTAGCTGCATGGCTAAGAGGCCTGGCTGATCCTTTACGCATAAGACGGATTCTATGCCACGGCCCTGATGATTGGCTTGGTATCAGGACTAAAAAGAAGCACAAGTAAACACAAGATGAACAGTTGTTTCATGGGCACAGTTTTTGTGGACAGAGTGTTTATCGGCACGTACGCTCTTTTTTGTGAGCACAATGACGTTGGCCCAACGGGCCGCAGAGCAACCCCTTCCGCTTCTGATATTGGACTTTGATGGCACTCTTTGTCTGGGTGACGGCCCAGTATTGGCCTATGCAGCCGCTGTTACGGATCAGATCCCGGAAAGCGCTAGAAAAAGTCTCCATGAAGCACTGGCCCAATTTCTGGCGCAAGATTCCAACGCTCCCGCCTACAAGGACGGGTATGCGGCGGTGGCGGCACTTTCCGAGGGTCTGTTGGATGAAGCAGCACTGAGTCAGGCCTATACAGAGAGTCGACGCCAGCTCGCCGCGGGAGAAGTGACCATCAGCGCCCCGGATGGGTTAGCCGCCTTTCTGGATCAGTTGGAAGGCGTCGCTTTCCGAATAGTGCTGACAAATGCCCCCTTAACAGGCGTGGCGGAGTCTCTCACCACTCTGGGTCTGGCCCCATCCATAGACCTGATCATTGCTGATGCAAATAAACCCGGTGGATTCACCGAGTTGCTCCCGGACTTCTTGCAGGACAGGGCACCCTACGAACTACTCAGTGTGGGCGACGTTTGGAGTAACGACATTGAGGTGCCGGCCCGAGCGGGCTGCGCTACCGCTTTCATTGACCGGTTCAACCACCAAAGCGGCGCCGCAACTCTGCGCGCCGCCCGGTTTGAGCTGCTGTATGCCGCAATCACCGACTGGGCGCACAACCCAGCGGTCTTTATTTCCAACCAACCCAGCATCTCCACTCCTTCCTCAGAAAAGGCACCACTGTGAAAAACAACCGTTCTAAAAACGCAGCATGGGCAGCTTTGGCTCTTGCCGGAACCCTTGCAATGTCCTCCTGTGGCGTCAGCCAAGACCAGGCTAGCTCCGCGTCTGGTGCCGCAACGTCAACCTCTGCCTGTACCGGCACCAATGAGAGCTCCGGCCCAGCTCCTTCAAAGCTAACGCTCGCACTTGTCCCTTCCGGAGACGCCAAGAAACTCGTTGACACAGTCAAACCGTTAGAAGAAGCGCTCTCTTCCCGACTAGGGATCCCGGTCACTGGCGTCATCACGGCAGACTACCAAGCAGCAGTCGAAGCCATCGGCGCCAACCAGGCCCAGATAGGTATGCTCCCATCCCTGCAGATGAGCCAGGCTTGCGATAAATACGGCGCCATCCCCGCGTTGCAGACAGTGCGGAAGGAAAAGTCCAGTTACGCCGCCCAGATGTTCACCAACAACCCCGATAAGTACTGCACCGACAAGCCCGCAGAGGGACCCAACGGGATGCTTTATTGCAATGGCACAGCATCAGGGAACGGCCCCGCGGGCCTCGACGCCGTGAAGAAGATCAAGGGTTCAACAGTGGCCATGCTTTCGTCAGCATCGCCCGCAGGATACATTTTCCCCGTCGCTGCAATGAAAACCGCGGACATCGCCCTTGAAGACATCTCTGCCATCAAAGTCACCGCCAATGATGCCTCGGTTCTCGCCGTCTATAAGGGTGACGCCGAGGTTGGTTTCAGCTACTGGGATGCCCGCGAGGTAGTGGCCTCAGACACTCCGGATATTGGCAGTAAAGTGGTCGTTTTTGCCTTGACGGATGAGGTCCCCAACGACGGCATGTCCATCTCCAGCAAGCTCAGCTCAGAGTGGCAGCAGAAGATCAGTGACGCCATGCTGGATTTCGCGGGCACCACAGAAGGCGTCAAAGCGTTGAAGGCTATTTACCAAATCACGGGTATGGCTGTGGCAGACCCGAAGAGCTTGTCCATTACCCAGGAAGCCGCGAAATCCATTGGACTCGGCTAGATCCATTGGACCCGCTTAGCCACAATATCGCCGGCACGTTCTGATCGATTCCAGCACCCTTACAAAGACACAAGAAAGCAGAGCTCATGGAGCACACGGGGGCGGATATCCGCTTTAGCGATGTCTGCGTTAGATATCCCAATGGTTACACCGGTTTGAAGAACATTGACCTGTTCATTCCTTCCGGTGACATGGTGGGTATCGTTGGCCTGTCAGGGGCTGGCAAGTCAACATTGGTGCGCACCATCAACGGGCTTGTTCCCATCACCAGTGGCCACATCACTGTAGGCGATCACCAGCTCAATGGTTCCGGAGAACCCCGGCTCCGTGGCAAGGACTTGCGTGAATTGCGCTCCAATGTGGGCATGGTCTTCCAGAGCTTTAATCTGGCCAAGCGCACTACTGTCATCAACAATGTTCTGATGGGCAGGCTGTACCACTCTCCCGCCTGGCGGACGCTTCTGGGTGCTTGGAAGAACGACGACGTGGAGCTCGCCATGGCTGCTTTGGAGCGGGTCGAAATAGTGCCTAAGGCCTACGAAAAAGCCTCAAGTCTCTCCGGCGGACAACAGCAGCGGGTAGCCATTGCCCGCACTCTCGCCCAGAGGCCAAAGGTGATACTTGCTGATGAACCGGTGGCTTCCCTTGATCCGCCAACGTCCCACGTGGTGATGCGTGATCTGCAGCGCATCAACGCCGAGCTTGGCATCACGGTGGTGGTGAATTTGCACTTCCTGGATTTAGCAAGGCGGTACAGCAACAGGCTAATCGGGCTGCGTTCCGGGGAAGTTGTCTTTGACGGTGCCGGAGCCGACGCCGACGAGTCTGTCTTTGAAAACATCTACGGCCGCTCGCTAACGGCCGAAGATGTTTTGCCCAACAAAGGCCAGTTATGAGCTCAGCCACTACCGTGAAGACCGAACCCGGCCGCCCTACCAAGCCGCGCCATGGCGCAAAGTCAGCTGCCGCCGTCGTTCTTCTGCTGGCTATCACTCTCTGGGCTGGATTTGGGGTCCAGGTTGATGTGGCGGCAATAGTACAGAACTGGCGCAACGCCACCAGCAACGTCATTGCGCTGCTGCAGCCGGATTATGGGTTCTTCCCCAAAACCATTCCTGCCCTGGTGGAAACCCTGCAGATGGCCGTCATTGCTACGGTAGTGGGTTCGGCCATCTCGCTGCCGCTGGCTTTTTTGGCCTCCAGGGCAACCAACCCTAAGCCGTGGCTGCTCGCTGGCGTACGTTTTGTCATGAACATGATCCGCAGCGTGCCAGAAATTCTTTTCGCGGCAATTCTGGTGGCAGTTGTCGGTGTGGGTGCACTCTCAGGCATCATGGCGCTGGTGCTGTTCAATATTGGCATCATTGTGAAGCTGGTCTCGGAGACCCTGGATGGCGAGGACACAGGCGCTCAAGAGGCCGCTTTGGCTGCCGGTGCCAGCTGGCCCAAAGCCAAACGGGCGGCCATGCTTCCCCAGATCCTGCCCAGTTTCATCTCACAGCTTTTATACACTTTCGAGCTAAATATTCGTGCCTCGGCTGTCATTGGGCTGGTGGGAGCCGGGGGTCTGGGTATTTTGATTGACAACGTCCGCAGCTTCTTTAGGTACCACGAGCTGTCCCTGATCATTATGGAGATCCTCATACTGGTTTTAGTGCTGGAGTCGATCTCTTCATGGCTTCGAAAGAAGTTGGTATAACGTGGCCACCGTTATTGACGAGAAACAGGGCACCTCACGCCCCGTGAAACCAACCACAAAGCTGCGCACCACTTTATGGCTGGTAGTGTCCCTGATTGTTGTTGCAGCTTTCTGGTCGGTGAAGATCCAGTGGTCCGCACTGGCCGACTTCCCCGCCCAACTCTTCAAATACATCTCTGCGATGTTGTTGCCGCCCGATTGGAGTAAGTTCTCCGAAGCATTTGGCGCCACGATCTTATCCGTGCAAATGGCCTGGATTGGCACAGTCTTGGGCATCGTCATCTCGTTGCCACTGAGTTTTTTGGCATCCAAATCCCTCGCACCCCAGGTTGTCACAGCACCCCTTCGACTACTCTTCGCCGTGATCCGTGCCGTGCCCGAGGTGGTTATTGCCATTTTGATCCTCTCCGTCACCGGCCTGACACCTTTTACGGGTGCCTTGGCCCTGGCTGTGGGCTCGATCGGCACCTTGGGAAAGTGGGGTTATGAAGCTTTTGAGTCTGTTGACGCCGGCCCTAAGGAAGCCGTTCGTTCTACCGGCGGTGGCACACTGGCTTTGATCCGTTGGGGCGTTTGGCCCTCGGCCGCTCCTGAGGTGTTCTCATTTTGGTTATACCGTTTTGAAATTAATGTGCGGGCATCAGCCATTTTAGGACTCATCGGCGCTGGCGGTATTGGCAAGATGCTTCAGGACAACGTGCAATTCCGCAATTGGGATGCCGTGGGTATGTTGCTCATTGTGGTGGTGGTGCTCACCATGTGCATCGATCAGATCTCCGGCGCTGTGCGCAACAAGCTCATCCACGGTACGTGGCGGGCACCTAAGCTGGCTTCATGACAACGCTGCGCATCCTTCACCTCAGCGACACCCATCTGACCGGTGATGGCACTCTCCACGGCGGCGTCGTGGATACGGTGGCTGCCTACCGCTGGACTCTTGGCGCCTTTAAAAATGCCGGTCCGCTGGACTTGGTGGTCATATCCGGGGACGCGTCCGACGACGGGTCCCCGGCTTCCTACAACACCTTGCGTTCGCTGACCCAAGACTTTGCCCAACGCCACGGGGCTGTGGCTGTTTATGCCATGGGCAACCACGATCAACGCGGCGGGTTCCGTGAAGTTCTTGGATCCGGGCACCCTAACTCCACGCAGAACTATCCTGCCGTGGCCAGTGAAGCGAGCACAGAGTGTGAAGCCAGCACTGAGGGCGGAGTCAGCCCGGCTGGTGAAGCTAGCCCAATTTTTGGCGTCAGCATGGTTTCAGGGTTCCGCATCATTACCCTGGACAGCTCCGTTCCGGGCCGTACTCACGGATATCTGGATATTACCCAACTGCAATGGCTACGTTCTGTGTTGGCCACTGATTCCGGGTACGGGACGGTGGTGATAGTCCATCACCCACCAGTAGAGCCTGTCACCCCCCTGCACCGCGGCATCGAGCTCATAAACGCTGATGAGTTGGCGCATGCGCTGGAGGGCTCCGACACCGTGGCCATCTTGAGCGGTCATTACCACCATCACCTCAATGACGTTCTTCAGACGGGGACTAATGACATTGCCGTGGTAGTGAGCTCTGGTGTAGTTAATTCCAATGATGTGCTGGCCACCCCAGGCCACGAGCGGGCAGGTGCAGGAGGCGGTGGAACTCTTCTTAGCATCAGTGCAGGGTCCCCCGGCACATCCACCAGCCGTATCACGGGCGCCCGGGTCAGGTCGCTGCCCCTTCGTTTTCAGCTTCCCGCAGAAGTGAGTCCACCTCTTGTCCATGAACTAAGTCCGGCGCAGGTTTCAAATATCAGCGCCTCCATCGCTGCATCCCCGGCAGAGCTAGCGGCAGCTAAGCTGCCAGTTACCAGAGCGCGAAGAATGCCTCAAGGAAAGAAGGAAATGTGAAAGATCACCCGATGACGGAGTACGCTCCCGGTCAGATTCTGGCTCACATCCGGTCCTCCCGGCCAGCCTTGTTGCCAGCCGAGCAAGCCGTTGCGGCAGTTTTCTTGAGCCACACCCAGAAAATCATCGAACTCTCATCTCAGCAGGTAGCAGAGTTGGCCGGGGCCTCCCGTACCACCGTAGTGCGGGCCTGTCAAAGCTTGGGCTACTCCGGATATCAGCAGTTGCGCGTCCTTCTGGCACGCGACGCCGGGTACGCCAGTCCCGAGCCACGCGCCAAAGCGATAGGGGCGCCCGGCATGGTGGCCGACGCTTTTGTGCAGGTGGGCAACGCCGTGACATCCATGGCTGCTCTCTTGGACCCGGATGCGGTAACGGGTGCTGTGCAGGCCATGGCAGGCGCTGGACGCATGCTTGTTGTCGGCAATGGTCTCTCCGCACCACTAGCGGCGGACATGGCCGCGAGGCTGAGCGCCATCGGCCGGCCAGCAGAGTCTTCTCTGGACGTCATTGGTCAACAGATCGCTGCACGGCTCCTGACCCCGGAAGACGTCTTACTCATCATTAGCGGTAGTGGCGCCAATAGTTCCACCTTGCGTGTAGCCAAAGCTGCCCTTGACGCCCATGCCACACTGGTGGTCATCACAGCCTTTGCGCGCTCACCCCTGTCAGCAATGGCTGACTTCTCACTGGTCGTGGGGATGGGAGATCTCAGCTTCCGCGAAGAGGTAACGGTCACCAGCAGAATTCCCCAGACTATCCTCATGGAGGGTCTGATAGCAGCACTCACGGAAGAATTGGGTGAGAAGGCTGCGGCGGCCAAGGCCCTGGCGTTGGAGATTATCAGTGAGAACTTGGATGAATAATCCCCACCCCCTCAGAGGTAGGTTTTCCTGACTGGTCCTGCCCCGTATCGTCATTGGACGCTTGCCTCTACACTTTTTGTCAGCTCATGGGAAAACCAAAACAGGGCAGCCCGCCCAGGCGGGGGCCTTGGGGCAACGGTGGGCGAAGACCAGTTCAATGGTGGGCCCAGGAGATGCAATCGTGCTGAGCCCCGACGTCGGTCATATTGATCCGGAAGCCGAGCCTTCCATCGTCATAGTTCACTCTGCGCGCAACCTCACGCTGGAGAATGCCAGCGAGGTTGTTCTAGGCTTCATGATCGGCAATGACGTCTTGGCTCGTGAGGCGTAAAAAGCTAACGGATTGTGGATTAGTTCCAAAAGGGTATTGACGGTGCCAAAAGTCAGCACGGTTATCTAAAGGCTGTTGCCTCACTGGGGCGTGAGCCTCATTGTATGATTCCGCGCCACGGCGCTCATTGGGTTTTTTGAATTTCAGCTGGCAGGATTGGTTACCTATGGCAACAGCAACACCCTCACAACCAGTCACCGCAGATGCCAGCGCAACGGGCCGCGGCTACTTTGCCTTGCCCGCAGCATGGGTGTCTCGCAACCCAAAACTGGCCTCTCAATTGCGCGGTTTCGCGGTGGTGGCCATCATTTGCACCGCTATTTCCATGACGATTTTTGCTGGTTTACGCCCCCTATATGGCATGCAGTGGGCCAATGCTATCTCTTTGGTGCTTTGTTCGGTGCTGAACACTGAGCTGAACCGCAGAATTAGTTTTGGCATCCGCGACCGCCACCTGTGGTGGCGTGACCAGCGACGCGGGCTATGGGTCATGCTCCTGGCTTTGAGCATGACCGGTGGAAGCTTGTGGGTACTGCACCATGCCGCACCCGAGGCCTCAATAGTGACCGAACTTGCTGTTATTGTGCTTGGTAATGTTGCCTCAGCCATCACCCGATTCGTCCTGCTGCGGTACTGGATCTTCCGCAGAGTCAGGCACGCGGGCGCCGCGCACCCCAAAGATGCACCTGTTCCCGCTCATTCCTAGCGGCACTGGTCTTTAGCGGCCAAGCCGCAGCATCCTTCCCACAGCTTCAACCAACTCCTGGCCGGCAGTGGAGAGCTGGTCTTGGGTCACGTCCACAGCAAAACTAAACCGTAGTGCAGTTTGCGCCACGGCTCGCTCTACCCCCATGGCGCAAAGGACAGGAGAGGGCTCATCGGATCCGGCCGCACAGGCTGATCCTGACGAGCAAATAATGTTGCGGCGTTCAAGTTCCAGAAGCACTGATTCACCGCTGATGCCCGGGAAACAAAACGAGGCCACATTGGGCAACCGTCGCATCCTGTGCCCAGTCAGGACAGCCGCAGGAAGGCTTGCTAAAACAAAGTCAATAAACCCGTCCCGCAACCCGCTGACACGGCTCAGTGCAGCGCCTCTGCCTGCTTCCGATAGTTCCAACGCCGTAGCCAGGGCTACGGCAAAAGCCACATTTTCCGTACCGGAACGTGCCCCGTGTTCCTGGCCTCCCCCGTGGATCAACGGTTCATAACGTGTTCCTGCGCGTACATAGAGCAGTCCTACTCCCTTGGGCGCTCCCATCTTGTGACCGGAAATGCTCAGTGCGCTGACACCTAGCTCTTGCACATTCAGTGATAGCCACCCGGCCCCCTGCACGGCGTCGGTGTGCAGTGGCACCCCGCTGGCCGCAGCGATACGAGCCAGCACGTCAATGTCCTGGACGGTGCCCACCTCATTGTTGGCGTACATGATGGAGGCCACTGCAACGTTGCTTGTGCTCTCCAGCATCTGCTCAAACACGTCAGGATCAACCAAGCCGTTGCTATCCACCGGAACCACATCCACCGTGAAGTCATGAACCCGATGTAAATAGTTCGCGGATTCCACCACAGCGGGATGCTCCATGGCACTGATCAAGATGCGGTTAAGCGAGGGATCAGCGCTCCTGCGCGCCAGTGCAATGCCTTTCAACGCAAGATTATCTGCTTCGGTGCCGCCGGAGGTAAACACGAGCTCCTCGGCACGGGCGCCCAACACAACGGCACACCGTTGCCGGGCGTCAGCCAGGGCAGCCGCTGCCTGCTCACCAAGTCCATGATGGCTGGAGGGGTTGCCAAACTGGTTGGTGAGCAAAGGAAACATGGCCTCGATCACTTCCCGTCTGACAGGAGTGGTTGCGGCCGCATCGAGAAAAATCACAACGAATGGCTCACTTCCATGTCCAACCCCAGATCAAGCGCCCGCAAAGTGTGAGTTAGTGCCCCCACCGAGATAATATCCACACCTGTTTGTGCAATCCCCGCAATGGTGGATAAATTCACGTTGCCGCTGGCTTCAACCAGTGCACGCCCATTGACTAATGCAACGCCTTCTACCAACTCCGCGTTCGTGAAGTTGTCCAGCATGATGGTGTCAATTCCGGCAGCCAGAACGGCTTTCACCTGCTCCAGGCTGTCTACTTCCACCTCAAAATGGACCGTATGGGGCAACCGGCTCCGCACGCCTGCGAGCGCAGCGCTTAACTTGGTCCGGTCTCCCCCGGTGAGTACGGCCAAGTGGTTGTCTTTGGCCAGCACGGCGTCAGAAAGCGAGAACCGGTGGTTGTGCCCGCCCCCGCAACGCACCGCGTACCGTTCCAGAATGCGCAGTCCCGGAGTAGTTTTACGAGTGTCGGTGACACGAGCGTTTGTGCCTACCAACAGCGCCGCATACTCGGCGGTTTGGGTAGCGATGGCGCTCATACGCTGTGTGAGGTTCAAAGCGATTCTCTCAGCCGTCAGCACCCCGCGGGCCAATCCGCTGACTGACATGATTCGATCCCCGGCCCCAAAGGTGCTGCCATCAGCAATGAGTTGCACCACGTGCGCTTCCGGATCCTGCATCTTCATGGCAGCGGTGAATACGGCCCCACCGGAGAAGATGCCCGGCTCTCTCGCCACCAACCAGGCACTTGCCCTGGCGGTGGCGGGCAGCAAGGTTGCCGAGGTGATGTCCCCGTACGGGGCGTCCTCGGCGAAGGCCCTGTGTAGGATCTCCTGCACAGCGCTCGCTGGTAATTCCGGTAGTGCTGGTAATTCCGGCAGTGCAGGCAGAGCCGGCTGGGGTGGGGCAGTTTTCTGCAGGACAGGTTCGACGGCGTTCATACTCTTTCGCTTTCACGCTGGGTTGGGGCGGTGGAAAAATCAGCTGCTGGTAGCTGCGGTGGGTCTGGGTCTCGCCAGAAATGAGAGTTCCGGGTTCCGGCTGCGGCAGGGCTTTGTGGGAAATCGTGACGGAAATGCGCCCCCACAGAGTTTTCTCGGGCTAGTGCTGCGTGAACTAGGAGCGTGGCTATGAGGTGGAGGTTTTGATCCTCGGCCGCCTCCCGCCCCTGTCCCTGCCTGGCAGTACCGAAACTACTGGAGCTCGCGGCCAGAACCGCTGCTGCATCAGCGAGTCCCACAGCGTCCCGAACCACCCCTGCCTGGGCACCCATGATGTGGCGTAAATCCGTGCGTGAGAGCCCCGGGCTGGCCGAATCAGGTGCAAGGGGCCCGGGGGCACCTTGCATAGGACGTGCATCAACGTCCAGCAACGGCCAGCGATGTACATCCCTGGTAAGCCTAGTGATTTTGGTGGACATTGAAGCCGTAAAGGCGGCAACTGCCCGGCGGCTAAAGACCAGCCCTTCCAGTAAAGAGTTGGAGGCAAGGCGGTTCGCTCCGTGGACCCCTGTGCAGGCGGCCTCCCCGGCTGCGTAGAGTCCGGGCACTGAGGTTCGCCCGTGCAGATCGGTGGCTACCCCCCCCATCCAATAATGTGCCGCCGGTGCCACTGGCAACCATTCCTGCCGCCAGTCAAGACCGAGTGCGGTGGTCGCGGCAGCAATGGTGGGGAACCGCCGCGCCAAGTAACCTTGCCCATGAGCTTCTTCAACGCCTGTTGCATCCAGATACACGGAAGGCACCGCCTCGGTGCTGCCCCTAAGGTGCTCGGTAATGCCGCGGGAGACAACATCCCGAGGGGCAAGATCACCTTCTGGATGATAGCGCTTCATGAACTGCTCGCCGTGGGCATCACGTAGCACGGCCCCGGCACCACGCACGGCCTCGGATATGAGAAAGTTCCCGCCAATAGCTAAGGCAGTGGGATGGAACTGAAAGTACTCCAGATCCCCCACCACGGCACCGGAACGCCATGCTAGTGCCAGCGCATCTCCTGTGGCGCTGAGCGGATTGGTGGTCACGTCAAAGAGCTGCCCGGCCCCACCAGCAGCCAGTAACACAGCATCAGCAACCAACACCCGCCGCTCATCCACCGCATCATCATCTGGGGCAAGGTAAGCAACCCCGGCTATGGCGGCGCGGGGCGAGGTCCCGGCGTCGTCCGCTTCAGGGTTACGCTCTGGGGCAAGATGACCCGCGGCGCTAGCAGAAGACGGGATCTGCGTGAGTAGCTCGGTGACCAGACAATGCTCCATCAGGGTGATAAGACCCAGCGCGGCGGCATCAAGCACGGCACTGATCAGCCCTTCGGCAATGGCCGCTCCCGTAGCGTCCCCACCGGCGTGCAGAATCCGCGCCGCAGAATGGGCACCTTCTAATCCAAGCGCCCGGCTTCCCGTGGCCGCGTCCCGGTCAAAAATCACGCCGAATCGCTCTAGGGACGCAATGTCCCCGGCGGCCTCGCTGCACAGAACTGTGACGGCGTCTGGGTTGCACTGCCCCGCCCCTGCTTTGAGCGTGTCAGCAATATGCGCCTCCACAGAGTCCCCGGGAGCGCACTGACCAGGGTCCAGTACCGCACAGATCCCGCCCTGAGCGAAGTGCGTGTTGCTTTGCCCCAGCGTGCCTTTGGTCATCAAGCTCACGCGCATGCCTGATTCGGCAGCAAGCAACGCGCCGTAGAGTCCGGCGATACCGCTGCCAATAACAATCAGGTGCGAATTACTCATGTGCGTGCGGCTGTGCGGGCGGCGATCAGAGGCTTGGGCTTAGCAGCGAGCATCCGTTCAAGGGCAATGCGCGCGTTAACCGCAGTAGCCTCCGGGACGGTGATTTGGTTATACACCTCTCCAGCCACGAGCCCCTCAAGAATCCAGGCCAGGTAGCCGGGGTGAATCCTGTACATGGTGGAGCACGGGCAGATGACCGGGTCTAAGCAGAAGATCGTATGCTGCGGGTACTGTGCCGCCAAGCGGTTAACCATATTGATCTCAGTACCAATGGCGAAGGTGCTGCCATCCGGGGCAGCCTGGATGGCTTTGAGAATGTAATCCGTGGAGCCCGCCTCATCGGAGGCATCCACCACTTCCATGGGACATTCCGGGTGCACAATCACGCGCACTCCCGGGAAGTCCACCCGGGCTTGCTCAATCTGGGCTACCGTGAAGCGCTTGTGAACCGAACAAAATCCCTGCCACAGCACCACCTTGGCATCACGCATGACATGTTCGCTGTTACCGCCCAAGGGCATCCGTGGATTCCACAACGGCATTGCTTCCAAGGCAATACCCATAGCCTTGGCAGTATTGCGGCCCAAGTGCTGGTCAGGGAAGAACAGCACCCGTTGGCCGCGCTCATACGCCCATTCAAGCACTGTCGAGGCATTGGATGAGGTGCAGACGATCCCGCCGTGCTCGCCGCAAAAGGCCTTGAGCGCGGCGGAAGAGTTCATGTAGGTGACAGGAATAACCGGTACCCGGCCCTCGGCGTCGGGCTCGGTGCCGTACAGTTCTTCAAGTTCAGCCCAGCACGCCTCCACAGAGGGCAGATCGGCCATATCCGCCATGGAACAACCGGCTGCCAGGTTGGGCAGGATCACGGACTGGTGGGCTCCGGAGAGCATGTCCGCCGTCTCCGCCATGAAGTGCACACCGCAAAAAACAATGGCCTCTGCCTTGTCCCGATTCTTGGCCGCATTTGCCAGTTGGAAGGAATCCCCCACAAAATCGGCAAACTTAACCACTTCATCGCGCTGATAAAAGTGTCCCAGCACCACCACCCGCTCCCCCAGTTCAGCCTTCGCGGAGAGTATGCGTGACTCAAGATTGGCCTCAGAGGCGTCCTTGTACTCCTGTGGCAGCTGGCCCTGGCGGGGTGTGGCTGTTGGAGCAACATCTTCTTGCGAGGCACCGGGGCCATAGCCCGGAGTGCCGGCGAGCGCTTCGGCGAGGTCAAATTCCCAAGGTCCCTTGGCAAGTTCGTCGTTGCAACTCTCCTGTGCGCGGCCAGGAGCGCCAACAAGCTTCGATTGAGCCTGCGCTTGCTCGCGGGTGATCAGCGAAATGGTGGTGTTCACAGATGACATGGTGTGCTCCAAGGTGTGAGGCAGTTTGGTTAGCGGCTATGCGAAGAGGTGCAATTCATGGGCGGCTGGATCTATATTCGGTGGGGTTTAGAGCCGCAACGGGGGGTTCCCGGAATGTTCGGCGGTGGGGTCACCGGAATAGCGATACAGGCGGGGCGGACGGTGTTTGCCGCCTTGACGGAATTCGTCAGTGGGCTCAATGTGGGCGGTTTGTTTAAGTTGACGGCGAAAATTGGCGGGATCCACTGAGCGGTTCAAGACCGCCTCATACACCTCACGCACCTGGGCTAGCGTAAATTTCTCGCCAAGCAGGTGGTGAGCAATGGAGCCGTAAGCAATTTTGTTGCGTAGCCGCCAGAGCGCGTAATCAACAATCTCATTGTGATCAAATGCCAATTTCGCCAGCCCGTCCGCGCGGAACCACTGGACGTTCGCAGACTCCTGCGCCAATTCAGCCTCACTTGATTTCACCAGAGCCCAGTAAACAATCGAGACCACCCGCTGACTGGGCGAGCGGTGTAGGCCGCCAAAGGCGTATAACTGTTCAAGATAGCTGGGGGCCAGCCCCGTGGTGTCCTGCAAGTTACGGGCTGCGGCGTCCATGAGGGAATCCATCTGAGTCAGCGGTCCTCCCGGCAAGGCCCACATATCTTCAAACGGTTCACGGATACGGCGCACCAGCGGCAACCACAGGGCGGGGCGGCCACTATTTTCGCTGGGTCGCAGGGCGAAGATGACTGTGGAGATGGCTAGTGCTGGCGGCTGAGCCATGCGCTCGCTGATGTTGGCCGCGCTAACAAACTGCGTGCTGTCCATGTTCTCCACCCACTTCCGTCTCTACCCAAACTTAGTTAAAGTCACTTTGACTACAACTGATTCTACGACCTTGTGGCAGTGGGAAACAAATTATTGCTTCACACCTGCCCGCGACCCGGGCCTGGGGCCGGACCACCGGCAGATTTGGTTGTGCATTTCCATGGGGGATAATTCTTGACGGGGATTTGTTTTCCCCGCTCCACGGTCCCGTGCAAGGCGCGCACCACTAAAGAAGGCCTTTCTTTCATGTTCCCCCAGCCTGACGTTGCTCTTGCCGCGCCCACCAAGACCGGTCTGGGCAACTCGCTCAAGCAACGCCAGCTGACAATGATGGGCCTTGGCAGTGCCATTGGTGCAGGGCTTTTTCTTGGCTCGGGTGAAGGAATCAGGATGGCGGGGCCCGCCGTTTTGGTCTCCTACCTAGTGGCCGGGACGTTGATCATTGTGGTCATGTGGGCCTTGGGCGAGATGGCGGCGGCAAACCCCAACTCTGGTGCTTTCTCGGTCTACGCAGAAAAAGCTATGGGCAAGAATGCTGGCGCCACTATTGGTTGGTTGTGGTGGCTGCAGCTAGTGGTGGTGATCGCGGCCGAGGCACTGGGTGCCGCACAGCTCCTTGTCACTATTTGGCCGGTGCTACCTTCGTGGCTGCTGACGTTGATCTTTATGGTGATTTTCACAGTCATCAATCTGACCTCGGTGAAAAATTATGGGGAATTTGAGTTCTGGTTTGCGCTCCTGAAGGTCGCTACCATTGTGCTCTTCTTGGCCTTTGGTGCAGCATTGCTCCTCGGCTGGATTCCAGGTGCTACCTCACCGGGGTTCGGGAACTTTAGCGCTCACGGTGGGTTTGCTCCGGCCGGCATGGCCGGGATTACTTCGGCATTATTCGTTGTAATTTTTGCTTTTGGAGGCACCGAAATTGTGGCTGTGGCTGCTGCGGAAACATTCACTCCTGCACGCAGTGTGGCAGTAGCGGTGCGTACTGTGGTGTGGCGTATCCTCGTTTTCTATGTAGGCTCTATCTTCGTCATTGCGGCCATCCTGCCGTGGACCTCAACGGCACTGAGTTCTCCTTTTGCTGGCGTTTTAAACATGGCCGGGTTGCCTTGGGCGGGGACAGCCATCACTTTGGTGGCAGTTGCGGCCCTACTCTCAGCCCTGAATGCCAACTTGTATGGCGCCTCGCGCATGGTCCACTCACTGGCCCACCGCGGCGAGGCCCCAGAGTTTTTGGCCCGCACCAACAAGCGTTTTGTCCCGGTTCCCGCCGTCGCGGTGTCGGTGAGCTTTGGCTTTGTTACAGTGCTCTTGGATTTTTTATATCCCGGGGTTGTCCTCACGGCATTGCTGAACTTGGTTGGCTCCACGTGCTTGATCGTCTGGGGTTCAGCGCTGGTCTCGCAGTTCATCCTGCGTCGCCGGGCTGAGCGAGACGGAACCGTCCTTCCTCTGCGAATGCGCGGCTTCCCGGGACTAACGTTGGCTGGCTTGGCACTCCTTGGCATTATTTTTCTCATCGGCTTCACCGCTCCGGCGAGTCGCAATCAGCTATTGAGTACGTTTGCCTTGGTTGCTGTCATCGCAATTTTGAGCAAGCTGGGTCGCTGGTATGGCCAGAATCATCTCCAGGGCCGCAACTAATCGCAGAACCGGTTCCACTGACTCGCCACTGAAGCGCCACAGTATTCTCCATGGTTCATAGTCGCTATGGTTGAGATACGACGGCGGCACTGCCCGCCGCAAGAAAGGTTGGGCAATGGTTCCCCCCGGCAAGCACGCGGCAGCAGCGGCTCCTCACGAAACTGAGGGCGCGTCCCCAGGGCTTAACGTGGTGGTCTTTGAGCCCGAATCACCCGCTCCGCTTCCCCCCGTCTTTTTGATTCACGGATTCGGATCCTCAGTAGAACTGAATTGGGTTAAAACCGGCTGGGTTACGGCGCTGAACCGGGCAGGGCGTCGAGTCTTCAGCGTTGACTTGCCAGGGCACGGGCGCAGCGCCGCACCTTATGACCTTGATTCCTACACTCCCGGTAAGATCCGTGCTGAGATTCTGCAGATCCTTTTCGATCAAGGGATCCGCCCGCTCACGCACGCAGATGCTGCCAGCGGCGTTGACGTCATAGGCTACTCACTTGGTTCCCGGTTGGCGTGGGAGTTTGGCGCCACACAAAAAGAGCTCGTGCGAAAAATGGTTTTGGGGGGGCCCAACCCGGAAGATCCACTGGCCGATTTTGATCTGCGAGCCGCCCAGGACTTTCTCAATGACGGCACACCCATCTCCGATGAATCCACGGCCTGGCTACTGCGCATGGCCCAAGCGGTGCCATCCAATGACATCTTTGCACTGCTGGCACTTATCCAGGCCGTGAAAATGGAACCCTTTGAACCCACGGACGCCGTGCCATGCATGCCAGTACTGCTTGTTGCAGGGGGCCTGGACGAACGTGCCCGGCGCATGAGCCAACTAGCCGCATTGAATCCGGCGGCTCAGCAGCTTGTGATTGAGGGGCGCACCCACGGCAACACCGTGACCTCAGGGGAGTTCAAAAAAGCAGCGATCGACTTCCTCAAGTGACCCACAGCTGTAGGATTTACCGCACTTTCCCCATTCAATGGCCTTGATGGGTGGCCAGCTACCGACACGGGGGAATGCTCCTGACTAGGTTTCTCCTGCGCACTGGCTCCGGTAGCGGCTGGGACTGACACCAAACCTTCTTTTGAATGCAGTGCTCAAAGCGAAAGGGCTCCCGTAGCCCACCTCCGCAGCGATCTGCGCAGTAGTCAACGCAGGGTCTGTCAGTAATTCGCTGGCAAGGAGCATCCGCCAATTCGTCAGGTACGTCATGGGTGGCTCACCTACCGAACTGCGGAAGCGGTGAGCAAAGGTCGCCCTAGATACATTCAACTTTTGTGCCAGCAATTCAAGACTCCACGTCTCTGCGGGCCACTCATGAAAAATCGCCAACGCCTGGGCGCTGAGCGGATCCATCCCACCGGCTAACCAGCCTCGTGCTTTTGCAGGGTTGCCTCTGGCCCATGCGCGGATAGCTTGAACCAGCAGCACATCCAGTAGACGATCAATGACACTGCCTTGCCCCGGTGCCTCTGTAGTGATTTCCGCTTCGAGCAAACCAAGTAAAGACTGGCTGACTTCGCCGGAGGGGGCTAGGGCTACTCGTGGCAAGGCACTGGTGAGGACTGCTCCAAGCTCTGCGTCAGATTCGTATGTCCCGATGAGCATCGTTGTTGACCCGGAAGAGGCATTGCCCCACGTGCGGATCCCGTGACTCAGGCTTGTGACCAGGTCCGCCCCGGAAGGAGAAGTACACCGCTGCCCGGGATGGATAATCACATCCGCGTCGCGCAGGAGATCATCACTCACAGCATATGGGGCTGGCCCCCGAACAACAGCCACGTCACCAGGTGCTAACTGGAACGCTTCATTATCTGCGGCTAAGAACGCCGTGCCTTTCATCATGACCATCACAGTGAGAGACGCACGGTCCGCCACCAGAACAGACCAGCCAGGCGACATGACCATACGGAGGGCAAAGGCGCGCCGAGCCCGGGGCCCGTCCAAAAGATGAGTCAGTGGATCCATGCCACAAATCTAGACGATCACGTATGGAATTACACCTTTGGACTATTCAAAACGCACCACGGCTGAGCTTGACTAGAAGTATGACACATTCAAAAGCACTTGTATTTGGTGGCACGGGTCGCACAGGCAGCCGGATTGTCCGCCATTCTCAGCACGGCGGCAGGCAAACACGTATCGCTTCCCGGCAGGGAAAGAGCCCGTTCAGCAGGGAAGACCGAGCAACGTGGGAACGCACTGATCGCGACGCCCCGGCTGTGGGGACGGTCATTACGGGCGCTGTCGTCTCAAGCGCTGCCGTCCCAGGCGCTGCCATCCCAGACGCTGCCATCCCAGGACTAGGGCATCGCGAATCTGCGGCTGCCTCATGAGCTACGATCTCCCAGGCGTTCTAACGCTCGCGTCCGCTGTCTGCGCCGGAGTCACCGGAGGGGTCTACTTGGGCTTTGCCGCTATTGTCATGCCAGCACTTCGCAGCCTCCCCAGTTCCGAGGCAGTAGCTACGATGCAAGGCATCAACATCAGCGCAGTTAAGCTGCCTTTCATGGCAATTTTCTTTGGCGGTACAGCAGCCGCTCTCGCCCTTATTGTTGCGGAAGCCGCCATAGGCGGAACCGCTTTGGGCGCTTCAAGGCGGTTGATTGGTGCAGGCTTGGTTCTGGCATCATTGGGCATCACCATGGTTCGCAATGTTCCCCTGAACAACAGACTTGCTCAGGTTCCTCCTAACTTAGGGAACTGCCGCGATTCTTGGAAGACATTTGATCAGGGATGGAGTAGAGCGAACCTGTTGCGTGCCACAGCGTCAATAGTTGCCACAATCCTCTTCGTCGATTCCTTGTCATTGTCTCCCGGCACAGACTAGTCGACTCCCCCAACAGCATTGCTGCACGCAGTGTTGGCAGTTTCAGGCCCCTCGCGGCGTCCAACCTGAGGGCAGCGCACCCGCAATGGTTCCACGTTCGGTATCCACCTTCGCTGACCAGCCTTGGGCTGCCTGGTTGCCCTCGAATGCTCCGCGCGCCAACCGCATTCCAACATCCGGGTGAGTCATCCCAGGCGCTCCCCCACGTCGAGCTGAGGCACGGACACTCCACGACTCATCGGCAAAGCCACCGCCACGAAAGACGCGGTAGTCCCCATAGCGCGCCGGATCAAGATGATCCCAGCACCATTCCCATACGTTGCCGAGGGTGTCGTGGATCCCAAATTCATTGGGATGTTTCAACCCAACAACTTGAGCTTCATCCACTTCATCGGCGCCAGTCCAAGCAACAAGCTCCAGTGGCCCGTAGTGCGGCCCTTTGGTACCGGCCCTGCAGGCATATTCCCACTCTGCCTCCGTTGGCAAACGGTATCCGGAGGCGTCCGTTTGCCACCTGACCTGGTCACCTTCCACCATGTAGGCAGCAACCAGCCCCTCACGTACTGAGGCACGATTACAAAACTCTATGGCGTCTAGCCAACTGATATTCACAACAGGACTCGAGGATCCCCCCGCACCGCCCATCAGCTTCACGAACTGAGCCGTGGTGACAGGAACAAACCCTATTTCAAAGTGCTCAAGATCAACTACCCATCGGCGATGCCGCCGCGCGTCGTGCAGTTCTACCTGACCCGCAGCCAGCGGGCGAAGACCAGATACAGCCATTATGCGACCTTTCCCTTCAGGACGATCTCGCCTCGGGCAGCGGCTCTGCAGCCCCGTGTTTCGGCAGAAAGTTCCTTGTTCTTTGCTTAGCTGGTAGCTTCGTTGCATGGGGATTTTTCGAATTGTATACTCTGGAATATTTGCAGCGGCACTCGTGTATGTCTTTTTCCTTGACGCTTCATTGTGGGAGAAGCTTTTTATCCTGGCGCTGACTGCGGCTCCGCTTGTGATGCACGAGTTTCAGCTGCGAAAGCGAAAAATTGCGGCTGCTGAACAAGCCGCTCATGCATCCAGTTCGGTACCTGATCAGATCTTTCATGCCTATCAGGAACGTACGTACAACCATAAGTGAAATGTTCCTCGACTTCGAGCTAGTCGCCACGCCCTCTGAGAGAACATGACTCTCAGCCCCAAAAAACACCGCACATACTCATATTTGCCGCACAACTTTTTGTCGCACTAAGACCACAGTCGCTGCTTATTCCAACTGTCGCCGTCACGGTTGTAGCGCAGGCGTTGGTGATCCCGGCTCTGATCGCCCTGCCAAAATTCAATGGAGCTTGGCACAATCAGCCATAGTGCCCAGTGCGGAGAAACAATATTGTTATCAGCTTCTATAGCCGCCTTGGCTCGCTCGATTGCTTCTTCGCGAACGTCCTCATCTGTGAGGACGGAACTCTGGTGACCAGCTAAGACAATCGCTCGGGCTAGCGGGTGGCGAGCTAGAAAGTCCTTGGCCGACTCGGCCGTGGATGCACGTTGTGCTCTCCCACGGACCCGCACCGCCCGGGCCAGCGTGCTCCAGTAAAACGTGAGGGCGCAGTTCGGGTTCTGGAGCAGTTGGCGCCCTTTGGCCGATTCGTCGCTTGTTGCAATTTTAAAAACGCAGTCTTCGGTGACGTCTTTGACAATCAGCACTCGGGCATCCGGAACACCGTCCTGATCGACGGTGGCAAGCGTGGCCGCATGGCCTTCCGGGACCCCTGCATTCAAGGCATGCCGGAACCATGAAGTGAAGAGTTCATGGGGATCATTGGGCGCCGCGGCTGGATCAAATTTCGGGGCCTGGCCCACAATGGATGGAGCGGATCGAAGCTCATCACGAAGTGTTTTCATCATTCCATTCTCCACAAATAACTGCATCAGGGAAGCCGTCTGCGTTGCTGACTTGGTGAACATGAGAAAAGAAATTGCCCCGGCGTCCAAGCTCACTTGGACGCCGGGGCAATTCGGTGGATCGATTATTAAGACTGCATGTACAGGATCTCTCCTGCCGCTTTTCCACTATGCAGATCCCAGTATGCTTCCGCGATCAAATCCGGATCAAAGAAAGTACCTGACGCAACGGCACCCCCGATGGTCACCGTACCCACCTTGAGGCCGTGCTTGGCGAACTCCTCAGCGAGCGTGAAGGCCAGATTGCGAAGCCCGGCTTTGCTGATGGCGGCGGATGCCCTCGACGCAACGGGATTCAGGGCCAGTAGGCCTCCCGTGAAAAGAATGGAACCCGAACCGTGTGCAATCATGGCAGGAGCCACCAGCTGAGCGCAGATCAGCGCCCCGACCACGTTGACCGAAAAATCCTTGGTTAGGTCCATAGGGTCTAGGACGGACGGGTTGGCAATCGTGTTGGCACCGGCGTTGTAGACCAAGGCATCCAATGTTCCGTGTTCTGAATGGATGCGGGCAAAAGCCGATTTCAGGCTCTGCTCATCGCTCACATCTGCAACGATGCCGTGGGCTTGGATCCCAGCATCTTGAAGTTCTGATACCCGGAGTGCAAGTGATTCAGGGTTTCTGGCCAGCAGGATAATTGTAAAGCCGTTGGCCCCAAATTTCCTGGCGACTCCGGCACTAACGCCAGGACCGGCCCCAACTACTGCCACATACTTATTGTTCATTTCCACTGCTTTCTATAGACGTGGTTGCGATGACAACAAGTCGGTTGGAAAGGAGCTGGAGAGGCGTTCGAGGCGTGGGCAGGCATTCCATGTCATGCGCGTAAGAGGATTGAATTTTTAATGTATCACGCGGAAAATTTACCTTTAGAACCGGTGCGGGCATACGCGCCGATGGTTTCCTAGCCGTTGCGGACCGTGGCAAGGTTCAGCGATTGTATTCCCTCATCCAGTGTGAGTATTTTCATCCGGCCATTGTTCTCACCGGAGAACGTTTCTTGTTGATGTTCAACGGTGAGGAGCGAATTGCGCCCGCGACAGAATGCCTTCTATGACCCCGGTTTTGGCATCGGCGTAGGCATTCATATCCGAAAAGCCGCGGGACATGAGCTGGCGTTTGGTACGCGCGTACAACTCTCGATCTTCGAGGTTATTTCGAAGCCTGTTGCGGAGCATGAGGTAAGCGTTGACATTGGGATGGTCGTTTTCAAGCAGATGGATATGAACGTACAGAGCCGGCGTTCTGAGCATGCGGTGTCCGGGTTCTCGGACTCGAAGCTCATATCCAGCTTTGAGAAGTGGGACCAGATAATCCTCTTCAGCGGTAATATCTGCAACCGTCACCAAAATATCGACAAGGGGTTTCGCCGCCAGAGTTGGGACCGACGTCGAACCAATGTGTTCTATGGAAACCGCATGGCTTCCCAACGCAGTCCTAATCTGGGCCAAGTGGGCCCCTCAAGCGATCCGCCCGCAGTCACCAGCGGGTGGGGCTCTGACGGTTAGGCGCGCCCTCGTGGCGCCTCGACAGCGCAGGATTTCCTTTCACTGCGATGGACCAGGCACCTAGTCCAAACGCGGCGGCGGCTAGAGCGTCGAAGATTACTTTATCCGCCCCCGCTCCGTTAAAGACATCGATTATTCCGATGATCACAAAAGCAGCAGCCAATAGGGCTACGCAAAGTGAGAAGATCATGGCCCATCGTGGTAGATTTCGAATTTCCTTCACTGCCAACAACTCCTTTTACTAAAGTAAATTTGATGGTGATTTAGATCATACCCCTCTTGCTTCTTCTCCTGCAGGGCAAAGAGCTGCGGCAAAAAGCAGCCACGCTCCGAGATGGCCGGTGATTTCTATGAAGTGACAGCCACCAGCGCTGATTAGCCGGCCATGGTAGAAGCAACACAGCGAAAGTGTGCTGATTTTCCTTGAATACGAGGATCGCAATGAGCTAGCCCCCTGCTAACACCTTTCAGTCCACAAAGGCGTTTGCCCTGGAACTGTACAGCGCAGCGTCCCTTGCAGATGTCAACGGGACAGCCTATATTTTTTTGATAATTCTAAGTCAGTAGATAGGAGAATAATGTGAAGAAAGTTACCGAACCGAAGAGGTAGAGAGCGCAATTATATTTCCGAGACCGGCGGCCCAATGCTCATCACACCGCCTATGCTTTGACCAGAACATACAAGGCCGTTTGCAAGCACTGCACAAGGAAGCTCAAGGTCAAGCGTTGGAAGCCAGCCAGCTGTATCAGCAGGATGTGGTCCGGGGCCACCCCTTACAAGGAATACACTGATGAAGGTTTACTCATTTCACGAGGGTGCATTTGATTCGGTGACGAAATCAATGGAGCCTGTGAACGTCCTCGCAAGTGATGGTTCAATCGCTGGCGTTATCACTCGCGGTAAAATACCTGGTTGTGAGATAGCCGGCACTTTTCAGTTCACCCCGGAGACAGGTCCGCATACAAGCATCGGCGTGCGTAGAGCAACGATCAGATCCGCCTTTTCGCGGCTGTTCAGACCGACCTACGAGGTCATTCATGATGGCGTTGCCGACATATTTGTTGATCGGCTCGGAGAGAATTTTCTTTACTTTGCAGTCAAAGGCCAACTTAACGGTGGGGCAATCACCGCTCGAGAGGACTGGGACGGTTCCGTTGTAGTAACTGCGCAACGCAAAGCGCTCGGCCGTTTCCAACCAGGAAGCGTTTTGGCCAGGACTCGAGTGGAGATTGCAGAGGCCGTACCGGGTACGGCCGAATTCGGACTCTTAATTTTATTACCGCTCATTCACAGTATTTACAAGGACGAATCCGACGCTGTAGCTTCATTGTTCGGATAGCAGCACCAGCCGGGTTGCTTGGTTGGTTCAAATCCAACAATGGCACCCTTCTTTGAACAGGCTGCACTAGTCCTGGAAGTCTTTGATTATGGCTTCGCCAGAAACGAGAAATGACGGCCGCCCCGGATGTGGAGTGGCCGTCATTTCACTGCGCTAGTGTGTGCTCAGAGTCAGTGTTCCTCTGCCGCAGCAGCCGCCTTTTTGGCGTCTTTCTCCGCACGCAAAGCATCTGCTTCATGCTGCTCTTCTGCCTTTTCCTGATGGATGACTTCAGCCAAGAGCTTCTCCATCTCCTTGGCAACCCCTGCCGCAGATGCGGGATTTTGGCCGGTAACAAGACGCTCGTCAACTACCACCTTCTCCTCAAAGACATCCGCGAAAACATGAGTTGCCCCTTGTTCTTCGAGTCTGTCTGCCAAGAAGAAGGGAATGACTTTGTCCTTGCCTGCGGCTACTTCCTCGTCGTTGGTGAAAGCCGCAACATTTCGGCCGTTGACAAGGTGTATGCCATTAGCCAATTCCACGTTCACTAAGCCAGCAGGCCCATGACAGACAGCACCCACAACACCGCCTGAGTTGTAGATACTAGCAACTAGCTTTTGAAGGCCTTCACTGTCCGGGAAGTCCCACATGGTGCCGTGGCCACCCACGAGGAAGACGGCGTCATATTGTTCCGGGTCAATGACATCGACGCGGGCCGTGTTGTACAGGCCAGCTCGCGTTGTCTCGTCCTCTGTGAAAGCAACTTGAATGGGGTCTTCCACGTCAACGCCGTCGTGCGGGGGTTGACCACCTTTAATGGATGCGAAGTCAACGAAATGTCCGGAGTCTTTGAAGACTTTCCAGGGATGTGCAGCTTCGCCTACGTTGTAGCCGGTCTTTTCTCCGGTGTCACCGATCTCGGAAACGCTGGTCAGTACCATGAGGATTTTCTTCATGAGGTGCTCCTTTCGTCCATTTCCCACCCTAGACGAATCGCAGACATCATGACCAGTCCGGGTCAGAAACTCCCAGCGTGTACACAGATTCAGTGGGATGACCAGCGAACCACACCACCGTACATCGCCAAAGATGGATGTCTATCACAAGATGGCGAACAAACGGTTCCAAGGCTTGGGAACTACTCCGCGCGGGTCAGCTGCTTTCGCAATACCACTGAAGCTACAATGCCGAGCACGAATAACGTTGATGCTGCTGCAATCGGGACAAGGAACGCGGCATCGTAGCCAACACTTTGCGCCAGCGAACCCGAAAGTGCCGAACCCAATGCCGTGCCCGCCACAATGCCACTAGCTAAGGCTGTCATGACGGTGCCCATCCACTGCGGCGGGGCTACAACACTGCCAACGCTGAAGATTGTCACCATGGTGGGGCCTACGGGCAAACCCACCAGCAGCAGCACCCAAGCCATCTGGCCTAACGACTCCGGCGCCAAGAAAAACACAGTCCCGCCTGCCATGAAGCCAGATGCCAGCACCCACCGCCACGCATAGCTGAACTTCACTGGCCAATAGGCCACTGACAGGGCCGTCAGCGCCGAGCTGGCACCCATGATCGCGTACATCAGCCCGGCCTGGTCAACAGAACCATAGACACCTGTAAAAGCTGCCAGCGCTGTTTGCGAAGAACCAAAGAACGTCCCCATGCACAGCATCGCAGCCACCGGCACTGCCACGAGGAACCAGTTGGGCCTTTCCTCGCTCACGTAGCCTGCATTGCCCACCGTGCTGCTTGCAGCTGGGCGTGCACTGACGTAATCCGCGGTTGGGTGGAGAGCGAAAAGTGTTACAAGTGACACTGTCATGACAGCAGCGAGAACAAGCGGCAGCCAAGGCGCCACAAGTGACGCCAGCAGACCCACAAGGGCCGGGCCCAAGACAAATGTCACTTCATCGGCTGTTCCTTCAAGGGACAAGGCCGTGTCAACCATGGGTCCGCGCTGACTCGCAGGGAGTTTCTTACTCAACGCCATCCAGCGCACACGGGACAGTGGGCCCACCTGGGGCGAGGTTCCCCCAGCCGCCAGAGCCGTTAGGAGCACCACCACTGTTGCGCCGTCAGTGAGCTGGGCACCGCTGTCAGGCAAGAGCAAATAGGCCAGCACAACGACGGCCGTCACCAAAATGAAATTCACCACAGCAGCAACCAGCAGCACCCCCCGCTGTCCCAGCCGGTCTGCCAGGTAGCCCACAACTGGCGCCCCCGCGGCTGCACCCAAACCAATGCACCCCGCCGCGAACCCTCCGATCGCGTACGAGTCGCTGACATGGGTGACCATTGTCAGCACACCGATTGTCAGCATCGCTAGAGGAACACGGGCAAAGAGTCCCAAGGGAATATAACTTTTTCCGGCCAATCTGGGCAGCACGGAGTAGCGGCCACCCTTCACAGCAGTGGCAGCGGGCGCGGGAGCGTTGGGGGAAGACGAGGAACTCAGCTACTTTCGAATCTTTTTGCCTTGGACTCTGCCGGTATCAACCACCGGTTCATTTGATCCACAGACCGCCCAAGTCTACCCTTTTAGGGAGCCGCTGCGCCCGCTTTAGGGAGCCGCTGCGCCCGCCATTCTCAGCTCTAAGGTGGAGCCATGACGGCCTTTGTTCACGTGCAGGTGCAGGGGGATCCGCTGCTTCATCTGCTCTACATGGCTGACGAGCCCAACCATCCGTCCGCCGTCGCGCAGAGACTCAAGGGCTTCCATCACTTGCTCAAGGGAGTCCTCATCGAGACTGCCAAAACCTTCATCGACGAAGAGTGTCTCAATATCTAGGCCGCCGGATTCGTACTGGACCACATCAGAGAGGCCCAATGCCAGAGCCAAGGAAGCCATGAATGACTCCCCACCTGAAAGCGTCGCTGTGTCACGGCTCATCCCCGTCCATTGGTCTACGACCTCCAGGCCTAGTCCGGATTTCTTATTGCCTGATTTCGCATCGCTATGCCGCAACGTGTAGCGGGCGTCGCTCATGGTTGCCAAACGCGTCGAGGCAGCCTCGGCTACCTGCTCCAAGCGTGCAGCCAGAACGTAGCTTGTCAGCGTCATCTTCAAGTTGTTATCCCCCAATCCGCGGACTGTCTCTGAAAGCCCAGCCAGCATCCGGGCTTTTTCACGAAGTGGAGCAACAACTCTCTCCAGTTCCTGGAATGCGGCTGCTGTGTTCCGGAGCTGTTCCGCGGCCGAAAGTGCCAGCCCCAGGGCCAGCGCACCCTCGCGTGCCTTCGTTTGAGCATGCCGTGCCCCCTGGGCCAATTCCGCAAGGACCTCTCCGCTTGGCGCACCAATATTAGCGTCCACTTCAACCTGGGCGGCAATGATCTCAGGCATAGCCAGTCTGTCAGCGTTCACCGCCACAGCTCTGGCATGGCCCTTGATGTCCTTATCCAGGGCCGCCGCAGCGGCCGGAGTGAGCAGCGCTGCCTGGACCGCTTCGACGTCGTCAAACGCTGAGTCTGCGAGCGCTTGTTCCAGCGCATCCGCGGCATCCTCCTTGGCAGCCTCGGCTGTGGCCCGGTTGCGCACGGCGCCAAGGAGCTCCTGTCCTGGAATTTGAGCCTGCACCAACGCAGTACGGCGTTTCAACAGCGATTCGTATCCGTCACGAACGACGGCCAGGTGTTCTTGCAAAAGCGCTATTTCTTCGCCCACCGCAGCAGTGCCAGCTCCCAACGATGCAGCCTGTCCGGTTGCTGCCAGCATTTCCGTTTGAGCCTGATCTATGCGGATTTGGAGTCCTACGGCTTCTGAACTCAAGGCTGCCAGTTCCGACGCTGCCTCGGTGGCTTGGCCATGCGCAAGCGTGGCCCGCTGCACTCTGTCCTTCGTTTCTTGCAGATCACTCTCACCTCCACGTTCGGCAAGGACAACAAGACGGTTTTTGGCCTCTGCGAGCTGTGTGCCAGCCGTGACGGCAAGCCCTTCAGCCGCCTCGAAAGCACTCTTGGCGACCTTTTCAGCCCTTACCAGATCAGCGCCGGATCCGGCAAGTGGTGAGGGAGCAGGGTGGACTTTGCTGCCGCATACTTGGCATGGTTCACCATCGACGAGGTTGGCAGCCAGTTCTCCGGCGACGTGGTTGAGCCTGTCGTTGAATGCCCCCAGCCAGCGTTCCTTTGCACTCAGGGCCACTTCACGAGCGTTAGCTTCAGCCACGGCGAGCTCGGATACCTTGTGATTCTGGCGCTGGTGCTCTTCAATGGCTACAACAAGCACTTGTGCTTGCGCGGCGTCTTGGCTCGAATGCTCCATGGTTTGGGCCACCGGGCGCAACTTCTCCTGAGATTGAAGTACCTGACTCAAGCGTTTTTTGGCGGCGGAGGCAGAGCTAGCTTGCTCGTCCTGGTGTGTAAGTGCCGCAGCCAGCGCTTTTTCGCCTTTGATAAGATCTGCAGTTTTCTGTAGTAGCCGGGCTTCATCAGGTAGTGCCCCATCTACGGTTCCAAGCCGTGTGCTCAGCTCACGATCGTATCTTTCTAAGTCGGAGATCTCTGCCGCGTGCGCCGGTTGACCCAGCAAGGCACCTGCAATGTCATTTCCGTCAAAGATTGCCGTTGCAGCAGCTACTCGTCTCTGCGCTCGCTCACTCTCACTGCCCGTTCTCTTGGCTGTAGCCAGCACTGCTGCCAAGACCTGTGCTTGATGGTGTTGCTCCTGTTGGTGGCGCCATTGCAGAGCCGTTTGTCCCAGATGTTCCAGTCTTTCGCGTTCTGCAACCGCTGTGGCAAACGCCTTGTGACGGCTGCTACGACTTTCTGCTTCCGCCACGGCGTTTACCAATGATTCGGACTCAGCCTCGAATTCCTTTGCACGTTTCATGGCACGGTCAACGCCCAGAGCCAGGCCAACGCGCAGTATCTCAAATAGCTCAGACCCATGCAGCTCGTTAAATTCAACACCGCCTGAGGCCTCCGGCTCGTTCGACGTTGTGTTCTTCTCGGCGACCTGGGCAGCGTTGGCGGCCAGAACCGGCGCCGCTTGGCCGCGGGCAAGCTGCTCGGTGGCCGCCAGCTCACCCAACCCAGCAGCAACGGCCAGTTGAGCGGTCTTTGAATCGGTGGCCAAACGATTCTCTAGGTCTTTGTAAACGTCGGTGCCAAACAGTTTTTGCAGCAACACCTGCCGTTCCTCCGCGCTGGCACGCAGAAAAGCGGCAAAGTCACCCTGCGCCAACAAAACAACTTTGGTGAACTGCGCCATGTTCATGCCGAGAAGGTCTTGAATCTCAGCAGCCGATTCGTCATTGCGGGCTGATTTGACCTCCCATCCTGCGGCAGTTTTTTCACGTAACTGGGTGCTTGCCTGCTCTCGCGTTGTGCCAGTGCCGCGTTTGAGCGGGCGCATCCATTCGGGGCTGCGGCGCACCTCCAGGCGCCGACCACCAGCGCTAAACTCACACACAACTTCGGGGACAACGCCCTCGGCTGCATGATGGCTTCGCAACTGGTTCTGGGCTCCTTGCCGTGCACCGGGCACACGGCCATAAAGCGCATAGGCGATAGCGTCAAGAACGCTGGTTTTGCCGGCTCCGGTGGAACCGTTGAGAAGGAACAGTCCTTGGGCGCCCAGCTTGTCAAAATCAACAATTTCACGGCCTGCAAAGGGACCAAAGGCTTGAATTTCTAAGCGGTGGATCCTCACAATGCACTCTCCTGTTCCCGCACGCCGGCCAACGCAGCCCGCAGAATTTGCTGTTCATCATCACTGGCGCTTCGGTGGCGCACATGATCAAGGAAGCCGCAGCACAACTCCAACTCGTCAGTGGCCTGGGCAATGCGATCGCCATAGCTTTGCTGCTCGGGGTTCCGGGGCGTTTCGGGGGCAAACATCAGAACCAGTGTGTGTTCAAAGCGTGTCCGTAACCGATCCATAGCCAGTTCCGGACTGTCATTGTCCGTAAGGGTGATTTGGCAGTAATTCCCTTCGTCCTGGGAGAATGCTTCGCTGCTCAGTAGCTCATCAATCTTCCCGGACAGGATACTCAAGGCGCGTTCCGGATCCCACTGAACTTTCCGCACCTCACCGAGTCCACTGGCTGTTATCTCTAACAGCCATGCACCCTTTCTATGCCTGGCTTCGGAAAAAGAGTAGGGCAGTGGTGAGCCACTGTAGCGAACAGACTCGCTCAGTATTTGTGGCCCGTGTAGATGGCCAAGTGCCGTGTAAGTGAACGGTTCGAAGAGGTCAAGAGGGACAGCGCCCACTCCCCCAACTGACAACTCACGCTCACTGGCGGAGGAGACTCCACCGCTGGCGAATGTATGTGCCAACACAACTGAGGCCGTCCCTGGTGCACGCGTGGCCAGATCGGCGGCGATCAGCTTCACGGCTGCTTCGGTGACGCTAAAGTGCGTCCCATTTTCAACGTCAAGCTCCTCCGCCACCAGCCGAGGTTCAAGGAACGGAATCCCGTAAATTGCCACCTGAGTGGTGTTGTCTGGGCCGGCGTCATTGCCCATAAGTGGAAGTAGCACAGGTGTTGCCAGATCGCTCAGGCGCGTGCGCAAATGCACTCCTGCGCGCTCCAGCAAACGGCCACCAAAGCCGAGTCTGCTGGCGGAGTCGTGATTACCACTTGTAACAACCACTTGTACCCCTGCGGCGTTGAGCCTAGCCAGGATCTCATCAAATAAGTTCACTACGTCAACGCTGGGCAAAGCACGGTCATAGACGTCGCCGGCAACCAAAACGACGTCGACGTTTTCCGTGATGACGGTTTCCAGAAGCTGGTCGGCAAAACGCCGTTGGGCGGCAAGTGTGCCAATGCCGTGGAACGACCTGCCCAAATGCCAGTCTGAGGTGTGTAGTAGCTTCATGCCTCCACGGTATCGGAGGCCGCTGACATTCCCAGATTGGCCTGCCCGGAAGTTGCCCACGGTGAGAGTGCTGAGGGTGGGTTAGCGGCTCTTCTTTTCAACTGTGATTGTTTCAACGGCGGCAATATTCGCCAGCTTGGAACCGTAAATAACGGCAGTGAGCAACAAAGCGCATGCCAGTAGGGCCATGATGATCTGAGTATTGGGTGAGTCTAAAAAGAGCAGCCCTGCCAGTGAGATTGCAGCAGCAGCAATCCCACTGACCCACATGGACTGAACCGCTGCGCCGTGCCCAGCCTGCCACGTTTCTTCATCAACCATGGTCTTGGCCGTCCGGATACCCACGAATGGATTTCTTTTGATTTTACCTAAGGCGCAGGCATGGTTGAGCCCGGCAATCCCAAGTGAACACAGGGCAAGAAGTAGGAGGGAGAAGATCAGCATCTTTTAACAGTAGCCGTAAACGGATCTAGCCACTTCACCGAAAATTCAGCGTGCGCACCATCACCGGCAAGAAGGAGTTGGTTACTTCTTCGGTGCGTCAAAAAAGGCTTGAGCATCGCTACTTCCTGTTCCATCTCCTGTCTCGGGGGCGCTTTTGTTGCCGGCACCTGTCGCTGTTGTGGCGTCCGGCCCAACCGCTGTTGGGTTAACCGCTGTCAGGTTAGTCGGTGTCGGGATAACCGCCGGTGCCTCATAGCTGTCCAGTGCTTCCTCCGTCACCGGTGCTTCCAGAAACACCGGGGTGCCGGTTGCTGCGATGGGGGCATCGGCGTCGTCCATCAGGACATCAGTTCTCAGCGACTTCGAGGGAGCAATAGAGCGATAGATGGCGGCGGCCAATGCGGCACCAAACAGCGGTGCCAGCCAGAACAGCCACAACTGGCCCAATGCCCAGGAATCAGCCAGGAACACCACGGAAGTTGCGCGCGCCGGGTTCAGCGAACCATTGCTCAGCGGCATGGTGATCCCCACAGCTACGGCAAACGCCAAACCAACCGCAACCGGACCCAACGTTGTCTTATTCCCTGGCGAAGTGACACCCAGGATCATTGCTGTCAGCACGCCTACAGCCACGATTTCCACAATTAGCACCCCGATCATGGGCACCTGAGAGGGGGAATGCGCATCAAAACCGTTGGCCAAGGCGCCGAAAAGCTCGGCGGTTTTAGGTGTGGCCCCGGCCGGCATGACCTGCATCAGGGCCAACCAAATCGCTGATGCCAGCAACCCACCAACAGTCTGCGCCACCACGTACAAAGCCATAGCGGAGAACTTCAGCCGCCCCGCCACAGCCATACCAAGTGAAAACGCCGGGTTGAAATAGCCGTTGGAAATGTGGCCGAAGGAGATGATCGCGGCAACCATCGCTAACCCGTAGGCGAACCCAACGGTGGATCCTGTGCCTCCAGAACTAAACAGCGCCGTGCCCAATCCTGCGAACACGATGAAAAAGCTGCCGAGTCCCTCAATGGCAACACGGATACTGAGCGGGTAGGCATGCACCGGGGCCGCAGCCGTTCCAGTTGTAGTCATGGCGTGAAAAAATCCTTCGGTTGAAAAATGATGAGAACCTTTATTGCAGGCAGCGCGTCATGTGCCGCACCACTCGGGGCAGAGCAGGCTGTGAGGGCCCATGGGGCTAAACACCCAACGCCAATGCACACACTATGGCCGCAGCCAGAGCAACTATAGCGGCCGAGGCTGTGCGTAACATAAGTGCCGAAGCTCTGATGTGATCGCTGCTCTCAAGCACACCAACACCGGCGTGAAGTTTGCGGATACGGCTGACTGCGCACAAGACCAAGACCATTGTCATCAACGACGCGACCATAGTACACACGCCCAGTCCAATTACCTGGGCCGAATGACCTGTAGTAAAAAGCTCTGCCTCGTTGGCCAACAGGGAGTCATTGTTTGCTCCTGTTAATGCCCCCAACCAGCCACGCCAAATAAACACGTCGGCAATAACGGCGCTGATGACTGTCCGGCGCCACGACAGGGCCGTGCGTTCCGGCTGCAACCCGGGATCGCCAGCAGTAGGCGCAGGGCCGTCGGGGAAAGCTGCGCTCACGCTACGGCCGGATCAAAATCAGCACGGCAAAAATGATGGCGGCTATGGACACCACCACTGTCATTCCCAGCATCAGCCAGGAATGTGGCAGTTCAAGTCCTTTGCGCATGGCCAGTTCTTGGTGCGCCCAGCGTCGGTAGCTGACGATGGCAAGCACTGCACCGATCATTGCCAAAACCATACAAAGGATGATGCGGATCAGCGGAGGGGCAATCTCCGGTGCCAGTTGGTCGATAGCCACAGCACCAGCCAAAAGTGCCAAAGCGGTTCGAACCCAGGCCAAAAATGTTCGTTCGTTGGCTAGTGAAAAACGGTAGTCGGGGGTCTTCCCCGTCCTTCGCCAAGCAGGTTCGCGCATGGGTCTCCTCATCAAAACCGGGGCGATTGCCCAGAGTCAAGTCTACTCGGCCCCATGGATGTCTCCGTGAGCCGGTAAATTAGAAGGCATGACTATTCCAGCAGGCCCCGTCAGTACGCCACCGACAGATTTTGCCACCCGCGTTCAGGGCACACTCATGGGCGGCGCTCTCGGTGACGCCTTCGGCTACCTGGTTGAATTTGATTCATTGGCGGAGATTGCAGCCAAGTACGGCCCAGCTCTGCTTGTTGATCTTTCCCAGGCTCGCTCCGCTGCACATTTTTCTGATGACACCCAGATGACGTTGTACACGCTTGATGGTTTGCTGGATGTTTTGGAATGGGCCAACCAGGGCGTGGGCGCTGATATCAATGCCTGCCAGTGGCTGGCTTACCTGCGGTGGTTGAAAACCCAAGACATTGCTACGGCCGAGCATGCCCCCGCGCAGTCACCACGCTGGATAGATAGCCAAAGTGTGCTCCACCATCAGCGGCACCCGGGCAATGCTTGCATCACCGCTCTAGCAACAGGAGAGATGGGCACCACGTTCCGTCCCGTGAACCCGGAATCGAAGGGTTGCGGAACCGTCATGCGTTCGGCTCCTTACGGTTTGTTGCCTAATTTGGAGGCTGAAACCATCTACAAGATCAGCTCCGATGCGGCTTCTCTAACCCACGGCCACCCGTCTGCCCGCCAATCAGCTGGGGCTTTTAGCTGGCTTATCCACCAACTTGTCATAGGTGGACTCTCGCTGCGTGCAGCTGCCGAATCCGCTCTGGCTCGTGCCGTGGCAGAAACGGGTGCAGATCCGCACCTACTCTCCCGCTTGGAAACAGCGCTGCTGCTGTCCCTGCCCACTCATGACGCGAACGACGCCGTCATCCTGACAGGAGATGCCCTCACCGATGCACTGGGGCTGGGCTGGGTGGGCGAAGAGGCAATGGCTGTGGCCTTGTACAGCGTCCTAGTCACCTTTGCGAAGGCGCCCTCCCCTGTGGAGCATTTCTTGCTCGCCATCCGATTGGCTGCCAATCACAGCGGTGACAGCGACTCAACGGCTTCCATCGCCGGGAACATCCTGGGGGCGTTTTACGGCGAGGCCGCTTTGCCGCCTTCGTGGTTGGCGTTGTGTGAGGCCCCTCATCTCATCCGTCATCTAGGTGCTGAGTTCATCAAGCTCACCACCGGGCACTAGGTCCACTTGTCTAGTAGCTGTTCTTATGAACCGATGCTTTGCGCGGAACGCTTCTTGCGTTCTAGCCGATCATCTGTATAAATTCGCCCTCTGAGAGCACTTCAATGCCTTGACCTCTGCGCTGGAGCTCAAGTACCCGCTGAGCTTTTGAGGTGAGTCTGCCGCTGCGCAAATCAGTTGCGGTAAAACCGCTACCCACCACAAGCACAGTTGTCTTCAGCGTCACGCTGCTTGCGCATTGCGCACCGTAGCCGGCAGCCCTGATTTTCGCTTCGGGTCTGCCCAGTCCAATGTCCCCTGTGAACACCAACGTCTGCCCAAACAGCGGGTGGGAAACATCGGCTTCCGGGTTCGGCACTGGGTTGGGGCCCTCCGTTGACCAGCTGGAACGGCCATTACGGGCGGTCCCATTGGCCAGCCCCTCCTTCATCTCAGCTATTTTCGCCAATGCCGAACGCGTCGCCTTCGAGATTTGATCCGTTTGCGGGTTGTAAGCCTCGATGCGTGGCATGGCGAGTTTCATTGATTCAAAAACACCGCGAATCGAAGCCACGTCATGTTTGGCAGCAATGTCCACCATGATTCCGGCGCACGCCCGGGCATCTTCAACGGCGTCGTGGTGGTTCAGTAGCGGCACACCGGCAGCCTCGGCCACAAACGGTAGCGAATAGGACGGTAACGAATAATTTTTCCGCGACAAAATCACCGTGCACGCGTAATCAAAGGCTGGCGCGGGCATCCCAGAGACTTCCGCGGCCGAACGAATAACGCCGATGTCGAAGGCTGCGTTGTGCGCCACAAGGGCGTCGTCACCAATAAAGTGCTGTACTTCTGGGAACACCGCGGCGAAGCGAGGTGAGCTTGCTACGGCATCTGGGGTGATGCCGTGAATGCTGATATTGCGGGAGTCGAAGTGGTCGTGACCTTCCGGGGGCCGCATGAGCCAGTACCCCTCATCAACCACCACCCCACCACGAACCTTCGTCAAACCGACGGAGCAAGGCGATCCCCTAAATCCGTTGGCGGTTTCAAAATCAATTGCAGTAAAGTCCAGTGCCACCTTTCAAGGTTACTCCCCGGCTCTGACACGGAACGCATCGGGAGTGCCGCATCACACGCACCGCCCGGGAGAAACGCTACGGTGTGGCGCGCCGGAGCGTTGTAAATGCTGCCGCTGCCAACACCACCACAAAAAGGAATGCTATGGCCCCGATGGACAACGGTGTGAGGGTAATGGTCCATGCCCCCACTGCTGGCCACCAACCAGAGAGGGTGATTAATGCGATGGCACCGACAAGCAGCACGGCCAGTGAGAGGAACATAATGAGCGTTCCCGTTGCCTGCCAGCGCTTGTAGACGGTGGCTCCCCAGAACCCGAGGAGAAACAAGAACATCATCATCACAAAGTAAAAGAACCATTGGATGCCCCACGGCTGATTTGCGACCCACGAGATAGCGAACATGTATCCGTGCAGCCCCCACCCATTCGTGGCCTGTTCCACAAAACCAAGCACTACGTACAGGCCTGCAATCACGGCAGCGAGGGCTGTGAACAGTCCCACCGTCCCTAGGAAAAAGTTCCGGCGGCTCACACTCAGGCCTTGCGAGAACGGAAAACACAAGGTCAGCGATTGGATGCCTAGACCGAAGAAATACCACATAACGGCTTGACCAGCGCCGGAGTACTTAACCTCAACCGTGTTTGGTATCAGCGCCCAGATCACCACACTCAGCAGAAACGAGCTGCCAATAATGACCGCTGGAATACCCAAAAAAGTCCACTTGTTAATGAGTTGCATCCTGGCAACTCCCAATGCCCGGTTCATCACTTTGCTCCTGTCACGGTCTTGAGGTCCGTCTCTGGCCCTCCCTGAACACGGCCGCCGTGCGGACGCCCGTGCTGTGGCGGCGCGTTCATAACCCGCCCGGCCTCAAGAGTTTTTCCAATCACAATCTGCTGAAGTGACACCGCACCCAATTCCAAGCCTAATTCCTTTGCCTCACGGCGTTCATCCAGCGAGAGCGCACCATCAATGGTCAAAGAGGCGATCCCCCCAAGTGACTCCCTATGTATGACAGCGCGCCCGGCGGCAAAGGATTCAACTGCGGCACTGGCCCCGGAAACATTGACGGCGGAACCACGAATGTTCTCGGCATCGTCATCGACAAGAATGCGGCCCTTATCAATAATGATGACGTGTTCTAGAAGATTCGCCACCTCATCGATCAAGTGAGATGAGAGCACAATTGTGCGCGGGTACTGGCTGTAGTCGGCCAGCAACCGGTCGTAGAAAAGCGCCCTGGCCACGGCATCTAGACCCAAATAGGGTTCGTCAAAGAATGTCAGTTCAGCTCTGGATGCCAGGCCAATGATGATGCCCACTGCCGAAAGTTGGCCGCGTGAGAGCTTCTTGATGCGCCGCTTCAGTGGCAGTCCAAAGTCTTCTGCAAGCTGCATCGCCAGCTCGTTATTCCAGTTCCGGTAGAACAGAGCGGCGGCCCTGAAAGCATGAAGCGGTTTGAAATCATCCGGATACTTTTGTGATTCGCGGATGAAACAAATCCGGCTCAGGACTTTCTCGTTTTCGTAGGGGTGCTCACCGAAAACCGTAACCTCACCAGAGGAAGCAAAGCCTTGAGCGGTCAAAATGGACATGAGAGTCGTCTTGCCGGCACCGTTACGGCCAAGCAAACCGTAGATCTTGTCCCGCTCCAGGGTGAGGCTAACGCCGTCGAGCGCCTTAACATGGCGGTACTCCCGACACAGATCTTTCACGCTCACAATGGGATCACTCATAGCGCGCCTGCTTTCTTACTGCTTAGTTTTTCTCCACTTGCGCTCTCCGCTTCACGTATCAGCATGGCCTGCAACTGCTGTGAGTCGATGCCCAGTTTGGTGGCTTCCCTAGCTAGTGGGCGGAGAAATTGTTCGTAAAAGTCGTCCTTGCGCCGTTCAACAAGCACGGCACGCGCACCGGTGGCAACAAACATGCCGATTCCTCGTTTCTTGTAGAGAATTCCGTCGTCAACAAGCCGGTTCACGCCCTTGGCAGCGGTGGCAGGGTTGATTCTGTGGAAAGCGGCAAACTCATTGGTAGAGGGCACTTGTGCTTCTTCGGCCACGAGACCGTCCACAATGTCGTTTTCAACCATCTGAGCAATCTGCACATAGATCGGTCTACTCTCATCTATCACCAAGACACCTCCGTCAAACCGTCAATCAAGTAACTTTGCCGCCTCATTGGTTCATTACTCATGCAACTAACCATATAACCTTGGATTGACTTGTCAACCCCCAACCTCATCCTTGGGGTGGAGGGATCATTCAGGGAAGTAACGTAATCTTGAGTGCGTGATGATAACCGCTTTGAGTGCCTCTGTCCTGCCCGCTCTCATGGGACACGGGGCTGTTCCAGCCTTAGGCCTGCTGCCCGACTGGCTCGATCCCATGACCATTCTCGGCAATGAGGCCATAGGCTCATGGGTGGTAGTGATTGCCTGTGCCATCATCTTCGCCGAAACAGGCCTCTTGGTGGGTTTCTTCCTTCCCGGCGATTCATTGCTGTTCACGGCAGGTTTGCTTGTCAGCACCGGGACCATGCCCGTGAACATCTGGGCCCTGATGGCACTGCTGATTGTCTCCGGTTTTATTGGCAACCAGCTGGGTTACTTCATTGGTTATAAGGCTGGACCGGCCATCTTCAACAAGCCAGAATCACGACTCTTCAAGAAACAGCATGTTGACAGCGCACATGCCTTCTTTGAGAAGCATGGCGGCAAGGCCCTGATCCTGGCCCGTTTCGTACCTATTGTGCGCACCTTTGTGCCAGTCATTGTGGGCGTAGCTAAAATGGATATGCGCAAATTTGTGTTCTTCAACGCCATCGGTGCCGTCCTGTGGGCCGGTGGCATCACACTTCTGGGCTACATTCTAGGCAACAAGGTGCCGTGGGTACGCGATAACTTGGACATCATTTTCATTGCCATCGTGGCCGTTTCAGTAATCCCCATCGGCATCGAGTTCATCCGGGCCATGGCTAACCGCCGCAAGAAGTCAAAGCAGATCTAAGTTCTTCCGGAAAAAACTCCCTCATTAAAGTACGACGGCGACCCCCGGCTTATGTGCCTGGGGTCGCCGTCATTCTGTGCTCAACTAACGCCGCGCAACTAACGCCTGAGTGAAGCAGGAGTGCCGTGCCTGTTGAGGGTGCCTGTTGAGGGTACTTGTTGAGAGTGCCCTGCTGAGAAGGAGCTTTGCTAAGAAAGTGCCTTAATAATGTGCGGCAGCAGTGCCCGGAACGCATTTCCCCGGTGACTGATGGCATTCTTTGCCTCACCTGTGAGCTCCGCACACGATTTATCCAGACCCGTGGGAACCAGAATGGGGTCATAGCCAAAGCCACCCTCTCCTCGTGGAGTGTGGAGCAGGACCCCTTCGAGGGTCCCTTCCTCAACTAGATCCAGCGTGCCATCCGGACTTGCTAGCGCGGCTGCACACACAAACCGGGCGCCACGATGCTCTTCGCCGATGTCGGAGAGCTGGGCCAGCAGCAGGTTCAGATTTGCTGTGTCATCGCCATGCCTGCCAGCCCACCGGGCCGAGAATATGCCGGGGGCGCCGCCCAGAACGTCAACGGCCAATCCGGAATCATCGGCAATGGCTAGGACGCCGCTGAACTGTGCCACGGCGTGAGCCTTGAGCCGTGCATTTTCTGCGAAAGTGACACCCGTTTCGGCGACGTCTGGCGCGTGGATGGCTCCGGCGTCGAGCACGTGAGTATCAACGTCCAGACCCGGCACCTGGCCTCGGAGAAGTTCACGCAATTCCCGTAGCTTGCCTTGATTTTGTGTGGCCAGTACCAGTTTGGGCACGCTCATCAGCCAGCCAAGGCCTCGCGCTGGATCTGTGCGAGCTCGGTGGTTCCGATCAGGGCCAAATCTAAGAGTTGGTTTAGCTCTTCACGGTCAAAGGGGGCGGCTTCGGCCGTGCCTTGGACCTCGACGAATTTACCGGATCCGGTAACAACAACGTTCATATCAGTTTCAGCCCGAACATCCTCCACATAGGGCAGGTCCAGCATGGGAACACCATCGATGATGCCCACGGAGATGGCGGAGACGGTGTCGATCAGCGGCTGCGCGTTCTTGGCAATGAGTTTGTTTTCCTTAGCGAAGGCGATCGCATCGGCGAGTGCCACGTAAGCACCGGTGATCGCTGCGGTGCGGGTTCCGCCGTCGGCCTGGAGAACGTCGCAGTCAAGCACAATAGTGTTCTCTCCCAATGCCTTCGTGTCAATGATTGCGCGGAGCGAGCGTCCAATCAGACGTGAAATCTCGTGTGTACGGCCGCCAATTTTTCCCTTGACGGATTCGCGGGAGTTGCGGGTATTCGTGGCACGCGGAAGCATGGCATACTCCGCTGTAACCCAGCCCGTCCCCTCGCCCTTGAGCCAACGCGGCACGCCGGGAGTCAGCGATGCGGTGCAGAGCACGCGCGTGTTGCCGAATTCAATCAGGGCCGAACCTTCGGCCTGTTTGGACCAGCCACGGGTGATGGTGATGTCGCGTAGTTGGTCATTGGTGCGCCCGTCGGCGCGGATCGTTTCACTGGATGTCATGGACTAAGCCTACTGGCCGAGGGGCCACGAGCGAGCGAAGCGAGGTTGGGGAGGCCGGTAGGCGCTACTGGCCGAGGGGCCACGAGCGAGCGAAGCGAGGTTGGGGAGGCCGGTAGGCGCTACTGGCCGAGGGGCCACGAGCGAGCGAAGCGAGGTTGGGGAGGCCGGTAGGCGCTACTGGCCGAGGGGCCACGAGCGAGCGAAGCGAGGTTGGGGAGGCCGGTAGGCGCTACTGGCCGAGGGGCCACGAGCGAGCGAAGCGAGGTTGGGGAGGCGCTCACAGGGCCTAGATCGTGTAGTGCACGCCGGCTACTGCGGCTGCTACGTCTCCGGCGTAGACCTCACCGGCTTCAGCAACAACCTTGTTTGTGTCAGTCCAGACAGGAATATGGGTTAACAGCAACCGCTTTACATTGGCCCGGGCAGCAGCCTCACCTGCCCGCTTGCCGCTCAGGTGGACGTCCTTTATATGGTCATCGCGGCCCTCTTCGAACGCAGCCTCGCACAGGAACAAATGTGCGTTTTTTGCCGCATCTTCCAGACCTTGGCAGCTGTCAGTGTCCCCTGAGTAAGTCAACACTGTTGTCCGGTCAAGACCAGTACCGTCATATTCCTTCACCTCAACCCGGAGCGCGTACGCCTCCGGAACAGGATGGTTGACAGCATAAGGGGTTACCGTAAAAGGTCCCACTGTAACGGGGCTGCGCTCCTGCCAGTTACGGAAATCAAACTCTTCGCGCATGCCAGGATCGAGTTCAAGACCGTAGGCGGTTGCCAACCGATCGGCAGTCTCGGCGGGGCCCCAGACAGGAATCCTGCCCCTGTGCCAGCCATGGGGATTCCACCGCACGGCCACATGCAGTCCGCACAAATCCATGCAGTGGTCAGGATGCAAATGGCTAAGGAAAATTGCGTCTATGTCTTCTAGATCCATGTATTTTTGTGCTGCACCGAGAGCGCCGCTACCCAAATCCATGAGCACCCGCCAAGGCCGAACGCCGTCGTGCGCTGTCAATAAGTAACATGACGCGGGCGATGAGGGGCCTGGAAAAGACCCGCTGCATCCAACAATCGTCAACTTCATGTTCGCTCCCCCGTGCCATTTCCCGGAGATGCCAGTCTGCCCATCGAATCGGCCAAAACAAAATTGGAGACGCGGCCGGTACCAGGCCCTGGTGTAGTTTCTCTTGCAGCGGCTAGCATGTCGTCCGTGATGCGGGCCAGTGATCCGGTTGGATAGTGAGCCGAGACATGATTAACCTGCTCAACCCCGTGCACCTCGGGTCCCAAGAATCGCCTAGCCAACACACCGAAACTTGCAGCATCTCCGGTGCATAAAAATTGATGGGTGGGGGCTGCCGGTGATAACCGCTCAAGGTCATGATTGACCAGTGCCCGGTACACGTCTTTGGCCGTTTCCTCGGCACTTGAAACAAGTGTGACGGAATCACCCATGACATATGAAATAACACCCGTCAACAGCGGGTAGTGAGTGCAGCCAAGCACAAGCGTGTCAACCGAAGCGGCTTTCAGGGGCGCCAAATACTGCACTGCCGTGGACAGCAGTTCTGCTCCTGAGGTGACTCCTGACTCCACGAACCGAACAAAGTCCGGGCATGCAACGGAGGTGATATCCAGATTTGGGGCGGCCGCGAAGGTATCTTCATAAGCCCGGGAGCCCACTGTTGCAACAGTGCCAATCACGCCGATCTTCGCTGTCCGGGTGGCCGCAACAGCGCGCCTGACAGCCGGCTGGATCACCTCGATAACAGGAATTCCATAGCGGGCCGTGTAGCGCTCACGGGCGTCACGAAGAACTGCCGCAGAGGCTGAGTTGCAGGCAATGACAAGCAGCTTCACCCCTGAACCCACAAGTTCATCCATGACACCCAACGCATTGGCGCGGACCTCGGCGATGGGAAGTGGACCGTAGGGACCGTTCGCCGTATCGCCAACATAGAGGATCGATTCGTTGGGCAGCTGGTCAATAACCGCGCGGGCGACCGTCAACCCGCCTACGCCGGAATCAAAAATTCCGATCGGCCTCTCAGCGGCAGCATTCTGATGCGCACCGGCACGCGTTGCCGACGCAGGGGCTGAACTTCCTGATTTTTCGCTCATGATCGTTTCAACAATAGTTTGTTACCCCGTCCATCTGCCCCGTTTGCGCCCAAGAACACACTTTGCGCCCAAGTTCTTTGAGTTCTTTGAGTTCTCTAACTTTGACTCACTTTTGGCGTTGCAGCGCCATCAACATGGCTTGAACAAGGCTCTCCTGCAGCCAGGACACAAAGTTGTAAACAAGGCTGAGGTAACTTTCAACGTCGTCCGCGTCAGCCCAGTCCTGGACTTCATGCACCCTCTCAGCGTCCTGTTCATCCCTGATGTCCAACCGCTCGGCCAGAACCAATCGGACATCATTCAAGGCCATGGCCCACAGTTTCGCAGCTTCCTCATTCAGAAGCAGCTTCTCGCTGTCCAAACCCAGTGCGGCTGCCCGCAAGGCACCTATTTTTGTTTCTCGTAGCGAGCGTTCGGTGAGCTGGCGGAACTCAAGGGCACCCTCGTCGTCGTCCATTACCGCGTTGGGAAGCAGACGCAATAGTGCCGGATCCGCCGGAACTCCAACATCCATGTCCAGCCCGATCAGAGCCGCCAGCGGGTCCTCATGGGCAGGGGTCGCAGGTTCAAGCATGGTGATGATATCTGCGAAAAGTTTGCGTAGAAGCTCACGCTCAGCAGGCTCAAGGAAGCCGGTGATGCCGCGGCGCCCGGCAGTGAAGGCTTTAGCCACGGGGGCCGCCCTTCTGGACGGTGGCCCACAAACCAAATCCGTGCATCGCCACAGCGTGCGCTTCCATTTTTTCCTTTGCTCCATGGGCCACCGCCGATTTTCCCTCGGTGTGTACCTGCAGCATTAATTCCGCTGCCTTTGCCTCTGAATAGCCAAAATAACTTTGGAAGACGTAACTGACGTAGCTCATCAAATTAACCGGGTCATTCCACACGATTAATTCCCAGGGAATATCCGGGGAGATGAGTTCGCTGGTTGAGACTTCCCGGTCTGTTTCCGGGGCTGTGCTGACACTCATGTGTCTATTCTAGTGTTGGACTACTAAACTAAGTGCCGTGACTACGCCATCAAGCTGGGCCCACCCCCGCACATCATTGTTTACGGATCACTACGAGCTGACAATGCTCCAGGCAGCGCTGCACTCGGGTGCGGCGCACCGCCGCAGCGTGTTTGAGGCCTTCGCCAGGCGGCTGCCAGAAGGCCGCAGATACGGTGTTGTAGGCGGAACTGGACGGCTGCTTGAAGGATTGGAACATTTTCGTTTTGGCGCAGAAGAACTAAATTTTCTGGCCCAAAACGAGGTCGTCAACGATGAAACTTTGGCGTGGTTAGCCGATTTTAAGTTCTCCGGGGACGTCTACGGTTATGCAGAGGGCGAACTTTACTTCCCGAATTCCCCCATTTTGTCCATCGAATCATCGTTTGCCGAGGCTTGTATCTTGGAAACCTACGTGCTCTCGATCCTGAACCACGACTCCGCGATCGCCTCCGCCGCCTCACGCATGATTGGTGCTGCCGGCTCACGGCCCTGCATTGAAATGGGTTCGCGACGCACGCATGAAGAGTCTGCCGTAGCCGCCTCGCGGGCCGCCGTCATTGCCGGCTTTCATAGCACCTCAAACCTAGAAGCCGGCCTGCGCTACGGCGTCCTGACCCAGGGCACGGCCGCACATTCCTTCACTCTTCTGCACGATTCCGAGGAAGAGGCCTTCCGCGCCCAACTTGGCTCCATGGGTTCTGGCACCACGCTGCTAGTTGACACCTACGACGTCGAAGCCGCCGTCCGTAAAGCTGTCTCCATTGCCGGTCCCGCCTTGGGAGGAGTGCGCTTGGACTCCGGCGATCTCTTGGCCCAGGCCAGGGACGTGCGGGCTCTGTTGGATTCGCTGGGGAACACAAACACGCGCATCACCGTCACCAGTGATCTTGACGAATATGCCATTGCAGCCCTGGCCGCAGCCCCTGTTGATTCGTACGGGGTTGGGACCTCGCTGGTGACGGGCTCGGGTGCGCCGACAGCCTCAATGGTGTATAAATTGGTATCCCGCGAGGGTGACGACGGAGAGTTCGTTTCAGTAGCGAAGGCAGCAAAGAACAAGTCAAGCGTGGGCGGACGGAAGTACGCTTTACGGCGCCTCAATGGCGCCGGAATCGCCGCCAGCGAAGTTGTTGGCATTGGGCACGTGCCTGAAGGTGACAGCAATGATCGGTTGTTGTTGGAGAAGTTCATGCACCACGGTGAGCTGGTGCCAGGCTGGACCGGGGCCGACGGCGTAGTGCGCGCCACCGCTAGACATAAAGCATCAATGGCAGAAATGCCCGGAGCAGCACGGCGGCTCCAGCGTGGGGAGCCACTGATCCCCACCGAATACGAACAAGACTTGCCCGCACCAAACTAAAAGGAGTACCCCATGGCCAAGGCCCTAATCATTGTTGACGTACAGAACGACTTCTGCGAGGGCGGTTCATTAGCCGTTCCCGGGGGCGCCGATCTTGCCACTGAGATCAGCGAGCTGCTAGAAAACGCCACGGACTTTGACTTCGTTGTAGCCACACAGGACTGGCATATAGACCCGGGCACACACTTCTCTGACACCCCGGATTTTGTGGACAGCTGGCCGGTGCACTGCACTGCCGGTTCACAAGGAGCGGGACTGCACCGCAACCTGGACACAGAAGACATCGATGCCTATTTCCGCAAGGGCAAGTTTGATGCCGCATACTCCGGCTTCGACGGGCTCCTGGCTCCCGAGGACGAAGTTGCGGTGGGAGAACGTGAGGCGCACGAATCCGCTGGGGAGGACACCGAGGCACCCGTGAGTCTGGATGATTGGCTGCGCGAGAACGACGTCGATGACGTTGTGATCGTTGGCATCGCCACCGAACACTGTGTCCGTGCCACAGCAATCGACGCCGTCAATGCCGGCTACAACACCACAGTCCTGCGCGATTACGTCAAAGGTATTTCCGACGAGGCCATCGAAGAAGCATTTGAAGAACTCGAAGACGCTGGTGTTGAGGTCAACTAGCCGCTCCAGGAGCTCAGTAGTCTTCCGCTAACGGCGACGGCGCTGCTGGCGACGGCCCCGGCACTGCTGGCACGGGGGCCGTCATTTTTCCGGCGACTATTTTCGGCCGATAAACCAGTCTTGGAGCTTCTTCAAGCGTGTTTGCAGCTGGGATTCATTGGCTTGGGCCACGGCCGGTCCGCCACAGATGCGCCGCAGTTCGCTGTGCACCATGCCATGTGGCATCCCTGAGCGGGCGCTCCAGGCGGAGACATTCTTAGCTAATTCACCACGCAGGTCCATGAGCATCCGGTGGTCAACCATCGGCGGAGCTTCCGGCTCGGGTACGGTTTTTTTGCTACGGCGTGTTTGTTGGTCGGCTTGGTGTTGTCGCAGCAGGACGCCCATTTGTTCAGCATCAAGTAGGCCAGGGATACCAAGGAAGTCCAGCTCATCCTCACTGCCGATGGCACCGCCTGTGCCGAATTCACCGCCGTCGAACAAGACCCTGTCAAAAGATGCTTGGGATTCTAGTGCCTCAAACTTGAACTTTTCCAAGGTGTCCGAGGCTTTTTCCTCACGGTTGGCCTCGTCCATCTCGGAGTCTTCCTCGATGAATCCGTCCGGATCCTTGTCAGGCCGGTCAAGGGCGTGATCACGCTCAAGCTCCAGTTGGTTGGCCAATGCCATCAAGTTGGGCACAGAGGGCAGGAAGATGGACGCAGTTTCGCCTCTTTTACGCGCACGCACAAAACGGCCCACGGCCTGGGCGAAGAACAGGGGCGTTGCCGTTGATGTCGCATAGACGCCGACGGCCAAACGTGGCACGTCAACACCTTCGGATACCATCCGCACGGCCACCATCCACCGATTCTCTCCCGCTGAGAAAGCGTCGATCTTATCCGATGCCTTGCCATCGTCAGACAAAATCACTGTGGGCGCTTCCCCGGTGATCTTTTTTAGTTGCGTCGCATAAGCGCGGGCGTCCTCATGGTCGGTGGCAATAACCATTCCACCGGCGTCGGGAACGGCCCGGCGAACCTCAGTGAGTCGCTTGTCTGCGGCAGCCAACACCGAGGGTATCCACTCCCCTACCGGGTTCAGCGCAGTACGCCACGCTTGCGAGGTGACATCCTTGGTCACTGCATCGCCAAGAGTGGCAGCCATTTCCTCGCCGGCACTGGTGCGCCAGCGCATCTGTCCGGAATAGGCCATGAACATCACTGGACGGACCACATGGTCCTTGAGCGCTTCGCCATAACCGTACGTGTAATCTGCCTTGGAACGGCGAATCCCATCCCGGTCCTCGGCATATTCCACGAACGGGATGGCGGCTGTATCGGAGCGGAAAGGTGTTCCTGTCAGCGCCAGGCGCCGCATGGCAGGATCAAATGCCTCCCGGATGCCATCACCCCAGGAGAGTGCGTCGCCGCCATGGTGAATTTCATCCAAGATGACAAGGGTTTTAGCGGCCTCGGTTTTGGCCCTGTGCAGAAGGGGTTTACTAGCAACCTGCGCGTACGTGACGGCTACGCCAATAAAACCCTTGCCGTGGCGACCGTCTGCGTTTTTGAAGTTGGGGTCGATGGCGATGCCAACCTTCGCAGCCGCATCGGCCCACTGACGTTTCAGGTGGTCTGTGGGCGTGACGATGGTGACCCTATTAATGGTTCCCCGGGCGATCAGCTGAGTGGCAATATGCAGGGCGAAGGTGGTTTTTCCTGCCCCAGGGGTTGCTACCGCCAGGAAGTCTCTAGGGCTTTCTTGGAAGTATTTTTCCATGGCCTCGGACTGCCAGGCTCTTAGCTTTTGGGCCGTTCCCCACGCAGCACGCTCGGGGTACGCCGGAGGCAGCGACGGGCCACCAAACAAAGTCTCCGTCACGAAAGTTCCGCCATCCAATCACTTCTCTCATACGCACGCACCCCTATCCGGGCACGGTAAATCAACGGCTAATGTGCCGTTACAAGCAAGATTATTGCCCCAAACTATTTCTTGGGGTTCTTCGGGCCCTTGCCCTTACCTTTGCCACCTTCTGGCATCAATCCCTCATAGATGGCCTTGCAGTCAGGGCACACGGGGAACTTTTCGGGATCACGCCCAGGAGTCCAGACCTTGCCGCACAGTGCCACAACCGGGTCACCTGTCAGTGCGGATTCCATGATTTTTTCTTTGCGCACATAGTGCGAGAACCGTTCACTATCTCCTGGTTCAACTTCTTGGCGCAATTCCTCGCGCTCAATGACGGCTGTTGAACCGCCGCTGCGCTCAGGATTTCCCAGCGGGTCATTTTCAAAGGGGTCTGGAGGCAAACTCATAAAACTATTCTAGCGTCATCGCGTTCACGACTCACCGAGGTTCCGATCCTCGGAGCTGTCATTATCTCCAATCTCACGGGGGTTGCGCACAAGGGTTCGCAGAAAGTACGACGCCGGGAGGAGAGTTAAGTGATTAACTCCCCTCCCGGCGTCGTTCCCCAAGTTCTCCCAAACCTCGCAAGCTCAGCCCGGGACCCTCGAACCCGTGGGCCCACCCGGGTTCTCCCAAACCTCGCAAGCTCAGCCCTGGACCCTCGAACCCGTGGGCCCACCCAAGTTCTCCCAAACCTCGCAAGCTCAGCCCGGGACCCTCGAACCCGTGGGCCTAGACGCTCTGCCAGTCTGGCTTATTTTCGTAGGCGTTGCGGTAGCTGGGGGCATCTGCCAACTTAGATGCGGCGGCCTCATCAATAATGACTGTCGCGCGCGGGTGAAACTGCAAAATCGAGGCCGGGCAGGAAGCGGATACGGGGCCCTCAACGAAGTTCCTTACAGCGTCGGCCTTGCCTTCCCCAAAAGCAACAAGAACCAGGTGCCGGGCATCCATAATGGTGCCTAGACCTTGGGTCACCACGTGATGCGGGACTTGGTCGATGTTCTCAAAAAACCGTGCATTGTCCTGGCGAGTCTGTTCTGCCAAGGTTTTGATGCGGGTGCGCGAAGCCAGCGAAGACCCAGGCTCGTTAAAACCGATGTGACCGTTGGTGCCAACGCCCAGAATCTGCAGGTCAATCCCGCCAGCCGCAGCAATGGCATCTTCGTATTGCTTACACGCACTATCAATATCTGCCCCAGCACCATCAGGGCCATGGACGTTAATCGCCGCAACGTCCACACGGTTGGTGAACTCACGCCTGATCACCTCTCGGTAAGACTCAAAGTGTCCCACGGGCAGGCCCACATACTCATCTAGGGCAAAGCCCCGCGTTTGAGTGAAGTTTAGACCCTCTTCATCGTGACGTCGGGCCAGCTCGTCGTAGATCGGCAGCGGAGAGGAACCGGTGGCCAGGCCAATGACGGCATTGGGCTTAGTGCGCACCAGTGACTCGATGGCGTCAGCCGCCAAGGCCCCAATTTCTTTCCTGCTTGGGAGGATAATGACCTCCATGAAACACGCTTCCCTTCGCGGCACACCTGTGCCTGTGCAGTTCTCAAGTATCGCTCATTAATTGCTTCAATCTTAGCTTTTACCCAGCGTCTTCCACTAACGGTCGAGAGAAACAGCAAGTAACAACTCCGGTGCACGCCTGTTGTAGATACCGGCGCCTTGGCGAATCCCGAGAATAAGGAGGATGGCGCCCAGCACGATTCCGACCAGCAACGTCACCCAGGCCAGGAACACCTGACCCGTTACAACTGCCACGATGGCGAGTATCAGTTCAGGCAGTACCAACAAGCCCAGGCCGCCAAATCCGGCCAGTTGTATCAACGCGGTGGATAAGCCGTTACCAGGTCGGCTCTTCAAGGGGCTCTCCCCAGGCAGTGGTGCATTCATGGTGAAACGAGCCGAAAAAACACTTGACAGTCCCAACCCTGATCCCACAACACCGATCACTAACCCAAGAGTTGCCAGCAACTGAACAAAGTCCTGGACCACAATGGCTCCAACAACTGCATACAAAACGCCCAACGGAAGCGCCAACACGGCAGCTGCAATGACGCGTCCAGTGCGGTCCGTTCGGCCGTCCACACCTGCCGCTATGTGAAGGGCGAATGCTGTGTTGTCATAGGAGATGTCCGAGCTGATGGACCAAACCACCAAAAATGCCGCTAACGCTCCACCGAACCCTAGAGCCACCCCAATAGTGTTTCCTGCCCCTGTCTGCGAACCGGCAAAAACGAAAACCAACGGCACCAGCGGGGCAATAAGCAAGCCGGCGCTATAACGGGGATCCCGGAACCAGTAAGTAAGGCAGCGGGCGGCAACCGCCCCTGTAGGAGTAGCCGGGAACCAACCAAAAAAGCCCAACTTGCCGTTCCCGCGTCGCGTTCCACCAGAGTAAGCCGGAGTCACCAGGGCTCGCGCGAGGCAGACTTTCCACACCCAGATAAGAACGGCAATGGTTGCCATGGCTATCAAGAACTTCAGTGCAGCCGGACCAAAGTGACCCTGAGCCGCTTCCGCTGGTACCGCCCAAATAGCACCCAGCGGCGTCCAAGAAACACTGTTGGCCAGTGCCGGCAGATACTCACGAAGGTCACTGATGCCTATGGCCATGTTAGAAATGATGGGGCCAAGGAACATCAAGGGGACAAGGACCACGATCCCGCTGATGTCCTTGAAACGCCGGCTTGAGGCCAAGCTAGCGCTAGCAGCCGTAATGGCGCGTGAGGCTGCAATGCACGTAATTGCGCCAAGCACACCGCATAGCAGCGCAAGCGGCACAACGGCCGGGTGACCCCACCAGGACGCTGCGGTGCCAATAGAGGCAAGCAAAGTGATCAGCCCCGGCACGCCAATAAAACTCGAGACCAGCAATCCGGCCAGCATGGACTTCATCGGGATGGCATAGGTGGTGAAACGTGCTGGATCGAGGGTCATATCCAAACCAGCAGCTACCACAGGGATAATCAGCCAACCAAGAATCAACGCAGCGCCGGCCAAAACAATCACCGTGCCGATGGCCTCTGGTGAGTTCGAGCCCAGAGCTGCCAGCCCAACGATTACCAAGCCCAGGACGCCGAGCCCGTACAAACCGCCCAGAATCAAGCCCACCAATTGCCATGGGCTGCGCTTGAGAGAGTTGCGCAAAAGTGCCAGTTTAAGTTTTACGAGCTGCGCAACCATGACAACCCTGCACTCTCATGACGTCCGCCAACCAGCTCAACAAACTTCTCTTCCAGACTTTGACTGCCGCGAACGGCGTCCACTGTGCCGGCAGCCAAAACTCTACCGTTTGCAATAACTGCAACGTGATCGCACATACGCTGGACCAGGTCCATGACGTGGCTGGAGACAATGACCGTACCGCCGGAGGTGACGTAGTCATGCAAAAGATCGCGAATGTTCGCGGCGGAAACCGGGTCCACAGATTCAAACGGTTCATCCAAAACGAGCAGTCTCGGCGCATGGATTAGCGCTGCCGCGAGAGCAATTTTTTTGGTCATACCGGCTGAATAGTCAACCACTAAGGTTCCCGCGTCCTTGCTCAGGTCCAGTGCCGCTAAAAGGTCCTTCACACGCGAAGCAACAGTGTCTTTATCCATGCCACGTAGCAAACCCGCGTAGCTCACCAGCTGCTCGCCGCTCAGGCGGTCAAAAAGACGCACCCCATCGGGCAGCAGACCCATGAGTCGCTTGGCATCCAGCGGATGCTGCCACACATCCACCCCGTGGACACACACTTGCCCGGAGTCGGGGCGCAACAAGCCTGTGGCCATAGATAGTGCCGTTGTCTTGCCTGCACCGTTGGGTCCCACAAGTCCGTAGAAGGAACCTGCCGGAACATCCAGGTCAATGTTATCCACGGCGATTTTAGGACCAAATCGTTTAGTTAGTCCACGGATAGACAGGGCTGGCGGGCGTCCCTCAGTTGGCGTTTGTGCAAAAGAGTTGTTCATGGTTCAAACCCTAGCAACCGGGGTTGGTCTTACGACTCATCTAAAAGGACGAGATTGCCAGGCCCGGTGCGCTAAAGCGCTGTGCCCTAGAACAAGGCGCGCGCCAAAGCCTGGCGGGATACGGAAACCCGAGGGTCGCTGACACCAACAATTTCGTACAGCTCCAGTAAGCGGACTCTGACAGTGTCACGTTCGGGACCAAAATGCGTACTAATATACTTCACCAAACGAGCCAGCGCATCTTCAACATGCCCACCTATAACATCTAGATCGGCCACGGTCAGGAGGGCCTCAAGGTCGTCCTGATCAGCTGCTGCCCGAGTTCGGAATTCTTCGGCTTGGACAACGTTGATTTCAGCGGTACGAGTCATCAGGTGAACCTGGGCAAGCCCAATCTTGGCAGCCGAGTCATTGGGCATTTCCGCGAGGGCCTTCTCGTAGCTCGACTGTGCCAGCGCCAAATCACCGGCATCAATAGCATCCCGGGCAGCCTGATGTAGTGGAGGTAGCGGCGGTTCTTCCTCCTCGGCGGCTGGTTCCGCAGGGGCACCCAGCGTGCCTGTGACACCGTTGCTGGCAGCCACCTTCAGTAATTCGGTGAAGAACTCACGAATTTGTTCCTCTGGCAGCTCGCCCTCGAACATCGGGACAGGCTGGCCATTAATCAGTGCAATGACAGTAGGTACGGCCGTGATGCCGAATGCTTGGGCGATCTGAGGGCTGGAATCCACATCCACCCGCCCCAGAGCAAGCTTGCCGCCGTACTCAGTGATGAGTGGTTCAAGCAGCGAATTAACCTGAGCCGACTGCTGGGACCGCCCTGAACCCAATGAGACAACCACGGGGACTTTCTGGGACAACTGAACAAACTCCTGAAAACTTTGTTCGTTGACATCAACAGCGTAGGGCGAGCCACCAGTACGCGCTCCCGCTTGGGTGGCTGTGGCCCGGTTCTTCAAGGCTGAAAGATCGACGGCACCGCGAAGATTGATCCCTGGCGCGGCGTTGGACGGCATGGGGCTGTTTTGACTCATGAACTCACTCTAACTGTGCCAGCCCACGACGTTTCGATTTCTCGCCGCGGGTGAAACTTTAGGATGTCGGTTTCGGTAGGACTTATATCCGGGAGACTATTTGAACGCTCCGCTGACAAGGTTGCGGGTGGCAGAAAGAACTGTGATCTTTCCATCCCCGGCGGCGGGCGGGATGTACATAACAACGGGTTCGGCGTAGTTGAGGTTGAATCCCTTAGTGGTTTCCCTACCACCGGTAAATACCGCAGCATCCTCCCCCACTGTCAGTGTGGCTTCAGCCTTGCTCGTTGCATCAATACCAAAGGTGTAACCAACCACCACCATGGCACCGCCGTCGGCAGTTCGCATGGAAACAACTGTGTCCTTGTTTGCCTTGTGGCTAAACACGTAGCTGGCATCCTTGGCGTCCGCAGCTACCTTCTTCTGCAGATCAAAGACGTTGGTGAGGTAGACATTCTCGGTGAAAGAATCCTTGAATTTACTGTCTTCGTTTGTCAACCGGTCGCTCAAGGCCGTGATGGCAGCCTCAGGACTCATCTTCAAACCTTCAGAGGAGTCAAGCGTTACTACCTTGGTTCCTTCTTTATCAACGGTGGGGAAAGTCTGGCCAGGCAGCAATGGCGTGGCCTTGGTCAGCTTGTAGTTTTCCCGCGGGCTTTCTTGAACCAGTGTCAACAACTGCGGCAGGGTATTATTTTCGCCCTGTGTGACAAACATTGCTGATCTGGGCCACGTTTCAGTGGTGGTGACCACCTTGGCTAACAGCTTCGTTGCGTTGACCGGTTCAACAGCAGGTTGCTTCTCAACTGAGGCGCGAATCTTGTAGTTGGCGGTGCGGACTTCCAACGCCATCCCTGCCACACGAGATTGAAGCTCCTGTGCATTCTTAGCGTTGTCCCCGGAGGCAACTACAGTAGCCACCGACTCGGCGATGCGCTGAACCTGGCTGTCAACTAAGTTGGGGAACCCCGCAGTGGAAGATTCCTCCGTGGCTGTGGGGCTAGGTGACGGCGACGGAGTGCTGGCGTCATCAGCCACGGCTGGGCTAACGCTTCCCGCTAGCAGAACGGTTGCCACCATGGCCCCCCAACGCGCTTTCATAGTGAGGGGTTTCTTCACGCGCTGGAGCTCCCGCGCTGGTGTATCAGCACGGATTTTAGCAGGAGGCAGAACCTGGAACTCAGATTTGTCTCCTTCTTCAACCGTGTCATTGGCAGGGCTTTGTTTATTGGCCTGTTTTTTACCCGGCTTCTTGGCTGCTTTTGCGTTCCGCCCAGAGGCAGATTTGGGCGCTGGGCCTACTCCTCCTGAGCCGGAAGGAGAGTCTGAATCATTCTTCGAACCGGAGTTGGAGTCTGAATCCGATTCCGTGATGTGGGTTATGTCAGATATTTCAGTAGTGCCTGTTTCAACACTGCCCTCGTCTGTAGATGCGTATGAGTTTGAATCATCCGAGCTCACGGATGGCTCAGAGTTGGAGCTGTCCTCGGGTGCTGGATTCACGGTATTTTCCGTATCCTGGTTTGCAGGATCGGCCTCCACGCCTCGCAATGATGCGGGCAGCGACGCTGTTGCGTCCCCAGCGGCAGCTGCTTTCGCCGCAGTCTCTGAATCAGCTGAGCTATCTGAAACTAAGGGCCCTGATTCGGCCCGCTGGGCTTGCGCAATAGTGGTCTTGGCTTGAGCGGCACTGCGAGCCGCTACAATTTTGTCAACTTCCAGCGCACCAGTGGCGGGGTCCGTTGCGGCTCGCCCGGCCGAGCGGCGTCCGACGCCAACTTCGGCGGCCCTGGGCTTTCGGGGGGCCACAAGGAACAGCAGAGCTGCCAACGCAAGCAGGATAGATCCAAGGATGATCAGCGGAATCGCCCACGGGGTTCCGGTCTCGTTATCAGCGGTTATTGAAATATCTGTCGGCGCAGGTGCTGTTCCGTCAGTTGAGAGCAACAACGCCCAATCACCACGGCCCGGCGACTGCCACGTGTAGTTCAACTCACCAGTAGCCTTTTCCTCAGTGACCCACATGTCCGAACCACTTGGATTGGGCACTTTCTCAACACCTCCGGTGCTCTCAGCGGTCAACGAGGTGAAGTCCTCGTTGGCAGCACCAATGCTGGTGTGTGCGGCGTCGCCAAGCCAACCGGCGATGTCATCTACGCGACCAACGGCCAGCTGGATGGGGCCGTCGTTTTTCACGGTCAAGGTGAACCGGCCATCCCGGGTCTTGAGTAACTCGGGTCCAATAACTGTCAAAGGCGCTGCCTTCACATCGGAGGAAACCGAGGCCGTAAGAGTGGCAGGCGGGAGCCAAATGGTGCGCTGACCTATGCCAGTACCCAACACCAAAAGGCCAAGAATAGCCATGACGATTGCAATTTTAAAACGCAAGAACTTACCTATCATCGACGGATCACTGCTGCGGTCGTTATTTCAAGGGTAACCGAACCGTTATACATAGAGCATTTTCCTTTGATATTTATCACGTTCCACAACCCGTGGCTCTCCTCCTCTGAGCCTCTGCGCTGATAATGTCTACTGACAATTGAGCATTGCAGGCAGCTATCCTCATCTCCCCTGAACCGAAGGCAATAACAGTGAGTACCACCCCTGATCCGAGCGCCGCAGATTCCGCCCCGGAGAGCACCCCCGTTCCACCCGCAGCCCAGACTGGATCCGCGGAGAAACAGGATGCCCAGGCCGACGGCGGTAACTCCTCCTCGACCTTTACCCTCGAGAATTCTGGCAGAGAACACCCTAAGTCTGCCCGTGCCACCGCCGAGCCTGTAGCTGCGGCAGCCGCATCCGAACAGGACTTCCGGGTGGCTGAGCCCAAGGGCTGGCGAGCATGGGTGCTCAAGAAAGTTACCCAACCATTGCCGGGCGCACATCCACGGGTCCGCTTTGACTTACCGGTTGATCCCACCGGAAGCGCTAAAGATGCAGCTGAAACAACTGCTGATGCGGCCTCAACGGCAAGCATGTTCCGTCACCCCATCTATTTTGGTTTCATGGGCACTGTAGGTGTTGGAATCGCCCTGTTCTTGAGCTACATGCTCGCCAACACGGAGTCTTTGTTGCTATGGATCGTGACGGCCTTGTTCATTGCGTTGGGGTTGGATCCTGTGGTTCGCTGGCTGGAGAGACGCAAGGTACCGCGGCCGCTGGGAATAGTCTTGGTGCTCCTGGCTCTGTTGGGATTGGTGGCTACTTTCTTCGCCACACTCATCCCGACGATTGTTGAGCAAACCACCCAGATTGTTACTAAGGCACCAACGTGGATCAAGGACTTCCTTGACTCTGATTTTTTCAAGCAAATTGATGGTCAATACCGTGTAATTGACACAGTCAATGAGCAAGTAGCCAAGTTCTTTCAGGATGCCCAGGCAGTTGGCGGTATCTTTGGCGGTGTACTAGGAGTTGGCAGCACCATTGCAAACGGCCTTTTTGGCACCCTAATTGTCCTGGTGCTGAGTCTGTACTTCCTGGCTTCACTGCCTGCCATCAAAAAATGGGGCTACCGTCTTGCACCGCGTTCACGTCGGGTCCGTGTTGAAGAGCTCAGCGAACAAATCACCCGAGGCGTGGGCAACTACGTCATTGGTCAGGTCTGCGTAGCGGCACTGAATGCAACAGTAGCTTTTATTCTCATGACTATTTTGGATGTCCCGTTCAGTGTGCTTTTGACATTTCTTGTGGCTTTATTGGCGTTCATCCCGTTGGTTGGTGGCATGCTTGCTGCGGTTGTTGTCATTGCTGTGAGCCTGACTGCCGGCTGGCAGACGGCCCTGATCTACGCGATCGCTTACTTGGCGTACCTGCAGTTTGAGGCTTACTTTGTTTCGCCTCGCATCATGCAAAAGGCTGTCGCCGTCCCTGGCGCAGTCGCCGTGATTTCCGTGATCGCAGGTGGCAGCCTCTTGGGCGTTCTTGGTGCACTCATTGCCATCCCAACCGCAGCAGCAGTCATGCTTTTGGTGAAGGAAGTGTTCATCTCAAGGCAAGATAAAAATTAGGCAGGCAGCGTTGCTACGGGGCCATTCCATTCCACAGGTAGCTCAACTGTCGCTCCCAACACGGTGGAGCAAATCTCGTTGAGAGCCCGTGCAGCATACTTCTCCCCCACCCAAAGATGCTTGGCGCCTGCTACTGCAACTAGGTGTGCCTGTGGCACAAGGGAGAAACGCTCAGTGGCCGCCTCCGGTTGCAGGTAATCATCAAATTCGGGTACTAGGACACTCAATGGTTTGCCGCTGGCAGCCCACGCGTGGAGGTCCACTTCCCCAGCCCTGTGCAACGGCGGTGAGAGCAAAACGGCGCCTTCTATGTGCTCCGCTACCGACGGTAAAACTCCATATTTAAGCACCAGTTCGGTGCCGAAGGACCAGCCCACTAGCCAGCGGTTGGGCAGGCCTTGATCAATGGCAAATTGTACGGCTGCTTCCAGATCCATACGCTCGCCAATACCCTCGTCAAAGGAGCCTTCGCTGGTGCCCCGAGGCGAGGATGTGCCACGGGTGTTGAACCGTAGCACTGCTATTCCCGCCAACGCCGGCAGCCTGTAAGAGGCTTTCTTGTATACGTGTGAGTCCATGAAACCGCCGTGTGTGGGCAGCGGGTGGAGGGTGATCAATGTCGCCATCACTACGCCGTCGGCTGGTATCGCCAGTTCACCCACCAGCAAGAGGCCGTCCTCGGTCCTGAGCTCAATGTTCTCCCGAGTGGCGGGCAAGATGGTGGAAGCGCGGACTGCAACGGGCGAGCCGGAGTCAACGTAATCAAAAGTTGCGGGATCAAAAACCATGACTTCTACCCTACCGGCCTGGGGCCTCGAGCTCCGCGAAGCTAAGTTATCTGTACCTATAGCTTCGTCCACGCCAGCAATTAGTGTGCCAGTGCCTGCGGTCTCGCAAGCCTGCCTCCGCCCCAAACATGGCGTCCTCCTGCCACACAACCAAATGTGCAACACCCGGTAAAACTTGGTGGTGGCAGCCGGGGCACGTATAGGCCTTCTGCGCGTTCCCCACACTGATGGCGCGCACAGCCCAGACACCGTCAGGGGCCGTTTCAGTGGCCGGTATACCCATTCTGACCCGGTTCAGATCAAATTCTTCCTCTTCATTGGGACTCAACGCCGGGTTGGTGCTCCGTCGTGAAGATGTACGACGGCGGCGGGGCTGGTTCGAGCGGGGCATGTTTCCATTGTGCCGCACGGGGGCCGGCTTCGCGTTTGCTTTCTATGGTGCGGCGAGGTGCGCCGCATACGTGGTTTCCGTCCACCACTGGCCGTGACACCACTGTCACCCTCCCAACGGCTAGAGTGGAGGGCGTGCGTTTAGTGATTGCAAAGTGCTCCGTCGACTACGTCGGACGCCTCAAAGCCCATCTTCCCCTCGCCGTCCGGCTTCTAGTGCTCAAAGCCGACGGTTCAGTTCTTGTGCATTCAGACGGCGGCTCATACAAGCCGTTGAACTGGATGAGCCCACCTGCCACGCTGCGCACAGTCAGTCCGGAGGACACCGATCTTGAAGAAGGCGTCCTTGATCAGTGGATAGTGCAGTCAAGCAAGACTGACGACCGCTTGATCATCAACATTTATGAGCACATCAGCGATTCAAGCCACGATTTGGGGACCGACCCGGGTTTGATCAAGGACGGCGTAGAAGCGGATCTGCAGCGTCTGCTGGCCGAACAGATCGAGCTCCTGGGCGCGGGTTTTACGCTCATTCGACGCGAATATTTCACTGCCATCGGCCCGGTGGACATACTTGCTCGCGACGCTACTGGCGGAACTGTCGCCATCGAGCTCAAGCGGCGCGGTGACATTGACGGCGTCGAACAACTCACACGCTATCTGGAACTGCTCAACAGGAACCCACTGTTAGCACCTGTGCGTGGAATATTCGCCGCCCAACAAATCAAACCTCAGGCTAAAACGCTGGCCACTGACAGAGGTATAGAGTGTAAAACCCTCGATTACGACGCAATGCGCGGCGTGGATGACAGCGCCTCACGGCTGTTCTAACCAACCTGGCCCCAGCTTGACTAGACTTGAGGCATGACTGCTCCGAACCCTGCACCAGTATCCACAAAATACATGATCCAAGGCGCTGTCGTCACCGACGACGGCATCGTTGAAGGCGGCTTGGTGGCCGTCGAAGGTGACAGGATTGTGTATGCCGGACGTGCCGACCATTTTGATGAGCCTGGCTTTGGCCAAACCGATATGGACGCGGCGAACATTGTCTCGTTGCCTGCCGGTCAGCTAGTCCTGCCTGGTCTGATCGATGTCCATAACCATGGCGGCAATGGCGGAGACTTCCCCAGTGCGGACGAGGCCTCAGCCCGTAAAGCAGTGGATTTCCTGCACCGCGCAGGAACCACCACATTGCTTGCAAGCATGGTCACGGCAGCCCCCGAAAATCTTCTCAAAGGGATTGGCATCTACGCCAAAATGACGGCTGAAGGTCTGCTGGCCGGCATCCACCTCGAGGGCCCCTTCCTCTCTCATGCACGTTGCGGGGCGCAGAATCCGGCTTTCCTTCTTGATCCTGACATGGCACTGATGTCCACACTGATCGAGGCCGGCCGTGGTGCCATCACCACCATGACGTACGCTCCGGAGTTGGCCGGTGCTGCCGACCTGGTGGACCTGCTGACACGGCATGGCATCACCCCTTCAGTGGGTCACACAAACGCCGACACGGCCACCACCACCGAATCCTTGGAGCAGGCCCTTGAAGGGCTGGATTCCACTGGTTTCGATAGCGTTTCCGGACGGCCCACAGTCACCCACCTCTTCAACGGCATGCCGCCCATGCACCACCGTTCACCTGGCCCCGTGGCCGCGTGCTTGGGCGCCGCCAGTGCCGGGAACGCCGCCGTCGAACTCGTTGCTGATAACACCCACCTGCACCCGGACACAGTGAAAATGGTCTTTGGCGTTGTGGGCGCGGCCAATATTTTACTTGTCACGGACTCCATGGCCGCGGCAGGACTTGCCGATGGCCAATACATGCTGGGGCCCTCCCCCGTCACAGTCTCCAACGGTGTGGCAACACTTGATGCCACGGGCTCCATCGCCGGCGGCACAGCAACATTACTTGACGTTGTTAGACGCACCACAGCATCCGGTGTGGCGTTCACAGATGCCCTGATGTCCGCCACAACTGTTCCGGCAGCAGTGTTGGGCCTGACCGATGAGGTGGGTGCGCTGCGGCGTGGACTGCGTGCCGATGTGCTTATTGTTGATGCTGAGTTGGAACTCCAGCACGTCATGCGTGCTGGAGAGTGGCTGAGCTAACCCGGCTCTGATGGTACCGCGAGTTGCCACATATGGTGCCCAAAAATACGTTTTGGACACCATATGTGGCAACTGGCGGGTTCCAAGCGCGCAAGATCGGGACGCCCGTGGAGGATTATGACTTCCGCAGCAACTTTGCCAACGACCGCACAGACATATTGGGCATATAGGCCTCCCCCACAGCCCGGCCAATGCTCGGCAGTGACAACGGGTCCTGATACATCAAGTACAGGGGTCTGTGGCGTGGTTTGAAGCGCTGCTTGAAGTTTGCCAGTGAAGAAAAACCGTAAACAGGTTCCAAAGTGCGGGCAAGCAGAACCAGTATCCGGGCCAAATTGCCGTTTTCTTCCCCTTCGCCCGCCACGTTGCTTGCCAGCGGTGAGCCAGAGAGCGAAATGTACTCCACGGTCGCGGCAAAATGACGCACAGCTTGGGCAATCAGATATTCCATCACGCCGTTGAAAGCTCCGGAATTCCGACGCATGAAATCAAGGGTCCAGCTCACCACTTCTCCCTGATCAAACACAGGGAGCCAGCTCGTCACGGCATGGATCCGTCCTGAGTCATCGATGGCAAGACAAAGCTGGACGTTTTCATTCTTCAGTTCTTCAAGTCCGCCCAAAGTGAAGCCAAGTTCTGGCAGGGCTTGGCCGCTGACCCAGTCCTCCGAGATTTCATGGACCTGGGTACGTTGTCCCGTGGAGAGCTCTGCATAGTTACACCATTGTGCCGTGACGCCCAGCTTTGTTGCTTTATTCAAGGCGGTGCGGACGTTTTGCCAATCTTTGCCTTTGAAGTCCATACTCCGCACATCAAGAAGTGTCTCGGCAGCCACCTGAATCCGCCGGAATCCGCGCTGACCCAGCAGTTCAACGGCCGCGCCCGTCACCGAATAAAAGCAGGGTGTCAGTGACTCCTCGGCACAAAATTCAAGGAAATCATCCACTGCCTCTGAATACTGATCGGCGGCTCCCACTGGCCCGCCCACTGTAACGGCGACGCCACTGTGCGGCTGGTAAGCCACACAGGCTGTCCCTGCGTCATTGAACCAATATTGATTGTTCGGCCACAGCGTCATCCAAGACAGCGAATCTCCTCCCCTGCGCACAAGCTCCTGCGCGCGCTGAGCATCATCAGCACCGCTGCGCAAGCGCCGGCTAAGAAACAAAACAAAGATGCTCACAGCGCTCAGCAGCCACAGCACTGGCCCACCAAAACTGAATAGAAGCTCAGAGAAGAATCCATGCGGATAAACGTTGGCCGCGTAGCTAAAAGGAAACGGATAGGGCAGTATTATGCGCGGAATCCCAGCCACCAAGGCCGCAATCCCCATACGGTTGCCCAGATTTCCTTCGGCCAACCACGCAACGCTGTAGAGCACAATCACGGCTAGCAGCAGCAGGGGCAGGAAAATCAATGACCGTCTGCGCAGTGCAGGATCGGGATCCACCCGGAAATACCTCCGGAAAACTACCAAGGCTAGGGCTATAAGCACCGGCACCAGCACCACCGGCAAGAGCTCCCACACCGATTCATTGATGCTCAGGCTGCGGTGCCCGCGCCGCAACGGCAGGCCTAGCCCGGCAAAGACCTGGAAATAGATGGCTGAGACTAGTCCAATTACCAGGTGCAGATACACTGCTGCCCATAATGCCAAACGGTTCCCGCGTCGCAGGCCTTCGGCACACACAAGCAACAACAGCATCGGCATCAACGCCAGAATATGGCCACCGGATCCCAGCAGACCCATGTTACGAACCATCCCATGGCAGCTGCCTTGCCATTGTGCCAGCGTAGGATCCTGATTGGTGATCCAGGTGCGCATCACAGCGAGAGGCCCCACGGCTACATGCGCCACAGCAGCCGCGATGGGACCGATTGCGAACACCGCAACCACCATTGCCAAGATTGTTCGCACTTCTTGGCTTGTTGATCGTCTGGCGAATCCGTGACTTGTTGCCTTGACAAACAGCAGCCCCAGAGCAAGCCCAGTCAAGGATGCAAGTAAAATATATACGTGCTGGGCATGGCCCACATACACACTGAGCATCAGCGCCGTTGCCACAGTTAGTACTCGCACACGGCGTCTCCACAGCAGACTGATGGCCTGGCTGGCTGCCATCAGGGTCCCTGCTGAGGCTGCAAACGGCCCCAAGAGTGTTGCTTGTTCCATCCCTGCAGGCAGGTCCACCGCATCCATGCTGCCCAGCGCAATAATGAGTGTATAGAGCACGACGGCGGCAATTTGCGTTGCGCTGAACAGCACTGCTGTGCGCAGGGTGCCTAAGGTAGCTTCTGCCAGTCCCAAGACCGTGCCTAGAACAGCCACGCTAAGGAGCATCGCGGCCGTGCTGGAGCTAAGAAACAAGGTAGTGAACATGTTCCACCAGTGGCTGCTGAAAAGATCAGCGGACTGGTAACCCCAGGTACCGGCCACAGGGCTGGGCAGACGGTGCAGGAATGCACCTGAAACGAAGTGGGCAAACACTACTGCAACGATTAAACCTGAGCTAAAGGGCGTGCCTCCGATCCAGGTCGCCGTTGCTCTGGCTAGAGAGGCGATGGCTCCCGGGGCCACAGCAGCGGCGGTGCTGCTAGCACTCGATGGGTCCCGAATGGTCACGGCAGGCCCATTCTTTCAAAAATAAACGCCAGTCCCTCAGGTAAGCCCTCGTTGACCACAGTCCATGAGTGCCCACCAGGAAAGAGCGCACTGTCAGTTCGCATCCCTGCTTTGCGGGTGGCGTTTAGAAGTACCAACACATTCGCAGAATACACAGCATCCTGGCTTCCAGAAGCAAACCAGCCGGCAATCTCTGGATACTTTTTTATAGAGAGCAGGGTCAGCGGCACCAAAGCATCAAAAGCCGCAGTGTCACCATGAAAGGCACGGTTGATTGTCACCGAACGGTTCACGGCCAGAGCGGGCTCACGTTCTGGGGAGAAGGCCATGAAAGAACGGAAAATATCCGGATGCCGGGTCACCATCTGCATGGCACACGTGCCACCGAAAGAGAAACCCCCCACAGCCCAATGGGCAGGGTTGGTGTCGGCATCCAGATGGGTCTTAATCCACTCAGGGACATCTTTGGACATGTAAGTATCGGCTTGGCCAAGCGTTGAATCCATACACATGGTGTTTGCCTGTTCCCCGCCATTGGGGTCAGGGATCACCACCAAGGGAGTCAATCCTTCATGTGCCATGGCATAGACGTCCAGCTCACGAATTAGCTCGGAGGACTGCAGCCACGATTCCGGCGAGCCCGGCTGCCCGCTGACAAGAACCAGCACTGGCAGAACAGGCCTGTTCGCGGATGCGTAAGCCGGCGGCAAATACACAAGAGCGTTGCGAGCCTTGAAACCGGAGATGGTGCCGGGAATAGCTGTTGAAAGCACAGTCCCTGAAGTTGCCAACCCTGCAGGAGCCCTCCACCGCTGGGACACCGCGTTGTCCATAAAACGCGAACTGAGAATATGTTGCAAAGCAGGCGCAGGTGCCGCCGATAACTGCGTATGAACACCCAATAGTCTGCCAACTGTAGGGTACTGGCCAAAGATGGCATTGACCTGTAAGCCGCTAGAGGCAAGGACAACCACAGTGGCAAGAATGGCCACCCCTCGACGCCAGGGCGAGATCCGCTGACGGGAAACTGGTGCGGTGGAAGCGTCACGGGCGGGGGATTTCTGTCCTCTTCGACGACGACGCAGGCCGCCGAACGCCGTCGCACTCCCCAATGCCACGGCCCAGATCATCAACGCAACAGTGTTAACAACGGCCGAGGGCAAGTCCTCCGGCCACCAGTAAAAGGCGTGGATCACGGCCCAGCAGGCGAGCGTACTGATGAGGAAAGCGCCAATGGCAGATGCCACCGCAAACAGCCACCAGCGAACGGAACGTCGTAGGAGCAGGAAGACTAAAGAAGCCACACACATTATCCCAAAAATGCTGGGCAGGGGGCCATTGATCAGGCTAAGGTTTTGGATCCAGTTCACTTCGTTGCCGCACTTTTAGGAGGGATATCTGCCGAAAGAAAGCGGCAGCAAAGTGATGCTAACGGCATTTGCTGGCAATCAGCTGAGCGTTATCGCCATGTGCCCACGCCAGTGTGCGGACCAGCCTCAAGCCAGGAAGATAAGCCGGCGTAGGCGCCGAATTTCATCGCTAACAGCACTTCTTTTCCCTCATAAGAAAGCACCACGATGACAACTTCGGGAGGCACACGCGTTAGTTCACTCTCGCTGGGCTCGCGGCGCCCAATCAACACAATCTTGCTGCGTTGCATGGTTCGGGCAGGTATAGGGCTTAACGAAAGGAGCCGGACCCATTCAAGGACCGACTCCTGATAACGACAAACCCCCATCGCCCAGCGATTACTCGCAGTGGAAATGGAGGCGTCTACTGTGCCCAGGGCACGCCGCAACATGAGGCGGCGCACCCCGAACAGGCACAGCATTAGAACAACTAGCAGGAATGCTCCAGCCAGTATGATGAACGGAATACCAAGTTCGTTCATCAATGGATAGCTAGCGAATACCAGAGCCAGAAGTTGCGCTGTCTTTCAACTGCGCATTGTCGGCCACAATCACTACCCGGTTCTCATCAACCGAGAAGAATCCGCCGTCCACTTCAACGAAGAAGCGGGGGCCTTCCACGGGTGCGATCTCCAGCAAGCCCGGCGCCAAAACCGCGAGCAAAGGGGTGTGACCGGGCAAAATGCCGATCTCGCCCTCGCTGGTAAAACCCTTGACCAGGGTCGCCGCACCCGAGAACACAGCGTGGTCGGCCGCTACGATTTCAACTTCGAGGTTAGCCATGTTTACTTAGTCGATTCCTGGATTGCGGCCCACTGACGCTCAACATCATCCATGCCGCCGATGTTGAAGAACGCCTGCTCAGCGATGTGGTCCACGTCGCCGTCGCAGATGGCAGTGAAGCCCTCAATGGTGTCAGCGATGGAAACCGTTGAGCCGTCAACGCCGGTGAACTGCTTGGCGGTGTAGGTGTTCTGCGAGAGGAACTGCTGGATGCGTCGAGCACGCGATACAACGATCTTGTCCTCTTCGCCGAGCTCGTCAATTCCAAGGATCGCAATGATGTCCTGGAGTTCCTTGTTCTTCTGTAGGATCTGCTTGACGCGCACCGCAGTGTTGTAGTGTGCGTGACCGACGTACTGCGGGTCAAGGATACGTGATGTGGAGGTCAACGGATCAATGGCCGGGTACAGTCCACGAGAAGCAATTTCACGGGAAAGTTCCGTGGTTGCATCCAGGTGGGCGAAGGTCGCCGCGGGAGCCGGGTCGGTGTAGTCATCAGCAGGGACATAAACTGCCTGCATGGACGTGATCGAGTGGCCCTTGGTCGAGGTGATGCGCTCCTGCAGGAGGCCCATCTCATCGGCCAGGTTTGGCTGGTAACCAACAGCAGAAGGCATGCGCCCCAGCAGTGTGGAAACCTCTGAACCGGCCTGTGTGAAACGGAAGATGTTGTCGATGAAGAGCAACACGTCCTGGTTCTGCACATCGCGGAAGTACTCAGCCATGGTCAGAGCTGACAGAGCTACGCGCAGACGCGTTCCCGGCGGCTCATCCATCTGGCCGAAGACTAGCGCAGTGTCCTTAAGAACACCGGCTTCTTCCATTTCAACCCAAAGGTCGTTACCTTCTCGTGTTCGCTCACCAACACCGGCGAATACCGAGGTACCACCGAAGTTACGTGCAACACGGGTGATCATTTCCTGGATCAAAACGGTCTTACCGACACCGGCACCACCGAACAATCCGATCTTTCCACCCTTGATGTACGGGGTGAGCAAGTCAATGGACTTGATACCAGTCTCAAGCATTTCCGTGGAACCCTCGAGGCTGGCAAAAGCCGGGGGCTTGCGGTGGATAGGCCACCGCTCGGAGATGTTCAGTTCAGACTCGTGCACGTCCAGGGGTTCGCCCAGAACGTTGAAGATGTGACCCTTGACGCCGTCGCCAACGGGCACGGTGATGGGGGCACCCAAGTCCTGCACGCTGGTACCACGGACAAGTCCGTCGGTGGCCTGCAAGGAAATGGCACGCACGAGACCGTCGCCAAGGTGCTGGCTGGTTTCGAAGGTGATGGTTTTGGTCTGACCATTGAGAGTGATCTCAGTGGTCAGCGCATTGTAAATGGCGGGAATGCCGTCTGCCGGGAATTCGACGTCGACAACCGGGCCGATGACGCGCGCGATGCGGCCTGTGGCACCGGCCTTCGCAGCGGTTCCCTGCTCGTTAAGTTGGGCAGTCATCTCTCTCACTTCACTTGTGTGGATGCATTGAATAAGTATGTTTCGGGCTACTAGGAGGCGTTGAGCGCGTCAGCGCCAGCAACAATCTCGGAGAGTTCCTGCGTAATTTCAGCCTGTCGGGCGTTGTTACGAAGTCGCGTGTACTTCTTGATCAGGTCGCTGGCGTTATCACCGGCGGACTTCATCGCCCGCTGGCGTGCGGCAAGCTCGGAAGCTGCCGCCTGCAAAAGTGCCGCGAAGATTCGTGACTCAATGTACCGTGGCAACAAGGCGTCAAGGACGTCTTCCGGCTGCGGTTCGAACTCATACAGCGGAAGTAACTCGGATGAAGATTCAACTTCTTCCTCAACAATTTCCAGCGGTAGCAATCGAATTACTGTCGGTTCCTGAACAACCATTGATTTGAATGCGGTGTAAACGACATGGATCTCATCGACGCCACCTTCTTCAAAATCTGTTGCAAAGTCCTCTAGCAAGGCCACGCGTAGTTCACGTGCAGTTTCAAAATCCGGTGCATCAGTTCCACCGGTCCACACCTTGGCGTAGTCGCGGCCACGGAAGTCAAAGTACGCCTGAGCCTTGCGGCCGACCAAATAGGTCGAGACGTCCTTGCCTTCTCCGTGCAACAACTCGATTAGGTGCTCTGCCTGCTTCAAAACGCTGGCGGAGTAGGAACCGGCAAGACCACGATCAGAAGTCATCACCAATACCGCGGCCCGACGAATCTCTTTGGGCTCGGTGGTTAGCGGGTGGTCGACCTCGGATTGGGACGCAACGGCAGAAACGGCACGGGTAATCGCATTGGAGTACGGCAATGAAGCCGTGACACGTACACGTGCCTTTCCAATGCGGGACGCAGCGATAAGTTCCATCGCCTTGAAGATCTTTTGCATCGACGTGGTCGAAGCGATCTTCTGGCGGTAAACCCGTATCTGGGCTCCCATGTTTGTCCTTTCCTTATCCTTGTTTGGGCTGCTGGCACCAAGGTGCCAGCAGCCCTAGTCAGGGATGGTGTCAGCGTTTCTGCTTGACGATCTTTTCCTGGTCAACGTCCTCGGCGGCAAGAGCACCGAACTCCTCATGGCCGGCGCCAACCAACTGGTCGTCACCCTGCCCGAAGAAGCCCTTCTTGAAGGCGTCAATATTGGACTTGAGCGCATCTACGGTCGAAGGTTCCAGCAGGTTGGTTTCAGCCAACGTGGTCAGAATCGACGTGTTGTGACGCAGGTGCTCGAGGAACTCGGTTTCAAAGCGGAGAACATCCTCCACCGGGACCGTGTCCAAGTAGCCATTGGTGCCCATCCAGATCGAGACGACCTGGTTCTCAACCGGGAACGGTGCGTATTGTCCCTGTTTGAGCAGTTCCATCAAACGCGCTCCGCGAGTCAGCTGCTGCTTTGTAGCGGCATCCAAATCGGAGGCGAACATGGCGAACGCCTGCATGTCACGGTACTGAGCCAGTTCCAGCTTCAAAGTACCGGCAACCTTCTTCATGGCCTTTACCTGTGCCGCGCCACCAACACGCGATACAGATACACCCACGTCAACAGCGGGACGCTGGTTGGCGTTGAAGAGGTCTGACTGCAAGAAGATCTGACCATCGGTAATGGAGATAACGTTGGTGGGAATGTACGCCGAAACGTCATTCGCCTTGGTTTCAATGATCGGCAGACCGGTCATTGAACCTGCGCCGAGCTCGTCAGAGAGCTTGGCACAACGTTCCAGAAGGCGGGAGTGCAAGTAGAACACGTCACCGGGGTAAGCCTCGCGGCCCGGCGGGCGACGCAGCAGCAGTGAGACTGCGCGGTAAGCTTCCGCCTGCTTGGACAAGTCATCAAACACGATCAGAACGTGCTTGCCGCTGTACATCCAGTGCTGGCCAATGGCCGAACCGGCGTACGGTGCCAAGTACTTGAAACCAGCCGGGTCAGAAGCCGGAGAAGCCACGATGGTGGTGTACTCGAGAGCTCCGTGATCGGCCAAGGTCTGGCGAACTGCTGCGATCGTCGATGCTTTCTGCCCGATCGCTACGTAAACGCAACGAACCTGCTTCTTCACGTCCCCTGAAGCCCAGTTGGCCTTCTGGTTGATGATGGCGTCAACGGCCAGTGCGGTCTTACCCGTCTGGCGGTCACCAATGATCAGCTGACGCTGGCCACGGCCGATCGGAATCATGGCGTCGATGGCCTTCATACCGGTCTGCAGCGGCTCGTGAACCGACTTGCGCTCGGTAACGCCGGGTGCCTGAAGTTCCAGAGCTCGACGGCCTTCGGATTCGATCTCGCCCAGGTCATCAATCGGCTGACCCAAGGGATCAACGACGCGGCCTAGGAAGTTATCGCCAACCGGTACGGAGAGAATCTCCCCTGTGCGGTGGACTTGCTGGCCCTCGGCGATGCCAGTGAAGTCGCCAAGAACAACCACACCAATCTCGCGAGTGTCCAAGTTCTGGGCCAAGCCCAGTGTGCCGTCTTCGAATCGAAGCAGCTCGTTGGCCATGACAGAGGGAAGACCCTCTACCTTGGCAATGCCGTCACTTGCCGTGGTGACCCGGCCAACCTCGACGCGTTCCGCGTTGCCCGGTTCATAGGACGCTGCGAACTCATTCAAGGCATTGCGGACGTCGTCGGCATTGATGGTCAAGTCGGCCATCTGCAGTCCCTGCTCTCCTAAGTTGTGGATACCGCCGCGTAAATAGTTGCTGCGGTAGCCTAAATGTTTGATTCAGTCTGTTGTGGACTGGCAGCTAAGAAACGTAAGTTACTTAGACTGCCAACCGGCGGCGAAGATCAGCCAGTCGCGTGGCTGAGGTTGCGTCAACAACCTCGTCCCCCACAACAACCTTGATTCCGCCGACCAACGTCGGGTCAATATTGACATTGATCTTCAAATCGCGACCGTAGAGATTGTTCAATCCGGCCTGCAAACGGCTCAACTGCTCTGCGCTCAGGTCACGGGTGACACTGACGTAGGCAATCCAGCGTTGCTGGCGTTTGGCAACCAATTCCACGAAACGTTGCACCAAGGCCGTTGACTTGAGCCCCCGAGGGGAAGTTGCGGCCTGGTGGATCAACAGCGTGGAGACGTCGCTGGCCCCAGGAACAACCTTGTGCGCCAAAACGCCCTTGGCAGAGTTCGAGGCCTGTGCATCGTCAAAGGCACGCTGCAGTTCATGACTGGATTCAACAACTCGGATAAACGAGAAGAGTTCCTCTTCAAGCCTGTCCAGGTTGGCAGAACCGCCACCTTGACCTTCGGCAACCGCGATCGCCGATGTTGCAGCCAAGACTTCCAGTGCATCGCCCAGGTCACGTGCAGTGCTCCACCGCGCGGCAACCAGTTCCAGAAACACAACCTGTGCCTCTGCACTGACTTTGCCCGCAATGAGCTTGGTGGCCAAAACTGCTTTGTCCGCACTCTTTCGAGTGGGATCGGTCAAAGCGCGACGCAGGCCGGCGTTGCTGTCCAGAAGCTCCAATATTGAAAAGAGATCCTGAGCCAACACGATCGACGCAGTGGCGAGCTTAGGTTCCAACGACTCCAAAGCCGCTGCCAATGACTTGCTTGATACACCTGCCATTACTTCGATGCACCCGCGTTCGACTGATTTTCCAGATCGGCCAGGAAGCGCTCAACCACACGGTTGGAACGCGCATCATCGTTAAGGGCTTCCCCAACGATTTTGCTGGCAAGCGATGTAGCCAATGTGCCAACCTCATTGCGGAGGGAGTTCACTGCGGCAACGCGCTCGGCTTCGATCTGAACTTGAGCCTGGGCGGTGATGCGTGCAGATTCCTCTGCAGCTTTCGCCTTCAGGTCTGCCAAAATCTGGGCGCCTTCTGAACGGGCGGTCTCACGGATGCCATTGGCTTCCGTACGAGCATCCATCAGCTGAGCTTTGTACTGCTCCAAGAGGGCGTTAGCTTCAGCCTGAGCCTCTTCTGCCTTCTCGATCCCACCTTCAATGGCCTCTACACGATCCGTGTATGACTTCTCGAAGCTGGGTGCAATGAATTTCTTCACCACAAAGAGCAGGACAGCGAAGGCTACAGCCGTGACTAGAACTTCCCACCAGTTTGGCAGGAGCGGGTTAGCACCCTCACTAGCGAGGATTACTGCTGCGGTAACCATTTCTCACTTATCCTTTATCTGATATACGTCCATGAAAATTTCAGTCCTGGAAAGAAAGGACAAAAAGTCTTTGAACTAGACGCCAACGACGAAGGCGAAGACCAGACCAAGGATAGCCAATGCTTCTGCAAGGGCGAAGCCAAGCAGGGCGATGGGCTGCAGGATGCGCTGAGCTTCCGGCTGGCGGGCTACACCGTTGATGTAGGCAGCGAAGATCATGCCCACGCCAATAGCCGAGCCGATAGCCGCTAGGCCGTAACCAATCATATTAAGGGAGCCGTGCATTATTTGTTCCTTTCAAGATACCGACGTTGTGCCGGCAGTTTGGGAAGTGATTCTTGATTTCGGGAAAAGCTTTGGTTGTTGCTGGGGAAAACGTTTAGTGTGTGTCAGCTTCCAGGCTGCCCTGGATATAGATCGCTGTCAGCAAGGTAAAGACGAATGCTTGCAGAACCATGATCAACAGTTCCAGGCCATACATGGCCACAGAACCGGCGATCACTGCAACGCCGGTGGCGTTGAGCAAGATGTTGTCTTGTTCCATGATCAAGTACTGTGCGCCGCTACCGGCAAGAATCACAATCATGTGCCCAGCGAGCATTGTTGCCATCAAACGCAAGGAGTGCGTCAGGGGACGAACAATGAAGTTGGAAATGATTTCCAGCGGCACCAGCAACGGCAGAATCCAGCCGGGAACCCCGGACGGAACAACTGCCAGCTTGAAGAATCGGATACCGTTCTTCTGCACTCCAACACCAATCCACGTGAAGTAGATGATCAGGGCAATTGCGTAAGCACTGCCGGCATGGGAGAAGGAGGGCAGTTGCAAGAATGGAATGGCGCCGAAGATGTTATTCAGCAGCACAAACAAGAACACGGAGAATAGCAGCGGTACCCAGGGGCGGAAGTTTTTCTCACCCATGATGTCGCGGCCAACTGTATTGCGCGCGAAGCTGTAGAAGCCTTCGGCGAAGAATTGGACTCGGCCCGGAACCAGTTTCGGGTTTCGGATCGCGACCTTAAAGAACACTGCGATCAAAACCACCGACAAGACGACCAAGATCATCTGCTTGCCAATCCCGGTGCCATATTCGGCCATCCAGGGAAGGATGTCTGGGAGGTGGGTGTCGCTAATCGTCGGTGGGATAAAACCACCGTCATTCGAGGCCATCGGAAGCGCAAACGCGGTCAACGCGCTGTCCTCTCTGCAGTTTCGGTCATAGGGCAAGTGTGGTGGTCCATCAAAAGATGGTCAGCACCGTGAAAAAGTCTGATGGTGGGCTTCATTGCTGCTTGCCATCATCTTGGCGACCATGCCTTTGATGATGCCGGGCTAGGTAATATCCGCAGACAGCCCCGATGGGGATGGCAGCGAACAAAATCCAAGCAGTGTCCAACAAAAAGTCCAGTCCCCACCCTATCAAACCCCAGAGCAGGATTCCGCCAATAATGTAGGTGTAGTCCAGCTTTCCCGTATTGGACTGGGGTGGAACCACAACATGCTGTGGTTCCTGTCCATCCGGTAACTTATTTGTCATGCGTTGCGTCCTTTGTGTCGCCCTCGAGTGATGAAGCCACTTCCGGGGGAAATTCCGCTGGCGTAACTTTCTGCTCCGGAGCGCCAAAGATCAGGAAGCGCTGTTTGCTGAAAATAATGACCTCTGTGGCCTGCCACAGTAGGACACAAACCACCGCTGCGCCAGCAAACCAAGGTTTGTTCAGCCATGTGGGGGTGCCAAGAGCAAATAGCACGGCGGCAAATCCAACCACCTTGACGAAATAGGTCATCACAAAGATACCCATCACCGCTTCCGGCATCCTTTTGCTGAAGAGGTGCCCAACAAGCTGACTTAAGCCGAAGAAAGCAATCACAAGAAATGAACCAAACAACACGCTAAGCACGCCGTCTGGGTCGGTAAGAATGAATGCTAAAACCACCATGATGACAACAGCAATGCCGTCAACGAAGACGCACTTTTTTAAAATGTTCCAGCTGGGACTCGCAGATGGACCCGACGCCGTCAACGGAGCCCTCACAGCACCGTTGCGGGCACTTTTGTCCTTCATGAGATCTCCATCATTGGGGCGGCCTGCCGTATTCCAGCGGCACACAAGAGGTTAAACAGTTTGGCCGGGTAGACCAGGTGAATGTCACCACAGGGAATTCTACACGAGATAGAACTTGAAGTTGACTCATAACATCGACAGGTCCCATGCCCCGAGTTTAGTCCTACAGATTTTCATCTGTCCCGTGGATGAACCCAGTCTTTTGCTCGCGCTTACGCAAGAGCTTCTGAAAGAAGGTTGGCGTGCGCAGATACGCCAGAACAACAATAAAACCGGCGGCTGTGGCGAGAATCTGAGCTACCTCCCCGCCTTGGGCTGCTGTAACACCGAGCAGGCTCACAAGAATGGTGGCGAGAGAGACAACAGCAGTTGCCTGTACGTGGCTGAGCCCAACAATTGTTAGGCGCTGGTAGACATGCTGGCGGTGGGCAACGTACCAACGCTCACCGGCAAGGAGCCGGCGCAAGAATGTTACAAAGGTGTCAGTGAGGTAGATCAGAACTGGCGAGAAGATGTACTCAACCGGCACTCCCACCAAAAATGCGCACATGGCAGTAACAGCAATTGACGCGCCGAGCAGGTAGCTTCCAACATCCCCAAGAAAAACTTTGTTGCGGCTCAGGTTCCAGGGCAGGAACCCCGCAAACGACATGGCGATGGCAATGCCAACATAAACCAGCCAGGCGTGAGCCGTAGTAAGTCCGGCATAAGCGTAAAACCCTCCCACGAGCAAGCCATGTGTCCCGGAAATTCCGTTAATTCCGTCCATAAAGTTGGTGACGTTGACGTAGGCGGCAACCGCTATTGCCCCTGCAGGAATCAACCACAACTGCTGCTGACCCGGATCGATTAGCGCTACGGCAGCTGTGGCCAATCCGCCCACTGACAGCTGAAGACCCGCCCGAACCTTCACAGACAGACCACGGATGTCTTCTAACCAGCCGATTGTTGAGGCAGCGAGCACGACGGCGAATATCACCAACAATGTCGCCACACCCTGGTTGGTTGCACCGGTCTGGGGCAAAAAGACCGCCACAATGATCGCCACAGACAGGGCTACGGCGGTGGTAATACCCATACCCCGGATTGTCGGCATTGTGTGGGAGGAGCGGGCATTGGGAACATCAAGTACCCCGGCCCGCGCCAACAATGGCCGGGCTACCAGCGGAAGCAGAAGTGCCAGAACAAGCGCCAAAGCGCCGACGGTGATTTGAGCCCACAATTCCATCATGCACCCGCCGCAACGTCGCCGTCGGACTCATCAATGCTGGGGGCCTGCGCCCCGGCCTCGTCACGGCAGCGCTGCAACCATAGTGCAAGATCGAGACTCTCCGGGCTGAGCGGTCGAGCATGCGTGTGCGAAATTTTGGCGTGCCCATCGGGGTCCTTAACCTCGTCATCTCCTGTCAGCTGTTCGTGCAGCTTCTCTGAAGGGCGCAGGCCAGTGATCTTGATCTTGATATCGCGTCCTGACATGGCAATCATGCGTTCTGCCACGTCCATGATGCGCACTGGCTCCCCCATGTCCAAGATCAGAACGTCCCCACCGTGGCCGATCGCTCCTGCCTGAATGACAAGTTGGCAAGCCTCCGGAATGGTCATAAAAAAACGGGTCACATCGGGGTGCGTGACAGTGACGGGACCGCCGTTATTGATCTGGTCGGTGAATAAGGGAAGCATGGAGCCTCGGCTGCCTATGACGTTGCCAAACCGGACTGACACGTAGCGCATGCCCGTCTCCCCCGCCATCCACGATGTGAGCTTTTCGGCGGCCCGTTTCGAGTGGCCCAACGCCGTTGTGGGACTAGCCGCCTTATCGGTGGAAACGTTAACAAAGGTTTCCACGTCCACACTGCGAGCAGCTTGAAGCACGTTCAAGGAACCAATGACGTTAGTTTTCCAACCCTCTTCGGGGTACATCTGTAGCAGTGGTGCATGCTTGAGCGCGGCCGCATGGAACACTACTTCTGGACGGCGTCTGGCGAAGATGTCATTCAAGAAGTCCGCATCCCGGATGTCTGCCAACACAATATTCTTATCATCCAGCAGGCCGTGGCCTTCAATAGAGAGCTGAGTATGCTGCAATCCGGATTCATCACGGTCAAGCATGATCAGTTCCGCAGGGTCAAAGTTGTGTAACTGGCGGCACAACTCGGAACCAATCGAGCCTCCGGCACCGGTCACCAGAACACGTTTTCCTCTGACATAGCCGGCGATCTGTTCCACTTGTGTTTCTACAGGGGTGCGGCCAATAAGGTCAGCAACGTCAATCTCTCGGAAATCTGTGAGGCCACCTTTGCTGTCCCGGTTGGTATCCGGACTTAGCATTTCCTGCAGCGGCGGCAGCACAAGGACTTTCACGCCAAGACCTGAGACACTGTCGGAGATTTCGCGGATCCGCTTTGCGCTGATGTGGGCAACTGCAAGGACCACAACAGTTGATCGGGTGCGTTTGATGATCTCAGGGAGGTCGTCTCCACCGCCGAGAACGCCAACCGAGCTCAGACGCAGATGCTTTTTAGAGGCGTCATCATCAATTAGTCCAACGGGGACGTAAGGCGATTCAGGGTCCTGAACCATACGGGTGACAAGTGAATTACCAAGGAAACCGGCACCATAGATCAAAGTTTTTTGGGCTTCTTCCCCAAAAATTGGTTTGCCTTCAACGTAGAGTCGCTTTGCATAACGCACAGCCGCCATGGAAAGCGCGGCGAAGGGGAACGCAATAACTGCCACCGAACGGGCAATATGGAGCTCATTGATGAAAACTGACAATAAAATACTTGTCACAACGCCGACTATTAATGTCACAGCAATCAGCACGCGGGCCTCATGAATACTGCCGAACACATGGCGGCCGCGGTACAAGGCCATGTACCAGCCGGCAATCAGCTGAGTGGCAACGGCTATAGCAATCAGCAACGCCATGCCGGGGAAGTTAATAAGGTTGACGTCCAGCTCGTAACGCAGCAATACGGCTAGCATCAAGGCGATCGCCCAACACAACGAATCAAGAATTCCTTGCGACCAAAGCCACAGCCTCGGTTTACGTTCGCCGTCGGTGGAAGTGACAGCGACTTTTGCGTTTGGCTGGGTGCTTGAGGTATTCAACGTGATTCTTATATCCGTATTCTGCCAAGGTGGTGATTGCTATGGAGCTGTTGTTCACGGCGCAATAGTCCACCGGTCGGCGGCTGTACTAAAGTAGAAGCTACACAAGAATAGTAATCCCTCCAGATGCTTACTCACGGTTTAGCCGTGCCGGATGCCGGGCAACGCCGCGAGCACCACCCGAAAGGACTACCCTTGATAGACACAGTAGCCGTCGCTGCGCTCACTTTTGATCGGCCGGAGGACGTGCGAACGTTGTTGGGGGCCTTATCAGCTCAAACCCACACCCCACATGCCATCGCACTTGTCGATTCAGGTACACAGTCGGTGGAGTCGATTGCGGCACAAGCACCCTCGCCTGTTACCTACGTTCGGTCTTTGGCGAACTTGGGCGGTGCCGGCGGATTCTCCCTCGCCATCCTAAACGCCATGGCCTCTGGCGCCGACTGGGTCTGGATCATGGACGACGACGCCCACCCGGAAGACCCCGCCTGCCTGGCCACCCTGTTGGAGGCCGCCAAAAGCCGCAATTTGGATGTTGTTGTGCCATTGATCGTGGCACCCGGTGAGCCAACCAAGTTATCTTTTCCATTCCGTATTGACGGTCATCTAACCCACGATCGTTCAGTAGTGGAGCCCTTGGGTTTCATTGACAATGTTGGGCAGTTCTTTAACGGCGCTCTGATCCGCACAGACGTTTTCTTCAAGGTTGGGCTTCCGGATCTGCGCCTGTTTATCCGTGGTGATGAAACTGACTTCATGCTTCGACTGCGCCAAGCCAAGGTGAAGTTTGGCACTGTCACCTCCGTGGCTCTGACCCATCCGGCGGGCTGGGGCGAGGTTCAGGAAGTTCTTGGGGACAGGCTCCATGTGCTTGTTCCGGAAACCCCGTTCAAGCGCTTTTATTACTACCGCAACCGCGGATTTCTCACCCGCAAGCACCGCCGCGTGCGCTCCCTGGTGGCCGACGCCGCCGGGTACCCCCTGTATTTCCTTAAAAAGGGTGACCTTAAAGGTCTGGCCAAATGGGCGCGAACCTACGGCGCCGGCCTGCGGGGACCAAACTTCGGCCCCATGAAGGACCAACAGTTTTGAGTTTTGACCGGCGAGATCGCTTTTTCATCGTCATCACCACTTTCAACCGTGTTGACTATTTGAAGGACCTCTTGGCCTCAATTGCTGAGCTGACCCCGGCCCCGGATGGCGTCATTGTTGTCAATAATGCCAGCACCGACTCGACCAGTTCGGTTGTTGACGCCGCCGTCGAAGAATTTGCGGGGCTCCCCTCGCCTATTGTGTTGGTCAATCATCAGCTTCCTGAGAACGTTGGTGGGGCTGGAGGATTCTCAGCGGGGGTGGAGCAGGCTTTGGCCCATGGCGCCCAATGGATGTGGCTGATGGACGACGACGTCACGTGCGTTCCCGGGGCTATCGGCGCTTTTGGTCCGTGGATGGATAAATACGATGCGCTTGTAGGGCGCCGTTACGATGCCGCAGGGGAACCTTTTTACTGGCAAAACAATTTCAGCACCTTCCTTGGTTTTCCGCTGCCGGTGCGCGGGGATGTTTTTGAAACCTCCAACGAATTCGCCACCAACGTTGGTTGCTTCGAGGGAATGCTGTTGCACTCGGACGCCGTTCAAGGCGTAGGTTTGCCGGATCCACGGTTCTTTTTAAACTGGGACGACACCATCTACGGGTGGCAAATATCACTTCAGCGCCCAGTTATGTATGTCAATGAGTTTGTGCTGCACAAGGCGCGTACGCAGCGAACCATTGATTTGGGCATTAGACACCTCAATGACTCCTCTAATCTGAGCCGTTATTATGTGATGCGCAATCGCGGTTTGGTAGGGCAGTACTTGCGTGCCCACGGAAAGTTCAGTCCAGTCGGATTCGCACTGGGCACAGCCCTGACCGCTGCCAAAGAACTGTTACGTCTGGTGGGGGTTGAAAGGACGCTGCGTGGCAGCGGGAAGCTTCTTGCTGGCTGGCGTGGATCCCGCAAGATTTTAGCTGACACCGATTTTGAAATCATGGCGCCACTAGCGGAGGAAAAATAGCATGTCTGGTGATTCCTCCGCGTTGCGCTGGTTAGTCGTTGGCTCTTCAGGCTTTGTTGGCACTGCCATTGTTGCGCAACTGCGAGAACGTGGTCTGGTTGTTGACACGCTTTCTGCGCCCAGACTTTCCAGTGAAGCCACAACGGCTCAAGCCCTTATCGATGAAGCTCATGCCATCTGTGATTCTGCGTCAGCGTCAGCTTTTCGCTTACTGTGCAGCGCATTTGCCAACGTTGACGTGGTGGTCAATGCCGCCGGGCTGGCCACGCCAGGGGATAGCGAATCCCCCGCTTTGACAGGTGCCAATGCCCTGCTTCCATCCGTCATAGCACTGGCCGCAAAGACTGCTGGTGTACGGCGTTTTGTGCACGTCAGTAGCGCATCGGTGCAGGGCCACCGGAAATTTATTGATGAAACCACCAGCCGTGCGCCGTTTTCCGCTTATTCGCGCTCGAAGGCGCTCGGAGAAGAAGCACTGGAGGAGTTGGCCAGGGATTCCTCCATCGTGGATGGCGCTTCGGGGCCCGGAAAAACCTCTTGGGTGAGTGTGCGGGCAACATCTGTGCAAGGGCCCTCCCGCCCCACAACATTGTCTCTGGTGAAGGTCGCCAGCTCGCCGCTGTCATCCGTTGCCGCACCGGGCACGGCACCCACGCCAGTGAGCTCAATCAACGCCCTCGCATGGTTTGTGGTGGAAGCCGGTCAGTACCCAGGGACTGTTCCACCATTGGTCTTGCAACCGTGGGAAGGCTTATCCGTCACGGACGTTTTAGCTGCTGCAGGAGTTCGTAGTCCCCTACGCCTGCCCCCATGGCTGTGCCATACGGTCTTGCGCTGTGGATACTTAGCCTCTGGGCTCATCAAGGAACGCCTACACGGCCCCATCAGAAGAGTCGAGTTGATGTGGTTTGGCCAAGCCCAAGCCCCCGGCTGGGCGGAGACGGTAGGGCTCAGTGCCGAACAGTCCGTGCGCACAGTGCTTGAGCAAGCCCGGACACCTCGCCCCTCGGCTTAGCTCCATCAGTCCGGTTTACTCGGCAGGGTCCTTTATTTCTTCAACTTCATCGACGGCAGGAACAGTGGTTTCGGCGGCCTCCGCAGGCTGGCTCTTGGTGAGATTTACCGGAGACCACATTTGCGGCTCTGCCTCGGCTCCAAGCGCACTGGGGATCATACGCTGGATTTCCGCCAGTGAAATGGCACCCTCACGGACCACTCGCAGGCGTAGGCCCGTGGCGTCGACAATAGTGGAGGGAATCCCAGTAGTGCCTTCCTCTGGCCGGAAGCCACCTTCCAAATACACCTCAACGGCTTCGGAAAGTTGCGCACGCGCCTCAGATCCGGTCTGCGCGGCGGGCTGGCCGGTCCTATTGGCACTGGAAACGGCCAAGGGCCCGGTAATGGTGAGCAGGTCAAGGGCCAGCTGGTCATCCGGGACACGCAGTGCAACCGTTCCCACTGTGTCACCAAGATCCCAAGTCAGTGTTGGTTGAGCGTGAAAGATCAGGGTCAGCGGCCCTGGCCAGTACTTCTCAGCGAGCTTGCGTGCATCGTCGGAGATTTCAACGGCCAGACCGTCCATGGTGCCGATGCGAGGTATAAGCACAGGCGGTGGCATGTTCCGTCCACGGCCTTTGGCTGCAAGCAGGGTCGCCACTGCCTGTGGCGAGAAAGCATCCGCGGCAATGCCGTAGACGGTGTCCGTGGGCATGACGATGACCTGTTTGGCAGCTATTGCCTTCGCCGCATGGGCCAGACCTTCAGCGCGCTGGGCTTCATTGGTGCAGTTATAAGAAGTGGTACTCACAGACTCATTCTTTCATCACGGCGTCCATGGAATTGAACGCGTCCAGCCAATCACAAATTGGTACTTGGGAATCTAACAGCGGTATCCGCTGGTTGCTCTGTCCCGCCCGGTCAGATCTTGGTGGGAACGAACATTCTCCCAGTGTCCGCTTTGCTTTAGCAGCTGGGAGATTTGTTCGCCCTGCACTTCAGCGTGCTCCATAACAAAGTATCCTCCCGGACGTAAAAGACGTGCTGCCGTTTCGGCGGCTGCCGCGGGAATTTCCATACCGTCTTCTCCGCCACCATAAAGTGCCATATGGGGATCGTGTAAGCGCACTTCAATATCCCGCGGGATCGCATCAGCAGGGATGTAGGGCGGGTTTGAAACAACCACGTCCACTAAGGCGTTCAGCTCTACAAAAGCGTCGCGCATATCCCCGCGAATCAGGACTGCTCCGGTGCCAGCAAGATTTCGCTGCGCCCATGGATAAGCCTCATCGCTGAGCTCTACAGCATAGACCCGGGTACCGGCTACCTCAGTGGCCATAGCAGCGGCGATTGCCCCCGAACCTGTGCCGAGGTCGACGGCGAGCAGTTCAGACTTGTACGTACTTTCCTGAGACATGTGTGTTAAAACGTCGATGGCCAGCTGAACCACTGACTCGGTTTCAGGCCTGGGCACAAAAACACCCTTCCCCACCGCCAACTCCAGGTGCCTAAAATAGGCAACTCCCGTGATGTGCTGCAACGGTTCCCGCGCTTCACGGCGAGCAATGAGAGCGTCGTAACCAGCAGGTACTACAGCTGTACCAAATAACATTGCAGCTACTTCACCAGGGCTTACCCCCAGCAAGTGAGCGGCCAGAAGTTGCGCGTCCACGGCTGGAGAAGGGACGCCCGCAGCACCGAGAATCTGCGTTGCCGCGTTCACGGCATCTGCCAGCCGAGTTTCAGGGAGGGCGTGAGTGGGCCCACGTTCGCCCGGTACCGAAGACCCTAGGCCCCCGCGCCCGAGGGCCCCGGGCACTGACGCGCCAGCGTCAGGGTTTGGGAGAGCGTGGGTGGGCCCACGTTCGCCCGGTTCCGAAGAAATCGCGCCAGCGGTTTCTTCGGCCGGCGAATGGGGACTAGTCGCCAAGGGCGTCCAATCGGGACTGCTCATCCATGGAGATGGCTGACTGCACCACTGGCTCCAAATCGCCGTTCATGACGGCATCAAGATTGTACGCTTTGTAGCCAGTACGGTGGTCAGCGATCCTATTTTCCGGGTAGTTATAGGTACGGATACGCTCCGAGCGGTCCATGGTCCGAATCTGTGACTTACGGGTAGCCGAATTCTCCGCATCAATGATGGCCTGCTGGTGGGCCAGGATACGTGCCCGAAGCACGCGCATACCTGCCTCACGGTTTTGCAGCTGCGACTTCTCATTCTGCATGGCAACAACAATGCCTGTTGGAAGGTGGGTGATGCGAACAGCGGAGTCCGTAGTGTTCACCGACTGGCCACCAGGACCGGAAGAACGGTAAACATCAATCTTGAGATCATTCTGGCTGATATCCACTTCCTCAGGCTCATCAACTTCCGGAAGCACCAAAACCCCGGCTGCCGAAGTGTGGATACGTCCCTGAGACTCTGTTGCTGGCACACGCTGCACTCGGTGGACGCCACCTTCAAACTTCAGGCGAGCAAAAACACCCTCGGCGGGATCGTTTGAGCGGCCTTTTACGGCGATGGAAATATCCTTGTACCCGCCAAGATCCGACTCTGTGGCTGAGATAACTTCAGTCTTCCAGCCGCGGGAATCTGCATACCGCGTGTACATGCGCACCAAGTCTGCGGCAAACAGCGCAGCCTCGTCGCCACCTTCACCGGCCTTGACTTCAAGAATCACATCCCGGGCGTCGTCAGGATCACGAGGAATCAGCAGGCGGCGTAGCTTCTCCTGCGCGGCTGCCAGCTGTTCTGCCAAGATGGGAACCTCGGCAGCAAAATCTGCATCCTCAGCAGCCATCTCCTTGGCGGCACCTAGGTCATCTCCCAGTGATTCAACTTGATGGTATCCCTGAACCACATTGCTCAACTCCGCGTAACGGCGGCCTAGTTTGCGCGCCAACGACTGATCGGCATGCACTTCAGGCTCGCTGAGGCGCATCTGAAGCTCGGCATGCTCATCAAGGAGCCCGTGGATGGATTCAAACATTTCAAAAACCTCTCTCGACGTACGTCAAGTCTAATTACTTCTGCATGGCGGGATCTATAACTGCAGTTAACGCACAAAACCGCCGTCGTTGTAAAGGGGCCCGGCAGCTAAATGAACACTGCCGGTGTGCCCCTTTACAAATGAGGCGGTCTCGTTACTTGCGCTATTTATCGTGTTCGGCCTTGGCACCCAGGGTTGTCTTCTGGATTTGCATGAGGAACTCGACGTTTGACTGCGTTTCACGGATCTTGGAGGTGAGCAGTTCAAGGGACTGCTGCATTTCCAACCCGGAGAGCACCCGGCGCAAACGCCACATGATCTTGACTTCTTCAGGGGAAAGCAGGTTCTCTTCGCGGCGTGTACCCGAGCCGTTGACGTCAACAGCGGGGAAGATCCGCTTGTCGGCGAGCTGGCGTGAGAGACGCAGCTCCATGTTGCCTGTGCCCTTGAACTCTTCGAAGATAACCTCGTCAGCCTTGGAACCGGTTTCTACCAGTGCCGTTGCCAAAATGGTTAGCGAGCCACCGTTTTCAATATTCCGTGCCGCACCAAAGAAGCGCTTCGGCGGATAAAGCGCCGCAGAGTCCACGCCACCTGAGAGGATTCGCCCTGAGGATGGTGCCGAGTTGTTGTAGGCACGGCCCAAGCGGGTCATGGAATCCAAGAGCACAACTACGTCCATGCCCATTTCAACCAAACGCTTTGCGCGCTCAATGGAAAGTTCGGCCACCTGAGTGTGATCATCTGCAGGACGGTCGAAGGTTGAGGCGATGACCTCACCCTTGACGGTACGCTGCATATCCGTCACTTCTTCAGGGCGTTCGTCAACAAGAACCATCATGAGGTGAACCTCGGGGTTGTTGATCGTGATCGCATTGGCGATCGACTGCAGGATCAAAGTCTTACCGGCCTTGGGCGGCGAGACGATCAGGCCACGCTGGCCCTTGCCGATGGGGGCCACCAGATCGATCACACGGGTGCCGATGATCTTAGGATCGGTTTCCAGGCGCAGACGCTCTGACGGGTACAGCGGCACGAGCTTGGCGAACTCCACCCGATCCTTGAGCTCGTCAGGGTTCTTACCGTTTACGCTTGTGACGCGCACTAGGGCGTTGAACTTCTGGCGGGCGCTCTGCGCCTGGCTGCGGTCTTCGCCTTCACGCGGTGCTCGGATGGCACCGACGACGGCGTCACCCTTGCGCAGGTTGTACTTTTTGACCTGGTTAAGAGAAACGTAGACGTCGTTGGAGCCCGGCAGGTACCCGGAAGTGCGCACGAATGCGTAGTTTTCCAGGATGTCCAAAATACCGGCCACTGGCAACAGAACGTCGTCCTCAGTTACTTCAGTATCATCGAAGTCAGGACCCTGGCTGCGACCGCGGCGGCGTTCGTTCCTGTCACGGAAACGATCGTTGCGATCATTACGGTCGTTACGGCTGTTGCGATCGTTGCGGTCGTTGGAATCGTTGGAATTCCGGTCACGGCGGTTACGACGGTTGCGGTTATTGCGCGATCCGTCATCGTCGTCGTTGTTATTGCTGTTGTTGTTGCTGTTGTTATTGGAGGTGTTGCGGTCATTATTTGAACGCTCACCACCTGAACGATCATTGGAAGAACGATCGCCACCGTTGCGCTGGCCGCGCTGGTTGCCGCGCTGGTTACGTGAATTACGATCGGCGTTCTCGCCGCTCTCGCCCTGGCCGGAATCAGTCTGGCCACTCTGAGCACTCTGGCCGGTATTGGTCGTTTCGGCGGACTCGGCATGAGTTGCCTCATTGTCCCCGTGGGCTTCGGAAGCCGCATCCTGCTGGCGTGTGTTGCTTTGTGAACGGCGGTTACGTGTACGTGGCTGCCGACGGTTTTCACCGTCATTCTCACCTGAACGGTTACCCGCATTGGTGGAATCTGCGGCCTGGGCGTTGGACTCTGCCGGCTCCTGAACAGCGGCCGCTACCGGTGCGCTGTTCTCTTGAGTTGGCGCCGAAGTTCCGGAGCCATTTCCTGCGCTGGTGGTGATGATGCCATCGCTGCTGGCAGCACGGCGGCTTCGGCCGCGACCGCGGGCTGGTCGTTCAGCGGCTGAGCTGGAATCTGTTGCAGCTACTTCCGGAGCCTTGGCACCCGAGGCAGTTCCGTTGCTGGAGCCACCATTGCTGGTCTCCGAGGAATCAGCAGCTGGTTGCCCCGGTGCCTGAGACGTCTTCTTCGAGGCTGCTCCGCGCCGACTAGGGGCAGAAGCCGCCGGAGCTTGCGTGTCAGCAGTCTTAGCAGCTGAGCGTGCCGGACGGTCAGTTACAGAAGACCCACGCTGGTGTGCGGAAATTGATTCAACAAGGTCGCCCTTGCGCATCCTCGATCCGCCAGTGATGCCCAACTGGCCTGCCAGAATTTGCAGCTGAGCCAATTTCAGGCCAGCTAAACCTGCAGACTTGGCAGGTGCGCTCGTAGCAGTGGTGTCCAAATCAGCAGCTTTGGAAGCAGCGGCTGAAGTTACGGTTTCGGTCACGAAGGATCCTTCCCCCTCGATGGCGGGCCCAATTATTGAGGCCGCGATGATTAGTGTCAGACTCCCCAAGTGCAACCGCACTGGCTGGCAAGGGGAAAAATCTGAGGTTCCATTTCTGTTCCTGAACAACGTCAGGGATCCAGGAAATGGTGTGGTTCACTCTATGAATCAAATCTGAAATGGGAGTGATCCTAGGAGCAATGCGGCGGCTGCCATGCGTTGATCCAGCGGCCACCGTGCAAGAACGCACAGACCGTTAGAGTGGCATCAAGTGTCCTATAAACAAAGTTTATTTCCGCACTGGCCAGATGGCAGCCATTCAGGGAAAGCATTTATGGGCTACGGATGTACTTCCACTTTAGCACCTTCAAGGTCAATCTGAAGCCGCGATACTCGCCAGGACACGCCGTGTTCGGACGAATTCAGGAAATTCCCGCCCTTTTTTGTGATGTAGCCCACAATACGCTCCGCTTCGGCACCGCCATTGGCCAGCACCATAACGGTTGGACCCGCTCCCGAAATAAAAGCTGCGAAACCCTCCGCCCGCAATTGCCGAACAAGAGCGGCACTCTCCGGCATCGCCGCAGCCCGGTAGTCCTGGTGCAGGTAGTCCCGCGTGCCAGCAAAGAGCAAAGACGGATCCTTCGTCAACGCATGCATCAGCACCGCGGCCCGGCCTGAATTAGCCGCCGCGTCAGCGTGAGAGACCATAGCCGGCAGCATTCCGCGGGCCTGTTCAGTTTTCAGTTCAACGTTCGGGATTGCCACCACAGGAATAACCATGGACGACGGCGTGACCTTGGCACTGGCGTATCCCGAGCCTTCCTGCCAGGAGACGGCGACGGCACCATATATTGCCGGGGCAACATTATCCGGGTGACCTTCAAGCTCTGAGGCCAACTGCAGAATCCAGGCTTTGTCTTGCCGATCCTCCGGTTCCACCAAAGCATTGGCGGCCATAATGGCCGCCACTATGGCCGAGGCCGAGGAGCCTAGACCACGGCCGTGTGGGAGCACATTGGCTGCTGTGACCCGCAGTCCGTGACGGCTGTAGCCCAGGCGTGCCCACACCAGATCAATAGTCTTAACAACCAGGTGGCTGGCATCTCGTGGAAGGTCCGCAATCCCTTCTCCGCTGAGTTCAAACTCCAGCTCATTGGCGGCCAGGGTTTCGATGTTCAGGGTGTCATACAGCGATACTGCCAAGCCTAAAGAATCGAAGCCCGGCCCAAGGTTTGCGCTTGTGCCTGGAACACGCACCGTCACGCTAGCCCCAATGGCGGGCGTTTTTAGAATCGAGGAAGTCATGGAGGTGCCTGTCATGATGGTGTGCGGCTAGTCTGTCAGGCCCAGAGCATCGGCGACTGTAACCACGTCAAAGGCAACCGACTGTGGAGCCGCTGAGCTGCCGTCTGCGTTTTTCAGCGCCCAATCAGGGTCCTTGAGTCCGTGCCCAGTGACTGTGATGACGAATGTCTTGCCTGTGGGAACCTCTCCGGCCGCGTGCTTCTTGATAAGTCCCGCAACGCCTGCTGCCGAACCGGGCTCAACGAACACGCCTTCCTTAGCTGAAAGCCAGCGGTGCGCGGCAAGAATTTCCTCATCGGTGACCGCTTCGATGAGCCCGCCGGACTCATCCCTTGCAGCAATCGCCATGTCCCATGATGCCGGGTTGCCAATTCGAATGGCCGTGGCAATGGTGTCGGGTTCGGTGATGGGGTGACCGGCCACGAAGGGTGCCGCACCAGCTGCTTGGAAGCCCCACATGATGGGTGTGTGGGTGGACACTGCTGGCAGTGTTCCCGCAGTTGCGCTCTCATACGGGGCAGCGTACTCGCGGTAGCCCCTCCAGTAGGCGCTGATGTTCCCGGCGTTGCCCACGGGCAGCACATGGTAATCCGGCGCATCCCCTAGTGCGTCCACCACTTCAAAGGCACCAGTCTTCTGGCCCTCAATGCGGGCGGGATTAACCGAGTTAACTAAAAAGACCGGGTAGGAATCCGCAAGCTTACGGGCTACATCGAGGCAGTTATCGAAGTTACCGTCCACCTGCAAAATGGTGGCCCCATGGGCCACTGCTTGGCTGAGTTTACCCATGGAGATCTTACCCTCGGGAACCAGCACGGCACAGGTCAGCCCTGCAGCTTTGGCATAGGCAGCCGCTGAAGCAGAGGTGTTGCCCGTGGAGGCGCACACAACAGCTTTGGCTCCGGATGCAACGGCGGCTGTCATGGCCATTGTCATGCCGCGATCCTTGAATGAACCTGTGGGGTTCATTCCTTCCACCTTCAAATACACCTTGGAACCGGTTAGTTCAGAAAGATGCCGCGCAAACACCAACGGTGTTCCGCCCTCACCCAAGGTGATGATCTTAGTTTCTGCCGTGACAGGCAAACGCTCTGCATATTCGCGGACAACCCCGCGCCACTGGTGAGCCATTAGACTCCCTCCACCCTCAAGACACTAGTAACTGAATTTATGACGTCTAGGCCATTGATGGCTGCAACGGTTGCTGCCAAGGCAGCCTCGCTTGCTCGGTGAGTGACAATACGCAGCTCGGCTGCGCCGTCTCCATCGCGTTCACCACTTTCCCGGTGAACTGTTTGGCGCATCGATTCAATTGATACACCGTTCTCGGCGAAGAGTGCGGAAATCTTTGAGAGAACCCCCGGCTGATCTGCTGCATCTAAATCAATGTAGTAGCGCGTGGATACGGCCTCCAGGGGAAGCACCGGCAGGACCTCAATGGTTGAATCTGTCCGGCCGGGCCCACCCAGCACTAGGCGGCGGGCCGCTGATACAACATCGCCCATGATGGCCGAGGCAGTGGGGGAACCGCCGGCGCCTGGTCCGTAGAACATGAGCTCTCCGGCTGATTCCGCTTCCACAAATACCGCATTGAACGCCCCACGCACAGCAGCCAACGGGTGTTCACGGGGAAGAAGTGTGGGATGCACGCGGACGCATACGCCGGAGGTGAGCTCACCGGCGTCGTTAGTTTCCGTGATCTTCTCGGCAATGGCCAGCAACTTGATAACATAACCGGCATCTTTTGCTGCAGCAATGTCGGTGGCTGTTACGGAGGTGATGCCCTGACAATGCACATCCTCAAGTGCAAAGCGGGTGTGGAATGCCAGCGAGGCCAAAATCGCGCCTTTGGCTGCTGCGTCCAGGCCCTGCACATCGGCGGTAGGATCCGCTTCCGCATAGCCCAGCCGGGTAGCCTCAGCCAAGGCATCGGAGAATTCGGCGCCCGTGGAATCCATGGCGTCCAAAATGAAATTAGTAGTGCCATTGACTATGCCCATGACGCGGGTGATCTTATCCCCGGCCAGGCTGTCAGTGATGGGGCGCAAAATCGGGATGGCACCAGCTACGGCAGCCTCGTAGGAGAGCTGGACACCAGCGGCGTCGGCCTTCTCGTACAAGGTGGGTCCGTCAACTGCCAGCAGCGCCTTGTTCCCTGTCACAACAGCGGCACCATGTTCAATAGCTTCCAGGATCAACGTGCGGGCCGGCTCCAGGCCGCCCATGAGCTCAATGACGATGTCCGCTTCACGAACCAGTGCCGAGGCATCCGTTGTGTAAAGCTCCTGGGGCGCGGCATAATCTCGGACAGTTCCAAGGTTGCGCACGGCAATGCCGACAAGCTCAAGCCGGGCTCCTGTCCGAGCGGCCAAAGTGTTGCTGTCCTCAAGTAGAATGCGGGCAACTTGCGAGCCCACATTTCCTGCGCCAAGGAGCGCCACCTTCAGGGTTTTGATGTGGGTGGATACTGAATTCTCCACGGTATTGCGCTCTGTCAAAGGTCTCTAGGCCCCTAAATCGCGTGCCAGTAAATCGTCTTCTGTTTCGCCCCGCACAATCAAGCGTGCGGTGCCGTTTCTTACGGCTACTACGGGCGGCCGGGGCACGTAGTTGTAGTTGCTGGCAAGTGCCCAGCAATACGCGCCCGTTCCCGGAACTGCCAGCAGATCCCCGGCCGCCACGTCATTGGGCAGATATACATCTCTAACAACAATGTCACCGCTCTCGCAATGTTTGCCCACCACTCGGGACAGCGCAGGGGTGGCGCCGGAGGCACGGTTAGCCAGAATTGCTGAATAATCGGCGTCGTAAAGCACCGGACGAGCGTTATCGCTCATGCCACCGTCCACCGACACATAACGGCGCGGGGCCGTCACATCAGGCTGGCCAGCGACCTCAACCTGCACGGTTTTCAGCGTCCCGGTCTCATACAGGGTGAACGTTGTGCTGCCAACAATGGCGCGGCCCGGTTCAATGGATATCCGCGGAGCGTTCATGTTCAGTTCAGCACAGGTGTCTCGGACGACGGCGGCCATCGCCACTGCGATTTCCCCAGCTGGGCGCGGGGTATCCACCGCAGTATAGGCAATGCCGTAGCCGCCACCCAGGTCAAGCTCGGGCAGCGTGATGCCGTACTTGTTTTGGATTTCGCTGGTGAAGTGCAGCAGTTTGCGGGCTGCAATTTCAAAGCCTTCCGGCTCAAAAATCTGTGAGCCAATGTGGGCGTGGAAGCCAAGGAAATTGATGCTCTTTGCTTCCACTGCCAGCTTGGAGGCTGCCTCTGCTGCGCTCATTCCGTGCGCTTCGGGGTCTTCGGCAATGAAGGAGAGCCCAAATTTTTGGTCCTCGTGCGCCGTGGCGATGGATTCGTGGGTGTGGGCGTGCACTCCCGGGGTGAGCCGGAGCATGACGTTGGCCGTGGTGTTCGCAGCAGTTGCCAACTCTGCAACGCGTTTGAGCTCATGGAGGCTATCCACCACGATGCGGCCCAGCTCCATATCCAGCGCCCGCCTAATCTCAGCGTCGGATTTGTTATTGCCGTGCAGCCCTAAGTTGGCACCTTGCAGCCCGGCCCTGCGAGCCAGTGCCAGTTCGCCGCCGGAACAGGTGTCAAGGCGCAGACCTTCCGCGTCAACCCAACGAGCCACCTCGATGGACAGGAACGCCTTGCCAGCGTAGTAAACGTCCACACCGCCACAGATGTCCTTGAAGGCGTCATCGAATGCCGTCTTGAACATGCGTGCACGGGCCCTGAAATCATCTTCACTCATGACAAACAATGGTGTGCCAAACTCTGCCTTCAACTCGCTAACGGGCACACCGCTGATGGTGACTTCGCCACTTTGGCCGCGTTCGACGTCGTGCGACCACATGACGGGCAATAAGGTGTTCAGGTCTCCAGCGGCCGGTAGCCACTTCGGTGCCAGCTCGGCGCCGGCAATCTTTGTTTGGCTCATAGTCCTACATCCGTTCCGGGGCGTGGACGCCCAGCAGTGAGAGCCCGTTGGCAAGAACCTGGCCCACGGCGTCGTTGAGCCACAGACGGGTGCGGTTCACATCGGTGATGGTTTCTTCGCCCATGGGGGTCACCCGGCAGGCGTCGTACCAGCGGTGGTAGGCGCCGGCAATGACTTCCAGGTGGCGGGCCACACGGTGCGGTTCGCGGAACGTGGCAGCCTGGGTCAACACCCCGGGGTATTGACCCAGAACAGCAAGCAGCTCGGATTCGGTGGCATGGTTCAACGCCGCCGCGTCAAAACTGCTGCGCTCAATGCCGGCCGCAGCCGCGTTGCGCCCCACAGCACAGGTGCGAGCGTGAGCGTACTGCACGTAGAACACGGGGTTTTCGTTGGATTTTTTAGTCAGCACGTCCAAGTCAATATCGATGTTGGAATCACTGGAGAAGCGGGCCAAAGAATAGCGGGCTGCGTCATTACCCACAGCATCAACCAGGTCCTCCATGGTGACCACTGTGCCCGCCCGTTTGGACATGCGTACGGGCTTGCCGTCCTGGACCAGATTCACCATCTGGCCAATGAGCACCTCAACACGGTTGGCGTCATCGCCCATGGCTGCAGCGGCCGCCTTGAGCCGGGCTACGTAGCCGTGGTGGTCGGCGCCAAGCATGTAGATGCACAGGTCGAAGTCGCGCTCGCGCTTGTTCCTGAAGTAGGCAATGTCACCAGCTATGTAGGCGGCGTTGCCGTCACTCTTAATGACAACCCGGTCCTTGTCATCGCCGTAGTCGGTGGAGTTCAGCCACCAGGCGCCGTCCTTGAGGTACATATTCCCGGACCCCTTGAGCTGGTCAAGGAGCTCCTCCACCGCACCATCCTGGAACAAGGAATTTTCGTGGAAGTACACGTCAAAGTCAACGCCAAAATCATGCAGTGAGGAGCGGATAGCCGCAAACATCAGTTCCACGCCCTGGGCGCGGAACTCTTCCTGCGGGTCCGCTGATTCCAGAATGCCAGGATTCTTGGCCATGACATCTTTGGCAATATCCTCTATGTACGCTCCACCGTAGCCATCTTCGGGAGCAGGAGCCCCCTGCGCACTGGCGAGCAATGAGCGGGCAAATTTATCGATCTGATTACCGTGATCGTTGAAGTAGTACTCACGGGTTACATCCGCACCTTGGGAGATGAAGATACGTGCCAAGGAATCACCTACGGCTGCCCAGCGGGTGCCACCTAGGTGGATGGGTCCGGTGGGGTTGGCCGAGACAAACTCCAAATTGATCTTGGTTCCTGCCATGGCAGTGTTGGTACCAAAGTTCTCTCCGGACTCCACGATCGCCTTGGCTAGTTCGCCAGCGGCCGCAGCGTCAACGGTGATGTTTAAGAAGCCTGGTCCGGCAATATCCACCTTGGACACACCCGGAATATCGCCCAGTCGCGTTTGCAGGATCGCCGCAATGTTCCGTGGCGGAACACCGGCTGGTTTGGCCAGCTGCAAAGCAATATTCGTTGCCCAGTCGCCGTGCTCGCGGCTTTTAGGCCGCTCAACGCGCACTTCCGTGGGTAGGGCCGAGGCAGGAACACTGAGTTCACCGGCGTCGACGGCTTCTTTGAGGCAGGAGGTAATGGCGGTGGAAAGTTCTTCAGGAGTCACGGTCCTAAGTGTACGGTTCCGCCCGCATCCTCCCCCAATCCGCCGATGTTTTGTTCAGTTTGTGGCACAACTTTTTATGGCGGACACTTCCGCTGCGCACGGAGTTGCCGCCGTGTTAGGAAGTAGCCGCCCGCGGTTCGAAGTCGTCTTCAAGCATTCTGGGCCGGCAAATAATCCATGCCCCGGTGCCCAGGAGAAACAAGGTAGCAAAAAGGAACACAAAGGGACCCGTCCATGAGCCCGTCCATTGACGTAGCAAGCCAAAGAACAACGGGCCTGTGCAAGCAAGGGTGTAGCCCATGCCTTGGCCGAAGCCGGACAACGCACCGGCGCCTTCATGAGTTCTGGTTCGGTGATTAATCAGCAGCAAGGCCAGCGGGAACGTCCCCGGCCCCAAACCAGTGAACACCACCCAGATCCAGGTTCCGGTGGCTGGAGAAAGCAACAAACCCAGGTAGCCAATAACGAAGCAGCCAAGCATCACCACTACGGCCGGAAATGGGTTACGCATCTTGGCCGCAATAATCGGTATGCACAGGCTCAAAGGCAGGCCCAGCGCGCCAAAGAGCGCAAGCATTGACCCTGCATGGGCTCTATCGAGTCCTGCTTGGGAGAGAATTTCCGGCAACCACGCAAACATCGCATATGTATTCAGTGACGTGCAGCCAAACATGAACGTCAAGCCCCACGCCGTAGGTGAGCGCCACAAGTTCATCTTTGGCGCCGGGGCAATAACGGCTGAGTACACTTCCAGCTCCGGACCCTGCACGGGCGCGTCCGGCTGATCCCCGGCGGCCGGCGGTTGACCCACGTAAGGTGGCACCGGAGTATTGCGTTGAGAAAAGAGGGCCATAAGCCAAGGAATAAGGGCAATGGTGCTGATGCCCGCCCATGAGGCCAACGAGAACTGCCAGTTGGTGGCATCAGCCATTGGCACGGCGAGCTGCGCGGGCAGTGCTGTGCCGATGGAAATTGCCGTGACGTAAACGGCTGTCATGAGGCCGATCTTGGTGGGGAAGTGCTTCTTTACCAGAGGTGGCAGGAGCACATTTCCGGCGCCGAGGCCACCGAAAGCCACAACCGAAAAGACCAGAAAAAGTGGCGTGCCGGGGACCATGACACGGGCCACTTGGCCAACGATTCCCAGCAATATGGAGGCCACGATGAGCTTTTCCAATGATGCAAGCCGGATGACATAGGGCGTGAGGAAACCGAAAAGCCCAAACGCCGCGGTGGGGAGCATGCCCAGGATGCCGATCGTTGCCGGGCTCAGCGGTAAATCGGTGTCAATGGTTGAGATCAGCGGCGGCACCACCGTGACGGCACCGCGCAGGGTCAAAGCTGTGAGAATAATGCCGGCTGCGAAAAGCCACATTTTTTGCTGTTTTTTCGCGTTCATATTCTCACCATTGCCCCAACGTTACCCTTAGTTGCCGGGCTCAAGCCGGGAAATCGGGGTGCCCTGGCTCACCCGTCGGATTCGAAGAAAGCACTCGCCTTCCCGGTTTACCTCCAACCCCTCACACCTGCTAAGCTCTTTCTCGTTCCCTTTGGCAGCCACGGTTGCCGCGCCTTCGTAGCTCAGGGGATAGAGCGTCCGCCTCCGGAGCGGAAGGTCGTAGGTTCGAATCCTATCGAGGGCACATTTTAATGGTGTCCGGTCCTGTGAAATATTTCACAGGACCGGACACCATTTTTTTCATCTTTGAACGTGCGCTCACCCTTGACTTCCGGCCCGGTATCCGGGAGGCTCATCCGCATCGACGACGCTGAAGGGTTAACATGAGCCAGCAGGAATTTCCCACGTTTCCGAGCGACTTTCTCTGGGGCGTTTCCACCGCCTCATACCAAATCGAGGGTGCCACCAGGGAGGACGGGCGAGGACCTTCCAGTTGGGATGCATTCGTGGCCCAGCCGGGCAGGATCTCAAATGGCGACACGGGTGAGGTTGCCTGCGATCACTACCACCGGTACCCCGAGGACATCAAGATCATGAAGGGGCTAGGTGTTGACGCCTACCGTTTCAGTTTCTCCTGGTCCCGCATTCAGCCAGAAGGCAAAGGCGCATCGAACCCATTGGGGTTGGAATTTTATGACAGGTTGGTTGATGGACTCCTAGAAGCAGGTATTGAGCCAAGCCCCACTCTTTTCCACTGGGATACCCCACTGGAGCTGGAACAGGACGGCGGCTGGATGAACCGAGACACGGCAGAGCGATTCGCTGATTATGCACAAATAGTTGGTGAGCGTTTTTCTGACCGGGTCTCCCGCTGGATCACCATCAATGAGCCCGCAGCCTTGACACTTATGGGCTATGGGGCAGGTATTCATGCACCAGGGCTCGCGCTAGGCTTCGATGCCTTGCCTGCAGCTCATCATCTGCTGCTGGCCCACGGACTCGGGGTGGCGGCATTGCGTTCTGCCGGGGCCGGGAACATTGGCATCGCCAACAATCACGGCGTCACCTGGCCAGCGAGCATGGCGGAGGAGGACGTTCAGGCAGCTGGCCTGTATGACAACATTGCCAACTGGATCTTTGCCGATCCCATTCTCGCAGGAGCCTATCCGGAGGTTTTGGCGCCATTCCTGCCGGCCATTCCCGATGGCGATTTGGCCATCATCTGCGCACCCCTAGATTGGTATGGCATCAATTCCTACAATCCCACCCTGGTGGGCGCACCCACTTCAGGTCAATCCGCGCTGGTTGACGGGCACAGGATCGATCAGTCACTGCCATTCTCACTCAGGGAATTGGAGGGTTACCCTCGGACAGATTTTGACTGGCCCGTGGTGCCGGCGGCATTCACCGAATTACTACTCGGGTTCAAAGCCCGATATGGCGAGAAACTACCACCAATTTACATAACGGAGAACGGGGCTGCCATCAACGACGGTCCAGATCGACAGGGCCGGGTAGCGGATCAACGCAGGATCGATTACACAGACGCCCACCTACAGGCATTGGCAGCCGCAATGGAGGCAGGAGTTGATGTGCGTGGATACTTCCACTGGTCACTTATGGACAACTTCGAATGGGCTGCGGGTTTTTCCCAACGGTTTGGGCTTGTTCACATCGACTACCAAACACAGCGACGCACACCAAAAGACTCCTACTACTGGTATCAGCAGTTAATCCGGCATTCCAAAGCCAACGGCATCTAGTTTTGCGCCAGCTACTTCCCGCAGTTGATCCCGGATTCCGGGAAGCAGCTGGCTGTATTATTTGCCGAAGAATTATTTGCCGAAGAATGCCAGCAATGCGGTGTTTACTTCCTCTGCATGCGTCCACAGCAAACCGTGGGGTGCACCTTCCACTTCAACGTAGTCTGCTTCTGGCAGTGCCTTGCGGAAACGCCGTGCTGTTGCCTCGATCGGAAGAATGTTGTCCTTGGTGCCGTGCAGAATCAACGCTGGTTTTCCGCTGGTTCGAACAACTTCAACATCGCCGCGGAAATCTTCCAGCCACGCTGGCACTACGGCGTACGCCGCAACTGGAGCGCTCAAAACAGCTGTGTTCCAGCTGGCAGTCACCATCTCTTGGCTAATCCTTGAACCCAGATTTTCCTCAAGATTATAGAAACCGGAGAAGAAATTGGTGTACCAAGCGAATCGGTCGCCCTTGGCCTGGGCCACAATATCGTCGAAGACCTCCTGGGGAACTCCCCCGGTGTTGTCATCTCCGGATAGCAGGAACGGCTCCAAAGAGGATAGGAACGCAAGCTTTTTAACTCGTGCGTGTCCATACTTGGCTACGTACCGTGCAAGCTCACCTGTGCCCATGGAAAAGCCCACCAGGATAACATCCTTCAGATCAAGGGTTTCAAGGACGGTATTTAAATCTGCGGCGAAGGTGTCATAGTCATATCCCATGGCAACCTTGCTGGATTGCCCGAATCCTCTGCGGTCGTAGGTGATGACCCGGTAGCCCGCATCCAATAACTCACGTGTTTGCCGTTCCCAACTGTGCCCATCCAGTGGGTACCCATGGATCAACACAACTGGCTGGCCTGTGCCTTGGTCTTCATAGTAAAGCTCGATGGTGGTGCTGTTTTCTTTTCCAACAGTGATGTAGCCCATGCTGAGATTCCTTCCTAACGAAGTGCGCAACGGCAGTGCACGCATCCTTTCATCACGCTAGAGAACGTACGTTTCACTGTCAATGATGTTCCCTGCATGATCCATGGCGGCCCGTCGCCAAAGCCCGTACTTGCGATGCCATCTAGTTCAGAAACATTTTGAAACCCGCGTGGGATTGAGTGAAACCCAGCCGCTCGTAAAAGCGGTGCGCTTCGGTACGGGAATGATCGCTCGTTAGTTGCACCAAAGTGGCGCCTCTATGGCTTGCTTCGGCCACGGCCCAGCGAATCATGGCGCTGCCCAGACCCGCTCCACGAAGCCCTTGATCCACCCGAACTGCTTCAATCTGCAGCCGGGTTGCCCCACCTCGAGCCAGCCCTGGCAAAAAGGTCAGCTGCATAGTCGCCACCACGTGAGAGTTGGCATCATCCACCACGCACAGCACATGGGCCGGATCGGCATCTATGGCGTGAAAAGCCGCCACATATGAAGCTCGCCGCTCCGGTTCGGCTGAATCAACAGCTGCCCGCAGCGAGTCTTGGGCCAACAGCTCAACGATCGGACCGACGTCGTCCTCTACCGCCCTGCGCAGCCGAAAATTCCTGTCTGCGAGCGCGAAACTTGCTAGTGACATGCTGTGATCCTTTCCGGCTGATGCCAGCAACAATGGACACCAACACCACGAGGATACCTAGGATCTGCCACAGATTCAGACTTTGACCAACTAGCAGCCAGCCCAGCACAATTGCTACCACCGGGCTGAGCAGACCCAAGAACGCAGCCGATCCGGCTGGAAGTTTAGATAATCCCCGGAACCAACAAAAGTAGGCCAACGCCGTGCCCATAAGTGTCAGGTAAAGGTAGCCAATCATATTTGGCACGCTTAACGGTTGGGTAGGCAAGCCCTCGTAGGCGAGCATCAGCAAAGTCAACGAGATTCCCCCGGCAAGTAGTTGCCAAGCCGTGGTGGTGAGCGCAGATTCCGGTTGACCCGAGCGTGAGCTGGGTTGGCCCCACTTCTTGGCAAGTACAGTTCCGGCAGCCATGGACGCTGTGCCCCCAACTGCTGCTGCCAGTCCGAGCCCATCCAGGCGCACCTGAGATTGCAGGACGATCAATGCCACGCCAAAAACTCCTGTGGCACCCGCTACAAGGCGTCTAGGCGTGAGCTTCTCGTGGAGCACCCTGCTGGCAAGCAATGCAACGAGCAACGGCTGAATGCCACCAACAATGGCAGCCACTCCCCCGGGAAGACGATACGCGGCAACAAACAACAGCGCGAAGAACATACCAATGTTAAGCATTCCCAGAATCCACGATTTCCACCACCAGGAGCCCTGTGGCAACCGGCGAGCCAGCGCAAGGAGCAACAGTCCCGCGGGCAAGGCACGTAAGACGCCCGCCAGCAACGGTCGGCTCTCGGGTAGTAGCAGCGTGGTGGTCAGGTAGGTGGTCCCCCAAAGGATCGGAGCCAGTGAAGTGACGATGACAAGTCCCAAATTTTTACTAAGCACTTAGCTCTCTTAGCTAAGTGCTTAGCGAATTGCTAAGGTGGGTCTATGCCAGAGCAACTAGACCGCATCCTCGCCCAATGGCGTGCAGAGAAACCGCATTTGGACGTTTCGCCCATGGCTGTCATTGGCAGGCTTGGCCGCGCCTCGGCTGCCGTAGATGCCCGTCTTGGCGCCACGTTCGCCGAGCATGACATGGACGCTTCAACGTTTGACGTACTTGCCACGCTCCTGCGCAGCGGACCGCCATACAGCCTGGCACCTGGGGCACTTTCACAAGATGCCATGATTTCCTCCAGCGCCGTTGCCCAACGGCTCAATAAGCTGGAAACCCGAGGACTTCTCACCAGAGCCGCCAACCCTGACGATGGGCGCGGCACACTGGTGACGCTGACTGCCGCCGGACACACCCTCATCGAAGCAAGCTTGCCGGATCATCTGGCTACTGAACACGCCATCATGGGCTCACTGACAAAGTCCGAGCAGGCACAGCTTGCTGCGCTGCTGCAGCTCCTGGAAGAAGGAGCGTGCTCCACAACACAACGTGGAGTGAGCGAGCGTGCGCCACAACACAACGTGGAGTGAGCGAGCGTGCCTGGGGGCGGGAAATATTCGTGAAAGACTTTCGCCATGACCAAATTGATCGCGGCGCTGGCCATTCTCGCTGTGTTGGCATGGGCAGTCACTGCCACCGCCTCGTGGATTTCCACAAAGAAGGCCCCCTTAGCCATCGCCGCAGGCCGGGCAGCAACACCCGTTTCGGCTGTACAGCTAAATAAGGCCATGCAGCGTGCACAATTGCGTGCTGTAGCCGCCATCATCTTTGCCTTGGTCATGTTTGCAGCCCTGGTCCGTGTCTCTGTCGGTTTGAGTGGCCAAGCGGGTTTAACAATCGCCCTCACTGCCGGATTGTCTGCCAGCGGCGGGCTCCTGATGTATTCCGCCTTACCTGCCGGAAAGCTCCCGGAAACTCCTGGACAACCATTAGCCGCCGGGCACATACTGCTCTTGCCTATCGCGGCACTTATTCTCTTCATCGCGTACCTGGTGCTCCATCCTCTTGCCTCATCCACGTTTCCCACGTGGAGCAACAGCATTGCGCTGGGGCTGGCCGGGTTGGCGTTGCTGGGCTCAATGCTCTTGGCGCTACGCAGGCTCTCCACCACCCTTTCGCTGCCAGATCCCCGGATGGCTGCCTTCGACCTTCGCTGGCGGGCAATATCCGCTACGATCACGGCCAGATTCACCAGCGGCTCACTGCTTGCCTACTTAGGTGGAACGTTAATCTTCTCCGGTCCAGACCTGTTCACACCCACCTCCACCTGGTGGGGAATCGCCTGCGTTGGTGGCGGCGGGGCCTTCGCACTTGCGGGGGCTGTGCAACTGGGGTTGGCGGCCAAGGACGGGTTGAGTATCCGTGCCAAAACCCTGGAAGCGGCTCCGGGAACACAATCGGCATAAACTGGATGGCACCATGACTTTCACTATTACCTATCATCCCGCGCTGCCTGTCTCTGAGCGCCGCGAGGACATCATGGCTGCCATCGCCGCCAACCAGGTCACCATCATCGCCGGGGAAACGGGTTCCGGAAAGACCACCCAGATCCCCAAAATGTGTGTGGAACTAGGGCTCGCGGAGCAGGGCTTGATTGGCCATACGCAGCCTCGCCGTCTCGCCGCCCGCACGGTGGCGGAACGCATTGCCAGCGAACTTGGCGTCGAGATCGGCGAGGAAGTGGGCTTCCAGGTTCGTTTCACCGGCCATGTTGGCCCCAAAACCAAAATCAAACTCATGACCGACGGCATTTTGTTGGCAGAGATCCAGCGCGACCGCCTTCTGCGCAAATACTCCGTCATCATCATTGACGAAGCTCATGAGCGCTCACTTAACATTGACTTCATTCTTGGCTATTTACGCCAGATTCTGCCCAAGCGCCCGGATTTGAAAATTATTATCACCTCCGCCACGATTGACCCGGAGCGCTTCGCCACCCACTTCGCCTCCCCCACAGCTCCGGCACCCATCATCGAGGTCTCCGGGCGCACTTTCCCGGTTGACATCCGCTACCGGCCGTTGAGTGGCCCTGCCACCGGGGAGGACCTCGACGGGGAGGACTCGCGTACCGACCCCCAGTTGGACGGCGGCAACAGTGAGGAAGACCGGGATCCGTTGGATGCCGTCTGCGATGCGGTGGATGAATTAGCCAAAGAGGCGCCCGGGGATGTTTTGATCTTCTTCTCCGGCGAGCGCGAAATCCGTGATGCCGCAGATGCGCTCTCGGCACGGGTGAAAACCAACCCAAGGCTACGCAACACTGAAATTCTGCCACTTTTTGCACGCCTGTCACTGGCCGAACAGCATGCTGTGTTCACCCCGGGCAGCCGTCGGCGAATTGTGTTGGCCACCAACGTTGCCGAGACCTCACTGACCGTGCCTGGAATCAAATACGTCATTGACACGGGTACGGCCCGCATCTCCAGATATTCGCACAGAACAAAGGTTCAGCGCCTTCCTATTGAACGCGTATCGCAGGCCTCCGCCAACCAGCGCTCAGGGCGTTGCGGCCGCGTCTCGGATGGTATCTGCATCCGCCTGTATTCCGAAGAAGATTACAACGCGCGCAGTGAGTTTACGGATCCTGAAATCCTGCGCACCAACTTGGCTGCCGTGATCTTACAAATGACGGCCATGGGTGTGGCGCAAGGACCCAAGGATGTGGCAAAGTTCCCGTTCGTACAACCGCCAGACTCCCGTGCCATCACTGACGGTGTAACGTTGCTGCGCGAACTCGGTGCCGTCAACGCGCAAGGTTCCATCACCGCCGTGGGCCGGCAACTCTCCCAACTGCCGGTGGATCCACGGTTGGGCAGGATGATTGTTGAAGCCGCCAAACGGGGCGTGGCTGCCGAGGTCATGGTCCTTGCAGCAGCCCTCACCATCCAGGACCCCCGCGAGCGTCCCACAGACAAACAGCAACTGGCCACCGAGAAACACAAACGCTTCCAGGATGAGAATTCTGATTTCACCGGTTTCCTGAACCTGTGGCGCTACATCAAGGAAAAGCAGAAAGAGCTTTCCTCAAGCGCGTTCCGGCGCCTGTGCAAGGCCGAATTTATTAACTACTTGCGGGTTCGTGAGTGGCAAGATTTGTTCACACAGCTTAAGCAAATGGCGAAGTCGTTGGAGATCAAAGTATCAGGCAATGACATTGACCCGGTGGCCAACCATGACGCTATCCATATGAGTCTGCTGACAGGTTTACTGAGCCATATTGGTCTTTATGATCAGCGTAAACGCGAATATGCCGGCGCTCGCGGGACAAAGTTCGTGGTGTTTCCGGGCTCTGCCCTGTTCAAGAAATCCCCAGACTGGGTCATGGCTGCAGAACTGGTGGAAACTTCCCGACTCTGGGCTCGTGTAGCAGCCAAATTTGATCCGCTGTGGGCTGAGCAGGTAGCTCCGGATCTGGTCAAGCATACGTACAGTGAGCCACATTGGTCCAAGAAAATGGGCTCTGTCATGGCGCATGAAAAGGTCACGCTATATGGGGTGCCCATTGTCCCCGACCGGCGCATTCACTATGGCCGGATCGATCCCGAACTCAGCCGTGAACTGTTCATCCGGCATGCACTGGTGGAGGGCGATTGGCACACCAATCATAAGTTCTTCCACCGCAACCAGGCTGTGCTGGCTGAGGTTGAAGAAATGGAAACCCGCATGCGCCGGCGTGATCTACGTGTGGATGATGAGACGCTCTTTGATTTCTATGACGAGCGTGTGGGTTCGGAGGTGGTTTCCGAGCGGCACTTTGACAAGTGGTGGAAAGGGGCCCGGCATGAGTCCCCCGCGCTATTAGACCTTGACTCCCATTTGGTCATGGCGGAGGAACCCGAACTTGATGAAGCGGCATTCCCCAAGTTATGGAACCAGGACGGGTTTGAGCTGCCGCTGTCCTATGAATTTCACCCTACGGCGCCAGGCTCAGCCCCGAATCCGTCCGACGGCGTGACCGTCCAGGTACCGTTGTTGTTCCTTAACCAACTCCCTGAGGCGCCGTTTAGGTGGCAGATTCCGGGGTTGCGCGCCGAACTTGTGACGGCGTTAATCAAATCCTTACCCAAGGCGGTTCGGAAGAACTTCATCCCCGCCCCTGATGTGGCCCGGCAGGCAGCGGCCGCTCTGGCAGCTGACTTCGATCCGTCGGTGGACGCTCTTGAGCCCTCGCTGGAATTAGCACTGCGGCGCATCAAGGGTCATGTTATTCCGCCGGGGTCGTGGAACTGGGATGCCGTGCCCACGCACTTGCGCATGACCTTTTCCGTGGTGGATAAAAATAATCGAATCTTGGAGGAGGGCCAGGACCTCTCAGCATTGGCGTCAACCCTGGCAGGAGCCACACGTCGGGCCATCGCCGAATCATTGGGTGCCACGCCCAAGACCACGCAGGCTGGGCGGGCTCCGCTGAACACTCCGGCCAGCGCTGCCAGCGCCGGAAAGAACGGTGCAGCTAATCTGCCAACGGTGCCAGCGGGCACGGTACCAGGTGGCTCTGGGTCAGATAAACCTGGGTCAGAAAGCACGGGTATCCAGGAACGTTCCGGGCTCACCGAGTGGAGTGTTGGAAGCTTGCCACGCGAAGTCAGGCGTTTGGTGGCCGGGCATACCGTGACGGGTTATCCAGCTTTGGTAGACGAGGGGGCAACAGCGGGACTGCGCGTTTTCCAGCGTCAGGACGTGCAGGAATCTGCCATGCGCGGCGGCGTCATCAGACTGTTGGCACTGCGTGTGACTTCTCCTGACCGCTATGTGCTGGACCACCTTAGCAACACGGAAAAACTCACCTTCAGCCAAAATCCACACGGCTCCGTCACAGAGCTGATTGCCGATTGCACGTTGGCCACCATAGATAAGCTCACCCCTGCACAGCTACCGTGGACGGACAAGGAATTCAACGCCCTGTATGAAGTGATCCGGGCGGAGCTTTTCGACTCGGTGTTCTCGGTGACTGCCGTGGTGGAAAGGGTTTTGGCGGCCAATCTACGCATTCGCAAGGCGCTCCGGGATTCCACCAGTTTGCCCCTCATCAGCGCCCTGAATGACATCAACGAACAGCTTGATCTGCTGGTTTATCCCGGCTTTGTGGCAAAGACAGGTTTTTCCCAACTCAGCCAGCTGCCGCGTTATCTGACAGCGATTGAGCGCCGATTGGAGCGACTACCCAGCAACGTTCCTCGCGACACGGCCTCAATGGCTGCCGTGCAACGTCTTGAAGACGAGTACGACGACGCCATGGCAGCTTTGCTGCCCGGGCAGCGTTCAACAGCCGGGCTGGAACACGTGCGGTGGATGATCGAGGAGTTGCGGGTTAGTTTGTTCGCCGTGGAGCTTGGAACAGCGTATTCGGTTTCCGAGAAACGAATCCGGGTGGCACTGGGCAAAGCAATGGCCTAGTTTCACGTGTGCTGCGCAGCCACCCAAGTCCTGAGCCAGAGTGGATAGACCTTTGAGGCAGCCAAAAGGGCTGGCACTTCGCTTTCCGCGAAGCGCCAGCCCTCATCCTTCAGTGCATCCCTGAATCCTTCAGTGCATCAGTGGATCAGTGCCGAACGGTGACGCTACTGTTCCTGTTCAGAAACATCACCGCTAAGGGCCCCAGCGTCAGCTTCCACTGCATCGGTGGGTTTCAAGTCCTGAGACTGATGACCAAACGGGTCCATGCGCGGCCGCCGTTCTGGTTGAAGACGTCCACGAATCCGGGTGGTGAGCGAACGCAAGTTCAGTAGTGGCGAATCCTGGTTAGGGCCTTCAACTTCCAGGCCATAGAAATCTCCGATGTGCTCAAGGAAGGCCATGCGCCTAGCCTTCTCGTAAGCGCGGGACTCACGGGAGAACGCCCGGTAGGTTGACCAACAAATCAGGATCAGCACCAAGCTGAAAGGCAAGGCGATGATGATCGCTGCCGTTTTCAAGGCGTTCAGTCCACCGGACAGCAGCAATGCACTGGCCAGCAGCGATGTGGCCAAGGTGAAGAAAATACGGATCCACGGCTTTGGTTCCACTTCCCCACCGCTGGCGATCATGCCCATGACCAAAGCGCCGGAGTCGGCTGAGGTCACGAAGAAGATCACGATCATCAGGATCGCTCCGATGGTAAGCACCCCTCCTGCAGGTACCTCAGCCAGCATGGCAAACAGTGCACCAGCGGCATCAACTGTTCCGTCAGGGCCCACCAACCCGCCCTTGCCGGAGAGCTCAGAATACAGCGCCGTTCCACCGAGCACGCTGAACCACAGCATTGTGAGTAGGGTCGGTACCAGAATCACTCCGGCCACGAATTGGCGCACCGTGCGACCCTTGGAAATCCGGGCAATGAAGATACCCACAAAAGGTGCCCAGGATATCCACCAGCCCCAGTAGAACGTGGTCCACGTTGACTGCCAGGCTTCGCCCTCCGCGCCGGTGAATGCACTAACGTTGAAAGCCATCCCCACAAAATTCTGCAGGTAGTTGCCCGTGGACTGCACAAAGTTGCGCAGCAGGAACTGTGTGGGTCCAACCACCAGCAGGAAGACTACAAAAACACCGGCCAGGATGAGGTTGGTGTTCGAGAGCCATTTCATACCTTTGCCCACACCCGAGAGAACCGAGAACAACACCAGGCAGGTCACCACCGCAATGATGACAAGGTCAATGAACATTGAAGAAGTGATCAGCCCGGCGCTTTCCAATCCCGCGCTGATTTGCAGCACGCCAAGGCCCAGTGAAGTGGCCACACCAAAGATCGTACCGACTAAAGCGATAACGTCAATCACGTTGCCCAGCCCTCCGCGGACTCTGCTTCCGAGCAGAGGTTCCAGCGTCCAGCGGATCGATATTGGCCGTCCGCGTCGATGGATGGCGTAAGCCAAGGCCAGCCCGATGACTACGTAGATGGACCAGGCGTGGACTCCCCAGTGCAGGAAGGTCTGCGAGAGAGCGTGCTGAGCCAGCTCGCCGGGGGAACCGGTGGTGCCCGGTTTGGGGGAGGCATAGTGACTTAAGGGTTCGCTGACCCCGTAGAACACCAAACCGATTCCCATTCCGGCGGCGAAGAGCAGGGCAAACCAGGAACCAACCGAGAATTCCGGTTCGTCGTCGTCCTTGCCGAGCTTAATATCGCCAAACTTACCGAAACCCACCCAGAGGCAGAAGATCACCAAAGCGGTGGCCAGCAGCACGTAGTACCAGTTAAAGTAGCCGACAATTGTGCTTTGGATCCCAGAAAACAGTGTCTCTGCGGCGTTGGGGGTGATGATGGCAAACAGCGTGAAAAATATGACGATCACGGCTGTGGGCCAAAAGACCCAGCGATGGACCCGAGGCTTAGATTTTGTTTCTGACATTTTTCCAGCATAAGCGAATTTGTTTCCGCCATACCAAGTTTAAAACAAGGAGAAATACTCACACCACCGCCATGACGGGATTTCTTTCTCCCTCAAGTGAGCCGTTTCACCTCACCTAGGAAGCTGGAACGAACTCCTCGTGACCGGCCGCGCGCAGCGCAACACGAATCTTCTCAGCGTTGGCGTCCATAACCGCTGGCTCCGGAGCGTTATCAACTGTTTCGAAATCGAAGTTCTCCATACCGTAGGCCGGGAAGACGTGCACGTGCAGGTGCTCAACTTCAAAGCCGGCGATGGTCAGTCCTGAGCGAGGAGCGTCGAAGGCGGCTAGTTGGGCCTGGCCAATCGTATGAGCAACCAGCATTAGCTTGCTCACAAGCTCCGGTGCTGCATCCGTCCACTTGTCCACTTCCAACCGGGGCACAACCAGCACGTGTCCATCAGTCAAAGGACCAATGGTCAGAAATGACACGCAGTCTGCGTCCTTCCAGACGAATCGGCCGGGAATCTCGCCATTGATGATTTTACTGAACAAAGTACTCAAGAATTACTCCCTAAAGAAGGTGAAAAGAAGAGTTAAAGAGTGCTTGCATCAAGCACGAATCGGTATTTGACGTCACCGGCAACCATCCGGTCGTAGGCCTTGTCCAATTCGCTGGCTGACACCATTTCAATATCGCAGACAACACCGTGTTCGGCACAGAAGTCAAGCATTTCCTGGGTCTCAGCAATCCCGCCAATCAAGGAACCGCCGTAAGCGAGACGCTTGCGAATCAGCAGCCCCGGTTCCACAGCCGGCATCTCTTCCGACGGCAGACCCAACTGGATCAACGCACCGTCACGGGCCAGCGTTCGCAGGTAAGGGTTAAGATCGTGAACCGCAGCCACAGTGTCCAAAATGGCGTTCAATGTATGCTTTGCCCCGGCCATTGAATCGCTGTCGGTGGAGATCACCACGTTATCTGCACCAAGGGCCAGAGCGGCATCAACCTTCGCCGGAGAGGTTGTAAAAACAGTAACCTTGGCCCCGAGTGCCTTGGCGATCTTCACACCCATGTGGCCAAGACCGCCCAAACCAATCACACCCACACTGTCTCCGTCCTGGACATCCAGGTAGCGCAGTGGTGAGTAGGTGGTGACGCCGGCACATAGCAGAGGTGCTGCAGCTGCCGGGTCCATGCCTTCGGGAATGTGCAAAACATAGTTTTCATCCACAACAATGGCTTGTGAATAGCCGCCTTGGGTGATGACTGAACCATTGCGTTTATCCGGTGCACCGTAGGTACCAACCATGCCAACTTCACAGTACTGCTCAAAGCCTTCCAAGCATGAGTCGCATTCCCGGCAGGAATCAACCATGCAGCCAACACCAACGCGCTGGCCCACAGTGAAGCCCTCCACGGAATCGCCAACGCGGCTAACAATGCCAACAATTTCATGCCCGGGTACCAGCGGGTACTTTGTGGTTCCCCATTCCGAGCGGATGCTGTGCACATCAGAGTGGCACAGTCCACAGAATTCAATAGCAATTTCAACATCGTGGGCACCTGGTTCACGGCGTTCGATGGTGCTGGGCGTGAGCCCGGAGGTGGGTGATTGAGCTGCATATGCTTTTACGTGGGTCATGGACCAAGCCTATCGCCGTTGGTGTCCATCCCAACAGTGGGAACAGTTTCTACCGCCCGCTCGCCCTGGTTTGACCAGGCAGACCACGACCCCGGATAAAGTGCCGCCTTGAAGCCGGCTATTTCAAGGGCAGCGATCTGATGCGCGGCGGTGACGCCAGAACCGCAATAAACAGCCACGGAACTTCCAGGGGCTACTCCCAATGCCGTAAATCTGACATGCAGCTTATCCGCCGCTAAAAATGAGGCATCCGGCGCCAAATTTTCGGCTGTTGGCGCACTGACAGCGCCGGGAATATGCCCGGCTCTCGGGTCAATCGGCTCCACTTCGCCCCGGTACCGCTCCCCTGCCCTGGCATCCAACAACACCCCGTCGAAGTTAGCTGCACCATCACTATCGATGGTTTCCATCGCCCCAAAATGTACGACGGCGTTGCCCGGCTCCGGCTGTACCTCACCGTCTTCGAGCGGCAGTTTAGCCAAACGCCAAGCTGCCAGCCCGCCGTCGAGCAAGTAAACATTCGCCAAGCCCGCGTGGCGCAAGAGCCACCAGGCACGGGCAGCCGCGGTGGCGCCGGAGTCGTCGTAAACCACGACTGTGTCATTTTCATTGATGCCCCACATGCGGACTGTGTGGGCAAAGTCAGCCTCGGCGGGCAAAGGGTGGCGGCCATCCTGGGGAACCCCGTGGGATGCCAGTTGAGAATTCATGTCCCCGAAGACGGCACCGGGAATGTGCCCGGCCAGGTAATGCTCATGGCCGTGCGGGTCCCCCAGCGCCCACCGCACATCCAGCAGCACTGTTCGTTTGTTTTGACTCAACCGGTCGTTGAGGTTTGCAACACTGATCAGAACTGACATTTGCGGCTCCTTGGTCGTTGAGGAAACGGACTCCACGAACAAATCTACGCCAGTGCATACACTTGGTTTTATGAACCCAACAGCATCGAACACTTCCGCCGTGTCCACAGCGCACGCGGATAGGGTGTGGACCCGTACCGCGATTGGTAAAGTACAGGCCGAGAACAACCGCTCAGCTGACACCCATCTGTACAAGATCGAGCTGCCTGCGCAGTGGGGCGTTGACCTGTATGTGAAGGATGAGTCGTGCCATAGGACCGGCAGCTTAAAGCATCGCTTGGCCAGGTCCCTGTTCCTGTTTGCACTGGTAAATGGGCAGATTCATGAGGGCACCACAGTGGTGGAAGCGAGCTCCGGCAGCACAGCGGTTTCTGAAGCTTATTTTGCGCAACTGCTTGGCCTGGACTTCGTTGCCGTGATGACCCGTTCCACAAGCCCGGAAAAGATTGCCTTAATTGAGCAGTTTGGTGGGCGCTGCCACTTGGTTGATCAGGCCGATGAGGTGTATTCGGCAGCCACAGCCATTGCCACCGAACACAACGGCCACTACATGGATCAATTCACCTATGCCGAACGGGCCACCGATTGGCGTGGCAATAACAACATCGCCGAATCCATTTTCAATCAGTTGGAGCATGAGCGGTTCCCTGATCCCAGCTGGGTGGTTGTTGGTGCCGGCACTGGCGGTACTTCGGCCACGATTGGCCGTTACATTCGTTACCACGGCCACAGCACCCAGCTTGCCGTGGTTGATCCCGAGGGTTCAGCGTTTTATCCGGCGTGGAAATCTGGGGATCTTTCCATTGTCACAGGAAACTCTTCCCGGATCGAAGGCATTGGGCGCCCGCGAGTGGAGCCCAGTTTTGTCCCTGGCGTGATTGATACCATGATGGAAATTCCTGACGCCGCATCCGTGGCAGCCATGATGCACTTTGAACACCTGACAGGGTTGCATGCAGGACCCTCCACCGGCACAAATTTGTGGGGCGTATGGCAGCTGGTGGCGCAGATGATTGCCAAGGGTGAAGGTGGCAGCATTGTGACATTGATGTGCGACGGCGGCGAACGCTACGGTGGCAGCTACAACAACGCGCAATGGCTGGGCGAGAAGGGGCTGGATCCGGCACCCCATCTGCAGGCCATCGAGGACTTTTTTGCCAGTGGTCTTTGGCACGGCTAAGCCACTGCCGCTCAAGGATCCTCGGCGTGCTTTCCTGAAGTGTTCAGGCTAGATTTCCACCGATTGCCCGGCGTGCAGGTGCCGGAACTTCACTCCATGAAGTCCGCCAATCCTGGCGATATGGGACTCCGTGAACGCCAATCCCTGCTCGTTAAGCAGCCCGTCGTGGATCTGAAAGGCGTGCGGGGCCCGGACCGAGACAACAAAGTCAACCACTTCACAGACTTTTGACCAGGGCGCGTGAACCGGCACCAAAAGCGTACCCACACTCACCCCGTGGGGGACTATCAGCGAATCTCCGGGGTGGTAGAGGTCATCGTCGATTAAGTACCCCACGTTGGCCACAACCGGAATCGAGGGATGGATTACTGCGTGTTGACCGCCAAAACATTGCACGGCGAATCCTGCAACAGCAAAAGTATCACCGGCAGCGGCGTCAAGGATCCGTCCTTCATAGCCAGAGGCCCGTATCCTCAGGTCCCGAGCCACACCAGCCGGGGCGTAAACCAGTAACGCTGGTGCGTTGGCCAGAGCGTGAGCCAGCACCTCGCCGTCGTAATGATCGGCGTGTTCGTGGGTAATGAGCACAGCGTCGGCGCCTTCAAGGGCTGTGGCCGACTCGGAGAAAACACCCGGGTCCAGGACCAACACGCGGCCATCCTGCTCAAGGCGAACGCAAGCGTGGGTGTACTTTGTGAGCAACATGCTGCCAGCATATGCCTGACTCCCCCCGCCCCACCATGGAATGCCCGCACAAATGTTCCCCTGCAGGTGCGCTAGGCTGGTTGATTGAATCCCGCAACGAGGAAATGAGTTGGCACAATGTCAGATGTCCCGGTGAAGGAGCAGCGCGTCACCAAGCAGCGCATCGCTATCAGCGCCGCCATGGACACCTTGGATGACTTTGTCAGCACGCAGGAACTGCACCGTAAACTGCATGGGCAAGGTACCCGGGTTTCCCTGGCCACAACCTACAGGATCTTGGCGTCCATGGCCGAAGAGGGACTACTGGATACCCTGCGCAACAGTGACGGTGAGGCCGTTTACCGTCGCTGCAACGCCACAAACCACCACCACCATCTGCTATGTAGAAACTGTGGCAAAACCGTAGAGGTTGAGGCGCCGGCGGTGGAAAGCTGGGCGGCCAGGATCGCCCAAGAAAACGGTTTCACCCAAGTTCAGCACACAGTGGAAATCTACGGTCTCTGCCCGGAGTGCTCGGCCAAGAGATAGACTCGCTAGGCGTTGATGTGAACTGGCATACTAATGCCATGAACCGCAATGAACGTTCCCACAAAACCTCGGCTACCGAGCTCAAAGGAGCGCGCACCCTAGCGCCGTCGATGTTTGTCAGCAGCCCTTTCCGTTGGGGTTTCACAGTGACTCTTGGGGTGCTAGTAGCTCTGCTGCTGGCGTTCACAATCAGCAACCTCACCAATGTGCTTTTTGCAGTCTTTGCTGCCCTGTTCATTAGCCTCGGTTTGGACCCGCTTGTCCGCTGGTTTCAACGCAAGGGTTTGAGCCGGGCCATGTCGCTGCTGACAGTGATCCTGCTCTTCATACTCGTTGTTGTGGGCCTTGTTGCCTTGATCACCCCTCTCATTGTTGAACAGTCAAACCATCTAGTCGCTACCCTGCCGGGACAGGTTCAGGCGATGCAAACGGATGGGTGGTTCGATGACCTTGATAAGAAAACCAACGGAATGGCTCAGCAGGCCCTTGTCTGGGTCAACTCCTTGTTGACTGACCCGAAGATTTGGGCTCAGGTTGGTGGAGGTGCGCTTGCCGTAGGCGTGGCGCTTGCCAGTGGTTTCTCTACGGGTCTATTCATCTTTATCTTAACGATCTACTTTGTGGCAACGCTGGATACCATGAAGAAAGCCGGCTACTCGCTCATCGACGCATCCAAGCGCGAAACAGTGATCAGCTATGCCGAGCGGATCATGGACTCGATTGGCCGCTACCTTAGCGGCATGGCGGTTCTTGCCGCGATCAACGCCGTCTATAGTTTTATTCTGCTTACGGTGGTGGGCTCCCCCTATGCCGTCATCATTGCAACCCTGGCCCTCTTCGTTACCTTGATTCCTTTAGTGGGAACGGTGCTGACCACGGCGTTGATGACAATCGTGGCTTTGTTCACCTCACCCACTGCTGCCCTGATCGTTTTGATTGCGATGCTTGTCTACATGCAGCTTGAAGCGTATGTATTTACGCCAAAAGTCATGAGTAAAGCCGTTCATGTGCCCGGCTCAATCGTACTGATCTCTGCATTGGCCGGGGGCACACTTCTTGGCCTGGCCGGGGCCCTGGTGGCGATCCCCATCTCAGCCGGGATCATCTTGATCATTCGTGAAGTGGTGATACCAGCCCGGGCTAGGCGCTAACCGCTCGCGTTGCCCAACCACGACGCCTGCGCCAGGCACCGGCCACTTTACAGATCAGGTAAATCACAAAGGACAGCGTTGTCACGTAGGGACTGATGGGGATACTGCCACCCAGTGCCAGCATGATGCCGCCAACAGTTGAGATCATGGCAAAAGCCACGCTCAGCAGCACCACCATACGCGGCGCCGCCGTGACCTGCAGGGCGGCTGCAGCTGGGGTAATTAACAACGCCAGTACAAGCAACGCCCCAACCACTTGAATCGAAAGTGCAACGGCGATGCCCAGCAAGAACATGAAGGCCAGCGAAAGGCTCCGTACGGGAACCCCACGCGCCGTAGCAATGTCTGGGTCTGCGCTAGCGAAGGTCAGCGGCCGCCAGATCAGCGCCAGCCCTGCCACAACCACAAGCGCCGTGCCAGCCAGAACGGAGAGCGCGGTGGTGTCAACCGAGACAATCTGACCTGTGAGCAAACCAAATTTATTGGCGGCGCGGCCCTCATAAAGGGATAAAAATAGGATTCCAAGTCCCAGCCCAAAAGGCATGATGACGCCAATGACAGAGTTCTTTTCACGAGCCCGGACCCCCATCACTCCCAGCAATAAAGCCGCAAGGATTGAGCCAACAAGGGATCCAAAGATGACATCCGCGCCGATCAACAGCGCAAAAGCTGCTCCGGCAAAAGAAAGTTCTGCTATCCCGTGAACGGCAAAAGCAAGGTCGCGCATCATGACGAATGTGCCAATGAGCCCGCCTACAACGCCCAGAATGGCACCGGCGAGCAAAGTGTCCCTGAACAGGGGAAGGAGTTCGCCGTAGTTGGTGAAGTTAAAAACTGCGTCGCTAAAATCCAGCCAATTCATGAATTTTCCTGCCTATGCATGCGTTCTACCCGTGCTAAGCCGTCAGGGCTGCCCGCGTCGGGTGAAGTGCTTGCGATATGGCTAGCTTCTCGATGCGCATGCTCCACGTGTTGGCCTTGGGTATGTCCATCAATGACTGAGTCGGGCCGGCCCACAACAACCAGCCGGCCTGCCACATTAAGTACCTCCACTTGAGTGCCATACAGCTTTGAGAGCACTTCGGAGCGCATAACTTCTTCGGGGGTGCCCAGCGTAAACCGGCCACCGGCCAGGTACAGCACCCTGTCCACGTGTTCTAAGATCGGGTTGATCTCATGGGTGACAAAGACCACGGCAGTTCCGTTGTCCTTGGCTTGTTTACCCACCAAAGCGCTGACTGCCTTTTGATGATGCATGTCAAGGGAGAGCAGCGGTTCATCGCACAGCAAGACTTTGGGATTAGCTGCCATGGCCTGGGCGATTCGCAGTCTCTGCTGTTCACCGCCTGAAAGCATTCCCACAGGGATATGTGCGTAGCTGGTTGCACCCACTTTTTGAAGCAACTCATCCACACGTTTGCGGTACGCCTTGCCGCGGATGCGAAAACCCCACTTATCACCGTCCACGCCAAGCCCTACAAGGTCACGGGCTCGCAGTGCAGTATCGAGCGCAAAATTTCTTTGCTGGGGAACGTAACCAATACTGCGATTGCCACGTTTGGCGCGCGCTCCATCCACTGTTAGCAGCCCGGAACTCAGCGGAGTTAGTCCCAGAAGGATTTTGAGGAAACTGGTTTTACCGCTTCCATTAGCGCCTAGAACGGCAAGGAATTCACCGGGGCGTACCTCTAGGTTCAGGTCCTGCCAGAGGGTACGCGTCCCGTATTTCAAGGTGCCACGTTTGAGCGTGATCACGGGTTGGACCGGTGCGCTCATTTGGCGTCCATGGTTTTCAGTCCCTGCTCCAAATGTGAGACGTTGGCAAGCATCCAGTTTACATAGTGGGTGTTTTCCGGGAGGGTCTCAGCAAAATTCACGACAGGTATTCCTGCGGCCTCGCATGCCGTCTTAATCTGGCTGGTTTGCGGCCCCTCGGTTTGCTGATTGTAAGCCAACAACGCGATTTTTCCAGACGCGATCAGCGAGAGGACTTCCGCTACTGTCGCTGCAGGAACGTCCGCGCCATTCTCAACTGCTTCGGTAAATTTAGCCGGGGTCGTGTTGACCAAACCGGCCTCCTCGAGCAGATACATGGGCACAGGCTCAGTGATGGCAACAGCGGTTCCGCTGTACGCCTTTTTCACATCGATGAGACGTGTTTGAAGCTCTTTCAACTGTGCTTTGAACTCATCAGCGTGCGTGGCGAAGCTGGCTGCCTCTGCTGGCAGAGCAGCGGAAAAGCGTTGCACAAGCTGATCGGCGAGTTTGGACATGGTGGGTAGTGAGTACCAGACGTGTTCATTAAAGTCTGCTCCACTATCCAATCCGGAAAGCTCGCTGACGTTGATGATGTTTTCCGCATCCAGCTGCCCTTTGGCTAGCTGGGGGAAGAAATCGTCATAACCGCCACCGTTCTCAATGCCAATCTGAGCTTTGGAGACAGCTAGTTTGTCTTGTGCGTTGGCCTCGTATCCGTGCGGATCAGCATTGGCGCTGGAAATGATGGCATGGACGCGCACGTACTCACCACCGATGGCTTGGGCAACATCTGCGTACACACTGGTTGTAGCCACCACCGAGACAGTGCCATCAGTAGTTTGGTCAGCGCCGACTCCACCTGCGCCGCCTCCACCTCCGCCGCCACTGCAAGCCCCCACAGTCAGGGTCAGGGCCAGGGAGGCGCCCAGCAGAAGCAGTGTGCGGCGGTTGTGGAGCATAAGATTCCTTCAAAGAGCGCTAATGAGAACTGTTACTAATAACAATTAGCATAGCGCATATTAGGAATCATTCGCATCAAGCTTTTCTGCGCTCCTGAATATGGGTCTGCGTGGCATCACGGATCTCACCGACCAGCTGCTCAATGACGTCCTCCAGGAACAAGACACCCATGGTTTGCTCGTGCTCGTCAATAACCCGTGCCATATGAGAACCGGTGCGCTGCATGGTTGCCAGCACATCCTCAATTTCTTCATTGGATTGCAAGTTCACCATGGAGCGTACGCGGGCTTCGCCGATCGGCATTTGATACCGTTCAACCGGAATCCGCAGCACGTCTTTCAAGTGCAGGTATCCCAGCAAGGCCCCTTCTGCATCCGTAAAGACGAACCGCGAGAACCCGGTCTTGCCAACCTTGTGCTCAAAATCGACGGGGGTAGCGGCGGCAGGCAGGGTCACCAAATCTGTCAGTGGAACCATGATGCCGCGCGCAGTTTGAGAGGAGAACTCAAGGGCGCCGGTGATGAGCCCCGTCTGGTCATCTACCAGCCCGGTTCGCGTCGATTCTTGCACAATTGACTGCACCTCTTCCAAAGTAAAGCTGGAGGAGACCTCATCTTGGGGAACAATGCCAAACAACCGCACTATATGGTTCGCGGTCCAGTTCAAAGCCACAATAACGGGGCGCACCACCTTGCTGATAAGCACCAGTGGTGGAGCCAACAAAAGTGCTGCCTTGTCCGCCGCTGACACGCTCATATTTTTGGGAACCATCTCCCCAAAGGTCACGTGCAAAAAGGTCACCAAAGCCAACGTGATGACAAAAGCGACGGGGCTGGCCACGTTATCCGCCACGCCCACTGTATGCAGTGGAGCAGCCAACAGGTGATGAATGGCAGGCTCGGAGACGTTCAGAATCAAGAGGGAACACACAGTGATACCCAATTGTGAACAGGCCAGCATGAGGGAGACGTTTTCCATAGCACCCAGGGTGACTTTGGCACGTTTGGAGCCGGCATCCGCCAGCGGCTCAATCTGGCTGCGCCGGGCTGTCATGACAGCAAATTCAGCTGCCACAAAGAAAGCATTGCCGAACAACAGCACTATGAGCCAGAGAATTCCTACCCAGGGGTTCACAGGGAATCACCTGCTCCGGCCGAGCCGTCTACTTCGTTCGCATCGGGGGAAGGCGCCGCAATAAAACGGATCCTATCTATCCGGCGTCGTTCCACCCTGTCAACCACCAACAGTCCACCTTCTACTGCCACGGTGTCACCAACAGTGGCGATGCGGCCCAGCTCAGCCATCATGAAGCCGGCAACAGTTTCATAGCCGGCCTCATCAGGGACGGTGAGCGGGCCAATACGTTCGGAGACCTCATCCGGACGCATAAGCCCTGGGAAGAACCACGTGCCGTCGGCCGCCAAAAGAATCCCGGGTTTGACCCTGTCGTGTTCATCGGAAACTTCCCCAACAATCTCCTCCACTAGATCCTCAAGTGTGGTGACCCCGGCCGTGCCGCCGTATTCATCCTGCACAACAGCCATCTGCAGGTTTCCTTCACGCAGTTCAAGGATCAGTGCGTCAAGATGCACGGTTTCGGGGACGCGCAAAACATCAGTCATGATGGCGCCCACTTCAATGTCTGATCTTTTGTGGAATGGAATCGAGACAGCCTTTTTCAGGTGCACAACACCGAGGATCTGATCAGCTGACTCCCCGATGACGGGAAATCTGGAGTATCCGGTGCGCCTGGCGACGTCAATGATCTCATCAACTGATTTGGTACTTTCAATAGTTTCAACCCGCATGCGAGGGGTCATGACATCAGCGGCTGTGCGCTGGGAAAAGCTCAAGGTACGGGCTATAAAAGTTGCCGTTCCCACATCCAGTGTTCCCATAGCTGCCGAGCGGCGGACCAAGGAGGCAAGTTCGGCAGGAGATCGTGCGCCTGAAATTTCTTCCTTGGCCTCCATTCCAAAGAGGTTCAAGACCTTGTTGGAGAAGCCATTCAAAACCACGATTGCCGGTTTGAAGATGGCAGTGAAAACCAGCTGAGGCCTGGCAACTAGCTTGCCAATTTCAAGAGACTTGGCAATGGCCATGTTCTTTGGGACAAGCTCGCCAATCAGCATCGACAAAAGCGTGGCAATCAGCATGGCAAGGGCAAGGGCAACGCCAGTAATTGCCGGCTCCGGAACGCCAACTGCGCCCAAAGGTCCAGCCAACAAGACGCCCAAGGAGGGTTCCATGAGGAAACCAGTCAGCAGGGTGGTCAAGGTAATACCCAACTGGCAACTGGAAAGTTGCGTGGACAGCGATTTCAAACAGTGCAGAAGAGGCTGGGCTGCCTTATCGCCGCTATTGACGGCGCGCTGGACAGTTGATTGATCAAGGGCCACAAGGGAAAATTCAACGGCAACGAAGAATCCGGTGCCAAGGATCAGCAGCAGACCTGCTGCCAAAAGTATCCATTCCATTTACAGCTCCCCCCGAGAGATCGCGTTGCCTAACGCGAGCTGCGCTACTGCGCGAAGGCGGGGGTTGGCCGCCGGCGGAGGGTGGTCGGCGCTGGGGCCGACCGCGGCCGGAGTTGCTGCCGGCGTCTCTGAACTGTGGTCACTGGTGCGGGGGGTGCCGGCATTGTCAACGCGGTTACAGGAAGCAATTTCGATGCTCTGCAAGCCGTTGCGCCGGCCCCTAGATTTACTTTTCATAGGATTTCAAGTCTACCTCAGCACCCCGCCTCCTCAGCAAAAGCTGGCATGAAGCGTGCATGAACAGCAGCTGGGAAATTGCAGTGAGGATACGGCGTACTTCTTCTTAGCCGTATTTACCCGCCGTGACTATCTTGCCAGCCTTGAGTATTACTTACCTGCCGTGAATATCTTGCCTATCCGTTGACAGGTGCAAGGCGTTAGTACCCGGGCAGGAGGCTGTGCTGCCCCAACGCATGGAAGGTGCGGCTGTGGTAAACAATGGGTGTGCCAGTGTTTTCCGGTGCGATGATCTCCACCACTTCCGCCGCCAACAATAATGATCCTCCGGCAGGTGTGCGGCTCAGAACTTTACAGCGCAGCGCGTATCCGCCGTGCAAGAGCAAGGGCTCTCCGGTTGCCAGAGTGGACCACGCCATTGCTTCGCCGAAACGCTCGGCAGCAGAATTTGCAAAGGTTTTCGCGAGTTCCAAGTCATCGGATGTCAAGAGGTGGACCACCACTGTGTCCGCTACGGCAAGAGCAGCCGCGGAACCCTTGGCGGCAGCGAGGGAGAAGGCCAGCAGCGGAGGTTCCGCGGACACCGAGGCCACCGATGAAGCAGTGATCCCTACGGGGCCGGTCAGAGAATCGGCCGTGATAATAGAAACTCCGGCAGGGTGGCCGCCAAAAGCAGCTTTGAAATCATGTGCCAAATCTCGGGTGTGTGTAAGAACCGTGGAGTCCACGCTCTCCACAAACGTGGCTACTACAGGGACTCTCTGTGCTTGCACAGTCATGATTGATTAAAATCCTCTCACCGTGTCCAGCCGAAAAGGCAAGATCCTCATTCGAGGATAGAACCTCAACCTTAGTTAAGGTCAAGCCGGGTTGCCATGACGCCCATCACACCCATACTGGTCTGCAATGGGTCTGGCCGCAGCCGGTCTGGACGCGCAGCCGGTCTGGACGCGCAGCCGGACGCTAGAGTCGAGGCGGCTCTGGTGTTTCATGGCCGAACGTGGGATCGAAGGCGCGGGCGCCTGGTCCCTTCTGCGCAACGTGGTCTTCCGGGTTCACGAAACGGCATTCCGCTAATGACAGGCAGCCGCACCCTATGCAGCCACCCAAACTTCCACGCAATTTTTCCAAGGCGGCAATGCGGGCATCAAGTTCGCCTTGCCAGTGCTCGGACAGGCGCTGCCAATCAGCCTGAGAAGGTACTCCTTGATGCGGTAATTCTTCAAAAACGGCCGCAACTAAGGAAAGCGGGATGCCTGCCCGCTGGGCGGCCCTGATGACTGCGACACGTCGCAGCACCGATCGTCGAAAGCGACGTTGATTTCCGGTCGTTCTTGTGCTGAAGATCAGTCCTTGCCGCTCATAGAAGTGCAAGGCAGACACACTAACTGCGCCACGTTGGGCAACTTGACCCACGCTTAACTCCTCGTCAGTACTGACGGCATGCTCGTCGTCGTCCTTCACCACAGAGTTAGCCTTCACCACAAGAGATACCTCCGAATCACTGGGCCAAAACTTGCCTGATATCCGCCTGCGCCTGCGCAAGAATCGCCGTGACGCTGGCGGAAATGTCAATGACAACAGAATTTTCATCTGCTTCCAACGGTTCAAGCGCAGCGAGTTGGGAAACCAGCAGGGCCGGTGGCATGAAGTGGCCTGAGCGGCCCTCGAGCCTGGAGCTTAAGACGTCCAAGGAGCCATTTAAATGCAGGAAAATTGTTTCTGGCGCCTTGGCGCGGATCACGTCGCGGTACCGGCGCTTCAAGGCAGAGCAAGCGATCACCACTCCTTTGGCAGAAGCCTGCGCCAATTCGTCCCCGACAATTTCCAGCCACGGCCACCGATCTTCATCGGTCAGAGCGGCCCCGTCGGCCATCTTTTTAATGTTGGCGATGGGGTGCAGCGAGTCGCCATCTAGGAAGGGAATGTTCATGGCGTCCGCAACCAAGGCGCCAATCGTACTTTTGCCGGAGCCGGAGACTCCCATGACAACAACTTGGGGCTTTACGGCAACAGTTTTAACAGCAGACTCCGAGGTATCCATAGTCACTTTTATATCAAATGTTGATGCAGATCACGTTAACCCCGGCTCTTGCCGGAATGCCTGGCTGTCACTGCGACGCCACGGGTTGAGATTGCACCAACACTAACGGCCGGCGAGTCTACCAGCTCTGTGGCAGCGGCCGTCCTTCTTCATAACCGGCGGCGGACTGCACCCCCACAATGGCACGCTCCCTAAACTGCGCCAGCGAGGCGGCTCCTGCGTAAGTAAAGGAGCTGCGCAGACCGGCGGTGATCATATCCAACAAATCCTCCACGCCGGGACGGGCGGGGTCCAGATACATTTTCGAAGTGGAGATGCCTTCCTCAAACAATCCCTTGCGGGCCCGCTCAAACGCCCCTTCACGGGATGTTCTGTTTTGCACGGCCCGTGCAGAAGCCATACCAAAGCTCTCCTTGTACTGGCGGCCACCCGCATCTACCTGCAGGTCACCAGGACTCTCATAGGTACCGGCAAACCAAGACCCGATCATGACTTGACTGGCCCCCGCAGCCAACGCCAGGGCAACGTCCCGCGGATACCGTACGCCGCCGTCGGCCCAGACATGAGCCCCCAGCCCGGCAGCCGCCGTGGAGCATTCCAGCACAGCCGAAAACTGGGGCCGGCCAACCGCCGTCATCATCCGCGTGGTGCACATGGCACCGGGCCCAACACCTACTTTGATGATGTCCGCTCCCGCCTCGACCAGATCGCGTACCCCGGCGGCGCTCACCACGTTGCCAGCCGCCACGGGCACAGCAGGTGAGAGCGCACGCACGGCGCGCACAGCGTCCATCATCTTTTCCTGATGCCCATGGGCCGTGTCCACAACCAGCGCATCGACCCCATATTCGAGCAGGGCAGCGGCTTTTGCTGAAACGTCACCGTTGATACCCACGGCCATGCCCAACCGCAACCTCCCTGATGCGTCCAGTGCCGGTTGATAGATGGTTGAGCGCAGGGCACCGCTTCGGGTCAGCACACCAACAACCTGCGACGCGCGCAAAACTGGCGCGTAGTCTGTTCCCGCCGCATCCAACACAGCAAATGCTTCACGCAACGCCTCATCAGTGAGCGATTTCGCGGCAGCGAAATCAAGATCGCCGGCATCCGCATGCGCCCGGATCTCATCGAACGGTGCAGCGTCCAGCGTCAGTACGTTTGAACGCATCACCGAAGACAGAGAGGAGAACCTGTCCACACCCTCGCAGTCAACGCCACGCACAACACCAACAAAATCAAGACCATCAACAATCACCACCGCATTGTGGGCCCGTTTACTCATCAGGTGCACGGCATCAATAACAATGTCTCCGGCTGTCATGACCAGCGGCGTTTCAAATAAAGCGTCTCGCGTCTTCACCCAAGCACTAACACTTTCAAGCACTTCCAAGGGAACGTCCTGGGGCAAAATGGCCATCCCGCCGCGCCGGGCAATGGTCTCGGCCATTCGCTTCCCAGCGACAGCCGTCATGTTAGCCACCACCAACGGAATAGTGGTGCCAGTACCATCGCCACTGGCAAGGTCAACATCCAAACGCGAGGTTACGGTGGAACGCGACGGAATCAAAAACACGTCTGAATAGGTCAACTCTGTTGCAGGCTGGTTAAGAAAACGCATGACACTCCCTGGGAAAAAGGGCCCCTGCTGAGTGCCGGCAGCGGCTGACGGGGCGCAAACAGGGCGCCCGCGTAAGAGTCTAGCCACGAAGCGATACCGTTCACCGCAAAAATTTGCACCTTTTTTCTTATCTAAGAGACGCGCCGCGGCGTAGATTGGCCTACAGGCCACCATGCTTACTAGACTTACACGCGGATAGGGTTTGTTGGACCCCACCCACTTTCGAATAGGCTACGCAGGGTTGCGCAGTCAGCATCCGCCAGATTCGGGTGTCGCTAGTTTTTTGCAACCTTGTTCAGCGGGCAACAAGAACTCATGGAAGAGGCGTAATACACGTGCCAGAGCAATCCATCCACCGTCTACCCGAAGAATTTGGCGGCAACGAGTGGCTCGTCGATGAACTGTATGAGCGCTACAAGAGCGATAAGAATTCCGTGGACACAAAGTGGTGGCCACTTTTTGAAGGTTTCGCCGCTGATGACGCAGCCGGCAACGGGCGCCACACCGCCAAGAGTTCCACCCCGGTAACGGCCCAAATTCCGGTAGTCGGCGCAAAGACTGCCCCGGACGCACCTGCTGGCGCTACCGGTACACCGGTTTCAAGCGCCTCGGCTCCAAGCACTCCAATTCCCAGTACCACCCCGGCGCCAACTCCCGCCGCACCGGCAGCACCGCCGTCCCCACCCAAGGCACCCACGGCTTCGCGTCCACCGGCACCTGCCAAGGATGCCGCACGCACTGGCAGCACACCCATCCCGGCTCAGTTGCCCAAGACCGCCAAGGACAAGTCCGTCCCGGAAGAGTCTGTTAAGACTGTTTTGCGTGGTGCAGCTAAGGCCATCGCGGCCAACATGGTCACCAGTTTGGAAGTACCCACAGCCACAAGCGTGCGCGCCATTCCGGCGAAGCTCTTGATCGACAACCGGGTTGTCATTAACTCCAACCTGGGCCGCTCTCGCGGCGGCAAGGTCTCCTTTACACACTTGATCGGCTTCGCTGTCATCAAGGCATTGGCTGCGTTCCCGTCAATGAACGTTTCTTACGATGAGATTGATGGCAAGCCCGTAGCTGTCCAACCTCCGCATGTGAACTTTGGTATTGCAATCGATATGCCAAAGCCGGACGGCACACGTTCTTTGATTGTCCCGAATATCAAAAAAGCTGAGACATTGAGCTTTGCTGGTTTCTGGCACACCTATGAGGATCTGATCAAGCGCGCCCGCGCCGGAAAACTCACAGCTGATGACCACTCAGGCACCACCGTCTCGCTCACCAACCCCGGTGGCATCGGTACTGTTCACTCAGTGCCTCGGCTATCCAAGGGCCAGGCAGCCATCATCGGCGTCGGATCCCTTGACTACCCTGCCGAGTACCAGGGCTCCAGCGCCAAAATCATTGCTCGGAACGCTGTTTCGAAAATTCTGACGCTGACCTCCACGTATGACCACCGCGTCATCCAGGGTGCCGGGTCCGGTGAGTTCCTCAAGAAGATACACCAGCTCCTGCTCGGTGCCGAGAACTTCTATGATGAGATCTTTGAATCACTGCGCATCCCTTACGAGCCTGTTCGTTGGAGCGTTGACCTGCAGGTTGACCCCGCAGACCAGATCAACAAGGTTGCCCGCATCCAGCAGCTGATCCACTCTTACCGCGTGCGTGGCCACTTGATGGCTGATACCGACCCGTTGGAATACGTTCAGCGCAAGCACCACGACCTCGACGTACTCAGCTACGGTCTGACACTCTGGGACCTAGACCGCGAATGGCCCACCGGTGGATTCGGCGGCAAAGCAAAATTGTTGCTGCGAGACATCCTCGGAGTCCTTCGTGACGCTTACTGCCGCACCACAGGTGTTGAATACATGCACATCCAGGAGCCGGAGCAGCGCGAGTGGTTCCAGAATGAGCTTGAGCACCCCTACTCCAAGCCCAGCCGCGAAGAGCAATTGCGCATTGTCTCCAAGCTGAACTCAGCCGAAGCGTTTGAGACGTTCCTGCAGACGAAGTTTGTGGGTCAGAAGCGTTTTTCCCTGGAGGGCGGCGAGTCATTGATTCCGCTTCTGGACTCCATCATTTCCGATGCTGCTGATGACGGAATGGATGAAGTCGCCATAGGTATGGCGCACCGTGGCCGTTTGAACGTGCTGACCAACATCGCAGGAAAGACCTATGCACAGGTTTTCCGTGAGTTCGAAGGCACACAAGATTCTCGCAGCGTTCAAGGCTCCGGTGACGTCAAGTACCACTTGGGTACTGAAGGAACATTCACCTCCGACGCCGGCAATGAGACCAAGGTTTACTTGGCCGCAAACCCTTCACATCTGGAAGCCGTAGATGGTGTCCTGGAAGGTATTGTTCGGGCAAAACAGGATCGCCTGGATCAGGGTGAGAGTTTCCCGGTTCTGCCCATCATGATCCACGGCGACGCTGCCTTCGCCGGTCAGGGTGTAGTTGCTGAGACACTGAACCTGTCCCAACTGCGCGGTTACCGCACAGGCGGAACCATTCACGTAGTTGTGAATAACCAAGTCGGTTTCACCACCGCGCCGTCATCATCACGCTCTTCGGTGTACTCAACCGATGTGGCAAAGATGATCCAGGCACCTGTTTTCCACGTCAACGGCGACGACCCTGAGGCTGTGGTTCGCGCAGCCCAGTTGGCCTACCAATTCCAGCAACGCTTCCGCAAGGACGTTGTCATTGACATGGTTTGCTACCGCCGCCGCGGGCACAACGAGGGTGATGATCCTTCCATGACTCAGCCGCTGATGTACAACCTCATCGAAGCTAAGCGCTCAGTGCGCCGCCTGTACACCGAAGCCTTGATTGGCCGCGGTGACATCACCGAAGAGGAAGCCACACAGTTACTGCGTGACTACCAGGAACGCCTTGAACGCGTGTTCGCTGAAACCCACGCCGCCCAAACTTCTCCGATCCCGATCATCACCAAGGATTCACAGTCCATTTCTGATCTGGAACGTCCCTCCGCCCAGCAAGCCGATACGGCAGCGAACGATCCGGCGGTCACCGCCATCAGTAAGGACACGCTGGCCCGAATCGGAGCAGTGCACCTTGCTGTTCCTGAAGGTTTCGAGATCCACAACAAGCTCAAACCACTGCTGGAAAAGCGGGAAACCATGTCCCGCGAGGGCAACATTGACTGGGGCTTTGGTGAACTCGCAGCGTTTGGCTCCCTCCTCATGGAGGGTGTCCCTGTCCGCATGGCCGGACAGGATTCCCGCCGCGGCACCTTCGTGCAGCGCCACGCAGTGTTCCACGACCGCGCCACCGGCAAGGTGTGGACCCCACTCAGGGATCTCTCCGAGGATCAGGGCAAACTGTGGATCTATGATTCATTGCTCAGCGAATATGCCGCCATGGCGTTCGAATACGGTTACTCGGTTGAACGACCGGATGCGCTTGTCGTATGGGAAGCCCAGTTTGGTGACTTTGTCAATGGCGCCCAAACCGTTATTGACGAGTTCATCTCCTCAGCCGAGCAGAAATGGGGACAGCGTTCGTCCTTGGTCTTGATGTTGCCGCACGGCTATGAAGGCCAAGGCCCGGACCACTCCTCCGCCCGTATTGAACGCTTCATGCAAATGTGCGCCGAAGAGAACATGATCGTGGCCAACCCAACCACGCCGGCATCGCACTTCCACTTGCTGCGGCGTCAAGCATACCGCCGCCCACACAAGCCGTTGATTATTTTCACGCCCAAGCAACTGTTGCGTCTGAAGGCAGCAGCTTCCTCGGTTGAAGACTTCACCCAGGGCGGCTTCCGCACGGTGATAGGTGAGCACGCCGCGTTGGATAACAACGCAGTGGACCGTGTTCTTCTGGTCTCGGGACGTTTGTATTACGACCTGCTGGCGGCACGGGATAAGGCAGGGGATGACAAGCTTGCCATCATCCGCGTAGAGCAGCTGTACCCGTTGCCCTTGGAAGAAATCAAGGCAGAACTTGCCAAGTACCCCAACGCTGACGTTGTTTGGGCTCAGGATGAGCCAGCCAACCAGGGTCCGTGGCCGTTCATGGGTTTGAACTTGGCTCCCATGCTAGAGAAGAAGCTAAGCCTTGTCTCGCGTCCGGCTTCGGCCGCAACTGCAACGGGTTCGGCTAAGAACCACGCAGTCGAGTTGACGATGCTTGTCAAACAGGCGTTTGAACGTAGCTAAAACAATAGTGATGCCCGGTCTGCGCGATCAGACCGGGCATCAGTTATTTGTATTCCAAATTTATGCAATAAGAAGAGGGGCGCCGTGGAGAAGCGGGAACTGCGAATAGTGGCTGTAGGGGATGAGTTGGTTGCAGGTGTGGGCGATCCTCGCGCCCTGGGCTGGCTTGGACGTGTCCTTGCCAGAACCCCTGCCGACTCAGTCTTGATCGAATCCTTTGTGTTGGCGGCCCCGCGGGAGGGCACCGAAGCGTTGGCTGGCCGGTGGCTGCATGAAGCAGGCAGACGTTTTGATGACTTCCATGAGAACCGTCTTGTCATAGGTCTGTCCGGACGGGACATTGAGTACGGCTTGTCCACGGCACGGTCCCGGCTGAACTTGGCGAACATTCTTGACGGAGCTACGCAGCTGAACATCCCTGTGTTTGTGGTGGGCCCGCCACCCTCACTTGATCCTGTGTTGAACCGCAAGCTGGCAGACCTCAACGCCGCCTTTGCCGACGTCACAACGCGGCGCAAGCACCACTACGTTGACACTTTTGCCCCTTTGCAAAATCACGAACAGTGGCGTAACGATGTAGCGGCCAACGCCGGCTCCCCCGGCCAGGCCGGCTACGGGCTCATGGCCTGGCTGGTACTGCACCGTGGCTGGTACCAGTGGCTTGATCTGCCTGAAGCGGTTTAAAGTGCCAAACCGGCTGTAGCGCTCACCATCAACTACCTTCTCGGTTAGGTGTGTCTGCGCCACATATGCGAAACTTGGTGAGGATCGTTTTTAAAGATCTTCTAGATGATTGGAGACTACTATGTCCAAGCGTTCACGTAAGCGTCGGGATCGTAAGGGTAGCGCCGCTAACCACGGTAAGCGTCCCAACGCTTAATTCTTGACTAAAAAAACAAATGCTCGTTCCACTACTTGGTGGAGCGGGCTTTTTGTTTGGCCTCTCGGCAGTGCGCCCACTAGTCTGCCCGGAAGTGCGGGTTAGCGGCCAAAATGTGTGTACAGCCCGGGCGTGTCAGTGGCTTCTTCCGCCCCATCCTTGTTGAATTCCATTGCGGGTTAGCGGCCAAAATGTGTGTACAGCCCGGGCGTGTCAGTGGCTTCTTCCGCCCCATCCTTGTTGAATTCCATTGCCGTCTTCTGGGCTGAAGGCTGTGTCGTAGAGGGCAGGGCCGATGGGCTCGTGAACCATTTGTCGTTTCTTCTTTTTTGGTTGCCAGTGGTGGGCCTTCACTAGGTCCCAGGGATCTTTAGGGGCCTCGGTGTGGTGGTAGAGGTACCAGTCCACGGCTCGTTTGGCATGATCATCGCTAAGACCTCGATGGTCCCGAAGAAGGTGCTTCAAGCCAGCATTGATCCCACCCTCGAGCGGGCTCGTTGTCCTAGGGAGTTTCTGGTCTTCGGTGGCGTGGGTGAGCCAAGTAAACAGATGATCGTTCTGCAGGACTGTGGCTAGTGTTCCACGGGCTTGGCGCAGACGAAGATGCGTGAACCACCAGTTCTGGTTTGCCCGCACGTGTGAGGGCCTTTCACCGTTCTTCTTCGCGTAGGTGCGGTCCTTCAAGAACTTCTCCCAGCGTGCTTCCCAGGACGCGAACTCACCGACCCACACAGCGGCTTGATCCAGGGACTGGATCGGTGTTAAAGCCTTCGCTAGGGCCAGTAATTCCTTGCCAGCATCGAGTTTCGGACGCATCGTGAGGTGGGTACGGATGTTCTGTTGAATATGAAACAAACACCGCTGCACTCTTGTTTCTGGCCAGTGCTGACCCAACGCACTCTCGAGGCCTTTGTGCCCGTCGATGACGACCATGGCAGGGGCCGGGAGTTGCTTGAGTAACGCTGACCAGGAAGCATGTTTTTCCCGATCGCACCACTGCCAGCCAACAACGTGATCACCGGTGTAAGCAATGAGCACGCACCAGCCGTTGAAGTACGTTCCATCGAGCATGAGCACCGGGTGAATTTCCCCGGTCACAGGGGCTTGTGGGGCCACGTTCCAACACCAAGCACTCTGTCTCCGAAAGGTCCGTGATGAGCTGGCATGGGCGTCCTGACGGGTCTTGCCAGTGATCCATGACTGGAAAGCGGCGAACTCTGCTTTCTTGCTCATATCAACCCTGGATTGAGTACTGGAAGCACCACAGGATTTACACCGCCACCGGGTTTTACCTGCACTGGTCGAACCGTTCTTCACAAGCTTCTGAGCACATACACCACAACGGGGGTGGTTCTTGGGAACTGTCACCATACATGCTTTCAAAGCATGTACAAGGCCCTGCATCCCATATGATTACTGGTCAAAAGCCACTTTGCATACACACATTATGGCCGCTAACCCGGAAGTGCCGTCAATTGTGATGTGAGCAAACAAGCAGTTTATTAAACAAGGAAAAAACTGTTTCAAAGATAAGGTGGACTTGTCAGAAAAGTCCCAGCCGGTAGAAAGCTCAGAAATGCTCGCCCTCGTTTTACTCGCTATGGTGCCATTCGTCTGGTTTGGCCTGATCACCGGCATATCCTTCATTGAAACACCGCTTAAATTCCGGGCACCTGGGATGACTCATGCCTTAGGCGTAGGCATTGGCCGGTTGGTGTTTAAGGTGCTGAATCTCATCGAGGTGGCTCTGATGGTTGTTTTATTATGTGCCTGGACACAAGAACAAGAGCTCGTGAGCGTTCCTGCCGGTATTTTCATTATTCTGGCGGTACTGGCCCTGACTTTGCAGGTGTTAGTTCTCCGGCCAGCCATGAACAAGCGCACAAGTGCACTGGCAGATACGGCTTTGACACATACGGGAACTACAGCCGTAAAGGCCAAAGTTGCTACCCTGACACACATTGCGTACATTGGCTTGGAATTCCTCAAAACGGTTTCCCTACCCATGGCAGGGATACTGATTATCTTGGCCGTGGCGGGCTAGAAAACCATGAATAACCCTGCTTTGAATACAGGCCGAACGGCCTCAAACCTCGACGCTTACAACCCGGCGCACCCAAAACCCTCTAACAATCCGGGACTGGGCCATACCCGCAGAGATATCACGGACAGGGCCGACGCCTTGCTCCTTGTAGAGACCTTCTACACCAGAGCTTTCTCAGATGAGCTGATAGGTTACATCTTCACGGATGTTGTTCACATGGATCTAGCCCGGCATATGCCCATCATGGCCGACTTCTGGACAACAGTGCTGTTCAAAGCGGGCCTTTACAAGCGCAATGCACTGGCAATCCACTTTGACATTCATGCCAAAGAACCGCTCACACTTGAACATTTCAACCGGTGGCTGCAATTGTGGACCAACACGGTGGATGATCTCTTCATTGGCGAAAAGGCTGAGATGGCAAAGGTCCAGGCGCACCTGATTGGCGGTTCCCTGCACCGTCGTGTGACGGGCAGGTCCGCAAGTCAATACAGTACGATTTCCATGCGCCCGGCAGAGCCCAAACTAGACATTCAGGAACCTTCCGCCGGTATTAGCTAAACCTGGGCCGGCTTACCTTCGTGCGGCCTACCTTCGTGCAGCTTGCCTTCGTGCAGGCGGGCAAGGATTGCAGCTTTAAGAGTCTCAGGGGCAGCTTCTTTACAGGAGCGCTTCACAACTGAGCGAATGACGCACTCAAGGTCATACTCCTGCGAGCAGTCAGAACACCCGTCAAGATGGTCTTTGATCTCGCTGAGGTCATCACAGGACAACGCTCCGTCAAGGTATTCATAAATCCGCACGATGCGTTCGTCGTCGCAATCGCCCAGGCTTTGGCAGTCGCCCATGGTTAATTCTCCGTTTCAGTCATTTGGTTGGTTCCTTTGACATATCCGCGTTCCACGGCATAGTCGGCCAACATTTCACGCAAAAGTTTCCGCCCCCTGTGCAAGCGAGACATCACTGTACCGATGGGGGTGTTCATGATTTCTGAGATTTCCTTGTAGGCGAAGCCTTCAACATCGGCAAAATAAACTGCCAGCCGGAATTCCTCAGGGATCGCCTGTAAGGCTTTTTTCACGTCCGAGTCCGGCAGATGATCCAGCGCATCGGCCTCTGCCGAACGGAGCCCCCGCGAAGTGTGTGACTCGGCTCGTGCCAATTGCCAATCTTCAACACTGTCCGAATTCGATTGCAGCGGCTCGCGCTGCCGCTTGCGGTACAGGTTGATGTAGGTGTTGGTGAGGATCCTGTACAGCCATGCTTTTAGGTTTGTACCCGGTTTGTACTGGTGAAAAGCAGAAAATGCTTTCGTGTACGCCTCTTGGACCAGATCCTCAGCATCACTGGGGTTGCGGGCCATACGCATGGCGGCTGAATACAGTTGGTCCACGTACACCATGGCATCGCGTTCAAAGCGCGCCCGCCTGGCATCAGCGCTCTCGTTGGCAACATCAACTTCAGCCACATCTGTACTACCCACGGCACTTAGAGTGGTGGATGCGGGCTCGGAGTTAGTGGTTTGCTCAGGCTCGGAAATGTTCATCACTCCTGAGTCTATGCTCAGACCCTGCTTCACGGGTGCAGCTTGGATCAGTGTTTGCACTACGGCCTTCCCTCGCTTCAAATGTTTCTTGGCCAGCCTCAACTCAGGCCGCCATTACAGATGTAAACAGGGCAACGGCGTCGTATATTCCGCAAACACCGCATCAGCGAAAGAGTCGTGGGAGACTTAGACACAGCATTAGCCTTCCGCAAAGCGGCCCCGGCCGTGACTCAGGGAGGCTAAAAGCATCAATAAGGAGGCTCACTTGTCCATTGTTCGCGTACTCGCCCGCCCCATGCTGGCGTCTTCGTTTATCTTGTCCGGCCTTGACCGTCTGCGTCACGCAGACCAGACAACGGCGCAGTTGGCGCCGGTGCTGCGCCCGCTCAGCGCGGCCCTGCCTGTTGAGGTCAGCGAAAAGAACCTGGCCCGAGTGCTTGCTGGCACCCAAGTAGGTGCAGGGATTTTGCTGGCGTTTGGGAAATTTTCGCGGCCCGCTGCCGTTGCTTTGGCCTTGACAGCTGGTTTGGGCACAGTGGTTGAGTACCGCAATGCTGAGACAAGCACCAAAGAAAACCGCTCCCACCGGCGCAACCAACTGACCAAGAACATTGGTTTGATTGGCGGCGCGCTTCTGGCAAGTGTTGATACGGCTGGGCGTCCCGGACTGGCGTGGCGTACCGAGAAGCTGCTTCAGAGTGGCAAAAAGACCGCTAAATCCAAGCTTAAATCTGCGGATAAGTCGGTCCGCACACTGGCCCACGAAGTGACAGGACAGTAACTATCCATGACCAGCTCCCACTGGCCCGCACCTTTCTCCACCGCACCCCTTGATGCCACAGTCACCATTCCGGCCTCTAAATCGCTGACCAATCGGTATTTGGTGCTGGCCGCCATTGCCGAGGGTGAATGCCGTTTGCGTGCGCCTTTGCAATCCCGGGACTCTGATCTCATGATCGGGGCACTACGTGCCTTGGGAGCGATCATCAAAGAAGTTCCCGGAGCGCAGGAGGTACCCGATCTGGTGGTCACGCCTATTCCCACGGATTTGACCCCCACCACAGAGGCCACAGAACCCACAGAGACCACAGAGGTTCACTGTGGCCTTGCAGGTACTGTCATGCGCTTCGTCCCGCCGTTAGCGGCCCTCGTTGCCGGCCAGGTGAAGTTCACCGGGGACCCCGCCGCACTTCGCCGTCCCATGGCGCCCATTGTGGCGGCACTGGAAGGACTTGGCGTTCGGGTGGAGGATGGCGAGGACGGTTTCCTGCCATTCACAGTGCAGGGTACAGGTGCTGTTGCCGGTGGCCACGTACAGGTTGATGCGGGTGACTCCTCGCAGTTCATCTCAGCTATTTTGCTGGTCGCTCCCCGATTCACCAACGGTCTGCACCTTGAGCACATCGGTGAGTCTGTCCCCAGCGTGGACCATATTTCCATGACAGTGGAAATTCTGCGTTCAATGGGTGTCGCAGTTGATGACTCCACCCCCAACCACTGGGTTGTGCTCCCTGGAGCTATTGCCGCCTTTGACGTGGCGTTGGAACAGGACCTCTCAAACGCCGGCCCGTTTCTGGCAGCAGCCCTAGCAACACGTGGCACAGTCCGTATCCCGAACTGGCCCACTCAAACGACTCAGGTTGGCGATAAGTGGCGTGAAATCCTGCCCCAGTTCGGTGCCACTGTCAGCCTTGAAGACGGCGTCCTGACAGTCACAGGTGGCCCGGAAATCAAGGGTGTGGATATCTCCGACACTAGTGAGTTGGCACCTTCCACAGCCGCGATCTGTGCTCTGGCTTCCACACCCTCACGCCTGCGCGGCATCTCACACCTGCGCGGACATGAGACCGATCGCCTGGCCGCCCTGGTAGCTGAAATCAACGCTCTGGGTGGCAATGCGGTGGAGACCGAAGACGGACTGATCATCAACCCGGCAGCTCTCCATGGCGGGGTGTTCCACAGTTACCATGATCACCGTATGGCCACGGCCGGCGCCATCATCGGGCTTGCCGTTCCCGGCGTCGAGGTTGAGAATATTGCCACAACTGCCAAGACCATGCCCGAGTTTCCAAATATGTGGGCGGCCATGGTGTCGCAGACCGCTGTTGGAGTCGCCGCGGCGGTTGAAACAAAGGCATAGAACATGGCACGGGATTACAGCAACTGGGATGAATCTGATGTCCGGGTCAGGGCAAATAAGAAGGGCAGCCGGCCAAGAACCAAGGACAGACCCGCCCACGAGGATGCAGTCATTGGCCGGATCGTGACGGTTGACCGTGGCAGATACACGGCCATTGTGGACGAAGATTTACCCACTGAACGCATCCTCATTGCCGCGCGGGCAAGGGAACTTCGCCGCAATCCAGTGGTGGCCGGTGACTTTGTTGCGCTGGTAGGCGATGTGACGGGCAAACCTGACACGCTGGCCCGGCTGGTCCGTGTGGAGGAACGCCGCACCCTGCTGCGTCGAAGTGCCGATGACACCGACCCCGTGGAGCGGGTGGTGGTGGCCAACGCCGATCAGCTTGTGATTGTTGTGGCAGCGGCCAACCCCGAACCCCGCACCGGATTTATCGACAGGGCGCTGGTTGCCGCCTATGACTCAGGCATCTCTCCCCTGCTCCTGATCACCAAAACCGACATCAAGGATCCAGCCGAGCTGCTGGCCAACTACGAGCACTTGGAAATGACTGTCATTATCAGCCGAACAGCTGCCGATGGCGCCTCGGGTATTGACGCCCGCAGCGACGACGGCGACTCCGCTCTGCTTGCCGGCGGTGCTGTTGCCCAGCTGCATGGCTACCTTGACGGCAAGGTCAGCGTGATGGTGGGTCACTCAGGCGTCGGAAAATCGACCATGGTCAATGCACTGACCGGTTCACAACGAGCCACCGGTGGCGTGAATGCCGTCACGGGCCGTGGACGGCACACATCCTCCTCAGCCTTGGCACTGCAGCTCCAAGGCGGCGTACCAGGGTCATGGATCATTGATACCCCAGGCATCCGGTCCTTTGGTTTAGCCCATGTGAATCCGGACAGAATTTTGGCCGCCTTCCCTGACTTACAACCCGGCACCGACAACTGCGAACGGGGCTGCAAGCACAACAGCGTAGCCGTCAATTGCGGCTTGGACCCCTATGTGGCTGCAGGGTTTGCCGGTGACGCCGGAGGCGCCCGCCTTGCTTCCTTGCGCCGCCTGCTAGGGACAAGCGATAGAACTGAAGGCCGTGCCGAGGCGAAAGAACTGGGCAGCATAGAGTAACTCTTTGGCTGCCTCTGCTTTTGGGGTCGCTGCCACTACGCGTCATCCCGGATTTTTCTCTCACTACAGATAGCGTGAAGCGTATGACGATCGCACCCCAAACGTATAACGATGACCTTCGCCTGGCGCATGTTCTTGCAGACAGCGTGGATTCGCTGACCATGTCCCGTTTCAAGGCCCTCGATCTGAGAGTTGAAACCAAGCCTGACCTGACACCTGTGACCGATGCGGACAAGGCTGCCGAGGAGTCCATCCGGAGCCAGCTCTCCAGAGTGCGCCCACGCGATGCCGTGTTGGGCGAGGAATTTGGCAGCAGCGGGCATGGGTCACGACGCTGGATTATTGACCCCATCGACGGCACCAAGAACTTTATGCGCGGCGTCCCGGTCTGGGCCACACTGATTGCCCTGGTTGAGGAAGGCGTCCCGGTTGTGGGCCTTGTCAGCGCCCCGGCACTGGGTAAACGTTGGTGGGCGGCTCAGGGCACAGGAGCTTACATGGGCAAATCCCTTGCCGCTGCAACACGCATCCGGGTCTCCAACGTCGCGGAGCTCAAGGACGCCTCCTTGTCCTACTCGTCTCTGACAGGCTGGGCGGAGCGCGGCAACCGCGACGAGTTCATCTCACTTACCGACGACGTCTGGCGTACCCGGGCCTACGGCGATTTTTGGTCTTACTGCATGGTGGCCGAAGGCAGTGTGGACATTGCCTGTGAGCCCGAACTGAACCTATACGATATGGCCGCACTGGTTCCTATCGTCACAGAGGCCGGTGGCCGCTTCACCTCTTTAGAGGGCGCAGACGGCCCCTTTGGCGGCAATGCCCTGGCGACCAACTCCATTTTGCACACCGAGGTGCTGCGACGCTTGAATCCCAATTGGGATGACTTGCTGGGTTAACTTTTCGAGGTTGCGCAGGTGAGTGCGGCGCTTTATGTAACGTAACAAATGCACTATCTGATTTCTTGGGCTAATCTCTTGTGCATAGGTCACGAGTGCCAGCGCTAAACCCCGGTTTGCTGGCCGGCAACCCTCCTTTCGCGGCGGGGTGCCCCGGGTGACGACCTGGCCAGACCGGAACGGTTTTGGCAAGCGCGGACTGCTTGGCACCCCCCCCAGGCGTCCTTCCGTCGAAGGAATCCTTGATGAGCAACGCCCTGTTGGAAAAAAACTCCCTCATAGAATCGCCGTTGTTGCCCGTTGTGGGTGATGAATTGCAGGCTCCCCTGATCCACGGCGGGCATGTGCGCTACGCCAACCTTGACTACGCAGCCTCCGCACCGGCCATCAACGAGGTAGCGGCCCACTTGAACGAGGTGCTGCCCTATTACGCCAGCGTGCACCGAGGAGCCGGCTTCGCCTCCCAGGTCAGCACCTCAGCTTATGAGAACGCGCGGAGGATTGTGGCGGATTTTGTGGGTGCACGCTCTGATGATTTGGTTATTTTCACCCGAAACACCACAGATTCGTTAAACCTTTTGGCAACGTGTGTGGAAAGCGTCTTGAAGCGCCTCGGGTATGCCGATGGCCGCTCCAACCTTCACGGTGAGGTGCTTTACCTGGACATCGAACACCATGCCAACCTGCTGCCATGGCAGGGCCTGCCACACCGTTCCGTTGTGGCGGCCGACAGCATCGCCTCGACCTTGGCCCGGGTAGAAACACAATTGCGTGCAGGTAATGTGCTTCTGCTGGCGGTTGCTGGCGCCTCCAACGTCACCGGGGAAGTCCTTCCCGTGAACGAGCTGGCCGCCTTGGCACACCGGTACGGGGCGCGCATTGTTGTGGACGCCGCTCAGCTGGCACCGCACCGCCGCATTGATCTGTCCGCTAGCGGAATCGATTACTTGGCTTTCTCCGGGCATAAACTCTACGCACCTTTTGGGGCTGGAGTGCTGGTAGGACGCCGCGACTGGCTCGATGCCGGCACGCCCCACCTGGCCGGCGGGGGTGCCGTGAAAGAGGTTCGGCTTGAATCCGTCACCTGGACCGATGGCCCTGCCCGGCATGAGGCCGGCTCCCCCAATGTTTTGGGCGCCGCCACACTGGCCAAAGCCGCGGCTATTTTGGGCTCCCTTGACCCCTTGGACTGGCACAACCACGAACAACTCCTGCGCAAGCACCTTGTCACTGGCCTGAACAACATAGCGGGTGTTAATGTTCACTCCCTGTTCAGTGATGCGCACTCGCACCCAGACTGCGGCAGCATCGGCGTCGTCAACTTCTCCATTACCGGGTACGACGCCGGATTGGTCGCCGCGTACTTATCGGCAGAACACGGTGTGGGTGTCCGTGACGGTAAATTCTGTGCACATCCGCTGCTCAACAGGCTGGGACTTCCATCAGGCTCGCTCCGGGCCAGTTTTGGGGTGGGCTCACGTGTGGAGGACTCTCAGCGACTCCTTGACGGCATCACGACCCTCCTGCGTGATGGCATGTCCTGGGACTACGTGATCGATTCCGGCCGGTGGGTCCCGGCAAACGATAACCGTAGCTATCCTGACTGGGCGCCCAACACCCCCGGCACAGCAGGTGCGGCTCCCTGCCTGACCGACTAGCCCGGTAGCGTCCGGCTCTGAGCCGGACGCGGTAAAGTTATACGCCACACAGCACAACATTTCAGGAGCGGTTATGGCAGGGATCGGCGGACCCGTTTTTGACGCCGAACGGCGCCAGAGTATGGCAGCGGCATTCCTGGAGGGCGGTGGCAGGTATCACAAGGTCCGGCCCGGTTACCCGCCGGAATCCCTCGCGTGGCTTACGGAAACTGCCACCCATATCCATGATGTGTTGGATGTTGGTTCCGGAACGGGGAAATACACACAGCTGTTGGCAGAGCACGGCTGGTCGCTGTCCGCGGTCGACCCTTCAGCGGATATGCTGGCGCAGCTTATCCTCGACTTCCCGCAAGCCACCGCGATGGTAGGCACTGCCGAACACCTTGAACTGCCCGGCTCGGCCATGGATCTGGTGGTCGTGGCCCAGGCGTGGCACTGGTGCGAACCCTTTGCCGCCAGCAAGGAGATTGCCCGCGTGCTGCGCCCCGAAGGCACCTTGGGGCTGGTGTGGAATCAGCTTGACGTAGGGCAGCCGTGGGTTCACAGGTTGGCCCGGATCATGCACGCAGGGGATGTGCTCAAGCCGGATTTCCGCCCCACCCTGGGCCCGGAGTTCGCCACGCCGTTGCGCCACACCACACGGTGGGTCCAACCACAAACGCCCGAGGAGATTATGGAACTTGCCACATCGCGTAGCTACTACCTTAAAGCCTCAGAGCAGATCCGGGCCAAGGTCATGGCGAATCTGCGGTGGTATTTATTTGACCATTTGGGCCATGCCCCTGGGGAGGAACTGGCCCTGCCCTACCTGACCCAGACCTGGCGCACCCAGAAAGCGTAGACCTCACTTCAGTGCAACGCAGCTCCGTATGCACTACAGCCCAGGGCCATACCCGGCGTTAGCTCGACAACAACCCGAAAATATGACTATGATTTCGGCAGGCCTAAGTGATCGATTTAGGACGTGCGAAGGAAAGAATGGTCCCCGAGACGCTCAACACCCAGAACAAGCCACTGCGCAAGCCACTGCGCAAGCCAGGCGGAGGACTCTTTCTGCTGCTGGGTCCTGCCTTCGTGGCAGCCATTGCCTACGTTGACCCAGGCAATGTTGCGGCGAACCTCACCTCCGGGGCACGTTACGGCTATCTTCTGGTTTGGGTCCTGGTAGCCGCCAATATCATGGCTATGCTGGTCCAATACCAGTCAGCAAAGCTCGGTGTAGTCACCGGTAAATCACTTCCTGAACACTTGGGGGAAAGACTAAAAACCCGTAGCCGCCGCCTGTTCTGGGCGCAGGCCGAGCTTGTTGCGATGGCCACGGATTTAGCTGAGGTGGTGGGCGGGGCAATTGCACTGCACCTTCTTTTCCAGCTGCCGCTTCCCGTAGGCGGCCTACTTGTGGGCTTAGCGTCCATGGGTCTTCTGACAGTCCAGAACCGCCACGGACAGCGCCCCTTTGAGAGCGTCATTATCTTCTTGCTCGTGGTCATCACTATTGGGTTCCTGGCCGGTCTGGTACTCAGCCCCCCGGACCCGGCAGGTGTGATCAGCGGCCTTGTGCCGCGTTTTGAGGGGGCCGGCAGCGTCATGTTAGCGGCTGGGATGCTTGGCGCAACTGTTATGCCACATGCCATCTACCTCCACTCGCAGTTGGCCAAGGACAGGCATCCGGATGCCCGAAGTACCCCTGCCCGGCTCCGGCAAATCGTCAAGGCCACCCGGCTTGACGTGGTGGTGGCACTGATCCTCGCCGGAGCAGTGAATATTGGCATGCTCCTACTAGCCGCCTCAACATTGAGCGGAACCTCTGGCACTGACACCATTGAAGGTGCCCACACCGCGATCGTGAACAGCTTGGGGCCAGTGATCGGCGTGGTATTCGCCGTCGGCTTGCTCGCCTCGGGGCTTGCCTCCACCTCAGTGGGCGCCTACGCCGGGGCAACAATCATGAATGGACTCCTGAAAGTCCGCATTCCTCTGCAGACCCGCCGGCTCGTCAGTCTCATACCGGCGATCATTTTGCTCTCTGTGGGGATTGACCCCACCTGGGCCCTGATCGTTAGCCAAATCGTTCTCAGTTTTGGTATCCCGTTTGCACTCGTCCCGCTCCTGCGCCTAACCGCCAGCAAAAGAATCATGGGAGAGCACAGGGACTCGTTGGTACTACGCCTATCGGCGCTGGTTAGCGTTGTACTGATCGTGGCGTTGAATGCCCTCCTGCTGTGGCTGACCTTCAGCGGCCATCTCTAGCGGGTAGGCTGGGAGTGTGAAACAAACTTTGACCTCCTCAAGCATCGAAGACTATGTCAAAGTCATTTATGCCTACACGGAGTGGCAGGATAAACCCATTACTTCCACGGCTCTGGCGAACCGGCTAGGCGTCGCGAACTCCTCCGTCTCGGAGATGGTTCGCAAGCTAAAAGACCAAGGCCTGGTGGACCACCAACCGTATAGCCCCATTCACCTCACGGAACAGGGCTTGGCGCTGGCGTTATCCATGGTCCGCAGGCACAGGCTTCTGGAAACGTACTTGGTACGCGAGCTTGGCTACACTTGGGACGAGGTCCATGACGAGGCCGAACAACTTGAGCACGCCGTTTCGGATCATTTCATAGAGCGCATGAGCGCCAAACTTGGCCACCCCGTAAGAGACCCGCACGGGGATCCCATCCCTGATGCCGAAGGCCGCATCACCATGGCCCCATCGCATCGCCTTGACGAGCTGGATCCCGGACATACCGGGCGCATTAGTCGCATCAGTGACCACGACCCCGAGCTTCTGCGTCACCTGGAAAAGCTGTCCATCGGCCTCGACACCCAACTTCGGGTTCTGGGCCGGCTTCCTTTCGGCTCGGGTTTTAGCGTGCACTTTCTGGATTCCACGGACGACGCCGCAGACTTGACTCTTGGGGACGAGGTTGCGGCCTCGCTGTGGCTAACTTCTGTAGGATCCCATTCAACGTGCACGGTTCAGGATCTAACTGGCGGCTCATTGATGAGTAACCATGCGGCTTCTCACTAAAGCAGGTCCTACACAAGGGTCCGTGGCCACTTTTTAGAAGTTGGCCTCAGCGCTGCTTTGCCAGGAACGTCCCTGCGGCAAAGTGTGCTGCCGTCAGGGCAAGCATGAGAATGCCCAGGACCGTTGAACCCGCACTGAACAGCGCCACCGCTGCCGTGAAGAACAGCCCAAGCGATACCCAACTGCCAATGCGCTCGCCAACATACTTCTTGCTGCGGGGAACTAAAAAGACTCCCCACCCCACCACAATCACGGCCGGAATCCCCAAGCCGAGAATCAGGTTCCAGGGGCTGTCCTGTTTGAAACCCCAAAACAAGAATGCCGCAACCATCGCCACTTCAAGGACGAAACCCAATACTCCGAGGGCAACTTCCAGCACAGGAGTGAGGGCAGCTACATCAATGCGCGCCCGTTTCACCTCAGACCCTTTGCGACGTCCCACTATCCCTCCACGTTCCTAGCCATTATCAGCGGCCACATTCTGTGTCGCCACGCTCTCTGACATTGCAGCACGTTGCTGACGCAAGATAAAGCGCTGGACTTTACCGCTGGGTGTTTTTGGAAGCTGATCAACGAAATGGATCCGCCGCGGGTAAGCGTGAGCAGCAAAACCAGTTTTGACTAGTTGCTGCAATTCTTTGGCCAAGAGATCCGATGCCTGCGCCGGATTCACCAATACAACAAAGGCTTCAAGGACTTCGCCACGGATCTCATCAGGGGCGCCAATGACGGCCACTTCGGAAACGGCCTGGTGGGTTGCCAACACCGATTCAACATCAAAGGGGCCAATGCGGTAACCGGCCATGATGACAACATCATCATCACGGGCAGAAAAGTATATATAGCCGTCGCCGTCTCGACGCCCTGCATCACCTGTGAGGTACCAGGTACCGTCGGCGCTGAAACGTTCGGCTGTTTTTTCCGGGGCTTGCACATAGCCGGTAAACCACATGAAAGGGCTCTTCTTGACGTTGATGGCTATCCGTCCGGGTTCACCATCGGCAGCGAGTTCAGCGCTGTCGTCGCCAAGCACGTTCACGCTCCACCCGGGCAGCGCCTCCCCCATGGAACCGGGACGCAGTTCCTGACGCAGTCCCTCTGCCCAAGCATTTCCAGCAACCATGCCAAGCTCCGTTTGACCGTAGTGGTCCCTGACTTCTACACCGAAAGCATCACGGCCCCACGCTATGACATCAGGGGTCAGCGGCTCTCCGGCGCTTGAGGCCCGGCGTAGCAGGTGGCTTCTCTCTGGCGTTGATCCAGCACGCAAGGAACGGTAGACGGTGGGGGCTGCCGCAAAGTTGCTCACCTCGAATTTTTCCAGGACGGACCACATGAGTTCCGGACTGAAGCCTGCACTGAGCAGGAGTGAGCGGTGACCGGCGGCCATAGGTGCCAACAGCGCAAAGTACAGCCCATAGGCCCAGCCCGGGTCGGCGACGTTCCAGAAAACATCATCGTCGCGAACATCCAAACCAAACCTGTGGTAGCCAACAAAGGACGCCACAGCGTTGAGCGGAATGGAAACACCTTTGGGTGACCCTGTTGTGCCGGAGGTAAACAGCTGCACCAGCGAGCCATCCCCACCAACGGCAACGGATTCGACGTCGTGACTTTCCTCCTGGGAGGCCCGTCCGGTCTCACGAGTCGATCCGGAACCTGTGAAAGCGCCCGTTCCCGAGACCATCTCAGTGAAAGCATGGTCGTACCCGAAAGCTTCGCCACGGGCAACAACTACAGGACGTGAAGCATCGGTGGGAACTTCACCCGGAGGGAGAAGCTTGTTGCGCTGGTCAGAATCGGTAATCACAAGAGAGGCACCGCTGGCCTGAAGCCGGAATTCGATGGCGTCGTGAGCGAAAGCGGTAAAGAGAGGTACGTTCACCGCGCCCAGGCGCCAAATGCCCAGCAGCGCAATAACAAGTTCAGCGGACTTGGCCATGAGCGTGGCAATATGGTCACCACGTTTGACACCGAGGTCCCGCAAGGCAGCGGCGAACTGCGTAGATTTCTGGCGCAGTTCGCCGTAGCTGATGTCTTTAAACTCAAGATCGGCGGCTATGACCGTGAACGCCGTGTCGGTGGCGGGGTGCCTGTCGCAGAGCAGCTCGGCCGCATTGGCCCCTGGCACCGCGAAAGTATCTAAAAGCTCTTGCACACGTACGCTCATGATCTGCATCCCCGCCTCGATTCACCACCACAGGGCGCGGTGTTGTAAAAGCCCCGCCGCCTCGTTAAACGCTGTTTAGCCTTCGCAGTCTTTGCAGTAGAGCAGACCATTCTTCTCGCGTGCCACCTGGGTGCGGTGGCGGACCAGGAAGCAGGAGGAACAAGTGAACTCATCATCCTGGGCCGGAATGACCTGGATGATCAGTTCCTCATTGGAGAGGTCTGCCCCGGGCAGGTCTGTGCCTTCGGCCGTGTCTGAATCTTCGACGTCGATGTGCGCCGTCTGAGCACCGCCACGCTGTACCTGGAGCGCCTGAAGCGACTCTGTCTCGTGGTCTTCGTCTTTGTTGCGGGGTGCGTCGTAATCCGTTGCCATGCGGTTTTCAAACTCCTGAGTACTCGTGGTATCGGCTGTGTGTTTCAGCGCCTCATACTAGCCCCTGAAAGCTGAAATTGCGCTCTTAATTACCTGTTGTTTTCCCACAGCATAGGGGACGGCTTGAATATTTAGTGTATTCTCGGCGAATTTTTGTAGAATGTTGCGCATATATTTCCTCACTAGTGGTGATTATCACCCTCAATGCACGCACTTTGCACCACTCTTGCGCCTCTTGACAGGGCTTGTGAATCGCCTCTTGGCAAGCTTCGCCTTATCCTTGAAGGACATGGCAAACAACTATTCCTCCCACTCCTCGCTGAATCGGCGCCAAGTGGCACAAGCATTGAACATTCCACCGGAAATGGCTGCTCGCAACGGTATTCCCTCACGGATGAGCTCCGCTGATGTGGCAGCCATTGACGCGGATCCCCCTGCCTGGCTGGCACAATCCCGCGCTAATGCTACGGGGAAGCGGCCAATCTGGGTGGATTTGCGCTGCTACCTCTGCGACTTCCTTGAAGTTGCGCGGCCAAAAAAGTGGTGGCCGGATTTCACCTACGTCATTTGCGACTTCCATGAGAACGATGAGCTTCCTGCTGTCCCTGCCGGTTGGAGACGTAGCGAGTACGACGGCGTGGGCAGTAGATTCCGCGGGATCGTCGACTCCCAAGACCCCTAAGTAGAGAACGTGTCTGCGATGTGGGAGCTTTTCCATGCACTAAGCCGCTACTTTCTGTCTTGACCACTAAAGGTCACGTCTTGATCGGGTAGAGTTCAGGCCGTGACTGTGCCTGCGAGACTCTTCCAACAATGGCTGGGCGCTGTAGCCGGCTCCACCAGCCATGCTGCCGTGTGCCGGGCAGCAGGCATAAAGCGCTCCACTCTTGCCCAACAACTAGTGCGCGGGCGTGTATCCACGGCCACGGTGGCTGCTATTAGCCGGTCGCTTGACCTGCCGGTGGTGAGTGCACTGGCAGCATTCCCTGCGTTCAATGACCTGTCATCCGGAATGAAGCCTCCCACCAGTGCCGAACTGCTCAGTCAAATCTCCGATACAGACCTTCTTCAGGAAATTTTGAACCGGAATACGGCCGCAGCCAGTTTATCCAGTCCCAGCCCCTTGCAGTTGTCGCCGGCACCACCGAGCTCATCTGTCCGCAATTGGCTTGACGCTATAGGCAGGGCTGAACTGCGCCAGAGAATTGCCAGCGAAGCCGGTATTGCACCCCAGAATTTGTCGGCGCAAATCAGCGCGAATCGACTCACAGTCCAACTTGCCATCGCGAGCGCTCGAATCGCCGGGGTGGGATTTACCAACGGACTTGTCGCCACAGGATTTCTGACCCCCGCGGAGGCTGGTTGGTTACCTGGCTCCCGTGAAGAAGCGTTGCGCAGAACGGCCAATAGTGCATTGCTGTCCCTGGCGTCTGCGCGGCTGGAATCGTTGAGCCGCGTGCTACGGCGCACGGAAGAGGATAAAGCGGCGGTTCAAATTGTTTGGGAGAACCTCGGATGATTAGTATTTTGCAGTGGTCAGCTCTGGCAGCCTGTATCGCCTGCACAATGTGGCGTTTCCCGGCTATGCTCAAGGGCCGCAACCGTACTTTGTTTTGGGTGTTCCTTTTGATGTCCACGGCTGTGGCACTGAGCTTGCCGGCCATCTACTTGCCCATCGACGGTCTCTTGGGCGGCGCCAACATTGCCAACGTCATCCTTCGATTGAGCTTGTTTGGCTCCTTCTTCCTACTCGCTGGCAAGGTCGCCGCCGCCTACAACTCACAGTCTGCTTACTACCTGGTTCGCGGCCCCATTGGCGTGGCCGTGCTTCTTGGCTGTTCAGCGGGCATCTGGATCACGTACTTCATCGCTGATACGCAAGGATCCAGCACAGGGCTCTCTGGGATCCCTGCGCAGACATCTTTGACCGTTTATGGGTGGCTTGGCTTCCTCTACATGGGGTACGCAGCAGGCTGCCTCATTGTTCCCACAGCCAAGGCGGTATTTTCCCCCCGGGAGTTCTTAGACCGGGCTGCAGCAGCTTTGATGTGCCTAGGATTCATTTTGGTCTGCGTTGATGTTCCGCTGCAAATTTCGGTAATTTATGTGGACGCACTGGTAAAAGTCGTCTCTTTCTCATCAATTCTGTGTATAACATCGGGTCTGGCTCTGGTCTGGGTGTCCTATATCCGGCGCCGCGCCCAACAAACGGTGGTTGCATAAGGTTAACGTTTAGTAATCTCTCTGGAAAAATGTACACGGATCCATTAGATTCTGACATACTAATGAATGTGTGAACACAGTACGTCCTGGAGCAGGACGTCGCTTTGGGGGTGAGTGGTGGATCGGTTGACTAACCGACCCACCACTCAATTGTTTTTCTGCCCGTTGCCCCGCCATTCGCGGGTGCTGTGGATTTTCGCGGGTGGCAGACCACCCGCGAAAATCCACAGCACCCGCGAGCTTGGGGGTAGCAAACCTGGGGGTAACAAAAAAGGACCTGTCCCCCACCGCAAGGGTGGGAAACAGGTCCCAATAGGGATGTGGAGATGGGGAGAATTGAACTCCCGTCCGATGTTGTGTTGTCAGGTCTTCTCCGGGTGCAGTTTGCATACGGTTTTTCTCGGCCCCAGCTATCTCGCAAACAAGTAGCTGCCAGGCCCAGTTGTATAAGAGTCCCCTAAGCGCCTACAACAAGAACTTAGAGCAGTGGCCCTCTAAATGACGCCAGGATCCGGGACGAGAGCATTCCCGGGCTGACGGACTGTCTTACTGCTTAGGCAGCAAGAGCGAAGTCAGTGCGATTTGATTCAGCACTTATTGTTTTACAGAGATCGTTAACGAGATAACCCTGTATCCTCGACCCGCTTCACCTGTCTCGACTAACACCGTCGAAACCGATCATCCCCTATTGTTTTTTCAAACCCACGCTTGGTTCCTTAGGTAAAGACCATCAGAACCCTTCGTGGTCTATCCATGTTAGCGCATAGTGACGAGAATTTATTCCTTTGGGGCTGGCAGTAGCACTAGTCGATCAGGCCTTTGGCAGCCTTGGCTTGGAGCACCAGCAGCGTAGCCGCATCGATCTGCTTGGCAAATCCCGGATCGGCTTGGGCAGTTTCCAACATTCCGGCGTACATTGGGGGCAACAAGGTCTGGTTTGTGCACAACGCCATGGTGCCGCCGGCGCGAATGAACCCCACCCCACGTGCGCGCACCGGCACAGCTGACACTTGTGCAGCGTCACAAATATCATCGCTAACTATGATGCCCTTAAACCCGAGGTCTCCACGGACCATGTCATGAATAATGACCGAGGAGAAAGGTGCCATGGCGTCAGGGTCAATCAGCGGGTATGAGGCGTTGGAGATCATCAGCCACGGCACTCCTGCATTCACGGCGTCTTGAAACGGGCCTATAAATGCGTCATTGCGGGTTGTGCTGTTATCCACCACACCGGCGGAAACGTCAGTGTTGAGGGTTACTCGGCCCAGTCCAGGAAAATGTTTGATTGTGGGATCGACGCCGGCAGCCAGCATCCCTTTGGCAAACGCAAGTCCGGAGCTTGAAACAGCGCCCGGCGTGAAGCCGTATTCTCGGCCAAAAGCTCCTATGGGGGCGTTCTGCGGTGCAAAAGCTGCGCTGGGGACGGTGTCCATAACGGGTGCCAGGTTCACATTGACGCCCACAGATGCCAGTTGCTGGCCCCACAAGGTGGCATCAGCCAACAGTGTCTTGGCCGGCAAATGGCCCTGTTCAATGGCTTGGGGTATTTGGGCAAACCCGGCCCCGCGCATGATTTGCACAAAGCCGCCTTCCTGGTCAGTTGCCACGAATGCCCGCACACCCTGTGTGCGGGCGCCGGATACATGACCCGAAATGGCGGCGACCTGCGCGCCGATCCCAGCTTGTCCTGCCTCGCTGCGGCCCTTCATGAACACATTGCCAACATATAAAGTGTCCACTGCGTAGAGCGAGTTGGCGTCTGCTCCTGTTACCGGTGTGGACACCATCAGCAGCTGCCCCACTTTTTGCTCCAGTGACATTGCGGCCAGCTTTTTGCTCGCTAGTACCTGTGCCGGGGAGGACGACGCCGGTGCCTGGGTTGGGCGAGCCGAGCTCGGACTTGCTGGGCTGGGGTTGGCAGGGGTTGAGCTGGGTGCAGTTATGGGTGTGGGCAGTGACGGCGTGGGACTGCGGCTTGCCATAGATGATTGGGAGGATGTGCTACTTGCAGCATTATTCCGTCCAGAACCCTGAGAATTGACGGCCAGCAAAATGAAGGTTGCCACCAGGGCCGCAGCCACTAGGGCCGTACCGATGATCCAGCCTCTTCTACCTCCAGCTGCAAACATGATCTGCCTTTCTGCTACAGATGCTGTTCTTGCCAGCGTAGGTCAAAGTACTGGCTTGCGCCGCTTTGCCTGCACGGAAAGTTACTCTCCCGTACCACCGCGGTTTTTGGCCCGCATGGCACGCAGCGCCTCACGATTGTCCTGCTTTTCACGCAATGAGTGACGCTTGTCGTAGTCCTTCTTACCGCGTGCAATGGCGATTTCAACTTTGACCCGGCTATCCAAAAAGTACAGCTGCAACGGCACAATGGTGAAACCGGATTCACGCGTTTTTGCGGAAATCTTTTCCAGTTCTTCGCGGTGCAAAAGCAGTTTGCGCCGGCGCCGGGCAGTGTGGTTTGTCCAGCTTCCGTTCAGGTACTCCGGAATGTAAACAGCCTCTAGCCACAGCTCATCGTTATAGAACGTGGCGAAGCCGTCTACCAGTGAGGCGCGGCCCTCACGCAGCGACTTCACCTCAGTGCCCATCAAGACCATGCCGGCCTCGTAGGTATCCATGATGTGGTAATCATGCCGGGCCTTGCGATTGGTGGCCACCACCTTACGGCCACTTTCCTTAGGCACAGCTGACTCCTTAGTTTTATGAAATGAGAGCGGGTCCGTGCCGGCCAGCATTGCTGCTTTTCCGGCACGAACCCTTAGTTTAGCAACTCACGTGCGGTGGGTGCTTACAGCAAACCCATGGGGTCTACCGGGGCTCCATTGACCCATGTTTCAAAGTGCGCGTGGCAGCCTGTGGAGTTTCCGGTATTTCCCGAGTACGCCACCAGCTGGCCCGCTCTGACAGACTGTCCGGCAGAGACAACCACAGCGGAGTTGTGGTAGAAAACTGTCATCAAAGCATTGCCTTGCATAACGCCATGGCTGATGTAGAGCACGTTGCCGCCACCATAAACAACATTTGTCTGACCTGCGATCTTCACTGTTCCATCAGCGGGGGCATAAACAGGGGTGCCGCACTGGGCGCCAAAATCAATACCCGAGTGTAGATACGAGCCGGTGCCATTGAAGTCAATGGTTCCGGCAGGAGTCTGACGCCAGCCAAACCCTGAGGTAATCGGGATGTTGGCGGCAAAGGGATGCCTGAGGCCAAAGGCCGAGACATTGCCCGGAGCCGGCGGTACGTAGGGCGGGGGAACAAAAGCCGGAGGTACGTATCCTCCACCATTATTGTTCGCTGCCTCGGCAGCAGCTTTGGCAGCGGCCGCCGCCGCCGCTGCCTGTTCGCGCGCTAGACGCTCAGCTTCTGCTTTTGCAGCCGCAGCAGCGGCTTCGCGTTCTTGGCGCTGTATCTCTGCGATCTGAGCTGCCACCGCATCTTTTTGTACCTGAACTTCTTTTAGCTGCGCCTGAATTCGAGGCTTCTCTGCCTCAAGTTTGGCGTTCAATGCGGCTGAATCGGTGATGAGCTTATCCACCGTGGCTTTTTGCGTGGCTGCCTGATCCCTGGCGACCTGTTCGGCAGCCAATGCGGCTTCAGCCTGTTGCTTCAAATCCTTAATTTCACTCTCAACAGCGACCAAACGCGCTTGCGCGTTTTGATTGGTGGCCTTTTGTGCTGTCAGTGCCTCAAGTGCTGCGGTTTGGCTCCGCAGTGCCTGTTCGGCCAGGTCAATGGAGTTCGCCAGATCGCTGGTGGAGCCCGCACCCAAAATCAACGTCAGGTTCGCCGGTAATCCGCCGGCTTTATAGGACTGGGCCGCAATCTGCCCAATCATTGCCTTAGTTTCAGTTGCTTTCTGCGCGTCGTTGGCAATTTGGGCGGTGATCTTGTCTTTGCTTTGCTGCGCCAGATCGATCCGGGCAGTGAGTGAGCTGACCGTTCCGGTGGCAACACTGACGCGAGTTTGAGCTTCACTCAAGGCTGCTTGTGCACCAGGAAGCTGTCCCTGGTAGCTCACAAGATCTGAGGCGGATTTGGCAATGCCGGCATCTACAAACTCCAACGATGACTGCACGTCATGAGCTTGCTGGTCCAAGGCAGCGGCCTTGTCGTTGAGGTCATCGGCCTGAGCCGGTGCCACCAGGCCCAGCAACCCCACAGCTAAAAGAGCTGTTACTGCGCCCGCGACGCCTCGGGAGACCGGGTGCGAGAATCGGGAGCTAGGCGTGGTGCGCCCAAGGCGGGGGGAACGCAGCGATCCTTTTCCCCCGTTTGATGTGGAAATCATGCCTTGTGGCTCCTTCAAGAATCGCTACCTAAACACATTGATAACACCAGTAACAGAGGCACCATGAGTAACAGCACCCCCACCCACCTTACACTTTAAGATTTTTACGCAAGGACACTGCCGAAGCGACACCGGCCAGGACCACGCCAAGCAAGATCAACACAGGGTAGATCTTGAACGCTTCGCTGGTAGAAATGAACGGTGTCCCGGAGTTTGATTCGGCCAGATAGCCACCCATGAAGAACTGCACAATGGACCACACCGCCCCCGAGGCCAAAACAGCACCAATGGTTGCCGCAATCACGCCTTCTAGCACAAATGGCAATTGAATTACTGTTCTGGATGCGCCTACTAAGCGCATGATTTCAATCTCACGGGTTCGGGACTGCGCCGAGAGTCTGATGGTTGTGGCTATGAGCAAGGCTGCACAAACCGTCATCAACCCGGCAACGCCTATCGCAACGTATGTGGCAATATTCATCCATGAAAAGAGTTTCTCAAGCACCTTGCGCTGATCAACCACGGAGTCCACCCCGGGGGTTGCAGAGAAGGTTTCGTTGATGATCTGGTATTTTTCCGGATCCGTCAGCTTGATCCGAAACGATGACGGCAGGTTGGCTGCCTCGACCGAATCAACCATGGGAGAGTTCGCGAACTGTTCCTGGAAATGCGAAAGTGCCTCTTCCTGGCTTTCGAAGGACCATTTCTCAATGTAGGGCTTGACAGCCTCTGATTCCAGCAGGCCCTCTATGGTTGTTTTCTGATCATCAGTGACCGGTCCGGAAACACAGTTACTGTTCGCTGGCACGTCCATGCAGAGGTAGATCGTGACCTGCACCTTGTCATACCAAAACCCCTTGAGTTGGCCAATCTGCATCTGCAGCAAGCCAGCCGCGCCCACAAATGTCAACGACACAAAGGTCACAAGGATTACGGAAATGACCATCGTCAGGTTGCGGCGCAGGCCGCTTCCCAACTCACTCATAATGAAAGCAAGTCTCACTGTTGGTCCTCATTCATCAAATTCTCGGTACCGTTTGCCCCGTTGCGGGTCTTTTCGTTATCTGCTCCCGGTTCACCGTCCGGGGACAGCCCGCGCCTTCGTTCCAGCCGCGGTGGCATTGACTGGCCACCATCGCCTCCGTTACTTGCTGCCGCGGCACTGACTGCACGCTGGCGGCGGGTCTGAGGTTCGGCGTCGTGCTTCACAGCAGGGGCGGCAGCGTAGCCACCATCGGCAGTCATAACGATCGGGATCATCGACGTGTACTGGGCCTTGTTCTCATCGCGCAGGACCTTGCCATGGCGCAGCTCAATGACTCGTCTGCGCATGGAGTTCACGATGTCATCGTCGTGGGTGGCCATGACCACTGTGGTGCCATTTTGATTAATTTTGTCCAATATATCCATAATGCCGGCGCTGGTAACGGGGTCAAGGTTTCCCGTAGGCTCATCGGCCAACAAGATGCCGGGTTGATTGACAATTGCCCGGGCAATGGCAACGCGTTGCTGTTCACCACCGGAAAGTTCGGTGGGCTTGCGGTGACCTTTGTCCTCCAACCCAACGAGTTCCAGGACGCGCGGCACCTCAGAGCGGATTGCCGAGCGGGACCTGCCCAGGACCTGCATGGCGTAGGCGACGTTGGCGAAAACGGTCTTGGTTTGAATCAGCCGGAAATCCTGAAAAACTACCCCAATGCCACGCCGGAACTTGGGCACGCGCCAGCTGGGTACAGTGGCCACATTTTGTCCGGCGACATAAATCTGTCCGTGCGCAGTCTTTTGCTCGCGCAGAACAAGACGCAGCAAGGTTGACTTACCGGATCCGGAGGAACCCACCAGGAACACGAACTCGCCGCGTTGGACATCAAAGGAAACATCATCGAGCGCAGGTTTGGATTTGCGGTCGTAGGCAATGCTCACATTTTCAAAACGAATCATGACTTTTTCATTGCCCGTCCAGCGAAGATTGCTGGCATGCTGACGGCCGGGCAGTGGATTGGGGGAAGAAACCGCCAGCATAATGACTATAGGCGCCGGATGGTGCGATTGCTGGTTCCTTACCGGTGTGTCGAGGCTTGAGCATTTTCGGTAATTCAGCATTATTCTGACCGTGCTTTGGCCTTAATACAGGAACCATCTGATCGATTCCGTGCTGGAACCGCACTCACATTGCCAAACTATGAGTCTTTGGCTGCATTCCGGTTGTCCGCGCGCCAGCGAATACCGGCGTCAATGAAATCATCGATCTCACCGTCCAGCACTGAAGCGGCGTTACCCACTTCATGCTCGGTGCGCAGGTCCTTAACCATTTGGTATGGGTTCAGCACGTAAGAGCGCATTTGGTCTCCCCACGATGCCTTGATATCCCCGGCCATGGCCTTCTTCGTGGCATCCTCTTCTGCCTTTTTCAGCAGTAGCAAACGCGACTGGAGCACACGCAGAGCTGCCGCACGGTTCTGGATCTGCGACTTCTCGTTCTGCATTGACACCACAGTGCCGGTGGGAATATGCGTCAAGCGCACGGCGGAATCTGTGGTGTTCACAGATTGTCCGCCTGGACCTGACGAGCGGAAAACGTCAACGCGCATGTCATTATCCGGTATTTCAATGCTGTCAGTGGATTCAATAAGCGGGATAACTTCAACCGCCGCGAACGAGGTCTGGCGCCGGCCCTGGTTATCGAAGGGACTGATCCGCACAAGGCGGTGTGTGCCGGCTTCAACGCTCAGCGTACCGAAGGCGTAGGGGGCCTTGACCTCGAAGGTGGCTGACTTTAACCCGGCTTCTTCGGCGTAGGAGGTGTCCAGTACCGCCGTTGGATACCCGTGGCGTTCGGCCCAGCGCAGGTACATCCGCAGCAGCATTTGGGCAAAATCGGCGGCATCTACTCCCCCAGCGCCGGAGCGGATCGTGACCACGGCTTCGCGCTCGTCGTATTCACCGGCCAGCAATGTCACGATTTCTAAGTCTTCCAACGATTTCTGTAACGCCGGGAGCTCCTTGGCCGCTTCGGCGAGGGAATCGGCGTCGCCCTCTTCCTGAGCCAGCTCTACCAGAACTTCAAGATCATCAATCCGGGACTCCAGTTTGCGGAGCTTTTCCAGCTTTGACTGGGCGTGGCTGAGCTTGGAGGTCACCTTTTGAGCGGCGGCCGGGTCATCCCACAAGTTGGGCGAGCCTGCCTGATCGGATAAGTCCTCAATATCCTCCATGAGCTTCTCCACCTCGGAGACTTGCTCAATTGAGGTGTAGGTTGCGCGTAGTGCCCGGAGTTCTGCGGGAAAGTCGATCTCTGCCATGATATTCAAGCCTACGGCATGTCCAGCGATGGTTCCCGCGAAGTCCTGCTCCTCACCTACAGAACAAGGTGAGCGCGAGCGGTGCTAGTGACACTGATACTGATGCCTTCAGGCACCAAAAAGTTAATGAACAGTGGATGCACCACGGCGCTCATCCCCACGTGCGCACTGTGCCCGTCCCCTGCCCCGGTATCCGAATCCAACACAATACCGCCCAGTCCTTGCGGTGTTTCCAGGCCTGAAAGGTAGTTCTGGGCAGCCGCAAGAACACCATGGTCAGTGAGCAGCGTGCCTGGATCACGCCCTGCATCACCACCGCTTAGTTCAAAAGTATCGGCAGCCGCGAGCGCGGCACTATCAGCAATGGACAGCAGCTTTTTGTGACCAATGTAGAGACTGCCGGCTGCCGCCACCACTGTCACTAGCAGCAAGGTAAGCAGCACGTAACCGATCAGCAGGACCATGACATGCCCATTTTCCCGACTGCTATTTTGCTCGGGTAATGGCTCGCCGTCGCCGCCACAGTGGGTTGCTGCGGCAGGTACTTTATGGGTACGGCGCAATCTCATTTGAATCTGCCCACTTTTTGAGTGGAGATTGAATCTACTGTGGCCGCTGTGGCGTTGACCCCGGGCAATGAACCAACCACTGGCAGCTCAATGTGCAACACCACGTGGGCGCTGACAGTTGTTCCTGATGTCAGGCAACCGCCGTCGCAACTGATTGTTAGTTCCGCAGTTGCCGGATCAAAGCCCATGTCCTCAATGGCCATTTGCACGGCTTGTTCGGCCGCCTGGCGGGCAGCTGGTTCCCCGGTGTGCAGAACATAGACTTTGGCGGCTTGATCGGCGGCTCCCACCACGGCGTAGGCGCCTCCCTGGACCTGGCCTACAGTGAGGATCAGGTATGCCACCGGCACCATCAGCAGGACGGCAAGGAAAATGAACTCGACAAGGGCACTGCCCGATTCGGTGTCCGGTTTCTGGTGTGTTTCTCCCTGAGCCGGTGCCCCGTGGTTTATCCAAGGTGCGTGCCTTGGCCCTTCACTTGATAATGACTGCATGACCTGTCATCTCCAGGGTGCGCGATGGGCCAAAGAGGCCCAACACCGGTAAAGGCGCGCTGATAGAAACACTCAGCACGTTCAGCCCATTGATTGATTGCACAGAGGCAGAGACGTCTTGAACATAGTTAGGCCCCAGTGCCGAACCAACCAACAGGGCAGCCCGTTCCTGCGCGTCGGCGGCCGTCCTGTCACCCAATGCACCATAGCGGGCCGCTGAAGAGGCAGCATCTGCCACTGTGTTGCGTACATGCAGTACCAAGGCCAACTGAATCAAGGCCACAAAGATCACTGTCACCAACGCCCCCACCAAAACGAAGTCCACCACGGCAGCACCTGCCTCCCATGTACGCGCGGGCTGATCGGTGCGGCTTAGCCCGAACCGGGAATCCAACCGGCTGGGGCGTGGGCGTCCTGCCCTGCCCCGAGTGACGGGCGCTATGGCTGAACTTGTTCCATTGCCTGGTTGAAGAGTCTTTCCAGTGCGGGTCCAGCGATGGCCAAAAGTCCGGCCACAAGCACGGCACTCATCAAGGTGATCAGCACCCACCCGGGCACGTCGCCGCGCGATCGGCCCGTGGCCGGGCGCATGAATCTGCCATGGCTTCGGCTGGTCAGTAACTGGCGAAAGGTGTCCAGCCACCGTTGTGCTGCAACAAACACAGCCAGTCCGAGCCAAATAACTTCTTTTTTTCCTTGCATGATTTTTTCCTTCGAGTGATTTCCAGTGATGATGCATGGGTTCCTGCGATGTGTTGCAACCTTGGGGAGACGCCATTTAAAAGCCAAACTGTAGTAAGGCGATGCCCGGGAAAACTGCGAAGACTACTGTCAAGGGCAAGACGCCAAAAATGAGCGGGACCATCATGGCAATTTCTTTGCGCCCCGCTGACTCCATCAGCTCCCGTTTCGCCACGTCCCGAACATCCTGGGCTTGGGCCCGAAGGACTTCCGCCAGAGGTGTGCCCCTATTGACAGCAACACTGATGCCGTCAACGAATCGTGCCAGGGCCGGGACATTTACGCGCGCCGAGAACTGGTTCAAAGCCTCCACCAGCGGCGTCCCCGCCCGCGTCTGTGCCAAGACCTTGCTAAATTCGGTGGACAGTACGCCGTTAGATGAGCGCGCCACCCTATCAAGCGCACTTGTGGCGCTCTCTCCCGCACTGACAGCCAGAGCCATAAGTTCTGCAAGCGCCGGAAATTCGGTAAGCATGTGGGCTTGCCTGTTTTTAATCCTGACGACCAGAAGGTAGTCGTAAAGCAGGTACCCGCACAGCATGGGACCCAAGGCCAGTGCAAAGGCACCCATGAGGTTGATGCTTCCCTGCCAGAGCAAAAAGAGCGAAAGCAGCGCACCAGCTAACAGCGCTGCTCCGGCGCAAAGAAGCTGCACGGCCCTGAACTCAAGGGCGGTCTCGCTGCGGCCTGCCTGTTCAAGGCGATCATTGAGCCCCTGAACACTGACGTTGAACTTTCCAAGGCGGTGGACAGCGTCGGAGATCACAAGGCGGAAGATTCTCTCCAACGGCCCAAACAGTGCGGTGGAGTCATCGGTGTCCAGAAGCTTGGATCGGGTAGCCACGGAGCGCAGCTGAGGTTCAACACGTTGGGCAAAACTCGTTTTTCGCATGACAGGCAGCCTGACCAAGGTCAGCCACAATCCTGTGCCCAAGGCTAGACCAACGCAAAGAACCACCACCGCCTGTGTGTTCATTGCAGGACTCGCTGTTCTTCCGGTAGCGCACCAATACGTAGCATGACGCGGTAGCAGAGAACCGAGATCAGCAGCCCTCCACCCAGAACTGCCACACCTGCCGGGGAATTATAGGCTCCAACAGCTTCGGGTCTGGTTGCCATGAGCATCAGCACGATCCACGGCGCGGCGACGGCCAGGCGGGCGGCATTGACCGTCCAGGACTGCCTTGCTTCAAGTTCGCTGCGTGTGCGGGCATGGTCGCGTAAAAACTCCGAGAGGGTACCCAAAAGCTTGCCTAAATCTGATCCGCCAACATCGCGAGTGAGCCGAAGCGCCTCAATAATCCTGTCTGAGACTGGATCCGCCAACGTGGCCTTAAGTTTTTGCAAGGCACCCTCAAAATGGCCAGTTGCCCTGTAATCGGCGCCAAAGGCCGTGAACTCCGTGCGCAGCTGAATGGGGCCCTTGCTGCCTAGCTGGGCGAGCGCCTCTGGAAGGGATAGCCCCGCCCTAATGGCTGAGCGCAAGTGGTCCACGACGTCAGGCCAGAGTTCACGCATGACTGCGCTTCGGCGTCGTGCCCTCATATTCAGGAAAGCAAACGGAACATAACCGCTGAACAGGCCAAAACACAGTGCTATGGCAGGGACCCCGCTGAATGCAAAGATAAGGAGCGCCATCAACAGCGCCAGGCCAGCTGCACTAAAAGACAGGGATGCCGGGGTGACGTGAGAGACGCCTGCACGTTGGAGCAGGACCTCGAGCCTGCTGCGGCGCCCGGGCCGAGTCAGACGCGCTGGCACGTCCCAGCACGCGGTCCAGATCAACAGGAGCCCCATGCCACCAAGCAGTCCAATGACAGCCGACATCAGGAATCGCCCAGAAGTGTAGCCACGTTAAAACCAGCCGCAGCGAATTTTTCCGGCGGCGGCATTGCTGTTGGCGATGCCTGCAGCTTGCCGTTAACCGTGCTGAAAACGAGCCCAGACTCAATGATGCCGTTCTCCACGCGGCGCCCTAGCGCCAAAATTTCCCCCACAGAACGTTTTCCGTTGGGCGCCCTGACACAGTGCACCACCAAATCTATGCATGCCGCCACCGTGGGAACTACGAATGCTGCGGTGATATTTTCGCCCGCAAGCAGCGGGAGCGTGCAGATCTTCACGACGGCGTCATGGGCCGAGTTGGCGTGCACACTCGCCATCCCAGGCAAACCACTATTTAGGGCTATTAGCATGTCAAGGCTTTCGGCTTCACGAACTTCGCCAACTATGAGCCTGTCGGGGCGCATCCTGAGGGCTTCCTTAACCAGACGCCGCAACGGGATCTCGCCCATGCCTTCAAGGTTTGGCTGGCGGCACTGCAGGCCCACAACATCGCGCAAGGGGATCTTCAGTTCAAAGATCTCCTCTACCGTTACTACGCGTTCGCGTGAGCCGATTCCCGCAGCTAAACAGTTCAGCATGGTGGTTTTTCCTGCTTGGGTGGCACCGGAGACAAGGATGTTTAACCCACTACTGACCGCTGCACCCAGAAAGCGGGCGGCTTGTGGGGTGAGCGATCCCAACTCCACCAGGTGATCAAGTCGGCTGGCCCGGGCGGTGAATTTCCTTATATTTAGCGCCCAGTGGTTTTGGGTGATATCCGGAATGACAACATGCAGACGGCTTCCATCCGGCAGTGCGGCGTCCACGAAAGGTGAGCTCAGATCCAAACGCCTACCGGAACTTTTCAGCATGCGCTCAACAAGGTCCCGCACTTGTTGAGCAGTAAAAACCATGCCGGTCAGTTCGGACTCGCCATGCCGGGCCACAAACACCTTGTCAGGAGCATTAAGCCATACTTCTTCGATGTCCGGATCGTCAAGGAAGGGCTGCAGAGCACCAAAACCAGCGACGGCGTTGAACACGTGCCGCTTGGTATCTTCGGTTGAGTTAGGTGCTGGCACTGCTCCGAGAAGGGCTCTTTCACCATAGTCATTGAACGCTGCATCAATCAGTGCATGAACTTCTGGACCCTGCCTCAGCGGGTCAAGACCTCTTCGACGGATGAGCTCTCTAACTTCATCCTCCAGCAATGCCACTGCATCCACTCAGACCACGCCCGCCCCTTTGCGGTAAGAACCCACCCTGTTCTCTGGAGCCTAGACCCCATATGATCTGTGCACCACAGGCAAAAGTTATTCTGTGGATAAGTTTGTGCTGAATGCTCTACTTCACTTGCCACCCAGTCGCGGCGGCAATACGCGTCCCGAGCGCAGGGGCCATGGTTTGCACAAAATCTGCGGTCAAGTGATGGTCGTCCATATAAACCAAAATATTTCCTGTCACAGCATGACAAATTCCATCTTTGCAATATTGATCAGTGAGGTCGATCATGTGTGCGCCATCAATTTCATTCAAGAAAGCTGACGGGTTCTCGGGGGCGAGGTGCTCGGACTGCTGTAGGGCGCAGTCGTCAGCTCCATGTGAGGACACACAACTTGCAATATTTTCCGCTGATCGGGCGTTGTCACGAACTCCGATAACGTCGATGGCTGCAACGGTGAACGTCTGCACCGCAGCCTCATATCCGGGAATGACACTCTCATTCGGTGGATCCGGGACGGTGTCCGTGGAAATCGTAAAAACACCATCCGGCTTCAGCTTTAGCACGTAATTCTTTGCGGCCTTATTGAACGCTTGGCATTTCTCGTTCCTAGCAGATGGGACGGACTCGCTTCCAAAATCACAACCGCCCAAAAGCAGAGAAACTAGCTGCCAATCATTACTCTTAGCCACGGGCATGAGTGCCCCAGTAATTTGCTCCGCGTACGAATCGTCGACAATCGCGATGGTCTTTCTAGGAGGCTTCACAGGTACGGTTTGACCGTATTTATCGGTCAAAATCTGCTCCATTGGACGGAATTTCACCGTACATTTATTTCCGAGGTTCACCCACTGTCTATTTAGTTCGGTCAACGCAGCCGGCATAGGCAAATCTGGATCGGCGGTATCAACAAACCCATCCTGAAGGGGCCCTTCGTCTCTAAGCGTGGTTAGGGCCAGCTGAGTTTCGGGTTTTGGGAGCGGCCGGCGTGGCGTGTAATGAGAGAAGTCAGGGTCTCTTTGAATTGGTAGTGACTAAACTTCCAACTTCATAAGAAACCCTGATATGTCTAACTCTACTTCTTGTGGGGACGGCAAGTGGTGTGCGCTCTCCGATGCCTTGTTCGGCGTCACTGGCATTCACATCACGGCTGTTTCCGAAGCCGCCAGCGGCCTGATCGTTCATGTTTAAACCGACCAAACACTGGCCGGCTGCCCTGACTGCGGCGTTGTTGCCGTTGGTCATGGCCGGCGACGGATCCGCTTGAACGACATCCCTTGTTTTGGCCGGCCTGTGAGGCTGATCTGGGCCAAGCGATTATGGCGATGCCAAGATGAACACTGCCCCAGAAAGGTCTTCAGCGAGCAACACCCCTTGGCCGGGAGCCGGGCGATCTTGACCCGCCGTGCTATCCGGTGGGCCACTGACGCTCTGGAGAAATTTGATACTTCCGTCTCCGCCCTTGCCCACCAGCTCGGCGTGTCCTGGCGGGCCCTGTGGAAAGGCATTGAAGCGGAAGCGCTGCGCCGTATCGGCAAGCCCGAACGGCTTGTCGGCATTGATGCGCTCGGCGTGGATGAGCACGTCTGGACCCACGCAGGATTCCCCGGTTCGGGCATGGTCACTGGCATCATTGACCACACCCGTGATGAACACGGAAACGTCCATGCACGCTTGCTGGATCTCGTCCCGGGCTGATCGGGGAAAGCCTACGCTGACTGGCTCAAGGAACAAGGCAACGAGTTCCCCAAGGGCATCAAGGTCGCCACCTTGGACCCGTTCCGCGGCTACGCCAACGCGATCCGGGACGAACTACCCGAAGCCATCACCGTCGTTGACGCTTTCCACATTGTCCGTCTGGGAATGGCCATGCTCGATGACGTCCGCCGCCGAGTGCAGCAAGACACGCTCGGGCACCGCGGCAACAAGGAGGACCCGCTCTTCAACATTCGCCGCACATTGCAGCAGGGCATCGAATCGCTCTCGGAGAAACAAGTCGCCAGACTGGAGATCAAGCTCAAAGCCGGGGATCCGAACCACGAAGTCAGCATCGCGTGGCAGTGCTATCAAAAGCTCCGGAGTATCTATCACGCACGTCTCGAGAAAGGCCGAGAAATAGCCACCGAAATCATCGCCAGTTTCCCGAGCTGCCCGATCCTGCGAAGTTGCCCGGCTCGGACGCAGCCTACGCGCCTGGAAGGCTGCGATCCTTGCCTACTTCGACACCAACGGTGCCTCGAACGGGCCCACCGAATCAATCAACGGTGTCATTGAAACCACCCGCCGGATAGCACGCGGATTCCGCAACTTTGAGAACTACAGAATCAGAAACCTACTCGCCGCCGGAGGCCACCGCCCATACCGGAAGAAATCACTCACCCACGCTTAGGGACGAAGGGCCCCTGAAGCGAAAGCGCGCCAAGATAGTTTCGGAGAACTTCTGCTTGATCGGCTTTGTACTGTGCTGCTATAAGCAATTCCTGAATTTTCAGCTTTCCTTGCCATGCACCCAACGGAGAAGCGACTAACGCAATCCAAATCGCTATGGTCAGGACTGCGCGGCGTCGCTTCTGTTCGATCCATTTGCTTCGCCGGATAGGTGAATCCACAAGCTTCGTGGCCATGATCGCAGCCAGAATTGAAGCAAGGATGATGGCAGCGCCAACCTTGGGTCCGGCTTGTTCACGGCCCGTGAAGACGAGGAAGAACACCAAGAGGAGCCAGTGAAAAGATACAGAGCGTAGGAACTGTCACCGAGCCTAACTAGGGACTTCCAACTCAGGAACCTGTCCGCCCCAAGTTTGCTGTCAGTGAAGCCCGCCACGATGATGAGCGCAGCGGCTTGGGTTGGCCAGAGCGCCATGTAGCCGGGGAATTTCTTGCCCACTTGCAAGATGAATCCGCAGCACAGCATGGTCCCGATGCCTACCCAGCCCAGCAATACTCGGGTGGATCGTTAGAAGGATAGGTAGGGCAGGGTAGGAGCAAGCAGTGATCCTGACGCAGACTCCCAAAGTCTTGTCCGCGTGTCGAAGTAGGCAAAAGCCTGATTGGTATTAGTCGTGATGATGGAAAACAGCAACGAGATGGTGAAAAATGGCACCAAATATATAGATCAGCAAAGCCCAAATTCGGAGTCTTGCAGCACAGGAGATGATTGCCACCGTAGCGAATACCAACGGCCAAAAAATGAAAACCTGTCCCTGAATGGACAAAGACTAGAAATGCTGTGGTCGGTGGCGTTATAGTCGACTGCTGCCGAGGCTAAGAACCAGTTCTGATAATAGAAGACGGATGTACAAGTCTGTCCGAACATGCTGGACCAGACAGTTTCCGGTAGGAGTATGTAGACACCTAGCAGAGTCCTTAACAAGGTAAGCGCAAAGAGCGGCAAGAGCCGCTTTAACAAGTGCGCCCAGTATTTGAACAGCTCTAGAGCTTTGCCACTTTTAAGCCTGCGTGTGAACTGCCCCGTCAAAAGTAACGATGAAAGGCGGAGAAAACCATCCACACCGTCGGAGATCCGGCCGAACGAAACCTGATATGCCACCACCATAAGTAAAGCAACTGCGCGGAGCCCCTGCACTTCCGGCAGGAACTTCCGGTCTCAGCCGTTCTGCTAGGGGTTAGGATCAGACGCGGCACTGCGGCGGTCCCGTATTTTGGGGGCCGACTCGGCGATCAACGACATGTTGCTTCTGGACCTCTAGATTGTTGGCGCGCAAAACATTGCACGTTGAGCTTACCCCCGAGGATTCTACCGTAGTCAATATGTCTATTGGGGTCACATCGTCAGATGGTCCCGTGGACTATGACTAGTGGTGCCTGTCAGAATGTGCCGTTGGTTTTCCAGGGATCTTAAGGGCGAGTGCTTCCCTGCCTTCAATACATCGATAGTTGCAGTTTGGGGCTAGGGAAGCCCAGAGCCTCCTGCCACCCGGGCTGGGCACATCGTTGCAGGACGCGTATAGACTCCCGATCGCCTTCAGAGTGGAAGTACTAATCACCAGTTCATCAAATACTGTCTTCACATTACGGTTCGTTTAAGATCAGAGTAAACTCGACATTGGTCGGTTTCTGCACCGCAGTCTGTAGCAATAAATTGGCGTCCTTAGTAACTCGCGATGCGGGAATGTCACCGGGGAGCTGTAGGTTTAGGATTCATGACGAAATTGCTTCCGGAGAACTCCGGTTGCCGCTACCTATTTTGGGGGATCGCTTGGATGTTTTGATGCGCTACGGCTCGCGTAGCCTGCGCCGCTTTCTATTGCTAGCTCTGGCAGCATTAGCAGTAATAGTGCCAATACTTGTGGCTCCGACCAGCTCTTTTGCTTCAGAGCTAAATGCTACGCGTGTAGCTAATTTTGTGGCTGGTCCTGCAACCGTGGGGAAGGGCAAAGACGTTGTCTACACCGGCACTGTTCAGAGCGCTTCAGGCACTTCATGGGCCAACACCGGCTCAGTGACAATCAACGTCTATTTTGACCCGGACGGTGCTGAGCCCAGCGCGTTGGTTCGAACACTGACGACCGGTGCAACTGGTTCATTTAAGGCTGGCGCCCCTGCGACAGTTTCGGGCTCATGGACTGTTGAGGTACCGGCTCAGGGTAGCTATGCTGGTTCGGTTTCTGAATCGAAGGCAGTGCAAGTTGTTGAATCAGCTCCGGCCACTTCTACGAGGGTAGCTAATTTTGTGGCTGGTCCTGCAACCGTGGGGAAGGGCAAAGACGTTGTCTACACCGGCACTATTCAGCGCGCTTCAGGCACTTCATGGGCCAACACCGGCTCAGTGACAATCAACGTTTACTTTGACCCGGACGGCTCGGCCCCCAACAAGCTGGTCCGCACCCTGAAGACCGGTGTAACTGGCTCATTCAAAGCCGGCGCGCCGGCGACAGTTTCCGGCAAGTGGACTATCCAAGTTCCCGCCCAAGGCAGCTACAGCGCATCTCTAACTCCTGCCAAGACAGTGAAAGTTGTCGCCGCTACCAGCGCTACTCGCGTAGCCAACTTCACTGCTGGTCCTGCAACCGTGGGGAAGGGCAAAGACGTTGTCTACACCGGCACTATTCAGAGCGCTTCAGGCACTTCATGGGCCAACACCGGCTCAGTGACAATCAACGTCTACTTTGACCCGGACGGCTCGGCCCCCAACAAGCTGGTCCGCACCCTGAAGACCGGTGCAACTGGCTCATTCAAAGCCGGCGCGCCGGCGACAGTTTCCGGCAAGTGGACTATCCAAGTTCCCGCCCAAGGCAGCTACAGCGCATCTCTAACTCCTGCCAAGACAGTGAAAGTTGTCGCCGCTACCAGCGCTACTCGCGTAGGCAACTTCACTGCTGGTCCTGCAACCGTGGGGAAGGGCAAAGACGTTGTCTACACCGGCACTATTCAGCGCGCTTCAGGCACTTCATGGGCCAACACCGGCTCAGTGACAATCAACGTTTACTTTGACCCGGACGGCTCGGCCCCCAACAAGCTGGTCCGCACCCTGAAGACCGGTGCAACTGGCTCATTCAAAGCCGGCGCGCCGGCGACAGTTTCCGGCAAGTGGACTATCCAAGTTCCCGCCCAAGGCAGCTACAAATCCTCGGTCTCTGCCGCGAAGACCGTGAAAGTCACTGTCTCAAATCCGACAATAACCAACCCGATCGACAAGTGGAACTGCCCCGCTTGGGCTCCGATTAAGGGCAATGATTCTAGCATGATCTACCACATGCCGTGGCAATCACTCTACTCGAATACGACTCCGGAAACATGCTTCAGCACAGAAGCTGCAGCGGTCAAGGCCGGCTATCGGAAGTCCAAGAGATAACCCAGGCTGTCTGACTTGTCGGCGTCTATGTTCACCAAACAAAAATTGCCCGGTCCCTAGAGTTGGTTCTAGAGTGACCGGGCAATTTTCGGTTACGGCAGGAGTAAGCGTGCCCACAGCCAGATAACTTGGTCCCAGAAGTATCTACAGCTTGGCACTTTGGCCTGAGGCGCGAAGCGCGATATTGTCCAGTGGCGCCGTATTCAAACAGAGCGTGACTTCCGCTACTGTGGTCTCTCATGCTTCATGGATCACTCTCATGCCATGGCCGGTGGGAACCCAGAAGGGGTCTGATGGAAGGGTCTGCCCATTGTCTGATGCCTGTGGATCTACCGAGTAATCATTGGAGACTACCCGTACGTAGTAGTCTCGTGGCAGACGAACTCTTGCATGAAATTCTGTCACCGGTGCTACCGGCGGCAACCCGAGCATTGCTGCCCGATCCGTTGCTAACAGTTCCGCGGGCCGTGCCGCGGTGCTCCGAACCAGGCGCGTCTTGGCTTTGCCCAACCACACGGCAAGCTGGTCATTGAAATCCGCTGGTGAGGTAAACGTCCGACCCGGTAAAACGGAACCCTCCAGGTAACCGTTGGCGCGTTCCACGATGCCCTTGATCTCTGAATCTTAGGGTTTGACCTGCACCATCCGGCTCGCCAACACCCCAGGGACCGCTGCCACTCCGGCGGCGTGGTGGTTGCGTCGGCCGATACCGACCTCGTTATCCCAAATCAGCCGCCCCGGAACAGCACCCAACCCGCTCAGCAAGTCCCACATACCCGCCAGCAAGTCCCCGGTGGTCCTGGAAGGAATCATCCTCGCCATGATGAAGCGTGAATGCGAGCACACCATTGCCAGCACCGGGAACACCTGCTCCGGGCCGGTACCGCAGGGAATCTTCACCGCGGGAAAGGCCGAGTCACACTGGATCTGATCCTCGGGTTCATAGCTGATCCGGTCCGCTGGATCCGCCGGCGCGTACTCGGGTCGGATCCTGGCCACATTCTCCCGTAACCAGGCCGGGGAACTTGACCAGTGGATCCGCTCGGCGATCACCGTCGCCGGCATCCTGGGATTCTTCTTCAACAGGACCCGGATCCTAGGCTCCACCTCCTTGATCGCCGAAGCTACAGGCTCGCTCATATTTCGGCGGGCCCTCGGATCTCACCGGCTTCGCGACAGTGTTCCTCGAAATCCCTAACCGCTCCTCTATCGACCTCATCGACTCGCCTTCAGCCAAATGCAACCGCCGAATCAGCGCCCAATCTTCCACTGTGATCACCTATCCAATCATTCAGGCTAGGTGGCTCACTTTTCACCCGTCGCCGGCAGGCGTGAGCTTGCCTAGGCGTCGTTGGCGTGCGTCGGCGGTGGTAGGTTTTCTCGATCCACACAACGCTCCAAGCGACGATGGCCAGGCATAGTTCTTCCCGGGTTTCCCACCGTTTTTGGTTCAGCACGTTCTTTTGTAGCAGCCAAAAGAAACTTTCCATGGCGGTATTGTCTGTGCATGCCCCAACCCTGCCCATGGAGCCTTGCAGGCCAGCTGAGCTGATCAGGTGGCTTAACTTCTTAGACTGGAATTGAGATCCCCGATCGCTGTTTATAGGGCCAGGGTGATGGCAAAGTCGTTTGTAAGAATTCAGTGCCATAAAATATGAGACGGATCCACCTTAGGTAAGCCCTACTTGTACTGACACTATCCGCAGCCGGGCACATGAGCCCGAGGAAAACGAATCCCTACGCTAGCGCCTCTACTAGGTTGAGGGGAGCTAAGGGATTTGCGTGGAACAGTGGAGACCTTGACCGTGATCTGGATGAATCCCGCGGACTTAACCTTCGTACGGCGGAGCTTATGGACGTTGCTTTCATCGAACTAGCCAAATAACCGTAATCTGGCTTGTTAGACTCATAGCGGCCTGCGATTTGTCTCGGGGCATCAACGGGCGTGCGCCCCCACAGGAGAGCACTAAAAAATCATGACTTGGTTTGACACCCTACCAACCCTTCTGGCCGCGGCGGCCCTCATTTTTCTTCCCGGAGCCATTCTCGCCCGGATCCTAGGCGCACGCGGAATCACGTGGTTGGCAGTCTCTGCGCCGCTCAGCATGACATTGGTGGGTGTTGGTGCGATCGTAGCGCAACTTGCGCATGTACGGTGGACTCCCGTCATCTTTTTGGTACTGTCGTTACTGACATCGGCCGGGTCCTGGCTCATCCGCTACTTCATGGAAATTCGGCAACGGCAATCACGCGCACCATTGTGGGTTCGGTCCCCGAATGCAACTATCGCAGGACTAATCGGCGGCTTGTCAATGGCTGCGGGCATCTTAAGCTGGCGCCTTAGTCGAGCATTCATTAGTCCGGAGAATATTTCTCAAACGTACGACAACGTTTTCCACTTGAATGCCGTGCGGTTCATCATAGACACCGGTAACGGGTCATCGCTCCATCTGGCCAGCCTAGACCCCTCAGGTACGGGATCGTTCTATCCAGCCGTTTGGCATGACTTGGTCGCATTGGTCTCTCAACTCTCCGGAGCGTCAATTCCGGTAAGTCTCAACGCGACGAACATGCTCTTGGCTGCCGTTGTATGGACAATCTCGGCAATGTTCCTCTCATCTCGCGTACTTGGCAGTCGTCCCGCGGTCTATCTGGCGACTGGAGCCCTTGCCGGAGCTTTTAGCGCATTTCCATATCTGTTATTGGAATTCGGTGTTCTCTACCCAAACTTCCTAGCGATCACACTATTCCCTGTAACTATCGGTCTGGTCGCGGATGTCCTCCGAGTTTCCAAGCATTCGCATCACGGCTGGATTCGAAGCAGTATCCTGCTCTTGGCGATCCTTCCAGGAGTTGCGCTGAGCCACCCGAGCATCGCCATCGTATTGGGAGCTTTCGTCCTCCCTGTTCTTGGGTACTGGCTTTACAAACGATTCCGGGCCTATCGCGACGGTGAGCTTCCCTTTATCTGGTTCCTGACAGCAATTTCGGGCCTCATCATTTACATAGTTGCGCTCCAGTATGTGTGGGAAAGGTTCCGTCCAAGCGAAAAGGCTTCTTTCTGGCCACCTAGGCAGACAATCGCACAGGCGCTGGGCGAAGGCTTTATCAATGCCCCCATGGGCAGCCCAATTTCATGGGTGCTCGTCGCATTGACTTTGCTGGGAGTCTATGGCATGCTCCGCGGCAATCAGGACATTTGGCTTATAGGGCTGCTCGCCGTCGGAATCGCCTTGTTTGTAGTAGTTTCCGGCTTCGCCAAGGGAGACTTTAGGTCTTCGATAACTGGAGTCTTCTACAACGATAGCTACCGGCTTGCTGCGTTGTTGCCTGTTGCAGGAATCGCGGTTACCGTCTACGGATCTGTCTGGATTTTCGACTTGCTGTGCAGCAAGCTGCAGGATCCGCCTCTGCACGGCAGAACACGGCCATGGTTGGCCGCAATGACCGCGGGAACCATTGGGGTGGTCGGTCTGAGCTTAGTCACCCAAGATAACTCGGTGGACAACGCCGTCAGTAAGGCCCGCAGCAGCTACAACATCACAGCGAACGCTCGTCTGCTGTCCACGGATGAAGCTGCCCTCATTGAACGAGCTGACCGTACGATCCCAACCGGCGCTACAGTAATCGTTAATCCAAGTACAGGGGCGTCGCTGGTCTACGCGTTGGAGGATCGCCGAGTGCTTCTGCCGGCCGTTAGCTCTACCCCTAGCCCGGAAGTTTCCGTCCTGATCAATCACCTGTCTGATCTTAAGAAAAATCCTGAAGTCTGTGCCGCAGTACGGAACCTTGATTCTTACTACATCCTAGATTTCGGCAACAAGCAGATCAACAACATGAAAAAACCATTTCCAACATCAGAAGAGTTGGCGGCGACGCCAGGCCTCACCCTGATCGATCAAGAAGGTCCGGCAAAACTGTACCGAATTGATGGCTGCTAACAGCCATTAGAGAGCGGGCCCCAGTTATCTTCGTTTGAATCGAGACCTTGGGCAGGGACCCTGCCACAAGCAGTCTCAGGTATCAGCCCCAATAGTGCGCTAAGTCTGGCCCTACTATTCTATTCCGTGTATCCAGCTTGTCATTGGACTAACAAACTATTTTTCGTTGCCATAGGATCTGAATGATTCTATGGCAACGAAATGCTCGGTGTGAGGCTGGCTGTCTACGAATAATGGAATACAAATCGTTGGTGTCAGCGTGCCCAGCAAAACAATGCCATCTTTACCAAACTACCTACCGGCGCTACTAATGGATTCCGTGATTGGGCTCCCAGCGTCCTTACGCAAATGGCTGTACATCAAAAGCTACGGAACTGAGGGACAGCGTCCAAGCCCCCTAAATCGTGAATACGCATCGGCCGTTTCTCTATGCAATGGTCCCAGACACCACGAAGTGTCCGGAACCATTTAGCCACCGAACTACGACGATTGGATGCCGGCAATCGTTCTAGGATTCAGAGTATCCTTGAGGATTGTCGAACTGCCAGCGCCAGTGATCTTCGCACATCCGTGTAAGACTGCGATGCGCAGACCAGCCCAAGTCGGCCAAGGCCGCCGATGGATCGGCATAACTCACTGCAGAGTCTCCCGGGCGGCGGGGTGCGAATTCAAATGGTACAGGCTTGCCTGCTGCATCTCCGAACGCCTTGATGACCTCCAGCACTGACGATCCGGTGCCGGTTCCGAGGTTCCAGCGGAAAACGCCTTGGTGCGAAGGCAAGTAGTCAAGCGCCGCTAGGTGCCCTGCGGCTAGGTCCATGACGTGGATGTAGTCCCGCACCCCCGTGCCGTCAGGCGTTTGGTAGTCGTTACCAAACACCATGACCTTTGCTCTGCGTCCCACGGCAACCTGTGCAACAAAGGGTAGGAGGTTGTTCGGTACGCCTGCGGGGTCTTCACCAATCCGGCCCGACTCATGCGCACCCACCGGGTTGAAGTACCGCAGGAGTGCAACGCGCCAGGTGGGGTCGGCCGCGCCTAGATCGGTCAAAATATCTTCGATCTGTTCCTTAGTACGCCCATAAGGATTGGTCGCGTCCAATGGCATCTTTTCGATCAGGGGAACTTCTTCGCTAGCCCCGTACACGGTTGCAGAAGAGCTAAAAACGATGGTCCGCACACCGTGTTTATCCATAGATGCCAGGAGGTTCAAGGTGCCGACAATATTGTTCTGGTAGTACCGCAAAGGCTCTGCCACTGATTCACCCACGGCTTTGAGACCGGCAAAATGGATAACAGCATCAAAGCTACCTACGGCAAACAGAGAATCAACTCCCCCCGCATCCAGCAGGTCCAGCTCTTGGAACACTGGGTGTTTGCCGGAAAGCTCCTCGACGCGCTTCAGCGACTCAACAGAGGAGTTTGCCAGATTGTCCAAGACGACGACGTCGTGCCCAGCCTCCAGCAAGCAGAGGACTGTGTGTGACCCGATGTATCCGGCACCGCCGGTAACCAAAACTTTCATGGACTCTAGCTTATATGGATAGCCATGAATGCACAGGCAACTTAGGCTGGGTCTCCGTCACGCAGCGGCCACCTCTCACTGGCTTAGGAACATTGGGCAGGCCCATCCCGTATATTGCAATGTGAAAAATAGATACGATCAGCTCATGTTGACTAGTAAAGTGGCGGTTTTGAGTATATCGGCTCTCCGTGGTTCGTGGCGAATTCTGGTTTCGTGTCCTTGAACAGAGGTGGCGCGTAGCCCTGTTGTGATGGATGTTCTGACGCATTCATCTTTGACAGGACTACGAGCCTTGAACGAGCTTACTTTGGTGCACCTTGATGCTGCCACCACGATCTTCAATCTGGACGATTACCGTGTACTTGAAACCCAGATCCTGAGTTTTGGCCAACGAAGAATTCAGATAGCAAGCACCGCCGAATCCGGGTGTCCTGGCTGCGGGGTCATTGGCACCCGTCGCCATTCTGGCCGGCAGCAACGAGTCAAGGACATCCCCATCGCCGGTCCGGTGGAGGTTGTTTGGGCCAAGCGGCGACTGTTCTGCGACGAAACATTGTGCCCTCGCAAAACGTTCTTTGAAGCCACGATCGAGGTCCCGGCCAGGGCACGCACCACGAGCCGACTCCGTAGTGCTCTCGTGCGAGCAGTCATTGACTCTGGCCGCGCCGCAACAGAAACCGCCACTGCCCACGGGGTGTCGTGGTGGTTGGTTCAGAAGGCGTTGAGTGTGGCAGCAACCAAACTTCCCAACGTCGATCTGCTGCGGCCAAGGATGCTCGGCATTGATGAACACCGCTTCCGATCCGTCCGCTTCTTCAAGAACACAGAGACCAACGCGTGGCAGCGGATTGAACCGTGGATGACGACGATTGTTGACCTGGATACCGGGCAGATCCTTGGTGTTGTTGACGGCCGAGACCACACCGGGGTCGGTGCATGGCTCATCCAGCGGCCCCTGGAGTGGCGCCTCGGCGTTCAAGTTGTCGCGATCGATCCCTCAGCAGCTTTTAGAAAAGCGCTGCGGATGTGGCTGCCCCGCACCGCCGTTTCCGTGGATCATTTCCACCTCATCCAGCTCGCCAACCAGGCGTTGACAGAAGTCAGGCAGCAGCTTTCCCATCAGGTGCGTGGGCGTCGTGGCCGAGCCGTGGACCCAGCCTGGGCACACCGAATGCTGCTCCTACGAGCCGGTGATTCACTTTCCGAGCCAGCCCGGGTGCGGTTGGAGAAGGTCTTCGCCACCGACGATCCGACAGGGAAACTCAAGACCGCGTGGGACGTAAAAGAACAAGTGCGAACACTGCTGCGCACGGGGTCGTTGGAGGACGCCGAGATCGCTAAAGACCACCTTGAACGCCTCGTCAAGGAATCCAACCAACCTGAGACGACTAGGCTTTGGCGGACCATTTGCAGGTGGTGGAAAGAGATCGAAGTCCTCATCGTCACCGGCGCCACCACGGGAAAAGTAGAAGCCAACAACACCAGCATCAAACACATCAAGCGGACCGGCCGGGGCTTCGTCAATAGCGCCAACTACACGACTCGTATTATGCTCAGGAGCGCCGCCAGAACAGCGGTGAATCATCCATGACAATAGTGGATTTCACCACGAACCGCGGAGAGCCAGTATATCGGCATGCAGCGCTCTTGTTTTTCAGCCGTGTGTCCGAAACGTAGCCCGATTCATACTCCGCTCCAACTGCTACCGGTACCATTGCACGCGCTAGCGGCGTACCTGCAACAGCTGAGCGCATCTACGAGCTCCTGAGCGACGAGTCTGGCTTTGGTGGCGCGTGGGTGCATGACGTCGGCTTGACCCATTTAGCAGTACAAACTGGATATGTCGACGACATCAATATTCTTTTAGAAGAAAACTTTTCCGGTCAATATATGATACTGCCCGTTGCGTTTTCCTATAAGAAACTACAGACCCGCCGCGACGGGATCTCCCGGCAGGTAATCTGCCTCGTTTCAGAGCGGGTGAAATTGATGGAATGGGACCCAGACATTAGGCACAACATCATCTGGGTATCGGTCGTGGATTATTCGGACAGCAAGGCGGCTTTGGTTCGTCAAAAATTTGGTCAAGACATCATCGTCAAAGCTTATTTGACTGATGGTGGCAAAGAGGACTTATTCATGGTCAAATGAAAGACTTTTCCTTGGCAGCAATCACTTTTCTACTCATCGTACCGGCACAGCCAAGCTTCTAGTCTGCCAACACGTCGTTGTAGAAACCGTCCAATTGTTGGCAGCTCAGCTGAAGCGAACGCTCATCAACGGCGAATCTGCGTGCAGCCTCCCGAGTCCTGATTTGTTCACTACGTGAAAGTTGCAGAGCTTCGGTGAGGGCGTGTCCCAAATTGGTTATATCGCCCTCTTCAACAAGCGTGCTGGCTTCAGAAGAAACCATCTCAGGAATACCACCATTTGCGTAGCCCACTACTGGGAGACCACAGGCCTGAGCCTCTAGGTTAACCAACCCTGCCGCCTCGGTCCACCCATTATGCAGTTGACTAGCAGACATAAAAACAGTGGAACTCTGCAAAAGCTGCCTAATCTGACTGCGGTCCTTGCTCCCCAGCACTTCAATGTGCTGGTAACTGAGAGCTTCACTGCGAAGTTCTTCAACAAGTGGGCCGCCTCCAACCATTATCAACTTATGAGCGACGTGCGAATATGCTTGCACAGAAGCTAAAAAAACATCACGGGCGCCTTTGGCAATACTGTGGTTGCCTACGAATAGCACTTGAGGTTCAGCATCGAAGACCTCTAGCGATCCGGGAAAAAATACGTCCGTATCGATGCCCTGATAATGAATCTCAACCTTTTTAGGATCAGCTCCAGCCGTCATTGCCTTATCCGCTAGATATTTACTGACAGCCAAAACCCTCTTGCTCTGCTTCAGTGCATTACTAACACTGCGTCTATTCCGCTCGGCCATCGGAGATTGAAGACCACTAGACATCAGGTGAACATCAGCCCCATGAACTGTCACGATCAGGGGGGCTGACGTGGCCCTGCTGGCTGACACCGCTGCATTAGACCACGTGGCGAAATGCTGGTGAATCACGTCGGGGTCAAAACGTCTGATCTGTGCCGCCATTCGCTTTTCAAACAGGGGCATGAACATATTCTTCCGATCAAATCCCAGCAGATTACCACCCGGGGTTGCCTGCCTAATCACAAGCTCAGTTACACCAGTCGCAACATTCGCGTTCAAGGTAAAGAATTGGAAATCGTGCTTGTCCTTCATACGTTCAGCATGCGTGATGGCAAAATATGTCGGCGGGACTTGCAGGTTGCCCTTGGCAATGGCAATTTTCAAAGGATCATTCTACTTTCGGTACTAGTGATCAAGTGCACTTAACAGAAGGCACCCTATGATCCGCAAAAGCAAGCCCAGCCCCTCGGCAACGTTCTGAATTCATTCATGGCTCTAGGTGGAGCAAAATACATTGACTCTGGGCCCGGGTGAGTTGAAGTAAGCTGTAGCGAGACAATCGCCCGACATGGCCAGTTCCAAAATAACGCCAGCATGAACCTACTCGCCATGCCAGTCAATCACATCCTGAAGGACTCCGATGCAGCCACAGATCCTGTGCATTTCGTTTTCAGACATCAACGCTGATTCCCGTGTTCTGCGTCAACTGGGAATCCTTGCCGAGTTCGGTGAAGTGACTACTCTGTCGTATGGCTCAATACCTGCCAACGCCACGCGTCATCTTGAGGTTGATTCTTCACGGCCTTCTTTACCTCAAACTCCATTGGGTGTAATGAATCTCGCACTTAGACGTTTCGGATCAGTGATACTTGCGGCACCGGCTGTTCAACAGGCCCAAGAATTGGCCACGGGTAAACGCTTTGACCTTATTGTCGCCAACGAGGCTCGGGCCCTGCCACTTGCCCACGCACTGGCTGCAGAGTCCACACCCAAGACCCCAGTTTGGGGCGACATGCATGAGTGGGCTCCCGAGGAACGAGCCCACGTCTTGTCATGGAAATTGCTAGTCAAGCCATTCATGACTCATGTCTGCAAAGTATATGTGCCCCAGACAGACGCGCTCACGGCAGTAAACGGTTCCATCGGCGCCCTCTATGATCGAGAATTTGGCGGAACGGCTAGAACTGTTCGAAACGCAGCCGCACACCAGCCGCTTGAGCCCTCAGCTATGAAAGATGGTGTGATCCGACTCGCGCACAGTGGCGCTGCTGTACCAGGGCGAAACCTTGAAGGAATGATCCAAGCGGCCATTGCCCTTGGCGATGGCTACACCTTGGATTTGTACTTGGTCAAGGCTCGCGATGGCGGCAAGTATTGGAATCACCTCCGTGAAATCACATCGGGAAACAGCCGAATAACCTTCCATGAAGCTGTTGCTCCAACCGAACTTGCACAAACGCTGAACCACTATGACATTGGAGTCTTTAGCTTGCCTCCACAGACAACCAACCACAGACTTATGCTGCCAAATAAGTTCTTTGACTTTGTACAGGCCCGGCTAGCAATAGTTTTCAGCCCCTCACCCGAGACTTCCTCTCTCATCGAAAAGTTCGACCTCGGAAGAATCGCGAATGACTATTCCCCTGAGGCACTCGTGGCGGCCGTACGTTCCATGACACGTGAGGATGTCCAGCGGTTCAAGAACAATTCCCACAAGTCAGCTGGCGCACTGTCATCCGAGGAAGACGAGCAGGTCGAACGCACTATCCTCCGTGAACTGCTCACCAATGCATAACGCCTGCGTGGCAACCCAGCAAGGACCGTCACGATGCCTTCCTACCTACTCTCAGAAAAATGATGTCTGATCGGCAGATCAGCAGCCACAGACCGAGGAATGCCACGGCCATTGCCACTCCGGTCCAAAGCGGCGGTGTGAACAAGAAGTTATAAAGAATTCCAGCCGACATTAGTGCAATCCCCATCAGCATCCGCCCAACAAGGTACTTCCAAGACTGCGAATCCAGTTTCCAGGCCATTGCCATGATCCCGACAGCAGTGCCCGTGGTAGCTACGAGGTAGCCACCCGCGATTCCTGCCACACTGTAGGTAGGGGCGAAAAGTACCCAAAGCAATGCTGCCACGGCTAATCCTCCCGCAGCTGTGAACGACACCCGCCTTGCACCCGTGATTCCCGAAGAATTGAGTCTGTTGACACACGCCACCGGCAAAGTCGTCATCATGACTGCCACCAACATGACCGGCAAAAGATTTGCGGCCCCGGCAAATGCATTGCCATAGAGCACTTTTAGGAGCAGCGGGCTGCCAAGTGCCAGGCAGCCGAATACTGCAACCATGGATATTGCAAGGCCCCGAGTAACCAAATCGGTTTGGCGTCTGAGCGATTCGTTGTCTCCACGGCCCCCGGCCTCGGCCATCGCTGGGAAAAGTACTTGGCTCAAAGTCCTAGCCAGCATCGTTGCGGGCGTCGCAAGGCTCAGTGCAGCGGCATACAAACCGGCTTCATGCTCTGTTCCAGCCAGCTTGGCACCGATCATGGAAAGCTGCAGTAGGCCGGTGCTAGAAAGTGTTCCTAATACCCCATAGCTGACGAACTTGTTCATGTCCGCCAGCAGTTTCTGATCCAGTGGATGCTTTGATTTCCGCGGCCAGCAAATCACACCGTAGAGCCCGTATGACAGCGCCAGAGGGAGCAGAAGTACCGCGTCCCATCTCATGGCAAGCACTAGGACTAGCATCACCACTGCCAAAACTGCGCCGACAACATCCCATGTCGCCGCGCGGACAATTTGGCCGGCACCATACTGCACGCCACGGCTAAAGGACCAGCAGGCATACCCGATCAGTAGAGCCCCGGCACTCAACGCAGTGCCGAGATCCGTGCGGAGTAGGGTCAGGGAAACACCCACGGTAGCGAGTCCGAGGACTGCTGCTGCAGCAAGCATCCGCCGTCCGAGGTATGTGGCGACTGCTTGCGCTCTTTCCGGGCTTCCTTCACCCCGCATCTGCGCCACAAAACGCGTGGCTGCCTGGCCTGCTGAGGTGGGCCACAGCAGGCTGAGCAGCAAGGCTAGGGACATAGCTGAGTTGACCGCTCCCAATGCAGCCACGCCGAGGATGCGGCCCATCAGTACGTTATACAGAAACCGCACCAAACCTTGGGAGAGGCTTCCAGCCAACCCCGCCATTCCGCGAATCTTAATGCTGTAGGGCTGATCTCGTGTAACATCGGTTCGACCAAAAAACTGGGACACCGCCAACCGCCTCTTCATGCGTTTACTTGTTGATTCAAGCTAAGGCGGACAAAATAAGCTTGTACTTTACTCGAACACATCTAAGACTTCGGATGGCCGTCTTCGCGGGATTGGGCCGACTCTTCCCACGGCCGGTGTGCCTCATCGAGGGCGATTCTCCTAGAAAGCAACGTCAGGGAAGTCTCCAAAACTCGGAATCGCTGGTAGGTCGTTGCCATGAACACCAAAAAACTGACGATCAGCGCATAGAGTACGAGGTCCGTTCCACGTCCGATGCCAAAAAAATTGGCAATGCTGGTTAATATCGCTGGGAAGAATACGGAAAAAGCAGCAACGAGGGCAAAAAGCATCAGCATGATGCGTCGAATCGCGAGGTGACGGGCGTTTGAACCACCGCGCATCAACGCAAGGGACACCAGTACTACGGCAAGGATAAGAACTATCTGGACAATTATCTGCACTTGCTCACCTAAGGAAGAGATCCGCGAGGATGTTGACGGAGTTGAGCAGCGACTGCCCCTTGGACCGGGAGTAGTCCGTATAGATGATCTCTACGGGATGCTCAACCCAGACCGGCTTTATGACCGAAAGCTGGTTGACCAGTTCCGAGGCATGAGCCATCCGGTTCTGGGTCAGGTGAATCTTCTTGGCAAGTGCCGGGCTGAAGACTCGTAAGCCATTGTGGGCGTCGGTCAATGGCATTCCTGTGGACCACCGTGATTGTATGGCTGCGACCTTGAGTACCAAACGCTTTGGTTTGGAAACAATGGTCCGGTCGTCGAGGAACCTAGAGCCAAGGACAACTTGTGCCTCGCCTGACAAGATTCTTGCAACCATTTCCTTTGCGTCCTCGACACGATGCTGGCCATCCGCATCAAAGGTCACAATCGCGTTGACCTCTGGGTCTGAAAGTGCATATTCAAGACCAGTCTGTAAAGCTGCACCCTGCCCTAGATTTACCGGGTGCTGAACAACGACAGCGCCGGCGGCTCTGGCAACTTCCTGCGATCCATCATTACTTCCATCGTCGATGCATACGACGTTGGGGAAATCAGGAAGGAGCCCTTCGATGACTTTACCAACGACTGTTGCCTCGTTATACATCGGTATAACTATCCAAGTGCGACTCACAAAATCAGTATCCCATAGTGACTAGTTCGAATAACGGCGTCCACGCAGGTGCGCGAAACAATGTTTTTAGGTATGCGCTGCATGAATGACAGCTTGTGCGCCCGTTTGCGCGACAGCTGCCAATGAATGGTTCTGTTCAACCCATTTAGACAGTTCTGCCCTACGCTCACCTGAAACGGGATTCTCAATAGCCTGGACCATTGCTTTGGCCACTTGCTTCACGTTCCAGTCACAGCCTATGCCAAGGTTGTTCAAAGTGATGATTTCATTCAGCGGGCCCACTCCGGCGTAAATAGAGGGTGCGCCAGTTGAGAGTCCGGCCAGTGCTTTGGTTGCAAATGCAAAGTCGTATCCCTTGCCCGGCCTGACTGAGGCCAGATTGGCCAGTGAACTGCGTGACCATTGGGCCACGACTGCCCCGGCAACGGGTTCGTTGAATACGATCTGACGGTTACTGTCCTTGACTTTTGCCTTTAGAGCATCAAGTTCAACGCCTTGGCCGAACATCATCAAGCGTACTTCAGGGTGCAAATCCATGATGGATAGGAAAGCATCGACAAAGATGCCCGCGCCTTGAATCTCAGACATAGTACCGGCGTAGACGAAGTACTTACCTTCCGAAGATTTGTTGTCCCCTTGTAAGGCGAAGGTTTCTGTATCTACGCCTGTGCCCACATTGACGATGTTGCCGATCCTGCCTGTCAAGGCAGCAACTTCCTGCTTAACGCCTTCCGAGACTGCCAGGATACTTTTTGCCCGTTTGAGTACATACCGTTCCAGCCCGGTTAGGACTTTCAGTACCGGCCCTCCAATGCCGATGCCCTTAGCAGCTGATGAAGAGACATCAGCTGAGAAGTACACAAACGGGGTCCTCTTCAGTGCAGCTACTAGGGAAACCATCAGCCCCGTGGTGGGCGGGGGTTCGACCACAAATACATCAGACTTCACGCTGAATAGGAGTCTAAAAAATACTGGGATGTCGAAACTCATGTACTGGATGTAGCCACGAACGTTACCCCCGGCATCTCGCAGGACAGGCCAGCGACGAACCGGGTAGCGGCTGGCCTGAACCTCTGTCCCTTTAGGAGGCTTGGTTGAGAAAACCTCCACGTCCGCACCAGCAGCTGACAATGCCTCGGCTAGGGCCTTCAAACGATATGCAGCCGCGCCTACTTCAGGAGCAAACAGCCTCGACACAATGATTACCCGCGGGGTCTTTGATGCACTCACGGAACAGCAATTCTCACATTCTGTCCCAAGCGTGCAGACTCAAGCACTGCTTCAGCAACAACGAGTGTGTCTTGGCCCTCTGCCATGGTCACAACATCATTTCGCAATCCAAGGACTGCATCCCTAAAAGCTTCGTGTTCCGTACGAAGTGGCTCCGGTTTGGCAATCGCCGGCCGTGTTACGTTGCCTTCTGACACGCCACGGAAGGCCCCAATGGAGTCCCATTCAGTGGCCACCGTCCCGTTCTCGAAGAAGGTTAGGTCGGCCGTGACCGTGTCGGCCACAAATGCACCCTTTTCACCGGTGACGATCGTCAGGCGCTCTTTCATGGGTGAGAGCCAGTTGACGAGGTGGTTGGTGATGATGCCGTTCTCCAGTTGTCCCGTGGCCGCCACCATATCTTCGTGGGGACGCCCGCTTCGTGTTGTGGTCTGGGCAAAAATTGACTCGAAGCGACTGTTTGCCAGCCAAGCTGTCAGGTCAATATCGTGGGTGCCAAGGTCTTTAACAACGCCTACATCGGCGATACGGGCGGGGAATGGCCCCTGGCGGCGGGTTACAATCTGGTAGACCTCACCCAATTCACCGTCAGCAATGCGTTTGCGAAGGGACTGCAGAGCAGGATTGAATCGTTCGATATGGCCGACAGCGCCGACCAAGCCCTTCGTAGCAAAGGCTTCAACGAGGCGCTGTCCGGCTGGGACACTCGCTGCAATGGGTTTCTCGACAAGAGTGTGAACTCCGGCCGCGGCCAATGCCAAACCAACTTCCTCATGCATGCCGGTGGGCACGGCAGCAATAGCCATGTCGATACCGGCGGCAATGAGTTCCTCAACGCTTCCCAGAACAGGCAGTTCCTTTGCAACACCGTGAGGATCACCGTAGGCGTCAGCGACTGCCACCAGATCAATGCCCTCAACTTCACGGATGACCCGGGCATGGTGGCGCCCCATCATTCCCAGGCCGATTAGGCCTACTCGGAGATTAGCCACCCTTATGCACCAGCCTTCACGATTGTGTTGACGGCTGTGACGATGCGCTCGAGATCGTCCTGCGTCAATGACGGATGGACTGGCAGGGAAAGGACCTCCTTGGCCGCGATCTCGGTGTTGGGCAGATCCTCAGTGCGGTTAAAGGACGGCAGTCGGTGGTTCGGTACCGGATAGTACACGCCGGAGCCGATGCGGAACTCAGAGCGCAAGCGAGTGTGCAATTCGTCGCGGCTTTCGGGCACGCGGATCGTGTACTGGTGGTATACGTGCTCCGCTCCTTCAGCAACCTTGGGTGTTCCCACACCTTCAAGGTTGGCGGTCAGGAACTCAGCGTTGTCCTGCCGCTGCTTGGTCCAGCCCATGACCTTGGTCAACTGCACACGGCCAATTGAGGCGTGCAAATCCGTCATGCGGTTGTTGAAGCCCACCAATTCGTTCTGATACTGCTTTTCCATGCCCTGGTTGCGCAGAAGGCGCAGGTTCCGTTCCACCGTCGCGTCCGAGGTGGAGACCATGCCGCCCTCACCGGAAGTCATGTTCTTGGTGGGGTACAAGCTGAACATGCCAAACTTGCCGAAGGTGCCAACTTTTTTGCCGTTCAAAGCCGCACCGTGGGCTTGGGCTGCGTCCTCGTATAGGTCAATGCCGTACTTGTCTGCCAAGGCCGCGAAGGCATCGGCTGCGAAGGGGTGTCCATACAGGTGCACAGGCATGATGCCCTTGGTCTTGTTTGTGATCAAGGATTCAACATGAGCTACGTCCAAGGCGTAGTAATCCAGCTCGATGTCCGCGAAGACGGGAGTGGCTCCAGTCAGGGCAACTGAATTTCCCGTAGCAGCAAAGGTAAACGATGGAACGATTACCTCGTCTCCTGGCCCAACACCCGAAGCCAAAAGGCCGAGGTGCAGTCCCGAAGTTCCCGAGTTGACTGCCACGCTGGCTCGACCATCAAGGAGTACATTGGAGAACTCAGTCTCGAAGCTGGCAACCTGCTGGCCTTGTGCCAACATGCCTGAGGCCATGACGGCATCGACCGCGGCACGCTCCTGGTCACCAATGATGGGTTTTGCTGCGGGGATGAAGTCCTGGCTCATGCGTTGTCCTCTGCCTCTTTCAGGATGTTTAAATTCTCAATGTACTTTGCTCCGGTTTCGGGACATACCCAGAATCCTTGTTCTTCCTTCAACGGGAAACCTGCCTTGCCAACCCAACCCACTCGTCTGGCGGGGACGCCTACCATCAAGGCGAAGGCTGGGACATCCTTGGCTACTACAGCACCGGCCGCAACGGTGGCCCATCGCCCAATCGTGATAGGAGCGATGCACACGGCACGGGCGCCAATGGAGGCACCGTCCTCAATCGTTACGCCGACAGGTGTCCAGTCCTGCGTGCTCTTCAGGGAACCATCCGGACTGATAGATCGCGGGTATGTGTCGTTCGTCAGAACCACGGCAGGGCCAATGAAAACTCCCTTGCCCAGTACTGCCGGCTCATAGACTAGGGCGTAGTTTTGAATCTTGGTATTGTCGCCAATTTTGACGCCACTGCCAACATAGGCGCCACGGCCAACGATGCAGTTCTTGCCAAGAACAGCGTCTTCGCGCACCTGGGCGAGGTGCCAGATCTTGGTGCCTTCTCCGAATACGGCCTCAGCCGATACGTCAGCACTGGTTGCAACAAAATTCATGCCCGGTTCCTTCCAGGGGAGTGTCGGATGGCTGGTGTTGATGCCATCGAGTTCTAGTTCCTCGTTGCTTCAAGTCTCGTGGTGTGGCCCAGCTCATCCGCAGCAGCTTTGGTCAAGGCTGTCCTAACAAGCTTATCCTGCTCGACAAATTCAGGTGCAGTCTCAGGTACCTTCCTTAAGGCCAGCACAACTGCCGCAAACGTCAGCACTCCTATGGCCGACGGAATTCCGCGATACGTGAAAAAGGCATGGATCTGCGAATGGTTGCTCAGAACCTCGTACCAAACAAAAATGATCAAGGCAGGCAAACTCAGCACTAACCAGAAAAGCAATGTTTGCCATCCATTCCGCTTACTAGCCACCCCAAGAAATATGATGATCGTCAAGGCGCAAATAGCAAGTATGAGAATTGCAGTAGGCATGAAATTTACCCAATAATTCCAATTCGCTGCAGACGGCGCAAAAATTGACTTGTCCACAGTTTTGTATTCCCCTTCTGTTCGAAAGTCCACTGTTTTTCTGACATTCTTATATGTAGTTCGCATACCCAGGAACAACGCCGCAAACGCCCACCTAGATGCCCAAGTACCTGCAAAAGCTATAATCCAAGCACCAGTAGCAAGCGCACCACTTAGCAAAACATATTTCACTCTTCGAGTCTTTAGATATGCAATTGCAACAACGACTGCAGTGCAGAAGGCCCACGGAATGGCAGGTGTAGTCAGCAAATCCATGTAGCAAAACAGGGCAGCTGAAAGACCAACCCCGAATACCATGGCTTTGATTGATTTTGAAGCGGCCCATGCCGTGATCGCTGTGCCGAAAAGAATTACTGAAATCGAAAGAGACTGACTGAACGAAGTCGATGGTGTGGACATCAAATTTGTGGCTAGGATCAGTGGACCTAATAGTCCCACCGCTGCCCACTTGCTGGTCCGTCTTGCAAGGGTGGCGAAGGAAACAAGAAGTCCAGCCACCAGCAGGGCCCCGGCAACTACTCTCATCCCTGACAGCCCAACGGTGGCAATGATCGGGCGGGTAATAACTGTATAGCCTGCCCAGTACCTGTAGTACTCACCGACCTGAGCAGGATCAATCCTCCCAGTGGCGGCCAACTCCAAAATTTGTTTTTTGCCTTGCTGGCAGCTTCCTATTCGAGGCATAACGATTGCGCGCTGGAAGGCATTCTTATCGATTGAACCTAGCCCTGTGCCCGCAACTACGCATTCGGTAAAGGTATCTGAAGTCCCGCCCATTCTGTCTGCGGCTCCTGAATACCCATAGGTACCCTTTTCCGCCGCTTGGGCAAGATTATCGATGATCGGCTTGTCGGGTACAGCTTGGCCGACAATCAGAAGTCCAAAGAAAATTATTTGGAGCGCTGCAGCAGCAGCAATGAATGTGACTGCAGTGCGCCTAACATCTTTCCATGTGAAAATCGAGTTGACATTTCCAGTTTTGAGATCAGTGGACGTTTTCACTATAGTCCTGGTGCAGGAAAGGCTAGATAAGCAGTTCGGATACCTTCTTGTCTAACTTTTCCTAAACCATCCAAGATAATTCCGATCATATAAGTCAGCACTGACAGTAAGATCAAGGACGATGCCAACAGGGCGGTGGGCAATCGCGGCACGAGGCCGGTCTGCGCGAAGTCAATAATCACGGGAATACCGAACGAGACCCCGGCAAGAAAAAGAATGGACGCCAGAATGCCGTTGAGGAACAAGGGCCTTTCCGATTGCGCAAGTCTGCCGATCATCCCTAGTATCCTAAGCCCATCATGGTAGGTGCGAAGCTTGCTTTCGGTTCCAGCCGCCCGGTCTCGAAACCCAACTGGAATTTCAAGCTGCGGAAGCCGTGCATTGATGGCATGAACAGTGAGTTCAGTCTCAATCTCGAAAGCCCGCGAAACGGCAGGAAAAGATTTGACGAACCTGCGGGTGAATACCCTGTACCCACTAAGCATGTCACTGACCGGGTAGCCGAATATCCTGCTCACTACCTCGTTAAACGCTCGATTGCCAAGTTCGTGGCCGGGCCTGTAAGCAGACTCGGTTTGTTGGGTGCGAACACCAGTCACCTGGTCATATGGCCCATCCATGAGCGCCTGAATCATGACAGGAGCCAAAGCCGCATCATAGGTGTCATCGCCGTCAATCAAGAGGTATACGTCTGTGTCCAGATCAGCCATTGCACGGCGCACCACATTGCCTTTGCCCTTGAGGGATTCATACCTCACATGCGCTCCGGCAGCGCGCGCCACCTCATCAGTGCCGTCCGTGCTGGCGTTGTCATAGACGTAAATCTCAAGATCCGGAACTGCGGAACGAAGTTCCGCGACCACTTTGCCGATAGCCGCGACTTCATTGTGACAAGCTACGATAGCCACTTTACGCAAATTTGTCAATTCTTATGCCATACCAATGACTCGGTACGTTATGCCATCCCACTTGTCGGCGGAGCTCACACGGCGGCCGTCGATAAACGTCTTGATGCCGGGCAGGCTCGCGGGGACGAGCTCGCGGTATTCTGCGTGGTCCGCTTGAACAACGGCTGCGTCTACTGGCTCGCCCAAGTGGTAGGGGATAAACCCGAGCTTGGTCAGCTCTTCGTCGGTGTACATGGGGTCGTGGACTAGAGCGGTTGCACCACGTCGATTGATAGCTTCAACGGCGTCGAATACACCGGAGAACGCAGTCTCCTTCACTCCTCCCCGATACGCCGCACCCAGAACAACAACTCGCGCTCCTGTAAGTTCACCGTAGGCCCCTTCCAGCAGCCCGATAGTGTACTCCGGCATGTCGGCGTTGGCGGCACGTGCTGCGCGGACAACAGTAGCCTCCGGATCATTCCACAGGTAAAGGCGAGGGTATACAGGGATGCAATGCCCACCTACAGCTATGCCCGGCTGGTGGATGTGGCTGAAGGGCTGAGAGTTCGAGGCTGCAATGACCTGGTAGATATCAATACCGGTCTTTGCCGCAAAGCGGGCAAACTGATTGGCCAAGCCAATGTTCACATCTCGGTAAGTTGTCTCGGCGAGCTTGGCCAGTTCCGACGCTTCGGCAGAGCCTAAGTCCCAGACGCCATTGGCCCGGTTCAAATCAGGACGGTCATCAAAGTCCAAAACTGACTCATAGAATTCCACTGCCTTGGCTGCACCCGCTTCGGAGAGTCCACCAACTAGTTTGGGATATTTGCGCAGATCCTCAAACACGCGACCGGTCAGGACGCGTTCGGGAGAGAACACGAGGTGGAAGTCCTTGCCCTCTACCAAGCCTGATCCTGATTCCAATGCAGGCTTCCATCGGCTACGTGTAGTCCCAACGGGCAGAGTTGTTTCGTAGGCAACCAAGGTGTTGGGCGTGAGGTGGCGGGCGAGTTCGGCAGTCGCCGTGTCCATCCAGCCAAAGTCCGGGTTGGCGTCCTTGTCAACGAACAACGGTACGACCAACACCACAGCGTCGGCACCGGGAACAGCGTCGGCGTAGTTAGTCGTCGCACGGAGCTTTCCGGCAGGAACCAACTCGCTTAGCTTTTCCTGCAGATGGGCTTCGCCGGGGAAGGGCTCGGTTCCAGCATTGATCAGGTCGACAACAGTCTTGTTGACGTCGACGCCGACGACTTCGTGGCCCTTGGAGGCAAACTGAACAGCCAACGGGAGGCCGATTTTACCGAGTGCGATGACAGCAATCTTCACTTTTGTAGCCTTATCTTGAGAGCATTCTTCAACTAGGAGGGCTGCATATTTTGCCCATACCCAGCTAGTAGAATACCGGATTTCAATGGATTCTTGGCGCAAAGCGACCCAGAACACTTTCGGCAAAGGTCAAACCAACGTATCACGCAGGGTTTCACCCTGCTTGCATGAGTCCTACGGTGCAAGGCAAGTAAGCCAAGGCAAGTAGGCCGTTGTCGCTCCTCTGCTCAGTCCGCCAAAACAACAATCCCGGGGGACGAAGATCACAGCGCCATCCGATTCCATGAAAACTCAAAGCGGGTAGACTATCCCCTTCGACTAGAGCGAAATTGGATACCAAATTTATGAGTTGGTGGGCGACTGCACCTTCGTTGATGACCGCGGCTGCGCTCTTACTGCTGCCGGGCATGCTGCTTTCATTTTCCATGGGAGCACGCAGATTTCCCATGGTTGCATTCGCACCCCTCTGCTCCACTGCCCTTGTTGGAATCAGCGGCATTGCTGGCGGCGTGCTGCAGGTGGCGTGGGGTTTGCCACTGCTCCTTGTCGTCACGGGTGTCGCGAGCCTGATGGCAACTACACTACATTCAGTTTTCAAACGCAGGCTTCTCCCCGTGGCACAAATTTCGGGGCCCATTTGGCCACGTGCCCTGCCCGTAGTCGCAGCCATGGCGATCTCGTGTTTCCTGATTGCCAAGTGGCTTCTTGAAAGCATCGGCAATCCTGAGAGCTTTTCCCAGGCCTACGATAATGTTTTCCATCTGAACGCCATTCAACACATTGTCCAGACTGGCAATGCATCAACGCTAACCTTGGGACAAATGATCAGCCCTGATAAGGCAATCGCAATCTATCCGTCAGCCTGGCATTCTTTTTGTGCGTTGGTGGTTCAACTGACGGGCGTATCCGTTTTCGTTGCTGAGAACGTGGTGACAGTGACGGTTTGCGCCTTAGTTTGGCCCTTGTCTTGCATAGTCTTGGTCAGGACCCTTGTTGCCCGCCAGGCTCTGCCTGTTATTGCAGCAGGTGTACTCGCCGCGAGTTTTTGGGCTTTTCCATTTCAGCTGGTCCAACGTGGCCCACTGTTCCCCAATGTGCTGTCCTACGCCATCCTCCCGGCAGCAATCGTCATTGTGGCGGGGCTGCTAGGCATGTGGCAGGAACGGTCGGTGGACAAGTTGGCACTAAGCGGCTTCCTGCTGGTCGCGATAGCAGCACTATTTACAGCTCAGCCGAATGGATTTACCGCTTTGTTGGCAATCAGTTTCCCGATGTTGGCGTTCCGATGGTCTGGACTCACGGTGAATTTGCTGAGATCCCGGTCAAGCCGCTCCAAGATCATGTGGTTAGGGTTGGGCGGGTTGGCGGGCGCAGCAGTATTCGCTGTGACTTGGACAGCACTGTTAATTCCCTTTCAGAAGTGGCAGCCTTCTCGAACCCTGCCACAGGCGGCGGGAGACATTGTTTCAGGCGGGCTTCTGGGCGGCTCGCCCACTTGGATCGCTTCAATTCTGGTTGCCTCGGGGATCGTCGCAATCATAGTCCAGCGGCGCGGCCAGTGGATGATTGGCGCCCTCGCCATTGTTTCTTTCCTTTACATAGCCGCGGCCGCACTTCCAAGCGGACCACTCAGGCACACTCTCGTGGGCAGTTGGTATGAAGACTCCCCACGGCTTGCGGCCCTAGTGCCGATCGTCATGCTCCCATTAGCCACTGCTGGAGTCATTGCGCTCCAAAAATTGGTAGCGTTTGGGGTCCAAGCAGCTGGCAGTTCCTTGAAGAACCTCAACGTATTTGAGATGCCAGCCTTTGCCCAAACCAGCGTGCCCGCGATATCCACTACCTTGGTACTAGCGACTGCATTGCTGGTACCTGCCACCTCTGACTTAAGCCGGTCGCAAAATACATTCATCACCCCGCGCATTTCCCAGAGTTGGGGTAATCCGCATGGTGATACATGGGTATCTCCTGACCAGAAAACACTCATGCACCGCTTGGGCCAGTATGTGCCAACCGATGCGGTTATCGCCGTCAACCCCTTTAATGGTGGGGCATTGGCCTATGCGATTTCAGGTCGCCAGGTCTCGCAGTACAGCCTCTCAAGCGGGCCCCGTGGTGATGTGGACCTGCTGTCCCAGGCCATTGCCAACCGCGCGCCAATAAAGGACCTTTGCGTTTTAGCGGAGAAGACGAACATACGTTTCATTCTCGACTTTGGGCCGACCTACCTGCGCAGCTACCAGGCTTCGCTGCTGTACCCCGGATTCGTCAATATAGGCAACCTGTCATATGTCACACTCGTCGACCGCGAAGGTACCGCCAAACTCTACGAAATCAGCGTTTGTTCTACGCGAACCGCTGCACTCGGTGAAGGTCAAGGCCCCTGAAACCGTTGCCAGCGGAGCGAGTCGGGCACCACGGTACAGCTAGATCCAAAGCGTGACACAACCACGACAGCCTATGAGGTACCTCGGCAACTGCGATCTAGATTTTCCACCACGTACTAGTAGTCTGGCGTTACAGGTAAGCAACTGACGCCCCTGGCGGCGTCATACATATCATCCACATACCAAGCGCCCGGAGTCTCTAATTACGTATTCAAGACCGACCTTTTGGTCTGCTCAGTCAACGCGTCACCCTCTGCAGAAGCTGTCAAGAACGGTACTTTCGGGCGCCTTAGCCGTGACAATGTTATCGAGCGTTGGTGTCGTCGTCGTTCAGGCATCACCAGAAACCTTGGGGGAAATTCAAACCTCACAAATAGACCAACAAAATCTAAATGGGTCTAGTCCAGACAACATGGGTTCGCCGGAAGTTAAAATTGATAATGGCGAGTCAAACCCGGTCAGAAATGACGTGGAATCAGGCACATATCCTGTAACGGCACCACCCATCATAAATTCACAAGAATCGGCCAAGCCAACGTCAGTTACCCCGAGCTTTAAACCTGGCGCAGACCCAGGAGCTCGCATGGGCCAAGGACTTGCTTCAGACCAACGTTCAGTACTCGAATCTGTCTCACCAGATACTGTGCACCCAGCTATGCCCTTTTCCAGCGCTATTCCCTCAGGAACACAAGGCATGGACGTCAGCGGGTGGCAAGCAGATCCGGATACTTACTCAGTCAGTCAAGTTAACTGGGCCCAGCATTGGCAGATGGGTGCCCGCTTTGTCTACACCAAGGCCACCGAAGGTGACTACTTTGTTGATGCCTCCAGGACTTCGCATCTCAAAGGCGCAAAAGCCGTTGGAATGCTGACTGGCGGCTACCACTTTGCCCTCCCCAACCAATCCTCTGCTATTCAACAGGCCGACTTCTTCGTCCAGAATGGTGGAGGGTGGACTTCAAACGGATCGACACTGCCCCCACTGCTCGACATCGAGAACAATCAATATTCATGGCTGGGGAATAGCTGCTACAACATGACCCAATCTGCCATGGTCTCGTGGATCAAGAGCTTTTCGTCCCGGGTGAAGGCACTTACCGGGCGGCTTCCAATGATCTACACCAATTATTATTGGTGGCAAGAGTGCACCGGGAACTCCAAAGAGTTCGCAAACCAAAACCTTCACATAGCCGCTTACGGAGCATCGAGTCCGTGGATACCGGGCGGGTGGAAAGACTATGACTTTTGGCAATTCAGCGATTCGGGCCCCTTTTCGGGTGACTCAAATGTCTTTAATGGCACCCTTAACGAACTGAAATTATTTGCGAAGAGTTCAACTTCATCAGTCGAAACACCGTCAATCCAGTCCACGGCAGATGTCGTAGCAGCGGACGATTCAGGAACTCTTTGGAACTATCCGGCGACAGATTCCGGATCCCTAGGCCTACGGCAAAAAATCGGTTCAGGCTGGATCGGGCTACGTTCAATCCACGTCATCGACTGGAACGCTGATGGCGTGCTCGATATCGTAGGGCAATGGTTCTCAGGAACCCTCAGAGTCTATAAGGGGCTGCCCACCGGTGGCTTTGCCTCACCGAATACATTAGCTGGAGAGGGATGGGGCAGTCACCAAATCGCGATTGGCCTATGGCTGAACTCCAGCAACTATCCGCAGATAGTCTCGAAGTCTGAAACAGGTGTGTTGCAACAATGGCCAAACACGTCTGGGAATTTCTTGGGGTCCCCGAAGCAGATCGGTCAGGGTTGGGGAAAACTTGACGTTAAGATGATTGATTTTGATGGCGACGGCAAACAAGACCTCCTGGCTCAGGATGCGTCAGGGAGCATGATTGTCTATCGGTCGAACGGTAATGGAGCTTTCGTCTACGAGGCTCGAAAAAATGTAGCTACCGGATGGAGCAAATACACCAGCCTTTCGACAGCAAAAGGCTTCACAAGCTCAACTGCCCGCGGCCTGATTAGACGCTCGGCTACCGGGGTGCTCGACTACATTGACGTTGCAGAAACGGGCAAATTCGGCGCGAGTAAAGTGATTGGAAGCGGTTGGAACTCATATCTTATTGCTGGCGCTGAACACATCAATCTTGTCCGGCCTCCACTTCAACCAGCAGTACCACAGATCACTGGTGGTAGTGGAAAAGCCATGGCAACCGTTCCCAAGAGTAACTCAGGCGATGCGGCTACATCATTGACAATTATCGCAAAACCCTCGAATGGCCGATGCACTGTTGCCGCAGGGTCTGGGTCATGCACTATTAGTGGTCTAACAAACGGTACGGCCTATACTTTCCAGGCAACTGCACATAACGCCGCTGGATCCTCCCCTAGTTCTGGCTGGAGTCAGGAAGTAATTCCGACCCATCCCGTTGAACGCCTGTCAGGGTCTGACAGGTATGAAACCGCAGCAGCCGTTTCCCGTGATACTTACGCACCCGGGGTCAAAGTCGTCTACATCGCCAACGGCACAACCTTCCCCGATGCACTCGCCGGCGCAGCCGCAGCAGGCACACAAAACAGCCCCGTACTCCTGACAAAGGCAAATGCCTTGCCAACAGCGACCATCAATGAACTCAAACGCCTCAAACCCCAAAAGATCGTGGTGCTCGGCAGTAACGGCGTCATCAACATCCCCGTGGAAGCAAGCTTGAAAACCTACTCCCCGAGCGTTATCCGCTTATCAGGACTGGACCGCTATGAAACCACAGCAGCCGTTTCCCGTGATACTTACGCACCCGGGGTCAAAGTCGCCTACATCGCCAACGGCACAACCTTCCCGGATGCACTCGCCGGCGCAGCCGCAGCAGGCACACAAAACAGCCCCGTACTCCTGACAAAGGCAAATGCCTTGCCAACAGCGACCATCAATGAACTCCAACGCCTCAAACCCCAAAAGATCGTGGTGCTCGGCAGTAACGGCGTCATCAACATCCCCGTGGAAGCAAGCTTGAAAACCTACTCCCCGAGCGTTATCCGCTTATCAGGACTGGACCGCTATGAAACCACAGCAGCCGTTTCCCGTGATACTTACGCACCCGGGGTCAAAGTCGCCTACATCGCCAACGGCACAACCTTCCCGGATGCACTCGCCGGCGCAGCCGCAGCAGGCACACAAAACAGCCCCGTACTCCTGACAAAGGCAAATGCCTTGCCAACAGCGACCATCAATGAACTCAAACGCCTCAAACCCCAAAAGATCGTGGTGCTCGGCAGTAACGGCGTCATAACCCAGGACATGAATAAGAGGCTCGCGCAATACCCCTGGTAGCCGGCCAGTCAGGCGAGTTTAGACTGCTCCCGCACTCGCGGCAAGGCGCCGTTGACTCATAGAAAACCTCTGCGTAGCCATATACGTTGCCTCATTTGATTTCCTCCGCTTCGGAGTGGTGTCAAATCTGGGTTTTCGGTATCGGGTACGCCAGTTTCTATGGAGCTGACAATGATTCAACGACAGGCAGTGGTGAAGAAGCGGGCACTGACCTACAAGAAGTCGCCGAGGGCTGTGAAGACACGGATTCTGGATGAACTGGTCGAGCTGCCGTTCGGAACCGGGACTATGCACGGGCGGCATTGCTACACGCATTAAACCCTCCACCGCCCTGCGCCAACACTTTCCCAAGGGAAGCGACCTCAACGCCTACGGACCCGAAGACCTCGAACACGTCGCACAAGAACTTAACGCCCTCCCACGAAAGACACTCAACTGGAATACTCCAGCCGAGCAACTTCGCGATCTACTAATACCCCGCTAACCGCGGGTGTTGCAACGACCCCTAGAATTCAAGTCAGTGGGCAGTTACGTGGCCGCCTATGGGCAGTTTTTCATGGCCGCTAACACCCAATTCTTACTCTTTAAGGGGCTGCTAAAAAGGTAACGGGGTGGCTCCCACCCCGGCAGGCACTGGCCCCCAACGGCAATATCAATGGTCCCCAATGGCAATAATGGGTGGTCCCCAATGCGCCAAATACTCACGATGCGGTGCTTTGTTTTATGGAGATCGACTTGGTCGCCCACGAGGGCGGAAATTTGTCCAGCGAGTCCTGCTTTCCCCTGACAGTGACTGACGTTTCCACAGGCTGGACAGTCAATCGGTCGGTGCAGAACAGGGCTGCCAAATGGGTCTTCGAGGCCCTGCAATACGTGATGGTCGTATTTACGTTCCCGATCAAAGGAATTGACTCGGACAATGGAAGCGGGTTCATCCATCAGCACTTGTTCAACTACTGCAAGGACCACAAGATCACGTTCACCAGGTCTCGGCCCTACAACAAAAATGACGGGGCTCATGTGGAGCAAAAGAACTGGGTTAGAGTTGGTTAACTCGTCCGCTACCTTCGCTATGACACTCCGGCGGAGCTGGCCAAACTCGACGAAATTTGGGAACTTGACCGGCTCTTCACGAGCTACCTCCTACCCCAGCAAAAAATTAGTTTCGAAGCAGCGCTACGGGGGGTGTCCCTATGTTTTTCGTCAAGGGGTTTGATGGTTTTTCTTCAAAAATATTGTTGAACTATTTTTGGGCAGGGAGTAGTGGCTGCAGGGGCGTGTCTGGCAGCTGCTTTCTTTGAGTGGTTATGTAGTTTTGGTGGTCGGGGCGTCGTAGAGGGCACCGTCGCGGAGCATCGCGAAGAGCACGTCGCAGCGGCGCCGGGCGAGGGCGATTAGGGCTTGGTTGTGTCGTTTGACCTCGGCTCGTTTCCCTTCGTAGTAGGCCCGGGAGAGTGGGTCTTTCAGGGCTGCGAACGCGGAGAGGAAGAACGCCCGCTTCAGGGACTTGTTGCCCTTCTTGGAGGGGTGGTCGCTGCGGATCGAGGTGCCCGATCGCCACGTTACCGGGGCCAGTCCGGCGTAGGAGGCGAGGTGGCCGGCAGTCTTGAATTCCTTGCCAGCAACCTCGGTGATGATGCGTGCTTCCGTCCTGACCCCGACTACCGGCATGGAGGACTGGACGCTGGTGTTGAGGGTGGGCCTCCACGAGCGCTTCAACTTGGGTCAGGAGCTCATCGCGGGCGGTGCGCAGTTGCTTGAGCATTGCGGCGAGTTGGGGCAGAACAATGCCTGCGGCACCGGTTCCGGCGACGACGACGGTCTGCTCGCCCAGAGCGGCAAACACATCGGCAGCCCACCCCTTCCCTGCACGTGGCGCGTACTTCGATAGCAGTGTTGCCACGCGGATTTGCCCTGCCTTGCGAAGCTTGTCCGGGGATGGGTATTTGATCAGTAACTCGGCCATGGCAGGGTGATTCAGGTGCGTGCCGATGACGCGTTCTAGGGCTGGGTGAACTTGAGTGAGTAGACCCCGGATCCGGTTCGAGGTCGCGGTGGCCTGCTTAGCCAGATCGTCATCAAAACCGCACAGCATGGAGAGTTCAGCGGCTTGTTCATCGGCGAGGACGACCGAACGCAGCGTGTGCGGCAGAGACCGTGCTGCTTCGGCAATGATCGCAGCGTCTCTGGCGTCGGTCTTGGCCTCTCCCGGGTGCAGATCGGCAATGCGGCGCATCGCCAGACCGGGCAGATAGCCGACCATGACGCCCTCGGCCTGGGCCACAGCAACCGGCAGAGCACCAATGGTCGATGGCTGATCCACGACCAGCAGCACGGTGCCTTTGCCAGCCACAGCCTGGATGATGGCACGGAGTTTAGCCTCGTCTTGGGGTAGGGCCCGGTCGAGAACTTTCTTGCCGTTGCGGTCGATGGCGACCGCGTGATGATTGCTCTTGCCAACGTCAACACCAATGAAGATATCGACCTGGTCATGGTTCTTGATCAACGTAAACCTCCCAGAAATAGTCCTGTGAACTTGTGTTGGCTTGTCCTGCGGCGGCAAGGCTCGGCATCCACGTTACGGCTGACCTACACGCTGATTCCTTGTGCTGGTCCGGTCCCCATTAGCGATCCCCTGGCGCCTATCGAATCCCGGTGACAACACCCCCCGGATCATCAATGACTGGGGGCAAAAACCATACCGGGACCGACAGGCCAACAACCCCAATTCTTACTCTTTAAGGGGCTACTAAAAAGGTAACGGGGGCAAAGTCATCAAACACTACGACATCCCGGCCACCCCACACCAGCGGGTCATCAGAGACACGACGGTCCGCAAGCGGCCAATCATCTCCACGAACGCCGACTTCAAACGTATCGAACCAGCGCAACTCCAACGAGACATCCTCCACCTCACCGGGCGAGCTAGAAAAACTCGTCCTAGCCAAGAAGCCTGCGCCAGCGAAATCACCTGTCAATACCAAATGTAATACGACTCCCTAGCGGAGGTTTCTAAATAAGGCAACGACTCAGCTGCCCGGCGGTATAGCTATGAGGCAACAGGGGCACAATGCACCTTTCATGGCTCAACGAAGGTTGAGAGCCTTGGCCAGTGGATACTCCAAGGTCCGCGCGAAAGTGGCGGTCAGGTGGTTGTCTCTGAATACCAATACGTTACCGATGACAGGGGGGCATACGCCATTCCTACAAATGTAAGTATTCAGATCGATAATCTGGACCCCTTCAATTTTCTGTGCTGCTCTGACCAAGGGGTCATTTACGGGTTTCAGTGCGGTGGAACATTTTGCTGAGCCACTCCCATTTTTATCGACGCAATCGGGGATGGAAGTTTCTGGATATGGTGTGTCTGCAATGACACTTACTTGTATGCCTGCGTCCATCAGCGGTGAGAGCATCTGGATGTATCCGTCTGTAAGGCTTTCATTACTTGACCAGCCCCATTGCAATGCCTTTTTATAACCGTACGGGGTCATCCCGGCGACGACCACACGCTCAGGCTTAAGCTTGAGGATCTTCTTCAGTGAAACTTTATTCTGACTCGAGCAGTTGCTGTACGTAGTTGTGGCGCTTGCTGGAGGAGATGCGGAGAATGGGCATCCGTTCCGCACCATTGCACGAACCTGCCAGCCGTTCTTGGCTGCCGCTGCTGCCAGCGGGTCAGCGTATTGGGATGCATGGGAGTCCCCAATCAGTACAATCTTTTTGGACCCTGAGGGGTTTCCATAGCGACACTGGGAATCTGCAATCTTAGTGGGGTCATAGACTGCGCAACCGTTCTTGTTCGTTAATGGAACATCTTTGATTGCGATGGCTGGATCCGGGATGATCGGCATGTCTGCCGGTACCGCAGCTGGCCTCGTCGAGTCAAAGGCCATAGCTCCAGGATAGGCAGGCAATGCCATCTGTGATTGTGCGAAGCCTTGCAGGGCTTTGACTTGCACAGTTACCCAAGGGCCTGCTGCGGCGATTAGGCTCATGACCACCAGGCTGACGCCTAAGGTATAGGCCGTTCCATTGCATACTCGCGGCCTGAACCGGCGGCCCCCACGTTGGACCGCTTGTTTCCCAAACCGGAAGCGTTGTTCCACCTGATGGAAGGATAACGATGCCAGAAGGAGGCTGAGCACCAGGATGCCAGCCCCGCCGAGCACACCGGGTACATGCCCCTTGATTAGAATGTAGAAAACAATGACGGGCCAATGCCACAGATACAGAGAGTAGGAGATGTCGCCGATATATGTCATTGGTCGCAGGCTCAGCACATTCGAGAAGCCCAACGGGTTTAGAACAGAACCATCCTTTACTGGCACCCCTGCAACGATGATCAAAATCGTTCCCACCACGGGCGCTAGGGCAACGAAGCCTGGAAAGGCCATTGATGTCTGAAAGTACATGGCGCTGGCCAGAACAGTGGCCAAACCCAACCATCCTGCAGCCAGCTGTGACAGAGGTGTGAGACGCATGGAGCCAATAACCAAAGCGGTGATGCCGCCCAAGGCTAATTCCCATATGCGAGTGCTTGTGGCAAAGTAGGCGATGTCGTGGCTCTGCGTCGAGAAGATGGCCGAGTGCACAAATGAGGCAGCCGCCAAGACAACCAGAAACCCGAGGGAAGCTTTTTTAGCATCTAATTTCAGGCCTCGTCCACACAATACCGCCAAGAGCAGCAGTAACGGGACTACTAAATAGAACTGTTCCTCCACAGCGAGCGACCAAAAGTGCTGAACAGGCGAGACCAGGGCCCCTGCAGACTCATAACTGGCGGACCCGAAAGCCTGGTTCCAGTTTTGGACCTGCAGTGCAGAGGCGGCTACATCACGGGCCACATCTTGCCATCTGCTTTGGGGCAGAACTATCACTGTGGCTAGGACGACAGTCAGCAGCACAACTGTACTGGCAGGGAGAAGCCTTCGAATCCGCCGGGCATAAAATGTCGGGAGGTCCACGGTCCCGGTCTTCGTCAGGTTCCGGATAAGCGAGCCCACAATAAGATAGCCAGAGACGACGAGGAATATGTCGACGCCAACAAATCCTCCCGATAACCTACCGGGGAAAAGGTGATAAATGATGACAAGGCCCACTGCAAGTGTGCGTAGCCCCTGTAGGTCAAGGCGCAGTTCTTGCGACGTGGATGGAGCCGGCCGGCTCACTGCCCGCGCATTTTCGCAACAGCTTCATGGATGGGGCCGTCAAAACGTACTTCACCATGATCCAGAAGCACCCCCCTGTCACAGATCCGCGAGACAAGATCCAGGTCATGGCTGACCACAACAAGAGTCTTGCCATCTGACGCCAGCTCCTGAATCTTGGCGATGCACTTCTTCTGGAAAGGCTCATCCCCCACAGCAAGGATTTCATCCACGAGGAAGACCTCCGGGTCGGTATGCACCGCAACTGAAAATGCCAACCGCAGGTACATGCCGGAAGAATAGAACTTTACTTCGGTATCAATGAACTGGCCGATCTCCGCAAAATCAACAATCGATTGGAACCGCTCATTGATTTGCTCCTCAGTCATGCCCAAAATAGCGCCGTTGAGGTAGACATTGTCGCGTCCAGAGAGATCGTGGTGGAAGCCAGCTCCCACCTCGATCAGGCCAGCGACCCGTCCGCGGGTGCGCACGGTGCCACTATCCGGAATCATGACCCCAGATATGTGCTTGAGTAAAGTGGACTTCCCGGATCCATTAAATCCAAGCAAGGCAACAGTCTCGCCCTGCTTCACTTCCAGGTCCACGCCTTTCAGCGCATGAAACTTCTCAGAGAGCTCACTCTTGCGGCCTTTGATCAACCAAACAAAAACTTCTTTGATTGATCGTGACCGACGCAGCACAAACTGCTTGTCAATGTTTTTTACTTCAATGGCGATAGTCATTCTAAAGCTCCTGCGCGAAGCGGCCTTCAAGCCTACGGAAAGTCAGCTGACCCCAGACCAGGACGGCTGCCGAGATCAGTAAAGCCACCGGGATCCAGAAAGACAACAGGTTGGGTGGAATACCCGCACTTTCGTCCGTGGTCGGGAGCCAGAAAGCGTAGTGGAAAGTCTCGACTGCTACGGTGATGGGATTCAACTGATACACGAAGAACCACGCTTGACCTATTTTGTCCTGCACCATCGTCCATGCGTACATGACTGGCGATGCCCACGTGGCAATCATCAGTAACATATCGACAAAGTTTTCCGAGTCCCTGAAATACACGTTGGCCGCACCAAATAGAAGTCCCAAGCCAGTAGCTAGCAACGCCACTATGATAAACCCGGCCACGGCTGCTGCAAGTTGCAGGACTGACGGGTGCCATCCGCTAAACAGACACGCTGTGATCAAGATAATTATTTGCGGAAAGAAGTGGACAGCTGAAACCCACACTGAAGCCACAGGAAAAAGTTGGCGTGGCAGGTAGATTTTTTTGATCAGACCACCATTGCCAACTATCGATCTTGAAGCATTGCCTAGGGCCTCAGTGAAGAAGTTAATCAGAACAATGCCTGAAAACAAATAGATCGCATAGTTCGGAAGTCCGGACTTATTTGTAGGACTTTGTTCCAAACCCAGAAAAACACCAAGCGCGATGTAGAACACCACAAACTGAACACCAGGCTTAACGTAGGACCACAGCAGGCCTAATGCAGAGCCACGGTAGCGAACCTTCAGTTCTTTGCGCACCAAGAGTTTTAGCAGGAACCGGGCCCGCACCACGTCTGTCAGTCCCCCACTCACACCCGGGCGAACCAGCTCACCGTTAGTTTGCGTCATAGGTGACTAGTTCTCGTTCTTTTTACTGTGCGCGGCAAAAGTCTTTTCCCATGCTGCAATTGAGGTGGCTTCGGTCAGTGCAGCCTTGTAACGAGCGCTGAGTTTCTGCCAATCTCTAAGCAGAGCAGCGTGGAGCTTGGCGCTCTCGGCCATCATCTTCCGTAATTGCCTCGGATCACGCTTGTACCAAGATGCTCCTGTGCCTTCAGCATTGGACACAACAGCCGAGTCAAACTGCGACATGCGCCACCAACGATTGTCCTGGTGTGCCACATTTGCTTGGGGCCTGTTTTTGCTGGAATCAGAAACTGGCAACGAGAGCTGCCGGACAACGGTCTTAGCAGCCCATGGCAAAAGACCCACATAAGAGGGAGGAGTGACCCCGTGACCGTGCTTGGGAGGCTTGTCCATCTTCGGCGCAGGATATGAATCTGGATCCGATGAGAACTGCGAGTCCGAATGTCCGCTCATCATGGCACGGATTTCAGGCAACTTCCCGGGCAACATGCTGTGCAACTGGTCTGGACCGGCCAAGAGGTCGCGCAGAGCCATAATACGTCCTTGTGCCGTTGCGTATTGCATGGACACCAAATGTTTGACGTCGAAAGCATACGACTGCCTAACCACCTTGCCACCGAATTCATAGGGGCTATGTATCAGAGCAGCGATAAAACGGTTGCGCGCGTGGAAGTAGGCCTGCCAGCCCACCAAGTCATCCTTATCGATCCAAGATACATGCCATACCGCGGATCCTGGCATTGAAACTGTCGGGAAGCCGGCGGCTTTGGCCCGCAATCCATATTCAACATCGTCCCACTTGATGAAAACCGGGAGCGACAGTCCAATTTCGCGGATAACTGCAGTGGGTATCAGGCACATCCACCAACCGTTGTAATCCACGTCGACTCGTCGGTGCATCCAGCCTGTGTGGCGCAAGTTCGAGCCTACAAAATCATGTCCCAGTGTCATGTCACCACTGGGCAAGTCAGGCTGGAAAGAATACGGATTGACGACCTCACCAAAGGTGTGAAGCACAGTGCGGTTATACAGGTCAAACATGTGCCCACCAACAATGGTTGGCGTCTTACACAGATCCGCGAACGTTAGCAGGCGGATGATGCTTTCGGGTTCAATCACAACGTCATCGTCCATGAGCAGCGCGTAGTCGCTGTCATTCTCCACAGCCTCATACATGCCGCGAGCAAAACCGCCTGAACCGCCGAGGTTGTCTTGGTCAATAATGCGTAGTTTTCCCGACAGTGCTTCTGCAACTTCTGCGAAGCCCGCCGCCAGAGCCACTTTCTCTGTTCCTTGATCAACAATGATCAGTTCTTTGACGTGTTCTAGTGCCTGAGGGTTTTCGGAAAGCAAGCGCAGGTTGTCGATGCAAAATTCAGTCTTATTTAGGGTCGTGATTTCTAGCGTGATGCTACCTGGCTTCTTGGCTTCGCCTTCGGACTTCCATTCAGCCTCCTTGAGGATAAGCGGCGTAGAACCGGCAACGAGGTCAAACCAGTACCAGCCTCCATCACCAAAGGGCTTCAAAGTCAGATCGAAATTCGTGACCTCGTTGTTTTCCACACGGACGGAATCCACTCGTTGTAACGCGCCACGGGCATTCGATTTGTAGACAATGATCGCCCCAACACCTCTTGTCGACACTGTCAGGCGTACATTTTCCACGGTCGTCCAACGTCGCCAGTAGCTGGCAGGAAAGGCATTGAAATACGTTCCAAAAGAAACGCGTTCGCCAGAACGAACGGATGTCGAATATCGAGACAGGAAGTCCTCTACATGGACTTCTTTGCCAGGTGAGCTAACAGTTTGAGACTTCTTTGCGTCTCGCATGTTGTTGTTGTCGCCGACAGTGGGCAATTGCACACCCATTGCGGTGCCTGTGTCCATATACAACGGAGCCGTGTCCATCTGGCTCTGCTCCGGCAGAATGACGCGCTGAAGTGTGCGCCACTGCTGAGTCTCTGGTGTCGGCGTCGTTTCTTCCATCGTTTCAGTTACGCTCACGCGTCAACTCCTCCGCTTTGCAGCTTCGCACCACCGGTGAAGTGTGGCTTGATCTTGTTGTCATACATGTTCAGGGCCGATCCGATGGCCATGTGCATATCCAGGTACTTGTACGTGCCGAGGCGGCCACCAAACAGCACGTTGGACTCTCCGCGAGCAAGGTCGCGGTAGGCCAGCAGTTTGTTGCGGTCATCTGTTGTGTTGACCGGGTAATAAGGCTCGTCGCCCTTCTCGGCGAAACGCGAGAACTCACGCATGATGACAGTGGCGTCCTTGGTGTAGGCACGCTCTGGGTGGAAGTGACGGAACTCGTGGATACGCGTGTAAGGCACGTTCTCATCCGGGTAATTCATGACTGAACAGCCCTGGAAGTCCTCGATTGGGAGAACTTCCTGCTCCAAATCAATGGTCCGCCAAGACAGATCACCCTCGGCATAATCAAAGTAACGGTCCACTGCACCCGTGTAAATGACAGGGACCTGGCCGGTAACAGCCTTACGACCGTACTGACCGTCGTCAAAGAAGTCAGTATTCAGCACAACTTCAATGTTCGGGTGGTCCGCCATCCGCTCAATCCACGCGGTGTAGCCGTCAACCGGCAATCCCTCATGGGTGTCGCTGAAGTACCGGTTGTCATAGTTGTAACGAACAGGCAGTCGGGAAATGATCTCCGCCGGCAGATCCTTGGGATCCGTCTGCCACTGCTTGCCGGTGTAATGCTTGATGAACGCCTCATACAAGGGGCGCCCGATCAGCTGGATGCCCTTGTCATTCAAGTTGCTCGGGTCTGTTCCGGCAAGTTCCCCGGCCTGCTCCTGGATCAGCGCCCGCGCCTCACCCGGGCCCATTGAGGAACGGAAGAATTGGTTAATCGTGCCCAGGTTAATGGGCATTTGGTAAACCTCACCCTTATGGGAGGTATAAACCTTGTGCTGGTAGTTGGTGAACTGGGTAAAACGGTTCACATACTCCCACACACGCTCATTGGAAGTGTGGAACAGATGCGCACCGTAACGGTGCACCTCAATGCCTGTCTGGGCCTCGTTCTCGCTGTAGGCATTGCCGCCGATGTGGTGGCGGCGGTCCAAAACGACCACCTTCAGTCCCAACTCTGTGGCGGCACGTTCTGCAATAGTCAGGCCAAAGAAACCCGAACCAACGACGACTAAGTCAGCGTTCACAAACTCTCCTGTATAGCGTGGTGAAAATTATGGGCATAACAATGCCAAGGTCTAACACCCTAGGTTACCTGAACGTTACCCATTGCTTCTGCTCAGGTGGTCTTACTCACAGCTTCAGCCAAGAATGCCAGCACGTTAATTCTTCCACAGGCTCTGCCGGAAGCTTGCCTATTCACACTGTACGACGCCGGATCTTGCCATCGCTGGCATCCCACCTAGGCTCAAAAATAGCAAAGTGAATAAGGCCCACTTGCGTATGGGTTACGGGAGGAGTTCGCGGCTTTAGTTCGCTGCGGGAAGGGAAATGTCATGTTGCTTGAGCTCACCTTGGTGGCCGGAGTGCCCGCGGCTGAAACAACTGATCGCCTCAGTGATAATGCACTTTTTTCGCCTACAGAGCTGACCATCACATGGCCTCCTGGCATACAAGAGGGGGACTGTTCCGGGCTATCTCTGCAGCAGGCCTTGGCGAAACGCTGGGCAGGCAACTCCTTCACCGTCGACGGCATACTCCTAAGTACTTTAATGGCCGGAATTGCCCCGCTGGTGAACGGCGCCATTGTCGTAGCCTCTCGGACTAAATCACCCGGCGTGGTAACCGCCGGTGGTTCCAGCTGCAGCGACGCCAATGACAACGCTGAGGCAAAAAAGCCTGGTGATTCCGCGGCCGCTCCAGAGAAGCTCACTGCAGGTCAGGGACTGGCTGCTGTCTTGGCGGTGAGTTCGGGGCCCAATGCAGGGGCTGTCTTTGCCTTGCACCGTGGCAGCTACACCCTGGGCCGTGGCCACTGCCAGATCAGGATCGCAGATCCAGCCATTTCTCGGCATCACGGCACCTTGATTGTTGGCGCCCACAACATCACTCTGACAACGGCACATGGGTCAGCAGGATTTATGATTCGTTGCCTTGCCGGTTCCCCCACAGCGGAGGGAACGCCACTCAAAGACACCATGATTCTGCAAGTGGGTCACTCCATTCTCTGTGGCAACAGCTGCCTAGAACTCAGATTCCGGGACGGAGGTCTTTTTGGTTCCGCTTCAGTCCCTGCCCAAAGCCGCACAAGAACCAAGAGTGCAACAGGCACCACGTGGCCGTTGAATCCCGCGGCATTGGAAACTATTTTTGTGCAGAACCCTTCAGGAGCCTCCCGAGGAAGAATGCCGCTGCTGATTGCCGGGTGCCTACCGTTGGTGATCGGTATTGTGCTGGCTCTGTTGACTGGCTCATGGATGTTTCTCGCGTTTTCCGCCATGGGTGCAATAACTGTTCTAGTCCCGCTCTTTAGCGGGACAAAACACCGAAAAGCCCTTCAAGATGCCGTGCTCCAAGCGGCCCGACAAGATGCCGACAGGCGTTCTCAGATCTTCCCTGATGCCGGCACTTTAACCATTGCTGTGCAGGCAGGTTCCGGCCATCCACGAGCCAGGCCACCTTGCATGGCAGCTGCGCTGCGTGTTGGCACGGCGAACGAACCCGCGGCTGTAGCCCTGTCACCCACAGACCCGTTATTTTCAGCCCCGCTAATTCCCGGGCTGCCATTCAGTGTGTTGCTGGGGGACCAGCTAGTGACCGTCTGCGGCCCGCCCTCCCCCTTGATGGCTCTTCTGCGCTTCGCGTTGATGCAATTGGATGCGGCCGCCATTTCCGTAGTGCTTGTTGGTCCCGCCCACACTCTTCCCTTGGCCGCACGGTTCCTGCCCAACACCGTGCTTACAACCTCAGCGCAGTCCACCGTCAAAGCGCTGGATGATCTGGGTCAAAATGACCTCCACCGCGATGACATCCATGACAGCCATGACACTGAGTATCTGTTGGGTGTCCTGATCATTGTCAATGAAACGATTGACCCACTGGCCTTCTCTATCCCCGGGCTGTGTATCCTGCACTTTGCCGGGCTTGATCCAGGTCTGTGTTCCCCCTCCACATTGGTGCAGCTTCGGGTTGAGGGAACGTCCATGATAGGAACATTTGCTGGCCGGAATTTTGTGCCTGACGGAGTTCCTGAAGCCGTCTTTGACAGCTATGCACGCTGTCGCTGTACCCCCTGCAGTGTGAGCGAGTCACGAGTGCGGAAATCTCTATCCACAAACTCCCTGCCTCTGCCAGAGGACAGCACAATTGCAGCTTTGCAGCAGCAGTGGAAGCTCTCGGCAGCTGCACCACTGCGCCCCATTGCCGTGGGCCAGTCCAGAACCGGCCCCACCCTGTTTGACTTCCAACACGACGGCCCACACCTACTGGTCGCCGGGACCACTGGCTCAGGAAAGTCAGAATTCCTGAGGACTTTAGTGGGCAGCTTGGCAGCAGCCCACTCCCCTGCTGATCTGCAATTTATCTTTATCGATTTCAAGGGCGGGGCTGGTTTGGGTGTTTTGACGAAACTGCCGCACACAAGTTCACTTATTACTGACTTGAGCGGTCAGGGAATGGACCGAACATTGGCATCTTTGGGTGCCGAGCTGAGCCACCGTGAAGCCGCGCTGGCCGCTGTCGAGGCTTCAGAGAGTGATCAGTACCGGTCCATGGTGCGCCACCATATTCCACCTGTTCTTGCGGGTGAACCGGGTCATCATGCCATGACCCATCTTGTGATAGTTGTTGATGAGTTCAGAGTCCTGGTCGATCAGTTCCCCGACGCCATGATCGAGCTGATGCGCATTGCCGCCTTGGGAAGGTCGCTAGGAATTCATTTGGTCTTGGCAACACAGCGGCCCCAAGGTGCAATCAATGCCGACATTCGAGCGAACATCACCAGCTCCATTTGCCTTCGAGTGCAATCTACCTTCGATTCCTCCGACGTTCTTGGCAGCGGCGTAGCCGCCAGCATCAGCGTCAATACCCCCGGCCGGGCCTACATCAGCCGGGCTGCGTCAACCCCTGAGGAGTTTCAAAGCGCTACTTTGTATCTCCCGGTCACAGGAACCTGCACGCTACCACTGGTGCAGTGCTCCGAGGACCGGCTCCGCGCTGTTCCGAGCTCATCACCTGGTTCAGAAACTCCGTCAAGCGATGCAGGCGCCGTTGGTGCACTTTTGACTCGCGCTTGGCAGCAACTCTGCGCATCAGAGGTGACGTTGCTCGCGGCCCCTGCCATCGTTGCTGCCGAGCTACCAGCGGTAGTTGACCTCACTGCGGGAGACCTCACTGCAGTTGACCACATTGCAGGTGACCACCCCACCGAACAGGGCGCAAACACCACCGAGTGTTCCGTGAAGTTGGGCGTGATCGATGTTCCCCAAAGCCAGTCGCTCGAGTCCTTACACTGGCAACCCCAACTGCACTCGCACCTAGCATTTTTTGGCACAGGATCGCAGACATCGGCAGCCATAGCGTTAGTAGTGAGCCAGTTGTTAGCCAATAATGCCGTTGCCACTACTAACACTCAAGATACGGGACGCCCTGTCACCCCACTGCTGTATCTCCTTGACGGCGATGGTTCTCTAGCGTCATTCGCCGCTTGCCCTTGGGTGGGTAGCCGCATAACACCAGAAAACTTGCGAACAGCCTGGCATCTAGTGGGCAGGCTGGCAGAGACGGCCAAGACAAGCACCAAGTTATTTGTCCTTTGTATTACCGATTGGGGCCGGTGGGTGACTGCTTTCAGATCCAGCCCATGGCAAGACGCTGAAGATCGCATTGCTGAACTAGTCCGCTTCAGCCAACCAAATTTGGTTGTGGTGGTCAGCGGAGGCCGTGAGCTCTTGACTGCCGCATTTCTCGCAGCCGTTCCCAATAGGGCATTTCTTAGCTGCGGCACCACTACCGAAACCACCATGCTCTGGCCCAAACTCCCGCGCTTCAATCCAATGCCAGGGAGGGCCGCCATTGCCGGACCCATCAACGCCCAAGGCAGACCCGGCGGCGGTACCTCAATGCGAATAGCCCAACTCGGCAAAGCCCCAGGAAGTGGTGACGTTCCCGCTCTGGCACAGCGGAATCGTGCCACCGGCACGCTACTCATCGAGCCCCTGCCCACCACTCTCTCCATGGCACAGATGACGGCAGTGACTGGCGGTAATAAGTACGCAACTACTGCCCCTGTTGCCTCTGGACGGAGCATTACTTTGGGACTGGGTGGCGACGGCCATCAGGTGGTGGAGGTTGTCCTGGTACCGGGTGGCGTCTTGGCCGTGATTGGTGGACCCTCGGCGGGAAAAACAAGCCTTATTAATGCGCTAACGCTGCTTAATGGTTCTTCAGGCTGTGATTTCACAACCACATCTAAAAGACCGAGTTCCATGAAACATGTTTCGATGGACCAGACAGGTGCGGGTTCCATTCTATGGCTGGACGATGCTGCTTCTCTGAGCGCTCAAGAACTGCTCCAAGCAACTCGAAGCCTGGCGTCCGGAGCGGCAATAGTCGCCGCATTCACCTACCCCGGCCCTGCCGTTTCAGCGTTGCCGTTGGAGTGGGGACTCAGGGCTGCTCAGCAGGGCGTAGTGCTCAGACCGCAGCGTCCCAGTGATGGAGACCTCTTTGGTGTTCGGTTGGACACTGCGGGTGCTGAACCACTTGGGCGAGGTGTGCTTCTTGACCACGGCCACCGGCGTTGGTTCCAGTTTCCGTCTCCAGAAATGGGCGTGCCGGAAGTGAGGTTCTAAAATGGTCCAGAACAGGAGGGCCGGAGTATTACATGACGTTGTTTTCTGCCCCAGTGCGCAGTGAAAAAGCAACCACTTTTGGCGTAAACAGAAAATACACTGTGGCCACAGGCGGCAGCAACAACAAAAGTCCCAGCCCAATGGTGCCCGCAAAGAGTGCCGGCACGGCAATGGCCACCATCAACAACTGCCAAACGAACGCCGCCGAGCGGGTCCATCGAAACCCTCTAAACGCATTAACGGCCACGGCGCCAAGCCCTGCTGCCAACGCTAGAAGCAGCACGATTAAAAACACGGCACTGGCCATGGAATGTGGTGTCTGAGTCAACGCGGAGAAGATCGAGTATAAGCCCATAGCCCCGATCGCCAGCGCTTCAATACCAACAACGATTGCCACCACGTAAACGCCAACTGGGCGAGACAATTCGGTACTTGGGACGCTGGGTTCCACCAGCTCAGGCTCTTGGAAATGGGGCATTTTGGCAGGGTTTTCAGGATCTTTTGGCACAAGAGTACCCTACCGGATATAGCTTGACGTGGGCTATGTAGCGACTCTCGGCGCCGGCCGAAGGCAATGAGTTGTTGTGATGTAACCCTCACGGTTATAAGCTAATATTTCCATCATTACCTCTTGTTTACGCAGAGTTAACATGACACGATTAACTCAATGACCTAAACAGGCCCAAGACGGGCCTTTTCTTATGTGGCCAAAAGTGAATTTTTTCACAAGTTGCCCGCCGTTCTAAAAGGAGTGAGTGATCAGCATGGACTGGCGTAGTCGCGCAGCCTGCCTCGACAAGGACCCGGAGCTGTTTTTCCCTGTGGGAAACACTGGCCCGGCCTTGCTACAAATCGAGGAAGCAAAGAGCGTATGCCGTCGCTGTCCCGTGATTGACACCTGCTTGAAGTGGGCCATTGAATCAGGACAAGACGCAGGAGTTTGGGGTGGCTTGAGCGAGGATGAACGCCGCGCCATGAAGCGTCGTGCAGCCCGCGCCCGTCGCGCCAGCTAGCTTAACTTCTTCACCCAACCCGCAGCAGAGATTAAAACCGTGCTAGTCACGAATTTTTCCTCTCCGCTGCGGGTTTGTTTGTTTAATGCCGACTGATCAGCGCCATCTGTAGCTCAACCACCGTGCCGCCTCCCTCCCGAGGTGACCATTCAATGGTGCCGCCCAATTCACTGGTAACAAGTGTCCGCACAATCTGCAGCCCCAGCCCCTCGGTAATGTTTCCTTCAGGTAGGCCCACACCGTCGTCAGCTATGGTCACGGTCAATGCGTCATCATTTGATTCGTTCTTATACCTACGCGCGTTGAGCCACACTGTCCCTTCGCGGTCCTGCAGGCCATGTTCAACAGCATTGGCCACGAGTTCATTGATGACAAGCGCCAGCGGAGTAGCGAAATCGCTGGGCAGCTCCTCAAATGCACCCTCTTTTTCAGTACGTACACGCTGTGACGGCGAAGCCACCTCGGCTGACAATCTGAACTGCCTGTCAATGAGCTCATCAAAGTCAACGTTTTGAGCCAGGCCCTGAGAGAGGGTTTCGTGGACCAAGGCAATCGTTGAGACTCGACGCATGGCCTGCTCCAGGCCCTGTTTGCCTTCTTCGCTTTGCATGCGCCGGGACTGCATACGCAAAAGAGCTGACACGGTCTGAAGATTATTTTTGACTCTGTGGTGGATTTCGCGGATGGTGGCGTCCTTTGACACCAGCTCCTGTTCCCTGCGGCGAAGTTCAGAAACGTCGCGGCACAAAACCAAGGCGCCAAACCGCTCGGTAGCATCTCGCAACGGAATGGCGCGCAGAGAAAGACTTACTCCTCGCGACTCAATCTCGGTACGCCACGGCATTCGTCCTGTGACAACCAGCGGCAACGTTTCATCCACCATTCGCCGGTCCTTAAGCAGGCCGGTGGTCACCTCCGCTAGTGAACGACCTTCTAATGATTCCCCGTCACCTAGCCGACGGAAGGCTGAGACACCATTGGGGCTTGCGTACTGAACAATCCCATCAACGTCAAGACGCAGCAACCCGTCACCCACACGAGGAGCACCGCGCCTGGAACCCGTGGGCGAGGCAAAATCTGGCCACAGTCCCAAAGTGCCCATCTTCAGTAGATCGTAGGCACATTGGCGGTAGGTCAATTCAAGTCTTGAGGGCATACGTGAACTGGACAGGTCCATGTGTGTGGTGATCACAGCCAGTGTGCGCCCGTTGCGGACCATAGGGATGGCCTCAACGCGCATAGCCATGTCCGCGTGCCAGACCTTCGTTTCATGTGAGCGTTCAATGTTCTGGCTTTTCCATGCCAGCTGAACCAGCGGCTCAAGCAGCGGTTGGATCCGCTCCCCCACAAAGTCCGCATGAAACATGGTGTGGGAGGTAGAGGGGCGTACATGGGCCAGGGCCACATAGCCTTCGTGGTTGTTTGATGGGAACCATAAGACCAGGTCCGCGAAGGATAAATCAGCGATCATCTGCCAATCACCGACCAGTAAATGCAGCCATTCGGCATCGCCCGGGCCCAGCCCTGAGCTATCTCTGATCATGTCGGCAAAGACTGCCATGCTGGCTCCTTAAAGATGGGTGGCGGTGCCCGCTGCAGACAGCAGGCACCGCACAAGCGGTTGCAACCATGCAATTGCAACCGCCCACAACGACGGTTTCTCTAGCGCCGCACTATTGAACGCAAGAGCCTCAATGCTACAGACAAAGAAGCCATATCATCTTGTTCAAGCTCGTTTACCTCCGCAAACATCCGAACGGCACGGGCCAACTGTTCCTCATTGGCTTTCTCCCACACCTCAATTCGCTCCGGCGTGGACATTCCCTTTTCGGTGCTTTCCATGACGTTGCGTGTCATGTCAGCGGTTGTCGCATACAGATCATCACGCAGTGCCGCACGAGCCAGCGCTTGCCACCTATCATTGCGCGGAAGCGCCGTGATGCGTTCAAGCAAGGCATCCACTCCGTAGCGGTTGTACAGGGCGTAGTAGACACTGGCCACGTTTTCCTGCGTTTCGGATAGCGCCTCACTCACCTTTGCCACATCCAGCAGCGGGTACGTCTCGAACAATTCAGCCCAGCGGCTACCCAACGCATCCGGCATCTCAAAGGATGCAGCCCGGCTAGTCCACGTTGCAACCCGTTCCACGTCAACGCCTTGGAAGAAGTCGCCCATGTGCGTGCCCAAGGCACCCACAACCGGCTTGAAACGGTTGACCAGGTCTTCAACGCTCTGCTGCCCAATGCCTTCGTTCACCAGCCACCGCACGGAGCGGTCAAGTAAGCGGCGCATATCCAGATGAACTGTGCACCACTGCTCAGTCGGGAAGGCCGGCGGCAGTTCACGCAACGCTGCATTCATCGAGGCGAAGTCAAAGATTTCATGCAGCGCAACAAAGGCCTTGGCTACTACAAGCTCATTGGCTGAGGACTCCTCCATGACACGGAAGGCAAAAGTGATGCCACCAACATTGACCATGTCGTTTGCCACTACCGTTGCAATAATCTCCTTGCGCAGCGGATGGGTGTCCAGCTCCGCGTCAAAGCGCTCGGCTACTGCTGCTGGGAAATAACGACGCAGCGTTGATTTGAACCAAGGGTCATTGGCGAGGTCACTATCACTAAGAGCCGTTGCCAGTTCCATCTTGGCGTAGGCGAGCAGGACTGCCAGCTCAGGGGAGGTTAGTCCCTGCCCGGCGCTCAAGCGCTCCTGCAACTCTGCGTTGCTTGGTAGCGCCTCAAGTTCACGGTTCAAGTCGGCATGTTCTTCCAACCAGTCCATGAATCGTTCGTAGCTGGGGCTCCATTCAACAACACGCTGGCGGTCGTTGAGCAACAAAATATTCTGCGCGATGTTATCTTCCAGAACCAGATGTCCAATTTCATCGGTCATGGACATGAGGAACTCGGTGCGCTCAGCGGGATCCAGCTTTCCTGCCGCTACCATCCGGTCAACAAAGATCTTGATGTTCACTTCATGGTCTGAACAGTCAACCCCGGCCGAGTTATCGATGGCATCAGTGTTTAGGATGACCCCGTGAAGGGCTGCCTCTACGCGGCCGTGCTGGGTCATGCCAAGGTTTCCACCTTCACCGATGATCTTCACACGCAGGTCGGCGCCGTCAACACGGATAGCGTCATTGGTTTTATCTCCCACTGACACATGGCTTTCAGTGCTTGCCTTGATGTAGGTGCCGATGCCGCCGTTGTACAGCAGATCAGTGGGTGCCAGGAGCACTGCGCGAAGCAACTCTGGTGGGCTGAGTTTCACAGTTCCCTCGGGTAGTCCAAGAGAGGCGCACACTTCAGGGGAAATGGGGATTGACTTGAGCGTGCGTGAGTAAACGCCGCCACCTGCACTGATGAGGTCCTTGTTGTAGTCCTGCCACGATGAACGCGGCAAGTTATACAACCGCTGACGCTCGTCAAAGGAAGCACCCGCTGCAGGGGTGGGGTCAAGGAAAATGTCTCTGTGGTCAAAGGCCGCAACCAAGCGTACGTGACGGGTGCGAAGCAGACCGTTGCCAAACACGTCTCCTGACATGTCCCCCACGCCAACTGCCGTGAACTCCTGAGTTTGGGTGTCCAGATCGAACTCGCTAAAGTGGCGTTTCACCGATTCCCACGCACCGCGAGCGGTGATGCCCATGGCCTTATGGTCATAACCAACGGAGCCGCCCGAGGCGAACGCGTCGCCAAGCCAGAAGTTGTAATCTGCAGAGATGGCGTTCGCAGTATCGGAGAACGAGGCCGTTCCCTTATCGGCCGCTACCACCATGTAGATGTCATCCTCGTCGTGGCGGACCACGTTTTCCGGGGGAACAACCACTTCGCCCTCGGCGGTGACAACCAAGTTATCGGTGACGTCAAGTAACCCGCGGATGAATGTCTTGTAGCTTTCCTTGCCCTCTGTTATCCAGGCCCCACGATCAACAGCTGGGTTGGGGAGTGCCTTGGCAAAGAAGCCTCCCTTAGCTCCGGTGGGAACAATGACAGCATTCTTCACTGTCTGTGCTTTCACTAGCCCCAGTACTTCCGTGCGGAAGTCTTCCCGACGATCTGACCAGCGCAGCCCGCCACGGGCAACCTTGCCAAAGCGCAAGTGTGTACCTTCCACGCGAGGTGAGTAAACCCAGATTTCAAACATGGGCCGTGGTGCCGGCAGTCCTTCGATGGCTGACGGGTCAAATTTGATGCTCAGGTAGTCGCGGTCGCGGTAGTAGTTGGTCCGCAGCGTTGAATCAACAAGGTTGGCAAAGGTCCGCAGAACCCTGTCCGCATCCAGGGTAGGAACGCTTTCCAGCGCTTCGTCCAGGCGGCCATGAACTTCGGCCTGCAACGCGGAGCGATCAGCGTCCTCAACAGCGGGGTCGAAACGTGCCTCAAATAGTTCAACGAGCGCACGAGTGACGGCCACGTTGTGCAATAAGGTGTCAGCAATGAATCCATAGGAGTTGGTATTGCCCATTTGGCGCAGGTACTTGGCGTATGCGCGCAGGATGACGACTTGGCGCCAGTGCATCCCCTCCGTGAGAACCAGGCGGTCAAAGTTATCCGACTCGCTCAGTCCTGTGATGGCTGCGGCGAAGGCCTGCGTGAGCAGTCCTGCCGTGGCTATTGGATCAACACCGGCAGGGTATTTCAGGCCCAGGTCGTAGAGGAAGAAATCGCGTTTATCCGCGGTTTCAACTTCGAAGGGCCGCTCTTCAAGGACTTCAATGCCAAGGTTGTGGAAGAACGGCAGGATTTTGCTGAGACTTTTCGGATGAGCCATATATAACTTGACTCGAGCGTCCTCGTCCAGACCAGTCCCGGCAGGCAGGTAAACATGCATGCCCGGTGCGCACTTCTCCGGGGCTAGGCCGGCTTCAATGGCGCTCTTGTACTGGGCGTCAAAGTTCTCAAAGCGAGTGATGTCAACTAATGCATCCTCGACCTCAAAATCGACCCTGTAGCTTGGCGGAAATGCTTCGGACCACTTCTCGACCAAGCGTTCGGCGACCTCGAGATGCTCGGAATCACGCAGTACCTTGGCAATGCCTTCGGGCCATGACCGGGCTGCACGAACCAGGCGCTGTTCCAGCTCGGCTACGTGAAGATCGGCCGGAACCCTGTAGTCCTTGGACAGACGGATACGGAAGAACAAGCGGGCTAGTGCCGATTCACTCATACGAGCTTCAAAGTCGATCGAACTGGCGTTGAAGGTGCGGGTGAGCTCCTCCTCAATCCGGTGGCGCACAGCTGTTGTGTAGCGGTCACGAGGAATGTACACCAAAGCGGACATAAAGCGCCCGTAGATATCGGGACGCAGGAACAACCTTGTGCGACGGCGTTCGGCCAGCCGCAGGATGCCGTTGGCAATCTCGATCAGGTCAGCAACCTCAATTTGGAACAGCTCATCGCGCGGGTAGGTCTCAAGAACTGCAAACAGGTCCTTGCCCGAGTGTGAGTTGGGCGGGAACCCAAAGTGACGCAAAACGGCGTCGACTTTTTCTCGCACAACAGGGATGTTGCGTACCGAACCGGTGTAAACGGCTGAGGAGAAGAGCCCAATAAAGCGTTGCTCGCCATTGACATTGCCTTGGGAGTCAAAGGACTTAACTCCAATGTAATCAAGGTAGGCACCGCGATGCACTGTGGAGCGAGAGTTGGCCTTGGTGATAACCAGCACGCGCTTCTCACGCGCCTTGCGTCGACCAGTGGTTGTTAGGTGCTGGACTGTGGGGTGACTCGAACCGTCGCGCAGGAGCCCTAGGCCGCTTCCTTCACGGTTGACCAACACGTCTTCGCCGTCTCGCTTATCCAGGTCGTATTCACGGTAACCAAGAAAGGTGAAGTTATCTGCCTCCATCCAATGCAGGAGATCTTCGGCTTCACGGAGGTCCACCAGGGACTCTCCGGCCAAGGCGGTGGCCAAAATTTCGGCTCGGCTCAGAGCCTTCTCTCGCATGGCCGGCCAGTCTTCAACGGCGGCGCGGACGTTTGCTAGTACCTTCTCGAGTCCGGCAAGAAGTTCCTCCTTGGCGGGCTCGCTGATCTTGGAAATTTCAACGGCAATCCAAGATTCTAGGAAAGCACTATTGTCACCGTCTCCAAGGAGGTGGGAGATGTTTGGCATCGCAGAGGTATCGCCGCTGGCAACTCCCGCGTGGGAAGGAACTTTTGTTACAGAGGTAAGCTCATTGCTTCCCTTATCGCGGGCAACGACAAAGACAGGGTGAGTCACGAGGTGGATGGCAAGTTTCTGTCGCAAGAGTTCTGCGCTGACGGAGTCAACAAGGAACGGCATGTCATCGGTGATGATATAAACAACGCTGGCATCCGGTTCATCGTGGATGAGGACCTTAGCCTGGCCTGACGTGCGCTTGGCTGCGAGCTCCTGGTGGGCAAACGCCCGTGCGCTGAGGAGTTCGGGATCGTAGCGAGCAGCATCCTCATCGGATAGTTGCACAAAGTAGTCATTCAGGAACGACTGGCCACCATAACGGCTCTGGTCCCGTACAGGTTGATGGCTGGGTGAGTGCAATGACATGAATTAACGCCTCCGTGAAAGAGTTAAGACCGCCTCTTTGCGATCCTCCCACTGAGCCTAGCCCTGATATTCAACCCTTGCTGTGGCTTTTGCTACAGCAATTTTCAACATTCGTTGGTCAGCTGCACAATCCATGTCGGCAATGGCGAGACGCAAGGGCGCTTCTGCGGCGATCTCTTGTAAAAGACGGCCCTCAAGAAGTGCTTTGTCCGTGAGTTCAGGATCCCATGGCAGAAAATGCTTGATGCTCTGGGCTGGACCAAAACGTTCCCACGCTTGAGCCAACGACTTCTCTGGATTCCCACCCACCGCTTTGCGCCGCACCTTATTAGCCACAACACGCACCTCAACGGCCGGATAATTTTGCGCTAGTTCGCTCAGCCCGCGGATGAGCCGCGGAATTCCAATGGGATCGCTGTTGCCCACCGCATAGACCAGATCCGCCTGCCCCAAGACCGTCAAAGTGGCCGCATTACGCCTCGGAGCCACAGTGTCATAGCTAAGCTCCTCGTCATTTTCCAGCGAGAAACCACAATCTACAATGACCAGGTCCCAGAGTTCGCAGGCCAACCTCAGAACACGAGCCACCGCTGCTGCCCGCAATTCCGGCCACCTATCAGCCCGGGTCAGCCCCGTCAGCAGTGAGAAGGTACCTCCGTGAAACACCACCTGTGTTGCCGTTTTAGCCAAGTCTGCCAGGGTCAGGCTCCCTTGGTCAGCCGCGCGGCAGGCGTGGGCGAAGGACGCGGCCTCATCCAGCAGTCCCAGGGCCGCTGCAACGCTCGCCCCGTAGCTGTCCGCATCAATCAGCATCACTTGCCGTCCCGAAGCAGCCTGTTCGGCTGCAAGGTTGATGGAGATAGTTGTCCGGCCGGGAGATCCAATGGGACCCCACACGGCGACCAGTGCCCCAGGGCCGGAACCCTGCTCCGGCGGTCCTTGCACAATTGTTGCTTTCCGCCGCCTCAATTTGTGTTGCTTTACTTCGGTGGCGTCTCTGACTTGCTCCACAATGGCTCCACCGCGTGTGGCTCCACCGCGCGGCTCCGCACCGCCATGTCCAGGACGCAGGCGCTTGGCCGCCGAAGACTTTTTCTCTACTTTTCTTGTCTCTGCCGCGGCATTTTCCGGGCTGCCGCTCGGGACCTCGCCGGCGTGGTGAACAGCGCCGCTGGCAGGTTCAGCGTCAAGTACGGCTCCGGGTGGGGCCGTGGGGAACGGTAGCTGAGAGCCTAAATCCTGTTGGGGAGCCAGTGCGGTTACCTGTGCCGGAACAGAAAATCCCGAGTACCCGGGATGCTTACGTCCCTCAAGGGCACTGTGAACAACCGTCAGCAGTTCCTGGGCCGTGACCTGTTCGGTGACGACCGTGGCCCCTATGCTACGCAAGCGTTGAGCCTCTTCCGATGAGAGGGCCACAGCGACAATACTGACCCCCACTGCCGTGAGCCGGTCAACAAGTGTTGCCGAAAGTTCGCTGGAGAACGCGGCTACAACCGCTACTTGCGCCAGGCCACTTTGGCAGGCGGCAAGAAGCTCCACCAACTCTGGACAACGCCGCACTATCCGCAGCTCATGGTGCTGTTTCATCAGTTCATCAATGACGCCACCGGCTGTGTCCCCCACCGCAACCACGGTGATCACGCTCATGGGGCAGCTCCAGGATTCCATACCACTGCAACTTTGGCTTTATTGGCTACCGCCCCCAGAAATTTAGGCATCTGCACATCCGTGACGAGCACCATCAGCTGCATGTTCTTACCGGATCCCAACGAGGAAGATGAAACGTTTAGGGCGGCAACCTCCGCACCGGGCAGCATGAGCACCGGCGGCTGGTAGCCGTTTCTTTCATCCGGTAAAGCAACCCAAACGTCCACGCGGGAACCAACAACCACTTCCTTGGGCAATGGCTCATCGATTGTGACTGAGGCGGGCTTGCGGTCAAGTGCGTCTGTGTTCCCAATACTGGAGCGGGAAACAAGTTCGCCCTTGGGCACCATGCGGATGGCTACGGCGCCCTGGTCAAGTACTTCGTTGGGGTCAAGATACTTACCATCTGCGTCACCGAGCTGAACCTGCACAATGGTCAACGACTCTGCCGTGACTTTTTGTCCCACAACCAGGACGTCTGTGGCCACGTAAGCCGGCACTGTCTTTCCTGCGCTCGTGACCAACGCCACCACTGACACCACGGAGGCCAGGACCAGCAGGATACCGATCATCAGTCGCGGATCTTTCCAGGACGGCTTGGTCAATCGAGCGGACGAGCTCTGCGTCTCCATAGCCATCGACTCTCCACTCGAGGAACCCGTCGTCACGTTGTGCCTACCCGACGGTTCAAGACCGCCGGTTCAAGACCGCCATTTTCACATCAAATGTGGGCAGCCACGTGAGCACTACTGCCGTTTACTATTTGTACCGCCGATCAGCTCGCGTTGATAGCCCCTGTGCTGAAATGTTCTGCTTCTGTGGATAAAACAGTGGCATGGAGCTAGTTTTTCCGTACCTCCCCCAAGTACATAACGACTGATTTGATGTCTATTAGCGTCGAACCTCGTCAAATAAGGTCAAAAGGTGGACAATGGTTCCATGCCCCGTTTCCTAACACTGGCCGACGTTGCCGAACAGCTGCAAATCTCGGCCGCTGCATGCTACGCACTCGTGCACAGCGGTGAACTACCGGCCTTCCAGATAGGTGGCCGCGGGCAATGGCGCGTGGATGAAGCAAAATTTGAGCAGTTTATTGACGATCGCCATGCCGCCGCCCGTGACATGCTGGCGGCTGATAGTCCGCCACGAACCAGCTAAATCCCACAGCTAGTGTGCTCTTCGAGCGAGGTCAGGCGCTCTCCGGTGGCATCACAGGCCACACGACAAGCCACACGACAGAGCCGGTGAGTGCATTAAGTGGGAACTCAAAACTGATCCTCCGTTGAGGACGTTACAGTCACCAGCGCCGCCAGGGGCACAACCACACTCCCCTGATTGTTCCCACGTTCCCGACTCACGCCGTCGGTCAATTGCATCAGCTGAACATAGTCCGCACCCACTTGGTCCAAGACACCGCGTAAGTTCACCGGGCGTGTGCTGTCCACATCAAGAACAACTGATGAACGGTTTCTGGCAAGAATACGCAGTGCAGCTGCCAACGTAAACGGAACCTTGGATGAAGCCTTGCCGCGTTGGGCACCTACACCCTGCACGCGCAGAATCTTAGCCAAGGGCACCAAAACGGAACGGTTGCCTTCCGTGAGCAGGGTCCACTGCGGCTCCACCCTGCGCACAACTCCGTGAACCGTTATGCCATTACACATCAGAACCGTCAGTTGAACGCCTATGCCACCACGCAACGCCTCAGCCAAAGTTAGCTGTGAAGCCTCAACTCTCGCCAGTTCATTGATGTGCCGTTCCATTTCCTGCGCCGTGGCCGCGTGCATCTGGGTTTCGAAATCACCAAAGAGTAAATCCCATCGCATGGCGCCACGTTAGGCGCGGCTACCCAACCAGTCAACCCTTCGACAGCGGGCTTGCAAGCAACTTTCCACAAACCCTGCCCAAGCTATAGACATTTGAGCTCTAAATAAGTCAAAATGATTTAGACACCCTCAAATAGTGTTAAACACTATCAAATCAGTTCAAAGTAGATTAAAGAGATGCATCATGAGAAGAGAAACTGTCGCAGACCTAACCATGGCCGCCGCAACCCTCTTTCTGGGCGCCTCGTTGGTCTTCAGTGGCCATTCGCTTTTACGGCTGCATGGGAACAGTGGCGGGGTAGCCTCCCCGCTTAACTTCTCCGAGTTGTTGGGTTTGGCTGGTGCAGGCTCAGGGATACTCCTACTTTGCTGCTGGTTGTTTGGCTTCGTCTGCGCGTGCATCTGCGGTGCCGCCCATGTTCTGGGCGCCGCCAGACTCGCCGCATTCACGGCGGCCTGTTCGCCAGCCTTCATGCGGCGGCTCATTATTGCCATCATGGGATTAAATTTGTTGGCTGCACCCCTGGCTGGGGCTGCCGAGGGCCCAGGAGTTGATCCTCTCTGGCATGCTCAAACTGTAGCCACCTCGCCGTCACTTAGTACTGCACAGCCCCCGAGTGCGCCCGCTCCACCCGTGGCACCCCAGTGGACTCCCCAGGCACCAGCGATTGGTGCTGACCTGCTCATGAGACCAACAACCCGGCAAGCTCCCGTATCACCACCGATAGACAGCAACGAAACCGGGTCAGAAGCACCACCTGGCGCAGGTCACGAGGCCAGCAACAGCAGCGATGTGGTGGTGAAAAGTGGTGACAGCCTGTGGAGCATTGTTGCCAAGGCACTGGGACCGTATTCAAATGATGTCGATGTGGCACTCGCCTGGCCTGCTTGGTACAGGGCCAATGAGGCAACTATTGGGCCAAACCCCAACATCATCCATCCGGGCCAAATACTCCACGCACCATAATCCCGCCGATCCCGAAAAGCCCCAACCTCTGAACACAAGTGTCCTCACCACCGCAAAGGAGCACCACGTGAGTACCACCGCAACCTCATCACCGTCCAACCCCACGCTTTTAGTGGTTAAGCCCGTCAACACCATCACTCCTGGCACCGACGCTCTCAACGAAGGAGAGGTGATAAAACTCCCTGGACGGGAGGAACGTCTAAGGCGAGCACGGGCAGTCCCAGACAGTGACACCTCAGGCGCCCTTGGGATACTGGATCCAGGAGGGGCAGAGCGGGCCGTTGTGGCCTCAATGTCATGCAAGGTAGCTCAAGCCGCCCTTGAAGTTCTCAGCGGTGTCCGCTCCGTACAGCAACTGGTCCGGTGGCTAGATGCCCTGTGCCTTAACGCCTTGGCAACCCGTGCACGGCTGCATGCCGAAGCCCAAAAAGCTGAATGCCGTCGCCAGAGCCACGCGCCAGAGAACGTTCATATGCTCCATCACCAGCCCCAAGTCCATTCGGTGCATTGCAGTGCCGTCTCGCCTGGGATCTTTGAAACTACAGTGGTGATCGCCGACAAGACGCGTTTCCGAGCCATCGCCATGCGGTTCGAACTCTTGGGTGGGCTGTGGAAAGTGACTGCTTTGCAGATTGGCTAGGGAAAGATCCCCACATCAACCACCTGCCTAAAACAAGAGCCAGACGCGTTGGCGTCTGGCTCTTGGCAAAGCGATGGGGACTAGCGCTTTTTCTTCTTCTTGTTGTTGTTTTTGTTCGCCGGACGCGTGGCCGACGGCGGCAAGCCGCTACCACGGCGCTCAATATGCGTTTCGGCTTCACCTTCCGCATCCGGGCCACTAAACTGCAGCTGCGCAGGCTTCTCAGGTGCTTGAAGCCCAGGAGCGGTGATCCGGGGCGAACTCTCCTCAGCGGCCTCGGATGAGTCACTGGCAGTGCCTGAGCCTGCGGAGCCCACCCGACCCATCAATGCCGAGGGTGCCTCTTGAACAAGACCAACGCTTGCTTCCGGAGCGTTCTCCACCTGAACTTCAAGGTTGAACAGGAAACCAACGCTTTCCTCGCGGATGCCGGCCATCATGGACAGGAACATCTCGTACCCTTCGCGCTGGTACTCAACAAGCGGGTCACGCTGAGCCATGGCCCGCAACCCGATACCTTCTTTGAGGTAATCCATCTCGTAGAGGTGTTCCTGCCATTTACGACCCACCACAGAAAGCACTACGCGGCGTTCAAGTTCACGCATGGTCGATGAGCCCAGGGCGGCTTCGCGCTCCTGGTAGGCAACCTTGGCATCACTGAGCAGCTCAGTTTTGAGAGTTTCAGCTGTGATCCTGCCCTCGCCACCGACCTCTTCAGCGATCTCATCCACTGACACGCTCACCGGGTAAACGGTTCGAAGGTTGCTCCAGAGAGTTGAGAAGTCCCAATCACCGGGATGGCCATTGCTCAGCGCCGCGTCAATAATCTCATTGACGGTGTCCTCAAGGAAGTGTTGAACCTTCTCATGCAGGTCCCCGCCTTCCAGAATCCGGCGGCGGTCACTGTAGATGGCTTCACGCTGACGGTTCAGGACGTCGTCGTACTTCAAAACATTCTTGCGCTGCTCAGCGTTACGGCCCTCAACCTGGCCTTGCGCGGAGGCAATCGCCTTCGATACCAGCTTGGATTCCAGCGCAACATCATCGGGCATGGACGATCGCGACATGAGGCGTTCGGCAGCACCGGAGTTGAACAAACGCATGAGGTCATCGGTCAATGAAAGGTAGAATCGCGACTCTCCAGGGTCTCCCTGACGTCCGGAACGGCCGCGAAGCTGGTTATCAATACGACGGGACTCGTGACGTTCGGTACCCAGAACGTACAGCCCACCGGCCTCAAGAACGGCCTCATGCTCGTCCTTGACGGCTAGCTTTGCTTCCTCGAAAACGTCCAGCCAGGCTGCCTCGTACTCTTCCGGAGTTTCTTCCGGGTCCAGTCCGCGAGCAGCCAGCTCAGCAATAGCGTTGAACTCGGCGTTTCCGCCGAGCATGATGTCCGTTCCACGGCCCGCCATGTTCGTGGCGACGGTGACAGCTCCACGGCGTCCGGCCTGCGCTACGATTGCGGCTTCACGGGCGTGGTTCTTTGCGTTCAACACCTCGTGCTTGACGCCAGCCTCTGCCAATTTCTTGGACAGGTACTCGCTCTTCTCAACGCTAGTGGTGCCCACCAAAACAGGCTGGCCCAACTCGTGACGTTCAGCGATGTCAGCGACAACCGCGTCAAATTTCACAACCTCGTTCTTGTACACCAGATCCGCCTGGTCCACACGCGACATGGGCTTGTTCGTGGGGATTGCAACAACCCCCAACGAGTACGTGCCCATGAACTCGGAAGCTTCGGTCTCGGCGGTGCCTGTCATGCCGGCGAGTTTCTCATACAGACGGAAGTAGTTCTGCAGTGTCACTGTGGCCAAAGTCTGGTTCTCAGCTTTGATCTCCACACCTTCTTTGGCCTCAATGGCCTGGTGCATGCCTTCGTTGTACCGCCGACCAGAGAGAATACGGCCAGTGTGCTCATCAACGATGAGAACTTCGCCATCCATGATGACGTAGTCCTTGTCGCGCTTGAACAGCTCTTTAGCCTTAATGGCGTTGTTCAGGAAACCAATCAACGGGGTGTTGGCGGACTCGTAAAGGTTGCTGATGCCAAGGTAATCCTCAACTTTTTCAATGCCGTCTTCGAGAACACCGACGGTGCGCTTTTTCTCGTCAACCTCGTAGTCCTCTTCGTCATTGAGGCGCAGTACAACTTTGGCAAACTCGCCATACCAACGGTTGGCGTCTCCGGACGCCGGGCCGGAGATGATCAACGGTGTACGGGCCTCATCGATGAGGATGGAGTCCACTTCATCAACGATCGCAAAGTTATGCCCGCGCTGAACCAGCTCATCCTTGCTCCAAGCCATATTGTCGCGCAGGTAGTCAAAGCCAAACTCATTGTTGGTGCCATAGGTGATGTCGGCAGCGTACTGGGCACGGCGCACGGTGGGGTCCTGGTTGGAGACAATACAGCCGCTGGTCTGACCCAGGAACCGGAAAACTCGTCCCATCAGGTCTGACTGGTACTGCGCAAGGTAGTCGTTGACGGTAATCACGTGAACGCCCTTGCCCGTGAGTGCGTTTAGATACGCCGGTGCTGTTGCAACCAGGGTCTTCCCCTCACCGGTCTTCATCTCGGCAATGTTCCCCAAGTGCAGGGCAGCACCACCCATGAGCTGGACACGAAAATGGCGCAAGCCCAATGTGCGGGAGGATGCTTCACGCACGGTGGCGAAAGCCTCCGGAAGCAGATCATCCAACGACTCGCCATCTGCGTGCCGGAGCTTGAGCTTGTCAGTTTCCTCGCGAAGTTCTGCATCGGTGAAGGTCTGAAAAGAGTCCTCCAGCGAATCAATGGCGTCCGCAAGGACATTGAGCCGTTTAAGCGTCTTGCGATCGCCTGTGCGAAGGACCCGCTCAAGAAGTGATGGCACGAAATTGCTCCCAATCTATTGCTGCCTAAAAGTAGCGTGTTCAGTCTACGTGAGAAGATGCAGGCTAATCTGCCAGTTTTTGCTGTGTGGCACTCGGCAATACTCTCAGAGTTGGCTGGAATTAGTGGATTTGTAATCCTGCACGGCGTTAATTTCTCCCCCAGCGGAACCTTCAGCCGTGCAACTTGGGCATCTTTCTCACCAAGCCGGGAACTCGAGCAACACTCGATAGTGCTTGTTTCGAGACACAAAACTTGACTCTTAGGTAACCTAACTATTAGGCTACCTAAGCATGAGTAACAGTGAAGCTTTGGATTTAGCTGCCCGCTACCGGGAAATACTGCGTCAGGCAGTTTACGTAGTGCGCGCCATAGAAGCTGACGGGGACTTAAGCACAAGCCAGGTCAGCACACTGAATATGCTTGCCGGTCAGCCACTGCGGGTCAGCGATATTGCCCGGAACGCTGGCATTCGCGTTCCCAGCGCAACGGAGCAAATCACCAAACTCGCCACGAACGGTCTTGTGGAGCGGACTCCCAATGATCATGATGCCCGTGTAGTGGAAGTTCGGCTCACCACTTTGGGCAGGCACAAACTAGAGGCCGCAAACCTGCGGCGCAATAAGGAAGTTGCCGCAGCATTTGCGTTCCTGCTCCCCAGTGAACGTCAAGCGATCGACAGGGCTATCCCTGCCATTGCCAAACTCAACGAGGCTTTATCCCCCTGAGCAAGTGGCCTCCCCGCGGAGCTTGACCGGCGAACAACGAATCCGCAGCAACAAGTACTAACAAACCACCATTGCCCTCAACAAACTAGGAGTAGAAGTGCAAGCGAACACGGCAGATACAACTGCCAGCGAGAAGGAATTAACGCTCACGAAAGAAAAGCAGTCCATGCTTCATCAGCCCAAAGCTGTGTGGGCAGTTGCCGGAGCATCGGTGTTCGCGTTCATGGGCATTGGCCTGGTTGATCCCATTCTGCCCGCCATTGCAGAAAATCTGCAGGCCACCGCCAGCGAAGTTTCGCTATTGTTCACCAGCTACTTCCTTGTTACTGCCATCGCCATGCTGGTCACAGGCTTTGTGTCCTCACGGCTAGGCGGCAAACGTACCCTCTTACTGGGTTTGGGAATTATTGTCATCTTCGCTGGTCTCTCAGGGTTATCTGACACCGTCGATGCACTGGTTGGCTTCCGCGCCGGCTGGGGTTTAGGAAACGCGCTCTTCGTAGCAACAGCCTTGGCAGTCATGGTGGGTGTGGCTTCCGGCGGAGCGGCAACCGCCATCATCTTGTATGAAGCCGCCTTGGGTCTGGGCCTGTCACTTGGCCCGCTGATGGGAGCCATGCTAGGTGGCTGGCAGTGGCGAGCACCGTTCTTTGGCACGGCTGCGGCCATGGCCGTGGCTTTCATTCTCATCATGATCCTGCTTCCCAAAACCCCAACTCCAGCCCTGAAAACCAGGCTGCGCGACCCGCTTATTGCCTTGGGCCACAAGGGCCTACGGACAACAGCCGGCAGTGCCTTGTTCTACAACTACGGATTTTTCACAATCCTGGCGTTCGTGCCTTTCATCCTAGGCTTTGATGCCTACGGGATTGGTGCGGTGTTCTTTGGGTGGGGCGTGGCCGTGGCCGTGTTCTCAGTTTTCGTAGCACCGATTGTGCAGCGTCGCTTCGGGGCCGTGGGCGCATTGACGGGTTCGCTGATTGCTCTGGCAATCATTTTGCTTGGCCTGGCTCTTGCAGCCGGACACTCGGTGAGCACAGTAGTAGTTCTCACAGTTGTTTCCGGTGCCCTCCTTGGAATCAACAACACCCTGTTCACAGAAATGGCCATGTCCGTTTCCGACTCCCCGCGCCCTGTGGCTAGCGCCGGTTATAACTTTGTGCGTTGGATGGGTGGGGCGCTGGCACCGTTTCTGTCCACCAAGATCGCCGAATACACCAACTCTTCAATCACGTTCTACACGGCTGCCGCCATGGTGATTGTCAGTGCTGTGGTCATTGTGGCAGGACGCAAATATCTCATCGCTCACGAACCGGCGGGCATCTGAGCGCACCACAGTTGGTTTAGTTTTCTGCCTTAGCAAGTACGACGCCGGCGCTAAAGGTGGGAGTGGAACCCCGCCTTTAGTGCCGGCGTTGTATTTTAGTGCTTCACTTCTTCAAAAAATCTTCAACCAAATTACTTAGACGCGGGCTGGCTCATCGGGTGAACGGTAGGCGGAGATTTCCTCGGCACCCTTGGCGTTGTCATCGAGGGAAATGACACCGTAGGTCCAGCCTTTACGGCGGTAAACCACAGAGGGAATGCCCGTTGCGGAGTCAACGAAGAGGTAGAAATCGTGACCCACCATTTCCATGTTGTCCACTGCGTCGTCAAGGGATAGTGCCGTTGCTGGGAACACCTTGCGCCGGATCAAGACGGGTGAATCGCCTGCAGGGATATCATTTTCGATATCGTAGGGCGACTTTTCTGCGACTGGCTCCGCAGGTGTTTGGGCGTAGATCGGTTCGGAACTGCTCACGGGAACTAGTGATGCAGTAGCCTCGCTGACTGACCTGACTCCGTGCTTGCTGTGATGGTCCGTCTTCTTGTCTTTGGCCTTACGGAGCCGCTCAAACAATTTTCCGTAGGCCAGATCAAACGCTGCAAACTTATCCGATGCGTCGGCTTCAGCCCGGATCACGGGGCCACGGCCAAGAACCGTGACTTCAACAGTGAGTGGAGCATCTGCAGCTTTGTTTTCCTTGGAAACCTTCACATCGACGCGCTGAACCTTGTCGGCCAGCTGTTCGATCTTCCCGAGCTTCTCGCTAGCGTATTCGCGGAAACGATCCGAAACACTCAAGTTGCGGCCGGTGATCATGAACTCCATGGTGCCCTCCAAACATCTTCGGTGACACGGCGGCCGGCTAGCAATCGGTGCTGCAAACCGACCTCCGACGGGCGGTTTCCTCTTGAAGAGGTACCCGTTTACTTACGTTAGTTCACCGTCCGGTTTTATTCATCTTTTACGACCAAACTATTTTCGGCGAGTCCTTTCGCTCCCACGTTTTTGGAGCTGTAATCCGGAGCCCGGGCCGCTGCCAAGACTACCGCCATACGCACCTTCAATCCCGCTTGTTCTAGTGTTCTAGCCGCTTCACGAAGAGTTGAACCAGTAGTGAGCACATCGTCAACAAGCACCACCCCCTGGCTCCACGGATTCGCTGATAGCCGAAAATTCCGGCCACCTCTCCGGTGAATTTTCATCGTGTTACGGACGTTGCGCCGACGCGCCGCCCGCCCTAGCCCTTTCTGGTGCCGTCGGTGCCACGGGAGTTTTGCCCTAATACCCAATACCGGGGCAATGACCACTGCCGGCGGCACTCTGCCCTCTCGCACCATCGATTGCAGTAGCAGGGCTACAGGGTCATAGCCTCGGCGCCGCCAACCACTTCCCGTGCTGGGGATCGGAACCAGCCACAGCTGCCCCGGAGAATTCCCCTTGGCAAGTATTGGCTGGCACAGGGCAATGTTCCCCAATGCATACCAGAGTCCTCGTGCCAGACACCGGCTCAATGGTGCGCGCAATTCCGTTCGGCCATGATTTTTGTACGCCAGGATGGCCGCCGCCAACGTGTCCCTGTACTCACCGGCAGCAACCACGGGGAGTTGGCAATCACCCAACACGCTCACAAGTGCGTCAGCGGCGTCCTCGGCCCTGAATGGTGAGGCCGTTTGGCGACGCAGCGCACTTGCGCAGGCGGGGCACAGGGAGTGATCTTCACGCTCACAGACAACACACTCGGCGGGCAAAATCAGATAGAGAAAATCTCTCCATGCCACCCCGCACCACAATAAGCACCGTAGCCAACGCGAGGTAGCGCGCCCCTTATGTGTCACCGGAAGCGGCGCCAAGCCCAGTTCTTGCGCACCTTGGTAGTTACTATCCATAACAACATCGTGGCCCTGCCAGAGCCTTCAGGAAAGCTACCCGCTATCCTTTGTGGACCACTCACTCCCCACGCACGGCTGTGGGGGAATTGGTGGCTGATGCGTTCTTCGCATGCAGGGTCACCTCCTCCAATTCCTGCACTTCCGAGCCGCCGAGCCGCCGAGCTGCAGAGCCGCCCACCTACTCAGCCACTCAGCGACTCAGTTACTCAGTTACTCAGCTACCCGGCAAACGACGCCTGCCTGAGGTCCTTCGCTATCAGATCCCAGCTGCTGGAGACATTTGCGAAGTATCCGGCGGCCGATTGTGCATGGATGTTCCGCAACCCTGAACCGGCGGTGAGCCATTCAAGGCCCACCAGTTCGTCCAGTTTTTGCGGGCCCCGGGCTAGATCGAGGATCTCGATGGTCACCGGATCAGCGGCCGACGGCGCCATCACAGCCACGCTGGACTCTCCCGTCCACACACCCAGGCTTGGTGTCCCGGTGTGCGGCAGGTTCAGGGGTGGAGTTAGTTCCTTCGGGACATCTCCAGATTTAAAAATCCCCGTGATACTGACCCGGCTTACACCGTTCGACTGGGAGATCACCAGCGCTCTTGTACCGTCCCGTGAAATCCGCAGGGTGCTCACTTCCTGACCAACCAACCAAGGAACGCGCAGTAGGACAGGGGGGCCCATTTTCCCGTCGTCGTTCGGGTTAATGGCAATCACATCGCCGGAGCCGTCCCCGGCAGCTGACCAAAGCCAGCCGTTGGGAGCAAAGGATGGTGGTGTCAGCGCCACCCCCGCAACGGCAACAACGGGCTGTTGACCTGGCACCACCGAGTAAATCTGGTTTCCGGCGCCGGACTTGAAAGCAAATTCCTTACCCGAATAGGAAATTGCCGGCGTTGCAGGCGCCAACGCGGCCACCGAGACCATCCCTGGAATCGGTGCTGCCTTGGTGCCGTTGAAAGTGACAAGCTCATTTTTGGCCAGTGCCACCTGAGCGGTTGATACCGAACTATCGATGACCATGGCGCTGAGATCATCGGTAGCTCCGCCCATGTCCACTTGTCTGTCATCGGCCAAGAATTGCACCTCAGTGACTGTGTTCAGACTCTTTTGCAGTGTCACCAAAAGCTGTTCGTGCATTTGTTGGCGCTGCTTCACGCTGGTGTCCAGTAGCGCCTTTGCGCTCAGCCCCACCTTGGCCAGACCGTTGTTCACGGGCACAGAATCCCGCTCAAGGGAGATTCCGTTTGGAAAAGCACTAACAACCGCGCCACGCAAATAGGGTGCCGGGCCACTGAGCATGGCCTTCACGATGGTGGTTGTGGTCCGTGAGGACCTGCTGACCAGCCACCGAATGTCCGGCACTCCATAAGTGAAGGTGGGGTCGTAGAAATAAAGTGCCAGCGGGCTGAAAAGTGTTTCAAAGTTCGCTTGAGTCAGACCCACGCCGTCGGGGGCCTCGGAAATGCGCCACTGGCCATCAACCTGCACCAGCTTCATATTCAAACTCTCTGTGGCACCCTCTTTAGCCGGGGTCAGCACACCCGTGGCATCCACAGTTGAAACTACATCAAATGTTAGGACAAAAGTGTCTTTCTCCGCCCCCGGGGATACCGAGAATGTGTCCTTGTAGACAAGGGTGCTTTTATCAGGCGCCCAGGACTGTGCAAGCTTCGGTGCCAAATACTGCCGCGCCACCTGGAAATCATCGGTGATACCGGTACCGGATTCAATGAAGCCTCTAACTATGCTCTCTTGGGAAGCGCCATCCCCGGGGGCAAATTGTTCAAAATCAATGTAAACGGAGTTATTGCGCGGCGTCAACGGATCGCTCTTGCCCACCGGGCCGTGGGTGGGAATGGTTGCGCAGCCCGCCATGGCCAGGAGCACGACGACGGCCATCACCCACCCCGCGGCCAGCCAGTGCCGCCTCGGTACGGCTCCGTATCGGCGCGATTTTAGCCGGGGGTCCGGTTGGAATGAGTTCAAAAAACGGGTCATCACAGCTCTTCTGCCTCCGAGTTGGAGCTCCCTGAACCGGTCCGTTCAGAATGGCCCAGCTCAGTCTTGTGTGCCTGTGAACTACCAATGGATACATGCCCGGAAGGCGGCTTCAAGGCACCCAGTGCTCCAACAACACGCATGGCCCCGGTTTCGGTGAGTACCGGCCCGGTGGCCAGTGATACCGAATAACCGGCTCGTCCACCGTCAGGGGGCAAGGGGACAGGAGAATGGTCCAGTACGTAGCCTCTGCGTCGCGGAAGCGTCAGCCGGAAGCACGAACCTTCACCCGGTATGCCCCACGCGTCAAGCCAACCATCATGCAATTTCGCATCCTCCATGGCGATCGAGAGACCCAACCCGCTCCCTCCGGTGGTGCGAGCTCTCGCAGCGTCGGCACGCCAGAACCTAAAAAATACGTGTTCAAGTGAGGACGGCGACATGCCAATGCCGTAGTCCCGCACGGCGATTGCGACGGCGCTCTCATCCGCAGAAACAAAGATCTTCACCGGTTTACCTTCGCTATGCTCCACGGCGTTCAGCACCAAGTTCCGCAAAATCCTATCAATTCGGCGAGAGTCCATTTCAACCACACACTTGTGGTTTCGCAGACGAGTCACAACGGAAAGTTCCGTTGAATTAGCCTCTGCCACCGGTGTTGCACCGTCAATGACAGAATGGATAACCGAGAAAATATCCAGCGACTCCACGTCTAGATCTGCCACGCCGGCGTCAAAGCGGGATATCTCCAGCAAGTCAGCCAAGAGCAACTCAAAGCGCTCAACCTGATGGAAAAGTAGCTCGGACGAGCGTTTGTAGATGGGCTCAAACTCATCACGAGCATCAAAGAGCACCTGTGCCGCCATGCGGACAGTTGTCAAAGGGGTCCGCAACTCATGAGAAACATCCGAGACAAAGCGCTGCTGCATCTCCGAGAGTGTTGCCAATGCCACGATCTGATCCTGTAGGGATGTGGCCATCTTATTAAAAGAGGTTGCCAGTCTGGCCATCTCGTCTTCACCCTTGACGACGAGGCGTTCTTCCAGCTCGCCGGCAGCCAATTTCTCAGAAACGGCCGCGGCCTGGCTGACCGGGTTCACCACCGTACGAGTCACATACCAAATGATCACACCAATAAGTATCAGCAGGATGCCGCCTGCCAACCACAACACGGACTGGATGTAATCCAATGTCACTTGTGCGCTGTTCAGGTCATAGATCATGTACAACTCGTAGTTGGTTTTTAACAGCTCAACCTGGCCGCCTACAACCACGGCTGAATGCACCCCGGAGCTGCCAGTGGGCAGTGCTATCGATTGCCAATATTGGCCATCTGGATCAGCTTGGACCGACGCTCGCAACTCGTTGGGAATGATGGCCGTGGTCACCCCGCCGGAGTCGGATGACACCACAGCCAACTTACTGTTTTGGCCAGGGATTTTAGCCAATAAGTACTTGCGGTTGTCATCCGCGCCGCCCACTTCGAGCAGCTTCAACGTGTCCTTGACCAGTGTGGCAACTCCGGGCTGGTCGCTCACACTTGCATTGGAAAATTCCTGCTGCACCTGGGTGACACCCCGGGCGGATTCATGTTGAGCCTGCGTGAGGCGTTCTTTGAAAAGTCCATTGGAGATCTGCCCGGCAAGATAACCTCCCACTCCAACCACCGCCACCGAGGCAATGAGCAACGTGGTAATCACTGTGCGGAACTGAAGCGATGTGCGCCAACGCTTTGACCAGGCACGACGAAACTTCTTTGCCAAGGACCACAGGACCCCTCCTGCCGTACGCAGGCCAAGCCCAATTTTGCTCATAATCATGTGCAGCTGATTCTCAAGGGGTGTTCCAGAAGAGTTTTTGGGCGCTGCGGTGCCATCGTTTTGCCCACCAGTTTCAGCACTGGGTGGGGCTTCCACAGGAGGCTGCATAACGGCGTCGTTCCTGCCCTGGTCTTGACTCATAGTTAGCTCACCGACGGCGCATGAGCGTCAGCGCTTAATTCCCGGCCTTGTAGCCCACACCACGAACGGTAAGAACTACCTCGGGGGCTTCCGGATCACGCTCGATCTTGGAGCGCAGACGCTGCACATGGACGTTGACCAGCCGAGTGTCCGCTGCATGCCGGTAGCCCCACACCTGTTCCAACAACAGCTCACGGGAGAAAACCTGCCAGGGCTTGCGGGCAAGCGCAACTAAGAGGTCAAACTCAAGAGGGGTCAGCGAAACCTTTTCACCTGCCCGGTGAATCGAGTGCCCTGCCACATCAATGGTGATCTCACCGATTACCAGCGTTTCAGGAGCCTTGACGTCCCCCGGGCGCAGCCGTGCACGGACACGAGCAACCAGCTCAGCGGGCTTGAAGGGTTTGGCGACGTAGTCATCGGCACCTGATTCAAGACCGCGGACAACATCAGAAGTGTCAGATTTGGCCGTCAGCATCACTATAGGCACATCCGATTCGGCACGAATAAGCCGACACACTTCTATGCCGTCCATTCCGGGCAGCATCAAATCAAGCAAGACCAAGTCTGGGTTGCTTGCTTGGAATACCTCAAGTGCTTTTGTTCCGTTAGCGCAAAAAACGGGGTCGAACCCGTCATTGCGGAGCACTATCCCGATCATTTCGGATAGCGCCTCGTCATCGTCAACAACTAAAATGCGTGCCTTCATACCTCTATATTTGCCTATTACCTTCGCAATGTCCCCATCGGCGCTCCACCGGGGGTGTCACTTCTCGATTTTTGGGTCCATATTTCCTGGTTTTGGCAGCGCTTGCGTATCCTTGCTGTCCACTAACTTTTCACCCACGTCTGCCAGCACAATGAGACGTGGGGCCCATGTTCTTTTAGGCCTTTGCCGCAGCTTCGGATTTGGCCCGGTTGCGCTGAGCCGTGAACGGGTCCTGAAAAGGGCAGATCGGCTCGGCTCCAGTACCCAAACGGCTAAATTTTTTCCAATACCTAGGGTATTCACAGAACATATTTGGCTGTTCCCGATAGGGTTTGATGATGGACGGGGCAGAACAACGGGCTTCTTGGCCGGTGATCGCGGTGACACACGCAATCAAGCGGTAAAGATCAGCAGTTATTCGCGCCACCGGAGTTTTAACGGGGGAATCTTTGAGGGGAACATGATGCCACAGGAACCACAGCAGCCAGAGAGCGGGCCAGAGGGCCAGAGCCCCCAGCCGGGACAGTCACCGCCGCCTCCCCCGCTGCCGCCGCAGCAGCCGCAGCAGTCTCAGCAGCCTCAATGGGGCCAATACTCTCAGCCCCAGCAACCCCAATACGGCCAGCAGGGTCAGCAACCGCCGCACCCTGGGCAACAGCCCCAGCAACCCCAGCAACCTCAATGGGGCCAATACTCTCAGCCTCAGCAACCCCAATGGGGCCAGCAGGGTCAGCAACCGCCGCACCCTGGGCAACAGCCCCAGCAACCCCAGCAACCTCAATGGGGCCAATACTCTCAGCCTCAGCAACCCCAATGGGGCCAGCCGCAGTATGGCCAACCCCAATACGGCCAGCCCCAGTACGGCCAGCCCGGTATGGCTCCCGGTTTCAACAATTATCTGCCACCGCCAAAACCTGGTGTGATTCCTTTGCGACCCTTGGGCCTGGGCGAAATTTTGGATGGCGCGTTTCAAGCCGCTCGCCGCAATGGAAAAGCCATGTTTGGCTCAGCATTAATTTTCCAACTTGCCACGGTTGCTGTGACGATGGCCGTCATGTTCATCATCTTCGGCCGTTTCATGACCGATATTTTCGACATGGAATCCAGCCTACAGAGCAACGATCCCGCGGCTATGGAAGCTCTGGGCGGTGGATTACTCACGCTCTCGCTCTCTATGCTGCTCACCGGTTTCCTTGCCGTGCTGATCCAGATGGTTCTACAGGGCGCATTGGTGGTACCGGTGCTGCGCTCGGTGTTGAACCGTAAAACCAGCTTCGGGCAAATGTGGCGCCTGACTAAACCACGAGTGGGCAGCCTACTTCTGCTGGCCGTCCTCTATGCGGTTGCCACCGTTGTGGCCGTTGCGGCCTACGCAGCAATCGTTGTGGGACTGATTGTGGCATTGGACCCACAGGATTCGGGTTCAGCAATTTTAGGTGTCATTGCCTTGTCCATACTGCTGAGCTTGCCGTTCGTGGTGCTGGCCGTATGGATTGGCACCAAGGTCCTGCTTGCCCCGGCCGCCATTGTTGTTGAAAATGTGGGTGCCATCGCCGGCATCAAGCGTTCCTGGCAGCTGACGAAGCGAAATTGGTGGCGGACCTTTGGCACCTCGTTTCTGGCCGCTCTCATCGCCGGCATCATTGGCGGGGTTATCACCACACCTGTGAGCATGCTGGTCAGCTTTGTCATGCCACTGATGCTCGGTAGTGAGCCCACCACCGATCAAACCATCACGGTGCTGCTCATTTCCCAGGCCCTAACAAGTATTGTCAGCGCGGTGGTTGGAGCGGTGACCCTGGCCTTCCAAACCGGTGTCATGGCGCTGATTTACGTGGACTTGCGCATGCGCCGAGATGGTTTTGACATTGCTTTGCTCAAGGAATCGGAAACAGGCAAGGACGACGGCGGAATCCCCGGTTCGCCTGTTCCTGGCGCTTTAGTGAGCGAAAACTCTGCCCCCTACGGAAATACAACGTACGGCAATTCAAACGGCACTACTGGTGTAGAAACGCCATACCAGCCCGGAAACTACGGATCGTAGGCAGCTTCCCCTATGGTCTTGACACTGCTTGGAACCGCCATGTGCGTGGCCGAGATTCCGGTGACCCCTGATGCCGAGGAGGCTCGGCGGTGGGCGCAGGATGAACTGGCTCAAAAGGTTTATCAGGATGCCAAGCCAGGGTGGGCAGAACAGCTCGCGGCGCTCATCACCAAAGCACTAAAGGAACTACTGAACAACGTCGGTGTTGCCAGCGGTCACACGGGCCTGGCCATTGTGGCCGGCCTGATAATAGTGGCCATTATTGCCATCATTGTTATCATCAGGCCCCGGCTCAATAGAAGAAATGCTGCCCAGGAGCCTGTCTTTGCCGATGTGCTCTTACTGACCGCCGAGCAGCACCGGACACTGGCACAGCATGCGGCACGTGAAGCGGACTTCAACACCGCCGTCACCGAACAGTTTCGGGCCATTGTTCGTGCTGCCGAGGAGCGGGACGTGAGCATCACCGCCCCAGGCCGCACAGCCGTGGAAATCATGGCTGAACTAATTCTGGCGTTCCCACAACAGGGCGGCCTACTGGGCCACAGCGCCGAACTGTTCAACGCCGTGCGCTACGGTCATGTGCCGCCCACGCGAGAAATGTATGAGGAATTAGTAGGCACTGACCATGCCGTCGCTCGGACAAAACCCTTATATTCCCGGGGATTCCAGGAGGCGCAGCTATGAGCGCCACCAAAGGAACCTACCGAACGGACACACCGCTGGACTCCGCCCACAGCGATCCGAGCGTGTTTCGTGCAGAGAGTCTCAGCACAGCTCAACGAGCAGGCCAATGGTGGAAGAAGTATAAATTCTGGTTGCTCTGCGCTGTTGTTTTCATTGTCCTTTCACTGCTTGGAGTCATTCTTGCCGGCACTGGCGAGCGTTCCTTGGGAACGCTTTCAATCACCAATCCCGCCCCAGCAGGAGCGCAGGCCGCGGCCTCGGTGCTGCGCAACCAAGGCGTCAATGTCACCTCTACTGCTTCCCTCACAGAAACCAACCTGGCACTGGCCGCCAATGGGAATGGCAACAGCACAGTGCTCTTCTACGATCCGAATAATCTCCTCACCCCCGAAAAAACAGCCGAACTCTCAGAATCGGTGCAGAGTTGGGGCGGAAAATTGGTAGCAATTACACCGGGCCCGCTAGCCGTGAAGAAGTTAAGTTCCGAGCTTTCCAGCACAGGCACAACGGCTGGCACGCCATCAGTTGCCGCCCATTGCACCAACCCGGCTGCGCTGGCTGCAGGAACCATTGACGGAGGTTCCCCTGCCACTGGATCTTTGGCCACTGGATCTCCAGCTAGTACAGCGAACGTTCCGCACCGCCTCTACACAGGCACCGAGACGTGTTTTAGTTCCGATGAACACAGTGCTGCAGGCGGCTACCTGGCGACCAACAGCTCAGGTGAGATCGCCGTGTTGGGTAATCCCGGCGTCGTTATTAACCAAAATCTTGCTAATCGTGGCAACGCTGCACTGACTTTCACACTGCTGGGAAGTACACCAAACCTGCTCTGGTACACAGCCTCCGTGCAGGACATTCCCGTGGCGAAGCAGCAGCCTTCGCTTTCCGAATTTACTCCCGAGTGGATCTTTCCAGCGTCAGCCTGGCTGCTACTGGTTGCCACACTTGGGATGCTCTGGCGTGGGCGAAGGTATGGGCCACTGGTGAGCGAGCCTCTTCCCGTCATTGTCAAGGCCTCCGAAACCCTCTCCGGCAGGGCCCGGCTCTACCAGAACGCAAGGGCTACCGATACGGCCGCGCGCACACTCCAGCACGGCACGCTAACCCGGTTGGCTCGCCAGCTCCGACTCGGTATTTCTGCTGACCCAACAGCCGTGGTGGAAGCGGTGGCCACCGCTACCGGGCGCAAGCACCAACAAGTGCATGCGCTGCTGCTAGGCGAAGCACCAACCACTGAAAAAGACATGTTGTCCATGGCCGTGCAACTCACGGCATTAGAGGAAGAAGTGGCACAGAGATGAGCCTTCCCAATCAGGAGTCCGCAACTCCGGCACCCATTCACGCAGCCCAGGAAATCCAAGAAGTCCACGAAGTCCAGCACCAGCAAAACCCGGAAGCCTACGCCGCCCCCGCCCAGGGTTCGTTTGTTATGAGCCCTGCGGCGCGGTCCCTGCTGGCCGTGCGCAGTGAAGTGGCCAAAGCCGTAGTAGGCCAAGATGCCACTGTCACGGGGTTGCTCATTGCCCTCCTTGCCGGTGGGCACGTGCTCTTGGAGGGGGTGCCGGGTGTGGCCAAAACTTTGCTTGTCAGGGCATTGTCAGCGGCGCTGAGCCTTGACACCAAACGCGTTCAGTTCACTCCTGACCTGATGCCCGGCGATGTCACGGGATCTTTGATTTACGACGCCAGCACCTCTGCTTTCACCTTCCGGGAGGGTCCGGTTTTTACCAATATCCTGCTTGCCGATGAGATCAATAGGACACCACCTAAAACCCAGGCATCCCTGTTGGAAGCCATGGAGGAACACCAAGTTTCCGTTGACGGTATTTCACGGCGTTTACCTTCACCGTTCATGGTTGCCGCCACCCAAAACCCTATTGAATACGAGGGCACCTACCCGCTGCCCGAAGCTCAATTGGACCGTTTTCTGCTCAAGCTCACCATGGACCTGCCGGGACGTGAGGATGAAATTGAGGTGATCCGCCGGCACAGTCTCGGCTTCGATCCGCAGGATTTGCAGGGCGCAGGTGTACGTGCCGTGGCTGGCGCCGCCGAACTGGCCCAGGCACGCAAGGAAGTAGCCCAGGTGGGTGTTGACAGAGAGCTGCTGGCGTACGTGGTTGACCTGGTCAGAGCCACCCGCACCGCCCCGTCCTTCCAACTGGGAGTCTCCCCTCGCGGGGCAACAGCCATTCTCAAATCAGCCCGCGCCTACGCCTGGCTTTCGGGCCGAGGGTTCATCACCCCCGATGACATTAAAGCCCTGGCACTTCCCACGCTGCGCCATAGGGTTGCCTTGCGCCCTGAAGCAGAGATGGACGGCGTTGCGGTGGATGACATCCTTCTCTCGATTTTGGCCACTGTGCCAGTGCCGCGCTGACGGCGGAATAAGAACACAATGGCCATTTCGGGCAGGTTCTTTTTCTTGGCGTTGGCAGCCCTGGTGCCGATCATTATGTGGCCCGGGGTAGTCACCTGGCTGCTGTCGTTGGCTGTGCTGATACTCGTTTTGCTCTTTGACCTGATTTTTAGCGCATCCCCTCGTCTGGTGGCTCTTCGCCGAAGCCTTCCGGCCGGGGTCCGGTTGGGGGATCAAAGTGTTTCTGTGCTGCGCCTTGCCAACGAATCAAAGAAGGTTTTGCGCGCTTGGGTCAAGGACGGGTGGCAACCATCAGCTGGAGCTTCCAACGCGTTGTCTTCAATCCGGATCCAGCCGGGGGAACGTGCAACGGTGAGCGTATTGTTATCCCCTTCTCGGCGCGGAGACTTACTCACACACCATGTTTCCATCCGTTCCTTTGGCCCCTTGGGGATGGCTGCACGGCAAAGCACCATTAGCGCACCGGGTAGGTTGCGGGTGCTGCCACCGTTTAGTTCAAAGCGCCACCTGCCCTCCAAGTTACGCAAATTGCGCGAACTCGACGGGAGAGCCGCAGTACAGCTTCGTGGTGCCGGAACTGAATTTGATTCGTTGCGTGACTATGTGCGTGGCGATGATGTGCGTTCAATCGACTGGCGCGCCACCGCAAGACGCCAAGAGGTGGTAGTACGCACCTGGCGTCCTGAAAGAGACCGCCGTGTAGTGATAGTCCTTGACACCTCACGGACCTCAGCCACCCGCATTGAAGACGAGACTGCCCTGGACACAGGCATCGAAGCGTCACTGCTTTTGGCGGTTTTGGCTGAACGCGGCGGTGACCGAGTCAGCCTGGTGGCGTACGACCGCAGAGTACGGGCCAAGGTTTCCTCCACTGGCAAGGGCAATATGCTCAATGCCATGGTGCAGAGCCTCGCCCCGCTGGAACCTGAACTGATTGAACTAAACGCCTCAGCAATCACCGGACAGATCCGCGACGTGACAGCCCACCGGGCCCTAGTGGTACTGGTGACATCCTTGGACGCCGGCGCGGCAGAGGACAACCTGATCCCCCTCGCCTCGGCCCTGGCTCAAAAGCATGTGGTGGTGGTTGCCGCTGTTCGCGATCCTGCGGTAGATCAGGCACGGCTTGACCGCTCCAGCACCACAACAACCTACCGTGCTGCCGCCGCCGAACATGCGCTGAACCGCAGAGCAGCCATCACTGCCGTCCTCAAGCAAGCCGGGGTGGAAGTAGTTGATGCTCCTCCGCAGGAGCTTCCGCCCCAGCTGGCAGACATGTATATCAGGCTCAAAGCCGCAGGACGACTCTAAGCAGTCAAAACCGCCGTTGCACAAGATTAGGTCGTGGAAATGACTACCCTTGTTTTTGTGTGCTTTGTTGGGGGATCTGGAGTTGCAACGCTCCTAGTTTGGAAACAAGCACTTTACTCAGGACCTCATGCCCCTTTGCGTTCAGATGCACGGCATCAGCCATTTTGTTCGTGACGGCATAGCGGGTCACCCAGTCCCCGGCGCTGAGAAACAACACCCCGTTACGCTTGGCAAAGCTGGCCAACAGCGCATCGACGTGACTGCGTCGGGAGCCTGCTTCTCCCTTGGCCAACGTGCCCACGATCAAGAATTCGGACACCGGATAGCTGGACTTTAAGTCCCGCAGAAGACGCTCCGCATTGGCCAGCACCTGCGCGTCAGGAACCTTGGCCGCCGCATCGTTGCCCCCGCCTTGCACAACGACCAGGGCCGGATTCCCATACGGGAGCACCACAGCTCCGCTCTCCACGGAATCAGGATAATTAGCTGAGGCTGATGTTTTAGCCACAAACCCAATCCCGCCGGCACCCACAAAACGGACCTTGTAGCCGGAATTCCGCAGACCTTTCTGCACCCAGGTCTCAGCCCCGGTCACGCCTGAGGCTCCGCCGGCCTGAGAATCTCCAAAAAGTAAAGCTGTTCTGGCAATCGACGGATCTATGACTTCAGTGCGGCCCGACACCGGGTTGAAAACTGGGGAACCGGGCGGCAGGTCCCACACCGTGATCTGCTCTTCCTTGATGATCGGTGTGGTAGCCCTGCCACCATCGTCAACGGCGTTGTGTTCGGGAAGTGCCGGAGCCTTGGCCCGCGGTGCCGCACCTTCAACCGCTACAGCATCCAACACTGGCAACTCTGCTTGGGCTTGTCCCTGCACCGCTGAGCTTGGACTACTGAGCGCCAGCGACACGGCCAGTGTCAAAAGAAGAACCGCACCGCGTGCGAACCTGCCGTGAACCATGGGAATGAACCTTCCTGACCGAGCTGTAGAAAGGCAAGCATATGCAACAGAAGTTAACATTCATCCAACTACTGGTAACGAATTACGCTCAATTCCTCCGCTACCTCAAGTGCCCGGTTTAGCACTGCCCGAGCCTCCGGCGCAGTGATGGTTCCCAGGCCGGTTTCAGGGGTTATACGTAGCTGATTCAAGGCCGATTTGTTCAATCCCAATCCGCGCCAGGGCCGCATGACCGTCTCCACTAAAGCAGCGTACGACGGCGGTGCTTGGCCCGATCGGCCAGGAACAGTTCCAGCCCACACACCCATGCCGGATTCGATGGCCCCGGCCAGCTGTTCCCAGTGTCCGGTGTCCAAAATGTGCAAAGGAATAGCGAGCGCATCTATGCCGCATTCAAGAGCCGTTTCAAGGGCTACGCGCCAGCTGGCTGATTCGGCTCGTGCCGAACTTGCATCCTCCACACCCGCGCTACCGTCCTGAGAGGCGCTGGCAGGAGCTAAGTTAATGGCAACCTTGGCGAAGCCTGCTTTCCGGGCTTCGCCTACTAATGCACTCCAGCTTTGCCGTAGCTCCGTGACAGGGATTGAGCGCAACGTCCTGTATCCGGACGCTGTGGGGATTGTACCCGCCAAAGCCGCAGCCACAGCGGGTTCGTCAATTTGCAGTGTCAGCGCAGCCCCGGGAACAGCGGCACCCAACTTCTGTGCATGGATGGCTAGTCCTGCGGCCAGCGACTGGCCAATATCCCGTCTTGCCCCGTAATCGCGCAGAGACCGTTCGCCATAGTGCAAATGGATTGCCGCAGCCAAGGAAACCGGTCCGCTGATACAGACTTTAAGTTCAGGAGGCGTTATTCCGCTATCTCCGGCAACGTCAGCCAACACGTTAACATCAGTGGACAGCGCGGAAACGGCACGGCGGTGGTCATGACCGGCCCTGTCAACGAAGCGCCAGCCGTAGGGTTGCATATCAACGGCCAATTCAACGAGCAAAGCAGCTGTGCGACCAATGGGGTCAGAACCTACCCCGCGTGCGGGCAGGTCAACAAGGCAAGGGAGGTGGGGTGAGCCCAGGAGCCCCAGCGAAACCTTAGTAGCCTCCACCGGGTCCGTGCCGGGCCATTGGCCCAAGGAGGTAGCTGTGACGATCTCCGGGAACGGTGCCTGGTGTGTTATCCCAGGCTGTTGGGACTGATTAGGTGAGGGACTCACTTAAGGGCTGCGCCGCCGTCGTCCGTGATTGAGGTGGGGGCATCGGCGACAAACCCTTGGCCGTCAAGGCTCACCACGGGAACAACTCCGGTGGCTGCCACATCCGAGTGGCTCTGCGAAATCGCCTGGTGGTGATGGATGACCTCGCTGATGATGAAGTTTAAGAACTTCTCAGCGAACGCGGGGTCAAGATTGGCGGATTCCGCCAGGGCGCGCAACCGCTGAATCTGAGCCTTCTCACGGCTGGGGTCAGCCGGGGGCAGCTGGTGCCGCGCCTTGAGAATCCCCACCCGTTGGGTGGCCCTGAACCGTTCAGCCAGCAGATAAACAAGAGTTGCATCAAAGTTATCGATGCTCGAGCGAATAGAAAGCAGCTCTGCCATGACGGCGGGGTCCACAGCATCCGTGAGTGAGCTGGCGGCTGGGTCAAAATCTTCCACGGACAGGTGCTGCGTGTGGCTCGGTTCGGTCATAGGGACAGTTTAGGCGGTGCACCGGGCGGAGAAAACTCCTGTCCACTTAAGGCACCGCCTAAACGTTATTCGCTGGGCAAAAACATGCGAGCTACTTTGCCGCCAGGAGTCCCTGGTGTGCCACTCGCCGTCTCGCCTGCTCTGCGGGGTTAGGGACGGGCAAGGAGGCTAGTAGCCGCTTTGTGTAGTCGTCCTTGGGACTGCCCATGATCTGGGAGCCGATCCCCTGCTCCACCAATTTGCCTTTGTAAAGAACCCCCACCCATTCGGCCAAAATATCCACCACGGCGAGGTCGTGGCTGATAAACAGCGCGGCGAATCCCATCTCGGTTTGAATTTCCCGGAACAGTTCAAGCACCTTGGCTTGCACTGAAACATCCAGTGCCGAGGTAGGCTCATCGGCGACCAACAGCTTGGGCTTAAGCGCCAGCCCGCGTGCAAGGGATGCACGCTGACGCTGGCCACCTGAGAGTTCATGCGGGAATCGTTTGGCGTAAACAGCCGGTAGTTGCACCGATTCAAGCAGTTCCTGGACTTTTTTGGTGATGGCCGGACCTGACAGATCGGTATGGATGATCAGTGGCTCGGCCACACATTCGCCAATGGTCAGGTGTGGGTTGAAGGATGCGGCCGGATCTTGGAACACAAACCCAATATCCTTACGCAGCGGACGGAACGTGCGCTCTTTGTAGTTCCGCATCTCATAGCCCAGGACCTTCAGTGAGCCTCCGGTTGTCCGGTTCAGCCCGGCAATGGCACGGCCGATGGTTGTTTTCCCCGAACCGGACTCCCCCACCAACCCAAAGACTTCGCCGGCTCTGATGGTGAAAGAAACCTTATCCACCGCTTTGAAGGCGGCACTACCCAGGCGCCCCGGGTACTCAATCTCCAGCTCGCGAGCTTCCACAAGCACTTCGTTGTCCTGAAATGCACGTTCGGTGAAGCCTGCTGAGGCGGAGTTTCGCCCCAAATGGGGCACGGCGGCCAGCAACTTTTGGGTGTATTCCTGCTTCGGGGCGGCAAAAAGTACCTCAGCGCTGGCTTCTTCCACAACGTCGCCCTCAAACATCACCACCACCCGGTCCGCCAAATCTGCCACAACGCCCATGTTGTGGGTAATCAGCACAATGGAAGTACCGTATTTATCACGCAAATCACGCAGGAGTTCAAGGATTTCAGCCTGAACAGTGACATCGAGTGCCGTGGTTGGTTCATCGGCCACAATCAGTCCCGGGTTCAAGGCCAACGCTGCAGCAATGACGACTCGCTGTTTCTGCCCGCCAGAGAACTGGTGCGGATAGTAGTCAACACGTTTTTCCGGTTCCGGGATGCCCACCTTTCCCAGAGCCTCAATGGCTAGCTTGCGGGCTTCCTTCTTCCCTACCCGTTTGCCCTGTGGCCTGTGTGCCCGCAGTCCCTCCGCGATCTGCCACCCCACCGTATAAACGGGGTTGAGAGCTGTGGATGGTTCCTGGAACACCATGGCCACATCACGTCCGCGGATCTGACGCAGTTGGTGGGGGCTGACCGTGATGACATCGTTGCCGCTGATGATCACCGCCCCGCTGCTGTGGGCGGTTTCCGGTAGAAGACCAAGAATAGCCTTGGCCGTAACCGTTTTACCCGAGCCGGATTCGCCCACAATGGCCACGATCTCACCGGGTGCCACACTGAAGGAAACATCCTTAACGGCGTGTACGTCCCCTTGATCGGTGGCGAAGTTGATTTTTAGATCGGAGATCTCCAGTACGGGCGCCACTGCGGGCACCACCGCTGGGCTGTTCTGTGTGGAGCCGCTCATGCCTGTACCAACTCCTTTTGATCTGCAAGCTTGCTTCTCCGGGCCTTTTTCGCAGCCCGTTTACGCCCGCGCAGGCGTGGATCGTTCAAGTCATTCATGGACTCGCCCAACAGGGTCAGACCAAGTACCGTCAACACAATCGCAGCACCGGGGAACACCCCTGTCCACCAAATACCGGAGGTGGCATCTGACTGAGCATGGTTAAGGTCATAACCCCATTCCGCAGCGGTGGAGGGTTCAATGCCGAAGCCCAGGAAGCCAAGGGCTGCCAACGTCAAAATGGCTTCGGAGGCATTCAGTGTGAAGATCAACGGCAGCGTCCGGGTGGCATTTTTGTAAATATGTCGGGCCATAATGCGCACGCTTGAGGCACCCACAACCACAGCCGATTCCACGAAGGGTTCGGCTTTCAGGCGAATGGTCTCCGCCCGGATCACACGGAAGTACTGCGGAATAAACACCACAGTGATGGAGATCGCCGCAGAGAAGATCCCGGACCACATATCCGAACGACCCTGGCTCAAAGCAATGGACATGACCATGGCCAGCAGCAGTGTGGGGAAAGCGTAGATCGCATCCGCGACCACCACCAGGATTCGGTCCAGCCAGCCGCCAATGTAGCCGGAGAGCAAGCCAAGAATCACACCCAGGAAAATGGACAGCGAAACCGCCACCACAATCACCAAAACGGCTGTTTGTGCCCCCCACAGGGTGCGGGAAAGGACATCGTAGCCTCCCGCCGTTGTCCCCCAAAGGTGAACGGATGACGGCGGAGACTGGGCTTCATTAAAGCGTTGAGTGGGGCCGTAGGGAGAGATCAACGGCGCCAGAGCTGCGGTGAGCAGGAACATCAATGTCATGATGATGCCCGCCACAAGCATGCCGCGTTGGAGCCCAACACTCTTTTTTAGTTGGGAAATGATGGGCAGACGAGAGAAAAGGGACTGCTTGCGCTCCATAATTTAGTACCTCACCCTCGGGTCAATGAGCGCGGCGATGACATCCACAATGAAGTTGGTCAGGGCCACGATGACGGCGAGCAGGGCCACGATGCCCTGGACTGCCACGAAGTCACGCGCCGTGAGGTAGTGGGCCAGCTGGAACCCCAGCCCCTTCCACTCGAAAGTGGTTTCTGTCAGCACCGCCCCTCCCAACAGGAGTGCAATCTGCAAGCCCATGACGGTGATGATGGGGATCAACGCCGGCTTGTAAGCATGCTTGGTCAGCAAACGGTATTCGCTGACGCCGCGGGAGCGTCCGGCCTCAACGTAATCCTTGCTGAGCGTGCCGATGACGTTGGTACGAACCAGGCGCAAGAAAATTCCGGCTGTCAGGAAACCCAATGCAACAGCGGGCAGTACTGAATGCTGCGCCACATCCCAAAAAGCGTCCATATTTCCGCTGCGCAGGGCATCTATCCAATAGATTCCCGTAGGAGATTGAAGTTGGGTCATATAAATTTCGGTGGAGATGTTAGCTCTACCGGCCACAGGGAACCAGTCCAACCAGACGGAGAAGAGCAGTTTCAGCAACAGCCCGGCGAAGAAGACCGGGGTGGCGTAGAAGGAAATAGCCAGGACACGCAAAATAGCGTCGTGCCACTTGTCACGCTTGTACGCTGCCAGCATGCCCAACGGGATACCGATGGCTAGGGCCACGATCAAAGAGTTGAAGGCGAGTTCAAGAGTTGCCGAGCCGTAAGTGGCCAGCATCTGGCTGATCTCCTGATTATCAGAGATAGTGCGGCCAAAGTTGCCTGTGGCGATTTGTCCCAAGTATTCGAAATACTGCACAAAAAGTGGCCGGTCATAACCGGCCTCATGAATGCGGGCTTCCAGCTGATCAGGTGGTAAGCGTCCACCCAATGCGGCCGTGATGGGATCACCTGTGAGCCGCATCAGGAAAAAGACCATGGTGACGAGAATAAAAATGGTGGGGAAAATCAGGACAAAGCGGACGGCAAGGTATTTGCCCAGGCCACCGCCTGACTTCTTGCTTCTGGGTACCAACGCGGCGGGTTCTTCCGCCGGCAGGTCAATCATTGCGGTCATGTACGCCTATTTCTTTTTATGCACAGAGCCAGGGCTTCCATGTAGTTCCGTGCAGGAACGGTTCGTGAAAAAGGCGGGGCATCCTTTGCAGAAAGCCCCGCCCTTGCGCCAAGTGCCTATGAATGCATGGCTGGCATTATTTAGACAGAACGCCCAAACGGAACTTGAACGATGCATCCAAGGTGTCCTTGGTGCCCTTGACATCAACACCGGAGACGGCAACCTGAGCACCCTGCAACAGAGGCAGTGTGGAAAGGTCCTTGGCCTCGGCGGTCTGAATATCCTCAATCAGCTTGGTGCGCTTTGCTTCATCATTAGTGGTCAGCTGTTCGGTGATCATGTCCTGGACAGCGGTATTGCTGTAATGGTTCTTCAAGAAGTTATCCGTGCTGAAGAACGGCGTCAAGTAGTTATCAGCGTCGGAATAGTCCGGGAACCAACCCAACTGGTACATGGGATAGGCGTCAGCTGTACGCTGCTTGGAATAGGAAACCCACTCCGTGGACTGCAGATTTACCTTGAACAACTTGGTTGCCTCGAGCTGTGCCTTGATGGCAGCGTACTCATCTCCTGAAGAAGAACCGTAGTGGTCAGGGTTGTACTGCAGGTCCAAAGTCACAGGAGTTTCCACGCCAGCATCGGCGAGAGCCTTTGTAGCCTTGTCCACATCGGGGCCGCCATTGCCGTCTCCGTAGACTTCCTTCAACGGCTCAATGGCCCCGGTGAAACCTGCCGGTACGTAGGAGTACAACGGCAGGTAAGTGCCCTTGTAAACCTGGTCAGCGATCGCTGCACGGTCAACCGAGTCTGCCATGGCCTGGCGCACTGCCAGTGATTTGGCCGGATCGGCGTTGGCCGTCTTGGCACCAAACGGCATGGTGTCAAAGTTAAAGACGATGTAGCGGATTTCGCCACCGGGGCCAATATCAACCTTGACATTTTTCTTGGTCTTGAGGCTGTCGATGTCCGTTGCTGTCAGGGAGCGCCACGCAACATCGATGCCACCTTTCTCAACTTCAAGTTTGAGGTTATTGGAATCGGCAAAGTACTTCATGATGACTGAATCGGACTTGGCTGCACCCAGCAAACCCTTGTAGTCCGGGTTCTTTTTGAAGGAGATGAGCTCGTTCTTCTTGAACGTGTCTATGGTGAACTGGCCACCAAACGCCTTGCCCTTGATGATGTCTTCATCCGTGGTGACGGCATCAGCACTGAACACAGAATCATCCACAATGGGTCCGGCCGGGCTGGTCAGTACCTGCGGGAACGTCTGATCGTTGCCGAGCTTGAGCTTGAACACCACTGTGGTGGCGTCCGGGGCTTCAACGCTGTCCAGGTTTGCAAGCAGCGTTGCGGGCCCGTTGACGTCATTGATCTTCAACTGGCGATCGAAGGAGAACTTCACATCCTTGGAATCAAGTTCGGAGCCGTTGGCCCACTTCAGGCCGGTCTTGAGCTTCACTGTGTATTCGGTAGGAGACGTGAACGACGCCGATTCCGCCAAGTCAGGCTTGGGGTCCGCGCTTCCCGCGGCTGAGTTCAGCACGAAGGGGTAGATCTGGTTCATGACCATGAACGAACCATTGTCGTAGGAAGCGGCCGGGTCCAGGAAGGTGGTTTTGTCGGTGGTACCAACAACTACCGGAGCGCCGGTTGAGGCGCCCCCACTTTCGGAGCCGCCATCATTGGCAGCGGGTCCGGTGCATGCCGTCATCGCCAAGACGGAAACACCGGCGACGGCAATGACCGATTTGAATCCAAATTTATTCTTAACCATCAACAAACTTTCTCTTGTGCCAAACATGGAACGGGCCACACTTCATTGTGTGACCCGGCTCATATCTTTGATAGTCAACATTTACCAGACTTTGTTACGCCAGATTGCATCAAATCCAAAGTTGCAACCAGAAGGTTACCTAAGCGAGGCTGCACGCGGTCCGGCTTTAAAGTACGGACTGCGACCAAACCAGCCTGCGAGCCTTGCATAAGGGTCGGCTGCGACGGGGACTCGAACCTCCGGCCCAATTCCTCTCTCAACGTCTCGGTACTCTGGTTTGAGCATCCGCTGGGCCCACGCGAGCGACTGATCGGCAAGGACAGGGTCTAAAATGATGGGCACACCTGTAGCTTTCACCAGGTCCCAGGCATGGACGGTAAATTCGGATATTTGCAGGCCAATACGGCTGCGCAAGGGTGCTTCTCCGCCACCCGGCAAAGCCACTTGGGCGCTGAGGTCGGCGCTAGACCAAGCCCGCATTAGCAGTGAGGCTCCATCGCTAAAACGCGTGGACCAATCGGCGCCGAACATTGCTTCGGGGTTTGGTGGGTCAACGTTGTGCCCGCGAGCCATGATGGTGAATTTGTGCAGGTCCTGCACCACAAGGTGGTGCAGGAGATCCTGAACACTCCAATCAACGCATGGAGTAGGCCAGTCTGCCTGGTTTGAGGAGATGGCGCTGATGGTTTCGGCGCACTGATTAAGCGCACTTTCCAAAAATTGCAGCGGGTTGGGAATTGTATGCGGGGGCATTGTGTAAACCTTCCGTGTGGCAAGTCACCTTTTAAGGGAAGCTTACGCCAGCACCACAAGCGCCCGGAGCGCTACGGCAATTGCGGCCGTGCCAATGACCTCGCCGTGTCGATAGTTGCCTGCCCCAACACCCGTGTTCCCTGGTACAGCACGATCGTCTGACCCGGCGCCACACCGCGTAACGGCTCGACCAAGGTGACATCCAGGACTTGGCGGGACACGCCGTCGTCCATCACTTCAGTGACAAAAGCGCGGGCAGGCACGGGGTCGCCATGCGCACGGACCTGGGCGTAACAATCGAATTCGGCGCCAGTGGCGACCTCGGCAATGGGCAGCCCGGCCCAAGAAACCTTGATTCCTTGGATCGCCTCAATGGCCAGCAACGCATGTGGGCCCACAATAACTTTATTTTCCTTGGGCCGGATTTCAAGCACAAAGCGAGGCTTGCCATCAGCGGCGGGGGTGCCGAGTTTAAGCCCGCGACGCTGGCCTACGGTGAACTGGTTGGAGCCGGTGTGGCCGCCAACCTTGGCACCACTTTCATCAACAACATCACCGTCGCTCATTTCAATTTTTTCAGCCAACCATCCGGCGGTGTCCCCATCTGGAATGAAGCAAATGTCATGGCTGTCAGGCTTCTTCGCCACTGACAAACCACGGGCCTCGGCTTCGGCGCGCACCTCTGCCTTGGAGGGGGTATCGGCAAGCGGGAACATGGAGTGTTTAAGTTGCTCATGGGTCAGCACACCGAGCACATAGCTCTGGTCCTTAGCCCAATCTGCGGCGCGGTGGAGTTCCGGGCTCCCGTCGGCGTTGGTGATGACCTTGGCATAGTGGCCGGTGCAAACGGCGTCGAAGCCCAGCGCTATGGCCTTTTCCAGCAGAGCAGCGAACTTGATCCGTTCATTGCAGCGCATGCAGGGATTGGGGGTACGCCCGGCGGTGTACTCGTCGATGAAGTCCTGAACCACATCCTCCTTGAAGCGCTCGGAGAAGTCCCAGACGTAATAGGGAATGCCCAACAGGTCGCAGGCACGCCACGCATCATTGGAGTCCTCCACAGTGCAACAACCTCGACTGCCGGTCCGCAAGGTGCCCGGCATCCGTGAGAGGGCCAGGTGGACGCCCACCACGTCATGCCCGGCATCTACGGCCCGGGCTGCGGCTACGGCGGAGTCAACCCCGCCACTCATGGCTGCCAATACTCGCATTACATACCTTTCCATTGGTGCAAAAAAATCAAATCAATTTGGTACAGCTGCCGTTGTTGGTGCAGCAGGTGTGATTACCGGTTTTAATTACTGTGTGCTGGCGGTTTGGATGGAGGATTGATGCCCAGCCATCCCGGCCGTTTTTGCTCGCGCATGGGCGTCTGGCAGAGCCGCCACAAAGGCGTCAACGTCTCCCGGGCACGATGTATGCCCCAAACTAAAGCGTTGTGCCCCACGGGCCGTATTCTCATCCAAACCCATGGCCAGGAGTACGTGGGAGGGTCGAGGCACCCCGGCTGTGCAGGCCGAGCCGGTGGAGGATTCTATCCCGGCCATATCGAGTAGGAACAGTAGCGAATCTCCCTCGCAGCCGGGGAAAGTGAAATGCGCGTTTCCCGGGAGCCGCTGAGCCGGGTCATCCATCGGGTCAGGGCCGCGGAGCACCGCCTCCGGAACGGCTGCACGGACAGCGGATATGATTCGGTCGCGAAGTCCGCCAATGCGCGCGTTTTCTGTTTCCAAGTTGCTGGTGACGTCTTGGGCTGCTGCCGCGAAGGCCGCTATACCGGCCGTATCCAGCGTGCCGGAGCGAACCGAGCGTTCCTGTCCCCCGCCGTGCTGGACAGCTGTCAGTTTCACGGCACGGCCCAGCAGCAACGCGCCAACACCAACAGGGCCACCAATTTTGTGGCCACTGATGGACATGGCGGCCAGGCCTGAGTCCTTGAAGTTCACAGCGATGGAGCCGAAAGCCTGGACGGCGTCCGAATGAACGGGGATGCCATATTTCTTTGCGAGCGCCACAATCTCGGCAATCGGCTGAACAGTGCCAACCTCATTGTTGGCCCACATGCAGGTAAGCAGCGCAACCGAGTCCGCACCGCCGCGGTCCAGCTCCTTTTCCAAGGCATCCATCAGGATCCTGCCATTGCTATCCACGGGTAGCCAGACGGCGTGAGCACCCTCATGCGCAGCTAGCCACTCCACGGTGTCCTGGACGGCTGCATGTTCCACGCTTGAGACAAGAATACGAGTGCGCTGCGGTTCGGCGCCGTTACGTGCCCAATACAAACCCTTGACAGCAAGGTTGTCAGCCTCGGTGCCACCGGAGGTGAAGATCACCTCCGTGGGGTGGGCGCCGGCAGCCTTGGCGATGGTTTCCCGGGCGGCTTCGACGGTTGCACGGGCGCGGCGGCCGGAGCCATGCAGTGATGACGGATTGCCGCTACGGGCAATAACGGAGGTGAGTGCGGCGAGGGCAGGGGCCGAGATAGGCGTGGTCGCCGCGTGATCAAGGTACACGGGCACAGAGCAATTCTACGCCACGAGGCCGATACCAGTTTCCGCGGCGTTGTACCCTTACCCTTTGTTCCTCGAAGGGCAATCATGTGGACTTTTATTGCTGTGAACCGTTGATGGTGTCTGCTTTGAACCCCAGGCTCGTAGCGGCCCCCACCTCTAGTGCCTCCAAATCCGGTGACGTGATGATCGCCGCGATGAGCTCTGCTGTACCGCCCACCAGGGTGGAGTCAAAGTCGATCTCCGTGGCCGTGCACCAGGACCTATCCGCTGGCCAAGCCAGGTTGGCGGTTTGAAAGTTAGAGCCACCATCGCCGTCAAGCCACGTATCGAACCACGGCGGGCTGGCCAAATCACCGCTCGTGCCGTGAAACACAAAATACTGCCGCAGTCCGTGAGCTACATTGAGCTTCCCAGCTTTGGCACAAGGAACTCCTTCGGTGACACCAGGGTCAAATCCACCCCATTGATCACCACCGATTTGTAAAGGCCGGTCCGTGCCATCGAGTGGAACTGCACCTCGGGATGAACAAGCGTTTTCTTTTCCGCAGCAACATCAGCCCACCGCAGAACCGGTGTTTGGCCCACGTTGACTCTGTGCAGGATCCGGGCATAAGCCTGGAAATGCTCGGGAAGGGTTGCCGCGACGGTGCCAATCCACTGTTCATAGCGTTCCTTGTTCAGGTACCGCTCCAAAGCGTCAGCGATCCACTGGCCGGTGCTTCCATCAACCTGTTCCATGGGCTCACCCTACAGGCGCCCGTGGACTCAACTAACCCTGGCGATTCCATGGTTCCAGAGCGCATCCATTACCTCTGTGGTGGGCGCCGCACTCTAAGCCGCCGCACTCTAAGCCCTGGGAACGAGCCGGGCACAGCAGTGAGAGATTTCTGCATCTGGCGCCAGGTCGTGACAGGTGTCCGCGCATCCCTCTAGAGCGCCGCTGAGCAGCGAGCCGTTGAGTGAGCAGACAACGTTGGTATGAGCTTTGGACAGGCTATGAAACGGGCAGTTGGCCATGATGGTGCCGCCGGCACCGTCGGGCTCGGGGCTGTATCCCGTGGCGGCCAGTAATTGATGGATATTGCCGGATTCAGCCCCTAAACGGCGACCCTCCTCGAAGGCAACTTCTACCAGGGCTGCAGCAATACCGATCCCTGTATCAATGCAGTGCTGGACAGCTGCAGCAAGCACGCCTGCGGCAAGATCATAGTGCCGCGGCGGAACGGAGGCGCTAACCTCGTTCTGCGCCACTGTGTACAGCTTGGTGGGCCGTCCCGAACCTGGCCCGGTCTTAGCGCCCACTTTGCGAAACTCTACGAGTAGCAAGTGCTCATCCACCAACCGGTCAAGGTGCGCACGGATGGTGCTCTTGGGTAGTTCCAGCTGCTCCGCGCAGTCATCGCGGCTAAGAGCTTCTCCGGAATCGCGCACCAGCTCAAACACTGTTCTGCGAATAGGGTCCCCCAGTGATGCCACGGCTTGCAGGCGCTGCGCGTCGTCAAGCTTGGCCCTTGTGGTGTTGGCGCTTGTGGTGTTGGCGCCAAGATGCTTGGCTGTGTGGAGAGTGGAGGGGGTTTGCTCCGCGTTGTTCATGACCGCTGGCCTTGTGCTCTCTTGCCAGTGCATGCTCCGCTGCATGGCAGGTTAAGTATTGTTTGGACTTACTTGACGCTTTGAGTCTGCGCTTCTAAAGTCAATAATACAAGCTTTAGAAAGGTTTGGAAATGTCCATCTCCAGTGCTTCCCTCCCAGATCTGCTCACTTACGACGATGCCGAGTCGTTGGTGGGCCCATCTTCCATTGATCTGCCGCGTGCTCAGGCCGCCATTGCCGAATTCCTGCGGGCACTGGGCCGTGATGAAACCGATCCTCACCTCTTGGACACTCCCCGCCGGGTGGCAGCCGCCTACGCAGAAATGCTGACCCCTCGCGAAACAACATGGACCACATTTCCCAATGACGACGGATACCAAGGTCTAGTGCTGGTGAAGGACATTCCCTTCCATTCATTGTGCCAGCACCACTTGCTGCCGTTCCGGGGTGTGGCTCATGTGGGCTACCTGCCAGGGGATCGTCTTTTTGGCCTGTCCAAGATGGCCCGCGGTGTTGAGCTCTTCTCCCGGGATCTGCAGGTCCAAGAACGACTCACCCAGCAGGTGGCAGACTGGCTCGAGGACACCTTGGCGCCCCGCGGAGTAGGCGTAGTCATGGAGGCGGAGCACATGTGCATGTCGTTGCGCGGGGTGCAAACCTCCGGCACCACCACCCGCACATCGGTTTTCACTGGTTTGTTATCCCAGGGCGGGCCATTGCGCGGGCAGTTCCCGCAGTAATGCTTTTCTGGCCACTGGCAGATGCGGGGCTGGTTTAAGAGCATTAGTTTTCACCAAGTTTTATCTAAGAGACATAAATTTCCACCGGAAAGAGTTTCGATCATGACCACCTCACCCAGCACCTCATCCCCCACCGATTCAGCCACCGATTCCCCCACCCCGAATGCGGGTATGGTGATCATCGGCGGTGGCCTCACAGCGGCCACCGCTGCGGAAACGCTGCGGAAAGAAGGCTATGCCGGTGCTGTGACAATCGTGGCGGACGAACCGGAAACCCCCTACCAGCGTCCGCCGCTTTCCAAGGGTTTCCTGGCCGGCAAAGAGGACGCTGACTCGTTGCTGCCGCTTCCCGCCAGCTGGTATCCCGAACACAATGTCACGCTTCTGAAAGGAACTGCAGCAACTGCACTGGATCCCCAGGCGCACACCGTCACCCTCGCCGATGGAACTACGCTTGCCTATGACAAAGTGCTTCTGGCAACAGGGGCCGCACCGCGTCATATCCCCTTCCCTGGCGTTGACCTCAAGGGTGTTTACACGTTCAGAACCAAGGCAGACAGCGTTGCCGTGAAAGAGCTGTTCACTGCCGGAAACAAGAATGTAGTAATGATTGGCTCAGGCTGGATTGGCATGGAAATTGCCGCCACAGCAACAGAACTCGGCAACCATGTGGCATTGCTTGGTCTGGAAGATGTTCCACTATCAACTGCCATTGGCTCCACGTTGGGTGCTGTCTTCACCAACAGGCAAAAGGAAGCCGGCGTCCGCTTTGAACTGCCTGCCACCGCGGAGAAAATTCAAGGCAGTGACGGTGCCGTGACCTCAGTTCTGACCAACACAGGTGTGACGCTGCCAGCTGACATTGTCATTGTGGCTGTGGGCGTGGTCCCCAACACAGGGTTGGCCAAGGACGCCGGATTAACAATCAATAACGGGATCGAGGTCACAGCCAGCCTGCAAACTTCCGCAGCGGATGTATTTGCCGCAGGCGATGTGGCCAACTCCCTGCACCCGGTCACCGGAGCCTACGCCCGCTCCGAGCACTGGGCCAACGCCATTGCCAGTGGCAAAGTTGCGGCAAAATCAATGCTGGGTCAGAACGCCGTCCTTGACGACATCCCCTACTTCTATACTGATCAGTTTGATTTGGGCATGGAGTATTCCGGCTTTGGAGCCCTGACCAAGGATGCCGAACTCGTCATCCGCGGGAGCTTGGAAAAGCGCGAGTTTGTTGCTTTCTGGCTACTTGAAGGCCGCGTTGTTGCCGGCATGAACGTAAACGTTTGGGATGTCCAGGATGCCATCAAGGACCTCATCATCTCAGCGCGCACGGTGAACAAAGTCCAGCTGGCTGATGAACACACTGCTATTGAGGACATTTGATGGCAACTACGAGGACCTCCGCAACGCCGGAAGCCCCCGCAACAGCAGCGCCGTTTTATACCCCGGAGCTCTTGCATCCCATCCATCAATTTGGACCACGCACCATCGATTTCAGTCGGCAGGTGGCCCTGATGGCCATCATCAACCGCACCCCTGATTCCTTCTACGACGGCGGGACCACGTTTGCGTTGGATGCCGCGGTTAACGCTTCGCTTGCGGCGGTGCGAGACGGAGCCGATTGGGTTGATATTGGCGGCGTTCCCTTTGCTCCCGGGCCTGCTTTGAGTGCTGAGGAAGAAAGTGAGCGAGTGGTTCCGGTGATTGCTGCCGTGGCGGCGGCAAGTGATGTGATCATTTCAGTTGACACGTTTTTGCCTGAAGTGGCTGCCCGCAGTATTGCGGCAGGCGCCAACGTCATTAACGACACCACCGGTCTCTCCAACCCGGAGCTGGCATCGGTGGTGGCAGAATCTGGCGCACATTTAGTCATCACCCATTCACTGGCCAAGCCGCGTACCGTGTACCCGCGGCCGTACTACAACGACGTTGTTAGTGAGGTTGCGGCGTTCTTAGCCGAGCGGGTTGAGCTTGCCCTTTCGTTGGGTGTCCCTGCCGAGAAGATCATCATTGACCCCGGCCATGACCTCAATAAGAACACCCTGCACACCCTTGAGATTACGCGCCGCTTCAACGAAATCGCCGCTTTAGGATTTCCGGCTCTGGCCGCCGTGTCCAACAAAGATTTCATCGGCGAAAGTCTCAACCAAGCAAAGACGGAGCGCCTTGAAGGCTCCTTGGCTGCTGGCGTCATTTGCATTTTAGGTGGCGCAAGGATTCTACGAATGCACAATGTTGCTGCGGCCAGCTCAGCCATCGGCATGACCGAAACAATTTTGGGTTGGCGGGAACCGGCGTATCTTCTGCACAATATGGGCGAGGCCAATCAGCCGGCCCGCCCGATCGCCCAGTAGCCAAGTAGCCAAATAGCCAAATAGCCAAATAGCCAAATAGCAAAGTAGCCAAGTCACTAAGGAGATTTTCATGATTGAGCGGATCTTCCCCACCCCCTCGATTCTCTCCGGAGCAGATCTGGAGCAGGAACTGCTCGCGCCACCTCCGGAAGGACGCCTGCGTGGCAAACCATGGGTGAGCTTTAACTTTATTGCCAGTATTGATGGTGCCGCTTCCATGGATGGCGTCTCAGGGAAACTGGGAAATGCGTGGGACCAACGTATTTTTTCATTGTTACGGCAAACCGCGGATGTTATTTTGGTGGGTGCTCAAACCATCAGGGTAGAAGGTTATGGCGGTCAATTGCTGAGCGAGTCGGCACAAAAGTGGCGTGCGGAGAACTGGCTCTCGGAGCACCCACCCTTGGCGATTGTTTCTGGTTCTCTAAATTTGAATCCCGGTCTTGAAGTGTTCACCAGGGCACCCGTTCGCCCGTTGGTTTTGACACTTGAGTCTGCCCCGCAAGAAAGCAAAAGCGCCCTGTCCAAGGTGGCCGATCTGGTCATGGTGGGCAAGGATACCCTCGAGGTGGAACTGATCATTTCTGCACTTGCCGAGCGAGGATTTAAAAAGATCCACTCCGAGGGCGGACCGACTCTGCTCAATACCTTCGCTAAAGCCGGAAAAGTGGATGAGCTTTCCTTGACTGTCTCTCCGCTCCTGGTGGGCGGGTCAGCCGGGCGAATCGCGCACGGGGCCGACCGGGATTCTGATACTAGCGGCGAAGGCGGTGTGCCTAAAAGTCAACCCGTGGCAAGCGCTGATATGACGTTGACAAGGGTTCTCAAAGCTGACTCAATGCTGTTCCTGCGCTACGTAAGCCACAACTCGCAGCCCCCGGCTTCTTAGCATCAAGCTGCGGCGAACCAGCTTTAGCCGCCAGTGAACTCCCCGGCGCGCCGGCTAGTTCGACGGCGGGGCAACCGACAATTTTGCCATCACCTTGGGTGTGGTGGCTGCCAACAATTCATCTGTTGGACAGGCCAAGCTCACCAACAAAGAGGTATCAGCACTTCCCAGCATGCGCCCCCATACAGTGCTTGCCATAACATCTTTGCCAGCTTTGGTGCCGAAGGACAAGAAGGAAATCAGCGGTCCTGCTTTTCCTGCCTCGGCCACCCAGGGCAGCAGCGCCTCCGGCAAGGATTCTTCCATCACCGATGGAATGAGGTATTTCATTAACTCAAGTGTGGAGGATTTGTCATCACCGTGAGTGATCAGAGGGCCCTGGTTGGTAGCGATCCAATACGCTACTTGGCAGCCCGCAGCGTTGGTATATTGGGTCTGGCCGGCCACGTTGTTCTTCACCAGATTCCACTCAGGCGGCCCCGGTGTCTGCGAATACTCCTGGGGTGGCTGGCCCAGCACGTCACTAAAACCAACCGGCACGCCGGGGACAAGCGTTTTGCCTGCTTCGAAAGTCATTGGCGCGCCAGCCACAGCGGCAGCGTCATGCCCGGGAACAATAGTTGGCGGAGCGTAGCTGGTAGGTGCAGCTGAGGGTGCAATGCTGGGAGGAGACTGGGACGGAACCGAAATACTGCACCCGGTCAGCGCCGCAATCATCAGAAAGACTACTCCTGTAGCCGCAAGCGTTTGCTTCTTCGGCCCCTTTGGTTGATCCACAGGATCCACTGTACAGATCCCGCCCCATCCTCAGCCACATCTCAAGTCACCGCCGCCCCAGAGCAGAGACACCAGAGCAGCGGCCCGGGGAGACAGCACCATGGAGGGGAACAAAGCGCTTCTGCGGCTAGACTGAACTCTTGGCAAAACAGGGCTAGCGAAAGGCCACCCGTGGGCGAGACGTTCCTTACGCACTATCAAGTTCTCGGTCTTGCACGTTCTGCCACGGAGCAAGAGATCAAGATCGCGTACCGCAAAGCAGCCAAGACTGCCCACCCCGACAGGGGCGGTGCCCCTGAACTCTTTCATAAAATTGCAGAAGCCTACGAGGTCCTCTCTGACCCTGTCCGCAGACAGGCGTATGACAGGTCCTACGGTTCACCAAGCCGCCCGGGTACTTCGGCAGGTGCCAGCACGCGAACCGGCTCATACGGCGCTCCAGGAACGGAGGGCTCTTCCGTGCGTGAAGGAACTGCTGCCGGTGCGGCTAACAGTTTTGGGGCTTTCAATACCCGCCGCGCCCCTGAAACACGACGCACGGCCGGTGACCCTGCCGTTTATATCCCCGCCTACGAGGAGCCCTCAAGCGGTTCAGTAGAGAATTCAGCACAGCAGCAAACTCCGCTGATGCCACGGATGACTGCGGCGCAACCTGTCCACGGTGCACCGCGAAAACGTGGCGTCTTTGGTGCGGCGTCGCGACTGGCCCGGGAAGCGCGGACTGCCCAGCTCATAATGCAGCAGGTCCTGCCGGGCATCCCGGCCGCAAGGCTCATCAACGGTCTCAGTGCTCCCATGGGCAGTGGCTATCTGGATCATGTTTTGGTTTCGGGGTACCGAATCGCGATCATTGGTTCAATGCTGGTGCCCGACGGCGCCTTCCGCTGGGACGGGAGCATGCTGGTCCATGGCGGCAAGGTTGCAGCACCGCCACAACTGATCCCCGCCACACGCAAGATGCAAGAACTCTTCCCCGAATGCAATGTCACAGCCTGGGTCTGTGTGCACAGCAAGACGGGAAACCTGTTCGAACCGGTTATTGATTACGCCAAGGGCACTGACCCAGATGGTTCAAACACGCTCAATGTGGCTAACGCTGCCCGTTTTGTGCGTGAGGTCAAGCATTTCTTAGCCTCAGGGCCTTCTCCCAACGTGGTTGATTTACACGTTCTGGACAGGCTCCTGGGCGGCATGTACTAGAGCAGGCATCCTGAGCCCGCCTCTGCGCAACGGGCCAAAATTCAAATGAGCCCCCTCGCGTCCTTCTGGTTACAACCGGCTAGTGCCTGGCGGTAGGATAAAACAGTGTTTCGCATCCTTTTCCTGACCCCTGAGATCCCTGGCAACACCGGAAATGCCATCCGGTTGGCCGCCATCACTGGTGCCGAGCTGCACCTTGTCGAACCCTTGGGCTTTGACTTCTCTGACGCTAAATTGCGAAGAGCCGGACTTGATTATCACGATCTTGCGGTGATGAGAGTTCACCCCAGTCTCGAAGCGGCGTGGGCCGCGCTGGCTCCCGAACGGGTCTTTGCGTTCACTGCCGATGGCGAGAGAAGCTACACAGAGATTGCCTACCAGCCCGGAGATGTGCTGATGTTTGGCCGCGAATCCGAGGGGCTGCCAGCTGAAGTGAAACAGGATCCGCACGTCACCGCCAGAGTACGGCTGCCCATGCTTCCCTCATTACGTTCCCTGAACCTGGCCAATGCAGCCTCGATCGCAGTTTTTGAGGCGTGGCGCCAAAACAACTTCGCCGGCGCACAGCGCTAAGCCGAAATTTGTTGGCGGCCCGCAACTATAGCTTTCGGGCCATAACTCAAGGCTCATTAGAATTTATTTCATCAATTGGAGGCATGCATGTCCGCTCGCGATCCTGGCTTGGCGTTCACCGACGGTGCACTGCAATTTGAGGCGTGGTCAGAGAAACTCTGGGATCCGATGGGCCGGGGCGTGGTTACTGAAGCCATGTTGCAGCCGGGTGAGAAAGTTTTGGATGCTTGCTGCGGCACAGGTGCGGCCACCATTCCTGCCGCGTTGGCCGTGGGCCCCGAAGGTAGTGTGGACGGCGTTGACCTTTCCACCGGTCTGCTGCGCATTGCCGCTGCCAACCTGGCCGAGAATGGCATCCTGAACACAACCTTGACGGAAGCAGACGTCACAGCATGGCGCGGACACCGCACCTTTGACGCTGTCCTGTGCTCCTACAGCATGTTCTTCTTTGCCGACATGGAGGCAGGAGTGGAGCATTTGGCTTCAATGTTGCGTCCCGGCGGGCGCCTCGTGACAAGCACGTGGATTGAGGGCGCCTTGGAACCGTTCGCCACACGCATCTTTGAAGCTGCCATCAAGGAACGTCCACGCCTGGCCAACGTGGTTCCACTGGCAAACCAAAACATGGCACGCGTGGCCACCGTGGAATCACTAACCACGTGGCTTGGAGCGCGCGGCTTCGAAGACGTGTCAGTATCCACACATCCCCTCACACTGACAGTTGATGACGCCATGGCCTGGAACCTTGTCATGGGCAGCGGCTGGCGGACTTTCCTGCCCCGGGATCCTGAGGCAATCGCCAGGGTTCGCCGCGAGTTCATCCAATCAGTGGGCCCGCGCATTGAAATGAACTCCGACGCCATGATCGCCACGGCATCGGTCCCCCGCTAAGAAATCTTGGACACACAAGAAATTTTGGGCACATAAGAAACTGCCGTGGTCAAACGTTTTAGCGTCTGACCACGGCAGTTGTGGTGTTGGCTAGTTAACCTAGCTACACACTGCGCACTTCACCGGTTATGCCCTGCGCTTTTTAATCTCTGCAACGGCTTGCGGCAGGACCTGGAACAAATCGCCCACAATGCCGAAATCCGCAATCTCAAAAATCGGAGATTCCGAGTCCTTGTTAACAGCCACGATGAGCTTGGACGTCTGCATTCCGGCCTTTTGCTGGATGGCCCCTGAAATTCCAACAGAAATGTACAGCGCAGGAGCAACCTTCTTGCCTGTCTGACCCACCTGGGAGGCGTGCGAGATCCAGCCTGCATCAGTAGCTGCACGTGAGGCACCCACAGCAGCTCCAAGGACATCCGCCAGCTCTTCAATGGGGGTGAAGTCACCATCAACGCCGCGGCCCCCAGCCACAATAATGCGGGCATCTTCAAGTTCGGGCCGTCCCGAAGCCGGTCGCGGTGTCCGTGCTGTCACTCGGGCACTCAGACTCGCCGGGGCAAAAGCCACGTTTACCACCTCAACGGCGGGCACGCTCGCCTCTGGGGCCGGGTTCGCTTCAACCGCGTGCGCCTTAACAGTGAAGACACCGAGCGCTGAAGTAGCCCGCGCCTGCACACTATAGGACCCGGCAAGGACAGACTTGTGCGCAACGAAGGCTTCGCCGTCGTACATCAGGGACACGGCGTCGGTAATGACACCGGCGTTCAGTGTGACACCGGTGCGGGCGGCGATTTCCTTTCCGGCAGCACTGTTATCAAGGAGTACGGCGCTGGCGCTGACAGCAGCGGCGGCCTGCGCCACAAGATCTGCTTTGGGGGCAACCAGGAACTCGCCCAGCTCGGCTTGCTCCGAGTGCAGCACCCGCTGTACTCCATAGGCGCCCAGCTCCGCCAACACCTCGGCTCCAACCGGACCGGCCACAACAGCCACTGGTTCACCGGCGCCACGAGCCAAGGTCAGAAGCTGCGCGACAGTGTTTGAAAGCTTGCCCGGGACATCGAGCTGATCAATGTAAACAACAATTGCAGTCATGAATGGTTCCTTAGATCAGTTTCGCAGCGGCCAGGAAGTCAACCAATTGGATACCGGCATCGCCTGAGTCAGTGATGATAGTGCCGGCCGTGCGGGCGGGGCGTTCTGCTGCCGAGGTGACCTGGGTCAATGACCCGGCATGTCCGACGGCGGATGGTGCCAACCCCAGGTCAGCCAGGGACACTGTTGTCACCTTCTTTTTCTTCGCAGCGATGATGCCCTTGAAGTTGGGGTAACGCGGCTCGTTGGCTTGATCTGTCACCGAAACTAGCGCAGGCAACACGGCCTGGATCTCTTCTGAGAAGTCATCGCCGTCACGGCGGGCTGTGACGGTATTGCCCGTAACATCCAGTGCCGAGGCGAAGGTGATCTGGGCCAGGCCCAGACGGGCTGCCAGCTGAGCCGGGATGATGGAGGTTTCCCCGTCGGTTGAGGCCATACCGGTGATCACGAGGTCTACCGGGCCAAGAGATTTGATGGCCGCAGCCAAAGCCAGTGAGGTGGCTGAGGCATCGGAGCCTGCGAGCGCTTCGTCGCTGACATGCAAACCCTCCGTTGCACCAATCTGCAACGACTTCTTGACGGCTACGGCGGCGGAGGCCGGGCCAAGTGTCAGAGCCGTGACGGTGTTCCCGCCCTTGGCGCCGCCCCGGGCATCGGTCAAAGCCAATGCCGCTTCAAGTGCGTATTCATCCAATTCTGACAGGATGCTCTCACCACGGTCGATGCTGTGGTCCTCACCTGTGAGGTGTCGATCAAACTGTGCATCTGGCACATATTTGACCAGTACGACAATGTTCAGTGCTGAATTTTCCACTGCTGTCCTTTGTGTCATGGACGATTGGTTACCCTGCACTCTTCCCCTTGGCGGGGTTGGATGCAGCGGGTTCGTCCTTGGCCTACCTGACCAGCTTAGTTCGAACAGGCCCAGAGCCAGAATCCCTGGGCATAATTCTTCACCCGCAGTAGCCCTTAACACTTGGCTTCGAGGCGTCCTGCCTCCTCCCTCGGGTTGAGAAAGCCGCCAACACTTCCCACCCCTGGCCCGATGCAGCAGCCAGCGTCTAAGCACAAACTTAAAACATGACTTCAACACTTTCTTCACCCCTTCTGAGCGCACGCTCACTATCCAAACGCTATGGCGGCGGGATCGCCTTGAACAAAGTGGACCTTGACATTGTTTTAGGCGAGTCGGTGGCCATCATGGGTGCCTCAGGTTCCGGCAAGACGACTCTTCTGCACGCCCTTGCCGGCATCACCACCCCCGATGCCGGCACCGTGACCTACGCGGGCACAAACGTCACAGCACTCAGCGAGAGAGGACGCTCACAGCTGCGCCGAGAAGCCTTTGGTTTCGTTTTCCAATCAGGGCTGCTCATTCCCGAACTGACAGCCGTTGAAAATGTGGCTTTGGCACTCATGCTCAACGGGATCTCCCGCCGCGAGGCAGAAGCGCAGGCGGCCGGTTGGCTGGCTGCGCTTGGTCTGGCAGGCATGGAAACCCGGCGTATTGGCGAGCTCTCAGGCGGGCAAGCCCAGCGTGTTGCCATCGCCCGGGCACAGGTGACCGAGGCACGCGTTGTCTTTGCTGACGAGCCCACCGGCGCCCTTGACTCCCACACCTCCGCGGATGTCATGTCAGCTCTTTTGAGCGCCACGACCGGCCGCGGCAACACACTTATTCTTGTCACCCACGATTCCACCGTTGCCTCGCGATGTGCCCGCACCTTGTTTATGCGCGACGGCGTCCTCTCCCTCACACCGTTATCTCACCCAACCCCTGTGCTGGCAGCGAATCAGGCGTGAAAAAGATCCGTACAACGTTCTCGATTCCGTGGATGCTCTCCCGACCCGCTCCTGGAAACAAGGCTGTGGTAGCCCTGCCGGCAGTGGCCTTTGCTCTTGTCACGGCGCTGTCGTTGATAGTGCTGGCCGGGGCGTTGAGCTTTTTCACATTCCCTGCAGTTGGCGTTAGCACGGACACAGTCGGCATCTACCAGATATTGGCGCTGGTGGCTTTGGCCCTTTTGGTGTTGCCGCTGTTAACCCTGGGCGGGTCAGCAGCACGCCTGTCGGCCCGGCGCCGCGATGAGCGGCTCTCAACTTTGCGCCTGCTCGGCGGAACACCGTCACTGGTCGGTGCCATGGCCCTTATGGAATCCACGGCAGTGGCCACACTAGGTATCTGTGCCGGAGTCATCGTTTATGTAGCTGCTGTGCCCGTTGTTGCCCTCATCCCTTTCCAAGGTCAGGGCCTTGGTCTTGCTCAACTCTGGCTGAGCCCCGTTGTGGTTCTCTCCACGGGAGCGGCTTTGGTGTGGCTTGCCGCCATCAGCGCTGCCATCGGCTTGCGCCAAGTTGTTCTTTCTCCGCTGGGGGTACGCACCAGGGCGAAGGCGCCCGCAGTGCACTGGGTGAGATTCGCTCTGGGTGCCGGCGCCGCCGTCGTACTGTATGTGGGGATGGCCACCATGACTGCCAGCGGATCGGTTGCCGTGATGGTCCTGATCATCTGCGCCAGCTTTGCCGGTGGGTTGGCGTTGCTGAACCTGATGGGTCCCATGGTGCTCAGGTGGCTGGCGGGATGGAGCCTGCGTAAAGCAGCTACCCCTGCCAGACTTTTGGCGGCCCGAATCATTCTTGAGTCCCCCAAAGCCGCGTGGCGGCAGGTCAGCTCGCTGTCGATGACAAGTTTCATAGCAGTAGTGGCCGGTACGGCACTGGCTCTTCTCAGCTCCGCGAATATCGAAGGCACCGCATCAGATCTGAACCTGGTCAATGACATGCGCACAGGGGTGTTAATTATCGTAGTGGCCTCATTCCTGCTGGTTGCCTGCAGTGCCGGGTTAAACCAGGCGGCAGCCATCTTGGACAGGGCCGATCTCTATGTCAGCCTTGACCGGCTTGGCATGCCCCGTACTGTCATGGACGCGGCTCGTAAACGAGCGGTGCTCTCCCCCGTACGAATTGTCACTGTTGGCTCTGCAGTCTTGGCGGCCATGCTGTTGTTTCCATTGACGGGCATGGCCGCGATCATCGCACCCTTGTCGCTGCTAATCATTGCTGCCGTGCTGGCCTCCGGTATTGGGTTGGTGTGGTTGAGTCTGGCAGCGTCCGCTCCGGTGTTGACCAAGGTTCTGCGGCAGGCTTAGCCGCAAGTGGCAACTAAGGAGTCCCTCTGCACAAGACCCAGGTTTGGGCCTTGCGCAGAGGGACTCCTCTAGTACCGGTGTGCCCGCTAGCTGGCCGGCATTTAGCTAGCCGGCATTGTGTCAAGGGTAATGTCCACTGACTGCGCCTTGCCGTTGCGGATGAAGTCCATTTTCACTGTGGCTCCACCGGCTTGTTCGCGAACAGCGGCCGTCAGGTCCGCTGGGTCGCTGATGGCGCGGTTGCCCAATTGAGTAATGACATCGCCCTTGTTCAACCCGGCCTTGGCGGCTGCGCTTCCGGCCGTCACATCCGCCACTGTGGCGCCGGTAGAGAACGCGCTCTTGGCTCCGGTAGAGGAGGTCCCGCCTACCGAAACTCCGAGCTGGCCGTGAGTGGCTGCGCCCGTTTTGATTATGTCCTGAGCAACCCGCTGGGCATGATCAATTGGGATGGAAAAGCCCACCCCAATGTTGCCGCTTTGGCCGCTGGATCCTGATGAGCTAGAGGTTGAGGCAATAGCCACATTCACACCAACAACCTGGCCCTGCGCATTCACTAAGGCCCCACCGGAGTTACCCGGGTTGATGGCCGCATCCGTTTGAATCACATTCAAATTCACTGTGCCTTGGCCTGCTGCGGGCTCCTGCCCACCCCCTGGAGGGGAGAACCGGAACCCATTGCCGCCGTCGGAGGGGTCCTTAGAGGTATCGCTGGGTGTTTTCGGCACAGCCGAGGAGGCCACCTGGATGGTGCGGTTCAGCGTAGAAACAATACCGTCGGTAACAGTGCCGTTCAAGCCCAGCGGAGAACCGATAGCGATCACTGTGTCACCAACGTTGATCTTGCTCGACTTGCCCAGCGTGGCAGGCACAAGGTTCGGTGCATCAATCTTCACCACGGCAAGATCAGACAGCGGGTCGGTGCCCACAATGGTGGCCGGATAAACTTTGTTGTCGCTCATTTGCACTTCAATAGTTGCGTGCGCGGCTGCCCCGTCAAGGGTCACAACGTGGGTGTTGGTGAGGATATGACCCTCCGTGTCCAAAATGATGCCCGAGCCTGTGCCGCCCGAGGAACCGCTCGTGGCAGAAATGGTTACCACTGAAGGCATCGCTTTAGCCGCTGCCGCGGAAACTTCATTCACCGATGTGGGGTTATTGATCACCAAAGGTGAACTCTGCTGGCTCGAACCGGCCACGGTGGTGTTGTTCTGCTGGTCCACCAAGAGCACCGAGCCGCCACCCACAAGACCGCCGATCAGGGCTGCCGCCAGGACTCCGCCGGCAAACATTCCCATGCCAACTTTTTTTCGTTCTTTGGGATGGGCTGTGACGGCTGGGGCCAGGGTGTGTGGGTATGCGTTCGACGCCGGGTACCCCGGTCCTGCCTGTCCACCGGGTTGCTGATGCTGGGTGGGCTGCTCAGGGTGGTTGGCTTGGCCGGGATATCGCGGCTGCTCCGAATAGCTGGGATAGCCGGGTTGGCCCTGTTGGCCAGCATACGGCTGGTGCTGGTAGGTAAAATCGTTGGGGATCGGCGCCGTCTCTGCAGGGTTCGACAATGCAGGAGTGGCTCCGAGGGGAGGCGTGGCCGTTTGGGACTCATGCGATGTCTGGGGAGCGTCCGTGGCAGCAGACATGCCAAGACCGTGATCCGCGTGCTTGGCCTGTTCCTCGCTGGGGGTGGTGTCTTCACCGTTGTTCTGTGACATCAGCTTTCCCTTCATTGAAATCTCATGTGATGAATTGTTTCTTGAGTTTCATCATCTCGGCTGTGGCTGGTGCCTTGACGAACGTTGGCTGGAAGGCAGCTGTGAAGGTTCCTCAGCTTCCATTATCTCCTACACCTGGCGCTAGTGGCGTTGTTCGCTGAATGCAAAATTCAGGACCCTACCTCCAAGCTTGGCAATAGCATGGGCCATAGTATGGGTTAGCGGCCAAAATGTGTGTACAGCCCGGGCGTGTCAGTGGCTTCTTCCGCCCCATCCTTGTTGAATTCCATTGCCGTCTTCTGGGCTGAAGGCTGTGTCGTAGAGGGCAGGGCCGATGGGCTCGTGAACCATTTGTCGTTTCTTCTTTTTTGGTTGCCAGTGGTGGGCCTTCACTAGGTCCCAGGGATCTTTAGGGGCCTCGGTGTGGTGGTAGAGGTACCAGTCCACGGCTCGTTTGGCATGATCATCGCTAAGACCTCGATGGTCCCGAAGAAGGTGCTTCAAGCCAGCATTGATCCCACCCTCGAGCGGGCTCGTTGTCCTAGGGAGTTTCTGGTCTTCGGTGGCGTGGGTGAGCCAAGTAAACAGATGATCGTTCTGCAGGACTGTGGCTAGTGTTCCACGGGCTTGGCGCAGACGAAGATGCGTGAACCACCAGTTCTGGTTTGCCCGCACGTGTGAGGGCCTTTCACCGTTCTTCTTCGCGTAGGTGCGGTCCTTCAAGAACTTCTCCCAGCGTGCTTCCCAGGACGCGAACTCACCGACCCACACAGCGGCTTGATCCAGGGACTGGATCGGTGTTAAAGCCTTCGCTAGGGCCAGTAATTCCTTGCCAGCATCGAGTTTCGGACGCATCGTGAGGTGGGTACGGATGTTCTGTTGAATATGAAACAAACACCGCTGCACTCTTGTTTCTGGCCAGTGCTGACCCAACGCACTCTCGAGGCCTTTGTGCCCGTCGATGACGACCATGGCAGGGGCCGGGAGTTGCTTGAGTAACGCTGACCAGGAAGCATGTTTTTCCCGATCGCACCACTGCCAGCCAACAACGTGATCACCGGTGTAAGCAATGAGCACGCACCAGCCGTTGAAGTACGTTCCATCGAGGATGAGCACCGGGTGAATTTCCCCGGTCACAGGGGCTTGTGGGGCCACGTTCCAACACCAAGCACTCTGTCTCCGAAAGGTCCGTGATGAGCTGGCATGGGCGTCCTGACGGGTCTTGCCAGTGATCCATGACTGGAAAGCGGCGAACTCTGCTTTCTTGCTGATATCAACCCTGGATTGAGTACTGGAAGCACCACAGGATTTACACCGCCACCGGGTTTTACCTGCACTGGTCGAACCGTTCTTCACAAGCTTCTGAGCACATACACCACAACGGGGGTGGTTCTTGGGAACTGTCACCATACATGCTTTCAAAGCATGTACAAGGCCCTGCATCCCATATGATTACTGGTCAAAAGCCACTTTGCATACACACATTATGACCGCTAACCCCATAGTATCGTTTGGAGTATTAAGCTCGAACTCCCCAGGGCCCCACATCAAAGGTGAGCGATGTTTGCAAAAATAAAGCTGTTGTCCCCCATTCTGGCCGTGCTGGCCCTCATGGCCCTCATGCTGGGCCCGGTCGGGTTTGCACAAGCTGAACCACCGGTGAGCATTGCCGGGGGCACCTACATTGTTGATAACTCCAATGTTCTTGGCGGCCAAAAGGCGGATGTCCAAGCAGCCATCGACACGTTGGGCAAAGACCACGGGTTGACGTTCTTTGTGGTCTATGTCGACTCCTTTGACGGCCTCAGCGGTGTGGATTGGGGAACCCAGGTTGCCCAGAGTAAACACTTGGGTACCAATGATGCACTGCTGGTGGTTGCCACCCAGGACAAGGCATACGCACTTCTAGCTGATAAGTCAGTCATCCCGGATAGCAAAAACCAAAATATCCAAACCAAAGTGATCAAACCCCAGCTTGCCGAAGGCAACTGGGCCGCGGCAGCTATCGACGCTGCCGCCGCATTGGGCGATGCAGCGGGCGGCGGAAAAGGCAATGTTCCTGACCCGACGGGAGGTTTCATCGCTCTGGGTGTTGGTGGAGTCATTGTTGCCGGTGGCGCCGGAACAGCCCTGTATTTGTGCAACAAACGCAAGAAATCTGCGGCAGAGGCCACAGCCAAGGGTTATGGAGCTGACGGTTCTCCGCTTGATCCCAACGCCGGCATGAGCATTTCGGAGCTACGCTCCAAGGCCGGATCATTGTTGATCGCCGCTGATGACGCCATCAACACCAGTGAACATGAGATTGGTTTTGCCCAGGCGTCGTACGGGATTGCAGCCATCAAGCCGTTCCAAGCCGCACTGGATGACGCCAAAAAACATCTCTCCGAATCCTTCAAACTCCAACAACAACTAGATGATGAAATTCCTGACAGTATCGAAGAGCAACGCACGTGGCTTGGTGAAATCATTAAGCGAAGTGAAGATGCCAACGCCGCCCTCGAAGCCGAAAAGGCTGCCTTTGATGAGTTGCGTGAACTGGAGCGCACTGCCCCGGAAGTCTTGGCCGCTATCCGCGCTCAAGTTGCCACGGCACAAAATGCCGTGGCTGAAACTGAGCACAAGCTACTGACACTGACTTCGCAATACTCGGATGCTGCGTTGAGACCCGTCCGTGAGAATGTGGCTGAGGCCAAGGAGCGCCTTGACTTTGTGGAGACCGCGGCCGCTGATGCCGACTCCAAGCTAGCGGCTTCTGACACCGCAGGAGCGGCCCTGTCAGTGAAGGCGGCGCAGGAGAGCCTGCTGCAGTGCACGGTGCTGGTGGAGGCCGTTACTAAGACTGAAAGTGCCATTGGCGAGGCTGCAACAACGTTGACAACGGCCCTCCCGGACGCGTTGGCTGACTTGGCGCAGGCAAAATCCATGGTGGCCTCAGATCGGTTTGCCCGCTACGCACCAACCGTCCAAGGCGCCGAAGCGCAGCTCGATGACGTGCGTATGAGTGCAGCAGCAAAGAAACCTGATCCTGTCGCTGAATTAGCTGCCGTGCAACAAGCGCATGGACAGCTGGATGAACTACTGACAGGCATTCGTGACCAACAACAGCAGGCACTACGGGCCCAGGCATCATTGCAACAAGCTATTGCTGGTGCGCAGGCCACCATTTCCACTGCAAAGGACTTTATCGCAGCCCGTCGTGGCGGGGTACGATCGGCCGCCAGAACCCGCTTATCTGAAGCCGAGCGGAACTTTGACTACGCAGTTTCCATTGCCGAAACTGATCCGAGCAATGCCCTGAACTATGCACAGCAGGCACAACAGTTGGCACAGCAAGCCATCAATTACGCACAAGATGATGTCGATAGCTTCGGGGGCACAGGCGGTCCTATGGGTGGCGGCCGCGGTTCCATGGGCGGCGGCATGGGCGGTGCCATCCTCGGTGGCATCATCGGTGGCCTGCTCTCCGGCGGCGGGGGTGGAGGCGGCTTCGGCGGGGGCGGCTTTGGCGGAGGTGGCGGCGGTGGCTTCGGTGGAGGTGGCGGCGGTGGCGGTGGCTTCGGCGGAAGCGGCGGAAACTTCTAACCCGCCCCCGACGGTAAGGATGGAGTGCAGGTCATGAGATTGCACTGGTCATTGCACTGGTCATTGCACAGGTCATTGCACAGCAAATTGCACTGAGAGGTGCCTAAAGGGAAGAATCGGAACAGGTGCTCTAGACTCGCCTGACGAGGACCACCTTGGTAGCAGCTATTGAGTTTTCATTTGATACAACCAGCAAACATAAGGGGTAAAGAATGGCAAAGCAATCAATTTTTGGTCGGATGGCGCAGCTGGCGAAGGCCAATATCAATGCGCTATTGGACCAGGCCGAGGACCCGCAGAAGATGCTTGACCAGATGGTGCGGGATTACAAAGCCAACATCAACGAGGCTCAATCAGCGGTTGCCCAGACCATTGGCAACCTGCGCATGCTTGAAGACGACTACAACGAGGACATCAAGGCAGCTTCGGACTGGGGCTCAAAAGCTCTTGCGGCCAGCCGAAAAGCAGATGAATTCCGTAACGCCGGTGACGCAAGCGACGCGCAGAAGTTTGACAATTTGGCCAAAGTTGCCCTGCAGCGTCAGATCTCAGCAGAAAATGAAGCCCGCTCCGCTGAACCCAACATTGCCGCCCAGAATGATGTTGTGGAAAAGCTCAAGACTGGACTTGCGCAGATGGACGTCAAGCTCAATGAGCTCGCTAGCAAGCGCAACGAGCTCATTGCCCGTTCCAAGACTGCCGCTGCCCAGACCCAGGTCCATGATGCGCTCAAGAGCATTGACATCATGGACTCCACCAGCGAGGTGAGCCGCTTCGAAGAAAAGATCCGTCGCGAAGAAGCCAAGGTGCGCGGACAGAACGAGCTCGCTGCTTCTAGTCTGGACGCCCAGTTCAACTCTTTGGAGGATTTAGGCGAACAAACTGAGGTGGAGGCCCGGCTTGCGGCCCTGAAGTCAGGCGGAGCTCCATCACAATCAGCAATTACCGCTCCATCCACAGTGGATGAAGACGAATTCGAGAACTTGTAAGAGAAGATCCACAACGAACGGGTGCACTGCCTTTGCTGAAGGCAGCGCACCCGTTCGTTCTTACATCTGTTCTGTTTTTACATCTGTGTGAACGCTGCCACGGCAGGGTCGGCACCGATGCGTTCACCGCTCTCGAGAGCAGAAATCCGGCCTAGATCTTCGGCACTGAGTTGAATTCCGGTGGCCGCCAAGTTCTCGCTCATGCGTTCTGGCGTGACAGTTTTCGGAATCACAATATTTCCCAGTCCCAAATGCCAGGCAAGCACAACCTGGGCGGGTGTGGCACCGTATGTGGCCGCTAGCTCGCTCACCACCGGGTTCTCGAGATCCTTGCCTTGGCCAAGGGGACTATACGCTTCCACAGCAATGTCCAGGTGCCTGCACTTTTGTGCCAGTTCACTCTGGTGGAATGTTGGGTGCGCTTCAATTTGATTCACCGCGGGGATTACCGTGGAGTTAGCCAGTAGCTCATCCAAGTGCTCCGGCAGGAAATTTGAAACACCAATCGCGCGGATCACCCCTTGTGCGTAGAGCGATTCCATTTCCTTCCACGCTTGCGTGAACAAACCCTGTGAGGGCACCGGCCAGTGGATCAAGTACAAATCAATCCAGTCCACGCCGAGGGCCTTGCGGCTGGCTTCGAAGGCAGCACGCGGGCTGCCTTGATCCCCGTTACGGAGCTTGGTGGTGATGAAGATTTCTTCGCGTGCCAGTCCCGATTCGGCAATGGCGGCACCCACCCCGGATTCATTGCCATATGCAGCTGCTGTGTCGATATGGCGGTAGCCGGCAGCCAATGCCTGCCCAACTGCCACACGCGTTTCTTCGGGCGGAATCTGGAAAACGCCAAACCCAAGCTGCGGAATGGTCACGCCATTGTTCAATGTCAGCTCTGGAACTGCCGCTGGTGAGGTTTTGGACTCGGTCATGAAAATTGGTTCCTTTCATTCGCTCCGCCGTTGAGGGCGGTTTCCCCTAGCCTAGGCTCATCACAGCATTGACGCACATTGAAAGTCGCCAAAATTCCTCCGAACTAAAACTGCCACGCTGGCGTTGTACGCCATGGGTGTAGGGTCTGCCGGCACGTATAAACACGGCTGCAAATACCACGTATGTATTGGCGATCGTTTCAGCATTTGCATCAGGTAAATCAACGAATATCCTCATATGCGGATATAGTCACCATTATGACCCTTATTCGAGTTTCTGAAGCCGCCAGATTTTTGGGTGTGAGTGATGACACTGTGCGCCGCTGGTTGGATAACGGCACGCTGCACGGCAGTAAAGACCGGCAAGGTCGCCTGGTTATTCCTGGTGTGGAGTTGGCGGCCCTTGCCCAGAAGCAAGCCCAGCTGCCGCAAGATCCAACTGGGATTGGCAGTTCAGCCCGCAACCGCTTTGTGGGGCTGGTGACCAATATTGTGATGGACACGGTTATGGCACAGGTTGACCTGCAGTGTGGTCCGTTCCGCGTTGTCTCACTCATGAGCAGTGAAGCCGTTCGGGACCTGGGCCTTGCGCCAGGTTCCGTGGCCACCGCTGTGGTTAAATCCACTAACGTCATCATCGAAGTGCCACACACCAGGAGCGAATCATGAGGCTATTCACTGCTAACCGCGTCAGGGGTTACCGCTTGTGGGTCGGAGCTACCGTTGCCATCTTGACTTTGGGAGTTAGCGCTTGCGCACCACCTGCAGATACAGCTTCCGGGACCGGTTCTGCCCCCAGCTCTTTGGAGGTTACCCCAAACGAGCTCTCCGGATCACTCAACGTTTACGCTGCCGCTTCCTTGAAAACTACTTTCACGACGTTGGCCTCGGAATTTGAGTCCGCGCACCCACACGTAAAAGTTTCTGTCAGCTTTGATGGCTCCTCTACCTTGGTCACACAGATCATTCAAGGAGCTCCGGCCGACGTTTTTGCATCAGCCGATACCGCCAATATGACTAAACTTAGCGAGGCTGGCCTCACTGGTGGATCCCCTACCGATTTTGCCAGCAATGTCCTGACACTAGTAGTTCCGCCGAACAATCCGGCAAACATTTCCAGTTTTGCTGATGTCAGCAAGCCCGGCGTGAAACTTGTGGTTTGTGCTCCACAGGTGCCGTGTGGAAGTGCCACGGTCTCAGATGCCGCCAGCGCTGGGCTATCCCTGACTCCAGTGAGTGAGGAACTTTCAGTGACTAGTGTTCTGGGCAAAGTCATTTCCGGAGAAGCTGATGCCGGGCTGGTCTACGTCACCGATGCGAAAAAAGCTGGCGATAAAGTACGCAGTATCCCGCTGGAACTAGCGAAGCAAACTGTCAATCACTACCCGATTGCCTCCGTTAAAGACTCCAAGAATGCGCAGCTAGCGCAGGCTTTTATTTCCCTTGTTGCAAGTGACGACGGTCAAAAAGTACTCAGGGATGCAGGGTTTGGCGCACCCTAACATGTCAGCAAAACGCCAGACTGTGTGGGAGTACAGGGCTATTCCACGATGGATTTATCTCGTGGGCGCACTTGGTGCCGCCTTTATTATGTTGCCATTGATCGGCATGGTGGCCCAGGTAAATTGGGGCCAGTTCCTGACGTTGATTACCTCTGAATCATCACTTGCAGCGTTGGGCCTGAGCTTAAAAACGGCCACGGCCAGCACTGCCTTGTGCATTACATTCGGTGTTCCGCTAGCTTTGCTCCTGGCCCGGGCTCAGTTCGTTGGCCAACGAATCCTGCGTGCACTCATTTTGTTACCCCTAGTGGTGCCACCGGTAGTGGGCGGGTTGGCACTGCTGTACACCTTTGGCCGGCAGGGTTTGATTGGCAAATCCCTGAACATAGTAGGCATTAACGTGGCCTTTTCCACCACTGCCGTCGTCATGGCGCAGACTTTTGTAGCTCTGCCATTTCTAGTGCTTAGCTTGGAAGGCACGCTGCGAACGGCTGGTCAGAAGTATGAGGCTGTAGCCGCCACTCTAGGCGCACGACCTTCCACAGTGTTGCGCCGAATCACTCTGCCGCTGGTTCTCCCTGGTCTTATCTCCGGGGCCGTGCTCTCCTTTGCACGCAGCTTGGGTGAGTTCGGTGCGACACTGACTTTCGCGGGCAGCTTACAGGGTGTCACCCGGACGCTTCCTTTGGAGATATATCTCCAGCGTGAGAGCGACCCGGATGCCGCCGTGGCCCTGTCTTTCCTGCTGATTGCCGTCGCCGTCATAGTTGTTGCCCTGACCTACCGAGCGCCAAAAGCCCCGTTGCGGGCACTATCTGGGCACCGCAGGGCAGATCATCCGGTGTCTTCGCCATGACTCTTGAGCTCAATGCCATCCTCACCCTACGAAATCTGGATATTTCCTTGTCTGTGGGAGCCACAGAGACCGTCGCTATCATGGGGCCCAATGGTGCGGGGAAGTCATCCATTATCCAGATCCTTGCCGGACTGCTGAAACCCGATTCTGGCCAGGCCAGCCTCAATGGAGAGGGTTTGTTCCGGATCTCCCCCGGCACCACATGGCGTCCACCGCATGAACGCGGAATCGGTCTTTTGGCACAGGAATCGTTGCTCTTTCCACACTTGAGTGTCCTTGAGAACGTGGCGTTTGGTCCGCGGAGCCGGGGAGAATCTAAAGCAGATAGCCGTGCTGCTGCCCATCACTGGTTAGCTGAAGTTGATGCCTCTGTTCTGGCCAAGCGGCTACCCGCGGAACTTTCCGGTGGTCAGGCTCAGCGGGTGGCACTCGCCCGTGCTTTGGCAACAGATCCCCAACTGTTGCTGCTCGATGAGCCCATGTCCGCCCTGGACGTGAATAACGCTCCGTTCCTGCGCAGTCTGCTGAAACGTGTTTTGTGCGGACGTCGCGCCATCATCGTCACCCACAGCGTCTTGGACGCGCTCATGCTCGCGGACAGGATTATCATCATGGACGCAGGACGCATCGTGGAAGCTGGCCCCACAGCCGCTATTCTTGCACGGCCACGCAGTTCCTTCGCTGCCTCCCTCGCGGGACTCAATGTCCTGCCCGGCACCATGAGCGGTTCCAGTCTTTGCACCTCCGATGGCAACCAGGTCACGGGCGTTCCTATCGCTGGTTTGGCACCAGCGCCCACAGATCAGCCCCACCAGGCAGGCATTGGCGCCTTCCCGCCGTCGGCTGTTTCCGTATTTTTAACACCACCGCAGGGAAGCCCACGCAATTGTTTTAGCGTCCGCGTGGACGAGCTGGAACCGCAGGGAGCCCTGATCCGGGTCAGGGCCGGGAATCTCTCTGCGGACATCTCACCCGCCGCCACGGTTGATCTGGGTTTGGCGCCGGGAACCGAGGTTTACTTTGTTGTCAAAGCTGCCGAAGTGGTGCTGTACCCGGCCTAGGGTTGCTGTACCCGGCCGCCATGGACGCAATCGCCTCTCACGGTCTCTGATCCACCGGCAGTGACCGGTGCAGCTGCCACGCTTTCTGCAGTTCGTTGCGGGTGCCATCGGGGTGTTCAGCAAACCACGTGCGCGTGAACCAGGCCCGCAGGATTTGGCGCCAGCGCTGACCTTCTGGCACAACCGTTGCAGCGCTCAACGCCTCGCTCAGTTGTTCCTTCCCACCTGTTGTTGAGAGTCCATGGCTGCGCGCAAAGACGGCAAGTTCGGTTTTGAGCCAGCACCAACGTAAAAATTCGGCTCCCGAGATGGACCTCTCTAAGGACGGCCGCTGGAAATCTTCGCCGGCAGGTTGACCCACTTTGGCATACGGCATTTCTGTGCTCCTGGCCAGTTTTTCCGGCGTATTTTCCGCGAGGTTCATCTCGGCGCAAGTATAAATGGGCCGGGATACGAAAAATCCCCGGCCTACATGGCCGAGGATTTTCCTCATCTGGTTGCGGGGACAGGATTTGAACCTGTGACCTCCGGGTTATGAGCCCGGCGAGCTACCGAACTGCTCCACCCCGCGTTGCGTCCTCAACAGTACATGCGATTTCTCCAATCACCAACTCGAGGAGGTACCCGCACCAGAAACGGGACACTTTCTCCCTGACGCTAGCGGTGCTTGAACTCCGCCGGACGCTTTTCAGTGAAAGCTTTCATGCCTTCACTTTGATCTTCCGTAGCAAAGCAGGCGAAAATTGAACGGCGTTCCATGCGAACGCCTTCAGCCAAGGTGGTCTCAAACGCAGCATTAACCGCCTCCTTGGCGATCATGGCCACAGGCTTTGACATCCCCGCAATCGTCGCGGCGGTGGCCAGCGCATCCTCCATCAGTGAATCCACGGGAACAACGCGGGCAACAAGGCCCGCCTGTTCGGCTTCGTGTGCTCCCATGACCCGTCCGGTCAAGACCATTTCCATGGCTTTGGCCTTACCGATAGCACGAGTCAACCGTTGCGAACCGCCCATACCGGGGATAACGCCAAGCTTAATTTCGGGCTGACCGAATTTGGCGTTATCAGCGGCGATGATGAAGTCCGCGATCATTGCCAGTTCGCAGCCACCACCTAGTGCATGGCCTGCCACTGCAGCGATGATCGGCGTGCGAACCCGTGCCAACTCATCCCACGCTGAGAACCAGTTGGCTTGGTACATCTCCACCGCGGACTTGTTCACCATCTCCTTGATGTCAGCCCCCGCAGCAAAAGCCTTGGAGGACCCGGTGATAATAATGGCCCCGATACCAATATCGGTATCATACTGCTGCGCTGCCGTAAGGATCTCACGGCCCATGGCATCGCTGAGTGCGTTCAATGCCTCGGGACGGTTCAGCGTAATAATGCCTACACGGCCACGTTGTTCGGTCAGGATCAGGGAGTTTTCAGTCATGGAGAAGTTCCGTTCGTTTGATCGTGCGCAGGTTAATCGCGAAGAAAATAATTGGTTGAAGCTCTATCGGCTCTGATTCAAACGCGGGGCTCAGTCCGCCTCGGTTTTGCTAGAGGCCGCTCTGATGCTGTTGATGATGGAGGAAAAGTCAGTGCTGGCTCCGCCGTCCAAGGAGAATTCGCGGTAGATTTCTTCAGCAGTACGGCCCATGACGGCATCCACCCCGGTGGCATTGAGCGCCTCAACGGCCAGTCCCAGGTCCTTGGCCATCAGTGAGCCGGCAAATCCAGGCTGGTAATCGCGGTTTGCGGGGCTTGTTGGCACTGGTCCGGGAACGGGACAATTGGTTGTCAGGGACCAGCATTGCCCTGAGGCATTGGCGGCAACATCAAAGAGTGCCTGGTGCGTGAGCCCAAGCTTTTCGCCCAGCACAAACGCCTCACTGACGGCGATCATGGACACGCCAAGAATCATGTTGTTACACACTTTGGCCGCTTGTCCCGCGCCGGGCCCGCCGCACAACACAATGCGTTTGCCCATCACCTCAAACAGGTTCTTCGCCGCCGCAAAGTCCTCTTCGGATCCACCCACCATGAACGTCAGCGTTCCGGCCTGGGCACCCATGACACCGCCAGAAACTGGCGCATCAAGTGCCCTGTGGCCACGCCCACTGACCAATTTATGGGTAGCGCGGGCATCTTCCACAGAAATGGTTGAGCATTCAAGGAACAGCGCCTCTGGTTTGGCCGCGGCCAGAAGCCCACCGCCTGGCCCTTCGCCTTCCAAGGCAGCAAAGACGTGCTTTCCCGCCGGCAGCATGGTGATGATGACATCGGCGTCCATGGCCGCTTGCCCTGATGAGTCGCAAACCACCACCCCGGCCTCCGCGGCAGCAGCCAGCGCAGCGGGCACTACATCGAAGCCGTGCACCTGATACCCGGCAGCCACCAGGTTCGCCGCCATAGGTCCGCCCATATGGCCGAGCCCAATGAAAGCAACCTTCTTACTGGCGCCTTCAGTGTCATGTGCTGTGATTGATTCTTCGCTCATGGTCCCGCTCCTTCACCGTTCGCTGACCTACCGTTTACGCAACTGCTCCCTGCCACATTTCCGTGGGCAACATTTCCGTGGACCACATTTCCGTGGACCACATTTTCTTGGCCCGCACTTCTTTGGCCCGCACTCCCGTGCGCCGCATGCCCCTGCTTCAAACTCGCTCCCCTGAAGAGGGGATTACTGCATGTCAGTGTCCTGATCAGGTGCAGTTAAATTCAGCTCGCGGTCACCCAAATCAGCAAATGCCCCCTCCACTACGTCGTGGGGAACTTCTGCAGCAGAGGCAGGGGACCACTGCGGATTTCTGTCCTTGTCCACAAGCTGCGCACGGATTCCTTCGGCAAAGTCGGGCCAGCGCAGGGCACGCAGCGACACGCGCAGTTCTTGGTTCAATCCCGCCTCCAAAGAAGGCTGTAGCCGTGCCCGCCGCAGTGCGGCCAACGTGACAGCTACCGCAGTTGGTGACTTCGCCGCGATCTTTTCCGCTGCCGCGGTGGCGGCAGGGTCGCCAACACGGGCCAGGCGCTCAAGGATGGTTTCAACGCAGTCCGGAGCGTACGCCTCATCAATCCACCACCGCTGCTTGCCAAGGGCAGACTCGGGTGGGAGCTGGCCATACCGTGCAACTACGGTGCTTGCGTTGCGTTCGGCCAGCTCAGCAACCAGCGTGGGCAGCAGCCCGGAATCCACATAGTGGCTGGCCATCCCCATGGCGATGGCATCGGCCCCGCTGACCATGGATCCGGTAAGGCCCGCGTGCGTCCCCATCTCACCTGGGGCTCGAGAAAGCAGGTAGGTGCCGCCCACATCCGGGACAAAGCCGATCCCGGTTTCCGGCATGCCAATTCGGGAGCGCTCGGTGACAATGCGGTGGGAGGCGTGCGCTGAAATTCCCACCCCACCACCTAAGACAACCCCATCCATCAGTGTCACAATGGGTTTGGGATAGCGTTTGATACGTGCGTTCAGGTGGTATTCATCGCGCCAGAACTGCTCGCTGGAGTTCCCTCCGGTGCGTGCGTCGTGGTAGATCGAGACAATGTCTCCGCCAGCACACAAGCCGCGCTCACCGGCGCCGGAGATGAGCACTGTTGCAACGCCGTCGTCCGTTTCCCACTCATCCAACGCCTGTGCCACAGCCTTGACCATGGCGTGGTTAAGTGCATTCATGGCCTGAGGCCGGTTGAGCACCAAGTGCCCCAGCTGGCCGCTGCGCTCTATAAGTACGTCGTTGTGCTCCACGTTTCCATCCTCCACGTTTCCATCCTCCACGGTTCAGCGCTCCACGGCCAGACGGCCCACGATTAAACGCATAATTTCATTGCTGCCTTCAAGAATTTGATGCACCCGCAGGTCCCTGACAAGCTTTTCCAGCCCATACTCGCTGAGGTACCCATAGCCGCCGTGCAGTTGCAGTGCCTGGTTGGCCACCTGAAACCCTGCATCCGTGGCAACAAGTTTGGCCATGGCGCATAGTTTCACGGCGTCACCGGCACCAGTATCCAGGGCGTTGGCGGCACGCATCAGCATGGTCCTGGAGACCTCAAGATCGGTGTCCATCTGGGCAATCTCGAAGAGCAGGTGTTGCTTTTCAATGAGCGGGCCACCAAACGCCTGCCGTTCTTTGAGGTAAGCGATGGACTTTTCCAGCGCAGCCCTGCCCCCGCCCAACGAACAAGCGCCAATGTTCACACGCCCACCGTTCAGGCCCTTCATGGCAATACCGAACCCATCGCCTTCTTCACCCAGCCTGTTGGTTACGGGGATGCGAACATTGTCAAAGACCACCTGGCGGGTGGGCTGAGCTCGCCAACCCATCTTCTTTTCATTGGCACCAAAGCTCAGCCCGGGGGCGTCATGGGGAACTACGACGGCGGTGATTCCGCGCCCGCCCAGATCGGCTGTCCTGACCATCACCAAATACCAGGCGGAGGAACCCGCGCCGGAAATAAATTGTTTGGTTCCGTTAATCAGGTAATCATCGCCATCAAGCACCGCTTTGGTGGTGATAGCGGCGGCATCAGAGCCAACACCGGGTTCGGAGAGACAGTAGCTTGTCAGCTCGCTCATGGCGGTAATGCCAGGGAGCCATTGCTGGCGCTGAGTATCATTGCCGAAGGCGTCGATCATCCACGCAACCATGTTGTGGATGGAAATATAGGCGGCGATGGTGGGGTCAACGGCAGCGAGCTCTTCAAAGATCAGAACAGCGTCGGTGCGGCTTAGTCCGGAGCCGCCATGCTCCTCACCCACATAAATACCACCCATGCCAAGGGCCCCGGCCTGGGCCAGCACATCCACCGGGAAGTGCTTATCCTCATCCCATTGCGCCGTGTGCGGGGCTAGTTCGGTGGCGGCAAAGTCGCGCACCATTTCTACCATTGCTTCTTGATCGGGTGTGAGCTCGTTCATGGCGCCTCCTAGTACCGCATCGTTGCGGCGTCAGTTGTTGGGCTCCCTGTTGGTCACCCGGATTGTGGGCGGACTATTTTGGCCGCCCAGATCATGGGCGGCCAAAAAATATTTACTTGGTGACCTTGCCCATCAGGGATGCAACGGGTCGAAGGAACAATGGTTGGGCCAGGAACCAGGCAGCAGCAATAACAACCAGGGATGCCGCAAAGATACCAAAGCCCCACCAGTTCACAGCGTCACTTGAGGCATACATGTGGTTGAGGTTGCGCAGGGCGCCGGTGGCCAGGACCAGGGTCACGTGCACCACGATGAATCCTACGAAGTACAGCATCACCGGAAAGTGCAGGGCCCGGGCGGCTTGGATGGGGTAGATCTTATTCAACGTGGTGGCGTTCTTTGGCCAGGCACCTGACATCCGCAGGCCTGTGGCGATGGCTAGCGGAGCGGCAATGAAGACGGTGATGAAGTAGGTCAGCAGCTGTAAGCCGTTGTAATTCACCCAGCCGTTATCAGTTGGCCAGTCAAGGGAGAGATACTGCAGTCCAGCCGAAAGGGCGTTCGGGAAAACGTCCCAGCTCGTGGGCACAATACGCATCCACTGGCCTGTGAAGAACAGCGCCACAATGAAGATGGCGCCATTGAGCACCCACAGGGCATCCAGGGTGAGGTGAAACCACAAATCGAGGCTGATCTTGGTTGGCGAATTCTTTGTTTTGATCAGCCCTTTGTTGTTGCGCACCCAGTGGGCGGACGGGCGCTTGGTGGTGCGCACCTGCCAGCCCGAGCGGATGATCAAAAGGATCAAGAACGTGTTCACGAAGTGCTGCCAGCCAAGCCAGGCGGGCAACCCAACCGGAGCTCCGGGCGGTAACTCAGAGGCTCCCGGATAGGTCTGCATGAAAGAGGCAACCGGCGCCAAACCGGTAAGCCAGCGAGCCACAAGAACGGCTATTAGCAACATAAGCACCAAAATTGCAGCAGAGACAGTAATTTTGGTCCACAGGCCCATGGCCTGCCACCTAGCCTGGATGCCGGCGGCCTGCTTATTTGTGGGGGTCGACATGGTCTAAAAAACCTCTTTCAAGAACTTCTAAGGAAGTCACAGCCTCCAGGGCCGTTGCATAATTTCGCTGCGCGATCAGTCTCTATTTGTTAGAGCCTGTAAATGAGGAACAAGTGATGATCTGCACTACATACTAGGACGGGCGGGCTGCCAGTGCCTCAAGGAATTGCGGCACCACAGTGAACACATCCCCCACAATACCCAGATCTGCCACATCAAAGATGGGCGAGTCTGCGTCCTTGTTGATAGCCACAATTGTTTTTGCCGTCTGCATACCAGCCCGGTGCTGGATGGCCCCGGAAATTCCCAAGGCGATGTACAGCTGAGGGGAGACGCTCACACCGGTCTGTCCAACCTGCGCATGCTCATCAACAAAACCAGCGTCAACAGCGGCCCGGGAAGCTCCAACGGCTGCCCCCAACGCATCCGCAAGCTGTTCCACCAAAACAAAGTTCTCTTTGGAGCCCAGTCCACGGCCACCTGAGACAACCGTCTTGGCAACTCGCAGTTCTGGCCTGCTGCTGGTGGCAGGGGCGTCTTTGCGCGAATCGATCTGTGCACCTATACCGGCACCGGTCAGTGCCACTGTTGTTGTTTCAACAGCGCCGGCGGTGTTGGCGTTCTCCGTCAGACCGTCGATGGCGCCTTGGCGCACTGTGATGATGGGCAAACCACCCTCCACGCCAGACTCAACGTCGTATGCCCCACCAAAGATGGAGTGTCCGGCAACAATGCGATCTCCGTCAAGGCGCAATGAAACGGCGTCCACCAACAGTGCCCCGCCAACGCGGACAGCTAGACGGGCAGCAATTTCTCGGCCGTCTACTGAGTTTGCTGTGAGGATCGCGGAGGGCGAAAAAGCGGCAACGGCGCCTTCCAAGGCTTCTACGCCAGGGGCTGTCAGCACGGATCCGGCCAGGGGACCCACTGCTTGATAGATGGCAGCCGCGCCGGATTGGCCCAGCTGCTCCACCACGTCGGCAGCTAGCTCGTTTTCTACGGCAAGCACGGCAACGGGTGTGCCCAGCGAGCTTGCAGCTCCAAGGAGTCCACGGGCGGATGAAGCAATACCGCCCTGATCGGTGAGTTCAATAAGTGTTAGTACATGAGTCATGGGATGCCCTTCCTAAACCAAGCGATTTTCAATGAGGTATGCAGCGAGCTGTGAACCGGCCGTGCCATCGTCAACAATTTTGCGTCCTGCCTCACGTGGTGGCCGCTCGCTGTGTGAAAGTACAACAGCATGTGCCGGCGTTGCCGTTACATCCAGATCCGCCAACGAAAGTGTTGTCACAGGCTTGCGTTTGGCTGTCAGGATGCCCTTAAAGTTGGGGAACCGTGCCTCGGCGGACCACTCAGTGACAGTGACAACGGCAGGCAGAGGTGCGCTGATGATGAGCGAACCGGTTTCACCCTGTCGCTCCCCGGATACTGTGCCAGAGCTCAAGTCAACTGTGGAGAGCCCACCAACCAGGGGCAGGCCCAAGTGTTCGGCAACCATCGCGGGAACGACCCCGCCACGGCCATCGGTTGATTCTTTGCCTGCAAGGATCACATCTGCGGAAACGGTGCGCAAGGCCGCGGCCAAAACGGCTGCGGTGCGTGCGGCATCCGCGCCGGCCAACGTATCATCCAGTACGTGAACTCCGGAGTCAGCACCCATTGACAGGGCTTTACGAATCGCCTTGGTGGCTTCATCCGGGCCCATAGCCAAGGCAATAATCTCGGTGGATTTATCCGCGTCCTTGACGCGTAGAGCCACTTCCAGCGCACGCTCATTGACCTCGTCAACGAGGTTATCCGCCGCGTCACGATCCAGCCAACCGGTTTCCGGGACGAGCGTACGCTCATCCGCAGTGTCGGGAACTTGTTTGATAAGTACAACGATCTTCATTGACAGCTCCTTATGAAGTATTTGCATGATGCCTAGCTCTCATTTAGAGAATACTAGGTACCACTAGTATTTACTAGGGATTCCAAGTAAATTGTTGTGACGAAGTAATTTTTGTTTCTTTCACAGCTGCGCCGGCCAGGTGCTCACCCACGTAGGAAAGGTGCTTGCAATGGTTCCCGCGTCTCCACTGCCCATAGACCCCATTGCCGAGGCCAAACGCCAGTGGATTGCTCACGGCTGGACCGACGCCGCCGACGCCATGGCCGCGTATTCCTCCGTCATGCGCGCCCATCAGTTGATGTACAGCAGGGTTGACGCTGCACTTAAACCATTGGGTCTGTCCTACGCTCGCCTTGAACTGCTGCGACTTTTGTCCTTCACCCGCGACGGCGCCCTGCCGATGACAAGCGCCAGCGCCCGCCTTCAGGTCCATCCCACCTCGGTGACAAGCGTTGTGCACCGACTGGAAAAAGATGCCTTGGTGCGCCGGGAGGCCCACCCCACGGATGGCCGTGCCACCTTGGTGATTGTGACCGGTGCCGGGCGGCTCCTTGCCGAAGAGGCGACGGCGGCGCTGAACTCCGGCGTCTTTGCCGACCCTGGCATTCCGGCGGCAGATCTGCAGGTCCTGACGCAGATCCTTGCCCGCTTCCGCCGCGCTTCCGGTGACTTCATAGACCCCGTTCAGTACCCGGATCCGCTCTAAACCCCTTGGGGCACCGTATTTTAAGGTGTCGTATTTTGGAATATTAGAGGTACATGGGCGCAGCAGCATCAGCGTGGGACCGGGGTGCCGCGTGAAAGATCAATCTCAACAGCCACGCCCTGTCCCTTTACATAGACAAGGTGGCTAGCAGTTTCCGCCAGCGCCAGGCGCAGTGTGAACCCTCGCAAGGACGGGAATCCGCGCGACCACGTCAGCTCCCGGGCAACATCCCACACGGTTTTTGCAGAGCCCGCATCCAGCACTGTCATGACTTCGCGGGACCGTTCTAGAGTATGCTCCTTCAGTTCTCCCACACGGTCAATCAGGCCGCGGAAACGGTATTCATGTGCCGGCAGCACCTCCATCTGCGCACCTGCACCCATAATCTCCAAGGAACGCAAATAATCGGCCAGCGGGTCCAAGTGGTTTTGTGCTTCGAGGGAGACATGCGGTGTGATCCGGGGCAGCACGTGGTCACCGGTAAGAATGAGTTCATTCGCCTCATCAACGAGGCAGATATGCCCGGGAGTGTGCCCGGGAGTGGCCATAACACGAACTTTCAACCCTGCGATGGGCACCAGCTCGCCATCAGCCAAACGATGTTCCGGCTCTTCAACGTTTGTCATTTGCATCCACATGTGAGCGTCAAAAGTCACCTCATCCAAATATTCGGCGGGCACACCCCACTGGGTAAATTGAATTTTGTCTTCAGCCACAAACCGATCCGAGTCACTACGCCACTGCGAAGGTAGCGGCTCGTTCTCCCCCAATGCCACCCATGCCCCGGAGGCGGCCCGCAACCGAGCCGCCATGCCGAGATGGTCGGGGTGGAAATGGGTAACAATGATCCCTGTGATGTCAGCTGGCTCCAACCCCGCAACTCTTAGTCCGGACTTGAGAACGTCCCAACCCTCCTCAGAGTCCCAGCCCGGATCCACCAACGCCACCTCCCGCACGCCGTTAGATTCCTGGCCCACAAGCACGTAACACAGCGTGTAACGCATGGGGTTGTTAAAAAAAGGAACAGGGATCGACCAGACACCGGCACGCACCTCTTCCACGGCAGGGATCACCTTGTCCTGCCACGCTTGGAATTGTTCGGTGCCGGTGATGGTGATCATGATGCCCTCCAGGAGCTAAAAATGCTGACAAAAATTTGGTACTGGTGTGAGCCCTTGCCGCTCAGCTACTGCCAACTCGGGCCCACACTCGTTACGCCTGCGATGCGGTGTAGTTATCCCGCAGCTCGCGTTTGAGAATTTTGCCGGCACCGGACATGGGCAGGGCTTCTGGAAATTCAAAACTCCGCGGCACCTTATATCCTGCGATGTGCTCCCGGCAATGCAGTTGAAGATCCTCGGCTGTGACACCCTGTCCCTGCGCCAGAACCACAACAGCATGCACGCGCTCCCCGTATTTTTCATCAGGGACACCAATGATCGCTGAAGACGCCACAGCCGGGTGCTTGCTCAGCGCATTTTCCACCTCTGCCGAATACACATTTTCACCGCCGGTGACGATCATGTCTTTGAGGCGGTCCACAACGTAAACAAAACCTTCATCATCTAAGTAGCCAAGGTCTCCTGTATGCAGCCAGCCGCCGCGCAAGGCTTGTGCAGTTTGTTCCGGGTTATTCCAGTAGCCCCGCTTGACGTGGGCACCTTTGGCACAGATCTCGCCAACCTCGCCAACGGTGACTTCTTTTCCATCCAGGTCAAGAATGGCGACCTGGCAGTGCGGCGCCGCCCGGCCACCCGAGCGCATCGGCACCCCCTCGTGATCATCTGGCAACAGCAAAGTGATAACAGGGGCGGCTTCTGTCTGGCCGTAGGCCTGAGTCAGACGGATACCTGGGAAACGCTGTTTGGTACGCTCCAGCACTCCCTCGGATATAGAAGATCCACCGTAGAGCATTCTTTGCATGGAGGACAGATCATAGTTTCCACTATCAGGGTGGTCCACCAGGATTTGGATCATGGTGGGCACCAGCAGTACATCGGTAGGTTTGTGCTCTTCCATCGCTTTAAACACGCTGGTTGGCTCAAAGTAAGGCACCATGACGTGGGTTCCGCCAAGAATTGTTAGTCCGCACCAAGCAGCAAGATCGGCAAGGTGGAACATGGGTGCTGCATGCAGTAGCACCGAACCCGCGCGCAATAACTCGCCCGAGGCTGTTGTGCCCAGCCCGGACGTGACAAAGTTGGTGTGGCTGAGCATCACGCCCTTGGGGAATCCGGTGGTGCCACCGGTGTAATAAACACCGGCCAAATCATCACCGCTGCGGTAGGCATCCTCTACCGGCTCACTACCGACCACCAGTTCTTCGTATGAGAGCATGCCTTCCGGTGTGGGCCCGTCACCACAGTGGATGAGCGTTGTCAGCACGGGCGCCTTCTCACGCAGCAGCGCAGCCATGGGCACAAATGCGTCGTCAATTAATAAGATCCGCGTGTCCGAGTCATTCAAAGAGTACGAAATTTCCGCCGGGCTCCACCTGATGTTGACAGGGTTCACCGCCGCGCCTGCCCACGGTACGGCCAGCAGGTACTCAGCATATCTGTCACTATTCATGGATAGGATCGCCACCCTGTCCCCTGCTTGCACACCCAAGTTCTGGAGTGCTCCAGCAAAGCGAGCTATCCGATCAGCGTGTTGGGCATAAGTGCGAACCCGGTCCTTGAAGATGGTGGCCACGCCCTGCGGGTCGCACTGCAGGGAACGGTGTAAACCTTGGGTGAGATACATGAAAAGCTCCTCGTGATAGAAATCGACATTGACTTGTAATAAGGAAATTTCAAACTGATCCTGCGTACTTCCGAGCACTATTTACCGTGAAAAACTCCCTGTCTTCGCTCACCCATGGCGGCCACTGCCTCAAGCAGATCCTCACTATGTAAAAAGGATGAGTTCCATAGGGCCACGTGGCGCAGCCCCCGGGCAATGGTTTCTTCGCGGCCCTCATTCAGCACGGCCTTGGTCCCGGCCACCGCCAACGGGGAGTTGGCGGCAATCTCCGCAGCCATCGCCAATGCGGCACTCATGAGTGATTCCGGGTCGGCATAGCTCTGGTTGACCAAACCGATACGCTCGGCCCGCTCGGCGGCAATGTCCTTGGCGGTGAAAGCCAGCTCGCGCAAATGGCCCTCACCAACAATTCCGCGGAGCCTTTGCAGACTGCCCACATCGGCAACGATGGCAAGCCGCGCTTCTCTGATGCTGAACTTTGCTTCCGCGGAGGCGAGCCGAATATCTGCGGCGCTGATCAGATCCACGCCCCCACCGATGCACCAGCCGGAGATTGCTGCAATGACCGGTTTACGGCAACTGGCAACGGCCGTAACACCGTCCTGAAGCGTCCGAATCATCCCGAGCAGCTCGGTGCGCTGCGTTGCCTGGGCGGTGGCACCGGCACTGAGCCTTCCCAGCCAACCGCCTAACACCTCTTGCACGTCCAGGCCGGTGCTGAAGTGCGCTCCGGAGCCCGTCATGATCACTGCTCGCACGCTTTCATCAGCGTCCAAGGCCGCGAAAACCTGAGGTAGCTCCGCCCAGAAGGCCAACCCCATCATGTTTCCGCGGCCCGGTCCAAGCAGACGGACGACGGCGACTGCCGGGGCGGGTGCCGTCGTCACTTCAAAGGCGGTCCAGGCACGGGTAAAAACGGACCCAGCGGTGCCAAAGTCCGCAGCGGCACCCACCGCTGGAGCACCTGTTTCCATCAGTACTGCTCGCCCTTTTCAGCCTTGGCAACAAGTGATGCTGGCGGCAGGAAGTGCTCGCCATACTTGGCCGCGAGCTCACGGGACCTAGCCACAAAACCAGCTAGGCCGCCGTCGTACCCGTTCATGTACTGCAGCACCCCGCCGGTCCAGGCCGGGAACCCAATGCCAAGGATGGAGCCAATATTGGCATCAGCTGCACTGCGCAGGACTCCCTCGTCAAGGCACCTGACGGTCTCCAATGACTCGGCAAAGAGCATGCGCTCTTTCATGTCCTCGAACGGAATCTCCGATGTACCGCCAAAGTTCTCCTTCAGGCCTCCCCAGAGGCCGTCACGGTGGCCATCAGCGTAATTGTAGAAGCCCGAACCACCCAGTTTGCCCTTACGGCCAAACTCTTCGATCATCCGATCAAGAATCCCATAAGCTGCGTGGTCCTGATACTTCTGCACACCGGATTCGGCCTCCAGACCGGCCTTGGTCTCCTTCTGGATTTTGGACATGAGCGTCAGATTCAACTCATCAGCCAGCTGCAAGGGCGCGGCAGGATATCCCGCCTGCAAACCGGCCTGCTCGATGGACGGGGCAGCAATACCTTCACCCAACATGGCGATGGCCTCATTCATGAACGTGCCAATCACCCGGCTGGTGAAGAAACCACGGGAATCATTGACCACAATGGGGGTCTTGCGGATTTGCATGGCGATGTCGAAGGCCTTGGCCAGCGTGGCATCGGAGGTGTTTTTACCGGCAATGATCTCCAATAGAGGCATCTTATCCACGGGGGAGAAGAAATGCAGGCCAATGAAATTTTCTGCCTTGTTTACACCTTCTGCAAGCGTAGTGATCGGCAGGGTTGAGGTGTTGGAACCCAAAACCGCATCGGGACCAACAATGTCCTGGATGTCCGCGAAGGCTTTTTGCTTGACTTCCACATTTTCAAAAACGGCCTCAATGACAAGATCACATCCAGCCAAGTCTGCAGCCTCGGTGGTGGGCGTGATCTTTGCCAGCAGGGCATCAGCCTGCTCCTGCGTTGACTGGCCCCTTTTGATTGCCTTGTCGGTGAGCACCTTGGAGTAGTTCTTGCCCCGCTGCGCTGACTCGAGGGAGACGTCCTTGAGCACCACGTCCATGCCGCCACGGGCACACACATAGGCGATACCTGCGCCCATCATGCCGGCACCAAGCACCGCCACTTTTTTGGCCGTGTACTTCTCGAAACCCGCCGGGCGGCTGCCACCGGAGGTGATATGAGCCATGTCAAAGAAGAACGCCTTGATCATGTTCGTTGAGACCTGTCCCGTCACCAGCTCAACGAAGTAGCGTGATTCAATCTCCAGCGCCGTATCAAAGTCCACCTGGGTACTTTCAACCGCGGCGGCCAGAATGGCGCGCGGCGCCGGGTAGTTTGCACCTTTGAGTTGCTTGCGCAGATTGGCTGGGAACGCCGGCAGGTTAGCGGCAAATGCTGGAGTGCTCGGTGTGCCTCCGGGGATCTTGTACTTGGGCACGTCCCAGGGCTGTACCGCCTCTGGATTGGCCTGGATCCAGGCCTTTGCGGCGGGGATGAGTTCTTCCACCGTGTCTACTACGTCATGGACCAGACCAATCTCTTGGGCCTTGCGTGGCTTGTACTTTTGACCTTGAAGCAACACCTTCATGGTGGCATCAGCAATGCCCATCAAGCGCACAGTGCGGACAATGCCACCGCCGCCGGGAAGCAGACCCAGTGAAACCTCGGGCAGTCCAATGACCGAGCCCCGGGTGTCCGCTGCAATGCGGTGGTGAGCGGCCAAGGCAATTTCAAGCCCACCGCCCAGTGCCGCACCGTTGATGGCTGCCACAACAGGCTTACCCAGGGTCTCCAAAGTGCGTAGCTGCGTCTTGATGCTCTTGCCGAGCGAGTAGATTCTCTCTGCATCGGCAGCAGTAGCACCCACCAAGTCCTTCAAGTCGCCACCGGCAAAGAATGTCTTCTTAGCTGAGGTTAAAATGATGCCTGTAATGCTGGCCTGGTCGGCTGCAATTTCCGCACTGAGCCGATCTATGACTTTCTGCATGGACGCAATGTAATTCGCGTTCATGGTGTTAGCTGACTGAGCCGGATCATCCATGGTCAGGATGATGACGCCATCAGCGTCCTTCTCCCAGCGAATGGTGTTTGCCTTCTGCACTGTTGCCTGATTCATCTGCCCTGTCTCACTCATCGTCCTAGACCCTCTCAATCAATGTAGCCACGCCCATGCCTCCGCCAATGCACAAGGTGATAACCGCCCTGCGCTTTTCCGTGCGTTCAAGTTCATCCAGCACGGTGCCCAGAATCATGGCCCCGGTGGCACCGAGCGGGTGCCCCATGGCGATGGCCCCGCCGTTGACGTTGAGCTTCTCATCCGGGATGCCCAGGTCCTTCTGGTACTTCAACACCACGGAGGCGAAGGCCTCGTTAATTTCAAACAGGTCAATATCTGCAACACCCAGGCCGGCCGTTTTCAGCAGCTTCCTGGTGGCAGGGGTGGGGCCTGTGAGCATGATGGTTGGGTCAGCACCAGAGGTTGCTGTAGCCACAATCCGTGCCCGTGGTTTTAGCCCAAGTTGCTCTCCCACCTCAGCGCTGCCCACAAGGACCAAGGCGGCGCCATCGACAATCCCTGATGAGTTCGCAGCAGTGTGCACGTGATCAATTTTCTCTACAGCATGGAACTTCTGCAGTGCCACGGCGTCAAAGCCGCCTGCTTCACCCATGGCAGCAAAGGCGGGGCGCAGCCCGGCCTGGGATTCGGCAGTGGACTCGGGGCGCATGTGTTCATCATGGTCGAGAATGACAAGGCCATTTTGATCCTTGACGGGGATGACGGAGTTGGCGAAGCGCCCCTCTTTCCATGCTTTAGCTGCCAGCTCCTGCGAGCGCACAGCATAAGCATCCACGTCTACCCGGCTGAAGCCTTCCGTGGTGGCGATGAGGTCCGCACCAACACCCTGGGGCACAAAGTAGCTGTCATAGTTAGTGGCCGGGTCCATGGCCCAGGCACCACCATCGGAACCGATCGGCACCCGTGACATGGACTCCACGCCTCCGGCAATAATGAGTTGATCCCAACCGGAGCGCACGTTTGCAGCTGCCATATTCACCGCTTCCAACCCTGAGGCACAGAAGCGGTTGACTTGAACGCCACCCACGGTGTCCGGCAACCCTGCAGCGAGGACCGAGGTGCGGGCAATGACAGCGCCTTGGTCACCAACAGGTGAGACCACCCCGAGGATGAGATCGTCAATCAGGGACTCATCGAGTGCAGGATGACGTTCACGCAGTGCCTGGATCAAGCCCACCACTAGGTCGATGGGCTTGGTGCCATGCAAGGCACCCTTTTTTCCTTTGCCGCGAGGAGTGCGAATGGCGTCGTAGACAAATGCTTCCGGTACAGCGTGTTGGCTCACGTGAGCTTTCCTTCCATTGTCTTCCCAGCCGCACGGGTGCAGGGCGGGACGGTGGGTAGAACTGTTGGTGGTTACGGTTTTGACGTATGTTGCCGTGACAAATGAGGGCAGACTTACAGCCAGCCGGTGAAGAATTCTCCGTGCAACAAGGATTCATCGGGTAGATCCGCATCGATCCCGACGAAGGAAAACCAACTTGTTGACATAACGCCAATAGTGCAGGACTATTGACACCGTGTCAATAGTTGATGCAAGTGATTACTTTCCGCACTGAAAGCGATGACCATGCCAGCGCAGCCTTACACCCCCTACTCGGCCATCACCTATGTCGTCACCGACCGTATTGCGACGGTTGCGCTGAACCGTCCGGAGGCTCGCAATGGGTACACACTTACCATGGCGGATGAGCTGGAGCACGCCTTCACGGGCGCAGATGCTGACCCGGATGTACAGGTTGTGGTCTTCACAAGCGTGGGCAAGAACTTCTCCGTTGGTGCCGAGCTCAGTGGCGGGCGCTTTGTCATGTCAGACTTCTCCGATGCAGAGCAATGGCAGGAGCCTGCCGGACGCTGTTCAAAAACCATCTATGCCATGAACAAGCCTGTCATTGCGGCCATGCGCGGAGTAGCGGTGGGTGGCGGGCTAACCATCACGCTCTCCTGTGACTTCCGGCTGGCCGCACACGACTCCCGTTTCTCCTTCCCTTTCAGCCGTCGCGGAATCTTCCCCGAGGGCGGCTCGGTCTGGTATCTACCTCGTCTTGTGGGCGTTTCAAAAGCAACAGACTGGATGCTCACGGGCAGGCTCTTTGGGGCCGCTGAAGCGCTCGACGCCGGACTACTCACCTCATTGCACGAACCCGAGGACGTCCTTGAAGCCGCATACACCCTGGCCCGGGACCTCATAGAGAACACCTCCGAGGTCTCTACTGCCGTCATCAAACAAATGCTCAATAGGCTCAGCGGCCTTGACTCCCCTCTTCCCGCCCATGCTATTGATTCGCAACTGATCTCCGGGGTGGGAGAGCATAAAGACGCTGCTGAGGGCGTGGAATCGTTCCTTGAAAAGCGTCCTCCTCACTTTCCGTTGAGCGTGCCAAACGACCTGCCACAATGGTTGCCGTGGATAAAGACAGATTGACACCATGAAACCTCTTGAGAGTGAAATAGTTGAACCGCGCCGGCAACGCCTCAACCCCGACGAGCGACGACAGCAGATCTTTTTATGCGCCCAAAAACTCTTCAACGCTCGCCCGTATGAGGAAGTTTCGGTCACAGACATTGCCGCGGCTGCCGGTGTTGCCCGCGGATTGATCAACCACTACTTTTCCAACAAGCGCGGGCTGTATCTAGAAGTCATCAAGGTCAGCTCAACTGTCTCCGAGGTGGCCGTGACACTGCTGCCCGAAGGATCCATCCACGAGCGCATAAATCTCGCTGTGGTGTGGTTCTTGGATTCATTGGAGCAATCCGGAGCTACCTGGCTGGCTTTAGGCTCGAGCGGTATGGGCCGCGATCCAGATCTTGAGAGAATCCTCATCGAGGCCGAGAACGATTCCATCGAGTTACTGATCGAGGCGTGCGGGCTGGGCGGGCGCACACAGGACCAAGAGCAAATCAAGGCCATGTTCAGGGTTTACACCCAACTTGCTCGCAGTGGCGCCCGTGAATGGTTACTGCGCAAGTCACTGACCCGCCCGCAGGTGCACGCCCTGTTGGCAAGCACGCTGCGGGCGATCGTCAAGGAAGCAATCCCGGCCATCTGATTTCACATCACCTCTGGGCGGTTAGGGGTCCACATAGAGATCGATCATCAGCTCCGCTGACGGGTCAACGGCGTAGCTCGCGAAATCGCTCACGCCGCGAGCACGCAAGAATTCCTCGTCAATGAGGCTCTGGCCAGTCAGCTCCTTGCTGGGCGTAGTGAGGATTGCATGCGCGGCGTCCGCCATGATGGCAGCGTGCCGTGAACGCTGGATCATCCCCTGCCCGCCCAGCAGGTTTGCCACAGCTGCTGTGGCGATGGTGGTGCGCGGCCACAGGGCATTGGATGCCACACCCTGGCCGGCAAATTCTGCTGCGAACCCCAGAGCCGCCAGCGTCATGCCGTACTTGGCCAGCGTGTAGGCCGGGTGCCCGCCCAGCCACTTCGGGTCTAAATTCAGCGGCGGGCTCAGCGTGAGGATGTGCGGATTAGCTGCCTGCAAGAGGTGGGGCAGGGCTGCTTTGCTGAGCATGAACGTGCCGCGCACGTTGACATCCTGCATGAGGTCATAGCGTTTGGCCGCCACTTTCAACGTTCCATCCAGGGAAATCACGCTGGCATTGTTAACCACGATGTCGATCCCGCCAAAAGTGTCCACAGCGTTCTGCACGGCCGAGGCGATGGTCTCGTCGTCGCGGACGTCGCCCACCACCGCGAGCACCTTCCCACCTGCCGCTTCAATCTCAGCCGCCGCAGTGTGGATTGTTCCTTCCAATCGCGGATCCGGGCTGTCCGTTTTCGCAATTAGCACCACATTCGCGCCGTCGCGGGCGGCCCGGCTGGCAATGGCCAAGCCGATGCCGCGCGAACCTCCTGACATGAGGATTGTCTTTCCCTTCAGTGTTGAAATTTCACTAGATGTTTCGCTCATGACCACTCCAATACGGTGCACGCAGATCGCGCTTCAGAATTTTTCCTGTCGCATTACGCGGCAGTTCGTCAATAAAATCAACTGAGGTGGGGCACTGGTAATGCGCCAAACGTTCACGGCAAAACGCGATGATGTCAGCTTCGCTCACTGTACTGCCCGGAGCGCGGACAACAACAGCTTTGACAGTCTCTACCCATTTGGGATCTGGGACACCCATGACGATTCCCTCCGCGACTTCGGGGTGGGACATGAGCGCATTCTCCACTTCGGGACAGTAGATGTTTTCGCCACCGGAGATGATCATGTCCTTGAGCCTGTCAACCATGTACAGGTAGCCGTCTTGGTCCATGTGCCCGATGTCCCCGGAACAAAGGAAGCCATCCGCGGTGATGGAGTTGGCTGTTGCCTCCGGCTTATTTAGGTACCCCTTCATATTTTGCCCGCCGCGGATCTGGATCTCGCCATTGACACCGGTCGGGAGTACCTCGTGTGTAATGGGGTCCGCGATTCTCATCTCCACACCTGGCAGGACCCTGCCTACTGACTGCAAAACTTCCGGACGTGGAGGGTTTCGGTGATCCGAATCTTGGAGCATTGTGCCGATTCCGGACATTTCAGTCATCCCAAAGACATGCGCCAGCTCAGTATTGGGCCACGCTGTGAGTGTTCTGGTAAGCAGTGGTAATGGCATGGGTGAGGCACCGTAGGCAATCTTTTTCATCGGAGCAAAAGCCGCCGCTGCCTGAGGACCGCCGGCCAGAACAGCATGGATGACAGCCGGGACTATGAAGGAGTGAGTGGCACCGTCGGCAATAGCTTTCATCATGGCCGGACCTGAGGCATCTCGAAGAAAAATGGTCTTGGCACCGGCATAAACACCCACCTGGAAATAGCATGAGCCACCCACATGGAACATGGGCATCCCCACCATACTGACATGCTCCGGTGCCATCCCCAATCCGTAGTTGGAGACAACACTGTGCATGTTCACGCTCTTGTGAGTCAGCTCCACACCCTTGGGGGTTCCCGTTGTTCCGGAGGTGTAAACGACAAGAACTGTGTCATCGGGGTTAACGTCCTGGTCTACTTCTGCCTCAGCTGCGGTCGCTGCACCGCTAGAGAAGAATGCCTCAAACTCGTCATTGTCTCCACCAATGACAACTGTGCGCGGTAGGGGCGTTTCGGCGTTTGCTGCCTCCACAACGCTATGTAACTCCGCTCCATAAAAAACAATCTTCGGCGCGGAGTCCCTCAGAACGTACGCCAGTTGGCTTGGTGCCAGACGGTAGTTGCCCACCACAGTGCCTGCACCTAGTGCCGAAGCCGCGTACGTTAGCTCAATAATGGCGAGGTGGTTTAAATCGAAGGTGAGAATGCGCTCGCCACGCTTGATCCCTGCGGCACGCAAGGCTTCGGTGAGCTGCAGGATCCTTGGACGCCATTGCGCCCATGTGTAGCTGACGTCACCAAAGGTGATTGCTGGAGCATCGGGGCGGTGCTGCGCCCAATGATCAAGTCGGTCCTGGAGGAATACTGGGGGCGCAAGGGCGTCAAGGGTCATGGCAAGCCTTTCTTTGGCGCCGGCATCATTGCCGGCTTCTGGTCTGCGAGGTTCTATCTTGTGTGGATCGAGTGTTGCGCCAAACCACGGCGTGTTGTGAAGGAGCGTTGGTGCAAAGTGAACGTTGCCTGAAGGAGCGTCACTAGGAAGTGGGGAGTTGCCAGGACGGTTGACGGCGTTCCAAGAATGCCGCCATGCCTTCCTTAACCTGATCAGTGGTGAAGAGTCTGGTAGAGAGTGCCGTCATTTCTGCAACCCCCGCATCCAACTGGGCCAGCATGGGTGCCGCCGCCACCTTCTTGCTTTCGGCCAGCCCCTGCGGGGCACCCAGGCGGAGATTTTCCAAAATAGGTTCAAGGACGCCATCCACATCCTCCGCAGCGCAGGTGATGAGTCCGCACTCCTGCGCAGCAACAGCATCAAAGCTCTCCCCCGTGAGGTAATAGCGTGACACCGAACGGCTGCTCATGCGCCCCATGGTGGTCAGGGAGATGATGGCCGGGCCCAGCCCAATCCGCACTTCAGAGAAGGCAAAGGTGGCAGCCGTATGGGCCACAACTATGTCTGCGGCACCCAAGATGCCCAGCCCCCCTGCCCGGGCCACGCCGTCGACCCGGGCAACCACCGGCACCGGGGCGCTCAGGATGCTGCGCATAATCTTCGCCAGATTCTGCGCGCCCTCCGCAACTCCTTGCGCACCAGCTTCTTTCAGGTCCGCTCCAGCGCAAAAGACCTTGCCTGTATGGGCCAGCACAATAACGCGCACACTGCCATCGGCCGCCTCGGCACAGGCCTGTTCCAACCTGGCCAGTAACTGCGCCACTAGCTGTTGTGAGAGCGCATTGCGGTTGGCCGGTGAGTCCAGGGTGATAGTGGCAATTCCGGCTGCAAGGCCATAATGCACCAGCTCAGCGTCAGCTGACCCACTGCGCCCCGGCTGGGATTCAGTAGCCATGGATCAGTAGCTCTTGGGCAGACCGAGGGAATGCTGGGCCACAAAGTTCAGCACCATTTCCCTGCTCACCGGGGCCACCCTGCCGATCCTGGCCAGTCCCAGCATCTGTGCCAGCCCATATTCCTTGCTCAGACCATTCCCGCCCATGGCCTGGATAGCCGTATCCAAGGCATTAATGCTGGCTTCGGCTGCAGAATATTTGGCCATATTCGCGGCTTCCCCGGCAGCCATATCTTCACCCGCATCGTACAAAGCTGCGGCGCGCAGCATCATGAGCCGGCTCAGTTCAAGCTCAATATGACTCTTGGCAAGGGGGTGGGCAACACCTTGGTGCGCTCCAATGGGCTGACCCCATACCTCCCGTTCCTTGGCGTACGCAACCGCCTTGTTGATGGCGTAGCGGCCCGTGCCGACAGCTATGGCCGAAGCCATAATGCGCTCCGGGTTCAGACCGGCAAATAATGCTTCTAAGGGTGCATCCGTCCCTCCCACCAGAGCCTCGGCTGGCAGGCGAACATCGTCCAGGAAAAGCAGGTACTGTTTCTCGGACTCAATGATGTCCATCTCCACTTCCCTGTATTCAAAACCCGGTGTTTCCCGAGGCAGCACAAACATGGCTGGACGGAGGCGCCCACTGCGCTCATCCACCGTGCGGGCAACTATCAGAACGTAGTCGGCACTATTGACGCCTGTCACGTAGACCTTGCGGCCGTTCAGGACCCAATCGTCACCATCGCGGTGGGCCACGGTGGAAATATTGTGCGAGTTAGATCCAGCCTCGGGTTCGGTAATGCCGAAGGACATGACGATGGAACCGTCGGCAAACCCTGGCAGCCAGCGCTGCTTCTGTTCATCGGTGCCGTATTTGGCGATGATGGTTCCGCAGATAGCGGGGGAAACCACCATCATCAGCATGGACGCACCCAGTATGGAGGTTTCCTCCAATACGGCCGTCAACTCATAGATTCCTTGCCCACCTCCACCATATTCTTCCGGAATTGAGACGCCCAGGAAACCGGACTCACCAAGTTCCTGCCATAGCTCAGTCATGGTTTCGCCTGCACGCGCGTGCTTGTTGGCGTAGTCAGGACCGTATTTATTGACGATCTCACGCACCGCTGCGCGCAAGGCCTGCTGTTCGTCTGTTTCAACAATGCTCATTTATTGCTCCTCATTGAGTTGGAAAATTTTTTTGGGAAGTGTTCCGGCGGGGCTCATTCAGGCTGCACTTCCACGACGGCCAGGACCATGCCCACGTCCACATTTTGTCCCACAGTGACATGCAGTTCGGAAACGATCCCGTCCGCTGGCGCCCCGATGGTGTGCAGCATCTTCATGGCTTCCAACACCAGAAGCGGCTGCCCCGCCGTCACCTGATCCCCCGCGGCAACATGCACGTTCACCACAGCGCCCGGCATGGGTGCTGTCAATGAACCTTCTGCCACAGCAAGGCTGGGGTCCGGGAAACGCTCCACCTCCGTAAAGGTGATGGAGCCGCCGTCACCATCAACCTCAAGAACAGTCCCAGCAGCGGTGGTGTAGTGTGCTACCGACCAGGAGCGCACCAGTCCCTCCAGCTCAAGGCTCACGTTCTCGGCACTGAGATGGACAATGGCGGCACCGCCGAACCCCTCTGCCATTAGCCCGTCTCGTGTCATCTCATATGAGACGTTGTGTTCCCCGGCCGGGCCCACCAGCGTGGATTGCTGTGGCATGGAGCGCAAGTTCCGCCAACCGCTGGGTAGTAGCCCCAACGTGGGGGCTTGTGTGCGGCGTAGCGCCGCTGCCGCAAGGGCTGCTGCGAGCGCCGCAACTTTTTCCTCGTCCGCTCCGGCCACCGGGGCCGCTAATACCTCGAGCCCATGGGTGGGAAGGAATGCTGTATCTGTTTCACCGGCCAGAAAGGCCTCGTGCCGCAGGATGTTCACCAGCAAGTCCCGGTTGGTGCGGACACCGTGGATCCGCGCACGGGACAATGCCCGGGCCAGTGAGCGGGCCGCCTCCACCCGGGTGGGCGCCCAGGCAATAAGCTTGGCCAGCATGGGATCGTAATGGATGGAGACAGTGGAACCAGCTTCAACAGCCGAGTCCAAACGCACCCCCCGCTCACGGGTGGGCAGCGCGAAGTTCGCCGCCAGCCCATCAAAGTCAAAGCGCTGCACCGTACCGGTCTGCGGGGCCCAGCCAGCGGCTGGATCCTCAGCATAGAGGCGCACCTCAATGGATGAGCCGTGTGGTGCCGGCGGTTGTTCGGCCAAGGCAGCACCTGCTGCCACATCAAGTTGCAGCGCCACCAGGTCCAACCCTGTGGTGCACTCGGTGACAGGGTGTTCCACCTGCAGGCGTGTGTTGGTCTCCAAGAAGTAAAAGCGTCCAGAGGCATCGGCTAAGAATTCCACCGTTCCGGCGCCCACGTAGTTGACGGCCTTGGCCGCTGCAACGGCCGCCGCAAACAACTTCGCACGCATGCCGGGTGTTCGCTCCACTAAGGGTGAAGGAGCCTCTTCCACAACTTTTTGGTGCCGCCGCTGGATGGAGCATTCACGCTCCCCTACCGCCCAGACGGTGCCGTGGGTGTCAGCCATGACTTGCACTTCAACGTGGTGGCCCGTTTCCAGATACGGCTCACAAAAAACAGTTCCATCACCGAAAGCGCTCGCCGCTTCTGTTCGGGCAGTCTCAAGCTCGGCCGGCAAATCTGCCAATGCGCGCACTATGCGCATTCCGCGGCCGCCACCACCGGCGGATGCTTTGATGAGCACGGGCAGCTGCGCCTCGGTGATAGCGGCCGGGTCCAACTCGCTCAGGACCGGCACTCCGCCTGCTTCCACCAGGAGCTTGGCTGAAATCTTGTCCCCCATGGCATCAATGGCTTCCGGGGACGGTCCAATCCAGATCAGCCCGGCAGCCTGAACACTCCTGGCAAAGTCGCCGTTCTCAGACAAGAACCCGTAACCCGGATGGATGGCGTTAGCACCGGCGCGCAGAGCGGCGGCAATGATGAGCTCACCGCGCAGGTAGGTTTCGGCGGCGCTTGTCCCAGGCAGGTGCACCGCGGTGTCGGCCTCGGCTACGAAGGGGGCTCCGGCGTCGGCCGTGGAATAAACCGCAACAGTGCCGATGCCGCGTTCGCGGCAGCTGTGGAACACGCGGCGGGCAATTTCGCCACGGTTGGCCACGAGCACACGGGTGATGGGTTCAGTGTTGGTGGAGGGTTGGCTCATGAGTGTCATCCTTGGCTCACATCCGGAAGACGCCAAAGCCCTCGGCGCCCTTGATGTCGGTGGTGGCGATGGCAGAAAGTGCCAGACCTATTACGTTGCGGGTGTCGCGGGGGTCGATGATGCCATCGTCGTACAGCTTCCCGGAGAGGAAAGTGGGCAGCGATTCCGCCTCGATCTGAGCTTCAACGGCTGAGCGCATGGCGGCGTCGGCGTCCTCATCAAAGTCACGTCCGCTGGATGCCGCCGCGGCTCTGCCCACAATGGACATGACTCCCGCCAGTTGCGCGGCCCCCATGACGGAGGACCGGGCGCTGGGCCAGGAGAACAGGAATCGCGGATCAAAGGCTCGCCCGCACATGCCGTAGTGTCCTGCCCCGAAGGATGCACCCATCAGAACTGACAGGTGCGGGACGGTGGAGTTGGAGACGGCGTTGATCATCATGGAACCGTGCTTGATGATCCCGGCCTGCTCGTACTCTTTGCCCACCATGTAGCCGGTGGTGTTGTGCAGGAACAGCAGCGGGGTGTTGGCGGAGTTGGCAAGCTGGATGAATTGGGCGGCTTTTTGCGCCTCGGCTGAGAACAGCACGCCGCGGGCGTTGGCCAAAATACCCACCGGGTGTCCGTGGATTCTTGCCCAGCCCGTCGCCAAGGACGTGCCGTACAGGGCCTTGAACTCATCAAAGTCACTGCCGTCCACAACCCGGGCAATGACTTCACGTGGATCGAAGGGAACTTTGAGATCTGCGGGGATGATCCCCAACAGCTCTTCCTCAGCTAGGCGGGGTTCCTGGGAGGCGGCAGGAGTTGCACCCTTTTTAACCCAGTTGAGCCGTGCCACAATCCGACGGCCAATCCGCAGCGCATCCATCTCATCCAGTGCGTAGTAATCGGCCAGTCCGGAGATCCGGGCGTGCATGTCAGCACCACCAAGGGATTCATCATCTGATTCCTCCCCCGTGGCCATCTTCACCAGAGGTGGGCCAGCCAAAAAAACCTTGGACCGTTCCTTGATCATGACAATGTGATCACTCATGCCCGGAACGTATGCTCCTCCGGCTGTGGAGTTGCCAAACACCAGTGCAATGGTGGGGATTCCTGCGGCCGAAAGCCGGGTGAGGTCCCGGAATAGTTTGCCGCCAGGGATGAAGATTTCGCTCTGGGTGGGCAGATCCGCTCCACCGGATTCAACCAGTGAGATCACCGGCAGCCGATTCTCCCTGGCGATGTCCAAGGCCCGGAAGATCTTCTTGGTGGTGTACGGGTTGGAGGTGCCGCCCTTGACGGTGGGCTCGTGCGCCACGATTAAGCACTCCACACCTTCCACCACGCCAATGCCCGTCACAACGCTGGCACCCACATGGAACTTAGTGCCCCACGCTGCCAAAGGAGAGAGCTCAAGGAACGGAGAATCCCTGTCAATGAGCATCTCAGCCCGCTCCCGGGCCAGCAGCTTCCCGCGTTTGCGGTGCCTTGTGACAGCTTTTTCACCACCACTTTGGCGAACCTTGGCATATTCACCGTCGAGCTCAGTTAACTTCTGAACCATAGCCGCCCTATTGGAGGTGAAGTCAGCACTGAGTGGGTCTATAGTTGTGCGCAAAACGCTCACAGTAGTTCCTCCGGAATCGATAGGTGGCGGGCTCGAAGCCATTCGCCCAAAGCCTTGGCCTGCGCGTCAAAGCGAGCATTGGAGGCCACGCCTTCACCGAGCAGTCCACGAATAACAAAGTTCACGGCGTGCAGATTTGGCAGCACATGGCGTTGAATTTCCAACGACTGAGTCTCCGGTAACAGCTCCTGGAGCTTTTCTACGCTTAGAGTGTTGACCAGCCAGGGCCACGCCTGTTCGTTCTCCACCCATACACCCACGTTGGCGTCCCCGCCCTTATCACCGCTGCGGGCCGCTGCCACGCGTCCTAGTGGGGCACGCGTTGATGTACTTGATTGCTCCAATGGCGGTAGTTCCGGTTCGGGTACCGGTGCCAGTGCGACGGCGGAAGTGACGGTTTCGCTGGCGGGTGGGAGCAGGATTTCGGTGCCGTCGGGCAGCGCAACCTTGTGTGGGACCTCGCTCGCGGCAACCCAGCCGGGCCGGTAGATACCGTAGGGTGCGGCATTGCCGGGGGGTGAGGTGAGGTGGAAACCTGGGTAGCTGGCCAGGCCAATCTGCACGGCGGCGTTGGAGAACGCCCGGCCCACAATCGCAGGGTCGGTTCCGCGAGCTACACAATGGAGCATGGCGCTGGCTTCTTCACAATTGTCCGCGTCCGGGTGGTCGGTGCGGGCAAGGCTCCAGCGTGTTCCTTCGGGCACTGCATCTGCGAGCTGGCTTTTGATCAGTGCCGCTTTTTTGTCGATATCCAGGCCAGTCAGCACGAACGTGACCTCGTTGCGGTAGCCACCTAATTCGTTGATGGAGACCTTCAGCGTGTCCGGCGGGGCCTCCCCCCGCACGCCAGCCAGACGCACCCGGTCCGGGCCGTCGTCGTCAATGGCAATGGAGTCAAGACGCAGCACCGCGTCAGGTCCGGCATATCGGGCACCGGTGATCTCGTAGACAAGCTGGGCGGTGACGGTTCCTTTTGTAACTGCCCCAGAGGTACCTGGATGCTTGGTGATCACGGAAGATCCATCCGCGGAGATCTCGGCAATGGGGAAACCGGGGCGGTGCATATCCTTGATGGTGTCAAAGAAGGAGTAGTTCCCACCAGTTGCCTGGGTGCCGCACTCAATCACATGCCCGGCGGCCATGGCCCCGGCAATTTTGTCATAGTCGGTGGGTTGCCAACCGAAATGGTGTGCGGCGGCGCCCACCACCAGCGAGGCATCGGTGACGCGGCCGGTGACCACAATCTCAGCCCCTGCCCCCAAGGCTGCGGCGATCCCCCATCCACCCAGGTAGGCATTGGCGGAGAGTGGTTTTCCAGCTGCCGTGCTGAACCCCAACTCTGTGGCACGGTCAATGAGATCATCGCCGTACACGTGGGCAATTTTGGCGTCCACACCCAGCGTGACTGTCAGTTCTTGGAGCTTGGCAGCCAATCCTGCGGGGTTGAGGCCGCCGGCATTGACAACAATCTTCACGCCCTTTTCCATCGCCAGTGCCAGGCTGTCGCGCATCTGTGCCAAGAAAGTCTTCGCGTAACCGGTACTTGGGTCCTTGGCCCGGTCCCTGGCCAGGATGAGCATTGTCAGCTCGGCAAGGTAGTCCCCGGTAATTACATCTACCGGGCCACCCTCCAGCATCTCTGTGAAGGCCCCAGCCCTGTCCCCGTAGAATCCGGATGCGTTGGCAACGCGCAGTGCACTCATGCTTTTTCCTCCTGAGTTTCTGCAGTCGCGGCTGGTTCTCGCCCTCTACCGGGAGGGCCGGCGAATGCCTGCGCTATGTCAAGCCATTTATCGGCATCTGCGCCCTGGGCTACCAAAGCCAGATCGTCACGGTGCCGGCGCTTAGCGGCCAGCAAACAAAAGTCAAGAGCTGGGCCACTGACTCGCTGCGCAGCATCTATCGGTCCCCACGTCCACAGTTCTCCTGTGGGACTGTCGAGTTCAACCCGGAACTCGTGCTCTGGAGGCGTCAATTCATGCACCGTGAAGGCGAAGTTGCGTGTCCGGACTGCCACGTGGGCAATGTGTTGGAGCCGATCCGTAGGCTCGCGTATGAGCGCCAACGCATCGGCAACGTCCTGGCCGTGGGCCCACGTTTCCATGATGCGTGCTGTTGCCATGGACAGGGCGCTCATGGATGGACCAAACCAAGGCAGCTTAACACCCGGTGCCACGTTCTCCAGCGCCTGGGCCATCTGCTTCCGGCCCTCACGCCATCTCTGCAATAACTGAGCCGGTGGCATGGCAGCCCATTCTGCGGCGGCGCTGTCAATCGAGATCTGCCCCGCGCGCAAAGCGGCACCTATGGCAGTAAATGCTGCTGGCTGACCGTTGGCCGCCGCTGCAGCATCAGTTGCCACTTCATCTGTCCAGGCCAAGTGTCCTATTTGGTGCGCCACACTCCACTCAGGGGCCGGCGTTGCCATGGTCCAACCCGCAGCAGGCATGGCCGTGAGCATCTCGTCCAAGACCATCGATTCAGCTTCCAAATCGTTCAGTATGCCTGCCAAATCCACCATGTTCCAACTCCGTTCGTTGAGGTTCGCAGAACTACTTACCCGCTGCCATCTATAGAGGTAAGTCACGCATGTTCCGCAGTGTCAGGACTACTGCCATCATCAAGGTGCGCGGTGCTGATCCGGTCATCGCACTTGTTATGCAAGTATGTGACGTAGATCAATAAAAAGCAAGCAAGCTTGCTTGTTTTCTTTTCATGCTAACGTCCCTTGTATGAGCAGAATGGCCATCGAACCCCGGCAGGACCGTAGTCGCATTACGCGTGAGCGTCTTCTGGAAAGCGCCGTGGCTTTGCTTTCTGAGACGGGATGGACCAATACCACCGTCACTACCGTTGCCACTCACGCAGGGGTTTCCCGTGGCGCAACACAGCACCACTTCCCCACTAGAGACGATCTCTTCACAGCAGCAATCGAACACATGACGGTAGCGCGAGTCCTTGAAGTCCGAGCCGCCCTGGCAGTCCATTCAGAGGGCTCAGCCCCCGTGCGAGAAGTTCTCGATTCCCTCGTGGGCCTGTACACAGGTCCACTCTTCAAAGCCGCGCTGCAGGTTTGGACGGCAGCCGCCGTGGATCCAGTGGTGCGCGCGCACATCATCCCCTTGGAACAAACTGTGGCTCGAGAAGCATTCAGGCTGGCGGCAACGCTACTGAACATCGACAGGGAAAACCCTCGACTTCGTGCCATCGTCGCAGCCACTCTTGACCTGGGGCGCGGACTTGGTCTTGCCAATATCCTCACCGACGACGCCAATCGGCGGACCTGGGTGCTTGACGCCTGGTGCGCCGAACTAGAGCAGATCATCGCCCAAGAGGCCCACTAAAAAGGCTGAGCGCTCTCGCAGGGCCGCACTTGCCTGCCCTCCTAGCTAAAAAATGAGTGCAAGTATCCCTCTCGACGCACGTATTAGCGTCGTTTACGAAACATATTGCGATAGTTCAAGCAGGCGCTACTGTTGGTTTTATCGCTTACGAAACCGTTTACGTAAACCGTTTGCGTGATCTCTCCCACAGACGTGAGGGTGATCAGGACGAAGAAACTATGGAGGAGGAACTGTGGTCACTATCCGCGATGTTGCCAAACATGCGGGCGTTTCTCCTGCCACTGTTTCCAGGGTTGTCAATGGGCTGGTGGGTTACTCAGATGAGACCCGATGCCGTGTAGAAAACGCAGTGAAAACGCTGAACTATGAAACGGACTCTCTCGCCCGAGGCCTCAAGACGCGGCAAACCTCCGTGATCGGACTACTGGCCCCCATGGTTTCGGATGCTTTAGCCTCGCAGGTCATGTTGGGAGTTGAAGATGAAGCAAGGGAACGAGGCTACGCTGTGATGCTTGGCCGCACAGGTGCCAAGTCAACATATATAGCAAGTTATCTAAGGACGCTGCGCACTTACCGAGCGGCGGGTGTCATCCTCATTTCCGCTGTGATCACCTCTGAGACGCGGCAGTTGTTGGGGACTAAGGTGCCCTTAATCTCAGTCGCCATCAGCGACAAATCCGGCTCCCCCAGCGTGGCAATTGACGATGAACTGGCAGCCTATGAGTCCACCCGTCATTTACTCCGACTCGGCCACCGCCAAATCGGTCTACTAGAGGGGGATCCGGCATCAATATACGTCGCATTGCCTCGCAAACGCGGTTACCTCCGCGCCATGGCCGAAGCCGGCTGTAGTCCTATTACCGCTGCTGGCAACTTCTTCTACGAAAGTGGTGCAGCAGGGGTTGAAAAACTACTGCAGCAAGATCCTTCTCTGACCGCCATCTTCGCGTTGAGCGATGAAATGGGCGCAGCAGCCGTCAATGAACTTCAACGCCGTGGGCTGCGGGTTCCAGAAGATATCTCGGTTCTGGGCTTCGACAATACCGCAACAGCCCTGCATGTGAACCCCCCATTGAGCACCATGTCACAGCCGCTTGAAGAAATGGGACGAATGGCAGTGAAAAAACTGCTTCGCTCCCGTGACCTCGGACCAAAGATCATGCCACACAGGTTGATTGAGAGAGGCTCCACGGCAGTCCTTAGCACCATATGACGCTATCGAAGCCCGCTGCTGAAGATACCAATTCGTTTACCCCACAGTCCCCACTCCGGTGGTAGCTGCCGTGCTCTGTGCCGCCAGCACTCCAGAAATATTTCCCAACACAACAAACAATCTGCTTTACAAAGAAAATAAGGAGCATCACATGAGGCAACGCCGCCGCACTTGGCAGACTCTTCTGGCCACCAGCGCATCCCTAACCGTCGTCGCCGTCGCCCTTACCGGTTGCGGTGGCACGGCCTCAGAAACACAAGACACTTCCAAAGACACTGCCGTGTCTTTCGAAGGTAAGGGCCCTATCAACTACGTCTCAAATCGCGACGCTTCCGGTGCTGCAAACAAGAGCATCGACGAGTGGAATACAGCCCACCCGGATGAGAAGGTTACTTTCATTGAACTACCAGACTCTGCGGACCAGCAACGTCAGCAGCTGATCCAGAACGCCCAGATCAAATCAGATACTTTCAGCGTATTGAATCTTGATGTTGTCTGGACCTCAGAGTTCGCCGCTAACAAGTGGATTATGCCGCTGCCCCAGGACGCCGTTCCCACGGCGGATATGATTCCAGCCACCGTCAATGCGGCGAGCTACCGCGACACTTTGGTTGGTGCTCCCTACTACACCGACGGCGCCCTTTTCTACTTCCGCTCAGATCTCCTCAAAGCCGCTGGAATTGCCAACCCACCCAAAACTTGGGATGAGATGAAGAGCGCCTGCGCGTCGATCTTGGCGCTGCCCGAAGCTGCGGGTATGTCCTGTTACACCGGCCAATTCGATAAAAACGAGGCCCTCACGGTCAACTTCTCCGAGGCCGTAGCCTCCGCCGGTGGCACCGTGGTGGACGCCGACGGCAAACCTACTGTTAATACTGCTGAGGCAAAAGCCGGACTGAACCTGCTAGTGGATGGTTTCAAGGAGGGAATGTTCCCTTCTGACGCCATCACCTACCTTGAAGAGCAGGGACGGCGCGCCTTCCAAGATGGGGAACTCGTCTTTATGCGTAACTGGCCCTTCCTGCATGCCTCGCTAAGCGCCACAGACGGCTCAAGTAAGGTGGCCGGAAAGTTTGATATCTCCGCCATTCCAGGTACGGACGGTCCGGGCGTCTCCACCCTTGGAGGCCGCAGCCTCGCCATCTCTCCTTTCACCGAAAATAAGGCAACAGCCCTGGAATTCTTGAAGTTCTTCACTAGTGAGGAGCAGTCCAAAAAGCGTCTTGCGCTGTCCTCGCGAGCCCCGGTCTACGCTTCACTGTTCGCCGATCCCGACGTCATTGCCAAGCGACCGTTCTTCCCGATCCTTCTGACCTCACTAAATAATGCGCAGCCCCGCCCCAAGGTGGTCCAGTACGGCGCCACCACCAAGGCCATTCAAGAAGAGGCTTATGCGGCTATCACTGGCAAGAAGGACACTGACACGGCTCTGAAAGACATGCAAAGCAAACTCGCCGAGTTGGTCAAGTAATTCAGGCATAGCTTTTTATCCCCGAGAAGCCCAGAGACTACCGATTGGCTGGCCGGACACATCCGGCCAGCCAATTCGCTAGGCTATTGCAACTCCAGTGAGGTACCAACCATGACCACGACTGCCCACCCCGCCGGTGCACACAACCGCAACTCCCGCCCTGCCAGATTCCGCAAACGCAACAAACGTTCACAGGGTGAAGGACGCATGGCCGCGATGCTGCTCTCCCCCACCATTTTGGTACTAGCACTTGTGATTGTGTACCCGCTGCTCTCAGCAATACACCAGTCCATGTTCCGTGCAGAGTCCGGGCTGGATGCAGATGGTTTCGTCTCCGACACCGAATCCTTCGTGGGTCTTGCCAACTATGTAGATGTATTCGTTGGTGAATCCGGCCGGAGATTTCTCAACGCGTTCGCCAACACCACGTTCTTCACGCTCACCACGGTGATCTTAGAAACCGTTCTGGGTCTGACCTTGGCTCTTGCCATGAACCGCGCCTTCCGCGGCCGTTCATTCCTGCGTGCCAGCATCCTCGTGCCATGGGCAGTTCCCACCGCTGTCTCAGGTTTGCTGTGGCGCTGGATTTTCCAGTCTGACGGCATTGCCAACAACCTGCTGGGTAGCGAAATTCTATGGACGGCTGAAGGAAATTCTTCGAAAATTGCCATCATAGTCGCCGAAGTCTGGAAGACCGCCCCCTTCATTGGTCTCCTTGTTCTTGCTGGAATGCAGGTTATCCCCGGCGAAATATATGAGGCCGCCAAGATAGACGGGGCCGGCTGGTGGAGGCAGCTTGGAGCCATCACGTTGCCATTGGTGAAGCCCACACTGTTGGTCGCAGTACTCTTCCGCATGCTGGACGCTCTGCGCATGTTTGACCTACCCTTTGTGTTGATCGGCCCGGGTAAAGAGTCGGTAGAAACTCTCTCCATGCTGGCTTGGGATGAATCGAATCAGCTACGTTACGGATCTGCCTCCGCGTTCGCCGTCATCCTCTTCCTCTATGTGGCTGTCGTCGCGATCGTCTTTGTAAAGGTGCTCGGCGCGGATGTTACCGGGGCAAAGGAACTGAAATTACTCTCCAAAAAGAGCCGCAAAAATGCGATTGCAGCACAGCGGAACTCCGATCCGACGAAGACTGAGGCCACTCTATGACCATCTCCGAGCTGCGCAGCGCAGCCGCGTCCTCCGGCACCGGCACCACTGCCTCAAAGCGTAAAAGTAACAGCGGGCTTGAGGCGAAGCCTCCCCGCACATGGCGGTCCTATGGCATCTATATCGGTTTGGCGCTGATCTTTGCCTACTGCCTTGCCCCGTTTTATTGGATGTTGGTCTCTAGTCTGCGCCGTACCTCAGACATTTTCGATAACACACTGCTGCCAGCACCCTTTTCGCTTGAGAACTATTTTAAGGTTTTTGATGGTTCCACTCTTTTTGGCCAAGCCCTGCTGAACTCCTTGATCGTGGCCACAACCACAACAGTATTGGCACTGATCCTAGGTATTTTTGCCGCCTACGCCATTTCTCGACTGAATTTTCCGTTCAAATCTCTGATCCTTGGCGTGATTATTGCTACCTCAATGTTTCCGGGCATCTCTGTCGTTGTACCGCTTTTGCGTCTGTTCACGGACATCGGCTGGATCAATACTTACCAAGCAATGATTGTCCCGAACCTTTCCTTTGCAATCCCCCTTGCGGTATGGAACCTCACCACTTTAATGAAATCCCTGCCTTTCGACCTCGAAGAGGCCGCCATGATCGATGGCTGCACAAAATGGCAAGCATTTCGTCGGGTTTTGCTCCCCTTGGCTGCTCCTGGAGTCTTCACCACAGCGATCCTGACATTCATTCACAGTTGGAATGAATTCATCATTGCACTATCTATGATCAACGATCCAAAAGTTCAGACCGCTACGGTCGCAATTTCCAAGTTCACCGGCGCCACTGAATTCCAGGCACCCTTCGGCGAGCAAATGGCCGCCGGCGTAATCGTGACAATACCGTTGGTGATTATGGTGCTGATATTCCAACGCCGCATCGTTGAAGGACTCACCGCAGGTGCCAACAAGTGAGCTCACATCCGCTGGCTGTGGGTCAAGAAACCCGCAGCATTCCCACCACTGAGTGGTGGGAATCTGCAGTTATTTACCAGGTCTACCCGCGTTCGTTCGCGGATGGCGACGGTGACGGTGTGGGAGATCTTTCAGGGCTCATAGCCAAGCTGCCCTACATTGCGGAACTGGGCGTGGAGGGTATCTGGATCACCCCATTCCAGCCCTCCCCACAAATAGACCAGGGTTACGACGTCAGCGACTACTGCGGGGTGGACCCCCTGTTTGGCACCATGGAAGAATTCGATGAACTCCTGGACCTAGCCCATTCGTTGAAACTTCACATTCTGCTAGATGTTGTACCCAACCATTGCTCATCCGAACACCCACTGTTCCAGCAGGCGCTCAGGGCTGCGCCGGGGTCTCCAGAGCGGGACATGTTTCACTTTGTCACCCCGTCGGAAGACGCTGACAACCAGGATTCAGAGACCAGCGCACCACCAAACAACTGGCAGAGCGTCTTTGGCGGTCCGGCATGGAGCCGGGCCAACCCAGAATCTACAACAGATAGAGACTGGTATCTGCATCTTTTTTCGGCCGAGCAGCCGGACTGGAACTGGCGCAACCTAGCTGTGGGTGACTACTTCGAAGCTGTCCTTCGTTTCTGGTTTGACAAAGGCGTCGATGGTCTACGTATCGACGTCGCGCATGCACTCTTCAAAGCCAAAGGGTTACCTGACTCGGTCTCCGGAAGTGGGGTTGTGGACGGTTTGCGATCTAACGCACAGGTTTCGGATCAAGAAGAGGTCCATGAGGTCTACAGGCGCTGGCGCCTGCTTGCGGAGCAATATCAGCCTCATCGTTTACTGGTCGGAGAGGTCAACTTAGAACCAGAACGTGCAGCTCGTTATACCAGAGCGGATGAGATGCAGCAGGCTTTCGCCTTTGCGTTCGTTAAACTCGGCTGGGATCCAAACACCTGGGCAGCAGTGGGAAATGAGCTAGAGGCAGCCCGCCAACTTCATGGTGCCACGCCAACATGGGCACTTGAGAATCACGATATTGTCCGCACCGTCACCCGCTTTGGTGGCGGAGAGCTGGGTAGTCTCAGGTCCCGTGCAGCCATAGTGGCGCTGCTTGGTTTACCCGGGCCCGCATACCTATATCAGGGCCAAGAACTTGGCTTGTCTGAGGTGGATGTCCCGATTCGGGCCCGCGTCGATCCGATGTGGGCTCGCGGCGGTGTTTGTCGTGATGGTGCACGAATTCCACTGCCATGGACCCAAAGTCCGGCCCAAAACCACGGTTTCACTTTGAAAGAACAAACAACGGCACGGCCCGCAGAGCCATGGCTGCCAGTCCCGCCGCACTGGGGTGTGCATGCGGTTGAGCTGCAGCAACAAGATCCCGGATCCACGCTTAACCTCACAAAGAGATGCCTCTCAATACGTCGAAAGCTTTGGGCTCATGGAGTTTTTACCACAAACGACGGCGGTCATTGGCGGGTAGACCCGGGAAATCTGCTGATCTGCGAACGCAACGATCAGTTCTTGGTGGCTATTGCGATGGGCACCGAAGCTGCAAGCCTCCCACCCGGCACTGTCTTATTCAGTGCCGTGCCACTGCTTGATGCCGGTTGGCTGCAACCAAACAATGCAGCGTGGATACTGCGGGAATAAGAAGTTTCCAGGGATAGTGATCCAGACGTTCGTCGACTGCACCACCGCCCAACGCTCGCTCACTTTACGTCCACTTTTTCGGAACGCTCGCGCACCTTGGTGCGCGAGCGTTCCGAAAAAGGCAGCGTAAAGTGAGCGAGCGTTGGGGTTACTGGAGGTTGGAGGTTAACCTTGCCGCGCTGTCCCAAAATTTCTCCATGCCAGGCCGCTTGATCCAATCCTGAAGTTCTAACTCCCGGCTGTTGGCGCGGTACCCGTCCTCAATGACACGCAACCCCTGGACAAAGGATTCACTGTGGATCAACACGGAGATTTCCATGTTCAAGGAGAAGGACCGCACATCCATATTGGACGAGCCAATGACGGCAACGTCGGAGTCAATGCTGAAGTGCTTGGAGTGCAGAACTTCCGGCGCCCTGTACAGATAAATTTTGACCCCTGCTCGCAGCAGTGCCTCGTAATAGGAGCGCTGTGCGTGGTAGACCATGGCTTGATCTCCAATCTCAGACACAAACAATTCAACCGAGAGCCCGCGCCCAGCGGCTGTAATGATCGCCAGCAGAACTGAATCCTCCGGCACAAAATAGGGACTGGTAATGCTTACCCGCTCGGTGGCCTGTTGGATCATGGCAACAAAGAGTTTCAGACTATTATCATTTTCAAAGCTGGGACCGCTGGGCACAACCTGCATATCCACCCTGTGAACGGCAGGATCCAGCACCACAGGTGAGGTGTCAAGGACCAACAAATCATCTGTCTCGCTAAACCAATCGGTGACAAAAACGGCGTCAAGCTCCCTAACCGCGGGACCGTGAACCCGCATCATCAACTCATGCCATCGCAACCCGCGGGCAATATTCTTCTTCTTGTTATAGCTCTGGTGCACAAGGTTTTGAGAACCGGCGAAACCAACTATGCCGTCAACAACGAGCAGTTTGCGGTGATTACGCAGGTCAATGCGCTGCCAATGACCCTTCCACGGGCGCAGCGGCAGCATGGCCTGATATTGCGCCCCCATAGCGGACAACCGTGCAAGAGTTTCCCTGCGTCGAGGATTCATCAGCGAGGCCAGATGATCCGAGAGCACCCGCACCGTAACCCCACGGCCAATAGCCTGCTCCAACGCTTCAAAGAACGGTTCTGTGGCCGAATCAAAAACCAAAATATAGAACTCCACATGAACATAGCTCTCGGCCTGATCAATCGCCTGCGCCATGGCAGCAATGGAGCCGTGATAATCGGGCAGCAGTTCCACGTCGTTGCCACCAACCATAGGCAACGCGCCAAGGGTGCTGTTGAGGGTAACGAGCCCCGCCAAACCTTGGGGCCAGTCCTCCCTGTGGCTGAGCTGGTCTAGACCCTCGGTGCGCTCCAAAATGAGCTCGTTGACAAACTTTTGTTTGTCCCGACGAGACTTGGGCAGGCGCGAAAAGCCCACCATCATGAACGCCACGATCCCTAGATACGGCACAAAAATGATCATGAGCATCCAGGCGATGGCTGTGGCCGGGCGGCGTCGAGCGGAAATATACGCCACAGCGATCGCGCCGAGGATGACGTGCCCTGCCAGCAGCAGCCATGCAAGGGCCTCCGGATTTATTGACACTGTCCTGGTACCGCTTTCTATCCAAGCGCGACGGGCGAAGAGGATGGCGCAGGCAACATGTTATCCGTCGCCGTTCCCGCCGAGTTTACCGCCCAGACTCAGAAGTGGCAGCTATCAGGGAAACGAAAAACCCCCGACCGTCTGGTCGGGGGTTTTTCTCATCTGGTTGCGGGGACAGGATTTGAACCTGTGACCTCCGGGTTATGAGCCCGGCGAGCTACCGAACTGCTCCACCCCGCGTTGTATTTACTACTTTACTCGGGTCCATCCTGCACGCCAAACTCGCAGTACGTGACCTTCGTCTCGACGGCGAATTTCCCTCTGCTCACCAGTTCCGCCCCCGTGAGATTGGAGATAATGACGCCACAATTGTTTCGTGGACGTCATTATCTCCAACCTCAACTGGAGCGGTAAGGCCTCAACGCGAGAGGTACGACGGCGGAACTAAGGTGTTGCTTTCGTTGTCGCCTCAGGCGTTGCCTTGGGGGCAGCAGGCGTGGCTGCTGCGCCTTCGGCAGCGACGGCAGCAGCGATGGCAGCCTCGAGCTCCTTCTGCGCCGCGCCGTAAGCGGCAAAGTCACCCTTTGCCAGAGCCGCCTGGCCAGTCTTCAACGCCGTATTGGCGTCGGTGAGGGCCTTGGCCAAAGCAGCATTATTACTTGCCGACGGAGGCAGATTCGGATCTGCGGAGCCACCTGTGGTACCCGGGCTCTTATCTACGCCGGCGTCCCCGGCAGCTGCACCAGAGTCACCGCCAAAGAGCTGGTCAAGAGCTTCATCAAGTGTGGCCGCGTAGCCAATCTTGTTACCGAACGCCACAAGCACACGCTGCAAGGTGGGGTAGGAGGTAGAACCGGTTGACTGCAGGTAAACAGGCTGCACGTAGAGCAGACCGCCACCAACAGGCAAGGTCAGAAGGTTACCGTTCTTGACCTCAGATTGTCCCAAGGTCAGGATGTTCAACTGTTCAGAGACAGTGGGATCCGTCTGGAACGTGTTTTGCACCTGGCCCGGTCCTGGTACCTGCGTATCTACCGGAAGCTCCAATAGTTGCAGCTTGCCGTAGTCGGGGCTCTTGACACCCTTGACATTGCCAGCGTCACCGTTGGCAGCCATGAAGCCGTAGAGCACGTTACGTGAGTCGGTGCCAGCAACCTCTTGGGGAATGAACGAGGTTGTTAGTGAAAAGGCCGTCTTTTCCTCCCCTGGCATTTTCAAGGACAGGTAATACGGAGGCTGCTTATCCGTACCCGCAGTTGTGGGGTCATCAGGGATGCTCCACGCTTCGGTGTTTTTGAAGAATTTATCGGGATCTGTCACGTGGTACTGACCGAGCAGTTCTCGCTGGACCTTGAAGATGTCTTCCGGGTAGCGCACGTGAGACATGACGTCTGCGGTCATCTCTGTCAGTGGTTTGACGCTGGTGGGGAAGACTTTCTGCCACGCCTGCAGGATCGGGTCCTGTGTGTCCCACGCAAACAAATCAACCGAACCGTCATAGGCATCCACTGTGGCTTTGACCGAGTTGCGGATGTAATTTATTGACGCGTTGGGCAGTGCTGCCGGCCCGTTGTTGGCCGTCAGCGAATCCGTGGTGGCTTCCTGTAATTGCTGTTGCTGCGAGTACGGGTAGTAAGAGCTGGTGGTGTATCCATCAACAATCCACTTGACTTTGCCATCCACGATGGCCGGGTACGGGTTGCTGTCTATTGTCAGGTACGGAGCAACCTTGGCAACGCGCTCCTCCGGGGTGCGATCGTAAAGGATCTGTGACTTATTGTTGACACCGTTTGTCAGCAATAGATCGGTTGACTGGAACTTCAAGGCATACATGATGCGGTTGAATAGGTTCCCCACACTGGGGCCACCGTCTCCGGTAAACGTTGTCAGTGATTCGGCGCCAACACTGTCATCTTTTTTCGACTCTGTGGTGCCTTGGGGGCGATCCAGCTCAATAGGGTCCGCGCCTTCAGGAGCGCCCACAAGGGAATAATCGGTGGTGGACTGGCCAAAGTAAACACGGGGTTGGTAGCTGGTGTCGGTGCCCAACTTACCTTCCGAAGGCACGCCTGACTGCATAAATACAGGCTTTCCATCGGCTGTTACCGTGTTGCCATACGCGGCAACCATTCCGTACCCGTGCGTGTATACCAGGTGCTGGTTGTACCAGTTCTGCTGTGCGGGGTTAAGACCCTTGGGGTTCAACTCGCGCAAAGCGATCACCGCATCTTGGACTTTCCCATCAATCGTGTACCTGTCAACGTTCAGTGTCTTGGGGAACTCGTAGTACGGGCGGTACTGCTGCAACTCCCGGAACGTTGCCGAGAGCAGGTTCGGGTCAAGCAGTCGAATGTTGGCGGCTGTGTCGGCATCCTGACGCAGGGCGCCAGCTTCCGCCGTCGTCGTTGCGTTATAGGGGGTAACCTGTATATCCGCCAGACCATAGGCCTGACGCGTCATCTCAATGTTGCGATCAATAAATTGGGCCTCAAGGTTTCCCTGTGACGGCTTCACCTGCCATTCCTGAACAGCCCATGGGTAAAGACCACCAGCAACAATGGCCGTGACCACCAACATGCCTGTGCCGATCAACGGCAGTTTCCACTTGCCCATGAATGCGGCAATGATGAACAAAATCGCCACAATCACGGCCGCAGCCGCGAGGATGGCCTTCGTTGGAATCACTGCATTGACGTCCGTGAACAATGCCCCGGAACGGTACCCGCTGTTGTCCTGCAGGGTTCCGTAGCGCCCCAGCCAGAAGTTCGCAGCAAGCAGGAGAAGGAACACGCCGGCCAAAATAGCGATGTGAATCTGGGCCGCACGTGAGGTGAAGATCCCACGTTCGGTCAGCCGGATAGCGCCGTACAGGTAGTGAGTGAGCAACCCGGCAATAAAAGAAATCACCGTGACACTGATCAGCATGCCTGCAAGGAAGCCAAGGAACGGCAGAGTGTTGGTGTAGAAACTGATGTCCAAACCAAATTCCGGGTCTTGTGAACCAAAGGGAACCCGGTATACGAACAGCATCACCTTTTCCCACTGGGCCATGGCTGCAGTACCGGCAAACAAACCAAAGACAATCGGCACACCCACCATGACAACGCGGCGGATGGGCTCAAGCTGTGCCTGGTACCGCCCCAGGTTGTCCTCACGTGCATTATCCGGGGCGTAAACAGGTCGCGCCTTGTAGGCGGCACGGATGGAGAAGAAAACTCCAACGGCCATGATCAGGAACCCTGCAATGAAAATCAGCAGTTTTGCGATGCGCTCTGTCCAGAACACTTCGGAAAAGCCGATCTGATTAAACCACAGCAGGTCTGTATATATCCCGGAGAAAATCAGCACGGCAACGATCAATACGGCCACCACAATAATGGTGGGCATCAATGCGCTGCGACGTTTGGGCCTGACGGGCCTACTCGACGACGGGGATGGTCGGGATGTCACTCTCTACCTCTTACTCAACTGGTGTAAATGAATTAATGCCGTTTGTTTCTATGCTTCTGCCACGAATGGTCCGTGACCATAGTTCCGTATGATGCTCAATCGTTACGTGCAGAAGTCTCTGAATATCAGTACTTGAATTATTTGCACGTTGGCAGAGCGGATCCATCCTGACCGGAGCCAATCACAGAAACAGCATCATAAGCTTCTTTGAGTGTACTGACTTTGATGACCTGAAGCCCTTTTGGGATGTGCCCTACTACGTCTTCACAGTTTGCGCTGGGCGCCAAGAAGTAATCAGCACCGCTAGTGCGTGCCCCAACCATCTTTTGGGCGATCCCACCAATGGCACCGACGTCACCCTTTGAGTCGATGGTCCCGGTGCCAGCAAATTGTTTACCGCCCGTGAGTTCACCTGGCGTCAAGTTGTCCATAATGCCAAGAGCAAAAATCATGCCAGCGCTAGGGCCACCAATGTTCTCAAGTGAGATCTTTACATCGAAAGGGAACGTGAACTTATTTTGCAGGGCAATCCCCAGAAGATACTTGCCTGCATCTCCTAGTTTTGGCGTCACTGAAAGCGGCGTCTCAGTCTCACCACGACGGATCACAACCTCCACCGGTGCACCTTTGCCCTGCGCCAGAACATCTTGGATGACCTTTAGATCCGTCACTTTTTTATCGTTGATCGTCAGGAGAACGTCGTCGGGCTTCAAAATCCCTGCCGCGGCACCGTCGCCGGGAACGGAGTTAACTGCCAAGCTCGACTCGAAGCCGATGTCCAACGCGTTCAGCGCTGCGGCGGTGGCGTTTTCTTGAGAGCCTGCCATGGCTGCGGAGTTCTCGTTATTTACTGCTTCTTGACTGATGCCGGGTGCATAAAGCAGTTCAGCTGGATAGAGGGTGTGCGCCGGGGTCAGCCACGCCTGCATAGCATCAAAGAAGTTGATTTGGCTGTCAGGTAGTCCACCGCTCACGCGCACAGTGGTGAGATCCAGGCTGCCGCTGCTTGCCGGGAAGCTCTCATGACCTGTGACAGTAATAATCGGCTTCCCGTTCATCTCACCAATGGTGTTGATGGCTGGTCCGGGAGACTCAATCACATAAGGGACAGGAATCGTCATGGCCGCTACACCAAGGACTACCGAGAGGACACCTGAAACTACCATCACAGAGAATCGGCGGTCGCGGACAGGGTTTGGCGGCGTCGCCGTTTTTGAATTTTCCTGGCTCAAAGCTATGACCTTTCCAAGCTTTCCTGGGTCGCACCGGTAGACCCACAAAACGAGCACCGACCACCCACCCTACTGTGTTCAGTTGTGCTGTGCTTGTGAGCACCCTGAAAATTGACACCCAATGACAGCGCTTCTTCCGAACATGATGTGCAAGAAGCCCCAACCCTTTACCTAGAGCCCCTTTGCCTAGAGCGAACAGTGGGCTGTTATGGGGCGACAACGCAGGACGACGGCGGTAACGTGAAGTATTCAGCGTCCACGCCAACGAACGGGCCATCATGTCTTCCACACCAGCCAATAACGACGACGAAACCCCGAAGGATCCCCTTCAGGAAATGCTCGCCAAGCTTTTAGGCGGCGAAGGCATGGAGGGTTTTGATCCTGCAGAGCTGGCCAAGGCTGCGGGTTTACCCTCAGATCCGAACATGCTGGCCCAAATGTTCTCTCAAGTTCAGAACATGATGAGCGGGTCCTCGGATGCTGCCGTGAACTGGGATCTTGCCCACGATGCGGCCAGGAAGGCAGCCGCGGGCGACGATCCTTCTGTGACAGAAGCCCAGCAACGCGAAGTGGATTCTGCGCTACGCCTTGCCGAGATGTGGCTTGATCCGTTCACCGAGCTTGCCGCCACTGGCATTATTGGGCGTGCATGGTCACGTGCAGAATGGGTTGAAGAAACGCTGGGCACCTGGCAACGGTTGACCGAACCGGTGGCGAACAGCATCGCTTTTGCCATCTCTAAAGCCATGAATGAGCAGCTTCCCGAAGAAATGAAGTCGATGATGGGCGATGCTTCCTCCATGATGCAAAACATGGGCGGTGCGCTGTTTGGTTTGCAGCTTGGTCAGGCCGTTGGCGCCCTGGCTAAGGAAGTGGTGGGCTCCACCGACATCGGTATCCCGCTGGCAGACTTGCAGATGGCGCTGCTGCCTGCCAACGTCAAGGCTTTTGGTGAAGGACTTGAAGTACCCGAAGAGGAAATTCGTCTATTCCTTGCCCTACGGGAGGCAGCACATGCTCGATTGTTCGTTCAGGTTCCGTGGCTGCGGGGACACTTATTAGGCGCTATTGAATCGTATGCCCGCGGTATCCATATTGATATGTCACGGATCGAAGATCTAGCTCAGAATCTCGATCCCGCCAACCCGGAAGCCATGCAGGCTGCCCTCTCCGAAGGGGTATTTATGCCTGCGCGCACACCGGAGCAGGATACGGCGTTGGCAAAATTGGAAACAGCACTTGCCCTTGTTGAAGGGTGGGTTGACGAGCTGACATTTGATGCGGCGGCCAATTTGCCTTCCGCTGCCGCAATCCGTGAAACCATCCGCCGCCGCAGGGCAACCGGCGGGCCGGCCGAACACGCCTTTGGCTCACTTGTTGGCTTGGAACTTCGCCCACGGCGACTCCGGGAAGCAGCTGCCCTGTGGTCCTCGCTGAAGGAACAGCGTGGCATCGCCGGCCGTGACGCCATCTGGGCCCACCCCGATTTGCTCCCGACTTCCGCTGATCTGGATGACGCAGCGGGTTTTAGTGCCAGACGCGAAGCCGCAGACGCCTCCGAATCTGACGTGGATGCCGCTTTGGCCAAGCTTCTGGACGGCGGATTTGAGAGCATCGGAACCGACTCCGACGCTCCTGATCCCAAGGACGGCACGGACCCAGAGGATACAGAAACGGACCAGTAGCCTGTGGTTCGTGGCACAACACAAGCACTACTGCTCCAGCCCTCAACCCGCGTCTGCCTCACGCTGGTCCTCGGGGCTGGGGTCCTCGGGGCTGGGGTCCATGCTTCTGATGTTTCTTGCCGCTGAAAAGGACGCACCATCGAGGAATGCTCTGGCCCTCTCAAGTTGGGGGTAGCTGGCCAACTCAGCCCAGAATTCTGCACTGTGATTGGCATGAATCAAATGGGCCAGTTCGTGCAGCAGCACGTAATCCAGCACCCATTCAGGCATGCCCTGCACATGGTGGGAAATTCTAATTGATTTGCGGGCAGGCGTTGCCGAACCCCACCGGTCATTTTGATTGAGCACCCACCGCACGGATTCCGGAACTGCAGCCGAACCCAGATATTTCCCTGACAACATCAGGCTGCGTTCCATGAGGGCATCATCGTTTGCGGGTGCTCTGCGCTGTCCTGCCTGCAACTGTGCACCACGTTCAAGTTTCGCAACCATATGCGGCACCCAATAATGCTCATCTTCCAGAGTTAATCTCGCAGGTACGGCAATCACCGCCTGGCCAGCCTCCCAGAAAGCAGCCAAGCCGTTCTTGCGTCTCGCTGTTCGTCTCACAAGAACAGGCTCCCCGTTACTGAGCTTGTAAAGCGAAAATGAGTCACCCATTGGGCCCGGTGTTCCTTTGCCGAGGGACTGGGGTCGATTCGCGCCGCCAGACTTCCTGCTAGCAAGTGGACGTGGTGTTGATGGTGCTGCCATGCCTCGAGAGTACAGCCAAATTGTTGTGGATTTGAAAATGACGTCGTGGATTGTGGATAACTTTCAGCTGTGGAAAACCCCTCCCAGCAGCTGTCTAAAAATGCGATGATCGTAGCCCAAGACCACACCCTAGTGCTCTCCAGAAAAATGTTACGTGAGGCAGCCATGACACAGCTTAACCCGGGCCTGCGTATGGTCCGTCGCGGACACCACAGCGTTCAGATAGGCCTTAGTGCCGGTGGGTTGATACTTGAAGGGCTGCAGGACTCTGAACTGGACTTTATTCAGGAACTGCGTCAAGGAATCCCCGATGGCAAAGTCTGGGAGCGGGCACTCTCCTTGGGCGTAGATACTCTGCGAGCGCAGGAAATTTGCTTGAAACTCGCTGACCTGCTTTTCACCGATGCGCAACTGCACACGCAGGGTTACCGGGCCGAGCGGTTGTCACCTGAGCATTCGGCGCTGCTGGGCCTATACCAGTCCCCGTGCCGCGACTTCATGGCAAGGCGCGAACACGGAGTCGTCCATCTTATTGGTTTGGGGCGCACCGGGGCCTCATTAGCCGCCATTCTGGTCAGCGCCGGCGTGGGCACACTCCTTCTTGAGGACGACAGCCCCGTAGCTGCAACTGACGTCAGTCCAGGCTCATTCAGACTCAGCGATATTGGCCTGTCACGATCCCTTGCCGTGCGTCGACACCTGCTAAGCATCGACCCAAGTTGCCATGCTCACATAGTGCACGACGGCGGTGCCGGAGGTCCCAGCCTGCGATGCCTTGATCTTGCCGTTGTGGTGGGCCACGATGCCGTTCCAGCGCAAACAGCTGCGCGCTTTCTTGCCGCTGACCGGCCACACCTCTTTGTCCTCTTGCGCGAGCAGGACGGTACGGTGGGTCCTTTTGTTCTGCCCGGAGAAACGGCATGCGCTGAATGCGTTGAAAGGCACCGAAACCTCCATGATCCGCAATGGCTGGATGTTTGCAACCAACTTGCCACAGTTTCGGCACAGTCGGCGGATCGGCGGCCCCGGGCAGAACTGTTAGAGAGTACAGCCCTTGCTGCAACATTGGCTGGCACTGCAGCCACGCACGTTTTACTGTTTCTCGACGCAGTTAACCGCCCAAGCTCGTGGTCAGCAGTCTTGACGTTTCACCCGGATAACGGCAGATGGACGCACCAGGAGTTCTCTACCCATCCTGACTGCGGCTGCCAATGGCAAAGTCAGTCCTTGGCCACAATCTCCAACACTGCTTCTCCGTAACGCTCCAGTTTTGCAGGTCCCACCCCGGGCAACCCCGCAAGCGTGTCAAGGTTTTGCGGGGCCGCTTCGGCAATCGCCATCAACGTTGCATCCGTAAAGACCACGAACGCCGGCACCGCATTGGTGGTGGACTCAGCTAACCGCCATTGACGCAGCTGATCAAAAATAGCCTCATCGTAATTTGGCGGACAGTCCGGGCAGCGTTGCACTTTTCGTTCGGCACCTGTGTTGAGGATCTTCCCACACACCCTGCACACAGAAGGGCCAACAGCAGTCCGTGACTTTCGTACCGTGGGCTGGCGCGGTCCCGTGGGGGCTCCACCCACTGAGTTGGGCCGCAGCCCGTCAAGGAATCTGGAGGGTTTGCGGTTGGCACGGCCCCCTGGAGTGCGCGCCGTGGACCAGGAGAAGTTCAGGAACTCGCGGGCACGGGTGATTCCCACATATAACAGCCTGCGCTCTTCATCCACGGTTTCCGATGTGTCAGCAAAGGAAATTGGCATCAACCCTTCGCTCAGGCCAACCAGGAAGACCGCATCCCATTCAAGACCTTTAGCTGAGTGCAACGAGGCCAGTGTGACACCCTGGACAGTGGGTGCGTGCTGAGCCGAGGCCCTATCTTGAAGTTCCGCCACGAAATCAATCAGCGTAAAGGTGTGTTCAGGGGTGCTTCGGGAGACTGCCAGTTCGTCAGCGAGGGCAACTATTGCTGACAGCGACTCCCAGCGTTCACGCACTGCCCCTCCAGTTTTAGGCGCTTCGGGCTGGTAACCAAGGTTGTTGAGCACATCACGGACTAGCTGCCCCAATTGCTCATCCTCGGCCGCACGTGAGGCTGCTCGCAATTGCAGCATGGCATCACGAACCTCTTTGCGGGCAAAGAAACGTTCACCGCCGCGCAGCTGGTAGCCAACACTGGCAGATGTGAGCGCTTGCTCATAAGCCTCGGACTGCCCATTGGTCCTGAACAGGACGGCGATCTCGCTTGCTTGAGTGCCGTTGGCGATCAGCGTCTTGATTTTGGCCGCAACGGCAGCCGCTTCAGCCTCGTCGTCGCTGCACTCAAGGAATTCAGGTGCTGGCCCGCCTGGGCGTTGGGCCACCAGTTCCAACGGTTTGGACCATAGGGCGTCGGCGCTGAGCCCACCGCTGCGTCGGCTACTTAGTAGAGTGTTGGCCAACCCCACTACTTGGGGTGTGGACCTGTAATCGCGCACGAGTTTTACCATGCTGGCTGCTGGAAAACGCTTAGGGAAATCCAAGAGGTGCCGCGGAGTGGCACCCGTGAACGAGTAGATTGTCTGGCTCGCATCACCAACAACGCATAGCTCGTCACGACCGCCGAGCCACAGATCAAGCATTCTCTGCTGGAGCGGGGACACATCCTGGTATTCGTCAACAACAAAATGCCTGTACTGGTCGCGTACGGTGGCAGCCACACGCGGGTCCTCTTGTAAAATGCCTACAGTGATCAGCAGAACATCCTCAAAGTCAATGAGGTTCCTGTCAGCTTTCACATCCTCGTATGCCTGAAAAAGACGCCCCACAGCAACTTTGTCCAGGCCGCCAGGCTCCCCACGGTCTTCTGCTTTGATCAGGTAGGTTTCCGGCGTCAGCATCGACACCTTTGCCCACTCAATTTCGGCAGCCAAATCCCTGATGGCTGCCCTGTCTGTGGGCAGGCGCAAACGCCGTGCCGCCTCAGCGATGATCTGGGCTTTGTGGTCAAGTAAACCAGGCAGCTGGCCTCCAACGGCGTGCGGCCAGAAGTACTGTAGCTGCCGCAACGCGGCAGCGTGAAAGGTCCGGGCCTGGACCGTGCCAACACCCAAATCACGAAGCCTGGTACGCATTTCCGCTGCTGCTCTGGCGGTGAAAGTCACTGCTAGTAGCCTGTTCGGGTTGTACACACCCGTGTGCACACCGTAGGCAATGCGGTGTGTGATGGCCCGTGTTTTCCCTGTTCCGGCACCTGCCAAAACACACAAGGGCCCGCTTAGAGTGGTGGCTACTGTGCGTTGCTCATCATCCAAACCTGCCAAAATTCGTTCTTCAGCCGTGCTTTCATCCATCACCGGCAGCCCCGATTGCTGCGGGTCAAAACTCACTCGCTTTCACCTGGCTCCAAAATACGGCCGCCGTACCAGTGCTCAATCAAGGACCGGGCAATGGAGAGCCTGTGTGAGACCACAGCTTCACCATTGGATACGGCGCTCTGCAGTTCTTCCCTGGAGAACCACCTCGCTTCCCTGACCTCAACATTGTCAGGTGTTGCAACAGTGTCATTGGTATAACCAATAAATCCAAGCATCAGTGACCGCGGAAACGGCCATGCTTGTGAAGAAATGTAGTCCAGGGAGTGCAAGTGCACGCCCACTTCTTCAGCAATCTCACGTACTGCTGCCTGTTCGGCGCTCTCGCCAGCCTCAACGAAACCAGCCACGGTCGAGTACCTGTGTTTTTCCCACTGGAAGTTACTTGCCAATAAAATCCTGTCATCGCTCCCCACAATGGCCACTATGGCAGCCGGGTCAGTACGCGGAAAGTGTACGGATCCATCCTGGGCGCACAAACGCATCCACCCTGCAGACTTGATCTCGGTGGGGCTGCCACAGCGCGGGCACCGTGTATGGCTTCCATGCCAATTGGCAACGGCTTGAGCCTGCACAAAAACTTCCGCATCAAAGGTGTTTAAACCGTAGGCCACATCCCGGTACCCCGCGAAGCTGGTTCCCTGCGGCACCCAACTGAAGTCTCCGGCGTCGTTCGCAAGAGCATGGAGGACAATGTCAGTGCCAACCGGCAGCTGGTGACTTTGGCCAGCCAGCATTTTGCCCAAGTAAACGGTGTTGGTTCCTGCTGGCGGCGTTGCGGGAAGTTTGGCAGGATCAAAATATCCTAGTCCGGACCCATCCATCAGAGCCTTACCTTGGTGGAAAAATACCACCCGATAGGTGCCCTCACCAAGCACCGCCGCTAGGTAGCCTGGTTCGCTGCGCTGCTCGCATTGCCGATCAAGGCCAGTTTCAGGAAACGAATTGGATGTCATCATGTTTCTACCGTACGCATCCGGTGCCCAAATTTGTATTTAGCCCCTCCTGAATGTGGATAACCTGGGACCGCGATCCAACGCATAAAAACAAGCAAGAACATGGCTACAGCAAGGAGTTCTCGCGACTCGCCGCCGCAACGGCGCTGCTATAGTGCCTTCGCGTTCTACGGTAGAGAGGTGAGAAGAATGACTGCAATCGAATTGGCCGCCATAGCCAGCGCCGCCGTGCCCGGACTCAACGTCACTGCCTTCGGCCCGGAGCCTGACGATACCGCCGATTTTTGTTCGGCACTACTGGTTGATTCGGAAGAAAGACGCTGGCGAGTTCGCTCCCCCCGCCATGCCGAAGCCAGCACGCGGCTGGAGACCGAGCGCCAGGTTTTGCGCGCCTTCTCCCCAGGCATCCGCGCGGAATTGCCCTTCCTGCTTCCCACCGTAGCCGGTACCGTACGCCAAGGTGAGCTCATCACCTTCGTGTACTCGCACATCCCTGGCAAGGCCGAATCTGTTGAGCATCTTGCTTCCGCGAGCGCCGCACTGGCACTGGAAATCGGTACCGCAATGGCCGCTATCCACGATCTGCCCCAAGAACTTGTCACCACCTATGACTTGCCCAGCTACACAGCGAACGAGTTTCGTCAGCGCAAATTAAACGAACTTGATCAATCAGCCACCACAGGAAAAATTCCTCCCTCGCTCCTGCGTCGCTGGGAGCACGCCATGGAAGACGTGGCGTTGTGGCGTTTCAATGCGTGTGTTGTCCACGGCGACCTGCACGAGGACAATATTCTTCTTGCCGGCAACCAAGTCACGGCAGTGATCGGCTGGACCGATTTGAGGATCGGTGACCCTGCTGATGATTTCGCGTGGCTGGTGGCCGTGAATGACCCCGAATTCGTTGACACTGTCATGCAGGCGTACTCGGCTGCCCGGAACGAAACACCGGACCCGCACCTGCTGCGCCGTGCAGCCCTGAGCGCTGAATTTGCGCTGGCCCAATGGCTTGTCAAGGGCTATGCCGCTGACAGTGCGCGCATGGTTGAGGACGCCGAGCAGATGCTCAAGACCCTGGAAACTGACATTGCCACACACGGTGGACAGCCCATCAGTGTGGAGCCGCCTGCCATCATCGCTGCGGCGCCGGTCAAGGCCCCAGCTGTCCCTGTTAGCCCGGAACACGTTTCCACTCCGGAGCCTGCGTCAAAAACTGTTGTAGATACACCGCTGCCGCAGAAACTGCCGGCAACAAGCACTGCTTCAGAAAAGAACGACGACGATTCCGACGCCGCTATTGCCCGAGTAGGGGTCACCCCAATTACCCATCCGGATGAACTCCCAAAGCTGGGATCGGACTCCACAAAGGCGAGCGAACCCTCCGAATCCGACCTTTCTGCTGATGCTGCTGATTCTGCTGATGCTGTTGATTCTGTTACCCAACCCGCACAGAAGCCAGAGGCTAGTTCTGCCGCGGATTCCGTGCAGCCACTAGCGGAAGACGTGGACACCACAGCCATGAAAGTTATCCCACTAAAAAAGTAGCGCCCTTCCTCCGTCTCAGGCTGAGTAGGCGTTGCGAACGATCGCTTCCAGTTCTTCCTGCCCGGCGAGATCCACGGGACGAATGAGCTTGTCCTGACCCACGTAATAAAAGGCTGCTCTGACCTGTTCAAGCGGAACGTCCTGCAGTCGCGACCATGCCAGCCTGTACACAGCCAGCTGTACACCACGCACCGCCAGCTGCGGAGCCGAAGGTACTTTCCCTGTTTTCCAGTCGATCAGGTCCCATCCTCCATCTGCATCGCGGAAGACAGCGTCGATGCGGCCACGGACAACCACGTCTGCCACCCGGGTTTCGATGGGTACCTCAAGCTCCGCGGGGGTTCTGGCAGCCCATTGGGAACTCTTGAACGTTTCCTGCATGTCAGCCAGGCCGTAGGCTTCATCCACATAGGCGTCCGCCCCGATCTCTTCACCCAAGTCGAGTTGGCCGGTCGTTGCAAAAAATTCTTCAATCCAGGTGTGGAACGCCGTTCCTTTGCGGGCGGCCATGCCGGGCTTGGTGGGCACTGGGCGGCGCATGGCACGGGTAACTTTTTCGGGGTCCTCCCCCAGCGCCACCAGGCGGGAAGCAGAAATATGTGGGGGTAGTTCCACTCTCAGCTGGTCTGTTTCCACTTGTTCTTGGGCCAGCAAAACACTCATTTCTTTGCCCCAGCGAGGATTGGCGGCTAAGAATTCTTCACTTCCGTACTTAACAGAGGCGTCATTATCTCCAACCTCGGCGAAGGCGGCGGCGGCGAGGGCGGCGGAGACTGCGGCGGCGGATCGTTCCACACCAGTTCGGCGGCCTACCCGCACAGCCACCCCTGCCCTGCCGACGATCTCGGGCCCGTTGAGCGGATCATAGGGCCATTGGGCGCTTTCCGCGCCCGCACTGACAGGGTTGAGCGCACCTTCTTCAGGGTCTGGCGCCCACGCTCCGAGACCAGCACTCTGTGTTGCCCCTTCAGTCAGTGGCAACAACTCCATCAGAAAGGGTGAGGGTGCCAGCGGCTTCTTTCCACTGCCCCACACCGTGGCGGAACACATCAAAAAATCCCGGGCGCGGGTAAAGGCCACGTACGCTAAACGACGTTCCTCTTCCTTGGCGTGGAGGAGAACATCGTCGGCAAAAAGTTTCTCATTCTCCATCAAGGTCTTCAGGTCCGGCACATTGGTGTCCCATTCGGGCAGATCACCAACGTCCCCACGCAAAGGCCACGGCAACGATTTAGCTCCGGTGCTCCAGCGATCAGCGCGTGCGCTGGGGAAGGCGCCTGCATTCATGCCCGGCACAAACACCACGTCCCATTCCAGTCCTTTGGAGGCGTGGACAGTCAGTAGCGCCACGGCGTCAGGGTTGCTTTCAACCGGCGTCATTTCCAGCCCGCCCTCTTCCGATTCTGCCGTTTCAAGCCAAGCGAGGAAGGCATCCAAGTCAACACGTTGTGCGGCCTGCATGAACTGTGCCGCCGCCTCAGCAAAAGCGTCCAGGTGGCGCCGTGCGTGGTGGATGCTGGAGCCGGGTTTAGCAGCCAGTTCTATGTCCAGCAGCATGGTTTTCTCCACGACACCGAGCAGATCGCCCAGGTCCTCACCCACAAAAGTGCGCAGCATCCGCAGCTCATCCCGCAGCACTAAAAGTCGGGCTCTTGCTGCTTCGCTCAGCGGCCGTGCCCCCTTGGGCCAGTAATCCTGGCTCAAATAATCCAGCGCTTCCACCAGCGAGGAAGCATCCACCAAATCAGCACTAACCACTGTTGCATCGGCAGGTTTGGATGATTCAACTGCTACCGGCTGTGCACTTCCGGCCCGCAAGGTTGACGCGTCAAAATCCACCCTGTTGTGGGCCGCCCATTCCCGTTGTCGTGCCAGATACCGGGCCCAATCAGAGAAAGCCATCAGGTCCGCAGGACCAATCCGCCACCGCGCCCCCGTCAACAATCGCATGAGTGCATCCGAGCGCCCGGGATCGGCAATCACCCTCAAGGTGGCAACAAGGTCCACTATTTCTGGCATGCCCAGCAGCCCGCTCAACCCCACAATTTCGTACGGGATGCCACGTGCTTCGAACACAGATTGGAGCTTTGAAAATTGCGCACGACGCCGGCATAACACGGCCACTGTCATGGCACCCTGGCTGCCACCACGGTGGGTGAAATCACCTTTGCTCTCCAAAATCTGCGCAGCAACTGCTTGGGCCTCATCTAGTTCTGTTTCGTAGCGTGCAAGAAGCACCTCCCCCATGGGTGCATTGGGTTTTTCACGTAAGGGCGAGACTACTACTCGCGGCCCGGCCGCTGCCCTTTGCGCCTCGCTCAGTCCGGCAGCCAGTTTGGTGTTGGCCTTCCGGGTTTGTGCAAGTGTCAGTTCAGCCGACATCACATTTGCGCTCGCCAAAATGTGCGCTGAGTTACGCCAAGCGATGGTGAGCTCAGCCGTTGCAGCGTAGCTGCCATCGCTTTTGAGAAATATTTCCGGGAAGCGGAAGAGCTGCCCGGCCGAGGCGCCCCGAAACCCGTAAATTGATTGATGCGGATCCCCCACAGCCGTGACAGGGTGAGCGTCACCGTACAGCTCAGCGAAGAGCTGCAGCTGTGCATGGGAAGTATCTTGAAATTCATCCAGCAGCACTACTTTGTGGCGTTGGCGTTCCATGTCTCCTGCATGCGGAACTTCCTGGGCAATCCGGGCGGCCAGAGCTACCAGATCACCGTAGTCAAGGACGTTGCGACGGCGCTTGGCCTGAGCATATTTTTGCACCAGCGCGGCCACAGAAGCCCGGGTCCGCAGAACATCCAACTGCTTGTTCACTATGGCAGTACGGGGTTTGTTGGTTTCGGCAATATAGGGCAAAGAATCGAAGGCTACCAGGTAGTCGTTGATAGTTGCCAGAACTTGCTCGGGATCCTGGAGATGCTCGGCGCATTCACCGGCAAGGTCCATCACTGATTGGATCAATGTGGATTTTGCCGCTGTGAAGTGTTCGTGGGCTCCGTCGTGCGCTTCAACTACTTCACTGGCCAGCTGCCACGCTTCAGCCGCGCCCAGCACCACGGCATCGCGCTCAATGCCTAATCGCAGACCATAGTCGGTGACAATACCGCTGGCATAAGAGTGGTAGGTGGAGACGTTAGGCTCCAGTGCATCTCTGGCAGAAGCGGCAGGAGCGAGTTCAATCTCACCCGAGCGAGCCAGCGTGCCCAATCTATCCAGCTGCCCGCGAATCCGCGATGCCAGTTCCCCGGCAGCCTTGCGGGTAAAAGTGACTCCGAGGATTTCCTCTGGCAGGACCAACCCGTTGGCAACCAACCACACCACCCTGTCCGCCATTGTTGTTGTCTTCCCGGAGCCTGCCCCGGCAATCACAAGCAGCGGTTCAAGAGGTGATGAGATAATGGCGGCCTGCTCCGCCGTAGGAGGACGCTGCTCCAACAACTCCGCCAATTCATAGGGACTCAACAGGGGACGCGCAGGTTGGGACGCCGGGCCCGCCAGCGTCCGGGCTACCAAATTATTCGTTCCGTGGCTCATTCGGTGATCTGTTTCCCTTCAGGACACAGCGGACAAATGGTGGGCAGGGGGCAGCCGTTGCGTTCGGACCAGTCTGCGCCATGGCGGGCGGGGAAGACAGCCTGTGCCATGAGCAGGGCCGCCTCCATAACCTTCCGGGTTGGATCGTTTTCACTGCCTGCCACCATGGCGGGCTGATCCTGCGTTTTCACGTTCTTTGTGCCATCACCTAGTGGTAGCAACGCTGCCCCGCCCGAGCTGGCGCCAAAGAGCCCGGCAGCCTCGGCTTGTGCGGAGAACGCACCAGCCGAGAGAGCCACTTGATAGGCGCCGAGTTGAGGATGTTCAAGAACCTGGTCCTTGGTGGGTTTAGTGCGGCCGGTCTTGATATCAACAATTATCAAGTTCCCGTTTGCGTCCGCTTCAAGCCTGTCTACCTGCCCACGCAAGCGCACCACGCGGGCGGGTGGCGGCTGCGCAAGACCACTTGTGTCAGTGTCTTCTGCTTCAGGTGCGCCACCATCAGCGGAACTCAGTGAGGCGTCCTTTGTATCAGGCACTGCTGTATCAGGCACTGCTGTATCAGGCACTGCTGTATCAGGCACTGCGCTGCTTGGAATCCCGGTGCTGGACGAGAAAGTGCCGGGCAAGAAAGTGCTGGGCAAGATGCCGTCAGGTAGTTCGCCTACGTCAACGCTGAAATTTTCTTCAACACCCAAGAGCGTTCGCCCCTGTTGCCTGGCCTCAATGACATATTGGGCCAGTTTGCCCAGCATTTCTTGGGCGCGTTTGTAATCAAGATCGCTTTCCCACGACTCGGGAAGCCCCAGAGACGGCCAACGTTTATCCAACTCCGCCAGATATTCGTGGCCGGCACCATTGGGGATGTCCTGCGCAATGCTGTGGATGAGCGTCCCAAGGCTGCGAGCGAAGTCTGTTGTGGCGTCTCCGCCGGCGGCGCGGATGAACCAATTTAGCGGGGATTTAAGCACCTCCTCGACTTTTGATGGCGAGACGTTCACCGGTTCTCCGGGTGCCACAATGGGCCCATCGGAGCTCAAGGGCAACAAACCCCACCACTGATGAGGATCCGCCCCGGGCACGTCTTCGCCTACCAACACCGCCAGCATCCTGGCAGCCTCAGGGTTGGTGCGCATTTCCGATTCTTGCCGCAGCTCCGCCACCAGCGAGCGCAAGGTCATGGGACGCGGCACTTGTTCTACTGGACGCACGGGGTATTGGGACTCACCACCAGAATCAGTGACAGGAACGTAGGGCGCTGCAAGGTCGATGAACTGGGAAGGCTGAAGATCATGACCTGCCGCGGCTGTGAGGATAAGGATATGGCTGGCTCGTGAAATGGCCGCCGCAAAGCTGCGCAACTCGTCGTAACGGATATCCCTGAGTCTGGCGGCAGGTTCAATTTGGTGGGCTGCCTGCGCCCCTTTTTCAAGCACGTCCACAAGTAATTGACTGCCGAGCAGTTCCCCGCGCAAGCGGGTATTGGGCCAAACTCCCTCCTGCAGCCCGGCGACAATGACGATGGGCCATTCCCGCCCAGCAGCACTTGCCGGGGTCACAATCTCAACGGCATCGGTACGTTGGGCCCGCGCTGCCAACGTGTCCATCGGCAGTTCTTGACTCATCAGGTAATCCAGGAACTGTTGCGGACTGGATCCTGGCAGCTGGTCAACGTAACGTTCAGCCGTTTGGAATAATGCCATCACCGCATCCAAGTCCCTGTCGGCCCGGATGCCTGTGGGACCGCCGCGTAGAGCCTGCGCTTCCCATGTTCCGGAGCTGTCACAGGCCTCCCACAGCGCCCATAGGACTGTTTCAGCGTTGGCTCCCGGCTGAGCCACTGCTTCGCGCCCAGCCGCGATCATGGCGGCGATTCTGGCAGCATTGGCAGCCTCCCAACCAAGCGGAGCCAGCTTTTGCGAGTTCAGCAGCGCTTCAACCAACAGCTCATCGCTAGCTCGGCCACCTCCGACATGGCGCTCTTGCTGCCGCAGCGCCTGCCGAAGTCTCCTCAAATGCAATGCCGTTGAACGCCCTATCCGCGAGGTGAGCAGCGCAACGCAAGCCTCGGCGTCTAGGGTTTCCGGCGCCAAGGCAATGCCAAACGCCTCAAGCAAAGGACGAACTGCAGGCTCGTCACGCACAGGATTTTCCGCCACAGGCACCTTGACGGCGATACCTTGGGCACTTAGATAACGCTGTAAGGCAGCCAGTGCCGACCCGGTACGGACAATAACCGCGATCTCGCTCAGGCTGTGACCACCTAAGTGCTGTAAGTGCAGAATCCGTTCGGCAACCAGGCGGAGTTCGTGAACTTCCGAAGCAACAAAATGCGCACTGACATACGAGACTTTGTCCGGGTCTTTACGCAGCTCTTGGCGCGGCACCGGTCCAGGTTCCCCGCCGGCCGGTTCAGTCGCGTTGATCGCCTCAGCATGGGGTGCCGCTGCGTGGCCACCATGCCGGCCAGCCAACGCCTCTGGCCAAGCCAGTTCGCGTGCCTTGTGGCCGCCACGGATCTGAAAAATACGGTCAGCGACCCCGGACCAGGCAGCTGCCAGGGGTTTGCTCATGCGATGCGATGTGGACAACGCAAACTGCTGCAAAGGATGCTCTGGTGTTGACAGGGAATGGGTCAGCGATGCAACAAGATCCGGCCGGGCGCCGCGGAACCCCTGAACAACAGTGTCTGGCGAGGCTGCCACAAGCACGTCTTTTCCCTGGCCAACCAAGTGCAGAAGTTCGTGCACGGCTTTGTTGGCTTCCTGAATGTCATCAACAACAATCAACGCCAACCGCTTGCGCTCCTGGTCCAGGAAATCTGAGTCAAGGCGCAGAAGAGTTGTCGCGGCAGTGATGATCCCCGCAGGGTCAAAGGAACCTGACTTGCCCCAATCCACAACGTCACGGTATTCCTTATACAACGACGCCGCCGCAACCCAGTCAGGGCGCCGATTGGCTGCACCCAATTCGGCAAGCTCCTCAGGGACCAACCCGTATTCAATAACCCTGTCAAAAAGCTGGCGGATCTCTTGCCGGAATCCGCGGGTTTCAAGAGCCTGAGTGAGTTCCTTTGGCCACGCCGGCACCGTACCCAGACCCATGGCGTGCCCCGCCAATAGGTCCCGAATGATCAGATCCTGCTCGGGTCCGCTCATGAGCCGTGGCGCACTCTCAAGGTGTGGCATACGCCCTTCAACTTTAGCCCTGCGCAACAGATCAAAGGCATAAGATGACCAGGTCCTGGCCGGAGAAGTACTTAAACTCTTGGTGAGCCGGGCACTAAAACCATCACGAAGCCTCGCTGCAGCCAGCCGAGACGGTGCCAGCAGAAGAGCACCTGCAGGATCAACGCCGTCGTGCTCCATCCGCTTGAGAGCAGCTTCAATAAGCACAGTGGATTTACCAGTTCCGGGAGCACCCCACAACAAAACAGGACCCGACCCAGGACCCAGATCAATAACAGCCTGCTGATCCAAACTGAACTGTGGAACACTCTTGGCACTGTTGACAGGAGCAACAAGGGTCAACTCGGGCAGTTCAAACCGGCCAGGGCGCTCCGGCTGTGCCTTTGTAGACCTACCCTCTTTGGGCGCGTTGGACGCCGTGTGCCTCTCCTGCGAATGCTGTGCCTCTGTGCTCATACTTCTAGTCCATCACGGGGCACTGACATTTTGTCCCCGGCTGAATCCGCCTCGCGCAAGCGCACTGAATCCGCCTCGCGCAAGCGCTCTGAATCCGCCTCGCGCAAGCGCTCCGAATCCGCCTCGCGCAAGCGCTCCGCAATGACGTCGACGAAGTCCATTTCGGACGCGGACGGGTTCCATCTGGCAGCCGCCATATCAACCCGCCACGACGGGGTTCGGCTTGCAGCCGCCAGCGCTTCATCGGAAGTATCCCCGCGAAGAGCAGTGTCTTCGGCACGGTAGTGCACTAACGCCCGGCCACCGTGACACACCGGGGCACAACCGCTGGCCCGGATCACCCGCCACCAGGACACCGCGCTGCCGTGAGCGGACATAACAGCCCCCACCTGGCGCGGCCCACCGCTCTCCAAAAGTGCCGCAATATCCCCATAGGAGAGGACTTGGGCAGGTGGAATCAGCTCCGCCACGGCTAAGACCGCTTCAACATACTCGCCACGCATGACTCAAGACTAGTTCCTCCCGTGCTCCCCAATGCTTCAATGTCCATGCCAACAGGTAGCGTTGTGCCATGACTAGCTGGAGCATGCACCCCCGTGCCGCATTTGACCTGGAAACCACGGGCAAGGATCCCCGTACTGCCCGGATCGTGACGGCATCCATTGTGATAGTCGATGAATCCGGCGCTGTGGCGGAAACCCATGAGTGGCTGTGCAATCCCGGCGTGGAAATTCCCGAAGAGGCGGCCGCCATCCATGGCATCAGTACAGCCCACGCGCAAGCGCACGGGCGCCCCTCGGACGTTGTCACAGCTGAGGTGGGAGCGGTACTTGCCACACTTTTTGCCAACAACATTCCTGTTATCGCCTTCAACGCCAGCTACGATTTCACTGTCCTGGCTAGCGAGGCCCGCCGGCACAGTCTAGGGCAGATTACTGCCGCGCCGGTGATTGATCCCTTTATTTGCAATAAGAATGTGGACAAGTTCCGCAAAGGCAGCCGCACGCTTGTGGCCCTGTGCGAGGAATACGGCATTAAGCTCGACGACGCACACACCTCGGCCGCCGACGCTGAGGCCACGCTGCGGTTGGCTGATGCGTTGGCTGCCAAGTACAGCGCCCTGCGAGTCGATGTCATGGAATTACATCACGCACAAATCGGGTGGGCCCGTGAGCAGGCTGCTGACTTTCAGGGCTATTTGCGCCGCGTCAAGGATCCCGCCGCAGTCGTTGAGGGTGACTGGCCCGCCCTGCCATAAACCCCGTCAGGGCAGGAAGTCCCTGCTACAGAACAGTCATCAGTGACACAACTCACAGCCGGGGCGTTCACGAAGAAGGGTGCAGGGCCCCGTCAGTCGTGCGGGACTTTACGCTGCGTGTCCGCTGAACCATGTCCGACTTAAAGAATGTTCGAATATTATTTCATTTCTTGTGCTTAATATTCGTAGAAGTTCATATCAGCCACATTTTTGCTCCGGGTGACATAATTTAGTTTCGTTGGTTGAGTTCAGCTAGGAAAATCCTGTCATTTTCTGCCTACTCCCCACGTCACACTTACGCCCCTTCCCGAGCAGCATTCCGGTCTGGGTCCCTGCAATGAAAGTGAATGTCTGATGAAGAAATCTGCCCTGAAGTGGCTCACGACTGTTCCAGTCGCTGTGGCCCTGGCCTTCTCCCTCGCAGCTTGTGGCGGCAGTACCGGGGCCACAAGCTCCGATAAACCCACAGATGCCCTTGCCGGCAGCGACCAGGCCTCGCTGGATAAATACACCACAGAGGACGTCACTGCCCTGGATTCCATTGATAAGGCTGCTCTTGGCCTCGCTACCCCGGGTCTCATCAGTGTGGGTACGCTCTCGGATGCCCCGCCGAACATTTTCTTGAAAGATGGAGTGTTCACCGGTTACGACAACGAGCTGCTCCGCGCCATGGGCGAAAAGCTGGGCCTAAAGGTCGAGTTCAAGTCAACCGATTTCTCTGCCCTCTTGGCTCAGGTTGAGAACAAACAGTTCGACGTCGGTTCCTCCTCAATCTCCACCACGGATGCCCGCCGCAAAAACGTTGGATTCACCAACGGCTACGACTTCGGCTACATGGCAGTAGTGGCAAAAACAGATTCACCCATCAAGGGTTTCGCTGATCTCAAGGCAGACACTCGCATTGCTGTTGTCACCGGCACGGTTCAGGATGACTATGTCTCCAACACGTTGAAGGTTGAGCCAGTGCGCTTCGCCGATTACAACACGGCCTACGCGAACTTGAAAAACGGTCAGGTTGATGCTTGGGTTGCCCCCTCTCAGCAGGCCAGTGGCCAGGTCAAGGACGGCGACGGAACAGTGATCGCCGAAGAAGTAGTCAATACGCAGAACTTCACCGCATACGCCGTGAACTCATCAAATAAGGCCCTCACTGACGCTTTGAACTCCGCGTTGGATGCAGTCATCGCTGACGGGACCTGGTCCAAGCTGACCAAGGAATGGTACCCAACCCGCCCCATGCCCGAAGACTGGACACCGGGCTCCAAGGCAGTAACGGTTCCGAAGGCCTAATTTATGGATGTTCTCGAGCAGCTGGCAAAAACTTTCCTCGACTGGGATGCTATGGCGGAAGTCATTCCGAACATGCTGAGCGTTGGTTTGCCTAATACTTTGATTTTGTCCGTTTCCTCGGCCATCATCGGGTGCGTCCTGGGTATGATCCTGGCTGTGATGGGTATTTCAAGAAATCCCATCCCCCGCTGGATTGCCAGAATTTATACAGACATTTTCCGTGGTCTTCCAGCAATTTTGACCATTTTGTTGATTGGTCTGGGGCTCGGTCCTGTAATCCGCATCCTTACTGGCAGCACCAATCCTTATCCGTTGGGAATTTTGGCGCTTTCTCTGATGGCTGCGGCGTACATCGGTGAAATCTTCCGCTCAGGTATCCAAAGTGTTGAAAGCGGCCAGCTCGAGGCATCACGCGCCCTGGGGTTCAGCTACGGCTCGGCCATGGTTCTTGTGGTTATTCCCCAGGGTATCCGCAGGGTCCTGCCAGCACTGGTTAACCAGCTGATCTCCTTGATTAAGGACTCCTCCTTGATCTATATGCTTGGTTTACTTGCCAGCCAACGGGAGATCTTTCGTGTTGGAAACGACCAAGCCGCAACCACGGGAAACCTCTCTCCACTCGTTGCGGCAGGTCTGCTGTACCTTTGCCTAACCATCCCGCTCACCCACTTGGTGAACTTCATGGATAAGCGCATGCGTGAGGGAAAAGCCCAAAAGATTGAACCCGATGAAGCCGCGGCACATGTTGGAAAGGGAGCGTAAAGCATGAGTGATTTTAGTTCAGGATCATTTACCGCCAAAAATATTCATCTCTCCTTCGGCAGCAATCATGTATTGCGGGGCATTGACCTGCATGTTCCCAAAGGCACCACGGCCTCGGTGATTGGTCCCTCTGGTTCAGGCAAGTCAACGTTGTTGCGGGCTATGAACCGGTTGATTGAACCGGATCAAGGCGACATTCTTCTCGACGGAAAATCGGTCCTCAAGGACAACCCGGATGAGCTCCGCCGCCGCATTGGGATGGTCTTCCAACAATTTAATTTATTCCCGCACAAAACGGTGCTGGAAAATGTGTCGCTGGCCTTGATTAAGATTCGCAAAATGCCCAAGGATCAGGCACGCGCCAAAGCCCTTGAGCAGCTCGAACTTGTGGGATTGAAACATAAAGCTGACGCTCGGCCAGGAAACCTCTCCGGTGGTCAGCAGCAGCGCGTCGCTATTGCCCGCGCATTGGCCATGGAACCGGAAGTGATGTTCTTTGACGAGGCAACCTCCGCCCTGGACCCGGAGCTTGTCAAGGGTGTTCTGGCCTTGATGACCGACCTGTCCAAGGGCGGAATGACCATGGTGGTGGTCACCCACGAGATGGGTTTCTCGCGCAATGTTTCAGACACTGTGACATTCATGGACGCCGGCGTGGTGGTGGAGACAGGTTCTCCTGAAGAACTCTTCACAGCACCAAGGACAGACCGTTTGAGAGGTTTCCTCTCCGACGTGCTGTAACCGTGCAGCCACGAAGGCGGCGGGAAAGGGGCAGCTTTTTATCCCGAGGTGAGGACCTTACGCCGTCGCAGCTGCCGCCGCTTTGGCAGCTGCCGGCAGTGCCGCAAAGATACGGTTCATGGCTGAGTCGTCGTGTGCAGCTGAAAGGAACCACGCTTCAAACACGCTCGGCGGCAGGTACACTCCGGAATCCAGCATGGAGTGGAAGAACGGTGCGTAGCGGAACACTTCCTGAGCCTGTGCGTCGGCGTAGTTGCGCACCCCCGAAGCGGAGGTGCCAAAGGCTACAGAGAACAAGTTACCTGCGCGCTGAATCGAGTGGTCTACGCCTTGGGCAGCTAACTCCCCGGTCAAGGCCGCCTGCAGTTCAAGAGAGCGGGCATCAACACTCTTGTACACCGAAGCCGTGGCTGCGGTCAGTGTCGCCACACCGGCGGCCATTGCCACTGGGTTTCCGGATAATGTTCCTGCCTGATATACCGGGCCCAGCGGTGCCAGGTAGTCCATGACCTCGCCGCGGCCGCCCAGGGCTGCTGTTGGAAGTCCCCCACCAATGACCTTGCCAAAGGTGAATAAATCCGGTGTCCAGCCCTCCAGCGCACCAGTGAGCCCCCAGTATCCGGCCGGGCCCGTGCGGAATCCTGTCAGGACTTCATCCAGGATTAGTAGGGCTCCGTGGGCTGAGGTGATCCGGGAAAGGCCTGCGTTGAAACCAGCACCTGGGGTAACAACACCCATGTTGGCGGGCGCCGCTTCTGTGATCACTGCAGCGATCCTGTCCCCGTGGGTAGCAAAGGCGGCTTCTACGGCGGCAAGGTCGTTATATGGCAACACGAGCGTTTCCGCGGCGGTTGCTGCCGTGACCCCGGCAGATCCCGGCATGGCCAGGGTCGCCAGACCGGAGCCAGCCTCGGCCAGCAAAGAATCGAGGTGCCCGTGGTAACAGCCGGCGAACTTGATGATCAACTCACGTCCGGTAAATCCTCGGGCTAGACGCACGGCTGTCATGGTTGCTTCGGTACCTGTGGAGACCATCCGCATCCGTTCAACCCCGGAAACCCTGCCCGTGACCAGAGCGGCGAGTTCGCTTTCGGCAGGGGTGGAGGCGCCAAAGCTCAAACCGTGATCAACTGCCGTGTGCACGGCAGCGAGAACCTCTGGGTGGGCGTGACCCAATAGCGCCGGCCCCCAAGAGCAAACAAGGTCAACGTAATCGCGCCCATCTGCGTCAGTGAGGTAGGCGCCCTTGGCGTTGACCATGAAGCGTGGCGTCCCTCCCACGGAGCCAAAGGCGCGTACAGGCGAGTTCACCCCGCCAGGCATGAGGGTCTTGGCGCGGTCAAAAAGTTCCTGCGAGCTTGTCATGTAAAATCCTTGCCTCAGTAGGTGAACAACAGAAAAAGAAGTGTTAGTTCTCGCGCAGCCAGCCGGCCAGTTCGGCAGCCCAGTAAGTGAGAATCATGTTTGCCCCGGCACGTTTGATACTCAGCACGGATTCCTCTATGGCTCCGCGACGGTTGATCCAGCCATTGGCTGCGGCGGCCTCAATCATGGCGTATTCCCCCGAGATTTGGTAGGCAGCAACGGGCACCGGGGATATGGCCGCCACATCGGCCAGGATGTCCAAATAGCTCATGGCCGGCTTGACCATGATGATGTCCGCGCCTTCGGCCAGGTCAAGCTCCACCTCGTGAAGGGCCTCCCGGCGGTTACCTGAATCCATTTGGTAGGTGCGTCGATCCCCCTGCAACTGCGAGTCAACAGCTTCGCGGAACGGTCCGTAAAAGGCCGAAGCGTATTTGGCGGCGTAGGCCAAAACGGAAACGTCTTCATACCCTGAGGCGTCCAGCGCCTCGCGAATCACCGCTACCTGCCCGTCCATCATGCCCGAAGGTGCCACAATATGGGCTCCGGCAGCTGCCTGGGCCACAGCCATCTGAGCGTAAATCTTCAAGGTGGCGTCATTGGCAACGTCGCCGTCCTCATCCAAAACCCCGCAGTGCCCATGGTCTGTGAACTCATCCAGGCAAAGATCACTCATAATGACAAGGTCATCTCCCACGGCCGCCCGTACATCCGCAATGGCCTTGTTCAGCACACCTAAGGGGTCCACCCCGGCTGAGCCATTCGCGTCGCGAACGGCAGGGATGCCAAAAATCATGATGCCGCCAAGCCCCAGCGCGACTGCCTGGTGCGCGGCCGCCACCAGCGACGCCGTCGTGTGCTGGAAAACTCCTGGCATGGACGTGATCGCTTTAGGCTCGATCAGGTCTTCGCGGATGAACACCGGCAGAATCAGGTCCGACGGCGTGAGCGAGTATTCGCTGACAAGACGACGCATGGCTGGGGTTGTGCGCAGGCGGCGCGGACGGTGCTGGGGAAAGCTCATGGTGACTCCGTAAATTACTGGGTGTGAAAATTAGTGTGGGCTTGGGCCAGTGCGGCCACGATGCCTTCGGGGGTGGGGTGTTTGGCGGTGGCGGCCACGCGCAGCCCTAACCGATGGGCTTCGAGCTGCGTTGGCTGCCCAATGGCAATAACCAGGCAGTTGTCTGTCAGGGGTGCCATGGTTTCGGCTACCCTGCGGGCGGCACTTCCGGAGGCAAGTACGACGGCGCCAATGGCTCCCGCCGCAATCTCACCTGCCGCTTGAGCTGGGGTGAGCACCGGGTAGCCCGCATTGGTGTGCCCCTGTGAGTTATTTAGTGTTGCCTGCAGGCGCAGTTCCGCCTTGGCCGGGTAGTGCACCGTTTGGTAGGCCGTGACGATTTCGCTGTCCCAGCCCTTCGCGTTCATGCCCGTCACAAGCGTGGCTTCAGCGAGATTCGATTGCGGCAATAATATCTTGTTGTTGCTGCTTAGTGAGAGTGTGTTTGGCTCAAATTCGGGCCACAGCTCTACCAGTCCGGCGGCCGACTGGATATCCACAGGGGCTAGTTCCGCATGGATTCCTTCGGCCGCCAAAACCGCAGCTGACGTTGGCCCAATCGTGGCCACGGATGTCCCGGCCGGAATCAGCTCACTCAAGGAAGTCCCGGCCCCTTCACACCATTGCTTCAATGCCCGCACGGTGGTGATGGAGCTGATCACCAACCACCTGTAATCCCCCGCGGAGAGGCGCCTCAGAGCCACCCCCAAGGCGTCATTATCTGCAACCTCAAAGTCAATCACGGGAACCAAAACTGGCTCGGCACCGGCCGCGGCCAGGGCATCAGCCAAGGCGCCGGCCCGGTCCGGGCTGCGAGTGATGGCCACGCGCAATCCGTCCAGTGGCCCGCGGAGGATCGTCACTTGGTAGGGCCTGCCAGGTCTGCAAAGTCGCCAGCGCCACCAGCGAGAAGCTCCTCAGCAAGTTCGATCCCCAAAAGCGTGGCCCCAACGGTGGTGAGACCATCGGTGGCCTTTTTCAAGCGCAACGAACGCACACCGTCAAGGGAGACAACCACAGTTTCGAGATAGAGCATAGAACCTTTACGGTGTGCCAACGCACCAACAGGTGCGCTGCAACCAGCTTCCAGACGCGCCAGAAGCGCACGCTCGGCCGTCACAGCTAGGCGGGAGTCGTTATCATCCACAGCTGCCAGCGACTGTCCCAAAACCTCAGAAAGGTCGGTATCGGCAGAACGACATTCAAGGGCCAGTGCCCCTTGACCGGGCGCCGGAAGCATCACCTCCGTGTCCAGGAATTCAGTGACGGTATCCAGACGGTCAATCCGGCTCAACCCTGCCGCCGCTAGTACCACCGCGTCTAGGTCGCCAATTTTGCCGGGGACGGCTGCTACTGCGGGGTTCCCGGGCAGGCCAGGTACTCGTGCCAGTCGAGTGTCAACATTGCCGCGGATATCCACGATCTTTAAGTCTTTCCGGTACGCCAACAATTGCGCTGCACGGCGCGGGGAACCCGTACCTACAGTTGCACCCTGCGGCAGTTGTGCCAGACTCAAGCCGTCGCGGGAACACAGGGCATCGCGGAAGTCGGCACGGAGGGGCACCGCGGCCAGAGTTAAACCAGGCACAGCCGCTGTTGGCAGGTCCTTCAAGGAGTGCACCGCAACGTCAACACGACCGTCCAAAACGGCGGAACGCAGTTCGGCCGCGAACACGCCGGTGCCACCCATTTGGGACAACGGCCCGGTCAGGATGTCACCGTCGGTTTTGATAGGCACCAGTTCGGCAGCAAAACCACCAACCGCGCTGAGCTGATCGGTGATTTGCCCGCTTTGGCTCAGGGCCAGACGGCTACCGCGGGTCCCAATTTTTACATGCGTCATTACTTCAGCCATGGAAGTTAAGAATCTCCCTGAGCGCCGGCACCAACAAGGCCTACACCAACAGAGCTGCCCACTTCGGAAATAGCGGGTTTTTCACCACGGAAGTTGGCACAGCAGCCCGGGTTGCAGATGTCATACCAGGGCCCAAGATCGGTCATGGCGGGACGGTCGGTGATGTGATTTTCAATGGTTCTTTCGCAGATCAGGTCTACCAGACCCTCAACGAACTTTTGGTGCGTGCTTGGAGTGGGCGCCCGGTCAAAGGCCAGGCCCAGTTCGGCACACGTTTCCTTGGCTTCTGTATCTAGATCCCAGAGGACTTCCATATGGTCGCTAATAAAGCCCAGCGGAACCACCACTACACCGGCAATCCCGGCAGCCGCTTTTTCAGCCAGGGCGTCATTGATATCTGGTTCCAACCACGGCACATGCGGTGCACCGGAGCGGGACTGGTATACCAGCGACCACTCCTGTTCAGGGTCAACTCTTGCCATGATGGCCTCAGCGTTGGCGAGGTGCTGCGCCACATAGGCGGAGTCCTGCTCAAAGCTGCGTGGCTGAAGTTCCGAGCGGCCAGCCGCTTCAGCATCCCGGGTGGGAATGGAGTGCGTGGCAAACATGACGTGCACGGGTGCCTCAGATTTGCCGGCGTCAACCAGTTCCTGGCGAACCTTCGCCAGGGATGCAGCCGTTCCCTCAATGAAGGGCTCCACAAATCCGGGATGGTCAAAATACTGCCGAATTTTATCCACTGCCAGTTTGCCATCCAGACCTGTTTCGGTCAGCGCAATGCCAATATCTTCGCGGTATTGGCGGCAGCTGGAGTAACAGGAGTAAACACTAGTGGTGAGCATCAGAAGGCGGCGGTGACCGGCGTCGTACGCATCCTGCAGCACAGCGGGAATGTAGGGATCCCAGTTACGGTTGCCCCACAGAACCGGCAAGTCAATATTGCGGGCAGCCAGTTCAGCTTCGAGGGCACCCTTGAGCGCGCGGTTCTGCGCATTGATGGGGCTGATCCCACCATTGGCGCGATAGTGATGGCTCACCGCTTCAAGGCGCTCATCCGGGATGCCTCGGCCGCGGGTGACATTGCGAAGGAAAGGCAGGACGTCATCCTGGCCCTCGGGACCGCCAAAGGAGGCCAGGAGGATCGCGTCGTATTGTTTGGGGGCTACTACTCGATTATTCACTTCAGGACCTCGGCAATCTCGGAAGCGTCAATGCGACGGCCCGTATAGAAGGGAATTTCATCACGCACATGCAGGCGGGCATCGGTGCCACGCAGGGTGCGCATCATGTCAACAAGATCGGTTAGCTCATCGGCTTCCAGGCCGAGCAGCCATTCCCAGTCACCCAAGGCGAAGGCCGACACCGTGTTTGCCAAAACCTGCGGGTAATCGCGCCCCAGCATGCCGTGGTCTCGCAACATGCGGCTGCGGTCCTCGGAGGGCAAGATGTACCAGTCGTAAGAGCGCACAAACGGGTAAACGCAGACCCAGTTCTTTGGTTCTTTGGCGCTCATGTAGGACGGGGCGTGGCTCTTGGCGAACTCGGCCTCGCGGTGAACGCCCATGGCTGACCAGGCAATTTCCGTGCTGGCGAACAAACCCAACCGCCGGATGCTGCGCACAGCTCGCTGCAAGCCCTGCGCATCAGCACCGACAAGCCAAACCATCACGTCCGCGTCGTTGCGCATAGCGGATACATCGTAGCTGCCGCGCAAGGTGATGCTCTCGGCGGCCAGGGATGCTTCAAGTGCCTCAAATTCGGCAACCTCAGCGGCCCCTCCAGCGAAGGATCCCGTGCGCTTGAAAACGGTCCAGAGGGTGAACGGAGTCTCGGCGGGAGTTTTGGTGACAGATTCTACGTTTGTGTGGCTCATGGTTTCTAGCATGCCCCTATTCGGTCTCAAAGTTAAAATTACCTTCTCTACATTGCGTAGAAAGTGAGGAACGTTACATTCTGCTTGAGCTGTCAATGACAGCCCGAATTTGCCGCCGCGTGCCGCTGACCACGGCCGCCAGCCCGTTGCCACTCAACCATCCGCCGGTCAGTGCCAGGCCGGGGACCTCATTGGCCAGCATATGGATCTGGGCCATCTTTGCCTGATGCCCGACGGCGGCAAACGGCAAGGCGCCCTGCCACCGGATAATATCCGCACCCAGAACATCCGACTCGGTCACCGGCACACCCAGAAGGGCGGAGGCGTCCGCCAACGCTGTGGGGATCAAGTCTTCCTCCCTGAGAGTCTTGGGTGTCAGACGCACGGCATCCGAGGCCTTGACTCCGGCCCGGCCGTAAGAAAGCCGAATGACGTGGGTTCCCGGGCCGGTGGAATTGCCCAGCCACTCCCATTTCGCTGTTGCATGAGTCAACGCCTTGGCTTTGATCCCTGCAACACCGGGGGCTACAAGCACGCCCGTGCCTCGGGGAGCAGAATCAAGTTCTGGCACATCAACTACCAGCGTGACAAGGCGAATATCGGGCCCAGGGGCTGGCGCCAGGGGCAGCAGGTGCGGTAACTCCGCACTCAAAAGCTGCACAGCCGTGGGCCCATCCGTAGAGACCACCAGCAGCTCCGCCGCCTCAAAACCTTGCTCGGTGCCATGCTCCCACTCCACGATCCAGCGGGAGTCTCCACCGCCGTCGTACGTTGAGTCCGAGGCTTTCGCGGCAGCCGTAGCGAGCGCAGAAGTTTCCCCGCCCGTGGCTTCGGAGGGGCCTGTGTCACCACGGTATATGGCCCTGATCCGGTGACCTGCATGCATGGCTACGCCCGCCTCACGCAGCTGCGCCACCAGCGCGGTAACCAGAGTGTGCATGCCGCCGTCGAGCCCGCCAACAGCGGAACCGGGCTTGCTGCCACCTGCCCGCTGCGCAGCCACGGCTGCGGCCAAAGAACCGTGTTCCCGGATGCCGGCCCGCAGGCCCGGCGCCACCATGTCCACATCCAACAGTTCAGGATCGGCCGAGTGCACCCCTGCCACCACGGGGGCCACCAACCGCTCAAGCACCCGCTTGCCCATGCGCGCCCGGACAAGCTCGGCAATGCTTGACACGGCCTCGGTGGTGCCAATGTTCACAGGCATTTTGGCGTCCAACGCCGCCCGAAGTACCCCAGAGGCACCCAGCGCCGTGCGGACTTCGGGCGCGCTGAGGTCAGAAGGGATGCCCAGCACTCCGGTTCGCGGAAGCGGCACGGGACCATCCGGGAGCCACACCCACGCCCCAGCCGGGTTCGGCGTGACTATTTTATCGGCCAACCCAAGCTCTGCAGCCAGCTCAGCCACTGCCGTGTTCCGGGTCGCGAATGAGTCCGCACCCGCATCCAACACCACCCCGGCCACCTCATGTTGGGCCACGCACCCACCCCAGGTGGCAGCGGCGTCGTAAATACTCACTTGAAAACCGGCACCCTGCAGATCCTTCGCGGCAAGCAAACCTGAGATGCCGCCGCCCACAACTACTGCTTGATTCGGCGCCGGGTGGCTCTGCGGCTTATGGGCTTTGGCAGCAATTTTGCGGTTTTCCATGGTGTCCCTTACAGCTGGTTCGGGTATGGCGGGTACAGGTTGGTGCTAGATGGAGTGAACAAGCTCCACCAGGCGGGTCAGCACCGTCGGGTCTGTGTCCGGCGGCACTCCATGACCTAAGTTCAGCACATGTGAGGGCGCTGTGGAGCCCGCAGCAATAACTTCACGAACGTGCGCCTCAAGCACCTCCCACGGCGCGCTGAGCAGCGCCGGATCGATATTGCCCTGTAGGGGAACGTTGCCACCCAGACGACGGTTGGCCTCATCAAGGGGCAGGCGGTAGTCCACGCCCATAACGTCCACACCAACATTGTGCATAGCGCCCAAGAGTTCGCCGGTCCCTGTACCGAAGTGGATCAGGGGAACACCCAGGTCACGGACATGATCCAAGGCCCTAGCCGACGCCGGGGCAACATGTTCGGTGTAGTCGGCAAGCCCCAGCGACCCGGCCCAGGAATCGAAAAGCTGGCCAGCGCTAGCACCGGCTTCGATCTGCGCGCGCAAGAACTTCCCGGACGCGTCAGCTGCCCAGTTCATCAGTTCAGCCCATAGTTCGGGGCGGGCATGCATCATGGTCCGCGGCCCAAGGTGGTCGCGGGAGGGGCGGCCTTCAACCATGTAGGCGGCCACCGTGAACGGGGCTCCGGCAAAGCCAATCAGTGGGGTACTACCCAGCTCCGCCACTGTTAGGGCCACTGCCTCGCGGATGGGATCCAACGAGGAATCGCTCATCTCAGGCAGGTTCGCAATGTCTTCTGCGGTGCGGATGGGTTTGTCCAAAACCGGGCCCACGCCGGGAACAATGTCCACGCCGACGCCAGCAAGCTTAAGCGGAATGACAATGTCGGAAAAGAAAATGGCGGCGTCAACATCGTGGCGGCGTACGGGCTGGAGCGTAATTTCGGCTGCCATGGCCGGCTTCAGGCAGGATTCCAGCATGGTGGTGCCTACGCGCAGTTCACGGTATTCAGGCAGCGATCGTCCGGCTTGGCGCATGAACCAGATAGGGCGGCGGCTAGGTATGCCACCCCGGTAGGCCGTGATCAGGGGGGAATTGGCGGTGCGGCCATCCATCATGGGGTGGCTTGGGCTCAGTGTCATGGCACCACCATACAGAGCGAATCTGGGGCTATCTTGTGCACAAACTGTCACCGTGGCACTCATTCGAAAGTTCACCATGTCAGCGGAATCACAGTTTCTTAGTGACATATTAGGGTTGCCTGTCCATAAACCATCAGGTTAAGGGTCTACCATATTGAAATTGTGGTTCTCTTTTCTCTTGTTGCCTCGCACACCGCCATTGACTTGGAAACCGTTGCCCGTCTAAGCGTCGGCGCCGCGGCAGTCAGTGCTGAAATTGTGGAAAAAAACAACCCAGTCGCCGGCATGGTGACATTAGCCACGTGCAACCGCTACGAGCTCTATGTCCACGCCCGCAGCGCTGAGGAAGTCGAGTCTGCTCGCAGTTCACTCATTGAATCCGTTAGCCGGCACTCGGGTTTGGCGGAGGCCCAAGTATCCCTGGCCCTTTCCACACTGCACTCCGACGCAGTCCCCCGGCATCTTTTTGCCGTGAGCACTGGGCTGGAGTCAGCGGTTGTAGGAGAACGCGAGATTGCCGGCCAGGTTAGGCGGGCCCTGAGCATGGCGCAGGATCTGGGCGTCACCACGGCCCCGCTGGTCAGACTTTTTCAAGCCGCAGCCAAGACCGCCAAGGATGTAGGTGCCCAAACGGCACTCGGGCGCAGGGGCATGTCGATTGTCTCCGTTGCCTTGGATCTTGCCGCTGAACTCCAAGACTTAACTCCGAAACTTCCTGCGGCTAGCATCATTGTGGCCGACGTGCTTTCTGAGGCCGGTTCCCTGACAGGGAAATCAGCCGTGCTGTTCGGCACCGGCGCCTATGCGGGTGCCGCGATGGCGCAGCTGAGGCAGCGCGGATGTTCAGATATTTCCGTTTACTCAGCTTCTGGCCGCGCTGAGACGTTCGTGGCTTCACGCGGCGGCACTGCTCTGGATAATGACTCCTTAGGCGAGGCCGTTGCACAGGCTTCGCTCCTGGTTGGCTGCAGCGGATCAGATCACCAGCTCTCGCGAGCTGATCTGGCGGCCATGCGCCGTGACAGCTCCCACCAACTCACAGCCATCGATCTTGCGCTGACACACGACTTTGCCCCTGACATTGCAGACCTTTCCGGCGTTGACTTGCTGACACTTGAAACTGTGCGCCAAGCAGCTCCCGCCGAACAAGCGGCAACATTGGCGGACGCCTCCGCCATGGTTGCCGATGCCACCTTGAACTTTGAGCAGTCTCAAAACGCCCGTTCACTGGACCACGCCATCGTGGCACTGCGCCGTCACACCATGTCAGTTCTTGACGATGAACTTGCCAAAGTTCGCAAACAGCACGGTTGTTCGGCCGCAACCCAAGAGGTTGAATTTGCTATGCGCCGGATGGTCAAGCAGCTCCTGCATGTGCCAACTGTTCGCGCCAAGGAACTGGCAGCCACCGGAGACTCCGAGAGCTACCTAGCGGCTCTGGATGCCCTGTATGGATTGAAGATCTCTCCTGAGGTCATTGGCCTAGCCGTGACCGATCGAATCGGCGACGAAGCCGCAGGCTAACCTCTCCCACCCGTTGAGGTTGGAGATAACCACACCCCCACCCCGCCGAGGTTGGAGATCACGACGTCTGATTTTCATACACCCTCCCACTGCTGACCAGCAGTTCGCGCCAAGGTGTCATTATCTCCAATGCCAACGAGGCGAACACCAACATTGAAGCCGCGCCGAGGTGTCATTATCTCCAATGTCAACGTCGGCTACTTTGCCCAGGCGTCAATCCCACCGTCCACATGGACGACGTCGGCATAACCTGCCGCTTGTAGGCTCGCTAACGCTTGGGCTGAGCGAGTGCCGGCCTTGCAATGCAGAATGAGCGGTACCCCGTGCGGAACCTGATCCAGCGCAGAGCCATCCCTAATACCCGCCAGTGGAATCAGCACCGATCCCGGGATGCGAGCTATCTGAAATTCCACCGGTTCGCGAACGTCAATGAGCACAAAGTCATCCTCACCTTGGTCCCGGCGAGATAACCGCTCGGTAAGATCATCGGCGGAGATCAGTTCGTTGCCGTTCTTCATGGCAGGAACCAGCCCGCAGAAAATCTCATAGTCAACAAGTTCCGTGATGGGCTCAGCTGCCGGATCCTTGGCGATCCGGATTTCCCGCCACCGTGATGTCAATGCATCAAAAATGAGCAGGCGGCCAAGCAAAGTCTGGCCTATCCCTGTGATGAGTTTCACCGCCTCGGTGACCATCATGGCGCCGATCGAGGCGCACAACATGCCAAAAACACCACCCTCGGCACAGGATGGCACAGTACCTGGAGCTGGCGGCTCGGGGTACAGATCCCGGTAGTTGGGTCCGAATTTGTCCCAAAAAACACTAACTTGACCGTCGAAGCGCAGAATCGATCCCCACACATAGGGTTTGCCCAACAGTGCGGCGGCGTCGTTGACAAGGTATCGGGTGGCGAAGTTATCTGCACCGTCAAGGATCAGATCGTAATCAGCAAAAATCTCCAGCGCGTTAGTGGAATCGAGCCGCACGGGATGCAGAATCACGTTGACGCCAGGGTTCAGGTTCAGAATAGATTCTCTGGCGGAATCTATTTTGGTGCGGCCAATGTCGCTGACACCATGGATCACTTGGCGTTGCAGGTTGCTCAGTTCAACGCTGTCATCGTCAATGATGCCTAAAGTGCCTACACCGGCGGCCGCCAAGTAAAGCAGTGCCGGTGATCCCAAGCCACCCGCCCCAATGACCAAGACGCGCGCATTGCGCAAGCGCTGCTGACCTTCCAAACCAATCTCCGGAATTAAAGCGTGACGTGAATACCGTTCCAACTCCTCCGGCCCCAAGGGCGGCCCCGGTTCAACCAACGGCGGAAGTGCCACCTCAGAGTGCGGCTTGGTGGCGGTCAAAGGCTGAATCAAGGAAACCATACTCAATAATCTAGTCCCACCTGCACGGCTTGGAGCATTACCGATGGGTAGAATGACATAAACCAACCATGTGCCTTCTATTGGGTCAACGGAGAGAAAGGCTGTCGCAATGAGTTTAGATTCCTCAGCCAAGGGACGCCCCGCCGCACGCACACAACCGACCCGCCTCCCACGCGATGAACGCCGGGCGCAACTGCTCGCCTCCGCACTGGAAGTTTTTGTAAACCACGGATATCACGGTGCCGCGATGGATGAGATCGCAGAAACCGCGAAGGTTAGCAAACCTGTGCTTTACCAGCACTTCCCCAGCAAGCGTGAACTGTACTTGGCGCTTTTGGACAGTCATTTGGAAGCGTTAACCACAATGCTTGTGGCGGCTCTTAATTCCACTAGCGACAACAATTTGCGTGTTCAAGCCACCATGAAGGCTTACTTTCATTTCATGGCCAATGATGACCAGGCCCACAGACTCGTGTTTGAATCAGATTTGGTAAACGACGCCGAAGTTGCGGCACGCTTGGAAACGTTCAATGCGAACTACGCAGACGCCATCGGCAAAGTCATTGCGGAGGACACCAAGCTTCCTCCCGTAGAGGCAACTCTTCTAGGCAGGGCGTTAGCCGGGATGGCACAGGTCAGCGCCCGCTACTGGCTTGAAGAAAAAGGCGATCTTGACATCGAGGTCGCCAGCGATCTTGTCTATCGTTTAGCTTGGCGCGGAATTAGCCGCTTCCCCAAGGAATCCTGACCACCTAGCCCTAGAGTGGTTTGTACATACATTTATTGGCAGTCTGCACCGAGGAGACATCTGTGGAAATCAAGATCGGCATCCAAAACATTGGCCGAGAAATCGTCCTTGAATCCGAGCAAACCGCCGACGACGTCGCCGCCTTGGTTTCTGCGGCGCTGGCCGAAGGTTCTGAGCTGCGTCTCAAGGATGAAAAGGGACGGATCGTCATTGTTCCGGGGAGTGCATTGGGATACGTTGAACTCGGTGGCGAAAAAGCCCGCGGTGTTGGCTTTGGCGCTCTCTAACACCCCAAAGTTACTGCTTTAGTAAAAAGATACGGATCAGATTCCATGGTTGCATTGGTCATTATTGCCCTGACTTCCGGCGCACTCGGTGCTATTGCTTGGGCGGTTGACAAGTACCGGCACACCTTCGGTGCCGTTTTGCCTGCAGGGGCAGCCGTGTCCGCTTCACTGCTGATGTGGGTTATCACCATGGCTGCTGGTCTTGGCAACGACACGGCCACGGCATGGATCCCCTGGATCCTTTCGATGGTGGTTGGCGGCGGCGTTGCTTGGGCTGTAGCGGGCTTTGTGGGCCGTACCCGGCATAATCGCCAGGTGGAAAAGACCAACACAATTTTATCGATGCACTGACTCTAGTGTTTAGGACAAATATGCGCAGGACTCACTTTGAGTCTTGCGCATATTTTTTGCGCCAACGGTGGCTACAAATCACGGCCTTCCTCGGTACAAATGCACAGCCGGTTCCCTTGGACATCGGTGGCGATCACAAACGCCGGAGCGTTTGAGCGGTCCAAGGTGGCACCAACCTTCTCCAGGGCAGTCAGTACTTGCGCCGCCTCACTGGCTGGGACTTGGATATCAAAGTGAAAACGGTTCGCGTTGGGGCTCTGAGTTTGCTGAAACCACAGCGTGGGCAGCCGCCCCGAAGGATCCCTCAAATCATCGTTCCCGCCGGCATCAAAACCAAGGGCGGCAGACCACAGTGCAGCAACTGCCGATGGATCCTCTGTGTCCATGGCAATTTCAACACTGCGCAGACGTTCGGGCTGCGCTACGGCTCCGCAAGTTTGTGCGGCTGCGGAAATCCTGGCAGCTAGGGCCACATCGCGCGCGGTGACCTTGGAGCCGGCGTCGTGCGAGGTGAGAACCACAAACAATGTGTCATAGCGCCAGTCCACGTCCGGGTGGTGACTCGCGGCTTGGGCCTCCTGGCCAATGATCGCAAAAAGTTCCAAAGCAATGGCCGACGTCGGAGACTTCAGTACCGTTGCCAGCCCACCTAGGCGATACCGCCACTGCGGAAGCTCCCTCAGTTCAGCATCGATTTGAGCACGGGTCAGTGAATCGTTCGCGGCCATGGGGGCCTCCCTTGCAGAGGTGGTTACAGGTCGGGGCGGCCATCCATCGCTGACGACGCCAAGGCGTGGGCACGCTTGGGAATGCGGCCGCCCTGTGCTGCCAGTCTGCCACCGATCACGGCGTGTTTAAAGGCCTGGGCCATAATGACAGGATTTTGTGCCCGGGTGACCGCGGTGGCCAACAAGACGGCATCGCAACCCAACTCCATAGCCAACGCGGCGTCCGAAGCTGTGCCAATTCCGGCGTCGAGCACCACTGGCACGTTAGCGCGGGAGACTATCAATTCAATATTGTGCGGGTTCAAGATGCCAAGTCCCGTGCCTATCGGTGCACCCAGGGGCATGACAGCGGCGGCGCCAAGCTGCTCCAGCCGGAGCGCTAGGACAGGATCGTCATTGGTATAAGCAAAGACTTTAAACCCGCGGTTGACCAGCTGCTCAGTAGCCTCCACCAATTCCAGGGCATCGGGCAGAAGCGTGTGTTCATCAGCAATGACCTCCAGCTTCACCCAGTCCGTTTCCAAGGCCTCCCGCGCCAGTTCTGCCGTCATAACAGCCTCCCGCGCGGTGAAGCAACCGGCGGTGTTGGGCAACACACGGATACTGTTCTCCACCAGTAGCTGGAACAGGTTTGTCCCTGATTCGCCATGGGGATCCACCGAATACCTGCGCATGGCCACAGTTGTCAGCTGCGTGCCGGAAGCAATCAGTGCAGCGCCAAGTCCTGCCAGACTTGGCGCCCCGCCAGTGCCCATAATGAGCCGGGAGCCAAGTGCCACACCATCAATTATCAGAGCGTCTTGGTGGGTAAGGGGTTCAGTCATGAGCTTTCACTTTCAAAAATGGGGTTGATTGACATGATATTTATTCCAACCTGTGGTTAGCCGCCCTGCACAGCTGCAACAATTTCAAACTCGTCGTTGACTTCAACTGCTGTGGCAGCCCACTGACTGCGTGGCACAATTCCGGCGTTCCGGGCTACAGCAACACCCAGCCGTCCGCCGTCGGCCGCTTGCCCAGAGGGCAGCAATACTTTCCCTGTTATAACTGACACAAGATCCGCCACAGTGGTTCCAACCGTGTAAGGCTGCGCAGTGCCGTTGATATTAATGGTGGTCATGGTGACTCCTTAGAAGGTGTGCCCGCAGGACGGGAGTGCTGCAGTGCAGGTGAATAACGGTCTGGGCGGAACTGTTCCCACGCCAGATCTGTGATGTTGCCCAGCAATTGTCGGGTGATGTGGGCCGCTATGGGCGTCAGCAGGACTCCGTGCCGGAAGAAGCCTGTGGCGATGATGAGCCCGGGAATGTCCCTGCCATTGCCGTCACCAACTCGTCCCAACAGCGGCGCATTGTCCGGGGTGCCGGGGCGGGCGCGGGCACTCATTTCAAGTAATTCCAGTTCGGCCACGGCAGGTAAGAGCACTTGGGCGTCACGGAGGAGCTGGTGAACTCCGCCCGCACTGACACCGGCGGATCCGTCTTCACGGCTACTGGCGCCAATGACAACGCTCCCATCGGCCCGCGGCACTATATAGACGGGCAGCCCACGAACCAGTCCGCGGATAGTTGCGGTGGTCAGCGGATGAAGATGTTTGGGAACCCGAAGGCGCAGGATGTCTCCGTATACGGGACGGACAGGCAGCTTGAGGCCCTCCGGCAGCTCGTGAAGTTCCGGAGCGCCCAACCCATTGGCCACAATGACCTCGTTGGCATGAACAACACGGCCGTCCGCCAGTTTTACCCCTGTCACGGGCGAGTGCGAGTTACTGGGATCTTTGTGTAGCAAAGCCGTAGCGGACTGGTCAATGAATGTCTGCTCTGCACTGTTTCGGCCGGCCGCCACGGCGGCTTTCACCAGTTGCACTCGTAGTGTTGCAGCCAAGGCTCGCGGATCCACCTGATGATCGGCTTCTACTTTGTAGGCGCAAGAAATATGTGGCCCCACCATTGGTTCAAGAACGCGAGCTTCACGGATGCTCAGCTGAGATACCTCCAAACCATGACGGGTTTGGACCTCGCGGAGGTCGGCCAGCGCCTTGCGGTCAGCTGGGTCTGCGCCCAGTACCAGTGTTGGAGACGTGTTGAAGCCTGTATGGCCAGATTCGGGAATGGCGGCCATAAATGCTGGCCAGCGTGCAGCCGAGGCTAGTGTGAGTTCCAGCAGGTCATCTTCTTGATAGTGCAGTTCGCTCACGGGAGCCAACATTCCGGCGGCCGCAAAAGTGGCTCCGGTGGCGGGTGCCGGGTCAATAATGCTCACAGAATGCCCGGCTTTCTGGGCTTCCCACGCAATGCCCAGTCCAATAATGCCGCCACCAATGACAGCCACGTCGGTGCTCAGAATCTGGGCTTCAAAAGTTGCCACTACGCTCTCCTTCCCTACGCCGGCATGATCCGGATCAGGTTCCACGCCCGCACGGGACGTATTTCGGTCGGCACATTTCGGCGCCCTCTCAACCAGCTTCACTGGCTCCCGCGGTACTGCACTAGTCTATGAGACATGAGCAGATTATCGGTCATCCATGACAGCACAGCGAAAACCCCCGCCACTTCCTTCAAGGACGCCAGACTCTATTTGTGCACCGATGCGCGGGAAAAACAGGGCGACTTTGCCGATTTCCTGAAGGCTGCCTTCGCCGGCGGAGTGGACATCATTCAGTTGCGCGACAAGTCCATCGAGGCCGCTCAGGAACTGGAGTTGCTAACAGTTTTGCGTTCTGTGGCGCAGGAGTGCGGCAAACTGTGGGCCGTGAACGATCGTGCCGATATTGCCATGCTCAGCGGTGCCCCCGTTTTCCATGTGGGCCAGCAGGATCTGCCGTTGCCAGCCGCGCGTTCACTCGTGGGATCAGGTGTTTCCCTGGGGCTTTCCAGCCATGACACCAAGCAAGTGTCCGCAGCTGCTGCCGACCCGAACGCCGATTACTTTTGCGTGGGACCGCTATGGGCCACCCCCACCAAACCGGGCCGTGCCGCCGTGGGACTTTCCTTGCTTGAGCACGCCGCATCCCTGCACACCACCAAGCCTTGGTTTGCCATAGGCGGGGTGGATCTAAGCAACGTTGATCAGGTGGTGGACGCTGGCGCGTCTCGCATTGTTGTGGTCCGGGCCATTACTGACGCCCAAGATCCGACGGCGGCTGCCGCAGAACTGCTCTCCCGGCTACCCGCACTGGGGTAACTTTCACAACGCCGCGCAGCCACGCTCGTTGCTGATGGACCTCCTGCGAAGAGACCTCATGCCAAGAGTGATCCTGCCAAGGGGCCCGGTCTAGTTGAGCCGGTGGCGGCTGGCAACAGCCTCCAATTCCGCTCGATAAGCAGACCATTCTTCCGCCGTACGAGTTGAGGTGTTTCGATCCAGCGGCCCATTACCCGTTGCCCCGTCAATGAGCTCGCGCAGGATATCCGCGTGGCCGGCGTGCCGGGCGGTTTCAACGCACACATGGACCATGATCCGGCTCAGTATCACCTGCCGACTCGCAGGATCCCACCAGGGCACCTCACCCACGGTGTCCAGCGTCAGCAATTCGATGGTCCTGTCGCTGTGCAACGCGGAGAATTCATGCAGTTCAAGAATGTCCGCGCGGCTCTCGTCGGGTCCGGCCCACAGATCGCTGTCCTGGGGTGCACCGGCTGCTAGCCATGGCATTTCTCTATTGCTGGGACGGTCAAAAACCACGCCTAAATATCCCAACTGGACACTGGCCACGTGTTTGAGAAGGCCTAAGAGATTTGTTCCTGTGGGCGTCATCGGCCGGCGGACGTCATAGTCGCTGAGTCCCTCAAGCTTTGCCAGCAGGTTTGCCCGCTGACTTCGCAGGTACTTCAGGAGATCATCTTTTTCATTCATGGTGCCCACTTTTTGCTCATCATCGCGCCGGAGTATCGCTGCATGGTGGCATGACCGCAGCGCTGGCCAGCCAGGTGGCACTGTCGGTGGCTAGGACGCTACCGCAAGCCAACCAATTCTTCCAGCAACTTCATATGCGACTCGAAAAGAGCTATTGGATCGCTAAACGTCGATGTTCCATACTGGCCAAACACTTCAAAGTTCACAGCTCCAAAAACGGATACCCACACCAATGCACCCGAAGCAAAAACATGGTCTGGGACGCTCATTTCCATGTCCGCCCTGATTAGCTCGAAATCAGCAGCCAGCGGTGGACTTCCTTCCTTGACAGGAGCCGTCAGAGCCTTGGATTCGTAGGCACGTTGCAGAATCTGTATGAGCAAAACCACAACCCGCGTGCCTGGTTGGGTCGTTTGTTCCGCCGGGGCGTCGTAACCTGGCACAGGTGAACCAAAAAGTAGTCCATAGCGCGCCGGCTCAGCCAAAGCCCATTGCCGAATAGCTCCACCCCACGCTCGGAATTGCTCTGAGAAATCATTTTGGGGTACCGCGCCAACTGCTGCATCCACAGCGTCACCCAGTGCGTTGTAGCCATCCACCACCAAGAGAGTCAGCAGCTCATCCCGGCTCTTTACATACCGGTAAACAGCAGAAGAAACTACACCTAGGTCACGCGCCACGGCCCGGAGTGAGAGCCCAGCGGCGCCGTGCAATTCAAGATGATGGCGCCCAATGGTGAGGATTTCCGACATGGTTTGCGTTCGCGCCCGTTCCCGCGGTGTTTGGCTCATAGCTCTATTCTCAGACTATTCGAGACCACCGTCAACTTAAGTGAGCACTGCTCTTGACAATTTCAACCCGTAGGCTTGATAGTTAAAGCGAGAGCACCGCTCTTTACTGAAAAGATGAAAGATTACCTGAATTGAGACCTCATGGAAAACGTTAAAATTGTCACTGGGGCAGGACCCGTTGGCGCCACCGTGGCCCTGCAACTTGCCAGTGCCGGCCATAGCGTGCGGTTACTGACCCGTTCAGGCTCGGGCCCGGAACACCCCTTGATAGAGCGTCGCCGGGTTGACGTTAGCGAACCCGCACAATTGCACACCGCGATGGTGGATGCTGACACCGTCTTCCATTGCATTCATGGCTCAAAGTACAGGGCAGATACCTGGCGCAAGGAGTTGCCGGGCGCGGAACGCACGGTCCTTGCCGTGGCGGGAGAGTCGGGTGCGCTCGTGGTTTTCCCGGAAAGCCTCTACGCCTATGACACCCCGGAAAAAGTTATGACCGAGACCAGCTCGCGCACGGCAAGCGGAGGCAAGCGCGGGGTCCGCACAGAGCTGCTGGCCGCTCGAGCCGCCTCGAAAACTCCCACAGTGAGCGTGGTGGCCTCCGATTTTTTTGGTCCGCTGGTACGCGGGGCCCATGCTGGCGAGCGTATGGTTCATCGCATCCTGACAGGCAAGCCCCTACAGCTCCTAGGCAGCAGCACCATCCCGCACTCATTCACGTATGTCCCGGATCTGGCCGCAGCAATGGTTCGCGCGGCATCACTGCCGGCAACGTGGAACACAGTGCTGCATGCACCCAGCAACAAGGCCATCTCTCAGCGTGAGCTTGCCTCGGCTTTTGCCGCTGCCGCCGGAGTCGAGCTCCCTAAAGTGAGATCCCTCCCGGGGTGGGCGGTTTCCATGGCAGGCATTTTCTCCTTGGACACAAGGGAGCTCACTGAGATGATGTATCAGTTTCAGGCCCCGTTTATAATGGACTCCCTGGCCACTGAAAAGCTCTTGAACCTCTCCCCCACGCCTCTCCATGCGGCTGCCGCGCAGACTGTGCAGTGGTGGCAAAGACGCCGCTAGGTTATCGCCTCAACGCTCAGGGCAACCTTGCGAAGCAGGACGGCCAGGAGTTCGCGCTCCTTGCCGGTGAGCCCTGCGAGCATTTCTTGATCACTGCGCAGCAGGCGTGGCAGCTCGCTATCCACCAGTTCCCGTCCTTGTGGAGTTAAGCGCATGAGTACAACACGGCCGTCGCGTTCCCAAGGGAGCCGCTCAATGAGTCCCCGCTTAACCAAACGGTCGGTATTTTTGGATGTTGAGGCACCACTAAGCATGGTCGAAGCAGTAATTTCACTTGCCCGCAGGGGTGATTCGGCGCGGGCTAAGGTACAGAGAACGTCAAATTCGGCCCGCGTCACTTCCGCTGGCAACAATCCATGACCCGCCCTTTGGGAGGACAGTGCGCCAATTCTGCCGATGCGCCCCATAATTTCAATGCTGCCAACATCCAGATCCGGCCGGGACCGCTCCCAACCTTCCCTGGCACGGTCTACAAAGTCCTTGGGCGCTGCCTGCTCGTTCATGATTCCAGTCTAGAGACAACTCTCACAGCTCATACTTTTTAATTTACTAGTAAATTACTTGTAGAATAAAAAGATGCCCCTTTCCTCCCGCTTTCACCACATTGGCAACGCCTTGGCTCATTCAGTGGCGCCCACAACCTGGCGCAAATCCTTCGTGTTGCGGCCCACCGATGCCGTTTTTGTTCCGGCCATCAAGGTTGGCATTGCGGGAAGTCTTGTTTTAGTAGCTGGTGGACTGCTAGGCCACGAACAGCTGGCAGGGATCGCCGCCCTGGGCGCACTGACAAGCGCTTTTGGCCGCTATCAGCCTTATCGGCGACTTTCGCTGATGCTTATCATTGTGGCGTCAGCACTGCTGATCTCGACAGGGATCGGTGCACTACTAGGCGCTTTGGGCGCGCCTTTTAGTGTGCAGATCCTGGTACTTTCAGCTATCGCGGCGCTGGCTTCCCACACCTTCTCGGCTTTTCACATCACGGGTCCGGGGGCTGTCATTATGGTCTTCGCGGCTGCCGCAGGTTCGGGTTATGCGGATAGTTTTTCTGCGGTTCCGCGCGCAGTTGCGGCTTTGGGAATTGGCGCTGCGGTTGGTTGGCTTGTTGCCATGGCCCCGGTTTTGGCCTTTCCCATGGGTCCTGCCCGGCTGGCCGTGGCCCGCGCTATTGCCGCCGTGGTGAGCCTGGGTAATGCAAGTCATTCTGGGATGAACAGCGGCGGTACCTCCCGAGCCGTGGCCCGCACCGCTGCCCTCGCAGCCTTACACACTGCCCGGGAGTCAGTAGCGGTCAGCTCCGAACATCTGCACAGCCGCACGGTCCGTTCGATGAGTTTTTCCCACCACGGGGAGCAGCTGAATCTCTTGCTGGATGAGGCCTACGCCGCACTGGACCTGGTGGAAGCACCTGCCACTACCGCCGCTCTTACCCTTTTATCCCATCATGAAGCTGAACTGCGAAAGATACGTGGCACATTCGGCACTACTGCCCTCCACAGCTCATTGCCTTCCCTGAGCTTATTGCCTTCTCTGAGCCCACCAGCCGATGGCAGAACAACAGCACCAAGTCTGCTGGTGGTTGCCCGGGCAGGGCTCGGTTCCCGGGCAAGCGTCCACCAAGCATTACGCATCGCTGCCGCCTCGGCTCTCTCGGGATGGGCCGCGGCCGGACTGGGTCTTGAACATCCGTTGTGGGCCTCCATGGGAGCTGTGGCAGCTTTGCAGGGACTGAACTACAGCTTCACACTCCAGCGAGGCATCCAGCGCATGGTAGGCAATGTGGTTGGAGCTGCTTTAGCCGTTGCCCTCCTTGGACTTTCCTTGGGCTTTTGGCCCTCGGTTGCCATGGTGGTACTTTTTCAGGTCCTCGCCGAACTACTGGTCATGAAAAATTACACACTGACCACCATTGCCGTGACACCCATGGCGCTGATCATGACGAGTATGGGATCTCAGCTAGGGCCCGAAGCCGCTTTAAGCCGGGTGGCAGACACCCTGGTGGGTGTAATCATTGGCGTCCTCGTGGCGGCGATCAGTATTTCACTGGCCGATCAACACCACATAGCGACTCGGCAGCCTACACACTGACTCGGCAGCCTACACACTAGGCCAGCGGCGCCAGGCCCATCGCACCCGCCAGTAGTTCATAGCTCCGGATCCATGCTTCACGCTCAGTGACCTGTGTGGCCACAATGAGCTCATCGGCGTCGGCCTTGAGCGCAAATTCATCCAAGTACGCGCGAGCCACCGATGGTGTTCCCACAGCGGCGTAGCGGAACATGTTGGCTACCTGCTGGCCTGCTGGGGAATCGAGTAGCAAGTCCATTTCGGCTGCGGTAAATTCTTGTCCACGGCCCACTAGGGAAACCACCCGACGCCGCCTAGCCTCCAGTGCCAGGCGGTCCGCCTCTTCCTGGGTGTCGGCCACAATGGCGTTGACGCCAGCAATCACATACGGCTTAGCCAGTGCGGCAGACGGTTTGAACTCACGGCGGTAGATGCGCACAGCGTCTTCAAGTGCCTGTGGCGCAAAGTGAGAGGCGAAGGAATAAGGCAGGCCCAGCGCTGCGGCCAACCGTGCACCAAACAGCGAGGATCCCAGAATGTACAGCGGTACGTTCGTGTTCTTCCCCGGGTAGGCATTAACCCCTGAAATGCGCGTCTGGCCCTCAAAGTATGCCTGCAGTTCCTGCACATCGGAGGGAAAAGCATCGGCAGCGGAAGGATCCCGGCGCAGCGCACGCATGGTGTTTTGATCGCTACCCGGGGCACGGCCCAGTCCAAGGTCGATCCGGCCCGGGTGCAGTGTCTCCAAGGTTCCGAACTGTTCGGCGATCTGCAGGGGTGAATGGTTGGGCAGCATGATGCCGCCAGCACCAAGGCGGATCGACTTCGTTTGGGCGGCCACGTGGGCAATCAAAACACTCGTCGCTGAAGAGGCGATAGAGGGCATATTGTGGTGTTCAGCAAACCAAATCCGTGTGTAACCCCACCCTTCCGCCTTTTGCGCCAGTTCCACGGATGAGGTGAAACTCTCAGCAATGCCGCCCTCGCCCACGTGGGCGAGGTCAAGGATGGAAACAGGAAGTGACATGGTTGCTACCTTTCGAATGGGGTTTCCTTAGCGCCAACCTCCGGCCACGTCAGGATATTTCCATTCGTGGCGCCCCTCACTCCCCCACCCCGACGCTCGCTCACTCCGCGTCGTGTTATTGCCCACCCTCGCTCACTCCACGTTCATTTTTGGCCGACCCTCGCTCACATCAGAATCCTTTAGTTGTATCAGCTGGAATGATCGCTCCTCTCTGGGGCGGCCGCATCGAGACTGAGCCACTCAAGTGCTGCCAGCGCTGCGGCCCTCCCTGCCCGGTTAGCGCCCAGCGTGGAGGCCGATGCCCCATAGCCCACCAGCAATAGCCGCGGTTCTCTGCTCACTTTTACCCCGTCCATCACTATGCCTCCGCCTGGTTCACGCAGTTTCAGGGGCGCCAAATGGTCCATAGCGGCACGGAATCCGGTGGCCCACAAAATGGCATCAGGGGCAAACGTGCTCCCGTCAGAAAATATTGCACCCTCATCGGAGACCCGCTGCAAGGGACCCCGTGACACCAGAATTCCGGCAACAATTCCGTTATGGTACTGCTGTGTTAAAGGCAGGCCGGTGACGCTCACAACACTCGATGGCGGCAGCCCAGCAGAGGTACGTGCGTTAACGCGGGCTTCAACATCACGGCCCCACGCAGGATCGAACGGGCGTGCCGTGAATTCAGGCGTGCGCCGCGTTGACCACGCCGTTTGAACTCCTGCCTGGGCTAATTGCAACAAAAACTGCACTGCAGAGGTTCCGCCGCCAACCACCAACACCCGCTGCCCGGCAAAATCTTCAACGGATCTAAAGTCATGGGTATGGCGCTGCGGCCCAGTAAATTCATCCACGCCCGGATAATAAGGCCAATGCGGCTTGTCCCAGGTGCCGGTGGCATTGACCACCAAGGACGTAATAAAGTCTCCGGAGTCAGTTTCCACCACCAACGGCTCGCTGACAGTGTGGGCAGGTAAGTCGCCGTCGTTCTCGGAAAGGCCGGTGCCAAGTCCAGGAGCAAGCGAGCGCACGGACGTTACCTTAATGGGCCTGTGCACGGGCAGGCCAAAGGTTCGTTCATAGTTGGCGTAGTAGCGTGCCACCACCTCTGAGGCAGGCTCGGTGGCCTTGGCTGGCGGAAGTCTCATGCCGGGCAGGTCGTGAACGGCGTGCGCTGCCCCTAACGTGAGGGAATCCCAGCGGTGCAGCCATGCCCCACCTGGCGCGGGGTTTGCATCGAGCACAACGAAGTCGGTCTCGGGCCGAAGCCCGTGTCGGGCCAGATAATATGCCGCCGACAGTCCGGCTTGACCGGCCCCAATAATCACCACGTCCAACATGTTTTCCTCCTACCGTGAGGGAACCTGCCGCGACCGTGCGCTATTCCGGCTGTGCTGCGCGCCACTGGACTGCGCGCTGTGAGAGTAGTTTATCCGCGTAGTAGACAGCCACGGCTCCCACGGCGTACGCGATGAGGTCCAGTGCGGAGAACGTGGTACCAAGGATTAAGCGCGACGGCGGGAAGCTCACCGCAAGTTGTTCGGGCACACCGCTTAGCTGGGCACACTCGATGAGGGTGCTGATGGCAAAAGCCGCCAGTGCCAGCCAATGCCGGGCCACCTTGGGCAAGATTAGCGCCAGCACCAAGTACAGAAGCACCGTGTAAAGACCGTCGGTGATCAGGCTTGCCATCTCGCCTGGGACAAAGAAGTGGATCGCCAATCCCAGAACGGCAATATCCGTCGCCGCGATGAACAGTGCAATGCGCCGGGTCTTTAGGGTTTTGGAAAAAGCCATGGGGCTGAGTCTAATAGGATACCGGGGTATTCTTACGCCCGGACCACGGGCAGCTCTTTCCATTCCGTGGTGTACCGAGGAGACGAGAGTTCGCGCTTCATGGACCAACTCGGTGCATCTGAAAGACCCCCCACGCCGATGCCGATGGCGGTGCTGCCAAATTTATTCCGCACCTCACCCAATAAGTCCCCCACGTTGGGTTGTTCCGGCCCCACCCCAAATACGTCAAGGACTTCGGGGCCCATCACCGGCTCAAGGCCGTGGAACATGACCCCGGCACGCAGGTAGGACGCTCCCGGAATGGCACTTTCTCGCATGGCAGCTACGGCGGCGCGGATCAGCACAATGGGGTCTTGGGTGGGTGTGGCAAAGCGAATTGTTACGGCCGGAAAGCTTCCCTCGCCACCGGCGAAGCGACTGGTTCCGGCCGTAACTGTCATGCTTGCAGCCCGCATACCCTCCTCGTTCAGCTTCACCGCTCCTCGTTGTGCGTAAACAGCCATGACCTCTTCCATCTCCTGAATGGTGGTCACGGGAGTGGAAAAACTGCGAGAAAACATGATCTGCTGTTTGTCTGCCCGTTCCTGCGTATGGGCAATGCACTCGGTGCCATTGAGCTCCATGACGGTACGCTGGAGCACCACAGAGAATTTCTTGCGGATGAGTGACGGGTCCGCGGCCTTGAGATCTGCGATGCTCTCGATGCCCATCAGCTTCAACCGCGCCGAGATTTTCCCGCCAACACCCCACAGCCCGGACGCGGGCACACGTGCCTGGATGGCGGCCACCTGCGCCTGCGGCATTGTGTCAAGAGCACAGACACCTCCGAACCCAGGATTTTGCTTGGCAATCCGATTGGCAAATTTAGCAAGTGTCTTCGTGGTGGCCACGCCGACACAAACGGGCACTCCCACATTGCGCATGACGGCAGCGCGGATGTCATCCCCGGCAGATTGCAGCTGCGCGCCATCCCCAACTAACCCAACGAACGATTCATCAATCGAGTACACCTCCTGCCAGGTTCCGTAACGGCCCACCACCTCCATCACCCGCGCACTCAAATCCCCGTACAACTCGTAGTTGCTCGAACGCGCCACCAGCCCCCATGCTCTGGCTTGAGATTGGATCTGAAACCATGGCGTTCCCGTTGCGATCCCAAGGGCCTTGGCTTCGCCAGACCGCGCCACCACACAGCCATCATTATTGGAAAGCACGACGACGGGGCGGTCTTCCAGCTTTGGGTCAAAGACCCGCTCGCAAGAGACATAGAAGTTGTTGACATCTACCAGCGCAATCCGTGCGTTACTCACGGGTTTCCGTTCGTTCCAAAGCCAAAGCTGATAATCGGCGGAACTCCGGCGGTCAGATGTTCAAGCACGTAGCGTTCGTGCGGGATCATCTCTGCTGGCAGATCGGAGAGATGGAACCATTGTAGATCCGCTGCTTTGGCGGGTTCCATGATGCGAGGCTCGCCACTCCACGCCTCACAGCTGAAGAAGAAATCTACTCGTTGGGCAAGGGTAGGACCATGGGGATGGGAGCGGTGCATGGTTGTCAATGGCAGCAAGTGTTCGGCACTCACGCTCACGCCGAGTTCTTCATGCGCTTCGCGCACTACGGCAGCCTCAGCGGATTCGCCGGCCTCAACATGCCCGGCCGCAGCCGTAGCCCAACGCCCGTCCTGGTAGCCGGTTCCTTGGCGTAGCTGCAGCAGCACCGAAGCAGCACGGCGAAAAATCACATAACTGACCGGAATCAGGGCCAATGGTTCAGCCATGTGGCTACTCCTTCACAGACTAGGCGCGCGGACAACATTTTACTGAGGAACTCACCCAGCCTTGGACAAGTTCCCAGTCTTCACTGACGTGGAGCAACCGCTCTCAGTTCTTCCACAACGGCATAAAGACGGTCGCCCCTATCCCCCCGGTACCACCTACACGTGATGTAGACACCGGGTGACAACACCCCAAATATTTATCTCGTCAGTGGAGTCGGCAGCGATCGGGGGCAGAGGAGGGGCAGGTTCAGTGGCCAAGGAGGTGGCGCCGTCGTGCATGAGAAGACGACGGATCAGGAGCTCACCAGCAACGATCGCAACCACCACAGACGCATCACGCGGAGTCAGGGCCCTGTCCACAATAATTTCATCGCCATCTGCGATCCCTGCTCCTGCCATGGAGTCTCCAGCCACGCGCATAATGAAGGTGCTGGTGCGGTCTCTGATCAGGTGACGGTTGAGATCGATCCCGCCCTCAAAATAATCTTGTGCAGGGGAAGGAAAACCGGTCGGTTCATGGCTGCGGGGCTTCCGTGCGGCAGGATCCACACCAAACACATCACCACCGCCTAGAACAAAGATTCGAAAGAATTCTATCTTATCACCGTACTCCAGTGGCGTCTGCCGCCAGTTCACCGGTTCAGAGTGGACCCTCAGCGATGCCGGCGAAGTTATTGAAGCTGTACAGGTGGATGCCTGCCAGCGGCGTTTCCACTGCCGCCAACTGCTCCATGAGTGGCTCGGGGCTGTACTTGCTGCCCCCCAGCAGCCTGCGCCCAAGCGATCCTTGGCCGCTAAGAAAGCGCAGCGAACTGCCCACACCGATCTTCGTCGCGAGCCCTACCAGCTTGGTTCGTGGAATCGCGCCGGCAACGCCAGCCCAGACAGGAAGCTCAATTCCCACTTGCCGAAGTCCTGCGATGTAGCTTTCTATGGTTCCAGCCGAGAAACACATTTGAGTGACAAGGTAATCAGCCAGCTGATGCTTGGCCATCAGCGAGTCCGCCAACTGTTGGGTGCTCATGGCGGGATGGCCTTCCGGATATCCGCCCACACCCATCCGCAGGCTGTGTCCACTGATATCTTCTATCTCCTGCATCAGAGCACCACTTGAGGCGTAGGGACCGTCGGGGCGGCCTTTATCCCCGCCAATGGTGAAAACCTCGGTGATTCCGGCTGCGCTGCACTGCTTAAGAATTCCAACGAGTTGCTGGCGGGTAGAAATGGAGCGGGCTGCAAGATGCGGGACCGCGTTGTAGCCGCGATCCGCCAGTGCTGACGCTGTTTCCATGGTGCGCTCAACCCCGTGGTGGGGAAGGCACGTCACGGTGAGCGTTGTCCCGGACCGAAGCTGACTCGCCACTGCCTCTACAATTCCGTGCGTGGGGATGATTTCCACGCGTAGTGCCGGTGGTGACTTCCCCGTCATGGCTAGTGGGCGGCGATCAGGGAGGCGGCTTCTTGGCGGGTGTGTCCGGAGTCTTCGATGCCATCAGCGATGTGGGCTAGATGTTCGGGGATATCACGGCCCTTTTTACGCATCGCAGTGGCCCAGAGCCGTCCGGCACGGTAGGAAGAACGCACCAATGGCCCACTCATCACACCAAGGAAACCGATTTCTTCTGCTTCCTGATTTAGATCCATGAACTCCTGTGGCTTGACCCAACGATCCACCGGCAAATGCCGCTCGGAGGGGCGTAGATACTGGGTGATAGTGATCAAGTCAGTGCCGGCATCGTGCAGATCCTGAAGCGCCTGGCTAATCTCCGCCCGTGTTTCACCCATGCCCAGAATCAGGTTGGATTTAGTGACCATGCCCTGATCCCGGCCCTGAGTAATAACATCCAAGGAACGCTCATACCGGAACGCCGGACGGATACGCTTGAATATCCGTGGCACCGTTTCCACATTGTGAGCAAACACCTCAGGGGCAGAGTCACAGATCGCGCTAATGTGCTCAGGCTTACCGGAGAAATCAGGAATCAATAATTCAACCCCGGTGTTCGGGTTCATTTCATGGATCTTACGAACCGTTTCGGCATAAAGCCACACACCCTCATCGGCCAGGTCATCACGAGCCACCCCTGTAACAGTGGCGTAGCGCAGGTTCATTTTCACCACTGAACGAGCCACCTTCGTGGGTTCAAACATATCAATCGGGGAAGGCTTACCCGTATCAATCTGGCAGAAATCACACCGCCTTGTGCACTCGGAGCCACCAATCAAGAACGTGGCCTCACGGTCTTCCCAGCACTCAAAAATATTTGGGCAGCCAGCCTCTTCACACACCGTGTGCAGACCCTCGCTCTTGACAAGGTTCTTCATCGCGATGAACTCCGGGCCCATCTCAACCTTGGCCTTCATCCACTCAGGCTTACGCTCAACCGGAACAGCAGCGTTGCGCTGCTCAATACGCAATAACTTGCGTCCTTCAGGTGCCAACGTCACGAAAATGCTCCTTCTGACCGGCCCGCTTCCACGGAACCGGCGGATGATATTTGATCTAGCATTCCACCACGTTGACGGCCAGGCCGCCCATGGCTGTTTCCTTGTATTTGGAGGACATGTCGCGTCCGGTTTCACGCATAGTGACGATGACTTCGTCAAGAGAAACCCGGTGCTGTCCATCACCCCACAACGCCATTTTAGCCGCGTTGATGGCTTTGGCTGCGGCGATCGCGTTGCGTTCAATACAAGGAATCTGGACCAGCCCTCCTATGGGATCGCAGGTCAATCCAAGGTTGTGTTCCATGGCGATCTCGGCAGCATTTTCCACCTGTTCAGGTGTTCCTCCCATGACTTCAGCCAACCCGGCCGCTGCCATGGACGACGCCGAGCCCACCTCTCCCTGGCAGCCCACCTCAGCACCGGAGATCGAGGCTTGTTCCTTGTAGAGGACCCCCACCGCGCCGGCAGCCAGCAGGAATTTGAGAACAACGTCATCGATCTTTTCCTGCGGAGCGTTGTGCATCCCGTCAATATAATGGGTTGCGTAAAACATGACGGCGGGAATAATACCTGCGGCTCCGTTGGTAGGTGCAGTGACCACGCGCCCACCAGAAGCGTTTTCCTCGTTGACGGCCAGCGCTACCAGGTTAACCCATTCCTGCCAGAATTTTGGGTCTCTGTCCGGGTCTTCGGCACGAAGTCGCTGGTGCCAGGCAGGAGCTCTGCGCCGAACTTTCAATCCACCAGGAAGCAATCCCTCGCGGTTGAGGGAAGCGTTCTTGCATTCCTCCATGACGTCCCGGATGTGCAGTAATCCACTGCGGACTTGATCTTCACTGCGCTCCACCAACTCATTGGCGAGCATGACGTCGCTAAAGTTTCCACCCTCCGTGGCACAGTGTGCCAGCAGTTCCACTGCCGTGCGGAAAGGATACGGCAGCAGGGCCTTAGAAGATTCCAATTCTGCTTCGGCTTCATCAACAGCGCCCTCCCGGATGATGAATCCGCCACCCACAGAAAAGTAGGTGGCCTCAAGCAACACATTGCCTGCGGCGTCTTTAACACAGAATTTCATCCCGTTGGTGTGCCTGGGCAGGATGGTCAGCGGATGCAAGATGATGTCCTCGGCTCCGTAGACCAACGGAACACTCCCGCCCACAAGGAGCGGCTCACCAGCAGCAAAAGCGGCCAGCCTGGATTCCACTTCGGCGGGGAGGATCAAATCCGGTTCCCGGCCTTCTAATCCAAGGAGAACCGCTGTCATGGTTCCGTGGCCACGGCCAGTGGCGGCCAGTGAACCGTAGAGATCTACCCGGACCGAAGCAACCTGTTCCAAGGCATGCTGCTGGGCCAGTTCCTTGGCAAAGGCCGCGGCGGCCCGCATGGGACCTACCGTGTGGGAACTGGATGGGCCAATTCCCACTGAAAACAAGTCAAAGACGCCAACAGACATGTGAGTACCTCACTCAAGAGCAAATACTACTCCGGTGCGAATTTCACCGAAGGGCCGGGCGCACCGTGACGGTGCATGCCCGGCCGGACATCCTGCGGGCGCCACCGTCCAAGGCTTCTCCCACAGGATCTAACGCTACCTTTAGGACAAATTGGCCACTGATGGGTAGAGGGGGTGTGCCACTGCTAGCTCACTCACGCGCGTGCGCAGCCCAGTAAGGTCAGCCCCGGCGTCGGCGATGAGAGCCTCGGCGATGATGTCCGCCACCTCGGCAAACGCTTTCTCACCGAACCCACGGGTTGCCAAGGCCGGTGTACCAATCCGAAGGCCCGAGGTCACCATTGGCGGACGCGGGTCAAACGGAACTGCGTTGCGGTTGACAGTGATGTCAATACTTGCCAGACGATCTTCCGCTTCCTGACCGTTGAGCTCACAGCTACGCAAATCCACCAGTACCAGGTGCACATCCGTGCCGCCGGAAATTACTGAGATCCCCTTGGCGCTAACATCGGCTTCCATGAGGCGCTCGGCCAAGATGCGCGCACCGGTGAGCACCCGCTCTTGCCGCTCCCTGAACTCCGGTGTTGCTGCGATTTTGAAAGCCACGGCTTTGCCGGCAATGACGTGCTCCAGCGGACCACCCTGTTGACCGGGGAAGACAGCCGAGTTGATCTTCTTGGCAATCTGAGGTTCGTTGCTCAAGATGATGCCCCCGCGTGGACCGGCCAGGGTTTTGTGCGTGGTGGATGTGGTGACATGGGCGTGAGGTACTGGCGAAGGGTGCAATCCGGCGGCGACAAGACCGGCGAAGTGGGCCATATCCACCATCAGGAATGCCCCTACCAGGTCTGCGATTCGCCGGAATTCGGCGAAGTCCAGTTGGCGGGCGTAGGCGGACCAGCCGGCAACTATGAGCGCAGGCTTGTGCTCAAGCGCCAAACGTTCCACCTCTGCCATGTCCACTTGGTGTGTATCTTCGCGAACTTGGTACGGGACCACGTTGTACAGGCGCCCGGAAAAGTTAATCTTCATCCCATGTGTCAGGTGCCCGCCGTGAGCTAAGTTCAGCCCCATAATGGTGTCTCCGGGCTTGATCAACGCATGCATCACTGAAGCGTTGGCCTGTGCCCCGGAGTGCGGCTGAACGTTGGCAAAGCCTGCGCCAAAAAGATCCTTGACCCGATCGATTGCCAATTGCTCAATAACATCCACATGCTCGCAACCACCGTAGTAGCGCCGTCCCGGGTAACCTTCGGCGTACTTGTTTGTCAGTACTGAGCCCTGTGCTGCCATAACGGCAGCAGCTGTGTGGTTTTCGGAGGCGATCATTTCCAGACCATCACGTTGGCGAGCCAGCTCGGCATCAATCTGAGCGGCAATTTCCGGATCAAGTGAGGCCAGGCTGGCATCCAGGCTTGGTGAGGTGACCTGGACGTAGTCCGCAGTGGTCTCGGCGCGGCTCACAGCTCGCCACCATTGGCAGCTGCGTACTCGGCTGCTGTCAGCAGCGGTCCTTCTGACTCAACATTTACCTTAAACAGCCAGCCCTCTCCGTAGGGATCCGTGTTGATCACGGCCGGATCGTCAACGGCGGCTGTGTTCACTTCGCTGACCACACCGCTCACCGGGGAGAACAGGTCAGAGACGGACTTGGTCGACTCAATCTCTCCGCATTCTTTACCTGCTGTAACCTGCTCCCCTACTTCGGGAAGGTCTACATACACAATGTCACCGAGCGAGTCGGTGGCCACAGCCGAGACACCTATGGTGGCCGTACCCGCAGCGTCGCGGGCAATCCACTCATGCTCAGCGGAATACATTAGTTCAACTTTTATCTTGCTCACGGTGATCCTTCTCCTTGGGAGATTATCTAAAGGGGGAGATTATTTTTGACGCTTATAAAACGGCAATGCCACAACTTCGAACGGCTCGGACTTCCCGCGCAGGTCAACCTCCAACTGGGTTCCCGCTTCGGCGTGGGCAACATCAACATAGGCCAACGCCACGGGATACCCCAACGTGGGGCTGGGCTGACCGGAAGTCACCTCACCAATGACTGCACCGTCGCTTAGAACCGGGTAGTGTCCGCGAGCCGCACGGCGTCCCAAACCCTTCAGGCCCACTAATTTGCGTCCGCTTGTGACGCCGTCGCCGGCTTCCTTGATGGCCGCCAAAGCTTGTTTGCCGATGAAGTCACTCTCTTTGGCCAGTGAAACCACAGGTCCAAGACCAGCGGAGTAGGCGTGGCCGTCGGTGGAGAGTTCATTGCCGTACAGCGGCATCCCAGCTTCCAAGCGCAGTGAGTCGCGAGAGGCCAACCCGGCCGGGATGAGTCCCTGATCCTTACCGTTTTCCAGCAGCGCTTCCCACAGGCCAGCGGCTTCGGCGTTGGGCACGTAGATCTCAAACCCGTCTTCACCCGTATAGCCGGTACGTGCAAGCAGCAGTTCCTGGCCGTTGATGGCCACCTCCGCCGCAGCGTAGTACTTCATGCCTGTCACAAGGGCATGCTGTTCTGGCGGCACTAGTGTGAGCAAAATAGTTTCAGCATGCGGACCCTGCACGGCAATCAGGGAGATTTCATGGGTCACATCCTCAACTGTGACCTCAAAACCTGCTGCACGTTCAGCCAGCAGCGCTGCCACGGTGGCCGCATTGCCTGCGTTGGGGACCACCAAGTATTTCTCATCCCCCAAGCGGTAGGAAATCAAATCATCGATGATTCCGCCGTCTGCGTTGCAGATCAGCGAGTACTTGGCCTTGCCCACAACCACGCTGGAGAGTTTGCCAGCCAGGGCGTAGTCCAAGAATGCGGCAGCCTCGGGGCCGCTCACCCAAATCTCACCCATGTGGGAGAGATCAAACAAGCCCGCTGCTTTACGGACAGCGTGGTGTTCGGCCAGTTCCGAGGAGTATTTCAGGGGCATCTGCCAGCCGCCAAAGTCGGTAAAGGATGCGCCGGCTTTCACGTGCTCTTCATAAAGAGATGTGTGGTTCTGTGTCATGATAATTCCTTTGCCGTGGTGGTTTGCTAAAACAACAGTCCGGGTAAGTGAACTTAGTTATCTTCGAAGTCTTCGATGGGAGGACAGGAGCAAACCAGGTTGCGATCTCCTGCCGCACCGTCAATGCGGCCCACAGGCGGGAAGTACTTGTCTTGGCGAAGGCTCTCCACGGGGAACACGGCTTGTTCGCGCGGGTAGCCGCGGTTCCATCCGGAGTCCACTACGGCGGCAGCCGTGTGGGGTGCGTTGCGCAGCGGGCTATCAAGCAAAGTGAACGCTCCTTGGGCTACCTGGTCGATTTCAGCACGGATGCTGACCATGGCGGAGATGAAGCGGTTGATCTCGCCCAGGTCCTCTGATTCTGTGGGTTCCACCATGAGGGTGCCGGCCACGGGGAAGGACAATGTTGGTGCATGGAAGCCGTAGTCAATTAGGCGCTTGGCTACATCTTCAGCAGTGACACCAGTTTCTGCTGTCAGTGCCCGTAGGTCAAGGATGCACTCATGGGCTACCAGGTCTCCTGCCCCTGTGTAGAGAACAGGGTAGTGCTCGTTGAGTTGGGCGGCAATGTAGTTTGCCGCCAGCAGAGCTGATTTGGTTGCCTGCGTGAGACCCTTGCCGCCCATGAGCTTTACATAGGCCCAGGAAATAGGCAGGACTCCGGCGGAACCAAAGCGTGATGCGGAGATCGGGACACCGGTTGATCCGGTGGAATCTGTGTTGGCATCCCCGGGCATGAAGGGAGCCAGGTGGGCTTTCGCTGCGACAGGGCCAACCCCGGGGCCACCGCCGCCGTGGGGGATGCAGAATGTTTTATGCAGGTTCAGGTGGCTGACGTCTCCACCAAACTGCCCCGGTTTTGCCAATCCTACAAGTGCATTCAGGTTTGCCCCGTCAACGTAAACCTGACCGCCGGCTGCATGGACGGCGTCGCACACCTCGCGAACATCGGCGTCGAAAACTCCATGGGTGGAGGGGTAGGTGATCATGATGGCTGAGAGCTGGTTCTTGTGAGTTTCGATCTTGGCGTTGAGGTCAGCGTGATCGATTGTGCCATCTGCTGCGGTGGCAACAACCACAACTTTCATCCCGGCCAGCACTGCTGAGGCAGCATTGGTGCCATGGGCGGACTGCGGAATGATGCAGATGGTGCGTTGGTCATCGCCACGGGAGAGGTGGTAGCCGCGGATAGCCAAGAGCCCCGCAAGCTCACCCTGAGAGCCGGCATTGGGCTGAATTGAAACCTGGTCGTAGCCGGTGATCTCGCACAGGTCAGCTTCCAGAGACTCGATCAACTCACGCCAACCCTGCGTCTGCGAATCCGGGGCAAACGGGTGGATCGAGGCGAAACCGGGCCATGACATGGCTTCCATCTCGGCTGTGGCGTTGAGCTTCATGGTGCAGGAGCCCAGCGGGATCATGGTGCGGTCTAGGGCCAGGTCACGGTCGCTCAGGCGGCGGATGTAACGCAGCATCTGTGTTTCGGAACGGTGGGTGTTAAAGACCGGGTGCGTGAGGAAGTCTGAGCTACGCAGGGTTTCAGCGGGCAGCGTAAAGTCTGAACTGCGAGCCTGATCGGTGCCGTCTCCTGCTGGTGCGGCCCCAAACACGGCGGCAACACGAGCTACTATGTCCGGCGTCGTTGTTTCATCAACGGAGATACCTACGTGATCGGCATCAACGGGGCGTAGGTTGATCCCGGCACGCTCCGCCGCTTGAACAAGCACCCCAGCGCGTCCTGGTACGTGAACGGTGAGGGTGTCAAAGAAAGCGTTGTGCACCAGCTCAACCCCGGAGCCCTGTAACGCCGCAGCCAATGTGCGGGCGTGGCCGTGGACTGTTTCAGCAATCGCTTTCAGTCCGGTGGGTCCGTGATAAACGGCGTACATCGAGGCAACAATGGCCAATAGGGCCTGGGCGGTACAGATGTTGGAGGTGGCCTTCTCGCGGCGAATGTGCTGCTCACGGGTTTGCAGGGCCAGCCGGTAAGCTGGCAGCCCGGTGTTGTCCTTGGAGACACCCACAATGCGCCCCGGCAGCGAGCGTTCCATGCCTTCGCGAACGGCCATGTAGGCAGCGTGCGGTCCACCGAAGAACAGGGGCACACCAAAACGTTGGGCCGTTCCCACGGCAATATCCGCACCCTGTTCTCCGGGAGGGGTAATCAGCGTCAGAGCCAGTAGGTCCGCTGCGACTGTGACGAGCGCGCCTCGCTCCTTGGCCGCGGTGATGATGGGTGCGTGGTTAAAGACACGCCCCGAAACCCCTGGCTGTTGGAGTACGACGCCGTTGATCTCACCTTCTGGCAGGCCCAGCGAAAGATCCGCCACTTGAACATCAAAGCCCAAAGCTTCGGCCCGGCCTCTGACGATGGCGATGGTTTGTGGCAGCAGATCCGCGTCAAGAACAGTTTTGGCGTCTGCGGCCGCTTTTGCCTTATTCGCCCGGCGCATGAGCAACACGGCTTCCGCCACCGCGGTTGCTTCATCCAGCAGCGATGCGTTGGCCACAGGAAGTGCGGTGAGGTCGCTAACCATGGTTTGAAAGTTCAGCAGGGCTTCCAAGCGGCCCTGGGAAATCTCCGGCTGGTAAGGGGTGTAAGCGGTGTACCAAGCGGGAGCTTCAAGAATGTTGCGCTGAATCACCGGCGGTGTCACTGTGCCGTAATAACCCTGACCGATCATTTGCACGGCCATGGTGTTTTTGGCTGCGAGTGCGCGCAGTTCACTGAGAACTTCAACTTCGCTGAGTGCAGCCTGGAGCGCCAGGGGCTTTTCTTGGCGAATGGAATCCGGCACTGCCGTGTCTACCAACGAATCCACGCTGTCATAGCCAATGGCCTTCAGCATGCTCTCAACATGGGAGAGCTGGCGGGCGCCAATGTGGCGGTCTGCGAACACGCTCGGGCTTGATTCAATCGTCAAGAGGAACTCCAAAGTACGGCCGTCCCGAAGGTACGGCATGGGTGGGGTTCCTCCCCGCTCTGTCTTGGACCTGAGAGATTCCGCGAAGGAGATTCGCTTTGCACCGTCGGTGAGTCCGGTTACCCGGACTGCTTTCCAGAGTTGCCTCGCCGAAGCGGTACGTGGGCCTGAGAGATTCCTGGGGAGGATTTGCTCCTACGGCGCCGCCACATTGCTGGGAGGACTCTCCCGCTACGGTTCAAAAGGCATATTAAAGTATAGGTGATTCACAACACAGGCTACACCAGAGATCTGAATGAACAAAACCAATCCTTGATACAACACATTGAGAAATTCGTAAAAAGGAGTCATAAGCTAGTTCATGTGACTGAGTTGAACAGCGATCCGGGGGTTGAACAGCGATCGGGGCACGAAGTGAAGGCGGAGAACCGGCCAGGTAACTCTCACCTGCCAGCAAACCTGCCAGCTGGAGGGTCCTGGGATGGACATCGACAGGGCAGCTGCGGGTATCGGCGAGTTCTAGCGGCCCTGGCGTGTGCCGGCGTGGCAACCTTCGCCCAGTTATATTCCTTGCAGGGCTTGCTTCCGTTGGTGTCTCGGGAACTCAATGTCACTGCGGCGCAGGCATCCTTAACTGTTTCAGCCGCCACGGTAGGGCTGGCTGTTGCTGTTTTACCGTGGTCATTTGTTGCTGACCGGTGGGGACGGGTCCCCACCATGGGTCTGGCTGTAATTCTGGCAACCATCTTTGGTTTGCTGGTCCCCTTGTCCCCAAACTTTGGTTTCTTAGTAGTTCTTCGCGTTTTGGAAGGTGCCGCTCTGGGCGGTATTCCAGCATTGGCCATCGCCTACCTCACCGAAGAAGTCAGCGCACGCAGTGCCGGTGCGGCAGCAGGTGCTTATGTAGCTGGTACCACCCTGGGTGGATTGTTTGGCAGGTTACTAGCAGGCCCGGTGGCCGACGTGGCGGGATGGCGCATCGGCACCTTGGCTGTGTCACTGTGCGCGGCTGTGGCCGCCGTTGCGTTCCTGCTGCTGGCGCCGCGACCACAAGGTTTCTTACCGGCGCGTACGGGAGGTTTTGGGGCAGTGCTGGCCAAGCTACTGCCCCAGCTGCAGCATTCCTCACTGGTGGCCCTATACGCACAAGCTTTTTTGCTGATGGGTGCTTTTGTCAGCGTTTACAACTACTTGGGCTTTCGATTAGAAGCTCCGCCCTATCTGTTTCCGGCTTCAGCGGTGGCTCTGCTTTTTCTGGCGTACCTGGCCGGCACGGTATCCTCGCGAGTCGTGGCCATTTTGGCGAACCGTTGGGGCAGACGCTCGGTACTGCTGGGCTCCACCACCGTAATGGCTATTGGGTTGGGCATCACTGTGGCCAGTGAAGTTCCCATCATTCTCATAGGGCTGGTGCTGTTCACTGCCGGCTTCTTTGGTGCTCACAGCATTGCTTCGGGCTGGACAGGCGCCCTAGCCAGCACCGGCCGGGCCCAAGCTTCTTCGCTTTACAACCTCAGCTATTACGCCGGTTCCAGCGTGGTTGGGTGGAGTTCGGGCCTAATTTTTCAACATTTTGGCTGGACAACCATGGCGGGGGCACTGGCACTTCTGGCCGCGTTGGCCGCCATCCTCGCAGTGCTTCTGCTCCCACGGCATCAATAAGGCAAGAAGGCCACCCTTTGAACTGTGACCTGCCCAAACCTGAACCTTTCTCAGTAACAAATCAGTAGCAAGGCCCTTAAAGAGCACCTACCGTTGCGCACTCCTAGCGGGTGCGCAGGCAGTCCCCGGCCGTATGGTGCATGCGCAGCGCTTCAACTACCGGAAACAGCATGATCACGCCCAGTACGGCAAACGTCCACTGGTAGCCCGCCTCGGGCGACGCGGCGGGTGTTCACGCCACAAGGGTTTGCGCGGCATGCAGCACCAACGCACAAACGGCCACACCCAGCCCGGTAGCAATCTGGGCGATTGTGGAAGAAAGAGTGTTGGCACCTGCCATGCCGGCCTTGGGAACGTCAACAAATTGCCGGCAAACACAACCATTGTCATCATTCCGGCTTCAAAGGCACTCCAACCAAATCCAAGAATGAACATCAGTGGCAGCAAAAACGGCACAGCACTGATCACCAACCGGTATAGCGCCCCGCCACTATTGGCCACCTGGAACGTGTGGATTCGAAGCGCTCGCAGGTCCAGCAGTGGATGCCGGGTGCGTTTGAACCACCACAATGCCGCTGTTATTGCGAGAATTGCCAACCCAAGCAGGGGTGCCACGCCGAACCACGGTGTGGGTGCCGTCCCCACCAGTTCCATGCCAATGACTAAAACCGCCAAGGCACCCCCGCAGAGGATGAACCCTACCCAGTCAGGCGGGGCACCCTTCTGGCGCGAATATCCGGAACCACTCTGGCGGTTGTGATGATCGCGACAATGCCCTGCGGGACGTTCAGTATGAAGATCCAGTGCCAGCTGGCGTAGGTGACAAGCAGTCCACCCAATACCGGGGCCAGCACGGGGGCAATTAGCGCCGGCCAGGTCAGGTAGGCGATTGCTTCCAGGAACTCTTTTTCGTCTGCATCCCGCAGCACAACCAACCGACCCACAGGCCCACAGGCCCACAGGCCCACAGGGACCATCATGGCCCCACCCAGGCCTTGGAGCATCTTGGCTCCGCGAAGAAAAATGAGATATGGGCTGAGCGCACACAGCAGTGAAGCGATGGTAAAAATGGCAATGGCTTACGCAAATACGCGTCGGGCGCCAAACCGTTCTGCCAGCCAGCCGCTGATGGGGATCCCCACGGCCAAGGTGATGAGGTAGGTGCCGGCAACCAAAAGCGCCAGAGGACGGCTCAAGGAACTGCTGCTGGCCGTCGTCGCACTTTTCAATCCCACCACCCAAGCACAGCCAAAATCAAGCACAGGTTAGGCGGTCAGCCCCAGCTGGCTCATGCGTTTTGAATGGTTGCGGGTGAGCATGCTCAGAATAGCTGAGACCTCGGCGGCGGCCTGTTCCTGCGTGGCGTCCGGGCGAAGCCCAACCAAGAAGCTGTGCCTGGCCCCGATCCGTTGCACCTGGGTCAGCGCCTCCCCGACCATCCGCCGGCCCCACAACGCGAGCCTGGACGAAAGCCTGGGATCCTCGGAGAGCATCTTCTTTAGTAGAGATGTTAGGACGGAAATCTGTTCCTCGCTGGTGCGTACTTGCGCTATTGCCTCGCGAGTGGGCGCGTCCAAACGTTCGGCAATGGCCGCATAAAATTCTTCAGTAATGGTCTCAACCACATAAGCCTTCATCAATGACTCATGCCAGTCAGCCGGGCGGGTGCGTTCGTGGAAGGCGTCAACCATGCGCTGGTAGGGCGCCATGGCCAACTCCGGGTCCATGCCCATGGCATTGAGCCGGGCACACATCATCTCATAATGGCCAAACTCGCTCACAGCCATCTTACCCAGCACGGCCCTGTCACTAAGCGATGGCGAGTGCCGCGCATCGGTGGCCAGACGTTCAAAAGCGGAGAGCTCCCCGTACGCGATACTGCCCAGTAGATCCACAATAAAGGTGTCATAGCGGGCGCTGAGTTCTCCTGCGGAAACGGAATCATCGGCGTCGGAAGCTGAAATACTCATACCTAACAGCGTAGTGTGTGCCGCGCCGCTATTGCTCCTCGGCTGGAATCGTTTACGCTGAAACAGTGCCGTACTCTCACATTGGCGTCAAAAGTAGCGCCGCGCAAGCGTCCCTTACCCAAGCCTTGGCTGCCTTAAACGTTGAGTTTAAACTGCCGGAGAATTTTGATCCGGAGGTGCTGGCGGAGGTTGAGGCTGTCATCGCCGCCCATCAGTTGCCCAGCACGGACCTCACCGCGCTTCCCTTGATCACCATTGATCCTTTCGACTCCCAGGATTTGGATCAGGCCATGTATCTTCAGCGCAGCGGGGAGGGTTACACGGTCCATTACGCCATAGCTGATGTGCCATCCTTTGTGCCAGTTGGTGGCCCCCTCGATGCCGAAACACGCCTCCGGGGCCAAACGATTTACACCCCGGGTCAGCGCATTCCTTTGCATCCTGCGCGACTCAGTGAGGGTGCCGCCAGTCTCCTTGCCAACGATCCGCGCTCGGCATACGTTTGGGAAATCAGTTTAGCCGCCGATGGTTCTCAGACCGCCTGCCAGGTGCGCCGCGCCACGGTGCAAAGTATTGCCAAGCTCGGTTATGAGCAAGCTCAGCAGATGTACGACGACGGGAGCGCCCCGGACGCTTATGCCGGCACTTTGGCGTTGCTTGCCGAGATTGGGACAAAACGTATTGAGCTGGAGCGTGCTCGGGGAGGCGCGAGTTTGAATGTGCCGGCCCAGGAAGTGGACTTCGTGGACGGCCGTTATGTTCTGGAGTTCCGGCCAGGGCTGCCCATTGAGGACTGGAATGCCCAAATTTCGTTGCTGACGGGGATGGCCGCCGCCGGGATCATGATCGAAGGAAAAGTGGGTATTCTGCGCACCATGCCTGCCCCTGAAGAGGATGCTGTGACTGCGTACAGGATGCAAACCATTGCCCTAGGCAAGCCATGGAGCACGGCCCTGTCTTATGGGGAGTATCTTCGCACCCTTGACACAACTGACCCCAAACAATTGGCGTTGATGCATGCGGCCGCCACATTGTTCAGGGGCGCCGGTTACACCCCCTTCTATGGCACTGTGCCCGAGCAAGTGATTCAGGCCGCAGTGGCCGCACCCTATGCACACACCACGGCCCCCTTGCGCAGACTAGTTGACAGGTTTGTACTGGCGATTTGTGCGGCTCTGTGTGCCAAGACGGAAGTACCGGACTGGGTTATTGAGGCGCTGGATCAGCTCCCTGAGATTATGTCCGCCTCCAATCAGCTGGCTAATAGGGTGGACAGGGCAGCCACTGACACAGTTGAGGCAGCCCTCCTCAGCCACCGGGTGGGCGAGGAATTTGACGCCATTGTGATTGCTGGGCCTAAAGGAAACGGGCACACCTCCAAACCCTCCGCAGCCCGCAGCTCGATTCAAATAAGCGTCCCGGCAATCACCGCTTATTGTGAAGGTGACCTTGAAGTTGGCACTGTGGTGCGGGTGACGCTGACGGCTGCAGACATCCTCAAGCGTAAGGTGACTTTCGTGCCGTCAGCGAAAAGTTAGGGTGTACGGCTAGACTAATAGGGTAGACATGGATGCCCGGTCGTTGATTGATAGTTTTGAATTCAACAAACCGCCCCTGCGCGCGTCTTATCAGTTCCTTCCGCACACGTCATTGCAACGGCGGAAGGGCACGTTTTTGTTAGCCCGCGATCGGCTTCCCTAAAATTGTGCCGCCGTCCTGCGGTTCCGTGAGCCTTCTTAACAGTGCCCACGTTGAGCCCGGCAGACGGCACCTTGTATAGACGAATTGAACGGTACGCATTTGAGCATTGAAACAGAGAACCTGCTGCAGGCAGAAGACAGCAACGAAAAAGTTGAAATTGACGGGTCATTGAGCAGCGTTGAGCCGCCCCGTCAAGAAGAGAAGGAAACGTTCGCCAGCTTTGGCGTGCACCACGAGATTGTTTCCTCCCTGTCAGAAGCCGGCATTTTGCATCCTTTCCCCATCCAAGCCATGACCCTGCCCATCGCGTTGACAGGTCACGACATCATTGGCCAGGCTAAGACGGGAACGGGTAAGACCCTCGGCTTCGGCATTCCGGCACTGAACCGCATTGTGGCCCCCAAGGATGAGGGCTTTGACAAGCTTGCCGCCCCGGGTGCACCACAAGCCATGATCATTGTCCCTACACGCGAACTTGCCGTGCAGGTGGCCGGTGACCTTGTCACGGCCTCCAAACACCGCGGCATCCGCATCGCCACTATTTACGGCGGCCGTGCTTACGAGCCTCAGATTGAAGCCCTGCAGAAGGGCGTTGAACTCATTGTCGGTACCCCAGGGCGTCTGATCGATCTGCTTAAGCAACGTCACCTGAACGTCAAGCACGTGCGCATCGTGATCTTGGACGAGGCTGATGAGATGCTGGATCTGGGCTTCCTGCCCGACGTTGAGACGCTTATTTCCGGCACTCCGGCAGTACGTCAGACCATGTTGTTCTCAGCCACCATGCCCGGCCCTGTTGTTGCAATGGCTCGGCGCTACATGACTCAGCCTACGCATATCCGCGCCGCTGACCCCGATGACGAGGGTTTGACCAAGCGTGATATCCGCCAGCTCATCTACCGTGCCCACAACTTGGACAAGATTGAAGTTGTGGCAAGGATTCTCCAAGCCAACGGTCGTGGCCGCTCCATCATTTTCACCAAGACCAAGCGCACGGCAGCCAAGGTTGCTGAGGAGCTGGTGGACCGTGGTTTCGCCGCCGCCGCAATCCACGGGGATCTGGGCCAGGGTGCACGCGAACAAGCCTTGCGTGCCTTCCGCAACAATAAAGTTGATGTTCTTGTTGCCACCGATGTTGCCGCTCGAGGCATTGACGTTGATGACGTCACACACGTTGTGAACTACCAGTGTGTGGAAGATGAAAAAATCTATCTTCACCGTGTTGGCCGCACCGGTCGCGCAGGTAACAAGGGCACGGCAGTCACGTTCGTTGATTGGGACGATATGCCACGCTGGGGCTTGATCAACAAGGCACTGGGGCTCAGCGTTCCCGAGCCGGTTGAGACGTACTCTTCCTCCCCGCACCTGTACACAGATCTGGACATTCCTGCAGGTACCAAGGGCCGCCTGCCGCGCAACAAGCGCACTCACGAGGGTATTAATGCCGAGACGCTGGAAGACCTGGGCGAGACCGGTAAGCGCAACTCCCCAAAGACCGGTGGGCGCGACTCTTCCCGCGAGGGAGAGCGTAGCGGAAACCAGGGCGGCAACCGCTCAGGTGCCAGCAGGGGTGGCAACCGCGGCGGCAACCGCTCAGGTGCCCATCACGGCGAAAAACGCCGTGATGATACCCAGAGTGCAAGCCGCACTGAGAACCAGACCGGTGAGAACACCACAGGTGAGCAGGCCCAAGGTGAGCAGGCCCAAGGTAAGCCAGCCCAGGGTGGACGGAGCCGTCGTCGGCCATCTGGCGACAGCACAGCAAGCACAACACAGGTTGATGGCGGGGCGGCTGAGACAAAGGCTCCACGGCGCAGCCGCACACGTCGGCGCAACGGTGAAGTCATAGCCAAGGCCGCAAACGGCGAGTAGCCAACTGGTCCTCCCGCATAGTCGCCCGCCTCCCCGCAGGGCGGCTATGCTCCCGCCTCCCGGGGCGAACTGCAATTAAGAATGACCCGTAGTTGACGAGGAAGTACACGGAATTTCCGTGTACTTCCTCGTCAACTACGGGTCATTCTGGTTGTAACCGGCTAGACCAGCGGTCTGCCTTCACGCCTGGCTGCCAGAAGTTCTTGGATGAAAGCCTTGCCAAGCACATACAGCACTCCGGCTACAACCACAGGCCAAGCCAACACATAAATAGTCAACATCACTACAGTCATGGGATTTCCCTACGCTTTCTTATCTAGGACTGGTTCATAGGTACTGTGGTGCGCTTCCTCGCGGTTGTCAAAGTCACCAATACGTTCCTTGATGGTGTTGAAGTCAAAGGTTGCGTTGTTGCGGAAGCACATGAAGTAGCACACAAGCGTGCTGACTGCGTAGGCAACCAGCGAGCCGGAGAGCACGTCATAGTTGTGCAGGAAACCGATACAGAACGGGGCAGCCGCCACCATGGCAACGCCCGCAACGATCTTTGCTGTCTTCAAACCAAAGAAACCAAAAGCCATGAGGCCAAGGACCACGCCTATGCCCACCACGGAGATCACATCTACAACGATCCCGGTGAATCCATCCATCGGTAGCCAACCAAACCGTACAGGGATGAAGACGGCCAACGCTGCGAGAACAGAAACGGTGAACGCCTTGTTGGTGACTTTTTGCCAATAGAAGCTGGCGATCACCGGGAAGACCAAGGCACCCCACAACGCGCCAACAAAGACCAGCAGGTCAAGGATGTTCAGCTGCCCACTGGCAAAGTACAAGCCCGCGCCGGTAGCCACGATCATGGTGATGCGGCCAACGAAGAGCATGGTTTTGGGGTTCGCTTCACCCTTCTTGGCAATGTTCTGGCCGTAGATATCCGCCATCATGATCGAGGACATGGCTGACAGATCAGAATCTGCGGTTGAGGACAAAGCCCCAACAATCATGATTAAGAAAATTCCCAGAAGCACGGGGCTCAAGTAGCTTGCCGCCATCTGGGGAATCAGGTTATTAGTGTCCATATCCAGTGGAACAACCCCGGCGTACAGGGCAATGACGCCCAACATGCCAATACCAATGATGGTGGCGCCATAACCCACCGTTGCTGTAATAAAGGTTTTCTTGATCAGATCTTCACGCACAGCAAACAGGCGCTGTGCAATGGTCTGGTTACCGATGGCGTAGGCGAGCACGGCTGCAATGTAGGGTGCTCCCTGATTCAGGAACGCCTCAGAAGAGAAGAAATTGGACTGCTGCGGGGTCAGGTTCGCAGCGCCCGAGACGAACATATCCGAACCACCGGCGGCAAAGAATACGACGGGAATGATGATCACCACAGCTCCCAGCATGGCGAACACCTGGACAGCATCAGTGAGAACTGATGCCCGGAACCCGGACCACAGTGAGTACAGCAGGATTCCGCCGCCAATGAACAAGATCCCCTGCGTGAAGCTGAAGGGGGAAAGGAGGGATATCAATGCACCACCAGCAATAAAGTTGGAGGTAATACTAACCATGGAGCCAACAATGTTGGAGCCCGCCAGCATCAGCTGACTGGACTTTCCATGCCGGGCATACATGACTTCTGCCAAGGTATGCGCTTTAGGCGCAACAGCGCGGATCCTCTTGCCGAAGGGGTAGATGAACAAAATCATCAAAGCACCCCACAGTCCATAGTGGATGGGTCCGGAAATGCCGTAGGTATAGCCAGACGTCGCTGAAGCGTACATTGACGATGCCCAAATCCATGTGGCGGTCATGCTTCCCGCGGAAATGCCAAATCCCACTTTGTTGCCTGCGGTCATGTAGCCGTCGGCATTTTCCTTCTTACGGCCAATAAAGAACGTCATGAGCAGTGTGCTGCCATAAAACAGCACTAGGAGGCCAATTACTGTCCAACCTCCCAGTTGGTGAAGTCCTGCGCCATCTGGCACCATGCGTGTCCTCTCACTTGGACGGAATTCACCTACATTCCGCCACATTAGGCGTGCGCCTTCTACGAAGCTGCCTCAGCGAAGAGGTGCTTGGAACAATCCGGTGAGGGACGTTGCAGGCGCACTTTCCCGCCCGGGGCCGCACCCATATCAAGCAGAACTTTCTGCGCAGGGGGCCAAAGTGGATCGCAAACAAGGCGATCAGTCACTGCCGGAAATTCAACGGCTGACGTTCAGCCGGCAACGGGAATACTGCGGTTCGGGGGCACTTTTAGTTGCCGTCTCGAACCAATCATCTACCCCACAGTAACAGCCGTCACGTGCGCTTTAGTGGATGTTACGGGCCAGTAAGGGTAACGATGACGCATCACTGACGTTCTTAGGGGCACGCCTCACCGCGCTAAAGCCGTGCCCTCGTCACCACTGGACTACCAGTGAAGCACCACTGTGCCATCAGTGAAGCACCACTGTGCCACTCCCCAACCGGCCTGGAAACCCTGCGCGGAGGAGCCTGCCCTAGAGGCTCCTGACCTAGAGGGTTCCTACCCAGAGACTCCCTACCCAGAGACTCCCAGCCCAGAGGCTAAGGAAGGTATGCGAGCGCCCCGGTGGCCCGTTCTAAAATCATCTCCAGCGCTGAGGGTTCCGTGAGATTTTCACCCAGGAGGTTGGGTTTTCCTGTGCCGTGGTAGTCGGAGGACCCTGTGACGAACAGTCCTTGTTCCTGCGCCAGCTTCCGCAACCAGCGGCGTCCTTCAGGAGGATTATCGCGGTGCTCCACCTCCAGACCCAGCAGCCCGGCGTCGATCATGTCATGGAAAATTTCGGGAGCAACTACCCGCCCTCGCGCGGAAGCTAACGGATGTGCAAAAACCGGGACGCCACCGGCTGCGCGCACCAATTCCACCGCACGCACAGGATCCGGCGCGTAGTGGGATAAAAAATAAGGAGACTGGGAGGTAAGAATTTTAGCGAACGCCTCATTGCGGTCTCTGACAATACCGGCCGCAACCAAAGCATCGGCTATGTGTGGGCGGCCAACAGTGGCCCCTGGGGCAACATGAGCACTGACGTCTTCCCAGTTCACTGGATAGTCCTGGGATAGGCGTTCAACCATGCGTTCTGCACGGGTCAGCCGGGAGTCTTTGGCTTTGGTGATCTCCGTCAACAGGCCTTCATGGTTCCGATCGTGGAGGTAGCAAAGAAGGTGGACACTGATGCCTTGGGAAGTTTTGCAGGAAACTTCCATGCCGGGAACCAAACCGATCCCATAGTCGCTGGCGGCAGTCAACGCCTGCGCCCAACCGTCCGTGGAATCGTGATCAGTTAGCGCCATCACATCCAGTTGTGCCTGCGCCGCGGCGGCAACAAGCACCGCAGGGCTCTGTGTGCCGTCGGAAACATTGGAATGCGCGTGCATATCGATCCTCACATACCAAGCCTACGTCGGTTCCCGGCCAACAGACGCTGCGCCGCACACAGCTCAACGGCACTGCTCGATCACACTGCTCAATAACCCACAAAGATTCTTTCCCTTTGTCCCTTTGCGCAAGCGGTGGGAGACTTGAGGGGTGAACCAGACTGAGCAAAACACCGTGCACACCGACCCATCAAGCGAGCAGCCCCTCGAGGAGCGCGTGAACAACCGTTCTCAACGCCCTGATTCTTCTGCTTTCCGGACATTCATGGCCGCCAGTTGGGCGCCGTCATCCGCCGAACTTCCGGCCCGGGCCGAGGTGGCATACCATGCCGCCCGCCGCCGTCGCGCAGTTTCCGAACAGTTCAAGACTGAACGCCTTGTCATCCCGGCAGGACCGTTGAAGGTCCGCTCCAACGACTGCGACTACCGCTTCCGCCCGCATTCCGCTTTCGCGCACCTAACCGGCCTGGGCGTTGACCATGAGCCCGACGCGGTTCTAGTGCTCGATCCGGTTGCCGAAGGTGAGGGCGACGATGGCGGTCACCACAACGCCACTTTGTACTTCCGCCCCATGGCTGGCCGGGACACCAAAGCTTTCTACGCCGATTCCCGCAGCGGCGAATTCTGGATTGGCCGACGCCCCACACTGCCGGAGTTCCAAGCCCAGCTTGGCTTGCCCACAGCAGATGTCACAGAGTTGGAAGTCGCCATCACCAAGAACGCTGGTGAGACAAGCGTGGGCGGGGTTTCCATCCGCCTGGTACGCAAGGTTGACGAGAACATCGACGCCCTTGTAGACACTGCCCGTTATAACACCTCCAAGAATCCCGACACCATGGATTTTGCCGTCCTGGATGAACTTGATGGCAAATTGGCTGAAGCGCTTTCTGAGCTGCGCCTGATCAAGGACAGCTGGGAAATCGAGCAGATGAAGATTTCCGTTGCTGCAACCATCAACGGTTTTGAAGACATTGTGCGGGCACTGCCACGGGCCGTGACTCACAAACGCGGAGAACGCGTGGTTGAGGGTGCGTTCTTTGCTCGCGCCCGTGAAGAAGGCAATGAGCTTGGCTATGACACCATTGCCGCCTGTGGTAACAACGCCACAGTGCTGCACTGGAACCGCAATAGCGGAACCGTCAATGAAGGAGAACTGCTGTTGGTGGATGCCGGCGTTGAAGCAGATACCCTTTACACGGCGGACATCACCCGGACCTTGCCCATCAGCGGTAAGTACTCCGATGTTCAGCGCAAGATCTACCAGGCCGTTCTGGATGCAGCTGATGCCGCCTTCGCCGTGTCCGTACCTGGACGCAAATTCCGCGACGTACACACGGCAGCCATGGAAGTGCTGGTAGATCGCCTGAATAGCTGGGGTCTGCTGCCGGTAACAGCTGAGGTTGCCCTCTCCCCCGAGGGTCAGCAGCACCGCCGGTGGATGCCACACGGCACAAGCCACCATTTGGGCTTGGACGTCCATGATTGTGCGCAGGCTCGCGCCGAGCTGTACTTGGACGGGATCATCACCGAAGGCATGGTTTTCACCATTGAGCCCGGCCTGTACTTCAAGGACGAGGACCTGGCCATCCCGGCCGAATACCGAGGCAATGGCGTCCGCATTGAAGATGACATCCTCATCACGGCTAACGGTCCCGTGAACCTTAGCGCGGCATTGCCTCGCGAAGCTGACGAGGTAGAAAAGTGGATGGCTAAGCTGAGCAGCTAACTTCGCCCTCCCGGACGACGGCGGGTGCCCACCTTTGAGCGAAAGGTGGGCACCCGCCGTCGTCCGCCCTCCCTCGTTGAAGTTGGAGATAATGACACCTCCACCTCCACACCCCCATCGTTGAAGTTGGAGATAATGACACCTCCACTCGATCCTTGATGCCTACTATGTGTCCAAGCAGAATGGGCTCCTAAAAGTGACTCTTCTATGCCCGTCAAGCCGCGTTCCCAGTAGTTTGTGCTTGAATCTGAACCAGGCATAGCCCGGAACATCCGGCGGGCCAAATATCGATTGAGGCAGCGGTGGATCTTCGTGGGGATCGCCATTATGCGGAAGGCGCTGTTCGGGGCTTTGCCGCCGCACCTGTTCAGTCGATGGGGCGCCGTGTTCGTTGCTGCGCACCAGTGCGTTCAGTGCCGGATAGGTCCTTGGCCCCACAAGCGGTGACTAGTGTCCTCAGCCCCTGCCTGATTCCTGCCTAGGAGGCAGGGAAGTAATTAACACGTGGGACCCTAATCTCGCCGTGTGACCGCTGATCGATGTGGAAAACCGCACCCTTTCCAGCCTTATTCTCCCTTGAAAATCAGGCATGACGTCCATCATCGTGTTCCCTGCGCCGGGCACTTCGCCCAACGCGTCACCCGCCAGCACCTCGCGTATCAGCCTGCCCCATAAACGATCCGAGAGCTACGTTATGCCAACACTTGCACCTGGCCAGGATGGACTAGGGAGAGCATGGAATGGCTCCGCGGTTACCGCTGCTCCAACGGGGATGGGGTCAACAGGGGCACTGGTGCATGGAAATGGGCCGTTGTTGCATCCGGCGTTGTCTGTGGTTCCGCACGGCTGAAAGAAACTTATAAAAGGGCATTCTCGAGGCTGGTATCTGACCAACTGAAAACGCGCGCCGGCACGTATGAATCCGTGGATGGGTCTACGCCCCTTGAAAAGAGAAGGTGACGACGTGCCCAGTGCCCTTTTGGTTGACCGCACTGAGCATTCGGCAATACTGGGAGTCAAGCTGAACAGCAGGGAGAGGTGACAGATGACAGGCAGCGGATTTGCCGCATACAAACCCCAACGCCCAAAGAGCACAGTGGTGGCTGGTCCCGTAGACCTCAGAATATGCATGTTTGGTGACATCGATGCGATACGTGGTATTGATATCAAAGCTGGTCGTACGCCGATGGACAGGCACCCGACGGGCACTACTTGGGCGGTGTTAGCGTAATCCCGGAGTTGAGGCGCCACGGGATAGCTCGGGCGTTGACTCAAGCGCGACTGGACTGGAGCTGGGAACGTGCAGATTCTGCCTGGTACATCGTCGACCTATCCAACCGAGCATCGATCGAACTTCATTGTCAGTGGGGCTTCGCCGAAGTTGCCAGGGCTGAGAAATTTCACACGACCAGCTTCACCGGTGGCGTTGGGTTGCTGTTGCAAGCGAAACAGCCAACGGAAGATTGATGAACGGGTTCCCACCGGCTTCACAATATTTTTGTACCGGAGAGCGTTAGCAATCGTAGCCTCCGGTACAGCTCAGCAATATTTAGTCCTAGAAGACGTTCGGTTTACGGGCCCTTAGATGCCGACTAGAGGTAGCGTCCTGTCGGAACTCCCCCCGGCAAGAAACGAATTTCATTGGGTGTCTTGCGATTACTCTGCCCCGCGCTGTTGCGATACTTGCTACATGATTGTTCGATATCAAGATGAAACCATTACATCGGAGCTTTTGCGCTTGGAGCCGCTCTCGGTGGAGCATGCATCCGCAATGGTTGAGGTCTTGGCGGACGCTTCACTCTATGTATACACCGGAGGCGAGGCTCCCTCTCTTGAGCAGCTTCAGCGTCGATATGAGATTCAAGCCGTTGGCCACTCTGGCGACAGTTTGCAGGAGTGGTTCAACTGGATCGTGAAGTTGCAGGATAGCGATGCGCCCATTGGCTTTGTTCAGGCAACGGTAGAGTCAAGCGGCTCTGAACTCGTGGCCTGCATCGCCTGGGTGATTTCCCCAAACTTCCAAGGCCAAGGAATGGCGTCTGAAGCCACGAACGCGATGTGCGATTGGTTGCGATCACGTGGAGTGGACAACTTCGTGGCGTATATCCATCCGGAGCATCTCGCCTCTATGGGTGTTGCCCTCAAACAGGGTCTGCATCCCACAGCTGTAGAGGAAGATGGAGAAGTTCGCTGGGAATCATAGATAACTTATCAACTCGATAGCCCTTCGGCTACGGCCAGTGATCTACTCTGACTTCCGGGAATGCTCGCAGTGGAGGATGCCCTGGAAGGTTATCTAGGCGGTACTAAACGCGGCTTCGAGAGGATGAACTAGTGCAGAGTGAACTAGCGGCAAAATTCTCGGAGATACAGAAGATCCCCGCCTTCGGTCGGAGAGCATCTTTGACGGAGCATCTGATCTTCCCGGGCCATCACCGGCTGCACGTGCGTGGGCAAGGAATGTCCTCCACGAAGCGGGCATAGGTGCAGCAGATTCTCAAACGTCGGCAGTGCAGTGCCTTCGTGCGGCCACCTTCTGAAAGTTTCGACGGGCCAAGACCGCATGAATCTAGTGCGTGTTGATCCAGTAGCGGCGTTTACCATTGCGGCTGTCTTCGTAGATGCCGCCATTCTTTTCAATAGTGGCCCGGGAACCGGTATTGTCCTCATCGCAGGTGAGTAGAACCCGGGAAATACCCAGCTCGCGGGCGATCGGCAAGGCGTCATTCAACGCCTTGGAGGCGTGACCGCGTTGGCGCGCGGATGGCCGCACACTGTATCCAATGTGCCCGCCAACATTCAGCCCAAAATCATTGAGTTCGTGTCTGATGGCCAAGGAACCAAGGACCACATCCCCTTCAACGATCCACAGATAGGTGCACGTCACATAACCGGGCTTCCGTGGGCTTTCCGGTAGGGCGGCAGCAACAAGTTCTTCTACAAATTGGCCAAATTCCAGCGGATCCCGGAGGTCTGCCAAGGACCAATCCTCACCTCCGCCACCATCCCGGTGGGCTCCACCAAATTCAACAGCAGATTCTAGCCAAGAGGATTGGAAAATTACATTGGGGGTCATGAGGGTAGCCATCAAAAGATCCTAGCCTGCTGCCTTGCGCTTTTGGACACCGCTCAGGAGCTTCCCATTCGATAGATCGAAGGCCTACGCGTTCCAGATGCTGTACCTATCGCTCGCCCAGCGGTGAACCCGCCCGTAAGATCAGCCCATGGATGATTCTTTGGTGCATCACGTATCGCGCGGAATGCTTATCCGCGCGGGGCGGGTGCTGCTGACCCGCCGGTCCTGATCAATAGCCAGAATGACGTAAAGCTATTGTTTGAGGATGATGACATCAACGCGTGTAAGGGCACCGCAGGTGCAGGAGGCCAACGCTTTGGCCTTCGTCCACAATGAGGCATGGCGCGAAACATACGCAAGCCTGTTTCCCGAAGGCAGGTTCGGAAGTGTTGCACTGGCGCAGCGAGAACGTATGTGGTCTCAGATTCTCTCTAGCAACCGCCCGAACCGCGTTATTCGAGTGGCCGAGACAGAGGGTGACATTGTTGGTTTCGCGTTCGCGGGACCAGCTAAAGGCTCTGACGCTCCACGCGAGTTGGAGCTTTACATGATCTACTTACGGATCCACGCTCAAGGAACTGGCGCGGGACAAATGCTCATTGATGAAGTCCTCGGCGATTCCAAGGCCATTCTATGGGTCGCCGAAAAGAACCCGCGGGCTCATGCCTTCTATAGACGCAATAACTTCCGCCCGGACGGCTCCACGAAGACTGACCCAGACTCGCCTGAGGTCGTCGAAGTACGGTTTGTCCGATAAGGCTGGCAGCGGAACCGCACCTTAAGAATGAACGGCTCCACGATTCCAGGCACCCCTCAGGAGATTCCCGCTGCGACACCTCCAGGACCACCCGCAAGACCGATGCGGGGCCTCCTGCCATTCCCCAGAGACGGTTATTCAAAGCACACTGTTGATTTATCCTGCTGGCAAAGATCAGCATTCATCTTTGCGCCACTCGCTGTGCCGTCAGGCTGCATCGCTGGATAAAATGAGCTGGACAACAGCACGCCCACCCTTCTTCCCTGTCTTAACCGCGTAGGTAGTGGGGTTTTACTGGATGACCGGGATACTTGCTGCCTCTCCAGAAGGAGTTACCGCACTTGCCGGAGCCATCCCGGCGACAAGCACGGCACCTGTTGTCAATGCGACATCGCCAACACCGGTCGTTTCCCTAAGTGAACGACGGTCCCCAAGCCATAGCGGACTACCTCAATGACCACCGCCAAGCCAAATAGGCCACCGAGAATTGTTTCCTTGATCGACATGCTGATGCGCTTTTCTTCCTAGGAATCGACGGCTCGGTGCACACCCAATAGGCATACGGTGACCTTTGACCGCCCTTACCGACAGAGCGGGCGCACGTCACTGACTAGTAGGGCCCGGACTAAGGCAAAAGCAAACGCACGAGGGCCATTCTGCGCTCTGGAGACGTCGGGTGAGGCTTCTAAGCCTCGCCGCAGTATCTGACCAAGTGCTTCCATGACAGCCAGTGAGTGAACCTCTTAGTCTGATTTGTCCTGGTCAGTATGGTGTTGCGTAGACGTCTCTGAATCAGAGGGCCCAGAAGTCACGGGAGGTGTATCTGGGACGGAATGCTCCGGGGCTTGGACTCGGATGCCGTACTGTGGACGGCCGTCCGGCAAGTCGGGGAACTCGCCACGACGAGGTCCGTTCAGCGGTGCTTGGCCTGGACGGTCATGGTTTTCTCCACGTTCACCGGATGTCTGTGCATCGTTAACAGGCTCAGCCGGAGCATAGGGATCGTGCCAACCTTCGGGGCGCGAAGGCGTCGGAGCTGCACCACTTGGCGGCTGGGCCGGCGGATGATATCCCTGACCCTGCCCCTGGTATCCGGAGCCCTGAGCGTGCTGCTGGAGCGGCCGAGGCGCGTTCGCGTTCATTGGCAGCTGTGCCAGCAGGCGCCGCGCCTCTCCGGCCACATCTGCTGTAACAATAACGTCGTAACTGGTGGCCAGCACCTGGTTGGTTGAGGTGAAGTCGCGCTTACCACGCTGCGCTGCGTAGCCAATAATCGCAAACAGCATCCACAACGCAGCGCCCAGAAGCACTGCCGTGAAAACATTTAGATATGGCGCACCGGCGTTGCTGGCGGAGTCAAAGAAGGAGAGCATCACGCCAATGAACAAGCCGAACCAGGCGCCCGTCATGGCACCCGTTAGGGCTACGCGCGGGTAACTGAGTTTACCTGTCACACGTTCCACGATCTTTAGATCGTTGCCCACAATAGAAACGTGCCTGACGGGAAATTTTTCATCCGCCAGATAATCTACCGCCTTCTGCGCATCCAAATAGGAAGTGTATGAACCGATTGTTTCCCCCGTAGGGACAATACGAGCCTCGTCCACGGGTCTAGTGCGTCCAAAGAGGTTTGCCATAGCTCTATTGTTCACCATGTTCCTGCACGTTTGCTGGAGTATCGCTGGTGGTGAAACGAAAAGTTCATGAAAGTCCTGCCACCAAGTACCAGAATGTTCCGTTCATTGTCCGGGCAGGGAAGTAACCTATATCTGTGAGTACACAACCAACCCGTATTTTTGTCGCCCGACTCCTGGGTCTTGACGTTTTTGATCCCATCGGGGACAGACTCGGAAAATTGCGGGATGTAGTGGTTCTGGGACGCGGCCAGGGTAGCGCACCACACGCCGTTGGCATCGTCGTGGAGGTGCCGGGCAAGAAGCGCGTCTTTGTTCCCATGACCCGGCTGACCTCCATGGACCAGTCACAGATCATCTGCACAGGCCTAGTGAATTTGCGACGTTTTGAACAGCGTGGCGCGGAGCAGCTGGTGGTCGGCGGCATTTTTGACCGCAAAGTGACGCTCGTTGATGGCAGCGGATTCGCAGTTATTGAAGACATAGCTATGGATCAGCAACGCAACGGTGACTGGCTTGTGACTAAGTTCTTTGTACGCAGGGGCTCTTCAACATCGCGCCTGCGGGGCCTACGCCGTGGGCACACAATGCTCATCGATTGGGCAGAAGCCCGCCCCGATGACGCTGCGGCACCTCAAAGTGCCACCTATTTTGTGGCCACCCATGAGGATCTCAAGCCCGCTGACTTTGCTGACGCCCTTCAAGAGATGAGTGACAAACGCCGCGTTGAAGTTGCCGGCGAGTTGCAGGATGAACGGCTGGCAGACATCATGTCCGAGCTGCCAGAAGATGACCAGGTCACGCTACTCTCGGCCTTGGACAATGAACGCGCCGCCGATGTTCTTGAGGAGATGGACCCCGACGACGCCGCTGACCTTCTGGCGGATCTTCCCAAGGCCAAGGCAGAAGAGCTGCTGTTGCTCATGGAACCCGATGAAGCCAAGGATGTGCGGCGTCTTCTCCAGTACGAAGAAGGCACAGCAGGTGCCCTGATGACACCCGTGCCAGTGATTTTGCCCCCTGAAGCCACGGTGGCTGAGGCGCTGGCCCACGTCCGCAGTGAAGACATCTCCCCCGCCCTGGCCTCAGCAATATTTATTTGCCGCCCCCCGCTGGAAACGCCCACAGGTCGATTCCTTGGCCTGGTCCACATCCAGCAGTTGCTGCGCAGCGCGCCCCCGGAACAGCTGGGCACGCTAGTGGATAAAAACCTGGAGCCCGTTTCAGACCAAGATGACATCAGCACTGTCAGCCACATCATGGCCTCGTACAACCTCAATTCCCTCCCGGTGGTCAGTAAAGAAGGCCGCTTGGTGGGTGCTGTCACGGTGGATGACTTGTTGGATCATCTGTTGCCTGAGGACTGGCGCAATCACGAAGACGGCGCACCGTTTAGAAAACTAGGAGGACGCATTGGCTGAGCGGCACCACACAAAGGGCGGCGGTCTTGATACGCCCATGGAGCTTAAGTCCCGGCTGTTGCCTAGCCTGACAAGCGATCCTGACTTTTTTGGTCGCTTTGCCGAACGGTTCGCCCGGTACATGGGTACGGCTAACTTCCTGCTCTACATGACCGTTTTTGTCATCGTCTGGATCGCTATCAACGTCATTGGTTTGTTCAGTCTGCGCTGGGATCCTTATCCGTTCATCTTGCTGAACCTCTTCTTTTCCACTCAGGCTTCCTACGCGGCACCCCTGATCCTCTTAGCTCAGAACCGCCAGGATGACCGGGACAGGGTACAAATTGAGCAGGACCGTTCCCGCAATGAACGGAACTTGGCCGACACCGAATACCTCACCCGGGAGGTGGCGGCACTGCGGATTTCCATCCGTGAGGTGGCAACGCGCGACTTCGTACGCTCTGAGCTGCGTAACCTTCTGGAGGAGCTCACAGCACTCCAAGACGCCGCCGCAAGAATGGGGCACCCCGGTGCTGAATCCTCCGATGGCGAGCTCCCAGACGCGGGAGATACGCTGAAGGAACGCCGCACCCGCAACCCAGCCACCAACAGCATCAAGGTCACTGCCCCAAAAACAAGCTCGTCCAAGTCGGCCAACCCCAACCGCTCACCCAAAACTTAAGGCCTGCACCCCATGAACGCCCCGTCTGAACCTGCCCTGCTTGCCGCGCTAGCCACTGTTATAGATCCTGAGCTGCGCCGCCCCATCACGGAAATGGGAATGGTTGAATCGGTTGAGGCTTTCGACGACGGGAGAGTTCATGCAGTCATCAGGCTGACAATCTCCGGTTGCCCTCTACGCGAGACCATCACACGGGACGTCACCAACGCCTTGATGAGGGTTGACGGCGTCACAGAGGTGAACGTGGAGCTGACAGTGATGACCCCTGAACAGCGCGCAGAGCTCAAAAGTCAGCTCAGGGGCGACTCCGTTGAGCGCGGAATTGTGTTCAACGACGAGGATTCACTCACCCGTGTTTATGCCGTAGCCAGCGGCAAGGGCGGGGTGGGCAAATCAAGCGTCACGGTCAACCTTGCCTGCGCCCTGGCTGCGAAAGGGTTGCGTGTTGGGATTGTGGACGCTGATATTTACGGTTTTTCAATTCCGGGACTAATGGGGATTACGCAGGCCCCAACCAAAGTTGATGAGATGATCCTGCCGCCCGTTGCCCATGACGTTAAGGTCATTTCCATTGGCATGTTTGTGGCCGGGAATCAGCCTGTTGCCTGGCGCGGCCCCATGCTGCATAGGGCGTTGGAGCAGTTTCTTAGCGATGTGTATTTTGGCGACTTGGATATTTTGCTTCTGGACTTGCCCCCGGGGACAGGAGACGTGGCAATTTCGGTTGCGCAATTGCTGCCCAAGGCAGAAATTATTGTCATCACAACCCCTCAGGCAGCCGCTGCGGACGTAGCAGAGCGGGCAGGTGCCATTGCCGTGCAGACAGGGCAGAAGGTGGCAGGGGTCATTGAAAACATGTCGTTTCTGACCCTGCCGGATGGTAGCACCATGGAGTTGTTTGGATCAGGCGGCGGGGAGATTCTCTCCAAGCGACTGAGCCAAACTGTTAACGCTCCTGTGGAGCTGTTGGGCCAGATACCGATCGACGTTGCGTTGCGTGAAGGCGGCGACATCGGGCTGCCTATTGTTCTTTCACACCCTGACTCCCCAGCTGCGGCGGGCCTCTTGGCCATTGCAGAAAAACTTGCTGTTCGCCCACGCGGGCTGGCCGGGCTAAAACTCGGCGTCACACCCCGCTAAGCAACGCTGGGAGTGGGCAGCTGGAAAACTTAGGTGGCTTCGACGTCGTACGGAGCCAGTTGACCTTCGGACAGGCGCTCAATCTGGGTGTCAGCGGGGCCCCCGCCGGAGACCGGCTTATCCTGCGCATTTTTACTATCCTGACCCATCATGGAGGCGATGGCCGCGCCGGGCGCCAGCTTCAGGGAGTTAATTTTGTCCATGTCCTCGTCATCGAGCAAAGCCTCACGAATGATGCGACGAGGATCGTACTGGCGAGGATCAAGTTTCTTCCAGTCAATATCATCGATATCAACCCCGGCTTCTTCCTTGATGGTTTCACGCGCGCCGGAGGCCATCTTGCGCACCTCGCGAATGAGGTTCTTCAGCTTTTCCACATATCCGGGAAGCCGCGAAGGGCCAATCACCAGGACTGCCACTATGACAATCAGGATCAGCTCAGGAGTATTGATACCAAACACGTTAGGAAGATTACCCTCTCAATACTCAAAGCAACGATTCCGGGCGGTAATGCGGCGAATATATTCAGTGTGTCAGATACACCCCGCCCACCATGTCAGGCACAGAGTCTAGCGCACCCCGGCAATACGCGGCAGCGACAGCAGGGATTTGCGCGAAGGGCGCGCATCCCGGCGACGGTCCGGTGCCCTGTCCACCAACGATTCCCGCAGCATGGCCCGGCCCCTGTGAATGCGTGAGCGAACAGTGCCCAGTTTGACGTTCAAGGCATGAGCCACCTCGTCATAGGAGAGGCCTTCCATGTCGCAAAGTACGACGGCGGCACGAAAGTCAGGCGGTAGCGCCGCCAACGCGGCAGCCACGTCAGTGTCCAGGTTGTTGAATTCAAAGGTGCGCTCCGGGCCCGGGTCATTTCCGGGCAAGCGTGCTGCTGCGTCTTCGGAAAGCACATCAAATCTAATCCGTTGCTTGCGCCGTGCCTGATCCAGAAACAAGTTGGTGGTGATGCGGTGCAGCCAGCCGTCAAGCGTGCCGGGCTTGAAATTTTCCAAGGATTTGAATACGCGTACAAAGACCTCCTGAGTGAGGTCCTCGGCGTCGAACTTGTTCCCGGTCAGGCGGTACGCCAGCCGAAAGACTTTCGCTGAATGGTTTGTGACCACTTCTTCCCACGATGGCCTCACCCACTCAGGAGAAACTGTGGCTGGTTCTTGGACTGCTTCGCCACGACGAATCACGGGGGTACCGGCTGAGCTCATCGCTGCACCTCGCTTCAGTGACTTCTACTTCTGATCCGAACATGGAATTTCCGGAACGGGACGTTTCCCTTTAGTGAACTTAGTGTGTCAAACGAAGCTGACATTTTGCTGAACGGCAGCGGCCAATGCGTCGGGTGTGCAGGCAGTAGGCTAGAGCTAGTCACCGCAACAGTTTAGGAAAAACGATCCATGAGCGCCGATAAATCCACCAGCTGGTCCTACACAGAGGGCCTCCCCGTGGAAGACGTTGTCCTGCGACGGGCCCGCGAGCGCTCACACGAGCTGGGTTTGTTCGCCGTGAGCCCCGGCGTAGCAGCGGCATTGACCGTATTAGCTGCGACCTCGAAGGCGCAAACCGCAGTAGAAGTCGGCACCGGTGCGGGTGTCTCTGGTGTGGCATTGCTGCGAGGCTTGGGCCCACGTGCGGTCCTGACAACCATTGACCCGGACGTGGACCATTTGAAGGCAGCGCGCGAAGCCTTCACCGAGTCCGGCTCCGCGGCAAACCGAACACGCACCATTTCCGGTCGCGGTCAGGACGTTCTGCCGCGCCTGACTGATGCAGCTTACGATCTGGTGTTCATTGACGCCGATAAACCAAGTTTTCCGGATTACGTTGACCAGGCCATCAGGCTGTTGAAAACTGGTGGGCTCCTGATCATCAACGATGCACTGGATAAGGACCGGGTCTCAGATCCTGCCATCCGCGAGAGCAGCACCGTGGTGTTGCGCAGAGTTGGCAAGCTCATCCGCGAACACGAGTCCCTCATCAGCGCCATGCTACCTACCGGTGACGGGCTGTTACTGGCTGTCAAGCGCTAACTAGTAGATACTAAAAAAGACTCGGTATTGATAAAAGAATCGGCGGGCAGCTTAAGCTGCACCGCCGATTCTTTTATTAAATTTTTTTGATATGAAGCCTCTGCTTTGAGGCTTCGATGACGCACGAGCCTGAAGCTTAGAGTTATTCGGTGGCCCCTACCAGGCACTCCTTGAGGCTGAGCGCTTCATCGGCGTTCATCTCAACTACAAGCCGTCCGCCGCCTTCCAAGGGTAACCGCAGAATCAAGCTTCGACCTTCTTTAGTCACTTCCATTGGACCGTCACCGGTTCTAGGTTTCATGGCCGCCATCAGGAGTTCCCCTTTTCGTAGTGCATACCCGCCCCACCCGGGTTTTACCCAGTAAGGCGTTTCTGTTGTATTGCTCACAAGCTATTATTCCGTACTTCCGCTCCCGGGTGCTAATCGTGGCCTTCGCAAGGCAAAACTTGGTGGTGATGTGTCAGGGCGGCCATCCTACTCCGGTGCTGATAGCGGAGAACTGCCACAACCAAATGACCCACACGATCTGCAACACTGTGAACATCACTAAGACGCTCCAGCGGTATGCCCTAGAAGTTGAAATGAATCCGGCAGCCAGAGCCAACGGGAACAATGGGAGCAGCAACCTGAAGGTGCTTGACTGCGGATGCAGCACTGCTAGCAAGTACAGCAGGTACATCACGGACCAGGTCCGCAGTTCAAAGCCGATCCTCCGCACAGCCTTGGAGTTGAGGTAGAGGGCAGCCAGAGCCACAAAAAGGATCGGCAAAATAGGTCCCCAAAATCCGCCAACCAGCTCCACACCCGTGTTGAACCATGGCTTGAACAAAACAAGTTTTGTGCCGCGCCACGCAGTTTCGGTATCGGTATAGGCACTGCGTTCCCCCGTCACCCACCACGCAATCAGCATCCAAGCGAACGCCGACACCAAGCTGACAACCAACAGGACAGCACCCGCGGCCATCTCACGCGCAGGAAAGGGTTCCCTTTTTCTGTGCCACCAGCGCCATAGAAGGTGAAAAAGAACGACGGCGGCAAATGGCGCCCCTGCCGGTCGTGAAAGGCACAGCAGCAGCACCGTGGGCGCGGCCGCCCAATAGTTGTTCTTGATGAGCAAGTGCAGCGCTAAAGCCAGGAAGAAGAGCCCCAACGATTCCGCATACGGGACTTGAAGGATGGGCGAGACGGGAAAAGAGGCAACAAAGGCCACACCCCACAGCGCCGTCCCGGGAGCCGCGAAGTTCCGGAAAAGTTTGTAGATCATCAAGGCTGCTCCGAGACCGGCGACGGTGGCCACAATGGCACCTGCTAGCGGCCAGCCAAGTCCTGAAACGGCATTGAGACCACGAGCCAGCAGAGGAAACAGCGGATAAAAGGCCCATTGGTTGGGGCTTGCTGTGCCATCGGCACTGCGCGGAATACTGGTTGGGTAACCGCCGTTGAAAATCCTCTCGTACCAACCCGCATCCCACCTGTTGATAAACGTCAAGTAATCCGGCTGCCGCCCACCCCACGGCGACTGCTCTGCATGCCATGCCGCGCCAACAAGGATCGCGTAGCTCACAATCCGGGCAGCAATATAGATCAGCGAGACTTTCACCCACCACGGAGCGCTCCGTAACGGTGAAAATATTATGTACAACCAGCCGTAGATAGCATCATTGACAGAAGGCAACGCTGGCTGGTGCTGCGTTGCCGCGGCCTTCTCGTTCTCGCTAGGTGCTGCAGTCATAGCTGGCTTATCCAAGCCCCAACGTCTGAGTTTTTCCAGCCAGCCAGCAACCGGCCTCGTGGTCGTTGACCACACCAATCGCCTGCATGGTGGCGTATGCGGTGGTGGGACCCACAAAGGAAAAACCGTATCCTTTCAATGCCTTCGCCAGCTGTTTGGACTCAGCCGTTTGCCCAGGAACAGCTTCCTCGGGCCCACGGGCCACCACCGGTGCATGCTCGGCAATAATTGTTGCCAACGTGATTCCGGCAGGCATTCTAAGCAGCGCCCTTGCATTGCCTATGGTGGCGTTGATCTTCAGGCGGTTACGCACAATGGCAGCATCTAGCATCAGCCGTTCAACGTCCTCATGACCAAACTGCGCCACAATAATCGGGTCAAAGTTGCAGAACGCTCGTCTGAAAGCCTCACGTTTCCGCAGAATAGTGATCCAACTCAGCCCGGACTGGAAAGCCTCGAGACTCAGCCGCTCGTACAGCTCGTTTTCTCCTTCAACGGCTCTGCCCCACTCGGTATCATGATATCGCTGATATTGCTCATCATTTTCGATCCCTGTCCAGGCGCAGCGCCTTGTCCCGTCACCGCTCACGGCTGGCCGCGCCCGTATCAGGAGCCTCCGTATCAGGAGCCTCCGCTTCAGGAGCCTCCGTATAAGGAGCGCCCGCTTCAAGTTCGGCAATGCGCAGGTCCTTGGCCGCCAGCTCGTCGCGCAGGTGATCCAAGACCTCGTCTACTTGGTCCATACGGTACCCGCGCAACCCCAAGGAGAGTCGCAGTCTGTCTACATCAGCCGGCACAGGGGCTTTGGGCAGCAGCACGGGTGGCAGATTCGCTACAGGTTGTGCCATGGCGTCCTGATAGATGTCCGCCATGGCGCCAGGTTTGTTTAGCCCCACCACATAAAAGGCGGCTGCAGCTATCACTACTACAGCAAGAAAGATCAGGAAATAGCTCACGAGACCATCGTGCCAGATTGGTAGAAGAAAAAAACCGTATTGCATCCAGCCACAGGTGTATTAGCCTTCACGGGCGGCAACTCTTGCCCCGGCTTTTCCTGCCATCACCAGTTCCACGGCTTCCTCGGCGGTATCCACAAGAGAGATGATGTCCAGATCTTTGGCCGAGACAAGACCCTGCTCCACCATGACGTTCTTGATCCAATCCAGCAGCGGCCCCCAGAAGACGCTATCAACTAAAATAATGGGGAACTGGCTGACTTTACTTGTCTGCACAAGAACCATGGCTTCAAACAGCTCATCCAGTGTGCCAAGACCGCCAGGGAGAACCACAAAGCCCTGGGCGTATTTCACAAACATGGTTTTACGGGCAAAGAAGTAGCGGAAATCCACTCCCAGGCCCACCCATTCGTTCATGCCTTCTTCAAAGGGGAGTTCAATACCTAACCCGATCGAGAGTCCACCAGCTTCGCAGGCACCACGGTTGGCAGCTTCCATGGAGCCGGGTCCGCCACCTGTAATGACGGCTACGCCGGCTTCCACCAACAGCCGGCCAACCTCAACCCCCGCCGCGTAATAGGGGGAATCGCGCTTGGTCCGCGCTGAACCAAACACACTGATCGCGGGACCTATGTCAGCCAGCGCGTCAAAACCCTGCACAAATTCGCTTTGAATGCGCATTACCCGCCACGGGTCCGTGTGGGTGAAATCGCTGCTGGGAGGGGTTTCCAGGAGTCGGGCGTCAGCGGTTTCATGGCTGGCGCCGTTTTTGCGCCAGAAACCGAACCGCCGAAGTTCGGGACGGATGGGCCTGTTGGGTCCTGTAGCTGCGCTCATGCCACCAAGGGTACGTGAAAAGCTGCGGTGTCCTGACTCACATTGTCTCGTTACCGTTACGATCCGTAACAACATGGGCAAATCGTTTACCGGAGCTCAAGAAACTCGGTAGATTCAGTGCATGACAAATTCCGCACATGCTCCTGCGCTCGTGGAGCTTAAAGCTGTCAATAAGCATTACAGCGCCCTCCATGTGCTCAAAGATATTAATTTGCACGTTGCCAAGGGTGAAGTCCTGGTTGTCATTGGTCCATCCGGATCCGGCAAATCAACATTGTGCCGTGCCATCAATCGGCTGGAAACCATTGACTCCGGTTCCATCACCATTGAAGGCAAGGAACTCCCCAAGGAAGGCAAGCAGCTTGCCAACCTGCGTGCCGACGTTGGCATGGTGTTCCAGTCCTTTAATTTATTTGCGCACAAAACAATTTTGGAAAACGTCACCCTTGGTCCGATCAAGGTCAAGGGCATGTCCAAGGCCGACGCCGAAAAGCTCGCCTTGTCACTGTTGGAGCGGGTAGGCGTGGGTCACCAGGCCGCGAAGTTGCCCGCTCAACTTTCAGGTGGGCAGCAACAGCGCGTGGCAATTGCCCGTGCGTTGGCGATGAAGCCAAAGGTCATGCTTTTTGATGAGCCCACCAGCGCCCTCGACCCCGAAATGATCAATGAGGTCCTGGATGTCATGGTCGAGTTGGCCAAGGAAGGGATGACAATGGTGGTTGTCACCCACGAGATGGGTTTTGCACGCAAAGCCGCTGACCGTGTCATCTTCATGGCTGATGGACAGATCGTTGAAGAAGCCACACCGAATGAATTCTTCACCAACCCGCAAACGGCAAGGGCCAAGGACTTCCTGTCCAAAATCCTCACCAACGGATAACTCGCAGCTTTTTTGAAATTTTCCGGCTGTTTCAGCCGTTCACTACACCGGCCAATGGTGGCCGATTATGAAAGGAACCCCCTTGAAGAACTTTTTTAGTAGCAAAAGCCTCGGTTTCGCGGCTGTGCTGACAGCCGCAGCTCTGGCCATGACTGGCTGTGGCGGCGCGGACACCGCAGGCGGCGGAGACTCTGCTGGAGGAGGCGCCGGCGACGCGCCCGCCTTCGAAGTAGCCAAAGATGTGGCGCTGACTGGCAGCCCCACTTTCGACAAAATCAAGGCAGATGGAACCATTCGTATCGGCGTTAAGCCCGATCAGCCAGGATTGGGCTTCCTCGACGCAGCCACGGGCAAGTACAGCGGCTTTGACATCGAAATCGCCACATGGATGGCTGCCTCGCTAGGTGTCGCGGCGGATAAAATTGAGTTTAAGTCAATCCCTTCCGCAACCCGTGAAACAGCGTTGGCCAAAGGTGACGTAGACCTTTATGTTGGCACCTACTCCATCACTGACAAGCGCAAGAAGCTCGTTGACTTTGCGGGACCGTATTTCATCACGGGTCAGGGCCTGCTGGTCGCCAAGAAGAACGAAGACATCAAGAGTGAGAAGGACTTGGCCGGGAAGAAGGTTTGCTCCGCTACCGGTTCAACCCCCATTCAGAACATTCGGGAGAACTTCCCGGAGGCCACCCCGGTGGAATTTGATTTGTACTCCAAGTGTGTTGAGGCGCTGAAGAACGGCGACGTGGACGCAGTCACCACCGACCAGGCCATCTTGCTCGGCTTTGCATCGCAGGAGCCTGAACTCCTGAAGGTTGTTGGCGAACCGTTCACCACGGAGAACTACGGCGTTGGTTTGCCTTTGGGTGACACAGCTTTGCGCACACACTTAAACACCACCCTCACTGACGGCAACGCGACGTGGACAAAGATCTTTGATTCCACGCTTGGCAAGTCCGGCACCAAGGTTGAGCAGCCCAAGGTTGACCAGTACTAAATAGTCCCCTAATCGGTGGTGCTGTGACCATGGCCACGGCACCACCGATTTTCCGCTAGCCAATTCACTGAAAGCGACGCTGCACTGTGAATGTACTCATTGATAACAGTGACTTGTTTCTCACTGGTTTCAAGAACACGGGGATTCTGTTTGTCATCTCTGCGTTCTTTGCCTTGATTTTGGGCACCATTGTGGCCGGTATGCGAGTCTCCCCGGCACCGGCCATGCGTGCCGCCGGGACGCTTTACGTCAACGCTGTCCGCAACACGCCACTGACACTGATCCTGGCGTTCTTCGCCCTCGGCTACCCTAAATTAGGACTGCCCTCCATCGATTTCATGACGGCCGCCATCGTTGGGCTCTCGCTCTACACCGCAACCTATGTTTGCGAAGCGATCCGGTCCGGCATCAACACCGTATCCGTAGGTCAGTCCGAGGCCGCTCGCGCCATTGGCCTACCGTTCATGCAAACGTTGACGTTGATAGTGCTCCCGCAGGCTTTCCGCTCAGTGGTTCCGCCGCTCTTTAGTGTTTTTATCGCCCTGTTGAAAAACACAACGGTTGCGGCCGGTTTCTCCGTCTTCGAGTCCGGCGCTATTCGCGCGTACCTTAGTGAACGTGGAGAGCCCCTGCTGCCTGGTCTGCTATGGGTTGCTTTGATCTTTGTGGTGATGGTCCTTGGCGTCTTGACTCCGCTGCAAAGCTACCTCGAAAAGAAGTGGAGGGTTGCGCGATGAGTTCAGTTCTTTTTGACGTTCCCGGCCCCAAAGCCCGCACACGTTACGCCTTCATGAACGTCTTCACATTAATCGTGGTGGTGGGCATTGTCGCGTTCATACTCTTCCGCTTTTATGAAAGCGGGCAGTTCACGGCCAAGAAGTGGGAAATCTTTACGTTCCCGCTCGTTCAGGAGAATTTCCTTAAGGCCATCGGCGCAACGCTGAGTGCTTTCGGTGTTGCCGCCGTCGGCAGCCTCATCTTGGGAATCGTGCTCGCCTTTGGCCGACTGGCTGACTCTAAATGGGTCAGTCGGCCCTGCTACTGGTTCACGGAGCTTTTCCGTGCTGTTCCGCTACTGATTCTCATGATGATCATGTACTACGGCCTGTCCTCTGCCGGAATCAAGGGCATTACACCGTTCATGGGTGTTGTAGTCGGTTTGATCCTGTACAACGGTTCTGTCTTGGCCGAAGTGTTCCGTGCAGGCATTGAATCGCTGCCCAAGGGCCAGCAAGAGGCCGGTTATGCCATTGGTTTGTCCAAGGGCCAGGTGATGCGCACTATCTTGCTGCCGCAGGCCGTCCGGGCCATGCTGCCTGTGATCATTTCCCAGCTGGTGGTCATCATGAAGGACACCGCCTTGGGATTCCTCATCCTGTACGAGGAGATCTTGTTCTACGCGAATTCCCTAGGATCCCAGATTCAGTATGGATCCCCCGTGGTTCCAGGTCTCATGGTCGCCGCTGTCACGTACGTGGGTATCTGTCTGATCCTCTCAGGTGTGGCCAAGCTGGTGGAATCCAAGATGTCTTCACGCGTGAAGGTTATCAAGGCCAAGGTTGGCGTAGCAGGCTAAAGCTGCCCAACTAAAGTGCCGGCGCCGTTCTTCAAAGAACGACGCCGGCACTTTACTTTCTGCTCTTACCTCACCCTTCGCTGGGGCTAAGCCAGCCAGCGCATCAGCGCGGCAAGGCACTCCCGGATGTCCGCGGCGTGCACGTGCTCATCATCGCTGTGGGCCAGCAAGGGATCCCCCGGGCCAAAGTTCACGGCTGGAATCCCCATCTCACTGAGCCGGGCAACGTCTGTCCAACCATATTTAGGCTTGGGAGTTTTACCCACGGCCGACACAAAGGTGGCCGCAGCTGGGGCATTCAGCCCTGGTCTGGCCCCTGCTGAAGAGTCTGTGCAGAGCAGGTCGAAGCCCTCCATCAGCTGGCGAATGTGCGCCTCGGCTTGCGCCGGGGTCTTATCAGGGGCAAAACGGTAGTTTATTTCCACAACGCATTCATCCGGGATCACATTGCCGGCCGTTCCTCCGCGGATCTTCACGGCGTTGAGGGACTCCCGGTAATCAAGAGAATCCACCGTCACCGTGGCAGGACTGTAGCTCGCCAGCCGTTCCAGAATGGGTGCTGCACCATGAATGGCGTTCTCCCCCATCCAAGCCCGGGCCGAGTGTGCCGCCAGCCCCCGGGTAACGGCCTCGAACCGGATAGTGCCGTTACAGCCACCTTCAACGGTGCCGTTTGTCGGTTCAAGTAGGATGCCAAAATCGGCATCGAGCAGCTCACGGTTTTCACGTACCAAGCGGCCCAAGCCACTTTTGCTGGCAGCAACTTCTTCGTGATCGTAAAAGATAAACGTCAGGTCCTTGCTCGGCTCAAGCAGTGCTGCTGCCAGAGCCAGCTGCACCGCCACACCACCTTTCATATCGGTTGCTCCCCGGCCGTACAGCACCTCACCTTCCCAGGAACTGGGAACTGTGCCACGCGCTCCGGCTACGCTCGGCAACGGCACAGTATCTAGGTGGCCGGCCAGAATGACTCTCTCACTACGGCCCAGTGAGGTCCTAGCCACCACCGCATCTCCATTGCGAGTTACTGACAGATGCCCCAATGGCACCAATGCCGCCTCGACTGCGTCCGCGAGCGTGCGCTCATTGCCGGACACACTCTGGATATCCATCAAAGCGGCTGCCAGGGCGGCGACGTCCCCGCCTAAATCCAGTCCGGCGTCGCGCTCCACAGCGCCGTGTTCATCAGCCACAGCATTACTATTTCCTGCTCGGTTTCCAGAGTTGCTCATGGGTTGAGTTTAGCGGGGTGGACCCGGCCAAAAAAGTTTTTTACTTTCATTCCAATCCGTTCCAACCTTTGCTCCGAAGTACCTTTTGTAAGCCCACCGAAGCAGAGCATCGCGGCAACGGAATTGGGAAACAAACCGGAATCCTTCCGCTTCACACTACGGAGAATCATCATGAACACCACCTTTAAGCTTGGAAATCGTAAGAGCATGAGCCTTGGCCTTGGCCTCCTGGCCATCACCGCACTGGGCATCACCTCTTGCAGCGGCGGAACAACAACTGCCAGCCCCAGCGAATCAATGGATGCTCCGGCAGCAACCAGCGAAGCACCCATGTCAACCATGGATGCAATGGACACCGAACTGGTTGGCGCAGGTTGCGCAGCATACGCTGCGGCAGTTCCCGAGGGTGCAGGTTCAGTTGCCGGCATGGCCGCCGATCCTGTAACAACAGCAGCTTCCAACAACCCCTTGCTGAAGACGCTGACAGCAGCTGTTTCAGGAGAACTCAATAAGGACGTCAACTTGGTTGACACCCTGAACTCCGGCGAATTCACAGTCTTCGCCCCCGTTGATGACGCCTTCGCAAAGATCCCGGCAGAGACCATCGACGGCTTGAAGACAGATTCAGCCGCGCTGACCTCCATCCTTACTTACCACGTAGTCCCCGGCCAGATCGCCCCGAGTGATATTGACGGAGAGCACGAAACAGCTGAGGGCAGCACTCTGAAGGTCACCGGCAGTGGCGACAACATCATGGTCAACGACTCCAAGGTCATCTGCGGTGGCGTAAAGACAGCCAACGCCACAGTTTACCTGATCGACACCGTCCTGATGCCGCCGGCCAAGAAGTAGCAGTATCGGAACAAATCGCAACACGCTTTGAAGGAACCGGGTTCGTGGACACAGACCGTGACAAAGTAGACACCATGCGTTTACCTTGGTTACGGTCTGTGGATACCTTGGCACCGCCAAGCCACGAAGACCTGATCCGCCTCGTCGCCCTTGGCGACGAGGCGGCTTTCGAAACACTCTACGATGCTGTTTCACCCCGTGTTTTTGGTCTTGTTCGTAAAGTCCTACGAGACCAGGCACAGAGTCAGGAAGTTACCCAAGAAGTTTTTTTGGATATTTGGACTCAGGCAGCAAGGTTTGATGCCGACAAAGGCAAAGCAATGTCATGGATTCTCGTCATCGCTCACCGAAAGGCCGTTGACAAAGTCAGGGCTAGTCAAGCCAGTAGCGATAGGGACCTTCGCGAAGGCATCAAGGAATACCAGGAAAGTTACGACGATGTCGCTGACACAGTCGAAACGAAAATGGAAGCCGCCCGTGTGCAAAAAGCACTAGCAACCCTGACGAAAGCGCAGCAGGAATCTATCAGCTTGGCGTACTACGGTGGGTATACCCACCAAGAAGTGGCTAAGCTGCTGGATGTGCCAGTTGGCACAGTTAAAACCAGAATTCGTGACGGAATGATAAAACTCAGGGACACGTTAGGAGTGCCGTGATGGAAAATCAATTACATTTGCTCACCAGCTCCTACGCCCTTAATGCCTTGGAACCGGAAGAGCGCAAAGAGTTTGAACGCTACGCCCTCAGCAACCCAGAAACATCTGCAGAGGTTAGGAGTCTGAGCGAGACTGCGGCTTTGCTTGCTTTCAACACAGCCGAAGAAGCACCGCCTGCTGCTTTGAAGATAAACCTGATGGCCGCTATTCGAAACACCCCTCAAGTACCCGCCACATCCGTTGTTCGTGATATTTCCTCGGCCACTGGCGTTGGCTCACGTAACAGAGCCGCGGGCCATCGCCCTACTGGCGAGCAAAACAGGGCACAAAACAAGCGGTGGGTTCCAGCACTCAGCGCGGCAGCAGCGCTTGCCGTATTTGCCGGTGTTGGTGTTGGCGGATGGGCTGTAGGCCAAAATTCCAACCAACAAGAATTAGCCCAGGAACTCCTTACTCTCCAGCAACAGCAAGCGGCTTCCGCTGCTCAACAAGAAGCCATGCTGAGTATTGTTAGCTCCCCGGATGCGAAAATCGCCAGGACTGCCCTCGGAGATAGCGGGTCCGTGACAGTGGCCTCGTCCAGTAAAGCTGACAAAGCAGCCGTGATGGTTCAGGGGGTACCTGCATTGCCAGCAGATAAAACCTATGAACTATGGTTCATTTCAGCTGCTGGTGCAGTACCTGCAGGACTGATGACTAGCGATGATCCGGCGGTGCCTGGCATGCAGGTCTTGAACGGATCTCTGGCCGGAGCCACCCACGTGGGCATCACTGTAGAACCTGCTGGTGGATCTCCGGCTCCCACTACCACCCCAATTTTGGTCCAAGCCATCTAGGCCGGGTAGCTGCGTTCACCACTGTTTTAGGAAAAGAAAAGCCCATTGGAGCAATCCAATGGGCTTTTCGTTCCGAAGTACCCATAAGTACTTCTACCGGCTAAACCGGCGGTAGACAATCAAGCGTTCTAAGGAGCCCGACATGGGCAAAAGAAGCATGTCGTTGAATCAATCTTCCGCACAGTCACTTCTCCACGGAGGACTTGCGGGTGTTATTTCCGCAGGTATTTTGTTCGGTGTGGCTCAGCTGTTGGCGGCGTTTTTCTCGCCAGTCTCGGCACCCCTGACATCTTTGGGTTCCACCTTTATTGATTTCACCCCAGGTTGGCTGAAAGATTTTGCTATTGCCACTTTTGGCACTAATGATAAATTGGTGTTGCTAATCTCAATGGGCATTGTTGCAGCGCTGCTAGCTGCCGCTGCCGGTGTGGTGGCCCGGAAGAACCTGCGGGTTGGCTACATCATGGTTCTGGTGTTCGCCGTTGTTTTGGGCCTGAGCGTCATCACGCGTTCCGGCGCCGGCGTCCTTGACCTCTTCCCCCTCTTGGTCGGAACCACGGCCGGTATACTTTCGCTCCGTTTTCTAACACCCACAGCTACCACCACAGCCCAGGTCGAAGTGGATAAACCGACGGTCCACACCCCAAGTCGCCGATCATTTTTTCTAAAGTCTGGTGCGCTTGCGGCAGTAGCCCTCGTGGCGGGCTTTGGCGGCACAGTTCTTGGTAATGCCCGTAATAAGGCCAGAACGATCCGGGAAGCGCTTAAACTCCCGGCTCCCAAGACCAAAGCGGCAGCATTGCCTGACGGTGTTCAGGCCCCCGTGGAGGGTATCAGCTCGTTTGTGACGCCAAACGCTGATTTCTACCGGATCGATACAGCCTTGGTGGTGCCAGAACTTGACCCCTCAACGTGGGCACTTCGAGTCCATGGGATGGTCGAGGAGGAATTTACCATTGGGTTTGATGAACTGTTGGCCTCTGAGCTTGTTGAAAGCTGGACCACGTTGACGTGCGTTTCCAATGTGGTGGGTGGCAATCTTGTCGGAAATGCTAAATGGCTGGGCTACCCGTTGCGTGAAGTTCTGGCACGGGCCAAGCCAAAGGCTGGTGCTGACATGGTGCTCTCTACCAGCAGTGACGGCTTCAGCGCCTCTACTCCCCTGCCAGTGCTGCAGGACGACCGTAACGCCATACTTGCTGTGGGCATGAATGATGAACCGCTTCCCTTGGAGCATGGTTTCCCCGTTCGTATGGTTGTCCCTGGCCTTTACGGCTATGTTTCAGCCACGAAATGGGTGGTTGACCTTGAAGTGACAACGTTCGCGGAAAAGGAAGGTTACTGGACCTCACGCGGCTGGACCTCGCACGGACCCATCAAAACTTCATCGCGTGTAGAAGTGCCACGCGCACTAAGCAGGGTCGAGGCTGGCAAGGTTGTCATTGGTGGTAGCGCTTGGGCCCAAACCAAGGGCATCTCCAAAGTTGAGGTCCAACTCGACGGTGGAGATTGGCAGCTAGCGGAATTGGCTAGCGAAGCATCTGTAGATACCTGGCGCCAATGGTCATTTATTTGGGATGGGGCACAATCAGGTACCCACAAGGTCACCGTGCGCGCCTACGACACCGACAATGTCCTCCAAATTGAAGACAAGGCTCCGCCTGCACCGAACGGTTCCAGTGGCTGGCATTCAATGACTTTCACGGTTATCTAGCCCTGGGTCTACTGGCTGTAAACTACAACCATGACTGACACAACTGCGAATAACCGCACCGCTAATGGCTTTGGGATCGCCACCATTGCCAACTCAGGCGATGTTTTGGATGTTTGGTTTCCCGCGCCCAAACTAGGTGTCGGCGCAGACTCCTTGGGCAACGTCCCCGAAGCTAGCCCGGAGCTGACTGCATTGGCTGCGTCAGGGACGGACACCGACCGCGACGTGCACCAAAATGTTCTCTTTGCCCAAATTAATCTCGACGCCGAACCGGCAAATGCAGTTGACGCCTATCTTCGACTGCATCTGCTCTCCCACAGACTGGTGGCGCCGAACAGCATTAACCTTGAAGGAATCTTCGGCAAACTCAGCAATGTTGTCTGGACCAATTTTGGTCCAGCCCCGGTGCCCAACTTTGAGCTCACCCGCGCCAAGCTTCGCCTGCGGGGAGCGGTGACGGTTTATTCCGTGGACAAGTTCCCTCGAATGCTTGATTACGTGATCCCCACGGGTGTCCGGGTTGGCGATGCAGATAGGGTCCGCCTTGGAGCTCATCTGGCGGAGGGCACAACAGTTATGCATGAAGGTTTTGTAAACTTCAATGCCGGCACACTAGGTATCTCTATGGTTGAAGGCCGCATTTCTGCCGGGGTGGTTGTTGGCAACGGTACCGATGTTGGCGGCGGCGCCTCAATCATGGGCACCCTGTCCGGCGGCGGCAGGCAGCGAATTGTCCTTGGTGAGCGGGTCCTGCTTGGCGCCAACTCCGGTGTAGGCATCAGCATTGGCGATGATTGCGTGGTGGAGGCTGGCCTCTACGTCACAGCCGGCACCCGGGTTCGTCTCGCCGGAGCCAAGAACGCAGATGGCGAAGACACAACTGTGATTGTTAAAGCCAGTGAGCTTTCAGGTGTGCCCAACCTGCTCTTCCGGCGCAACTCCACCTCGGGTGGTGTCGAGGTGCTACCACGCAACGGTTCCGCTATTGAACTCAACGACAGTCTGCATGCCAACTAATCCACTAAACACCCCTCACATGCCCCTGGCTCCACTCTGTGGCGGCAGAATTTTTGGCGGTAAAGAATGAGGAGTCGGGCCGCTTTTGGTTGGCTCACCGTTTTGGTCCTCACTTCCGGTCTGCTCATTGGCAGTGGAATTTGGCTAGCCAACACGTTCAGCGGTGCCTTAGCCCCCGGCCTGTCGCTGGGATGCCAGGCCACAGTCGGTGAAAACAGCTACAGCCTGGCGCTGGACCAAACCGAAAATGCGGCCTTGATCTCCAACCTGGCGGTGCAAAGGGGCATGCCTGCGCGGGCAGCATCCATTGCTTTGGCCACCACCATGCAGGAGTCAAAACTGCGCAATATTCCCTACGGTGATCTGGACTCAGTGGGATTGTTCCAACAACGTCCATCTCAGGATTGGGGCAGCGTGGAGCAAATCATGGATCCTGTTTATTCCGCCAATGCTTTTTACGATGTTCTGGCACAAGTACCCAACTACGTGGATCTGCCTATCAACGATGCAGCTCAAATTGTGCAGCGCTCTGGTTTCCCTCACGCATACGCCCAGCATGAATCCCTTTCACGCGCTTTCGCCTCCGCATTGACAGGGCAAATGCCGCAGGGGCTTAACTGCACGTTGCCGCCGGCCACCTCCGGCAGTGCGCCGGAAACCGTGGGTGCGGCTGCGCAAGCGGCGTTGGGCCCGTTGGCCGCTATTACTTACACCACAGGAACCTCAGAGACAGTGCCCGCGAAGCCGGGAACAACGGCACAAGGTTCACAGCTGGAGTTTAGTGTCCCCGATGCCTATGGCTGGATGATGGCTCATTGGGCACTGGCCAACGCCAACCAGCTGGGTATTATCGAAGTCAGTTATGCAGATCACACATGGAATCGTGATGCCAACGCCGAGGGCCGCAACATGGGCTGGCAAGCCGGAAAGTCAACTGTTCAAGGACAGCTGAGAATCATCTTGGCCGCTGTTCCAAGCGCATGATGAAGCTTGTTGCCAAGCGCCTTCACACAAGCATCTCCACCACCGGCTGAACGTAACTGACAAACACTTCTTGGTCATCAAGTAAATTAGAGCTCATGATCAAACGGTTGGGCTCAATGAACCAGGCGCGCGGTTCAGAAAGCGGAATTTCAACAATAGCTAAGGTGAAATCCCTGGCACTTCGGCCCAGTTCCATTTCACGGTTGTGAACCAAATCGGCAAGAATCTTGTGCCCGCCGTGTGTTTCACGCGCAGTTGCCATCAATGAATATTGTTTTGACTGCTCGCGGGACCAGTTCAATGCGGCCCCGTAGTGTGCATGAGCCACTCGTTGGAGGGCGGGCATTCCAGCCAGTTCAGGAAAATCCGGAGGGGAGAAATTCTCTTGTTTCTCGGCAAAATTGTGCAAGATTGTTCTCCACCAAAATTCCCACTGGTCACGTAGTGCCTCTGAGCCGCCCACATCCGCTGTGAGCATGCTGTGGTCTGCGGCTTTCACAGGGGGCACCACGTGGGACAAAGCAGGAGTTCCTGCACCTACCAGTCCGGCCGCATCGCGCAGGTAAAGTGCCATCAGCATTGGCGGGCATGTATCCATGGTAATCCGCCAGCCTGGACCTCCGGTGTGGTGCATAGTTCCCGCCTCCAGCCAGCCGCAGAACAGGCGCGGCGATCCTACGCACCAGCTTACTCTGAACACGTCGACTCGGCATCGCCCACCTAGACGCTCGCTCACTTTATGCTCACTTTTGGCCAACGCTCGCTCACCTAGGTGAGCGAGCGTTGGCCAAAAGTGAGCATAAAGTGAGCGAGCGTCGGTTTGGTGGGTTACGCCAGCAAAGTGTGTAAGTGGCGTCGCAAAGTTGCCCTGCCTTGTTCCGGGGCTGTCCAGGCCGGCTGCAGAACCATGCGCAGGCTCAAACCATCCAAGAGACCAATCAATCGCTCCGCCTCATTGACAGGCACCAGGGATTGGGCGGCTAGTGGGCTTTGAAACAACGCCAGCAGCACGCGGCCCACCACAGCGCCGGTTGCTCTGTAGTCGTCCCGTGCGGCATCAGCGAGGTTCGTATTGGTACGGGCGTCGAGCATGAACTCCATACGCACAACAGCGTCAGCGCGCCGTGACTCATCGAGGGGCAAAAGTTCTTCCAAAACCACTGCACACTTTTCAATCACACCGTCAGCGCTTGTGGGTAGCGGGTCTTGTTCCAGGACTTCCAATTTTTCCAAGGCGCGTAAATGGATTCGCTCCGAATTCACGCTAAAAGCAAACACCATTAATTCGGCTTGGCTCTGAAAATAATGCCGCACTGATCCCAGTGCCAATTTTGCGCTCTGCGCCACGTTACGCAACGAGGCCTGTGTCAGCCCACGCTCGGCAATAACGTCAAATACGGCATCTGCAACAAGCTCACGGCGATCATCGGCATCCACAATTTTAGGCACACATCTTTTTTAGCACAGATGTTTCATGATTGCTCAATATCTGAGCGTAACATTCCTAATGCCCTGCTATGCGGTCCTTCTTTTTATCCAAGTACAGCAGCACTAACAAAACTAACATGATGACAAGGGAGCCAATAAAGAACGGCAAGAACACGCTCTTGCCAACCAGCAGTAACACTCCCAGCACCACAACAACAATGGGAAAAGCCATGGAAAAGGTGTGCAGCAGCAACTTCAACATTTTGTACTTCTCTAACTTTTTACAGGAATATGGGGCAGGACTTTTCATGAGAAAAGCGGCGGGAGACTTTCCAAGGGAAAGCCGCCCGCCGCCGCTGTACTTAACTCTTTAGCGCGAAGGGTACATGCGCTCCGGCTCACCCGTGTACAACTGGCGCGGGCGGCCGATTTTTGTTTGGGGATCCTTCATCATTTCGCGCCACTGGGCAATCCAGCCCGGCAGCCTGCCAATGGCGAATAAGACAGTGAACATCTTCTCAGGGAAGCCCATGGCCTTGTAGATCAGTCCCGTGTAGAAGTCCACGTTCGGGTAGAGCTTGCGGGAGATGAAGTACTCATCCGTCAGCGCAACCTCTTCCAAGCGCATGGCAATGTCCAGGAGTTCGTCGTTACCGCCGAGCTTCTCCAGAATTTCATGGGCCGTTGCCTTGACGATCTTGGCGCGGGGATCGTAATTCTTGTAGACGCGGTGGCCGAAGCCCATAAGCTTGACCCCCTCTTCTTTGTTCTTGACCCGCTCAACAAATTTCTCAACAGGTTCTCCGCTTTCCTGAATCTGACGGAGCATGTTAAGCACGGCTTCATTGGCGCCACCATGCAGCGGGCCGAAGAGGGCGTTGATGCCTGCAGATACGGAGGCGAACATGTTGGTGTTCGCGCTGCCCACCAAGCGGACGGTGGAGGTGGAACAGTTCTGTTCATGATCCGCATGCAGGATCAACAGCAGGTCAAGAGCCTTGACAACTACAGGGTCCATCTCATACTGCTCCGTGGGAACACCGAAGCTCAAGCGCAGGTAGTTTTCCACCAGGTTCATGGAGTTGTCCGGGTACAGCATGGGCTGGCCGATGGACTTCTTGTGCGCGTAGGCGGCAATGACGGGCATCTTGGCCATGAGGCGGATGGTTGCCATCTCAACCTGCTCGTCATCAAAGGGGTCCAGTGAGTCCTGGTAGAACGTGGACAGCGCCGAGACAGCAGATGACAGAACCGGCATGGGGTGCGCGTCACGCGGGAAGCCGTTGAAGAAGCCTTTGAGGTCTTCATTGAGCATGGTGTGCCGACGGATGCGCTGATCGAAGGCGTCCAGCTCTGCTGCCGTGGGCAGGTTCCCGTAGATCAGCAGGAAGGAGACTTCCAGGAAGCTTGAGTGCTCTGCCAGTTCTTCGATGGGGTAGCCGCGGTAGCGCAGGATGCCCTTGTCACCGTCAATGAAAGTAATGGCGGAGGAGGTTGCTGCCGTGTTAACAAAGCCGGGGTCATAGGCCACAGAGCCGGTGGTTGCCAAAAGCTTGGAAACGTCAAAGCCGTTGTTGCCTTCTACTGCTTCGAGTCGCGGAAGTTCTAGTTCTCCGCCGTCGTAGCGCAGTGATGCGCTCGTGGAATCAGTCATGGAGTCCCCTTCATGAGGTAGCCTGCGAAAGGCCTTCGTTAGTTCAATGCTAATGTCCGTCCGCAGGCACCTGCTCACGTTGAGTTAATCCCCAAGAAAACCATGAAACTCAGTATATTAAGAGTCGGGTGGCGTAGACGGCTACCTACGAAACTACCGCTTAGTAGCCCTTCAACACTAATCCTGTGGCCGATTGTGCCGTACGGGCCATCAAAATGGGTCTATTTTGCGCTGAGACGGCTTGCGGCCGCCGCAATGCGTTCGTCAGTACCTGTCAGTGCCACCCGGATAAATCCGTTTCCTGCTTCACCGTAGAAGGTGCCCGGACCTGCCAGAATTCCTCGTTCAGCGAGCCGGCCAATGGTTCTCCAGGTGTCCTCGCCCGCTGTGCACCATAGATAAAGGCCAGCCTCTGAGTGGTGGATTGTGAGCCCAAACGTTTCCAAAGCCGAAACAAGCTGTTCACGACGCTTGCGATAAAGCGCTTTCTGGATCCTGACGTGGCTGTCGTTGGCCAGCGCCACAGTCATAGCGTCCTGAACCGGACGCGGAACTATCATTCCTGCATGTTTGCGGCTGTTGACGAGATTGGCCACCAGTGCGCTATCCCCGGCAACAAATGCTGCCCGGTAACCGGCCATATTGGATTGTTTACTCAATGAGTAAATAGCAAGCAGGCCCTCATGTGAGCCGCCACTAACCCGCGGATCCAGCACGCAAGGCACTGCTTCGCCACCATTTTCAGGATCCCACGGTCCCCAGCCAAGCTCGCCATAGCATTCATCGGAAGCCACAACAGCTCCGATGGACCGGGCCTGCTCAACGAGCGTGCGAAGTTCTTGCACACCGCGGACAATTCCTGTGGGGTTGCCCGGAGAATTCACCCACACCAACCGCACCTTTGCGCGGGTCTCCGCGTCCAGCTCATCAAGGGAATCGGCGGCCACAGTGGTGGCACCGGCAAATACCGCGCCCATGTCATAGGTGGGGTAGGCAACTGTTGGCCGCATAATAACGTCATCCGCGCCCAGACCCAGCAGCAGCGGCAGCCACGCTACCAGCTCCTTGGAACCCACAGTTGGCATGACATTCACCGGATCAAGATCTGGGACGTTACGGCGCCGCGCAAACCAGTCAACAACAGCCTGACGCAAAGCCAGCGTGCCATGCGTTGTTGGATAACCCGGCGCATCCGCAGCAGCCCGCAGCGCATCCTGAATCAGATCTGGGGTGGGGTCCACGGGAGTGCCGATTGACAGGTTCACCACCCCGTCAGGATGCTTCGCCGCAGTAGCCAGATAGGGTGCCAACGCATCCCAGGGATAATCTGGCAGCTGCAGGCCCAACGGCCGCACAGGCTCATTGGGCTGGCTGGGCTCATTTGAGGGTGCGTTGGAGGTGCTCTGCGGGACCTTCGTCATCGGGTGCGGCTCAGTCCTGGTTCTGTGGCGGAAGTGCTGCAATCAGCGGGTGATCGGTGTGCGTATTTCCTACCTTCGCAGCACCGCCCGGGGAGCCCAGCACGTCAAAGAACTCGACATTTGCCTTGTAGTACTCGGCCCACTCGTCAGGGGTGTCATCCTCGTAGTAGATCGCTTCCACGGGACATACCGGTTCACAGGCACCACAGTCAACGCACTCGTCGGGGTGGATATAGAGCGAGCGTTCACCTTCGTAGATACAGTCAACGGGGCACTCCTCGACACATGCCTTGTCCTTGACATCCACGCACGGTTGCGCAATTACGTACGTCACGTACCCAACCTTCCTTACAAGTTTTCAACCGGCACAGATCGGACCGGTCTGTTCATTATCCATCACCACCGCCGTCGCTGCACATCCACGAGACTTAGGATGAAGTGGTGAACAGTGCAAATGAGAGACTCGCGCAGCTTCCGCTGGGCACCCGAATGGTTGTCCGCTACCGGATTGACGGCTCGCTCACCGACGCATTAGGCGATCTCAGCGACCGCGATGACCACGGCGTTACCATCACCACTCGTTCCGGGCCACTGAGAATAATGTTCGACGACGTCCAGCTCGCCAAGTCTGTGCCACCGCCACCGCCTCGGCGAGACAGGCGTGCATAAGCCAGACGGGCGTGCGTAAGCCAGACAGGCGTGCATGGCTAAACCCTGCTGAACCGATGGCTGCAGGCCCGCTTCACGCCCTTTTTGCACCACCCTTTTTGCACGGCCGCGCACTTTACCGCCTGGTTGTGCCGCCCCGTATCAGTATCCAGGTGAGCCAGGCGACCAGCGGTGTAACCACCGCTATGCCGTACAGCCAAACCGAGCCCTGGGTGTTGTTAAAGATCATGCCAAACGAACCCAACTGCAAAGACAGAAGTCCTGCTGTGGCGTAGGCAGCGCCTCCGCAACAGATGACTATCCACGAGCTTTTGCTCCATAGCCCCACGAACAGGCTCACTGCCGCGAGCAGAAGCAAAGCAAGGACGGCGCCGTAAGGAATGGCGCTGTGTGGCCCATCCGGGAACCAGGCGTGTCCGTGCAGTGAAGTCCCCAGTAACCCGGCACCCACTCCGGCACCAACCGCGGCTGAAATCACTGCCAGGCGTCGCGGCGCGGGGAATGAGAAACGTGAGGTGCCCTGCTGGGGGTTTTCCACCGGAAGGCCCTGCACGGGGTTCTGCTTGCCCGGAAAATTCACCGGCACGTTCATGCTTTTTCCTGCCCATAAATCAGCGCGGGATCCACAGCGACAAATTCTTCCACGGCGGCGATGTCTTTCCACACATTATCTGAGAGTGCATAGCGCTGCCGGTCCACGGTGATTTGGGTCCGGTGGGCCTTCATGGCCGCAGTTTTGGCGCAAAGATTGCCCGCAACTGCCAACCGCACAACACCATCCTCGTGCGGGCGCTCCGGCCGATCACTAACAATGGCATAGACATGAGGCACCACCCATCCCAAAGTACCGGGAGCTGTCCCAGGAGCTGTCCCGGCTGCGGCAGAAGCGCCAGCACCAACTGCGGGGCTGGACACCGGAACGGCAGCAATCCGCAGTGCTGCCATGGTGAGCTGGTGTGCCCGGACATGGTCGGGATGACCGTAACCTCCGTCAGCGGCATAACTAATGACGCTCTGGGGCCGCAGAGCCCGGATGGCCGCTGCCAAGAGTTCCGCGGTCTCCTCAAAGGGTGCGCGGGAGAGGGACCCTGGCAAGACTGTGGTGGCCGCAGTGGCTCGGCCATCTTGGCCCCACGCCATGCCAGAGTCGCGGAAGGTCACCTCGCCTCCGGCTGGTGCCGTGAGTCCTTGCCCCAACCAGATATGCTCGCTAACACCCAACGCGGCCAGAGCAGCCGCCAACTCCTGCTCTCTTACGCTAGCCAACCCCGCACCTGGCAGGGGGGCATCCCTAAGGGGGTGTCCGGCGTCGTACATATCCTCGCTGAGGAACGCCGGCTTAACTTCCAGATGAGCCAACTCAGCCGGAATAACCTCCCCCAGCTCTCCTCGCGTGCACGTCACCAACACAACATTGACACCTTGGGCTGCCGCTGCGGCCATGGTTCCACCGGTGACAATGGTCTCGTCATCCGGGTGTGCATGGACAAAAAGTGCTGTGGTGTTTGGGGGCATACCGGGCAACAATGCGGGTGTTTCCATGGCACCAATCTACCCGCCGCGCGAGGGTCAGCTGCAACTGGCCTCCCGCAGGTACTCCCGTTACTGGGTACCGGAACTGGCCCCCGCAGCTGGGCAATAGTTTATTCAACAGCTAAGGCCGGCACCCCCGGAACTAATTCCATGAGTGTGCCGGCCTTGGCCATGCAAATTTCCTGTCAGCTTTACACTAGGAGCGAAGCGCCCGGAATAGCGTTGAGCAGGTCCTGCGTGTAGCGCTGCTTGGGGTTGTTGAAGACCTCGTCAGTGGAGGAAGCCTCCACCACACGGCCCGTCTGCATCACTGTGACATGGTCCGCGATCTGGCGCACTACCGCCAAGTCGTGGGTAATGAACAAGTAGGTCAGGCCCAGCTCTTCCTGCAGTTCGTTCAGCAGGTTAAGCACCTGAGCCTGGACCAGAACATCCAACGCCGAGACGGCCTCGTCGCAGATGATCACATCCGGATTCAGCGCCAGAGCCCGCGCAATGGCAATGCGCTGACGCTGTCCACCAGAGAGCTCGTTCGGGTATCGATTCATAGCCGAGGTCGGCATCGACACCTGTTCCAACAGCTCGCGAACTTTCTTCTCCCGCGACTTGGCATTACCAACTTTGTGGATCTTTAGCGGCTCTTCAATGGTCCGATAGATGTTGAACATCGGGTCCAATGAGCCATAAGGGTCCTGGAAGATGGGCTGCACACGCCGACGGAAGTTAAACAGGTCCTTGCCCTTGAGGCTATTGACCTCTACGCCTTCGAACAAGATCTTGCCCTCGGTGGGTGCCAGCAGGCTCAAAGCCATCTGCGCCACCGTTGACTTTCCCGAGCCCGACTCCCCCACGATCGCCATGGTGGTGCCGCGCTTAACGCTCAATGAAACGTTGTCGACGGCCTTGAAGTCGGTTGACTTGCCCAGGGCCCCACGGAGCTTAAAGACCTTCGTGAGGTTTTTAATCTCCAGGAACGAATCTCCTGACGTGTCAGCCTGGATCGGCTCCGCCTTTTTCAAGGACGACGTCACGTGCCCGGCGGGTTCAACCGGGGTGCCGAGATCCTCTGCGGCCGCTGCCAGTGCGTCCTTTGCCTTCTGCGACTGCAGTCGCCGTGACGCCAATGACGGCGCGGAGTTAACCAGACGCTGCGTGTACGGGTGCTGCGGGTTGCGAAGGATTTCCAATGCGGGACCCGATTCAACCACCTGCCCCTTGTACATGACCACAAGCTTTTCTGCACGCTCCGCGGCAAGACCGAGATCGTGTGTAATAAGTAGCACGGCCGTGCCCAACTCACTTGTCATCCGGTCCAGGTGGTCCAGAATCTGCCGCTGCACCGTAACATCCAAGGCGGATGTAGGCTCATCGGCAATGAGCAGTCGCGGACGGCACGCCAGGCCAATGGCGATCAAGGCCCGCTGACGCATACCGCCGGAAAACTCGTGCGGGTACTGCTTTGCTCGAGCTTCGGCGTCAGGCAATCCGGCCTCGGTGAGCACCTCTGCTACCCGTGCCTTGGAATCGGCCCCAGCCAAACCATTGGCTTGCAGTGTTTCCTTAACCTGAAAACCAATTTTCCACACTGGGTTCAGGTTGGACATGGGATCCTGAGGCACCATACCAATGGAGCTTCCGCGGAGTTCAACGATCCGCTTCGAGCTGGCTTTGGTGATGTCCTCACCATCAAAGATGATTTGGCCGCCACTCACCCGGCCATTGCTGGGCAGCAAACCAATCGCTGCCAGCGCCGTAGTCGATTTACCGGAGCCTGACTCGCCCACAATGGCCACAGTCTCACCGGGCATGATCGTCAGATCTGCCTTGCGTACCGCATGTACGGGACCATTGGCAGTTTCAAAAGTGATGGCCAGATCCTTGATTTCAAGCAAGGGGACATCGGTTTCTTTGGCGGAACGTTTCACGTTCATGCCCTCGTCATTGGCTGACATATGCTCACCGCTTCCTTGCTTTAGGATCAAGTGCATCACGCAAGGCATCGCCGAGCATGATGAAGCTCAAAACCGTGATCGAGAGTGCAACAGCTGGCCAAAGCAATACTCCGGGGTTGTTGCGCACCTGGGGCTGCGCCGAAGCAATATCATTGCCCCACGACATGGTGGATGGCGGCAGACCCAAACTAAGGAACGACAGTGTTGCCTCGGCCACGATGAACGTGCCCAAGGAAATACTGGCAACCACAATAATTGGTGCCAGCGAGTTTGGAAGTACGTGACGCATCAACGCCTTGAAACGGGACAGACCCAATGCCCTGGCTGCCGTGACGAAGTCCGCATTGCGGTTCTCCAACACAGCCCCACGGGTAATACGAGCAATTTGGGGCCACCCAAAGAGCACCAGAGCCACAACTACTGTCCACACACTCCGGTTATCACGGAAGGATGGCAACTGGTTGATAACAATGGCGCCCAAGATCAATGGCAGTGCGAAGAAGATATCACCAAGTCGCGCCAGGATCATGTCCAACCAGCCGCCATAGAAGCCAGCCAAAGCGCCCATGATTCCACCGATGATCAGCACACCAATGGTGGTGAAAACACCAACCATCAAGGATGCTCGGGTGCCGTAGATCATGCGTGAGTAAACATCACAACCCTGCAGGGTAAACCCAAGGGGATGCCCTGATCTGGCTGGCTCTGACGAGTTAGCCAAGGTGCAGTCGGTAGGTGAAACTTGAACAAAAAGTTGTGGGAAGAACGCCACAACAAGTACCAACAGGATCAAAATGGAGGAAATAAGAAATAGCGGCTGCTTACGCAAATTCCGCCAGGCGTCCGCCCAGAGGCTTAGCGGAGCAGCAGTTTCATCGACATTGTCAATGGCTGCTAATGGAGTTTCCTCCAACGGGGCAACATAATGTTCAATGACACGGTGGGAGATTTTACCCTGGCGTGGGGCGTCAACGGCCCGCTTCGTGGGGTCTTTATCGGGAGTCAGGTTCTCAGACATAACGAATCCTTGGGTCGAGCAGCGCATACAGAAGGTCCACAACGAGGTTGGCCACGACGAACACGATGACTAGGACGCCAACGACGGCAACCACCGTTGCACTTTCGCCCTTCAAGATGGCTTGATAGAGAAGGTTACCAACACCGGGGACGTTGAAGATTCCCTCGGTGACAATGGCGCCACCCATGAGCCCACCCAAGTCGGCACCTAGGAAGGTGACCACCGGGATCAGCGAGTTGCGCAAAATATGAACCACAACCACACGACGTCGGCTAAGACCTTTTGCAGTGGCCGTACGGACGTAGTCAGCATTCATGTTTTCACTGACGGATGCCCGGGTTAGGCGGATGACGTAGGCCAATGAAACTAGGCCTAGGACCAAGGCCGGCAAGACCAGTTCGTTCCACGGCGCGGTACCTGTCACGGTGGGGCGGGCCCAACCGAGTTGGACACCAATTACCAGCTGCAGGACGAAGCCCAAAACAAAGGTGGGCACCGCAATAACAACCAAGGAAGCTACAAGGACGGTGCTGTCGAACAGCTTGCCCTTGCGAAGACCGGCAATGACGCCAAAAAATACGCCAAAGATTGCTTCGAATGCCAGAGCCATGATGGCCAGACGTGCCGTGACGGGATAGGCACGGCCAATAACTGCCGCAACCTCCTGACCGGAGAAAGTTTGACCAAGGTTAAGTGTTACAAGATTTTTCAAATAAAGGCCATATTGCACCCAAAATGGTTGGTCAAGGTTGTACTGGGCACGCAAGGCAGCTTCCACGGCCGGGGCCATGGGCTTGCCACCTGAGAGCGCCGCAATAGGGTCCCCAGGTGTTGCGAAAACAAGAAAATACACCAACAAAGTGGCGCCAAAAAAGACTGGAATCAGCTGCAGGAAGCGGCGGAAAGTGAACATCAGCATTGAAGTGTCACCTCTCGCCAGCATTCAGTTAGCAAAACGTTCATTATATTACCTGTTCGGATAGTGGTCGGTACAGCGTACCGAGCGGGATCCACCGCAATGATCTGCACGGATGGAACATACTTCCTTCTTTCTCGCGCAAACACAATGGGGCCCCGGCCCAAAGGCCGGGTCCCCATTGTTACGCCGCGGCAGTAATTACTAAATTACTTGGCGGTCACATTGTAGTACAGGGGAACGCCGTTCCAGCCGAACTCTACATTGTTGACGTTGTTGCTCCATACGCCCTGAACAGCCTGGTACCACAGGGGTACAACCGGCAGGTCCTTGAGCAGGATCTCCTGGGCTTCGTTGAAGATCTTGTTACCGTCTTCAACGCTTGTTGCGGCCAGGCCTTCAGCCAACTTGTCATCAAATGCCTTGTTGGAGTAGTTACCATCGTTTGAACCAGCTCCGGTGGCGTACAGCGGGCCAAGGAAGTTGAACAGTGACGGGTAATCTGCCTGCCAGCCGGCACGTGATGCACCGGTCAGCTTCTTGGAGTTCACCAGGGCACGCATCTCCTTGAAGGAGGTGACGGGGTTGAGCTCAGCCTTGATGCCCAAGTTCGTGGCAATCTGGTTGGCCATAGCCGTGATGTATTCCTTGTTACCGGCACCGTCCACGTTGGAGGTAACGGTGAAGACCTTATCTGCGGGCCAGGGAGTAATGGCGTCAGCCTTCTGCCACAGTTCCTTGGCCTTGGCAGCATCAAACTTCAGGACATCGCTGCCCTTCAGAGCGGCTTCATAACCATCCAAAACGGGTGAGGTGAACTCCGTGGCAACCTTCTTGTTGCCGTAGAAGATCTTGTCGATGATCTGCTGGCGATCAATGGCCATGGAGATTGCCTGACGGCGCAGAATGCCGGCTTCACCTTCAAATTCAGGAAGGTAGCTCGGGATGACCATTGTTGCGTTACCAGCGTAAGGCTGGTTAACGAAGCGGCCTTCAAAGTCCTGCTTGAAGTTCGGCAGGCTGCTCGGCGGAACCTGGTCCAGGACATCCAACGTGTCAGACTGAACGCTGGTGTACGCAGCATCAAAGTTAGTGAAGATTGAGAACGTCACGCCACCATTTTTAGCCTTGCGCGGTCCGTCATAGTTCTCGTTAGGCACCAATGCGATGCTGACGTCATGCTTCCAGCCGCCTTCAGCCAACTTGTAGGGGCCGGTTCCAACAGGGTTCTCGCCGAAGGCCGCGGTATCTGCATAAGCAGACTCGGGCAGCGGGTAGAACGCCGTGTAGCCAAGACGCAAGGGGAAGTCAGATTCGGGCTGGTTCAGCTCGACTGTGAAGGTGCTGTCATCAACAACCTTCAAGCCTTCCATGGTTTCTTCGGTGGCGCCTTCTGCGCTGACCTTGTCGTAGCCCTTGATGGACTCGAAGAAGTAGCTGTTCAACTGAGCGTTCTTAGCAGCCGCACCGAAGTTCCAAGCGTCAACAAAGTTCTTGGCCGTTACCGGGGTACCGTCGCTGAACTTCTTATCAGTCTTGATTTTGATGGTGTAGTTCTGAGAATCTTTAGTCTCGATGGAGTCTGCGATCTCATTAACGATCTGACCCTTAACGTCATAGCTGACCAAGCCAGAGAAAAGCAGGTCCATAACTCGTCCGCCACCAACTTCGTTGGTGTTGGCGGGGAGCAGCCCGTTGCCAGGCTCGGTGCTGTTAGCTGTAATAACCTTGCTGGTATCGCCGCCGGCATTGCTGCCACCGTCACCTGCGCCGCCGCCACATGCCGTGAGGGACATAGCCAAAACGGCTACGATTCCCAGTGCCTTGGAAGTGCGTGTGAAACGCATTCCGCCTCCTTGATTTTCTAATGGTTTCGAGTGGAATCATGAAAACCGCATATATTTCAGGTTCGCCATCGAACCCCGCAGTGTTCCAACTCATACCCCACAATCTTAGTCATGAAATATTACTTGCAAGTAAGCCAGGGCACATTTTGGGAAGATCTTTACCGAGATGAGACTTTAGACACAAGAGTCCGCCCCGGTTTCTACCGGGACGGACTCTTATAGGGAGCAATAAAACCGTTTACACGGGTGAGGCTATGACTTGGCGCGGGCGCGGAACGCCTTGGCGCGGTCACCGGCGTCCAAGATGAGTTTCCGGATGCGGATTGCTTCCGGGGTAACCTCAACGCACTCGTCTTCGCGAGCGAATTCGAGGGATTCTTCAAGGGTCAGGTTGCGCGGCGGGGTCATGTTCTCGAAGGTGTCCGAGGAGGCTGCACGCATGTTGGTGAGCTGCTTCTCCTTGGTGATGTTCACGTCCATGTCATCGGAACGGGAGTTCTCGCCAACGATCATGCCTTCGTAAACCTCCGACGTGGGCTGCACGAAGAAGTTCATGCGTTCCTGGAGTTTGATCATCGCGAACGGGGTGACAACCCCTGAGCGGTCAGCCACGATGGAACCGTTGTTGCGGTATTCGATGGAGCCGTGCCACTGCTCGTAGCCCTCGGCCAGCGAGGAAGCGATACCGGCACCGCGGGTATCTGTCATGAAGCGGGTGCGGAACCCGATCAGGCCACGGGCCGGAACGATGAATTCCATGCGGCACCAGCCGGTGCCGTGGTTGGCCATGTTAACCATGCGGCCCTTGCGAGCTGCCATGAGCTGAGTGACGCCGCCCAAGTACTCTTCGGGTACGTCGATGGTCATGTGGTCCATCGGCTCGTGGGTCTTGCCGTCAACCTGAATGGTCACAACCTGCGGCTTGCCCACGGTCAACTCGAAGCCTTCGCGACGCATCTGCTCAACGAGGATGGACAGAGCCAATTCGCCACGGCCCTGAACTTCCCAAGCATCTGGACGCGCGGTCGGGAAAACTTTCAAGGAAACGTTGCCGATCAGTTCCTTGTCAAGGCGATCCTTGACCTGGCGGGCAGTGACTTTGGCGCCCTTTACCCGTCCGGCCAGCGGTGAAGTGTTGATACCGATGGTCATGGAGATAGCCGGCGGGTCAACCGTGATTAGCGGCAGCGGCTGCGGGTTTTCCAGATCGGTCAGGGTCTCACCAATGGTGATGTCTTCAATACCGGCAACGGCCACGATCTCGCCGGGGCCAGCAGACTCTGCAGGCACACGGGTCAGCGCCTGGGTTGCCAGTAGTTCGGTGATCTTGACGGGCTTGATGGTGCCATCGGCACGCGCCCAGGCAACGGTCTGGCCCTTGCGCAGGGTGCCGTTGAAGATACGCAGAAGAGCCAAGCGGCCCAGGAAGGGGGAAGCGTCAAGGTTGGTGACGTGCGCCTGCAGGACACCTTCCGGGTTGTAGGTGGGTGCGGGGATGTGCTCGATGATGGTCTTGAACAGCGGCTCAAGATTGTCACAGTCAGGGGCGGCACCGTTTTCGGGCTGGTTCAAGGAGGCGCGGCCCAGTTTGCCGGATGCGTAAACAACCGGAACGTTCAGAACGGCGTCGAGGTCAAGGTCTGGAACTTCATCAACCATGTCAGAGGCGAGGCCCAGCAGCAGGTCCATGGACTCCGCAACAACTTCATCGATGCGAGCATCGGGGCGGTCTGTCTTGTTGACCAACAAAATTACGGGAAGCTTCGCGGCCAGTGCCTTACGCAGCACAAAGCGGGTCTGTGGCAGCGGTCCCTCAGAGGCATCCACGAGCAGAACAACGCCGTCAACCATGGACAGTCCACGCTCAACTTCGCCACCGAAGTCGGCGTGGCCGGGCGTGTCAATGACGTTGATGGTCATGATTTCACCGTTGGCTGACGGGCCGTTGTAGGCAACCGTGGTGTTCTTGGCCAAGATGGTGATGCCCTTTTCGCGCTCCAAGTCGCCGGAGTCCATGACGCGCTCAGCAACATTGCCGTGTTCGGCGAATGAGTGCGTTTGCTTGAGCATGGCGTCGACCAGTGTGGTCTTGCCATGGTCAACGTGCGCCACAATGGCGACGTTGCGCAGGTCATTGCGCGAGGCTGTGTTGAGAGAAAGATCGCTCATGGATGAAGACTCGTTTCAGTTGGGCCCGGCTGCAGGCCCGGAAGGGCTAAAGCAGAAAGTCACATTGATAATTGGCCGTGGAGAATCGGCAGATAACACCATTCTAGTCGTACTGACAAATACGGCCTCCCCACTTTATCCCATAATTGGCCTAATTTTTGCCATCTGGGCACTTCTTCCTTCCTCCAATGCCCGCCTGGCCCCGGTTTTTAGCACTTATAGAACGACGGCGGTGGGTAAGTTTCGTGATGAAACTCACCCACCGCCGTCGTACTTCATGGACTTCGGTGAGAGACCAAGGGCTCTGAAGTTCAACCGTTATGGAAGCCGGGCAAACTTTCCGCGCACCACTTCGCCGGGGCGCTGATCTGCGGGTATCTCCGAGACGGTGAGCTGGCCGTCATCGGTGAGCGGCAACGCGGCGAGTTGATGAGTGCCGTCAGTATTCACTTTAATATTGGCAACAACAGGCTCGGCCCCAAGCTTCCAGCACTGGGCAACAATTACCCCTTCACCGGCCGTGGCTGCATCCGCAACGGCACCATCAACAACTTGTTCAACAAACTCCAGAAGGTCAGCGTCTTCAAGCAAGGGTAGGCAGACGTATTCACTCATGGGCTGCAGAAAAATTGCCGCCCGCGCCCCTACCGCCTCCACGACGTACGTGGGAAGTGCCGACTGGGGACCGACCCGAATCACCTGGTACCAGGTGTGTGCACTGGCGAGGATTCTGGCGATGACTTCGGCATCACCTTGCAAAATGATCTCTTCGCCATCTCGCTGGAGGGAATCCCTGATGTTCAGAGTTCCCATTCCTGCGCGGATCAGGTCACTGTCCTCGGGAATTTCAGCCAAGTTCAGAACCTTGCGACTCTGATCGATTTCTGCTCCCGCGTTGAAAGACATCAAAGCAAGAATTTCGTGGCTGGTGATGCGGTAGGCGCTCTCGGGAAGATCTAAGATGTTCATGGGTTCCTTGCTGTGTGCTGTTTAAGGGATTGCCGGGAGACGATGCGATTGGCAGGAACTAATCGAAAATGAGCCTACCTCCCTGCTGCTTCTCTAATCGCTTCGCCCGTCTCGCGGCCCGAAGTTTCTGCTAGATCCAAAGCCCATTCCCACGGGCCTGCATACAAATCCCAAATGCGCTTTGTAAGGGGCACGTCGCCTGAGATCATGGAGGCGACTCCCCATACGAACGAGACAATGCCCACGGTGATTCCGGCGCGTCTGCTCGGCCCCAAAACTGCTGTTGCCAGTGCTAAGACGGCCCCTACAACCCCGTCTGCGACACGGAAAGGGTCATCATTCATAATTCCGGACCAGATGTCCAGCGCACCGACAAGGATGCCGGCACCCCCAAGTAACCAGCCGCCATATTTCATGGCCGTGAAAATTTTGGGGGCATGTTCTTCAAGTTCTCCAAGACTCACAGTCCAGCCGAACGTGTCCGCAACCCATTTCAGTACATTGACAAGCGCGGAAGACTGAGCCTCTTTGTCACCTAAGAACTCTTCTAGCAAGTAGTCGATACCGCTAGGTGCGGGCCGGTATTCCGGATCCGTGAAAACATCAGGTGGCATCCCAGCCTCCCTGGGCATACCACTGATGGCTATGGGGTAAAGGCTGCCACCGTTCCCAGTGTCCGCACTGGCTTTTTCTTGCTCCGTTGCCTGAGCCAACAAGAGTTTGGAAGCATCCTCAAGTCCCGCACAGGCGGTGCGAAGGGTAGGCCTCAGACGCGAGATCCATTGTTGGCGAAAGCGTTCACTATCCGGACCGTGCCAGCGTGATTGAGTAACAGCGGATTGCAAAGAGACTGCCACCTTCTCCAACGCCTGCCCCGAGAGACTCATGGATTTTGCCAGCTCTCTCATCTGGGCTGGATTTGCACCGATCATTCCTTCAGCCACAGCAAGTTCCCTTCAATGCGGCGCACAGCTGACAAAGGCGGGAAGGCCCATTGCGGTGCATCATCTTTGATAGAGACTAGCTTCGATACAACGCCACCGCGATGGGTACATGTCCCCGCGCCGGCAGGTGCCTACTTGACATATGACCACTTGGAAACACTGGCCCATGGACCAATCTCCAAGGGCGAGTATTCCACCCCTGCAACATGCTTACCGCTGGCGCTCAGAGTTGTGCGCTGGAACAGCGGCAACCCATAGCCCGCTTCAATGACAAGCTTGTCAATCTGCATTTTCAACGCGTTTTGTTTGGCTTCATCCGGCTCCGCTGCTAGTTGCGCGGTGAGCTGGTCAACCACAGTATCTGAGAAGTGATTGAGGTTGGAGGCTGCTCCCGTCCGGAAAATTTGAGGCACTTGAACTGAGCCCGTGGAATTCCTGATCCAGCCGTAGAGCGCCACATCAAAGGCACCGTCCTTCAGCGCCGCCAGCCACTCCCCGGCGTTCCTGCCGGCGTCCGTAACTGTAAAGCCTGCCTCTGTGGCTGCGGCCGCAATGAGTGAATATTCCTGGAGCCGGGTGGGGTCATCCTTGTTGTACAGTATCCGCACCGTGGGCCGGGCGCCGTCGAGCAGTTCCTTAGCCTTTTCCATCCCAGGATTGACGGCTCCGGGAGTCTCCGGCGTGGCCTGCGCAAAGGCATTGATGCCACTACTAGCCACAGATTCCTTGTACGGAACATGCCCCGGATGGAACAAAAATGAGTTCAATAGTTGTGCATCTGCATTCAGCGGCTTAGCCACCAGTTCCAGGATCTCTTGTCGGGGAACGGTACGCAGGAAGGCCGTCCTAAAATCTGGAGGAGAGAGGACTCCTTGGAAGTTAAGCACCACTTGGTCAAAACCCAGTCCCTGGCCCTGTTGGATCTGGACGCCGGCAGATTTTAATCCGGCCAAAGTGTCCAGCCGTTCGCTCGTCACCGCTGGTGAAATAATGTCGGCTGTCTGTGCCTCGAGTGCCCCCAGTTGATTCGCCGGATCACTTTCATAGTGCACAGTCAAGGTATCAAGTTTGGGCTCTTCTCCCCACATGTAGTCTGCGTTGGGAGTAAGAACTAATTCCTTCTGCGCGGTGATTGCCTTCACCAGGTAGGGGCCATTGGAGAGAGCCAACGAAGGGTCGGGCATACTCTTGGTGTCGAAGCCTGTGTTCCAAAAATCGGCAACCTTGCGCAGAGTTGGGTTGGCAGGCCCGGGGTTGGCTGCATCGCCTTTAGATAAAAGTTGCATCAGGGCGCTCAGTGCCGGAGCATCCGCAAGCCCCGAACGGATGGCCACAACATGTGCCGGAACACTCACAGTTGTCCCCAGTGCGGTTTCCCAATCGGAAAAAGGAGTGGTGTATGTCAGTGTCAAGGACATCCCATCGTCACCGATAACGGGGACTTCGGTCTGAGCAAGGCCTGTGTTATCTCCGGCTGTGTGGAAATATGCTGTGCCTGTTGTGACGGCAAAATTCTCATCCAAGGTTGCATCATTGAAATAGCCTGATTCCGCAGCCCACTCCAACAACAAGTCATCTGCGGTGACGGGCGCCCCATCAGACCACTGAACGCCACTATTAATGGTGTATTTAATCGTCAGTGGCTGGTCCTTGATCTTCTCGTATTTACCAAACTTTTCATTCTTCACAATTTTCAGGTCAGTGCCCACATGATTGAATCCTGAGTGAGTGGCTGCTTCGATCCGAGTGTTGGTTGAAGTGCTGCCTGTGACGCTGCTGGCGTTAAATGAGGTGAATGGCGCACTCTCGAGAACAGTGACGTTTCCGCCGGGGGTAGGGGTTGGCGATGTTGTGGATTCGTTGGGTGGTGGCGGCGTGCTTGTGCATGCCGCCAGGGTGAGAGCCAGCGCCGCGGCCATGGCCAGTACTTTGGAAATGCGTCCGGGCCGCATTCCACCTCCAAATTCTTCGCTTCAATGTTCATCCGAGATTCATTCGGCGATAACTTTCACGCCATGCCCACCCGGGAATAGTCCTGCAAGATACAGTACCGCAGCCACCCGTTCGGCTCCTGGTAATGTTTCTTCTCCGATTGCACTATCCGCGATTCATGTTCATCAACCGTGCCCGTGAGGACTCTGTTCAGGACAGCCATAGAGGTGGCACAATGGCGCCATGGCAATTCGAATCGAGACCTACTCCATTGACTCCATCTCACCGTCTGAGATCGCACGGTTCTGGGCTGAAGCGTTGGGTTGGCGGATTACCGAGGACGACGGCGATGAAGTCGCCTTGCAGCCCCCTGCCGACAGTCCCGAGGCTGGAGTCATTCCAGACCTCTTATTCCTCCGGGTACCAGAGCGAAAGTCTATAAAGAATCGCTTCCATCTTGATCTACGCTCGGATGATCAGCCTGCCGAAGTAGCGCGCCTGGAAGCGCTGGGTGCCACCAGGGTTGAGGTGGGTCAGGGAAGTGAGGTGTCGTGGGTAGTGTTGGCAGATCCGGAAGGCAACGAATTTTGCGTGCTCAGCACTCACGCTTCTTCTGCTCACACCCCCAGCAACACCTAGGGCGCCTTAGCTACCTTGTCGTTTCCTGGCTGATCTGTGCGCAATAATGGCAAAAAAGCGATGGCAAATCCGGCGGTGAGAGAACCCAACCCACCCAGTGCCATATCGGCGATTGTGTCCCCGTAAGCGGTGTAGATTTCATCGCTGATGTAGGCACGGCCCAGCCATTCCACCATCTCCCAGACGGCACTCAAAGCGAGTCCTATGGTTAATGTGAGGATGACCCCCGACGTTCTCGAGTTTCTTCCTCCCCGCAGTAGAGGAACGATCTGCAGGTTTGCCAGCACAAGATAAGCCCCCGCTGCAACAACGCCGGTGCACACGAAATGCACTGCCAGGTCCCACCAGCTAATTCTTGTGTAGAGATCAAAAACGTTGCTCCACGCAGCAATAAGTACCGTGCCCGCAAATAGCAGGTCCGCCCACGCCCGCATCCCGACAAATCGTGGAAAATAAAGTCCCGGCAACGCAAACGCAACTATGGCTGCATCGGTGAGGTCAAAGAATATTGCGGCTAAGACTACGCTCACTGTTCCCACTGCCCGCAGAACATCTGCACCGAGCTCCACTGGGCCACATGCCGCGCGGAGAAAGTTCTCTATCACGGGCTGTTATTGTGCTCGGGGAGCGCAAGCACCGTTTGAACAGGTAGGTGATCTGATGCCCATGCTCCTCTATATTGCTGTGTGTTGATTGCCACACGCTCTACACGGAAAACTGGTGAGGCAAAAATCCAGTCGATGCGTTTGCCGCCGCTGCGGGGAGCTTTGTAGTTGGCAAAAGTGCCCCATTCCTCAGTTTCACGACTATGCGCGTTCACCCATGTTTCCACCACCAGATCATCTTGAAACAGGTCACACAACACGCTGCTACCAGCTGGTGCATTCATGTCCCCAGTCAATACCGCGGGCAACTCGCTGTCGGCAATGATCCGACGAATGGCTTGAACGGACCGCAAACGTGAATGACCGGACAGGTGATCAAGATGAGTATTAAGGACCATGAAGCGTCGAGCGCTCGCACGATCCACGAACGCAGCTGACACCAGAATTCGTGGGATGACGTTACCCCACGATACTGAACCGGGTCGTGTTGGCCGATCAGAAAGCGCGGTCTGTATCCAGTCGATTAGATCGAGTCTTTGCGTGTCAAAATATATTGGACATCCCTCACCCCTACCGTCAGCATTTCTCCCCCGACCAACCCATGCATAGTTGGCCCCCAAAGAATCGCCAATGAACTGCGCTTGATCCGCAAGCGCCTCCTGTACACCCAAGAGCGTAGGGCGTTCAGCACTCAGCAATGCTTTGAGTGCAGGCGCTCGGCGGTCCCATCGATCCGCGGGCCGAGGAATCAGGTGAGGGATCCGTCGTCGAACATTCCAACTCATAACGTGCAGCGACGGCGCCTCCACGTATCCAACGAGGTTACTCCTGCGTGCGGGTGGCGGCTCCGGGGGACCGACCTGGGAATTCTCAGTGTTCATGGGTTAGTCCCAGTGAGGCCAGCCGGCTCCGGCACTGAAGCGTAACCATCCTGAACCAACGATGGGGCGGAAAGTCCCTGGGCCAATGGACCGTTACGGTGCGAAAGCCACGGTAGGTACGTCGGCGGAACGAGCTCATACTCCTGAACGGACGCATGGACATACCCATCGCCTCAGACTTAAGGTACTGAACGTGGTGACGCTCACCGATGTGGAACGAAAGATCAAGGTCGTCGTGTAATTCGGGGTCGTCACGATGCACGGACGTTCGAACCGACTGCCAAACCTCACGACGCATTGCGAAATTGGATCCAAACAAGGGCCTATGTCCTAACGCTGGAGCCGTCATTAGGGTGTAAATAGAAAGATAAATCGCAGACAGCGGCACTCTTATAGCGGCCGGACCGTCGATGAATCTGGCGGGACCGGTGAGGACTGAGACATCAGTGTGATGTGCGAAGTAATTCACACTGCTGGCGATCCATGATTCTGGTGGCACACAATCTGCGTCCAGCCGGAAGATCAGGTCACCGGTTGCAAAGTCGTAGCCCCGTGAACTTGCCGCAGGTATGCCGGGCTCAGGACAGTAAATCACGGTCGCCCCGGCAACCTCAGCCGTACGGACCGAGTCATCTGATGAGCCATTGTCCACCACGATTATCTCATCAGCAGGTCTGGTTTGCGCCCCTAGGGCTCGCAAGCATCTGCCTAGGACAGCGCTGTCATTCTTAACAGGGATGACCACTGAAACCACGGCTCGCTGCGGACTTGGGGGCATGCTTTGATTCTCAGTATGCATGTTGGCTCCTGTCCGGCGCTCTGCTCATCCTAGATTAGCTGCTCGCCCACGGTATGGGACAGCTAACTGCGGCTCATCAATAGATGGCTCACCAACAAATCGGGAGGAATGGCAAGCTTTCTGTGTTGAAACTGAGCTGGAATAAGGGCAGGCCACCGTTATCCTAGTACTGACAGCGATACAGCAGTGCATCGCCCTTAGCACTAAGCTCCAAAACGGAGTTAGTACAACTACTTGGCAACTGGAGGCCTAAATTGGAGTCCTATCCATATGCAATTGACCGGCGTCCCCCTCCTCTAGGTAGCGCCGCCATTTTGCGACAGCGGTGGAGTGATGTCAGCTTTTTGCATTGGAAAGTTGATCCAAAACTGGTCGAAGATTATATGCCCGCAGGATGCACTCCTGATGTGATAAATGGAAGTACGTGGGTGGGGCTTATCGGGTTCCAAATGTCAAAGAGTTCATTCTTTGGCAGTCCGAGTATCCCGTGGCTTGGGAACTTTCCTGAAGTGAACGTTCGTTTGTACTCGATCGACGAGCTCGGCCATCGAGGGGTTGTTTTTCTCAGCCTTGAAGCATCACACGTGATCCCAGTGCTCATAGCTCGAATGGCGTTCGGTCTGAAGTATCAGTGGGCGGCAATGAAATTGGAACAACGCGATGGCATGGTTGCCTACTTGACAAGACGCCATGGCCAACCCGACGCCTCATCACACATGATCGTGCAGCCAAGTCACGATGTAGCAGCAAATGCTGCAATCGCCCTTGACCCGGTATCAACCTTTTTGACGTCGCGGTGGGGGTTCCATGAGAGGCACTTGGGCCATACCATCTACTGCCGGAACCATCACCAGTCCTGGCCACTCCAGCACGCCAAGCTTGTGCACCTTGACGATGGACTCCTGGCCGCAGCAGGTTTCAAAGGGCTAGCTGATCGGGCCCCCGATTCCGTGCTTTATGCCACGGAAGTGACAACTGTGTTCGCTTCTCCGCAGCAACGCAATAGAGTCCGTTAGTCCGTTAGTCCTGGCGATCAACGGCGCAAGTAGTCCGTTACGGTTTGTCCCGCACAGTCTCCGGAAGTCAGTGCACCTTGAATGGATCCTGCGCTGCGGTGGTCCCCTGTCACAAGAGTCCTCTCCCCCGCCCAGATTGGACTGTTGTTTTGAAATGGTGGCGGATGCAGTGGGAGTGCGTGTGGCACCACATCGTGGCGCAGGATCTCCCAATCCTTGGTGGAGGTCTGGTAAAGGCGTTCAAGGTCACGACGGACGTCGGCTTCGGAGGCGAGGCCGTCAGGACGATCCAGCAAAGTTGTTGCCTCGATGAGATGCTCACCGGCGGGCGCGTAAGAGGGTGCAGCATCGGAGACCACGGCGGTGTGCCAGATCGGTCCAGCAGGACCGCCACCTGGGCGGCTCGCATCCAACATCAAGAACGGGCTTTTTCGCGGTCGATCCGGCGCTCGGAACCACCAAGTGGTTAGCCCACGGGTGAGAGTCGCAGACAAATTTGTAAACTTAGGGACATCCTGAGGGCCAACTGCCAGAACGGCAACTCGTGCACGGATTATCCCGTTGTCTGTCCTGACTTGAATGCCGTCTGGTATCTCCTGCAGTTCCCTGGCTGCGCAGTTCAATAGAACGGAATTCTGGAGCGAAGACGCCATCTGTTCTGGTAGGGCCCTCATCCCTTGACGCGGAAGACCGGGAGTACCAAGGGCAAAGAAGCGCATCAGCACTCGTGAGTAGTTCGCGGAGGTCTCTCCTGAGCTATCAGCAAGCACTCCAGCGAGAAAAGTATCAAGTACATCACGCCTTAGTGGTCCGGCAACGCCCGCGCCGTCTAGTGACTCACTAAGTGTTTGATCGCGCCAGGAGCGGTAGGCAATTGAGGGACGCAACAGGGTCGGCACAAACCATCGAGTGAGGTTAACTAGTTCAGATATTGAGGTGAGCTCGCTGCGCAGTGTGGCAAGAGCGTGTGTGGGATGGTAGATCGGATGAGCAAGGGTGGTGGTCTTTTCACCGACTCGAACCACAACGCCAACACCAAATTTCTGGAGTTTCAGTGCTGGCACATTGATCCATTGGCGCACCGCAGGGTATGCCGGATTTAGCAGCTGAAACCCCCTATCACACAGAAATCCATCGATCTGATCAGTCTGAACCCGGCCACCAACGGCACTTCCAGCCTCAAGAACAATGACCTTGTGACCGTTGCGTTGTGCCCTACGTGCGCATTGCAGACCAGCTAGTCCTGCTCCAATGACGATGACATCGGCTTCCATGGGGCTCCGTCCAGTTTCGCTTCAGTCTAGCGTTGGCCGGGCTTTCGGTAGGTAGTTCCCCGAAATACTCGTTCCATCTGCACGCGAATGGTGCTGGCATTCTCGAATCACGAGTCGCTAGAAGTATCTTTAGCGTATGCCTCTGTTGTTTTACATTGCCGCGATTCCATTGTTGCTTTCGGCAATCGTGATGTTCTACGTTGGGTACCTATACCGCGGGTTCGAAAAGTTGCACCGACCTTCGCCTTCGCGTATCAGCACATGGATCTGGATGACACTCGCCGTGGTGCTCGCTCTTATGGGAATCACTCTCACGCAACTCTCAAAATAGCGCGCACTAAAACCGTCCCATCGGCTTAGTTGCTAGATTTGCGCTGTGTGGAGGCTCCCGGCTAGCTTGAGCAGGGTGACATTAGACGCGATTTTTGCCATCTCCCTGCCTTTCCTCCTCATTGGGGGTATCACGACCGTGACATGGCTGTTTGTTAGACGCCGGCACCAGCGTGAACGTGAGCAGGGAACCTACCGTCCGCCGTTGCTACTTAGAATCACTGGTGTCTTCACTGTCTTTGTTGGCGCAATTTTCCTCCCAATCGGTATTACACAGATCATGGTTGCGTTATCAGCCGGTTCCCCGATTACGGATGACTTCGTGGCCCAGGCTGTCATCGGTGTTGTGTTTCTGCTTGTGGGACTCTTCTTGTGGCTTAAAAATTCCACCCGCCTGACCCTGGGCTCTGAAGGACTGAGCTACTGCAAGTACCTTGTCGTCAAGGGGACAATGAACTATGGAGATATTGAATCGGTTGTGACTAGCAAACTGACTCAAGTAACTACCATCACATTGCGTGACATTCAGGGCAAAAAACTGGATATGCCTGCGGGATCCGTGGATTGGAGCCGGCTGATCGAATGGGCCCTGACGAACTCCCGCTCCGACATCTCCGGAATATTCTCGGTAAGCCCCCACATGGAAGTTACGAAAAGTTCAAGCGAGAACTCCAAGTACAGCCCTGAGTGGAAGCAGTGAGACGATCAATGTGAACCAGTGCGTGTGGCACGCACCTGCTCCTGAGTGCTCCCAACTAGGGTAGTTTTACTCGGATGTCACGGCCGGGAATCCCTGGCCACAAGTTCGATCTCCACAGCCGCCCCCAGCGGCAGACCTGCCGCCGCGATCGTTGTTCTTGCCGGATACGGTTCGGAGAAAACTTCACCGTAGATCGCGTTCATAGCGCTGAAGTCATCGAGGGTGGTCAGGTACACGTTGACCTTCAGCACTGCGTCGAAGTTCGAGTCCGCAGCTGCTAACACTGTCCCCAGATTCGCAAACACCTGCCGAGTCTGCACTTCGATCCCACCAGCCACAATCTCTCTCGTTTGCGGGTCAATCGGAGTTTGGCCGGAGAGGAACAGCAGGCCTCCGTGGCGAACTGCATGGGAGTACGGTCCCACAGCGGCTGGCGCTCCGGGAGCATGAATAGAATTACGCTTCATTTGCATAATCTAGAACCTACCTTTTTACCTAAAACAAACCCACCCAAATGTTGTTTAAAGTTGAGATATACGCGTTAACAGCTAATGAATGGGATCAACTGCTCATATTACGCCAGCGCGAATTGTGCCAGCACGAACCGCGCGACGCCCTTGTGGCTAGGCTGGTTAGATGACAACAGTAATTCTCGTGCGGCACGGCCGCACCACAGCCAATGCCACTGGACTGCTGGCTGGCCGGACGGCGGGCGTCGATCTGGACCAGGTCGGGCGCGACCAAGCGGCTTTGACAGGAGAACGGCTCGCGGCCGTGCCCCTAGTCGGGGTGGTTTCAAGCCCTCTTGAGCGTTGCCAGCAGACAACTCAGCTCATCCTCGATCGCCAAGCTGGCAAGCCGAATACGCTGATCGATCCGGCTCTCATCGAGTGCGACTACGGCCAATGGCAGGGCCGCACATTGTGTGATCTCGCGACCGAGGATCTGTGGCCAGTGGTGCAGTCGCAACCGTCCGCCGTCGTCTTTCCCGGGGGTGAATCGATGGCCGGGATGCAGGCTCGGTCTGTGGCAGCAATTCGACGCCATGACGCAGCCTTCGAAGCCGAGTTCGGGCCGGAGGCCGTATGGGTTGTTGTCAGTCATGGTGACATCATCAAGTCAATCCTCGCCGATGCGTTCGGCATGCACCTTGACCTGTTCCAGCGGATTAACGTTGGCCCTGCCTCTGTATCGATCGTGCATTACGGCGTTGATCGGCCGAGCGTCTACGCGACGAACACCACAGCAGGCGATCTATCGTGGCTTTCAAACAAAATTCTGGGTGGTGATGCGCCGGTGGGTGGCGGTGCAGGTCAAAAGGCGCCGTGAAGCAAATGTGCCTAGACTACACATATGTCTACACATATCCACGAGTTTGACTGGCCGGATCGGGTCGTCGTTGGCACCATTGGCGTTCCGGGAACACGTACCTTTTATCTGCAGGTGCGCGCAGGGAAGCAGATTCTCAGTATTGCCCTTGAGAAGCAGCAGGCCGCTCTGCTCGCAGAGAAGATCGAGGAAATTCTTGATCAGCTCATCACTTTGGAGGGTAACCCCTTCAGTGTTCCCACGAGCACTCCCATTGAACTTGTTGACAATGACCAACTCGAAGCCGTCGATGAGCAGTTTCGCACCGGGGCCATGAGCTTAGGGTGGGACCCCACCACAGCCCAGGTTGTCATTGAAGCCCACCCCATCACCACTGTCGAGGCTGATGACAACGACGAATGGCTTGAAGAAGACGCCGCCAACGAGCCAGAAATGCTGCTGGTGCGCATGCCAGTCGGTACCGCCCGCGCCTTCGCCATGCGCACCCATGAGATCGTGGGCGCAGGGCGTCCCACGTGCCCACTCTGCGGGTACCCAATGGACGCCGACGGGCACCTCTGCCTCCCTCCCGAGGCCTGATGGCAGCGCCAAACCTAGCGACCTCTGAGCTGACTCTCACCGGTCGGATCACGACGGCTTCAAACGCTACATTCCTGGGCAGCATCGGCGATGTGGTGGTGGTCTACAAGCCGATAGCAGGCGAAAGCCCGCTATGGGATTTTCCGCACGGAAGTCTGGCTCATCGAGAGGTGGCCGCGTATCTAGTCTCGCAGGTCTTCGGCGGCGACGTGGTGCCGCATACTTGGTTGCGCGATGGTCCACTGGGCGAAGGCATGGTGCAACTCTGGCAGGAGCAAGACCCCGCCCAAAACGCCGTCGACCTTATCGCAACTGACCTTGTGCCGGCGACAGGCTGGAAATACGTTCTCGAAGGACGCGGTGAGAACGGGCAGATGGTTGCGCTCGTGCACGAAGACTCGCCAGCGCTGCGACGTATGGCGGTGTTGGACATCATCATCAACAACGCCGACCGCAAAGGCGATCACATACTTTCGATGGCTGACGGACTCCGGCACGGTGTGGACCACGGCCTCACCTTTCACCGTGACCACAAGCTGCGAACGGTTCTGTGGGGATGGGTGGGAGAGGACCTAAGCGCTAAGGAACTCGACGGCATAGATCGTGTCAGCGAAGGACTTCACGGTGAGCTGGGGCGAAATTTGACGGACTTGCTCAGCGCCGAAGAAATCGCATCGCTCGCCACGCGCTGCGCCGGGTTGCGCTTGGCAGGGCAGTTTCCGGCTCCAAGCGGTGAGATGTCAGCGGTTCCTTGGCCGCTTTTCTAAGGGAATGACGGTCCTGGCTTCCCAGACTGCGCCCCGTTGAGTCACCCTCTCTACCGGTCAGCGGTACAAGTTTCAGGCAGTCCAGCGGCTCAGACGTTGAAGCGGAACTCCACCACGTTCCGTAATCGAATAATCTTTGGGCCGCCGGTTCACTCTCAGCAACCTTCTATCCTCCGGCCTCCAACTCATCTGATTTCTGTTCTCCGCACGACGTCGGCTCAAAACGCTCAGCCACGCCGCATGCTACAACTCCATTTTCCGAAAATCGCACCAATAACACTTTTTACCGCTAGTCCGCTGTGAACACCCGATGTTCATCCCGACCCGGTAAGCGTCCGGCTCCGGAACGGCCTAAGCACAGTTCCTGCCGCTCGTCCCACGTAGACTCCGCCGCAACGACTCCTCCAACTGATCCGCCAGTACCAGCAATCCAGTTTCAGATTGATTTGGCAACCTGTGCCATTACGTCGCGCGCGGTTCCGTTCGACGTTCCCGGCCACCTAAAGTGAGCTTTGGATTCCAGCAGCTCAAGCCCGTACCTGCACCAGAACCATCCATGTCCTTTCTACTGTCCATGGTGATTGCCGTTGTGACCTTGATCATCGCCTGGATGACATTCAAGGTGTCGAAGGAGAGCAGAATTGTGGCCGAGCAAGGCCACAGGACGTCACAGGAGTCCCTACAAGTGGCCATCAACGGCTGGAAGCAGGTGGGCCGTGAAGAGCCGTGGTCCCTTACCAAGCTAGATAAGAACAACTGACCCCTGGAACACCTGCACTATAGCCCTGCTGCCATTGTTGCTGCGGCTGAAGCGTCGCCACTTTTCAGAGGCTCTCCTGTGAACTTCCAAAACCCTGCCGGGGCACCGGTGTCAATCTCCCGCAGCGGAGCAAAAGTTGTCCTGGAAATTCCGTCAACGAACCCGGGCGCTTCCCTCACCCTGTATTACCGTGAGTTCGCTGAGACCGAAGCTGTTCCGAAATGGAATCAGCTGTACTTTGCCGGCAACGACTGGACGACGGCCCAGTACTGCGCAGCTTGGGGCTTCTGCCACCGCCCCACCACGTCGCCTTAGCCACCTAGCCTCAGACTAAGGTTTCACCCTGCCAATTTGTCACGGAGCCACTGTCTGTTCGAATCGCGATACCGAAAGCCCCGAGGTTAGCTCGGGTGGCGAAGCACCGACACCAAAGCTTGTGTCAAACCCCGGGATTGGTGGAGGGTTTATTAGACCCGTTCCAGCGTTTTGAGGGCAGGTAGATTTGAGTTGTAGTTGGCTTCTTCTTCGACTGGCGGGATCTATCCGATTTCTCCGTGGAGTCGTCGGTGGTTGTACAAATCGATGTACTCGTCGACGCCTAAGCATAGGCATCTGCCGAGCGTACCGCACGAGCCGGCAGCCACGGCTGTGGCATCAACGGCCCAGACGAGAAATGAGCGATCCGCCCAATTTATGCTCTAGCTAATCGATGATCCTGACGGCGTCGATTACGTCCGCGGCGTGCAGTCGGTGCACCGTGGCCTGCCAGTAGTCTCTTGTGCCAAAATTCGTACTGTCGAAGATGCACCCCCAGGACTGCTCGGCCTCCTCAACCAAGGCTGCGGGCCAATGACTGATCGGAGTGTTGACCACGCCGGCGGCCTTGAGACGCGCATGGAAGCCGTCGTAAATCTGATCCCAACGCTTATCGAACTCGTCTTCTGGCTCTCCTGGCCACTTCGGGATCGCCAGAGTCGAGTTGAGCACGGAATGCCATTCATCGAAGTGCGACAGAAGGACCCTTTCCCGAGGAATCCTGCAGGTCAGCAGGACCTGGCCCCGAGCACGACGACAGTCGGCGACCAGATCGACCCGTCGAATCTTTGCCCACAACCACAGCGCAGCATCACCAGACGTGGGCAACTGCGCCGCCATCATCCGGCCCATCCAACCATACGCCTCTGACAAGAACGGATCCGCCAGAGCCGAGTCCGGCAACAACACCTCTGTTGTCAACAGTTCCTCGAACGCGGCACGCGTCTGGATCGTGTGCAGGAGTAAAACGTCAGCGTGCAGGTCATGGGCGAGCCTGCCCGGAGGTACAGCCGTCTCTGGCGCAGCGGATCGAATCGGAAACGGTGGCATGAGCACTATTCTTCCGTACCGCACCGACAACCCTTGCTTGTCGGTGCTTCCGACTAGAGTTACCGTCATGAGCAAAGATAATTTGGACATCGTAAAAATAGAAGAAGCGATCCTCCAGAAAGAAGAGGACATGAAAGCCTGGTGCCCGTCCAGTGGTGAGAACGTGGGCCGCATGATCGAGTCCTCCGCCACCGACAACTGGTACATCGCGTGCCCCACCTGCGGGGTGCGGTGGGCCGGTGGAAGTACAGTGCTTTCCGACCACACAAGGCCGGGCTACCGGTGATCAACATCGAATAAGCCGAGGCTGGGATCATCCAACGGCGGTGAGACACTGCACCGACGGGAGCAAAGTCGAGCCGGAAATTCCCCCATCGTCCGTGGCCGTGAGTTCGCTGGGTGGGAACCTGCTCAGCCGCTGTCGAATAAAGGCAAACGAAAGGCGGAGCGAATCGAACACGCGCGGAACACGTCTGACTACGAGACCCGCTTGTTCGACTGGATCCAGAACTCTGGGGACTCACTTGCCGGGTACGAATCGTACGTCTTGTCTATGATCTCGCCCTGTAGCGGGATCAGCATCCCAGCGACGTCGAGAAGTTCCTCCTTGTCATCGAGCTCGGGTTCGTTAGCGTCGCCGATCTCGGTATGACCAAGCTCGAACCTTACTGTGCACCACTGTCTGCCTCGATAGTCGAGCTTCGCGTCGAAGGGTTGCATGACGTACACCGTGGGAACGGCTGGCGGTCGAGGTGCGGCTTTCTCGACCAATCGCCCGGTGAACCCAGCCTAACCTTCCTCCAAGGCAGCCTAGAAATCGCTGTGGAATTGAGCCAGTGTCTGGTTCCGTGCGGCGTCGAGGTCCTTGGTAAACCGCGTCCCCTGCCCATCACGCAGCGCCATAGCGCTACCATCCTTGATTGCTCCCCCGGGGAGCGGCTGGCCAACGACGACCAAGGCCATGCAGATCCTACGCCGTTGGGCCAACCCGTCGTCACCTTCGATGTTGCGGATTCTTCGCTCTAAGGAGTGCATATTCGTCCGCGTGTCCGTGTACGTCATTTCTTGAGTCCTTTTTTCACTCGCTGCCATTCGGCGGTAGTTAACAACCCTTCCGCCCGCGCCTCTTTAGTGGCATTCACTAGGCGTTCAGTCTCGACACGCCCACGACACTCAAGGAGAGCATCGGCAACGCGTTGCGCGGCAAGTCCCTCATAGACAGTCCTAGGTGCGCCCCCTCTCACCTGTGCCAGTTCAACGAATGAGGGCAGCTTCGGCCGCGCGCGTCGCGGAACGGCCACTTTGATCCGGCGAGGGTTGACATCGGCGAGCCCGAAGAAGGCCAGCACCGATTCCCCATGGAGGTATGCACCCTCACCTACACGCAGGAGAGCCTCAGCAAACTGGTCATAACGGGTGGGTGGGACTTCCGGCACGCGGTACAGTCCGTAAGCGACATTCTCCAAACCGCCCCTAGCGGCCAGTTTGGGGAGCTCAACCGCGGGAACGCCTGCCTCGATAGCTTCTTTTGTGCTGACATACCCGTAATGATCGAGCGCTAGCTCACGCACGATGTCTCGGTACTTCGCGCCTGCAACCATGTCACAACTAAACCGAAATCGGTAGTGTTGTGACGAGCCAGCGCTTTTCATGACGATCTATAAAACTAAGGAATACAAGCTTGGAGAGGACAGCGCCGTCAAGTATAAGTGCCACAACCAGAAGTTCTTTGACGGTGCTGAAAACACTTGGGACGAAGCCGAGGAAGTCGTGGAATCGTGAGGTGCTGACGATCCGATCACGCCTGATTGGCTTAAGCAATATCTATGAGCCCAGCGTCAGCAGGATGCACCATTTCAAGGTCACACGGTGTCAGATAAACCAATGATTTGCCACCCATCTTAGGCCACACTAGCGGACTAAGACGCCCTGGATGCTCGAAGCATCCAGGGCGTCTCACAAAGCAGTCCAGCCGCTCAGACGTTGAAGCGAACTCCACCGAATTCCGGCACGTACCAACCTCTGGGGACAACGCACATGCGCGTCCGGGGTCTACGATCAGACATTACAACTTCATACCGAGCTAATAAGGTCTCGCGTACTCGTCGCACAACGCATTTCAAGAGCCAGTATCCAAGCCATGGGACCGGGCATGCCCAAAGCAACCTCTGCAACTCAACGTACAACAAAATGGATCCCCATACCCTTATGGAGCTCGGGCACTTGACGCGATAGTCTAAACCTATCCGTCACTATTACTGCGCGAACGCCGGAAGGAGACCGTTGTGGACCTAGTAGGAATCATGACCAGTGGCTCAGCAATTGTTCGCGAAAATGACGACGCTCAATGCTTACGGCAATGTGCTGAAGCTCTGGTGAACGCAGTTACCTCATACAAAGGCTTCGGCGTGGTCGCTGCAAGTCCACAGGCCGAGCGAGTACTCGGAGCGGCGATGATGTTGAGTCCGACCATGCACGGACACAGCAGCGGACCTTCAATAGTCTTCGACGTGAACTACGCAAGCGGCACCATGCTCGCCCGCGCCGCTCTACGCTTGCGGAACCACGGTAATCAATCGCCACTCATCGGCATCGTGCTCAACCCGTTAATTGACACAGAAAAGGCCATCAGGGTCACTGAGTTCGATTACGTTCATGTCGAACCAATGCGACCTTAGTTACGGCAACAGAGCGAGTGCGGCGTATACGGCATCGCGGAACTTGCGACTGGTTAGCTCCTCCGCGCTGGCCTCCAAATCAGCTTTCTTCTTTCCAGCAAGTGTCGCGAGCCCCTGGGCGTCTTTGGCCTCCACACGGACATCAGTGCCCTCATTCAGAACAAAAAGTAAAGCCCCTTCAGCGTGAGCTCGTTGGAACGCCGCACGGTTTCTACGCGGGACCGGAGATGCACCTGCGGTTTTGATCGCGGCGGCCTCAAACGACAGGGCCGGAATGCGCCCTTGGACAAGTCGGGCTAGGCTGACTGCCTGTGCGCCCGGCTCACTCTCCGTCGTCATAATGGTAAAACTGTCTACGAGGACGGGGCCAGTCGCCTGCAGTTCGACGATAGTTACATTGACTTTCGGATTCCCGGCCGCAGGATCCACAGATACACCTAAAACTCGCATTCCCATACGCGTATCTTATACTTGACTTGTGAACCTATCGGAGCTTCCTACGGGAACGACCATTAACGATCGCTACGAGCTCGTAGGTATTCTTGGCGCTGGAGCTGGTGGTTCTGTCTACGAGGCCCATGACAGACACCTGAGCAAAAGGGTCGCGGTGAAACTGCTCAACCCGCAGGATGAGAACCCCGGAGGATCTTGGAAAGAGGCCCAACTCCTGGAGCACCTCAAATCGCGATTCTTGTTAAATGTAATCAACGCCGATGTCGTGATCGACAGTGACATCCGATTCATCGTCACTCCTGTAATGAGCGGTGGCGATTTGCAGGGCTTCTCCGAACCATTCGGCCTCTCCGCCTCGACTGCAGCCCGACTTGTGCAACAAATTGCTTCGGGCCTCGATCGTATCCACAGAGCCGATATGGTTCACCGGGATGTCAAACCTGCCAATGTCCTGCTCGGCGGCAATGAGGCCGTTCTGGGCGATCTGGGTTTCTGCCATCTCCTTGATGTCGATGGCACAGCGCCTCCGAACGGAACTTATTGCACTGTTGCACCGGAGGTGCTCGACGAAAATGGAAAATGCTCACCGTTGACCGATATTTATTCACTTGCGGCGACTGCGTTCTACTTCTTGAGCGGCGAGTACCCAATAGATCATCGGGATACAAAACTGGAACAGCGCGATCAAATTATGGCCGGTTCTTTTCGGGAGCTTAGGACCATCGCTCCGCACGTGTCCCGATCGGTTGGCGCTGTAATACGGAAGTCGCTCAATCGTGATCCGCAAAAACGTCATCCGAGCGCAACAGAATTCGGCAACTCTTTAGCTGGCGCTGTGCAAGGCATTAGGGACTGGAACCGCGTAAATCATGCAGAACACGTGTATTGCATCTCTGGGGCGAGCCACGGCTCTAAGAAGGAAATCCAAGTGTGTTGCCAACAAGTCGACAGTGGTCCGATCGAAGTCAGAGCTCGAATGGCCGCGAGTGGACGACAAGTCTCCGGCAAACCGGACTTTCTCGTCGCCCCGGGAAAGCTACCCGTGAAGCTGCAGCAGCTCACAGCGAGTCTTTGAGTCCAGAACGAGATCTGTTCAAGCAGCGATACAGTGCGTCACAGCGAGAGCCCGCTCTCTAGATACTGATGACCCTAAGATCGACGACACTAAACACACGAATGCCCCTGCTACTCAAAAGAAACCGGGGCATTCGCAGACGATTAATTACACACTAAATATAAACTCCACCACGTTCCGATGGTCAAGAAATATTAGTAAACGCCAGTAGGAGGCCTGGAGTCCGGTCGCCCGCCGACGCTCGCCGAGGACGGGCACTCGTCGTAGTGGTTCGTCCAGTCGCACGCATGGGGACCTGCGCGGTGGTGCCACCCGCCGAATCGACCAAGCTCTTCAGACCAGTCCTCGCATCGGAGGCAGATTGGTAGCCCCAGCCCCATCGCTCGGATTGCCTGCGACCAGCTTGGCGCTGGCTCATAGTGACATTCATCCACGATGACCCCGCCAAACTCGACAAATTTTCTCGCCATGCCCTCAATCCCGACGTCCTCCTGGTTGAGGACCTCGAGCGCCATCGCAAATGTCGCGACGAACACAGTGGGCTGGGTTGCTGGCTTTGAGACTTCTTCAAGAAAGGACTTCGCGCTTCTGACGATCTTGACTCCTCCAAGATTCATGGGCCTGGGAAGTCCGAGGTTCAGCCAGACACGCTCGTCGATGTCCTCAGCAATCTGTTGCGCGAGCCCAACCATGGCGTCACCACCATCATGTGTTTCAAGCGTCCGGCCGCAGGAACATTGGCAAGAATCTGAGCAATTACTGCAGACTTGCCTGTCCCCGTCGGCATCGTGATGAGCGCCGCGCCGTCTCCGGAGTTCCAGCCGCGCAAGTATCTCCGCAGCACAACGACGGCTTTCTTCTGGTGATCCCACAAGGGCATAAGTCAACCTCTCCACTACGCTGTTGCAGGCTGTGACGTTAATGCTCGGCGTGCGTCCCTACTTGCACCCCGCCCACGTGTCCATGTTGACATAACCCACGGGACGCAGGAACGCACTCCAACCTCGCCGGGCAATTGGACGACTTCGTCGACGCGTGAGCAGACGGCCGTAATGCCCCTTAGCATCCACGTAGCGTGCAAAACCTCTGGCCCTCGCGCTCGACGAAGAGCACACTAGGTAGCTAGGAGGTCACAACGGCCGACGTTAAACGGGACTCGACCGATCGCCACTTTCTTAGAACTTGCAGGCCAGGGGTTTCTTCTGCGTTGAACCCATATTCCATCGAGTTCCGGTACGTAGCAACCTCTAACGCGATCCGTGCGATTGAAAATGCCCGAAACTGGCAGACTAGGGGGTTGGCGCAAGTTCACTTAGATAACGTATGCACGCGCCCTGTCCATCATCACGAACAAAAAAGACGGGGAGTGCCCGGATGCGAGACACTCCCCTGTCCGAATCTGGCTAGCTGCGCTTCTTCAAGTCACTCCAGTGAACAACATGAATAGCCATATCAAGGGAAGCCTCTGCATTACCGGCTGCGTGGCGGGAAGGATCGTCAACTACGACAGCCGAGGCGCTATAGCGCGTGGAGGGCCTTGAGTCGCCCATGTCTATTACAGATATACGGACTTCCTCATTGGTCTCGTCCAGGCACCCGCCAAAAGTGCGCACCTCGTGAACTTCAAATAATTTGCCCGCTTCTTCAAGCTGGATAATGATTTCTGATACGTCGTCGCTCATGTCGCTCCCCTAGCTGGAATGTGCAGTAAATCACATTCTACCTGCAGGGCGCAACAAAGAGGACTTCGGACCCTTCGATTCATAAAGATGAGCCAGTGAGTCCAAGGGTTAGCTCTGTCTGAACCTATCCTGAGCACGGGCTCGTACCCATCCTTCGCCGAAAAGGCTCACGTTGAGGGCAGAATTGCACCACTTGTGAGCAGTCCTCAGGTTATCCAAATCATCGCCTCCTCCATCAACAACACGAATAATGTGATCCAGTGTTGGATACTGGTCCGCAGTCGTGCCGACATCGGGATCGGTTGGCAAATCGCAGATCTGACAGATGAAGCCATCCCGTTCGAGCACAGTCCGGCGGTGCTTGCCGTGGGTAGTTGGACGGCGCTGCGCCATTGATTGGGGAATCGATTTGGTGATGCCCTTTCGCGCCTTGCAGTCCACGCATCGACAATCGTCATCGCGTCCTAATTCGTCGAGATACTGTGCCCGGCACGTCTGGTGCTCTGCCGGGAAATCACCCAACGGCGTACCTGACTCATTGCGGCCCAGGCCAATCTTGTACTCAAATGGAACCTCAGCCTTGCAGTATCTACACCTCCCGAGCCACGCGAGTCTGAAGGTGAAATTACAGCTAGAACAGCAGAAGAGTCTGGCTCGTTGATGAGACTCAAATGTAACCGCGCACCCCTTGCAGACCACTTGTGCCCTGTACACAGCTCCCCTTTGTCAGTATTTCAATACAATAAGTGAATCTCAAACAGCTTCGTTCATGACTACTCCAAGCGAACAACACCCGTGATTCAGGGGTTTGGTGTCCTTATGACCGCCATAGTCCGTTAAGACTAGCTGAGGCCTACAACAGGCTCGGTAGGCGGCGTGTTGTTATGCGTTGCAGCTGGTCCGCTGTCCATATCAACTAGATCCTGGGCAGACCCGGGCGGTTCATGATGCTGCGAGGAAAAGAGAATGCCTTGACGACTTTGGTAAGCCATCGTGGTCTCGCGGCCAAATAGGAGGTGCGATGTACTCGAATCCTGTGTGATCGGCGTCGGAATTAAGCCGTTGAGAACCCGTATGTCGTACTTGAGACCTTGCTCGTTGGCCTGCTACTGGTGATGCGTCACGCGTCTGACACGACACGACCTCGCGAAGAGTTTCGCTACTTGGTACACGAGTGGCCCATCATGCATCAGCCGCCCCGCTGGCGGCTGTTCGGTCCTTTGGGTGCCGCATCTCAGCGGGCACGGGGTCGTCTGCTATGCCTGCGGCCGGAGAGGGCAGGTCTTGCTCTTCAATCTCCACCACATGGCGCTGCCATCCAACACCGGCTTGGTATCTCGCCAACCAGATCTCGGTGGTTCCCAGCAGTTGACGAGACTTGCGTCGCGCTCGGCCTTTGAACCAGACATCAGAGATGCCCTCAGGCAAGGCGAGATCCTCAACAGGCTCTACCAACCCGCCCTTGTCCGAATCGGACAGGCGATAGAAGTAATGCTTGACATCGTGACTTCGCCCAAACAGGAAGAGATGGCGTTCATCAGCCTGCTGGGCTTGCAGCTTCTCGATGTTTTCGAGCGCCCAGTCCGCTGCGAGCAATTCGGCACAGACGTCAGCGAGCTCGTTCAGGCGCAGCGGAACCGACCCGCTCTCCATCTGCGGTCGGCCTTCCTTCTTCGCTCGCGCCCATTCAGTCAGGAGGTCTCTGGCCGGAGGCGAGGTGATCTCGACGATGCCCCAAGTACGGCCGTCTTCATTCACCCAAGAGCCATCGGGCATCTTGTCACCGCCGGCAGCGTCCGCGAGACTGATGTCGATGCCAAGGACCTGCTCCATGGCCAGGAATGCAATCTCTTCTTCGCGGCGTGCTTTTGCACCGGCACCATTGCTCATACTCAGATTCCTTCACATTCTGATGGGCGCGAGGCCTATTGGCTCAGACTGAGCCTGAGAAATCGAATATTGGCCGTGACTCGACGAGCCACCCGTGGGCGGCCGTGGTCATGCACTCTTCCTGTATGTCGTTCTAAACACGGCCTCGGCGAGCCAGTGCTTAAAGCTGCTGTTGTCCTGAAATTCCTTGAAGAGCTGAGTGTCATCGGCAATGAGGCGCAACATGACTTGGCTGAGAGCACGGTCGCTTTCCACTCGGGCGTTCACGGGATCGTCGTTGACTTGAGCGTTCCGATACGCCTCATCTTCGGCGACGAGCCTTGGGATTTCTTCGGTAATGAAGCGTTCGACGCGGTCGGCGTCGTTCCAGTCGATATTGCCGAAGTGGTCATTGAAACTCCGCACGATCGCCGAAAGCCTTTCGAGCTCCGTGTCCTTGCGGTGCCCCCCACTAGCAGCCGGAGCCGGCTCGAGGATGCCGTCCTCATCATCGAGGACGATCTTCATCGTATTGAGCTTCTCAGCCCGATACGACTCCAGGTCGATGTTCTCCAAGATGCCTGCCGAGAGATCGTCCTCCTTGGGTGCGGGCAATTTCGGCACCAAGTGGTCGAGGAAGATCAAACGCTTCTCCCATTCACTACTGCCGTAGGGCAGGACAGTAGAGAGGAAGTTGTAGGTACGCAGGAACGCCTTCGCATTACCCTTGAACGTCACTTGGTCATCTTCATCGGGGAGCTCGATGTAATCTGCGACGCTGATATCGAGAAGCGGGTCGAGCCGGTCACGATTCTCCCCTTCCAGGTAACGACTGACGAATTCCTCGACCTGCTCGGGCGTATAGATACCGGAAGCATCGAGGTCGTTGACCAGATCGTGCAGCTTGTTGGCATCGGTCTCCTCTGCCAACGCCGTCGTGCGGTAGTACGGCTCGAACGCGATTTGGATGTCGTCGGAGACGTTGGCGAAGTCCAGCACCAATGTGTCGTGCTTGGCCGGGTGCGCCCGGTTCAGTCGCGACAGCGTCTGCACGGCCATGACGCCTGAGAGCATCTTGTCCACGTACATCGTGTGCAGGAGCGGCTCGTCATAGCCCGTCTGGAACTTGTTTGCGACAACAAGAATCCGATACGGATCGGTCTTCACCTGCTCGGCGATCGCGTTGGAGGGGAAGCCGTTCAAGCTCGCCTCGGTGACGTTGAAACCTTTGTATTCGTGCTCACCGGAGAACGCGACGACTACCCGGTACGGGCTCTTGCGCGCAGCGAGTGCATCACGGATCGCATGGAAGTACTCGATGCACCGCACGATCGACGAGGTGACGACCATTGCGCGCGCCTGGCCACCGATCTTGCGCTTAGCAATCACCTGAGCAAGGAAGTGCTCGACCATAATGTCTGTCTTCTGCGCTATCGCGTACTCATTGCCCTCGACATAGGCGCGAAGCTTCTTCGAGGCACGCTTCGCGTCGAACTCTGGATCGTCCTCGACTGTCTTCATCAGCTTGTAGTAGCTGTCGACAGGCGTGTAGTTGGCCAGGACATCGACGATGAAGCCCTCCTGAATTGCCTGCTTCATCGTGTACGAGTGGAACGGCAAGAAGCCCGTGCCACCTTCGACATTGGGCACCGGCTCCCCGAACATCTCAAGCGTCTTGTTCTTCGGCGTCGCGGTGAACGCGAAATAGCTCGCGTTCGACAATAGCTTTTTACCCTCGATGATCCGGTTGATCCGGTCCTCGACAGTGTCTTCCTCGTCGGTCTCGATGCCAGCGAGGGCGCTGGAGACGGCCGCTGAGGTTTTCGACCCTTGGGACGAGTGCGCCTCGTCGATGACGATGGCGAAACTACGGTCACGGTGGTCCGCGCCGATGTCATCCAAGATGTATGGGAATTTCTGTACCGTGGTGACGATGATCTTCTTGCCCGCCGTGATCGCCCGCCGCAGATCTCCGGACCGGTCGGCATGAACCACCGTCGAACCCACCTGAAGGAACGACTTGATGGTCTGCGTGAGCTGGCTATCAAGGATGATGCGATCGGTGACCACGATGATCGAGTCGAAGGCTATCTGATCGGCATGTGTGGCCTCAGCGAGCTGGTGAACAAGCCAGGCGATCGAGTTTGATTTACCGCTACCTGCAGAGTGTTGGATGAGATACTTCCGACCGGCACCATTCGCCTCGACATCAGAGAGGAGCTGTCGTACGACGTCGAGCTGGTGGTAACGGGGAAAGATCGCTTTCGACACTTTCTTGCCGGTCTTCGAGTTTTTCTCGACCACGATCTGCGCGTAGTTCTCGATGATCCCCGCGAGACTCTGTAGGGAAAGCACTTGCCGCCATAGATAGTCCGTCATGATCCCATCAGGGTTCGGCGGGTTACCCGCTCCATCGTTGAATCCTTGATCGAACGGCAGGAACCACGACGAGCTTCCCTTCAGTTCGGTACAGAATCGTGCACGCTGATCGTCAAGAGCGAAGTGCGCGATCGTCCGGCCGAATGCGAACAGTGGCTCGCGAGGGTCACGGTCGCGCTGGTACTGCTGCACTGCGTCTTCGACGGTCTGGTTCGTGATGTTGTTCTTCAGCTCGAACGTGAACATCGGCAGACCGTTGACGAACGCGACGAGGTCAACGGCATCACCGGTGTTACTGACGCTGTGGTGCACCTGCCGAGTGACTACGAACCGGTTGGCGGCGAAATGCTCAGCCGCCTTCTGGTTCCCGCCCGCAGCCGTCGGGTAGTACAGGTCAATGTGGTGACCATGGTGATCGATACCGTTACGCAATACGTGGACAACCCCGCGTCGCGTGATTTCTCCCTGTAAACGAGCGAGGAACTTATGACGCGTAGGAGTTTCCGTCGTGAGCCCAAGCGGCTCAACGAGATCCGGCTGGGTTGACTCGATGAACGCGGCAAAATGCCCGAGATCGAGCGCGTAGGAAGCGACGTAGTCGCCGGGCGCACCCTCAGTCCAGCCACCTTCGCTCATCTGGGTGACAATGAGCTTTTCCAGGCTCTCCTCGTTGAGTCGCTGCATGCTCACTTCTCGCTTTCGCTTAGTACTTCCTCGAGATCAACATTAGGCTCCGACATCTCAGTGTCGACCGATTCAGGCGCATCAGGCAACGTCGCTGCGATCGCACGAACGTCCACCTGGCCTGTCACGACGTCGGCGACCAGGCGTGTGCGGAATTCCTGAAGCAGGCCGACCTCGCGCAGTACACGTGAACGTACAGGCATCGTTCCGGCACGCTGTCTGTCGATGGCTACGGTCACCCGCATCTGCTCTTCGAGGGGTGGAAACGGTAGGTGGATTGTGCCGAAGTTTTCGTAGTACAGGCGCATGAATCCGGATGCCCCTGTACCCAATCCATTCGACCGTCGACGAAACTCAGCCATCGCCGCGTCGGTCTTAAAGAGGTGCAAGAAAAATCCGGGATCCACACCAGCCTCAACCGTCATTGTCGAGTAGTCAGGACTCACTAACCCCTCCTTAGTCGCGACTCCAAAAAGGCCAATCGCCGCACGCATTCGGTTCATCACGATGTCACCGGGGCGAACGATCTTGTAGCCGAGAAGGGCTTCCGGCGGAATGGGTGTCTCAGTGAAGTCGTTGGCATCAACCAGCCCTTCGCGCATTCGCAACGACAGAAGGCCTTCACTACCGGTCACACTCCGCCGATCAACCTCTTTGAACAACCGCTTCGCGGGGATCGGTTTCCATACCGATGGGACCAAGCCCAGCCAAGGAATTGGATTCCCGTCCGTCGTACCCGCATTAATTGACCCAGCAAGATCATTTTCCACCGCTCGGTCAAGCTCGCCCAAGAGCGCAATGAGGCGGCTCTTCGCGGCGATGGCCTTGTCGATGCGAGCGTTCGCGTGGGCGAGATACTTCACGATCGCCGTTTGTTCCTCCGCTGACGGCACTGGGAGTAAGTCAACGGCCAAAGTCGAATAGTCGATGTTCTGGCCTTCCCTGATCCCAGTAACCGCGAGCGTCAGCGAGCTGATAAAGTGCTTCGACTTGAACAAATACGTCAAGTATTCCCGATATCCAGCCGATATGGCTGTCAGCACGGTATAGGCGGGCGAGATGATCCCCCGATGATAGCAACGCTCAATCCCACCCTGAAACGAACGCAAACTGATCACAAAGTCACCGACTTCGACGAGCTTCAGCAGGTGGAGGTCCTTAGATGCTGTGACCGTTCGAGTGCCATAGTCGGATTTTCTGATCACGCCGTGGCTTTGCGTCGCCGCGAGCAGTGGTTCTTCGGGATACCCCTTTTGGCCTCTTTCGGTCAGAAGCGATTTTGTGCGTTGCGTAGTCCAATGCGACGGTAACGGCCCTAACCATGAACTATCGTTCGTGGCGTATTGATCGTAGCTCGGTAAATCTCGAAACATCACTCCGCCACCGCCAGACCGGCGACGCGAAGGAGGTCCTCGGGATTCCACACTTGCTTGGCAATCGCTCGGTACAGGTCCCCACGCTCGGTGACTGAAGTAGCGGTGAACGCGTCGTAGGGGCGGAAGTCGAGCCCGCGGCTGCGCACGAACCGAACGAAGCCCGGGTTTTTCTCGTAGGCCTGCGGATCGAGTGACGCTGCCAGCAGGTTCTGAGAGAAGTAGCGGGGCCGCTTCTGCTCATAAGTGTCGTCGTTGTAGCTGCCGTTGTGCTGTTTCGGGAGCAGAAGCAGGCCCCCAATGCGGTTCCTGTGCCGTGCGAATTCAGTCTCTTGGACGAACTCGCCGGTATGGCGCTCTGGATGGTTTGCCCAGATGTGCTCGACTTCGTACTTCACTCCCGTGCCACCGGTGAGTTCAACGTAATTCGAGGCCTGCCCCGACTGTGTTGTGACGTGGTCGGTGATACGGGCGAGGATCTTATGGAGCTGGCCGCGGTTCTGCTGGTGCACGTATAGGTCTGCGCCCGAGTCGAAGGTTTCCTTCTCGTCGAGGAGGTAACGGTACAACTCGCGAGCCAGTTCACTGACGCTTAGCCCTCGGATGCGAAACATGAGCGCAGTCATGCCGTACTGCATCGTCGAGTAGTCAGTGGCCCGGAAATTCCAGATACGCCAGGCCAACAGGATGTCGATGAAGCGGCCAACGATCTCGAATTTGATATCGATGGTCGCGGCTTCATCATCAGTGCGGAGCGGAGCGAGCAGCATCTGGTCTTGAAGAGTGAAGCGATGGTCGGCGTTGAACCGGATGAACCGCAGCGGGCTCTTCGGAGCAAACGATACCTCGGCCTCGATGATGCGCTCGTACTGGCGCGCGTAGAAGTCGAGGTCGCGCGTGACGAACGTGCCGAACGCGTCGTTCGAGGTAAGCCCGATGCGTTTGGCATCTCCACGAAGCCACCGGTGAAACTCGGTGCCTATGCGGTCCCAGTTCTGGGGCTTCGCATCCTTCTTGCGCTCACGAATCTTGGTTGAGTACTGGCTTCGCAGCCAAGTTTTCAGGAAGTCCGAGCCGAGACCCTCATCAAAATCGTCGAGCCTCCGCATCCAGGAACGCCAGAGGTCGTTAGCTTTCGCGCGCGGCGCTCCGTCATCGATGTTCGCAAGCAAGTAGCCCTTGAGCATGTCGGCCGGAGTCAATTTAAGTCCGCGATCGTTCATCGTTTCGAAGATCGCGTACGCGTCATCGTCGTTGTAAGCGGTGATCTGAACGATCTGTACGCGATCCTTGAGCCAGTCGATGAAGTACGGCAACGCATCGCCTTTGAGTTCGTCCGGGAAGAGATCGTCGATTTCGCTGTATCGAGCGATGAGTGTATGCACTGACTCAACGGATTCAGGCGGTGCTTCATACTCCCCTTGTTCGAACAAGCCCTGCATGCTGTCGTTGCGGTCGGCGACGTCGAGGTTGAAAGACTTCTCTCCGTAGGCCTCTGAATAGATCAGCTCATCGATCTTCACCTCGGAGGTACCAAGATCACTCTGCAGACGACGCAAATAGGTGAGGATCAGCGTGAGCGTGGTGAGCCGCTGCTGACCGTCAACGACGAACGGCTGGCTACCCTTCTGCGAGACGATGATCGAACCGAGGAAGTACCCTGGGTATCCTCCGACCGCAGTCCGCTTGTGATCCGGGCTGTAGAACTCAAGGAACTTCCCCGTCAGGTCCGTCACGAGCTCAGCGAGCTGCTTCGTCTCCCACTTGTATTCGCGCTGGTAATAGTCAATCGAATACTTCTTGTCCTTCAGAATTTCGGCGATCGTCTTAGCGACTCCGTCAATACTGTTTGCGCGCTCGCTCACGCCTGACCTCCCGCAATCTCGGCGATCAGGTCGTCGGTCTCGGCTTCGAGTTCGCGGATATCGGCTTGGATATCTGCAAGGGTGCGCATCGGAGCGGGCTTATAAAAGTGGCGAGTGAAGGAGATTTCGTAGCCGATTTTCGTCTTCGACTTATCGATCCAGGCATCCGCTGCATAGGGTGTAACTTCACGTCGGAAGAACGCCTCAATGCCGTCGGCGAACTCTCCTGCTGGCTCGGTCAGCGGCACCTGTTCGGTGTCGCGAAGTTCGGTGTCGGGCTCGTACTCCACCACGCGAGTACGCCCGTCAATAGTCACCTCGTATTGGCCGCGCAGCGGGTCGGGCACAGCAGCATTCGGGAGCATCTTCTTGATGACTGCGGGCGCAGTCTCGTCGCGCACACCGTCTTCCTTAAGTTGCTTGATTTCCTTCGCCGTATACACGCGGGTCGGGTTCACACCCACGATTCGGAGCGGTCGCTCGACGGTGATCTTCTGGTAGCCGAAATCGACTCCGTCGAACACCTTGGAACGATCGGTGTCGTCGTACTGGTCGAATGCGTTGAACGCCTCAAGAACATTGTCGGCGTCCGTAGCTTTAACCTCAACACCCTTTTCGCCGAGGTTCTTGCGGAGCGGCGTGGACCAGCCGGTCGCGTCGATGAGCTGAACCTTGCCCTTGCGTCGCTCCTCTTTACGGTTTGAGAGCACCCATATGTATGTCGCGATACCCGTGTTATAGAACATCTTCAGCGGCAGCGCAACGATCGCTTCGAGCCAGTCGTTCTCGATGATCCATCGACGGATGTTACTCTCGCCCTGTCCTGCGTCGCCAGTGAACAGCGAGGACCCGTTATGGACCGACGCGATCCGAGAGCCAAGCTCAGTCTCCTGCTTCATCTTCGAGATGAGGTTCGCCAGGAACATCAGCTGCCCATCGCTGCTACGCGTGACGAGTGAGTACTCACTGTCGCCGGCGTGGGTGACCACGAAGCGCGGGTCGATGATCTTCTTTGCACCTCCGAGCCGATCCTGATCGGTCTTCCAGCTCTTGCCGTACGGCGGGTTCGAGAGCATGAAGTCGAACTCCTGCCCCGCGAATGCATCATTCGAAAGTGTTGAGTATTCCGGACCACCGACGATGTTGTCAGCCGCCTTCCCATCACCTTTGAGGATCAGGTCAGCTTTCGCGATCGCGTATGTCTCGGCGTTGATCTCCTGCCCATACAAGTGAGTGGACACTTTCTTGCCGGAGCTCTCCGTCAAATGCTTCAGTGTTTCCTCGGCGACGGTCAGCATGCCGCCGGTACCCATCGCGCCGTCATAGAGACGGTATGTTCCCGAAGGGATCTCGTCAGCGATAGGTTCAAACATCAATCTGGTCATCAACCGCACCGCGTCACGCGGAGTCCAGTGCTCACCAGCCTCTTCGTTATTCTCCTCGTTGAACCGACGCACGAGTTCCTCGAAGACGGTGCCCATTCCATGGTTATCAAGCCCCGTCGGCGAGAGGTCAAGATCAGGCGCGAGGAACTTCTCGATCAGCGCTCCGAGTGCGTCAGCCTTGGTCAGCCGGGAAAGTTGGTTGCGGAACTCAAAATTGTCAATGATCTCCTGAACATTCGGTGAGAACCCATCCAGGTACGCTTCGAAATTCTGACGCAGCCGCGTCGAGTTCGACGTGTGGCGCAGATCCTGCAGTGTGAATCCGGACGTATTGTAGAAGTCCTGCTTGGCGGCGTCCCTGAGCGGTGCGTCCTGATCGGCAATGCCGGCATCATCGAGCATCTTCTTCATCGTCATCACCGCGTCGCGAGTCTGCCTGAGGACACTGTCGAGTCGGCGAAGGACAGTGAAGGGGAGAATCACGTCGCGGTATTTGCCGCGGACATAGAGGTCTCTCAGTACGTCGTCAGCGATGCTCCAGATGAGGGCTGCGATTCGAGAATGGTTGATGGGGCTTTGCGACACTGGGATCCTTCACTCTTGACAGAACGTCCCGTTGAACTGCCGGGAGACCAAACGATTACAGGCGATGCCGCCTCCACCAAGACGAGAGTTCCAGAGGCGACTCGTAACGTCCAGGTGTTTAGTTGTGACGGAATTCCACCATAGTTCGCAGCACTTTCACTCGACCGAGCATCTTAACGTCGATCGTCATTTTTTGCCCTGAACGACAGATGCTACTCCATGCAGGAACTCCACTGCGTCGTCGTTCATTTCCGACGCATTTTTGGTACTTTCCACGTCTAATCGCTACTTATCCCAATGTCGCCCGAACAGTTTCATCGCCGTGTCTATATTCTTTTCGAGTGAGGCGGTAATTCCGGCGGTGTCGCATGAAAGTACTTGCGGGCAGCTGACCTTCCACACGCTCAAGAGCAGATAGTAGGAAGCAAGGAACAAAAAGTACGGATGGGTGTATGTACGTATGCTCGCGTCGCTGCTTACAAAAGGTGAGAACGACTCACCATGAAACCTGCCATTGCGGGCAGTGTACAAAAACAAGGAAATGAGGACGCCCGAACGCGACGATGCATCAAGACAGAACCCCGAGACCGGCCCGAGATCGAGGACGTCCCCCCGAAGTGCCTTTCTCAGAAGTAGCGAGCCCTTTCGTCGGGAATCTGAAGAGTCGTCTCCATAAGTGGCGCGCAAGTGCTCCAACAGCTGAACGATTTTGGCATCATTCAAGCCTGTTACCCGATTTTCAATTCGAATGCCCGCGTCAGCCTTAGCCGCATTCACATCGACCTTAGCGGCCTTTTCCCAAGCCTTCGCGGCCTTCATCTCCGCCGCACCCACGGCTGTAGCAATTTTATCCTCAGCCTCATCAAGTTTGGCCTTAGCATTAGCAAGCTTAGTCTTAGCCATAGCAACATCAGGAACGAGCCGCTTGAATAGATATTCGCAGGATTGCACAGGGAAGAATGAACAAAGTCGATTCGTGAGGCTTACATCAAGTGTTCCCGACAACGACTTGAGCCGATCAGTGATATTTCCATCATTCATGTCTGTCGAGGCCAGCTCAAACGCTTTCCAAGTCGAGTCGAAAGCGATGTCCACCCGCTCGGGCAACGCATCAAATGCATCCATGAGGTAGCTCAGCTGGCGATGAAATTTCACGGAACTGGAGTCGTGGAGTGAAACTGGCCTGAAGAAAACCTCTGTTAAACGGGCAACGCGTTCTGCGAATGCCTGTTCAATTGGCAACTTCTTACGTTGTTCCAAGACGCCAACTTCCGACCACCGCGCCAATGCACGTAGTCGCTCAGTGCGATGAAACGTCACTTCATAGGTCATATGGCTCACCGACCCGAACGACAGAAGCTGCATCTACCGTTTTTGCAGATCATTTTTTACCCTGTGCAGCAGAGGTTATTCCGTGACGGAACTCCACCACGTCGCCGTCGTGCATAACGTATTCCTTACCCTCAATACGGACCTTGCCCTTGGCCTTGGCCTCGTGCATCGATCCCGCTTCTATCAAGTCATCAAAGTGGACAACTTCAGCCTTGATGAATCCACGCTGGAAATCTGTGTGGATAACTCCGGCTGCCTGCGGAGCTGTGTCACCCTGACGGATGGTCCACGCGCGCGTTTCTTTCGGACCTGCCGTGAGGTACGTCTGCAAACCAAGGGTGTGGAAGCCAACGCGGGCCAGCTGATTCAGGCCTGATTCCTCTTGGCCACTCATCTCGAGCATCTCCCTAGCCTCCTCCTCATCTAGCTCAACGAGGTCGGATTCCAGCTTGGCGTCAAGGAAAATCGCGTCTGCGGGAGCCACAAGTTCACGCAGCTCGGCTTGGCGCTCCGGGTTGGCCAGAACTGCGTCATCAACATTGAAAACATAGATGAAAGGTTTGGCCGTGAGCAGGCTGAGCTCGGCCAAGTGCTCCATCTCCAGCTTGTCGCTCTTGATGGAAGCAAAGATGGTGTCTCCGCGTTCAAGGACAGTCTGGGCGGCCAAGATTGCCTTCAACTCGGCTGCATCTCGCTGCTTGAGCTTGACAGCCTTTTCCAAGCGCGGAATCGCCTTTTCAATGGTCTGCATGTCAGCCAGAATCAGCTCTGTATTGATGGTTTCCATATCGGAACGGGGGTCAACCTTACCGTCCACATGAATAACATCGGGATCGTCGAAGACCCGGATGACCTGAGCGATCGCTTCAGCCTCGCGAATATTGGCCAGGAATTTATTGCCCAGCCCTTCCCCTTCCGAAGCGCCTTTGACAATTCCTGCGATGTCAACAAAAGACACCACTGCAGGCAGCAAGCGCTGCGAGCCGAAGATTTCAGCGAGCTTCGCCAAACGGGGATCGGGCAGGCTGACGACGCCAACATTGGGCTCGATGGTGGCGAACGGATAGTTCGCTGCGAGCACGTTGTTGCGAGTCAGTGCGTTGAAAAGAGTTGATTTGCCGACGTTGGGCAGTCCGACGATGCCAATTGTAAGAGCCACGGGTCAAGCTTACCGGCAGGGCGCCCATTTTGTTCAGCCGCGCGAATTCAGCACTCAGCTCCCTGAACACGGACTCGGGGGTAGTTATTACTTTCCGCCCGCCGTACACCGGGTGCTAAACGTAATATCTACCCCCTGGCGCCGTACCGAGGCTGCAGCGAGAAGAAACGCTCAATGTCAGTGCTTCATGCGAAGGTAGTTTCATGAATGGAATTGGGTGGCTTGTAGCCGTATTGATGTTGGTAGTTGGGCTGGTGCTCGGCGCCGCCGCAGTAGCGTGGGTGCTGCTGGGCAGACTCCGCGGTGCAAACGAGGAGGCGGATGCGGCCCATGAGCGGGTGGCCGCGCTCAATACGAGTTTTGCTGGTGCGGATGCAGAACGCAGGCTTCTTGCCTCGCAGAATCACGCCCTCACAGCTCAGCAAGGCTCTGATTCGAACGTCCTGCAGGCATTGGGGCCTGTCTCCGAGAAGCTCAGCGCCGTGCAGCGCCAAGTCGCTTTGCTCGAGCGTGATCGTGTAGAACAGTACGGTCAGCTCGCCGAACAGCTACGAGCCGCTAAGGACGCAGACGCCAAATTATTGGCCACGACCTCATCGCTGGCCTCAGCCCTTCGCTCCAATAGTGCCCGTGGCAAATGGGGCGAAGTCCAGCTGCGCCGTGTGGTGGAGTCCGCTGGCATGCTTGCCCACGTCGACTTTGAGGAACAGGTCCACACCGCCACGGACGACGGCGTTCACCGCCCCGACATGATTGTCCGGCTTCCCGGTGGTAAGGAGTTGGTCCTGGATGCCAAAGTTCCATTATCTTCCTTTCTCAACGCGCACGACGCCGGCACAACCGACAGCGCCGAATCACAGCAACATTTGGCTCGCCATGCCAAAGCCGTTAAGGCTCACATTGATGCGCTGGCTGGTAAGCAGTACTGGGCCTCAGCGACAAACTCTCCGGAACTGGTGATTTGTTTTGTGCCGGTGGAGTCAATCCTCTCAGCGGCACTGATGTCCGACCCCGGTCTCTTGGATTATGCAATGTCCAAAAACGTGGTGCTCGCCTCGCCCATCTCACTTATGGCCATTTTGAAGTCCGTGGCCTTTAGTTGGCGCCAAGACGTCCTGACCGAAAGCGCCAAGGAACTCTTTGAGCTCTCAGCCCAGCTGTACACGCGTTTGGGCACCATGGGCGAGGCCGTTTCAGCAGTAGGCGTCTCACTTAAGACAAGTGTTGACCGCTACAACAAATTAGTGGGAACTCTCGAAGCAAGGGTTCTGCCCACCGCCCGCAAGCTCAATGCTCTTGACCCAAAATCGCTTGAATCTCCTGCCCAAGTAGAGAGCACCCCGCGAATACTCACAGCTCCTGAATTTGAGGAAACACCAAGGATAAATCAAGCTATTTAGTGTTTTATGGTCCAGGCTAATTACAGCAGGTTGGCGCTGCGAACTCCCTTGTAATCGGGGTCGCCGGCTGCCTTCAATGTTGCGCGTAGTTCTTTGGGCAGGGAGAACAAGATGTCTTCTTTTGCCGTGACTACTTCTTCCACGGACTCGTAACCGTACGTGGCAAGCAGGTGCAGCACATCCTGGACAAGCACTTCAGGTACTGAAGCCCCACTGCTAACGCCTACACTGGCCACGCCTTCAAACCAGGTTTCATCAATTTCGTGGGCAAAGTCCACTCGGTAGGATGCTTTGGCACCGTACTCGAGAGCAACTTCCACCAAACGGACCGAGTTGGAGGAGTTGGCTGAACCAACAATTATCACCAGATCGGCTTGAGGGGCTATCTCCTTGATGGCAGTCTGGCGGTTCGTGGTGGCATAACAAATATCGTCGCTGGGAGGATTCTGCAACTTCGGGAACCGCTCACGCAAGATTTCAACAATCTCCATAGTCTCATCCACTGACAGAGTGGTCTGAGAAAGCCAGATCAGGCGGTCGGGGTCTGCAACATGAACGGTCCGAGCCTCATCCGGGTTGTTCACAATCGTGATGCTCTCGGGTGCCTCGCCATAGGTTCCTTCCACTTCCTCGTGGCCTTCGTGGCCAATCAGGAGAATGTGGTTTTCTTCCTTGGCGAATCTGACAGCTTCCTTGTGAACCTTGGTTACCAGCGGGCATGTGGCGTCGATGGTCCGCAGCCCGCGCTCCGCAGCGGACGCAACCACGGCCGGGGAAACACCGTGGGCGGAGAAGACCACTAGTTCACCTTCTGGAACTTCCTCGTTCTCTTCCACGAAGATTGCCCCGCGTGCTTCAAGGGAAGAGACAACATGAACGTTGTGCACAATTTGTTTGCGTACGTAAACGGGTGCTCCGTGATGTTCAATCGCCTTCTCCACGGCAATGACGGCGCGGTCTACTCCAGCGCAATAGCCACGCGGGGCGGCAAGCAGGACGCGCTTTTCTCCGCTCACAGGGGCGGCGGCGGCCACCTCTTCGGGCGACCTGCGACGGCGCGGAACGGCGGGCATAGGAAAAGACATTGCAGTGGTGCTCATACCCACCATCCTACGTGCCATCCTACGTGGTGCGTCTGCCCTTAACTATGAGAGCTCCAACACCAGCCACGGCCACCACTGCCGCCGTCACGAATGTAAGGGTAATCCCACCCTGCCAGCTTTGCCGCGCAAGGACACTGAGCTCCTGGCCAAACTGCTGCGCAACCTCCGGCCCAACAACAAGTTCCGCCAGGATCGTCTCCACAAAACCTGAGCCCGCCACCCACAACAACGCCACCACTGCCAGTCCCAAGCCAGCCAGCACAACTGTCACAGCGCGCCGTCGGGCAACCACTATCCCCAAAATAAGAAGATCCACGGCGATAAAAGCCAACCAGCCACCCCAACCGGCCACCATGGTCAGTTTGGGTAGCAACTGGGCCACCTTAGGCTGATCAAGGCTCACGACTACGTCTTTAGGGGTGGGCACAGTGATGCCGATATCCTTGCCGACATTAGCGGAAATCAAGCCAACTAGCGGAGCAATATCCACCAGGACATCCCCCTGAATATCTTTGTTTCCGGCGGCGTCAAAAGTCAGTTTGTGGCTACGCTTCAGGGTATCTTTCCACGCTTGGGCATAGCCAGGGTCGGTGTAAATGCTACGGGCCGCAGAGTTAATGACAGCAGCCGCGATATTGTTCAGCTGCGGTGGCAGGTCAAGTGAGGCTGTTGCCTGGCTGGTGGCCATGGCTGACAGTCCCTCTTGGAACGCCTCATTACTGCCAAGGGGGCCGGCAAGCTCAACAAACCCGGCCTGGGCAACAACGTTATGTTGCATCCATATGGCTGGCCCGGCTACGGCTGCTAACAGCAACGCCAGGACGACGAGAAATACTGAGGTAAGCGTGCGCATGAACCATCCCAAAACACGAGAATTTTCTGACATTGGACTCCAACATTAGTGCATGGCTGTGGATGACGGTGTGCCAGTGTCAGTGCGTGAAGCTAGAGTTATTTCAAGACTGTATGGTGGCGTCCCACTAGTCACCCAGGCTGAAGACCCCAGGCTGAACACTCAGGTTGAACACTCAGAGCAAAGGACGGCGACACTGTTATGGCGGACACCCCGGAGCGTCAGGTTATTGCGCCAACGGCGGCCGAGACCTCACCTGAAAACCCGTGGCCTTTGCAACTACTGAGCCAAAAGCTCAAGTCCCACATTGAGAAAGCCCCGCCAGCTTGGGTTGAGGCCCAAGTGATCGAGCTGAACAAGCGTGCCAACGTCAGCTATCTGACCTTGCGTGACATAGACGCTGAGGTCTCCTTGAGTGTTACGGTGTGGGGCTCTGTTCTGAGCCGTTTGGAAGCACCTTTGGAGCAAGGTTCCCGTGTTGTAGCCCAGCTCAAACCAGATTTTTGGCTCAAGACAGGCCGCCTGTCCATGCAAGGACAGGACATTCGGCCTGTGGGCTTGGGGGATCTGCTGGCACGGATCGAACAATTGCGCCAGGCCTTGGCGGCTGAAGGACTCTTTGACCCGCGCCGTAAAAAGCCGCTGCCGTTACTCCCCCACCGGATTGGCCTGATCACGGGCAGAAATTCAGATGCTATGAAGGACGTGATTCGCAATGCCTCGTTGCGGTGGCCTGCAGTGGAATTTGAAGTACGCGAAGTTGCCGTCCAGGGCGTCAATGCAGTCACGGCTGTTATCGGGGCGCTGAGGGAACTCGATGCCGATCCCCGGATCGATGTCATTGTCATTGCCCGTGGTGGCGGTTCCCTCGAGGACCTGCTCGCTTTCAGCCACGAATCATTGGTCCGTGCCGTGGCTGCCGCGCATACCCCCATTGTCAGCGCTATTGGTCACGAAGCGGACAGGCCGCTCCTGGACGAGGTTGCCGATCTGCGTGCTTCAACGCCAACCGATGCCGCCAAACGTATTGTCCCGGACGTTGGCGAGGAGCTGCGCCGCGTAGATCAGGCACGATCGCAGCTCAACCGCAGAATACAAGGCCTCCTGGACCGCGAAACTGAGCGCCTGCTTTATCTTCGGTCCCGGCCAGTGCTGGCAAACCCTATGCTCATGTTCACAACAAAGTATGACGAAGTTACCTCCTCACGCGGGCGGATGCGCACCGCCGTCCGCACCCAGGTAGGGCGTCATTTCGACCAGCTCAGACACCTCCGCGCCCAAGTTCGTGCCCTGTCCCCGCAAAAAACTCTCGACCGAGGGTATGCGGTGGTTCAACTCGAAGACGGGGCCATCGTCAGGGACCCCGAGCAGGCCCCCGCCCGGACACTCTTGAGAGTTCGAGTTGCAGGCGGAGATATCACCGCCGTAAGCACCGAAGGTACAGCAGCACCTCGTACCGATGACTCATCTGCCAAACCGTTCGTCTCAAACACCACATCAGCAAAGGACTCAGTATGAACCCCGCCGAAACACCCGCTACCCCCACTAATATTGACGCACTCAGCTACGAGCAGGCCCGTGAACAACTGATGAACGTGGTCAACCAGCTCGAGGCCGGCAGTTCAAACCTTGAGGACTCTTTGGCCCTCTGGGAACGAGGCGAGTCACTGGCTAAGCGTTGCGAAGAATGGTTGGAAGGCGCCAAAGCCCGCCTCGAAGCCGCGCGTTCCATTGACAATCAAGTACCCTCGGAGCAGTAATTTAAAGTGTGAAGGAAATGCAGTGAGAGCCGAGATCGAAGTTGCTGGCCGTAAACGGTCTTACCAGCTGATTACAAGAACGTCAGCTGATACTCAAAGTCGGCAAGAAACCTCCGCCGTGCTCATTTTTTTACACGGTTCCAAGCAAACCGGGCAGTCGGTACGCGAGTTCGCTGGGAACAGCATTGATCAGCTGGCAGACAACGGGCATGTGGCAGTTGTTTACCCGGATGGACTGCAAAAACGCTGGAATCATAATAAAAACAGCTCCGGCAGTACCAATGATGTTGCTTTCATAGAATCCCTGGCAGACCATTTTCATGGCAAATACGGTCCCATTCCGGTGATTATTGCTGGTTTTTCCAACGGCGGACAGTTGGTCATCCGGCTGATTCATGAAAACCAGGAGAAATTCCATGGAGCCGCTATCATCGGTGCCACACTGCCACGACCGGGGGGTTTGGACTTCGCCGATCAGCTAAGACCATTACCGGTGCTGCTGATCCACGGGACAAGTGACCTTGTGGTTCCATACGGAGGTGAAGGGTGGTTTGCCACGTTCTTCGGTGCCCGGCGCGGACCCTCAGCCCTGAAAACGGCCCAGTACTTCGCTGCGCGCAACTCGATCTCTAACCCGCCTTTGCATGAGGTATTGCCGCATCGCAAGGAGAGCGGTAGGACCACTGTTGGCCTCACCCGCTTTGAGCAGGATGCGCTCCCAAGCGTTTGGCTTTATACAGTCAGAGGCGGCGGACACGTGGTGCCGAACCGCCATCGAAAAGCCATCTTTCTCGCAGGCAGAACAACCCAGGACATCACAACAGCACAGGCACTGGCAGACTTTTTTCCCGTACTGCGCAAATGATGCCCAGACGCTTTCTCCTACTGCGCTTCTTTCGCATGCTGCGCTATTTAGGAGTACCGTGCTTCTCAATGCATGCGGCTGTCCGCATCAAGCGTCTTTAAGCCGGGCACGCTCAGCGGCAAGGTCGTAGTCACCTGCCGGCCATTGCAGATTCAGACTTCCCAGTGTCTTAATAAGAATTTCTTGGACTGCCATACGGGCGTACCACTTCTTGTCCGCTGGGACCACATACCAGGGCGCATTCTCGGTGCTGGTCTGCTCAAAGACACGCTGGTAGGCGTCCATGTACTCCGGCCAAAACTCACGTTCGTCCAGGTCTGTAGGACTGTATTTCCAGTACTTCGTGGGGTCATGTAAACGCGCGGTGAGCCGTTCTAGCTGTTCCTTAGGACTGACGTTCAACATGATTTTTACAATAGAAGTACCAGATTCAACCATCTCTGCCTCAAACTCGTTGATGGCTTCATAGCGCCGCTGAAGTTCGTCGGCATCTGCCCAAGCATGAACACGGTGGATCAGCACATCTTCGTAGTGGGACCTATCAAAGACGCCAAACATCCCAGGTACTGGGGCCGCGGGGCGTACACGCCAGAGAAAATGGTGAGCCTTCTCCTCATCAGTTGGTGCCTTGAACGTGGTCAGCTGCACACCTTGCGGATCTACCGAACCAACCACATGGCCAACAATCCCGCCCTTGCCTGCGGTGTCCATCGCCTGCAAAATCAACAAAATCGATTTTCTGGAGCCAAAACGACTTTCGGCGAAAAGCTGCTCTTGAAGCTGGGCAAGCACAGGTGCCCTCGCTGCCAAGGTTTCGGCGCCGTCGGACTTCTTGCCTGAAAAACCTGGAGAGACATTGGTTGCTTGCTCCGCAAGAGAAAAGCCGGAATCTACTTTCAGCAAATCGCTTGGGTGTTTAGTGAATCCAATTGGCAATGACATGGTGGGCCTTTCCCTAGGGTTTGTAAGTACTGAGGAATTCTGCGATGCGTCCAATGGCTTCTTCCAGGACCAACACATTAGGCAACGTCACAAGGCGAAAATGATCGGGACGAATCCAATTAAACGCTGTGCCATGTGAAATCAGGATTTTTTGGGATTCCAGCAGATCCAAGGCAAATTTCTCGTCACTTTTGATCGGGTAAGCCTCCGGGTCAAGTTTGGGAAATAAGTAGAGCGCACCCTTGGCCTGATTGGTAGTAACCCCGGGGATGTCGTTGAGTAGCTTATAGGCGATGTCCCGCTGTTCCTTGAGCCGACCGCCGGGCAGGATCAGATCCTTAATGCTCTGGTATCCCCCCAAAGCTGTCTGAATGGCGTGCTGTCCAGGGACATTGGCACACATGCGCATATTCGCCAGTAGGTTGATCCCCTCAAGATAATCCGCTGCCCGAGCCTTGGGCCCGGAAATAGCAAGCCAGCCAGAGCGATACCCACAGATCCGGTAGGCCTTAGACAACCCGCTGAAGGTCATGCACAGAACGTCATCACCGGTGATGGTTGCTGTGTTGATGTGTTCGGCATCGTCGTAGAGAATCTTCTCGTAGATCTCATCCGAGAACACCACCAACCCGTACTTGTAGGCAAGGTCAACCATGGCTTTCACGATGTGTCTTGGGTAGACCGCGCCGGTGGGATTGTTGGGGTTAATGACCACTAGGCCCTTGGTTTTGGCGGTGATCTTCGATTCAAGATCCGCAAGATCCGGCCACCATTCCTGGTTCTCGTCACAGAGGTAGTGCACCGGACGCCCGCCCGCCAGACTCACAGATGCGGTCCACAAGGGGTAATCAGGAGTGGGAACAAGCACTTCATCGCCGGTATTCAGCAGCGCCATCAGGGACAGCGTGATCAATTCGCTGACACCGTTTCCCAGGTAGACATCATCAACGTGGATGTTTTGGATACCTCGCGTTTGGTAATACTGCACGACGGCGGTCCTCGCCGAAAAGATCCCCCGAGAGTCGCTGTAGCCCTGAGCGTGTGGCAGGTGAGCCATCATGTCCACCAAAATGGCATCTGGTGCCTCAAATCCGAAAGGGGCCGGATTACCAATGTTCAGCTTCAGGATTCGGTGCCCTTCGGCTTCCAACTTTTGGGCCCGTTCCAGCACAGGTCCACGGATATCGTAGAGAACATTGTGAAGCTTGGTGGACTGCTTGAAATCTGCCATTTACCCAATATGGCACAGCTGCTCCGTGTTTGCTTCCGCAACGTGCCCACCTTCGCAGGCCAATGGCTAAGAACTGGCCTTGACAAGTCCCTGCTGTACCAGCCAGATGGTTGCAACCTCGGATAAGTCGCCATAGTGACGGTCCTGGGACAGGCGGTTAAGGTTGGCTAGCTCTTCTGTGTTTAGAGCGGCGCTGACCCGGTTCAGAACCGCCTGCACTTCTGCCGGAACCCTGTTCTTGGCCACCAAAGGGACAACGTTTTGGCTGAGAAAAAGTCCTTTGGGATCACTGAGTATCACTAAGGAGTTATCCGCTATCGCAGGAGAAGAATTGGGCAGCTGGGCAATTTGGATTTCATCCCGCAAGAGGGACCAGAGAATGCTCACGTCGTTGAAGTCCAGGGTGGGCATCAGCGCCTTGTAACTTTTTGGCGTGCAGTTATAGTCGTTGCCCAAGCCGGGTAAGCCCCGCTCCTTGACCTTAAACTCCGCCGAGCCACCCATGCCCAGTTTCTCGCACACCTTCCCCAAATCGGAGAGGCTCTTGAGCTGGTATTTCTCCGCCGTGAGTGCTGTGACCACAGTGACGTTGCTATTCTCGGTTTTGGCTGTATCCAGCAGGCCGATACCGGTTGGCAACGAGGTTTTTAGCGCATCAATAACATCGCCTGCACCCACATCAGTATCGGCAGGGGCAATGGCGGACAGTGCCAAACGAGAATAAACGGGAACAATGTCCACGCTCCCTGCCTCCACGCCCGAAACTACGGCCCCTTGGTTGAGCGGGGGCTTAATAATCTCGGCTTTGACGCCTGCAGCATTCAACGCCGCGGCGTACACGTGGGCCAGCAGGGCACCTTCTTGGGGGTTCACGCCGTCGGGCACTTCCGGGGTTGCCACCTTGAGGGGAACCTGCGCTACTTCTTCAGAGGCGGTATGAATAGTGGTAATTGGTTCAGGAGTGCAAGCAACTGTTGTCCCCATGAGCAACAGGAAGATTCCCAGTGCGACAACTAATTTTCGATGCACTGCACTTCTCCCTAAAACTTTTTTATTACCCCAAATCCTCAACATACGTTACCCCGACAAGACCCAAATTGGGCTCTTCAAGAAGTTCTCCATGCGTTCCGCCGCGTTCGAGTTCCAACACAGTTATCTCATTGCTGCCGGTTCTTAGCAGCGGAGCGGGAACGTACAGTGTGATTTGGGGGCCCACTTCCCAAAATCGTCCCAGCAGAAAACCATTGATCCACACCATGCCTTTTCCGAAACCTGGCAGTGCCAAGTACGTGTCGGCAGGCTCTTGGACGTTGATCTCACCGTGAAAGTACCCCGGCTCACGGGTATCAGCGGCGGTACTTTCATCATCTGGTCCAGACAGCGTCCCCGGGCTTCGAGCAGGGACACCGATCTCCAGCAGTTCGGACAACGGCCTCTCCAGATTGATGGCGCGCTGCTCCCAATGGAAGACGTAACGTTGGTTGATCAGTACCCCGTCGAGGATACCTTTGCCCTGACCAAAGAATGGTCCGTAGTTCACACGGCCCTGGTTCTCCACCAAAATTTCCAGTTTTGCCAGCCCGCCGCCAGTTTCAACGTTCAAACCCTGCGCACCAGTCGCGTCATTGAGGACACCCGCGTAGACGTTGTCCACCCAGATGTAGGCTCTGTCATGCAAATCCCTAATCTTGATGGTTGCCTCACCGACCGGCAGGATCGCTTTTGCGCCGTAGTGGACCATGCCTCGGTCAAGACCCAGTTTTTCAAAAGCTAGTGGCTTAACGCTCGCCACAGGTTCGATGTCCCTAACAAAATCAAGCAGTCCCGTACCCCGGGTCAGATCAAAATGGCGGGCCGGCAGCACGGGTATAGGACGGGACAATTTCTCAGGGACAGGCGTCAGTTCCCGCCCGGATGCTGCAAAGAAAATCTCACGCATTGCATGGAACTTCTCTGTCAGGTGCCCATCCTCAGCAATCGGGGCATCCGAGTCGTAGCTGGTGACTGTCGGTTGAAGGGCGCCGTCGTGGTTTGCCCCAGATGCCAGACCAAAGTTGGTCCCGCCATGAGCCATGTACAGACAGATCGAGCCATCAAGGTCAAGAATCTTTTTTACTTCGGCTCCCGCATCAATTCCGCCGCGGGTGTGGTGATCTTCGCCCCAGTGGTCAAACCAGCCATTCCAGAATTCAACGGTGAAGAACGGCTCACCGGGGCGCCTTCGTTCCCACACTGCATCCGCCTCTGGCCCGCGGGAGCCAAGAGTCGCCGTCGCCCACGTCTCTGGCAGGGAACCGCCGTCAAGGAAGTAGTCCGTACCGCCGTCGGCCGTAAACAAAATCTCAGTGATACCGCGATCCAGCAGCGCTTTGTTGTTCCAACGCAGATATTCCACATCGTCACCGTAACTGCCGTACTCATTCTCGACTTGCACGGCAATCACCGGACCTCCATGGCACGCCTGTAGTGGCTCAATGATCGGCAGCAGGACATCAAACCACTCTTCAACGGCGTTGGTAAACAACGGATCTGATGAACGCAACACCATGTCAGGGTTGGAGATGGCCCATGAGGGGAAACCTGCGTTGTCCCACTCGGCACAGATGTAAGGACCGGGGCGGACAATGACATCCAGCCCCGCATTTCCGGCCAGAGTAATGAAGGCGGCCAAGTCTTTCCAACCACTGAAATCCGGGGCGAGGTCCTTATAGGGCTGGTGAAAATTCCATGCAACGTATGTGTCTAGTGTGTTCACCCCCATCGCCACGAGCCGGTCAATCCGGTCCTGCCAAAGCTGGGGATGGATCCGAAAATAGTGCACGGCACCGGCAATGATGCGGTGCGGTTCACCGTACCTAAAAAGTTTCCGGTTTGCGTAGGACAACGCCGGAGGGGTCGTGGCACCCCCGGAAGTTGCCGGCGTTTGAGGCTGAACGGGCTTTTCCGGTTTTAGACGGGCGTTATCAGCTGGTTCCTCTGGTGAGATCGTGGACTTGGACAACTAAACTCCCGGCACTAATTTTTAGGCTGATACAAAGACTTTGATATGCATAACAATTCTAAGCCTGGCAGTCTGGGAAAAACGCCATGCCGCACCGTCCCACCCAGAATTAGCGGTATGTTACAAGTAAACAATCTTGGCTCTTTGGGGACCCGCTCCCCGTGCCGCAGCCCACCCGAAACACGTCACACTTAGAGGATCTCAATGAGCACGGAACAGTTCACTCGCGGGCCGGCAATGCGAGACGTCGCAGCAGCAGCACGCGTCTCCGCGCAGACGGTTTCTCGAGTGCTCAATGAGCACCCTAATGTCCACGACAGCACAAGGCGGCGTGTTCTGGCAGCCATTGAAGACCTTGGTTACCGACGGAATAATACGGCACGCGCACTCGTCACTGGACGCTCTAAAACGATTGGCGCACTGACACTAGCAACTAACAATTACTCTCGATCCTCGTTGGCGTTGGGTGTTGAACTTGGCGCACGCGAAGCTGGCTACACAGTGACATCCGCGACCTCCAGCTTCAATGTCCAAGCCTTAACCGATGCCGTGAGCCGATTGGTTCACCAAGGAGTCGATGGCATCATTATCTCCGCACCCTTGCACGACGCAGCTGCGCAGATCAGCAAAATTACCTCGAGAATCCCAACTGTCAACACTGATGGGTCTTCCAACATGGGCCAGAACATGGTCGGTGTTGATCAGGATACTGCCGCTGTTTTAGCAACCAAACATTTGCTGGAGCTAGGACACGAAACCGTATGGCACATAGCCGGTCCGCGCGAATGGTCGGATGCTGCAAGCCGCCTTAACAGCTGGCGGCGGACCCTACGGGAAGCAGGCGCTACGGTCCCGCCCGAGCTTTACGGCGATTGGAGTCCCGAATCCGGTTACCGCAATGGACTCATCTTGGGCCGCATGCCAGAAGTCACAGCAATCTTGGTGGCTAGCGATGAAATGGCATTTGGCGTAGTCCGCGCGTTGACTGAGTTGGGGCGGCGCGTCCCTGAAGATGTTTCAGTGGTCGGCATTGATGACATTGATTTGGCAGCCTTTTCCAATCCTCCTCTGACAACCATTCGCCAATCGTTTGAAGAGACCGGCCGCCGCGCTGTGCAACATTTGGTTGCCCAGATCAATCACCCCGAGATGGCAAGCACCCCGGAGCTGGTTGCGCCGAGTCTGATGATTCGCTCAAGTACTGCGGCGCCCCCTGCACGGGGCTAAACGGCTAGCCCTGCGTTGCGTGGGCCTGCGTCGCTACTAGCAGGGGGATCCCAAAGATGGGGTCCTGCTTGAGAATCTGCACATCGCTATAACCAAGCCCTGCCAGGTGTGAGATAAAGGCCTCTTGAAGTGCCGGGACGTTACTGCCCATGCCACTGCCCAATACGATGGGTCCTGAAATATTCAGCTGGCTCGCCACTTTCGCAGCCATGGCAGCGAGGTCCTTAGCCGCCTGATCGACCAACGCCGATGCGTGTGCATGGCCATTTTCGGCAGCGCCAAAGATTACCGGGGACGCCGCTGCCCAGTAACGACGAGTGGTGCCCTGATGGAAGTGAGCAATCAGTTCCCCTGGCTCCTGGAGCTGGCAGTACTTCAGAAGTGCAGCCGTCAGCTCGTCTACTGGCTTCCCGGAATCCATCCGTTCCAGACTGTAGCGAACTGCTTCACGGCCAAGCCAATACCCGCTGCCTTCATCCCCAAGCAAATAGCCCCAACCTCCGGCACGCGCTTCCTGGCACACTTGGTTCATGCCCCAGGCGGCCGAGCCGGTCCCAGCAATGACGGCAACCCCTGTTGTAGTCCCGCCCGCGGCGAGAAGAAGGCGAGTGTCATGCACCACGCTCACGTGCGCACCAGGAACAAAAGGTGAGATGAGGCTGCGAAGTGCTGCTGCGTCGTCGTCCGTGTCAACACCACCGGCACCGGCATACACCTGGCTGGCCTCACTCACGTCCAATCGGGCAAACAGTGTGCCCATATTCTCCGCGGCAGTCTCCGGGGTCACATTTTGGACGTTTGTACTGCCAACGCTGAAATCGGAGGTGATGACACCCTCACTCCACACGATGCCGCGGGTTTTGGAGCCACCAATATCAAGGCCCACAAAACGGGCAGGCAGCGCAGGAAGGTTCAGCGCAGCAGGGTTCAGCGCAGGAAGGTTCAGCGCAGCGGGGTTCAAAGGCGTATTGTCCACGCCTCTAGACTAATGGCATGTTCACCACACCTTTGATAGCCGCCCCCATGGCTGGCGGAACAACCACCACTGAACTTGCCTTGGCGGCCCAAGACGCCGGCGCATTTGCGTTTGCTGCGGGTGGATACAAGACCGCCGATCAGCTGGCCGCGCACATAGCACCACTGCGCTCCGCAGGCATCGATTTTGGCGTGAACCTGTTTGTCCCGCGAACCGCACCACTGACATCCGTTCAGCTCATCGAACTGAGCGAATACCGCACCAAATTACGGACGACGGCGGGACTCTACGGTGCCGCTGTGCCCGAGGAGTTACTAGCCGAGGACGATCCTCGGGTTCAGGACTACTGGGCCCAGAAGATTGCATTACTGCTGGCCGATCCAGTAGCGCTTGTCAGCTTTACCTTTGGGCTGGCTCCTGCCGAAGTCGTGGAACAGTTGCACAACGTGGGGACACAGGTACTTGCTTCTGTTACGAGCGTTGCAGAAGCCGTGGCCGCCGCCAAATCCGGAGCAGACGCATTGGTGGTCCAACACGCCAATGCCGGTGGCCATAGCGCCGCCTTTCTTGCGGCGACGGGGACACCTCCGGTGGCGGGTGCGGTGGAAGCCAGTGGGAGTGGGTCCAGTGGGAATGGGTCCAGTGGGGGTAGGTCCAGTATGAAGCCCGCCACGCTACCACAGCTGATCAGCGAAGTTCGCTCCGAGGTACTGCTTCCACTGGTGGGTGCCGGCGGTATTTCCACCCCGGAAGACGTCAAAGCCGTATTAGCAGCCGGTGCTGAATCGGCAGCCATCGGCACAGCCTTGATCCGCACTAATGAAAGCGGTGCTCGATTGCTACATAAGAACGCTCTAGGCGATCCGAGCTACACAGACACTGCTATTACTCGAGCTTTCACCGGCAAGCCTGCTCGGGCACTGATCAACGATTTTGTGCGAGATTATACGGACGCTGCACCGCACGCCTACCCTGATGTGCATTTCGCAACGGCACCATTGCGCGCAGCAGCGGCAGCTCAGAACAATCCACGGGCACTAAATCTATGGGCCGGCTCCGGCTGGAAATCCGCCAGGACGGGACCTGCGGCAGCCGTCATTGCAGGCTTTCTCCAGTTCCTTTAGCCGCAGCGCTGCTGCTTCTCTAGCGAACCCAAGGCCCATAACCGTTGAAGTGCTGTACTCAATTATTCGGCAATTTGCTATTATGGCGAACTAACGGCTGCCCTCCGAGACGGGTTGGGCGTGAGAATCGTGAACTTTGGAGGATCTTTTGGCAACTGCAGCGAAGAACGTTCGGCGAGATCCAGCGCAGGGACAGCTGTCACCTGAGCCTCTTGACGCCGTCGACCGTCAGATCATTGACACTCTGGTCTCAGATGCTCGGATCACCAATAGGGATCTTGCTGACGCTGTGGGCATCGCCCCATCCACGGCGTTGATGCGCACCCGCGCTCTTACGGAGCGCGGGGCCATTGAGGGCTTCGAGGCAAAACTGAATCTGGCCTCGATTGGCCGCGCTGTTCAGGCCCTCATAGCCGTTCGGCTGCGCGCTCATGACAGAGACCAGATCGACACGTTTACGGCGCGCGTACCCCTGCTGCCCGAGGTTCTTTCCACTTTCCACACTTCCGGTTCGGTGGATTATTTGCTGCACATCGCTGTCCGTGACACCGACGCCCTGCGGGACTGGGTACTGGATAATTTAACCACTGATCCAGTGGTTGGGCACACCGAAACCACGCTTGTATTCAAGCATATTCCGGGGCATACAGGTCCGTTGGACTAACCAGCGTGCATGATTTTCGTTTAGATTCGCCCATAATGGGCAAGTGACCATCATCGACAATGCCGTATACGTGGACGGCAAGCGCTTCGCTACCCCAGAGAACCTCGAGCAGACCTATGAGGTTATGGACTCCTGCAATGGGATGGCCTGGATCGGCATGTTCCGCCCTGATGCCGAGGAAATGAAGTCTCTGGCCGCCGAGTTTTCGCTGCACGAACTTGCGGTTGAGGATGCCATCAAGGCCCATCAACGACCCAAACTGGAGCGCTACGACGACGTCGTTTTTACTGTGCTGCGCCCAGCTCGCTATATTGACGATACTGAGACTGTTGAATTTGGTGAGCTCCATGTTTTCACTGGTCCTGACTTTGTACTCACCATCCGTCATGCCGAGACCCCTGGCCTATCCTCAACCCGAAGCCGTCTGGAAGGCGACCCGGAGCTACTGGCGCTTGGGCCGGAAGCGGTGCTTTACGCCATCATGGACCAAGTGGTTGACGACTACCAGCCAGTGATCAGCGGCCTGGAAAATGATATTGACGAAATAGAAGACCAGCTTTTTGCGGGGGAACCCAACGTCTCACTGCGTATTTACCAGCTCTCCCGCGAGGTCATCCAGTTCCAGCGCGCCATCCACCCCTTGCAGGACATTGTGCAACGACTCCAAGCCGGTTATGAAAAGTACAGTGTCAACGTTGAACTGGAACGTTATTTGCGCGACGTTCAGGACCATATTGAAATTGTCACGGCCAAAGCGGATTCCTTTCGTCAGCTGCTGCAAAACGCGCTGACGGTTGACGGCACGCTGACCACCAACCGCCAAAATGAAGCCGCTGCCGCCGAAAATGAGCAGGTTAAGAAGATCTCTTCTTGGGCAGCTATCCTCTTTGCGCCGTCCTTTGTGGGCTCCATCTACGGCATGAACTTTGACATCATGCCCGAACTCCACTGGGCATTCGGCTACCCCTTCGCCTTAACTCTGATGTTCCTGGTGGGACTTTCCATGTACCTGATCTTCAAGAAAAAGACCTGGCTCTAGCCCTCTCCGATTTCATCTCTCCTCGCCCCTTACTCCTCGTCCCTTAGCCCTCGTCGAGATTGGAGATAATGACACCTCTACGGAGTGTTCGGGTGTCATTATCTCCAATCTCGACGGGAAGGGGTTGCAACGGGAGGGACTTAGGTACGCGCCAAGGCAGCGATGTCTTCCAAGAAGTCCGCGGACACGGCATCGCTGACGGTTGCCTTGGTCTCGGCAATCCGCTCCAGGTAGTCGGCCGTCACCGGGCCACGGCGTTCGGTGGGAACAACGCCGTCGAACATGGCCTTTTCCAGCGCCCGCTGTGAGGCACTACGAGCAGCAAATTCAATGTCCGCCGGGGAGAATCCACCGCTGGCCTCAACTAAGGTTTGAACATCAATTTCAGCTACCAGGTGGGCTGGAATAAAGCGGTTCCACATGGCTGTGCGGGCTTGATCATCGGGCAAACCGATGGGGATAACGTAGTCGAACCGCCCGTGGCGCAGGAACGCAGAATCCAATGAACGGATGAAGTTCGTGGCGCACACCAGCAGCCTGCCGGGCTGATCACGGAACGCCGGGATGATCTTGAGCAGCTCATTGGTGACACCCTGCATCGGCGAAGGCGGCTCTCCTGAACGCTGCGAAGCGATCTCCTCAACCTCGTCAATAAAGACCACGGCGTGCTCAAGCTCTGCGATATCCAAGAAAGTCTGGCGCAGCGCACCGGCCAATCCGCCAGGCTCACCGGCCAGACGCGAAGGGAACACTTCCACAAATGGCCATTCAAGGCGGGAGGCAATGGCCTTGGCAAAGGTTGTCTTTCCAGTGCCAGGAGGGCCAAAAAGTACGACGGCGCGGGGCGGCACCACACCGAACTCCTCCGCAAGTGCTGCTTCAGCCAGCGGCATGACCAGCCTTCGCTCAAGGAGCTCTTTCTCTGCGGTCATACCAGCGACGCGGTCCCACAGATCACGTGGCAGGACCCTACCGCCAAGTTCATCCAGCACCCCCAGCTCAGCTCGCTGCACTGGGATGTGACGCTCAAAGTAACGCAGGTTCTTTTTCACCACGAAACCGCGGTTGGTGAATGCTTCCACACGATTTTCCGTTTCCGGCATTAGCGCAGAAAGCTTGTTTAGTCCGTGTGCTGCCATACGGTTTTCCACCGCAGCGAGAAGGAGTGTCCCGATGCCGCGGCCACGGAAAATTGGCAGAGTTGCCAGAAAGACTATCCAGCCTTGATCGTGCGCAGCCCGCCCAACAGCTGCGCCAATGATCGCATCACCTTGAACGGCCACCACCGCATGGTCCTTCTCGCACGAGGCAAGCACTTCGGAGAGGTCGTAAACAGGTTCCACACCGTTGTCGCGCAGCGACTGCCACAACGCCAGAATGCCTTCAACATCTTGCGAATGAAAATCGCGAATAGTCCATGCCGTCATGTCACTGCCGCTCCCTTGCGTTAGCCAATATCTGAATGATGGCACAGGGCTCACGTTCCCCGGAAATTTGGTGGCAGGAAGGTTACTCACCAGTAGTAACCTTTGGCTGAGGTCAACAAGTTTCCCCGTAGTGCCATTTCTCACAACTAGAAGGGAAACAATTTGCTGGAACTCGGCGCTGCATATGGGTGGACCATTCTTCACTCTTTTAGGAAGTTGCCCCATGAGCATTGACATCGCCACTGAAACCGAACTCAACACCGAACTCATTCTTGATGCTGGCACAGCAGCTGCCCTGTTCCTCGAGGCCCGAACCGCAAATAGTTTCACTGATGAGCAGATTTCGGATGAGACCCTGCAGGCCGTCTACGCATTGACAAGGATGGGGCCCACGGCAATGAATATTCAGCCTCTGCGGATTACGTGGGTTCGCTCCACCGAAGCCCGCGAGGCCCTGGTTATTAACATGGCAGCGGGGAACAAGGAAAAGACATTGGCCGCACCTTTGGTGGCACTGTTGAGCTATAACCCTCGTTGGCATGAAAATTTGGCCACCACAACACCGCATATGGCCAGCAAGGTGGCCTCGTTTGCCGAGAACTCAGCCCTGCGCCAGACCATGGCATTCGATAACGCCCACCTGCAGGCTGGCTATTTCATTCTGGCTGCACGCTCAGCGGGTCTGGCCGTGGGCCCCATGAGTGGGTTCGACAGTGCTGGTATGGATCAGGAATTCAATGCGGATTCCGGACTGAAGTCATTTCTCGTGGTGAACTTGGGCCGGTCCAATGGCCGCATAGACCGCGCGCGCCTTCCGCGTCTGGATTTCGACGCCGCAAACACAACCGTATAAACACCTCAGCATTTCATTACCTGGGTGAAATTAACCACAAGCGCGCTGTCCTTGTTTTTCACAGTTTTCACAGTTTTTCACACGGAGAGCGCACTTTTTTGTTTTCCACACTTTGATAAATCTGGAATTTTCGCTGCTATGGCAAGAGTCTGTTGATACAGAACGCTCACCAAAGAATCGGCGCTTTAGCCGCCGGCGTGAAAACTCGTCAGCAGAATCATGGCAATTCTTGTGCGACTACCCTGTATTTTCAGCTAATGCGCGTTTCAGTAATTTTGACGGCTGGTTCGGGCTGGCGATACTTGGAGGATGACTACTCTAGGAAACCAATTCAGCCGCCGCCTCAAGCCTCTCATCGCCGTGGCGTCAGTGGCACTTTTGGGCCTATCACTGGCAGCCTGCTCTCCTGCCTCCACTGATGCACCCAGTGAGTCCTCCCCAGTTGCCGTGTCAGAATCTGCAGCACCCGCCACGGCAGCCCCAGCAAAGAGCGCCGCTGCCGTGGAAACAACAGCGCCGCCCGCCGCCGCTACCGAGCGCAAAGTCACCGTGAAGGTCACCGGCGCCAAGGATAGTGCCCTCGTGAAGTCACTTGTGGTGACAAACGATGACAAGGAAACAGATGGAGAGATGGTTCAGCAGACTCTCCCCTATACCCAAGAGTTCTCCCTTCCTGCCGGGGCTACCTTCACCAAGATTTTGGTCTTGGCGAAATACCCCTCGGGCGGCACAGGCGAAATCTCCTGCACTGTCACCGTGGATGGCAAGGAAGTTGCAACGAACAGCTCCAGCAACCATGAGCCTGCCAAGTGCCTGTTCGTTGAAAAGGACACTAAGTAGGCGGAGCACACCACGGACTGGATATTTCCAACCTCCAGCGCGTCCCAGCGTCTATGAGTGGTACCGGCGGTTAGCACGCACCTGCTAGCCAGTAGTACCAGGCGTAGACGCTGTTTTGTGTCGGCAGCCCAGGAACACTCAAGTAGACCCGGCTAGACTGGCGCCATGAACGCACATGATCCCGCTCCCGTCACAGTCACTGTCACCGGAGCCGCAGGCCAGATAGGTTACGCCCTCTTGTTCCGGATTGCCTCCGGAGCCATGCTGGGCCCTAACGTTCCCATTAAATTGAATCTTCTGGAGATCCCGCAGGCGGTGCAGGCCGCGGAAGGCACAGTCCTTGAACTCATGGACTGTGCCTTCCCGCTCTTGGCCGGTGTGGACGTTTTTGACGATCCGTACAAGGCGTTCGACGGCGCGAATCTCGCCATGTTGGTTGGTTCCCGTCCTCGCGGGCCGGGTATGGAGCGCGCTGATCTCCTCAGCGCTAATGGCGGTATTTTCTCCGTGCAGGGCAAGGCCCTGAATGCTGGAGCGGCATCAGATTTGAAGGTGGTTGTTGTGGGTAACCCCGCCAATACCAATGCGCTGATCGCCTCCTCCCACGCTCAGGACATTCCGGCCTCCCGTTTCACAGCTATGACACGTCTGGACCATGACCGGGCGCTGGCACAGCTTGCTGCGAAAACCGGCACGGGTATTGCTGCAATTAAGCGGGTGACCATTTGGGGCAACCATTCGGCCACCCAGTACCCCGACCTCAGCCATGCAACAGTTTCCGGGAAACCAGCCACTAGTTTCCTGGAGCAGTCGTGGATTGTGGATGAATTCATACCCCGTGTAGCAAAGCGGGGCGCGGAGGTCATCGCGGTCCGTGGCGGCTCCTCAGCTGCTTCGGCTGCCAACGCCGCCATAGAGCACATGCGCCTGTGGGTGCAGGGCACACCCGAAGGAGATTGGACGAGTATGGCTGTCCCTTCCGACGGGTCTTATGGCGTGCCAAAGGGTTTGGTGAGTTCTTTCCCCGTCACCACGCACGACGGCGAAATCACCATTGTGCCCAACCTCGCCATCAGTGACTTCTCCCGCACCAGAATTGACGCCTCCATAGCCGAACTTGAATCAGAACGGGACGCTGTTTCCGGCCTGGGGTTGCTCTAACGCCGCGGCCGCTGCGACTTATGAGCGATACTTCAGCGTCCAGACAAACCACTATTGCGTCTTCGCTACGGTTGGATCTCAACGCAGACATCGGTGAGGCTTTTGGCCCTTGGGGCCTTGGCAATGACGCAGCCATCATGGCCAATGTCTCCAGTGTGAACATCGCCTGTGGTTTTCATGCCGGCGACCCGCGCTCCATGCGCCGCAGTTGCGCATCTGCGGCGGTCGCCGGTGTGTCGATTGGGGCGCACCCGGGTTACCGTGACTTGGCTGGTTTTGGCAGGCGCTTCATGGAGATGGATCCGGATGAGCTAACCCAGGAGCTTGTTTACCAAATCGGGGCGCTGCAAGCCATTGCACGGGCCGAAGGTGCCGCCGTGCGCTACGTCAAGCCTCATGGGGCTTTGTATAACGCCATCGTTCATCACGCGGAGCAGGCCCAGGCGGTGGTTACGGCCGTGCAGGAAACGGACCCAACTCTGGCGTTGTTGGTGGCGCCGAAATCGCACGTGCAGCGGTTGGGTCTGGCCGCCGGCCTGAAAGTTCTCACGGAAGCTTTTGCGGACCGTGCCTACAATCCGGATGGCACGCTGGTATCGCGAACGCATCCGGCGGCAGTCCATCACAGCCTTGATGTTGTGGTGGCCCAAAGCCTAGACCTCGCGTTGCATCAGGAAGTCACCGCGATTGACGGCTCCCGCATCAAAGTGACCGCCCAGAGCTTGTGCCTGCACGGAGATACTCCCGGCGCTGTTGCCATGGCCGCTGCTGTGCATGAGGCACTGGTGGGCGCCGGAGTGAGAATCAGCAGTTTCCTCTAGATGACCCACTCTTTTTTGCTCCGTCCGGCAGGGGACTGCGCTGTTTTGGTGGAATGTGCGGACCTTGCGGAGGTCATGGGTTTGCAGGCTGCGCTACGCTCCCCCACCGCACCCAAGATTGAGGAGGTGATTGCCGCAGCCCAAACCGTGTTCATTAGTTGCGACTCGCCCAGGATGCTCAGCAAGCTGCGGATGTGGCTAAAAAACGTGCAGCTTCCAGAACATGCCCCGGCGTCGGGAACCTTGCATATCCTCAATACCGTGTACGACGGCGCCGACCTCACCGAAGTGGCCCGGCTGGCCAGCATGAGTGTTGAGGCGTTGATCGCTTGGCATAGCGGCCAGAACTGGTTGGCTGCTTTTGGGGGTTTCGCGGCAGGTTTCATGTACCTCACACCGTCGGGCGAAGGGTTATCCGTTGCCAGACGTGCCAGTCCACGCACCTCTGTACCAGCTGGCTCTGTGGCTTTAGGTGGGCAGTTCTGTGCCGTTTATCCCGGCCCATCCCCCGGTGGATGGCAGTTATTGGGCCATAGCGATGTACTCCTGTGGGACGTTTCCCTACCGCAACCGGCACTGCTGATGCCCTCGGATACTGTTCGCTTTAAGACGATGCGGGAGACAATACGTGGCAGTGCCACCGCACCGGTAACTGGCAGTTCCCTGATGCCTGCCGGTTCCCTGATGCCTGCGGGCACTCCCGCTAAGAAGAATGTTGAGGGCGCAACCGGCAAAAATATCTCCTCCGGCGACGTGCCTCCTGCCGAGGGACTGATGGTGCTTGCGTCAGGAATGCTAACAACTTTGCAGGACTTGGGCCGTCCGGGCCTGGCTCACCAAGGTGTTAGTGGATCCGGCGCACTGGACCGGGCGGCTCTCCGCCGGGTTAACAGGATGGTGGGTAATACTGACATGTCCGGTTCCGGCTGCGCTGGCTTGGAAACCGTAATGGCCGGGTTGCGCATCAAAGCTATGGGAAGTCATGTTGTGGCTGTCACCGCTGGTGCCATCGAGTTGCAGATGCAATCTGTAGTTGGTTCCGTACGCGCTGCTCCGCTTGATACGCCGTTTGTGCTCAGAGACGGGGAGACTTTGGAGTTTCGTCCTTGTCTAGGGGCAGCAGGATTTCGTGGCTATCTGGGTGTGCGCGGGGGACTTGCCGTACCTGCCGTTCTGGGAAGTCGGTCCACCGATCTGCTGTCAGGGCTAGGACCGGCTCCTCTTCGCGCCGGAGCGTTTCTCCCCGTGGTCCAGCCTTTTAGAGGTGGCATAGTTGGATTTCCCGAGCCGGGCCCGAAGCCCACGCAGGTTCTTACAGTGTTCCGGTATCTTCCCGGACCACGCAGTGGCTGGTTCACGCCTGAATCAAGAACAAAATTTGAGCAGCAGACGTGGCACCTCTCGGCTCAGTCCAATAGGATTGGCCTACGTTTGAGCGGAAGCCCATTAGTGCGCACCATGGCGGCCATGACGGCTGAGCTACCCAGCGAAGGCATGCCGACAGGCGCAATCCAAGTGCCGCCGTCGGGCCTTCCCGTGCTGTTCTTGGCCGACCACCCTGTGACCGGAGGCTACCCGGTGCTAGGCGTGGTCCCGCGCGAACAACTGGATCGGGCCGCGCAGCTGCCGCCCGGGGCGAAAATCCGCTTCGTCAGCAGTGAGTACACACAGCAGTGAATAGATCAGGAGCAGGTAGGACTCTCAGCCTTGACGGGGGCTAACTTGTGCCATGTGCGTGAGTGAAAACCCAGGGCAGATCAGTCATCGTGAGCCTGTGCCGTGCTCCAGCAGGAGCCTTGGATTCAGGGTATTCCTCATCTCCGTCCCAGAGCACACCGGCAGCAGCTCCTGCACCAAACCCGGCCAAAGTACTGGCTGCTTCACCGTTTGACGGCGTCAAAAGGTGGGTGTTGTAGATGAAAGGTGTAGCCTTTCGACTTTGCTCCACCGCTTGTTCCGTGGACTCCAGCCCTAGGAGATTGTGCAGTGTCACCCAGGTTGGTGGCACCAGGATCATCTTCCCGGCGGTATGAAGAGCAAGTGCCTCACGTGCAGGTAGCCATGAGCTGCGTTCATGCTCTTCGGGGTTAAGCACTACCTGGTCCGTGGTTGCCGCACCTAACATGAACCAGGTTCGGAACCGGCGCGGAATTCGTTGCATGGGTGTCCATTGCGATAGCCATACAAGTTCTTTTGGGGACAGCTGTTGGCCAGTTTCTTCGGCCAGCTCTCGCAAACCCGCAGCCTGCGCCGCAGCAAATTCATCAAGTTGCTCACCGGCAGGGTTAACCCTATCGCCGGGATCGACCTTGCCGCCAGGAAATACCCATGCGCCGCCAAAGGATCGGCTGTTGCCTGGCCGTTCCAGCATGAGTGTCTCCAGCCCTGCTGCACCGTCACGGAGCAGAACAATTGTGCAGGCATCTTCCAGCGGGGCAAGCTGTTGAGCAGTATCCATGGAACCAGCCTATCCTCACCAGTATTGCCCACAATGAGTTTGCACCGGAGTAGCCTGACAGAAGAGCCGTGATTAAAATACTGCTACGAAGGGCGAAACTGTGGAGTTCATGACATTAGGCCAGGCGCTGGAGAATGAACACCGTGAAATTGACGGTGGGATAGAGTCCTTCGTGGCCGCGATGGACTCCAGGGGACCCACCTCACCGACCTCGCTGCTAACGGCATTTTCGGGTCTACGCAGGCATATCTACTTGGAGGAAACTTTCTTGTTTCCACCTCTAAAGGCCGCCGGCCTCATGGGTCCACTGTTCGTGATGCTCCGCGAGCACGGCCAGCTGTGGAATCAAATGGGGACTATTGAGTCCCTACTGAGCACCGAGGCTCAGAAAGGCGGTGAGGTTCAGAAAGCCACGCAGGGCCAGAAAGTCACGCTACGCAGTGCCTGCGCGGCGTTACTCCAGCTGCTCGACGCCCACAATTCCAAGGAAGAGACCATCATTTATGCGCAAGCGGATGAAATTCTTGACTCTGCCGCCGGCAGTGAACTCCTTAGCTTCTTGGAGAAGAGGACCATGCCACATGGCTGGGTTTGCGGCGTCAGCTAACCAGCCACGAGATCAACCGAGAGTTCAGCCAGCGGCAGCCAACAATATGGACCTCGCCAAGGGCCCCCCTGTAACGGCACCCAAGTCACCGTCTTCAACGAATACGGCCACGGCAATATCGCCTTGGGCAGCAATCACCCATGAGTGTGTACGCGGAGGATTATCCGTGCCATATTCTGCCGTCCCCGTTTTACCAATCGCCTCAGCGCCAGGCAGGTCCCCCAACATGCCTAGGTAGCCCTCAGTAACAACGGCACGCATCATTGTGCGCAGGTCTATGGCTTCCTTCTGCGTCAATGCCGCACCTTCAGCGGCCTTCGATTTGCCGTCATGGCCTTCTATCAGCACGGGAAAAACAGCAGCACCCTTGACCACAGAGGACATCATCGCAGCCATCATCAGAGGTGAGACCTGTACCTTGCCCTGACCAATCATTGAGGCGGCGTGTTCGGTTCCGGCTGAGTCGCGCGGCACATTGCCGGCGAATGCTGGCAGGCCCAGGTCATTGGTCATGCCAACTCCCAAGGCCCCAGCAGCATCCGATAGCTTCTCTTGGGGAAGGTTCTGAAATTGGGAGACAAAAGCTGTGTTGCAGGAATGAGCGACGGCGGTTGTCAAGGACACTTCGCCTAGCGCATCGGGCGCATAACCAGGGGCATTGAGGAACTTCTTCCCATCGGCAATAAACTCAGGTGTGCAGCTTACTTTCGAACTCGGGTCCATCCCCTGTCGAAACAATCCCAATGACGTGGCAATTTTGAAAGTGGACCCTGGCGCATATTGGCCAAGGAACGCCGTGTTGTATCCCTGACTGTCCGGGCCATTCGCTGAGGCCAAAATTGCTCCTGTTGACGGACGCATGACCACGATCGAGCTGGGCGTCTTTACGTTTGCCAGTGACTCCTCGGCCGCGTTCTGCAGCCCCGAGACCAAAGTGGTTTTGACATCTTTACCGTTAGTCGGCGCAACTGTGAAGAGGATTTTCGGTGGTGAGGTGGGATCGGTGGGTGCCGTCCCGGCGTCGTCCAGGGCAGCAGCGTCAGTCGCAGTGGAATCTGTGGGAGCCGGATCTGTGGCAGCAGGATCAGTGGGTGCATCGCTGGGAGCTGCTGAGGGAATGGCCGAAACCATTACTCCAGGATTTCCTGCAAGCTGCGCGTCGAAGGCGGCCTGTAATCCGCCGGCCCCGACAAATTCTCCGGCGACAACCTTGCCCTTAGATTTCTTGATATCTTCAGCCGTGGCCTCACGGACAGTGCCAAGGATGGCCGATGCAAAACTGCGTGAGGGCGCAAGCGGCATGGTTGATTCGGTGGCGAGGATACCCTTGATTGCGTTGAATTTTTCCTGGTCCAACGCCTTAAATGCCTCCTCGCGCAAGGTGATGGCGTCGACAAACGCTATGGGTCCGTAGGCCTTGACCTTGGCGGTGTAGGCGGCCCCGTCAATACCGAGAAGCCCGGCCAGCTGGTTGGCCGATGCTTCAGCTTCAGAATGATCCAACCCCTCTTTGTTGATGCCGACACTTCGCACGGGCCGGTCCTTGACAATCGCCTCACCATCAGCTGAGAGGATCCCCGCACGGATGCCGTAGTTGGTGCTCACTTTAAAGCGATAACCTGCCGCCAATTTAGGTTCAACCATTTCTGGAGACCACGCGATAGTCCAGCCATTACCGTCACGTTTCATGTCGGCACCCGTGGCGTAGGTCCAGGGTTTCTCTACTTTGGGTAATTTCCAGGAGTAATTCAGAGAGACTCGGGCGCTTTCGCCCTGGACCTCTACGGCACTAACGCTGACCGTGGGCCACGACGGATCAATAGATTCAGCGAGCTCGGTCAGCTCCTTTTGAACTTGCGGGCCAGGTTTGTCGAAGCTGAGATCTCCGACCGTATGGTCCGATAGGGCCTTCGCCAGGGCTTCAGCGGTTGAGCTTCCGTCATCAGGGGCGGAACAGGCTGCACCACCCAGAGCAAGGCTGATAGCAAGCAGCAAAACTGTGACGCGACGAATCATTGACTTCCTGACGTTGATTTGTGAGTAACCCTACCCGCAGGCGGGCCTCCCCCTGGAGTCCGCACTAGCCTCATGGACAGACAAGTGTTCAACGATACTTCGGTGCGGGCGGAAGACGCAGGACTACTCCGACGCTCCTTAAGTTTTTAACACTTCTGCGGCCACTGCGGCGGCTGGTGTGCTGAGGGCTCCTGGGATCTGCGAACTCTCTTCCGGTGCTGGCGGAAGGAGGTTCGTTGCAGCTGCTGCAGTTGCCGCTGTCATATCTTCTAAGAAACGTTCAACCACGGCCAGCTCGGCCGGCGAATAGTTGCTCAGCGCCAACCCAAGCTGGGCTGCCAGTGGCATAAACAGCTCTCTACCGACGCTACGTGCGGTGTCAGTCATGGTGAGGTCAACTTGGCGTCTGTCGCTTTCGCTACGGCAGCGGGTGACGTGACCGGAACGCTCAAGTCTGTCAACTAGCGCAGTAGTTGCTGGTGAGCTGAGGTTGAGAGCCTCACCGAGTTTGCCAGGTGTCATCAGTTCTTGCTGGCGGCGGGGCCTGACCAGCAACCCCAATGCGTTAAGATCCGTCCGGTGGAGCCCATGTAAGGATGCCGCCTTGTCGACGTAGCGGTCAGACTCAATCGTGAACTCCCGCATTTTTGCGAGAAGTTGAGCATGCGGCTGTGAAGACTTCATGACCCAATCCTCCCCTATCGCCAACTATCTCGTTAACATAGTATCTAGATTATCTAACCTCTCGGCGATGGAAGTATTGTCTAAAACATGAAGAATCTAGATTGGTCCCCCAAACGCTGGCTTCGCCTAACGCTGCCACCCATCCTTATTATTGTGTGGCTGCTGGTTGCCGGGCTAGGTGGTCCCACCTTTGGAAAAATCTCTGAAGTGTCAACCAACGATCAAGCGAGCTTTCTGCCGGCCAGCGCAGAATCTACCGCGGCTCGCGAATGGCAGCTGAAGTTTGTGGACAGCAATGCCATCCCTGCCGTGGTGTTGCTGACCTCAACAGAAGCACTGACCAGTGAACAGCTCGGCCAGATCGCTACCTTGCCGAAGAAGCTGAGTGCTGTTAGTGGTGTCCAGAAACCGGAAGCACCCGCGACGACTAGCGTTGCAGGGCCTATTCCGTCAGAAGATAAGAAAGCCGTAGAGTTCTTAGTCCCCATTTCAGGTACTGATGAGGTTAAGTCGGTAGTGGATGAGCTTCGCAACGTCTTGCAATCATCTGCGCCTGGTGGTGTCAGCATCTATGTGACAGGTCCTGCCGGGCTGACAGCTGATCTGGTGAATGCTTTCGGCGGTATCGACGGGATTCTGCTGCTGGTGGCACTAATAGCCGTATTCGTTATTTTGTTAGTCGTCTACCGTTCGGTTGTGCTGCCCCTACTAGTCCTCTTCACCTCAGTGGTTGCGCTGTGCGCTTCCATAGTGGTGATTTACTACATGGCAAGCTGGGATTGGATCAAACTTAGCGGCCAAAGCCAAGGTATTCTTTCGATTCTTGTCATTGGTGCGGCAACTGATTACTCCCTGCTATTGGTAGCGCGCTTCCGCGAAGCACTGCACCAAGTGCAGTCGAAATGGGCGGCACTGGGACGTGCAATGCGCGGCGCGTGGGAACCCATAGTCGCTTCCGGTTCCACAGTCATTTTGGCCATGCTGTGTCTCCTGTTCTCGGATTTGAACTCCAACCGCAGTTTGGGACCAATCGCGGCCATTGGAATTCTGTTCTCCCTTGTTGCAGCCCTGACGTGCTTGCCCGCATTGCTGGTTGCCTTTGGCCGAGGAGCCTTCTGGCCCTTCAAACCGAAGATGGACGCTAATCATGCGAATAAGCATGCAGACCACGGGACACACGGCATGAGTGTGGAAAAGACCGATGCAGTGGAGCACGGACTGGCTGGAGTGGGCGGCATCTGGCGGCGCATCGGCTTACTGATTGCCCGGAGGCCGCGAATTACATGGGTTGTAACCTTGGTTCTACTTTTGGCTGCCAGCTCAGGGATTTTGCAATTACAGGCCAACGGCGTATCGCAGACTGAAGTAATTCTGGGACAGAGCAACGCAGTCGATGGACAACGAGCGTTGGCTGAACACTTCGCCGGTGGTAGCGGTAGCCCTGTGCTGATCATCGCCGACCAAAATAGCAAAGATCAGATTTTGGTAGCGGTAAAGGATACGGAAGGGATCACCGAGGCCAGTATCTATACTGGCAACGGCCGACCTGACGTAGCTGCAGAGCCTGTTGTGAAGGAAGGTCGCGTACTGATCAACGCCACGTTGGCAGATCAAGCGGATTCCAGTGCTGCTGAACAGGTTGTTGTGGAACTTCGCAAGCAATTGCCGCAAGTTGATTCGACTGTCTTGGTCGGGGGTGTTTCTGCAATTGCTTTGGATACCAACCTCACGGCACAAAGTGACCTGTTCAAGATTGTGCCATTGGTATTGCTGGTCATTCTCGTGGTCCTGATACTGCTGCTGCGTTCGATTGTTGCACCGCTGCTGCTAATCGGCTCGGTGGTGTTGTCCTACATAGCCACCATGGGCGTGTCTGCCTTGGTGTTCAATCACGTGTTCGACTTTCCGGGCGCGGATGCCACCGTGCCCCTGTTTGGCTTCGTTTTCTTGGTGGCTTTGGGCGTGGATTACAACATCTTCTTGATGACCCGCGTTCGCGAGGAGTCGCTGCTCATGGGTACTCACGCAGGTATATTGCGAGGTTTGGGCAAAACAGGTGGAGTGATCACTTCCGCAGGCGTGGTCCTTGCCGCTACATTTGCAGCGCTGGGCATTATTCCGTTGTTGTTCCTGGCCCAACTGGCATTTATCGTGGCATTTGGCGTATTACTTGACACCGTAATCGTCCGAACACTTCTAGTGCCGGCACTGACCTATGACATTGGCAACCGTGTCTGGTGGCCGTCTAAAAGGACATTTGGTGGCTTGAATCCATTCGAGAATAGCCCCAGATCCTCAGACAGCCAGCCAGTTGCTCAGCCATCCGTCGAGCCAGAGAGGTAGCCTGCCCAACAGCAGAAAACGGTAGCCCCTAAAGCCATCAGGTTCCCCGTGGGGCGCAAGTTCTTCAGCAGAGGTTCTGCAAGACGCTTTCTGGTGCCGCCCATCGTCAGGGGTCTTTTCTGGTGCGGCCGTTCTTCAGGAGGCTTTCTGGAGACTCTTTTTGGAGCGGCCGTCTTGCGGGACCTGCTCTGGAGGCATTCGCAAGAGGTAGCGGCGGTCCCGTGCTTCCCATTCGTCATACTGCTAGGCCAGTACGGCCCCGGCGAGTCGGAGCAGGGCTGCCGGGTTGGGGAATACCCCTGCGACTTCTGGGAGGGACTTGGCCAGCATCCTGGTGACCTCGTCGAACTGGGTGTTCACGTGCCCGGCATCGGGCTGGGCGAAGGCGGTGCGGATAATCGAGCCGACCATGTCCTGGGATTCCTTGGGCACGATCGAGAGCACGTTTCGCATGAAATGCACCCGGCACCGCTGCCAGCCCGCACCTTGGAACACCGCGCCGACGGCCTTCTTCACGCCGCTATGGGCGTCAGAGATCGCCAGCTTCACCCCGTCCAGCCCGCGAGCCTTGAACGACAGCAGGTACGGGGTCCAGAACCCATCGTTCTCGGAGTCGCCGACATCGAAGCTGAGCACTTCCCTACCCCCGTCAGCCGCGACGCCGAAAGCGACCACGACCGCTTGGGGCACGACCCGGTGCCCAACCGTGGCCTTGCAGTAGGTGGCATCAAGGAACACGTACGGGTAATCCATGGCGGGGAGATCCCGGTCCCTGAAAGCACCGTCCTCATGGTCAAAGTCCGCACAGATCCGGGACACCTCGGACTTGGAAATCCGTGGATCAGCCCCGAGCGCCTTGACCAGATCATAGACCTGCACGTGGAGACCTTGTGCAGGTAGGCCTCCATCACCACGACGAAATGCCTGATCCACGCGGCGCCGGCGCTCCAGCAATGCAGGAAGGAACGAGCCGTTGCGCAGCTTGGGGATCTTCAGGTTCAAGTCCCCGGCGCCGGTTGTCAACGTCCTGGGCCGGGACTCGTTGCGCTGGGTGGTGAGGGCCTCCGGGCGTTCGAACGGGGCAGCACCGATGAACGCTGTCGCCTCAGCCTCGATGAGCTGCTGATACAGCATTTTCGGTCGCGGTACGGATCTGTTCGGAGACATCGGGAAGTTTTAGGTTGGCCAAGCAGGTTGAACAAGGCAGACTGGTCTAGAGCCATCGTGTGTTTGTGTCCTTTGTGAGTTCTTTGATCAATACTCACTGACCATCGCACGATGGCTCTTCACATCAGAAATTCGATGCTTAGCAACGGGAAAATACACCACTCCACGGGGCGTAACCCTGCTGTAACTGGGGCAACTATGGATTGTGGCGTTTTTTGTGGTGTTTGGTGGTGTTTTCTTTTGGTGGGTTGAGGGTGTGGTTGATGTGTTTTTTGAGCCAGGTGGGGTATTGGGTGCGTTGGGGTTCTTGATGTTGGGGTTTTTGGTAGTTCCCTGATGGGGTGATCCAGCCGATGCGTCCGTCGGGGGTGGGTTGAGGGGTCCAGCCACGAAGACGAATGTTTTGCCGGTGTGGTTCTTGATAGCGGCGGTAGTTACCGTGGCGGTCTTTATCGTCCTTGAAGTGCTTGAGGCGGTGGTGACGTGCGCAGGCAGGACGAAGATTAGTCATGGCCGTGGTCCCCCCGTGTTCCCACGCGTTCAGGTGATCCAGCTCAGTGTCCATTACTGGATAAGGACAATTAGGGATGTAACAACCCCCAGTCAGGGCTTGCAGCACAGCTTTTTCAGCGTTACTAAGTGTGTACCGGTCCGGGTTCAACGCTAATGCTTCCCCACTGATCGGATCGGTGAGCACGCGCAGGAACGTGTGTGAGGCTGCCATGAGTTTCCTTGCGATTTCTTCTGGTATCGGACCGGTGCCGATACCCACAAGCTCCGCGGGCTCATCAGTTATCCCTAACAAGCCTAGGAAAGGAACCTTCAGGAGAATCAATGCCTTTGGTAGCGGCGGATCCGTAATGACTTTCCCCTGAGCCAGTGCGTGAAGCTGGTCTAAGTATTCTTGTTGCTGATCTTCCACGATCCCGTCAATGACCCCATTGACGAAACCTGAACCATCCCCCACTAACTCCCCCACCACCAGAACATCCACCCCAACATCTACTCCAGTATCTGCTCCGCTATCGCCAGCATCTACTCCAGTATCGCCAGCGACGTCCTGGGCAAGGGTAGGGTGCGCATCATCCACCGCACTGCCCTCACCACCTAATCCCTTCCCAGCCCCCTTCTCAGCCGCGGGGCGCTCTTGAACAGGGAGGTACCCCTGAATCGGGTTACCTGGATTATGCAGGGAGTCAGCCTCACGTCCAGGGCAGGATTCACGCACGTCACCACCTGTGGCATCACGGTCTTTGGGGTCAGGGTCTGTGGTTACGTGGGTGTTGGGGTCAGGATCTGTGTGTGTCCAGATAGGCTCCGGATCAACCAACCTCACCCCAAAGCCCGAGCTAGATCCCCCGGAACTACTCTCGCTAGTACAGTGCCCGGAAGCACCAGCACTGCCACCGCGGTGACCCCAGTCAGGAACGTTGCTGCTGGTGCTGGTCTTGCTGGTGTTGTTACTGCCGGTCTTGGTGTAGTTATTGGCGGGTAGTTCTTGGCCCATCAGTAGTAGTGCAGCAACGTCAACACGAAGTTGATCCAGAGTTCTGTATTCCCCACGATCTCCCCCAACCCCATTCCCAGAACCGGAACCATGACCGGAGCTGGGGTCGGCCCCATTCCCAAAACTGGGGTCGGGGCCGGGGTTAGGGTGTGGTGTGGGGTGGGTGTTGGTGTGGTTTTTGATGGCTCGTGCTGTGCGGGTGCAGTGCGTCATGATTCCTGCTGCGGCCAGGGTGGGTAGATGCAGGCTTAGCCAGGACATCCCGTCGCGGCCTTCTTCGCAGAACATTTTACGCCGTGTGAAGGCTTCCTTGGTGGCGGTGGTGAGGGTATCTGGGAATGTTGACTCACGGGCTCGGCGGGCTTTGGAGGCAAACATTGATGCGGTAGCCCCGGGTGCTAGCACCAGCAATCGGGTCTGGAAAGCGGCGACTTCAGGGGCACTGATGCTACTGCTCTCTTTGACAGTGGTGATCTCATCAGCGATCGTGCATGCGTGCCGCCAGGATAAAACCCCTGCTTGTAAAGCCTTGAACGTGACTGGGTGTTTTAGAACCTCCACGCAGTGATGCGTGAGTGCGGCAGCTGTTCGTTCAGGGATCCCTAAGACCAAAGCTGCTTCCAACACGGCACTACTTTGCGCTAGCGATGATTGGTTCCGGTCTAGATCAACTAAAACTCGTTCTACTTCTACCGCACCCATTAATCGTCCCAACAGGGCCGCTTTACACGCCGCGGTAGCGTCTTCTAAACGCTTCACTACCGCCAGAGCGGCGATAGCACCATCATGAACACCACGCACCACACCTAACTGAGAGGGCGGCTCCGGTTGTGGCGGGGGGAAGTCAATCAGTGGCGGTAATCCTGCCAAGGATGGATTGTCAGTGCCGAAGGGTTCAATAGAGGGAAGAGCGGCTATCGCACCAAGGAGTGCGGCCACATCCTGTGTGGCTTCCTCGCCCCGTTCCCCGGGGGCCATCACCGGAATACTCATACCACAAGTCTACGCCCGTCGTGACCGAAACGCTATAGTTCCTAGAAGAAACATTCTAAGCAATATCTACTCAGACCCCACCACGCCTCAGCTACACAAGCCGAAACCCGAGCCGAAACCCGACCCGCACCCACCCCCACAACGCAAGAACCGCCGTCGTCCGCCAACCAACAGCACCAACTCCTCCAGCAGATCCGACGCTAGGCCCCATGAACTGCAATCCCACCCGGCGCCTCCGCGTTGAACACTAGGCGGCGATTGGCGATCTTGTCAGTGAAGAACCTGTCGTGGCTCACAACCAAAACCGCCCCGGGAAAATGCAGCAACGCTCGCTCCATGACCTGAGTGCTGGACATGTCCAGGTGGTTGGTGGGCTCATCAAGGACCAGTACGGACGCGCCAGAAAGCAGACATTGGGCCATGGCGACGCGGGCACGCTGGCCACCTGAGAGATTCCCGATGCGCTGCTTCAAATCAGCCTCGGAGAACTGGAACATGGCCAGAAACCTGTTGACGGATTTTTTAGTAGCGGTCAGGGCAAGGCTGTCGGGCATGGCGTTGACCGCATGGGTAACGGTGTCCTCCGGGTCAAGCTCGTCAAGAACCTGGTTGTAGGAGACCAGCCCGCCGCCCTTCGCCCAAGTGACGTAACCGGAATCGGCAGGCTCCTCCCCCGTCAAAGCCCGCAACAGCGTTGACTTGCCCGAACCGTTGGAGCCCAGCACCACGATCCTGTTTCCCCTGCGAATCTCAAAACTAAGGTCGCTAAACAGGGTGCGCTCCCCGTAAGACTTCGTCAGTGACTCCACCCGGCACAGCACATCCTTGACGTGCAGACCACCGTAAATTTCGGTAATGATCTTATCCACTGGCCGCGGCGCACGCGATTTCTTGATCTTTGAAAGCTTGGAATCGAGCCCCTTTGTGGCACCCTTAGCGGCCTCACGCCGATCAGAAATCCCCTCGGCTTCGAAGGCGAGCAGCTCGGATTCATGCATAAACTGGCTCTCAAGGCTCTTAAGCCGGAATTGCTTGGCTACCACGTACTGGGCAAAATTGCCGGGGTACTCATGCAAGTGGTAATTCTCCAGTTCGATGATGCGGGTGACCACTGAGTCAAGGAATTTCCTATCATGGGAGACGATGATCGCCGCACCCTTGAAGTTCTTAAACCAGGCTTCCAGCCATTCAACTCCCGCCACATCTAGGTAGTTTGTGGGCTCGTCGAGCAGTAGTACCTCGGGGGCCTCCAACAGAATCTTGGCCAAGGCCGCACGGTTGCGCCAACCGCCCGAAAGATCGTCAATGGGGCACACCCGGTGCGCTTCATTGAAGCCAAGTGTAGTCAGCACCTTGTCGATGGAACGCTGATAATCCCAGCCATCTAGCCGGTCCATATCAGCAAAAAGCTCGGACTGCCGGTGGATCAGCCGGTCCATTTCCACCTCGGCCTGATTGAGCGCAAGCGCAGCATCGATCTCCGCAAGCTCAGCCTCAATTTCAAGGACGTGCGCAAACACGTCTTCTAGCACCTCTAGAATGGTTGACTTTCCATTGAGCTCGGAAAACTGGGAAAAGTAACCGATCTTTGTACCCAGCTCAATGCTGACTGTGCCGGTGTCCGGCTCCACCTGATCCATGACGAGCTTGAGCAGCGTGGACTTTCCCGAGCCATTACGCCCGATCAAACCCACCCGATCCCCTGCTTCCAACTTGAAAAACGTCTCGCGAAGCACCTGAACCTTGTCAAAGCGGACGCTAACATCGTTCAAACGGATCAAGCTCATGGGTGTGTTCCTTTTATTGCAGATGTAGGTAGATGGCGGGGCCGGGAAAACACCCACCATCATTTTACCGCTGAACCGTGACGCGATCTCCGCATGGAGAACGACGCCGGGGGAGACAAGGCGGGCCACGCACGTAGGCGACGCGAACGTTCATAGGAGAGCAGTCCGCCTAGGCCTGGCTACGCTGCAGCCTGTACGGTTATTTCTAATGACGCGGCCGCCAAAGAGGGCAGCCCAATCGATGAATGGAGATTAGATGAGCGCGCCAATTCGTATTGGAATTGCTGGTTACGGAAACTTGGGTCGTGGCGTTGAGGCTGCGATCGCCAAAAACACGGATATGAACCTGGCTGGTATCTACACCCGCCGCAATCCGGCCGATCTGTTACCGCTGAATGCTGGGGCAGCCGTGTACTCCATGGATGATTTGGCCAGTCACGCAAATGACATCGACGTGCTGATCCTGTGCGGAGGATCCAAGTCAGACCTACCCGAGCAGGGCCCGGTATTGGCTGCGTTGTTTAATACTGTGGACAGTTTTGATACGCACGCGCGAATCCCAGAGTACTTCGCTTCCGTGGATACCCCAGCGCTGGCCAACTCCAAGACTGCCTTGATCTCTGCGGGCTGGGATCCGGGCATGTTTTCCATTAACCGTGTGTACGGTGAGGCCTTGTTGCCCGACGGCGAAACTTACACTTTCTGGGGCCGCGGGCTGAGCCAGGGGCACTCGGACGCTATCCGTCGCGTTTCGGGGGTGGCTGGCGGAGTGCAGTACACCCTGCCATCGGAAGCGGCTATTGAGGAAGTACGCAGCGGCTCGCGGCCGGAGCTCACAACGCGTCAGAAGCACACCCGCGAATGTTTTGTAGTGTTGGCAGAGGGAGCATCCGAAGACGCCGTCCGTGCCGAGATTGTGGGGATGGAACACTATTTTGACCAGTATGACACCACAGTGAACTTCATTTCCGCCGAAGAATTGGCACGCGATCATGCAGCCATGCCCCATGGAGGGTTCGTTATTCGTAGCGGAAACACTACCGCCGGGCACTCCCAGGTGATCGAGTACTCGCTGGCGTTAGAAAGCAACCCGGAGTTCACCTCCAGCGTGTTGGTTGCCTATGCTCGCGCCGTGCACCGCATGAATCAGTCCGGTCAGTTTGGTGCTAAAACCGTTTTCGACGTGGCCCCCGGACTACTCTCACCTAAATCCGCGGAGCAACTGCGCGCCCAACAGCTCTAGGGGAAATCCATGGCGGAGGTGAATAGTTTTGCCTTCCTTTTCTTCAGCGCCATGACTTTCTCCTCGATCGTGTCCTTGGCCACCAACCGGTAGACCACGACATTTTTAGTCTGTTCCATCCGGTGGGTGCGGTCTGCGGCCTGATTTTCCGCGGCAGGATCCCACCAAGGATCCAGCAGAAAGCAGTAGTCGGTTTCTGCGAGGTTTAGGCCAAAGCCAACCGATTTTAAACTGTTCAGAAACATCGGTGCGGTTCCTGGCTTGAACTTCTCGTTGGCCTCGCCATGCTTGCTGGTTTAGCCGGCCAAATAGGCGTACGCAATGACAGCTGCGATCAGACGTTCCCAGGTTTTGCCCAGAAAGATTGTGAACTGGCCAAAAATAGTGCCCGGCGTCCCTCGCCACCATATCTTCAAGCTGTTCACATAAGATCTCGAGCTTGCTGGACGCAGCAATGGCGTACTTCGGGTCAACTAAGGAGGCGTCCAAGCTTAACATCAGCAGCGTAGTGAGGGAGTGAAAAATGGCAAATTGCTTCTTTTCCATGTCGTCTACCAAGCCAACCAATTTTGGCGTTCACGCTGCCGATGACGATGATATACGGTGCGGTGTCGCGGAGCGAGTTCCAGGATTTGCTCCTGCTTGGGCGGCAGTTCCTTAGCTACTGTGTCCTTGATACGTCTCGTTGCCAGCGCCCGGATCCGCCGGCACAATTGTTTTTGCTTGTCCACATCCCCTTCCTTCTCACCAGGCTGGCAGTAATAGCCCTATGAACTACGTCGACAGCGGGAGCGGTTCCGTGGCGGTAGTGGCAAAAAGCCACCACAGCTCCATCGGGTTGCTTTGCATGCGTGTGCCAGTGCTGACCAACTTGAATGGGGCAGGGAATGACCTCAAAAGCTGGCTGGAATCAGTGAGATGCTTCTTCAAAAAGTCGGCCTCGTCCAGGATCAATCCCGCACATTTCCGGCTTTCATAGGCTTCATTTTCTGGGCGGAAAAAATGCAGGAGGTACTGACGACGTCGGCCCCGCTCACCGCTGAGACCACATGGGTTCTACTTTTTGCGCAGCTGGTCGGTAATTGCCCTGGTGTTCAGGGCTGGCGCAGAGCAGCTGGGCTCGGCCGCCCTGTTGGATATCACCGAGGTGGGTGCAACCACAGGGTTGACAGACACCACCTTGAACACCGGGGACCACAACAACCGCGATGACCCAACAAGTCCGTGACGCTTGCCAAAGGAGCTGACCAACCATGGCAACAAGTCTTCGTCGGGACCACTTCAAAGCCTGCTTCCGCCGTCGTCGTACATCATGACCACAGTTAGTTCGCACCAGATTGCATTCACTCATGAGTGCAGTGCGGGCACCTTCCATGGCAAAAAGTCCACCATATTATTTGCGGCTGCCGACCGTGCAACTTTCCGGGCTTTCCCTCCGATTCATGGACGAACACCCCGCGTTGTACAAGTTAAGCCAGCAAACCGAGTTCACCTTCGTTGGGACACTGCGCTTGCATTACACCCGGATCGATGGAGGTAGCGTTGACGGTCTCGACGCCGGTTAGCTGACCAGAAAAGTGGAACTCCTAGCCCCTGCGGTGGGGGTCTGAGCGCTGATAAGTATCGGTGAGAACCTCGGCATACAGTGGGCACTCCGGCAGGAAGGCGATATGGAAACCACAGGCGACTGACGACTAGCTATACCTGAGTAAGTTTTCAAGTGAATAATGGATTAGCTTGGACCCGCACTGGTACCCGAGCCTGCACCACCGGCAGCAATTAATGACAGGAGAACCAACCATGAACCAAAATGAGTACAAGCAAGCACCTCACGAGGGGCGCCTTTTGGGGCGAACTGCCCTGGTAACTGGAGGGGCCAGCGGCATCGGCGAGGCTTGCGCACGGGCCTTTGCCGCCGAGGGCGCCGTAGTTACTGTCGCAGATGTGAACAAAGCGGCAGCCACTGAACTTGCAGACCAAATTGGCGGCGATGTGTGGGCCGTTGATTTAAGCGACACGAAAGCACTTGAAACGTTGGTATTGACCACCGATATTTTGGTGAACAACGCCGGCATCCAGAGCATCGCACCGATCGAAGAGTTCGTACCTGACACGTGGCGACTGATTCACAAAATCATGCTTGAAGCCCCCTTTCTCCTAATCCGCGCCGCACTGCCAGGCATGTACGCACGCGGGTTTGGACGCATACTCAACGTCTCCTCAGTGCACGGACTACGTGCCAGCGCCTTCAAAAGTGCGTATGTGGCAGCAAAACACGGCATGGAGGGCCTCTCAAAGGTCACAGCATTGGAAGGCGGAGCACACGGGGTCACCAGCAACTGCATCAATCCCGGCTACGTCCGCACACCGCTTGTGGAGAAACAGATCACCGAGCAGGCGAAAGTGCATGGCATCCCCGAGTCCGAGGTCATTGCCAAAATCATGCTCACAGAAAGTGCCATCAAACGGCTCGTTGAACCAAACGAGGTGGCTTCATTGGCCACCTGGTTGGCAACAGCAGAGGCCGGCATGGTTACGGGCGCCTCATACACAATGGACGGCGGCTGGAGTGCGCGATGACCCAACCGATGCTCTGGAGCGGTGCAGTTAAATCAATCACAGGTAGTGAGACACGCTCGAGTGCCGTCTCGTCGCGTTGGTGCTGATCCACCGCCGTCCTAAGCCGGTCTCTTTCTCAACCGAATTACCTTGACTATTCACGTCTCCATTCTGCCCTCACCTGGCATTGACCCCCCTGTAGTGATATTTACATGGCGCACGATTCGCAAGGGCAGGCCCACCCTTGGGACCCTCCGCCAGCTAGGGGCATTGGCTCATGCCACGGCCACTTGCCCCGTGGCATGATACATGCTGCAGCATTTGCGGAGCTTTTTTTGCGCAGCTTTGTTCCTGTAGGCCCGAACGGCTCATTCGAAGAGGTGCCGGACTCTACCAAGATGACTATGTTGGTCGCTGCGCAGAAACAGTAGCTCGGTTCACGGTCTTTCAGGTTCCTGAGGCTGACCCTTGCACGATCGTGATGGACTCTGCCGGAGCCGGAGCCGCCGCCACCGGGGTGGCCGGATCGATTACTGCCCTATTGCCAGCAGCTTCCGGTTCGCAGTCCACGCGGACTTGCCACCACGCCGGATGCCAGTACGTCTCCGAAAAACGCCTCGAGCATGAATATAACGTACAAGAGAAGAATCACCTCAGTGGCCAATGCCCCAGACGGGCGCCCCTTTGGCCGTTGGCGGGTTGTGGCTGTCTGAGAACCCTATGCAGCTGATCAATGCGGGGCGGCCCCAGCGCACAACCGGGCCCTGTGTGGTCTCCACTAATTATCGTGTAGATGACGGGCTCGATTGGAGCTCTTGACTGCCGCGCTTAGGCATACGTACTTTCTCGCATGGGAGTGGGTCCCCTATCAAGTTGAGTCCGACGTCGACCTTGATCTCATCAACGCAGGGAAAGAAACAATCACGATACCCCCTGGCGATACCTTCCTAGACTCTGTCATAAGATTCGGCACGATCCGTGGTGGACAGGATCGTCACCGGCCAAGCCGTTCTGGATATAACTGACAATGGACTTGCCCTTGTTGAAACTGCGCCGGGGGTCAATATTGAGAGCATTCGCGCTGCCACGGGCGCCCATTTCAGCGTTTCTGAAGATCTGCTGGAATCAAGCGCCAACTAGCCTGCCCAAACAAAATTAACTTCCACTAAGAAGTAGTTAGATTTTTTAACTAGGTCTATTATTCTGCATTCCCAAGCACTATGGTTACAGCAAGTGCAAGATCTAGTTCACAGGCAACAATGCCCGCGAACTCATCCCCGGCACCCCTGCTGAGCGTTCCGCTCGGGCAGCATTGCTACTTGGAGGAACTGCCATGACTGACAACCAAGCATTAGCCGATGATTTCCGTTCCGTCCCGGTCAGCGACTGGTCCGACCTAGGCCAACAACTCTGGTCGTACCTAACCGGTCGAGGTGCCGTGGTCAACTACACTTTCGTGGATATGAGCGTTGAGGTGCCACGCGATATCGGTCCCGACGCCCCACGAGCCACGTGGAAGTTCAATGGGACGCTGCGAGTGACAACCAGCGACAATGAAAGCGCCCCCGTTGCAGGCCCTAAGTCCTAGGTGATGTGCCATGCGCTTCGACATTGACCTTGAATTTTCCGCAGAACTTCCCGCTGAAGCCGGCAAGGAAGCCGCCGCAGTCAACGGCACTATCAAGGCTGCGGGACAGGAAATTAACATTCACACTGACAACACTTCCCTGTTCCGGCTCGGTTCCCGGAGGAATTTGGCCGTCATTAAAGAGTTGGCGCAGTCCTTGGCCAAACGCGGCATTGTTGTGAACGTTTCGGTTCCCGAGGGAACCATTGTCAGCGTGGGTGCTGTGGATGTCTCACCCCTACAGCGCCTTCTGACCACCTCAGCCCACATCAAACCGGGCAAGTCGAACACGTGGGCAACTGTTGTCAAAGCGCAAACTACCGGCGGACTGAAAGGGCGCCTGATGCCCCCGTCAACCCCCTTCCCCTTGGTGCCTACTTTTCAGAAGTCGTACCGCATGAAAGCCACCACCACGCACTATGCACGCGGCGGCGGACGGCCCAGGCTTATTTTCGTTCGGGATAGTGAAACCTGGGATGGGCGTCCACCGAAGGAGTACAACCTCACTGAGGATTCAACTGTTATTGGCAGCGGTGCCGATGCTAATTTCATACTGCCGGAGCTGGCCCAGAAGCACGGCCGCGTAGATCATACGGACCAGGACGAATACGTCTACTTCGATGAACATGACACGTCCATCAATCCGGGTGGGCGGATTCTGCGAACAGGGGCGAGATTACTCTTGGGACCGTGGCGGATGGTGTTCTTCCGTGAAGAATATGCGGATCATGGGCGCCCTTTCGGCGGGCGGACCGGAGGCGAGTTCTCCAGAATGCAGCGCCCACAATTTGATCCCCGAACAGGACAAATTGAGTACGACGCCGTTTCCGGGCTAGGTGATCCGCGCCGCCAAGAATATCCAGACCCTTCGTAACGGCAGTCAATAACGGCCACAGAAACAACGGCTACCCGTAACCAACCATAAGACTTGGCAGCTGTGCAGATCCCCCATCTGCGCAGCTGCCAACTTTTTAGCTTGTTGCCAACTTATCCTCAACGGTGTCCTCATCCAGCCCCCGAGCGGGATCGGAGCCCCCTTCACCCTTCCCCAGTGACAGCGTGGCAAAAAGGCCCAAGGTAAGAAACCCTGCGGCGAAGTATGCGGAGTATTTTGTTCCATTGGAAAAGGCTGTCCGTGCCGCGTCCGCAACGCCTTGGGTGGCAGGATCTTTAGCAAAGCCTGTAATAGCGGCGCCGGAACTTTCCACGACTGCGGTGACGATCTTTGACTTGGCAGCTTCAGGAATATTTTGCTCATCCAGCGCATGTGACAGCTGGAGCGTGGACGTTGAGAATAAAACAGTTCCCAGGATAGCTATGCCGAGTGCAGAACCAACTTGTCTGGCGGTGCTTTGGGTTCCAGAGGCTTGGCCGCTTTTGAGCTGCGGGACGTCTTTGAGCACCACGCCAGTCAATTGTGCCGTTGCCAGCCCAACGCCAAGTCCGTAGACGAAAAGGAATGGCACAAGGGCTCCCCACGGAGTGGTGGAGCTGATCACCAGGCCAAGGAATGCCACCCCGAGAATCTCCATAGCAATACCCACCCGGACAATTGTCACTGCCTGGATCTTGTTCCCAAAGGCGCCCGCAAATCCGCTGGCAGCAAACGATCCTGCGGCCAGAGGTAGTAAGAGCAGCCCGGTCTGTAGTGCCGAGTAGCCCAACACGTTCTGTAACCAAATGGGCAGTGACAAGATGATTCCAAACTCGCCCAAGCTCACAATCATGGCCGCAATGTTGCCATTGCGAAACGAAGGGATGGAAAACAGGCTGAAGTCCAGCATGGTGCTTGCCCCGCGCCGTGCACGGGCGCGACCCAAAGTGATAAAAAGAGCAACCGAGAGGATGCTAACGGTGAAGGCCACAGGCACGGCAGAGAGCCGAAATGGCCAATCCCATGCACCCAGCTTGAAAGGCTTGTTCACCAACCACCAACCATAGTTGCGACCCTCAATGAGTCCGAATACTAGGGTTGCGCTGGCCAACATTGAGAGCACTGCACCGCTGAAGTCGAGGCGCTTGGCAGAATCCGTGTCCCGTGACTCATCGACGGCCAGCAGAGTGCCTACAACAATGATGATGCCCAGGGGAATATTGATACCAAATGCCCATCGCCATGAATATGACGTGGTCAGCCAGCCTCCTAAGAGCGGTCCAACGGCTGACATGCCACCTATCGTGGATCCCCAGACCGCAAAAGCCAACGCTCGTTCCTTGCCACGAAACGTGGAGTTGATGATTGAGAGTGTGGTGGGAAGAACCATAGCCCCACCTATGCCCTGCAAAATCCTGGACCCAATGAGTAAATCGGCGCTTTGACTGGTAGCAGCCAGGACTGATGCCACCGCAAAGATGCTCACTCCGAGCAGAAGCAGCCGCCGGCGGCCGAACCGGTCCGCAAGAACACCAAAAACCAACAAGAGTGCGGCGAAAACGAGGGTGTACGACTCTTGAATCCATTGAACCTGAGTGGAGGAGGCGCCAAGATCCTCCACGATCGAGGGAATGGCAACGTTGACAATGGTGGAATCAACAATGATCAAGGAGACGGCGAGACTGATGAAGATCAGACCAAGCCATTTTCTTTTAGCACTATGGCGCATCTAAGTCACCGATTCCTTATTCTGATCACCGAAATTACTTAGATAATCATATTACTAACTCATGGAATCAACAATGCCGGCGTAGTCTCCCGCCAAGCCTCGAGGCGACGAAGCGCGTGGGCCGAGGAGCTGCCCGGCTCTGCCGTGTAAACGAACATGGAAAGTGCCCCTTCTCCCGGCAGGGAGAGTGTCTCGTAGATAAGATCCATGTCCCCGACAATCTCGTGATGAATCTTCTTCACCCCGGACTGGTGCTCGTGAAGATCATGGGCAGCCCAACGGAGGCGGAAGTCCTCCGAGGCAGTAGCCAGCTCACCGATCAGCCCGGTCAGGTCCTTATCGTGCGGATTGCGCCCGGCCGCAACATGCAGCATGGCAACGCTGTAGCTGGCCATCTGGTCCCAGTCCACATAAAACCGTTGCGATTCCGGGTCAAGGTGGATGTAGCGAGCGTGATTTAGCGTGCCCTTGGAACCCGCGATGAGCCCGGTATACAGCGCCCTGCCCAGCGCGTTCATGGCAACAATGTCTCCTCTGCCATTCTGGACGACGGCGGGCATTTGCGTCATCTGGTCCATGACCAGTTGGAGGGTGGCGCGGACAGCAAGTGCCGGCGAGCGCCGTCGTACTGGTTTTGGTGCTCCGCTGTGGACCCCACGGGTGAGGAGAAAAAGGTGCCGACGTTCCATCTCGTCCAAGCGCAGGGTGCGCGCAATCGCATCTAGGACAGCGTCTGAGGCCCCAACGGCATTTCCGCGTTCCAACCGGGTGTACCAACTGAGGCTAACTCCCGCCAGAGCAGCGAGTTCTTCTCGGCGCAGCCCAGTTACACGGCGCTTACCACCTGCAGGCAGCCCGTAATCCTCTGGTTGGATCTTCGCGCGGCGAGAGGTCAAAAACTCGCGCAGCTCTGTTTTGTTATCCATGGATATGACTCTACGGCCAGTACCGCTCAAGAGGCAGTCATTGCCAATGCCCCCATCAAGGCGAACTCCCCCGCAGCCAAAAAACCGCTCAAATTACCGCCCCGCCACGGTAGCGTCGAGAACACAACGCGCCTTGGGGCGCCACTAATACACAACACTTCGGAGATGTTATGACTACCGCACGCGCTTACGCTGCTACCTCCCCCACCGAACAGCTTGTTGCCACGAGCATTGAACGCCGTGACGTGGGACCGCACGATGTCCTGATCGACATTGCCTACGCAGGAGTCTGCCACTCCGACATCCACACAGTACGAGGCGACTGGGGTCCCATCGCTTACCCGCAGGTAGTGGGCCATGAAATTGTTGGCACCGTCTCCGCTATAGGCTCAGATGTCAGCCGCCACGCGATGGGAGATCGGGTGGGCGTGGGCTGCATGGTCAACTCCTGCCGCGAATGCGTCAACTGCTTGGCGGGCATGGAGAACTACTGCCTCAAGGGCAACACAGGCACCTATGCCGCCACTGATCGCGATGGCACCATCACACAGGGCGGCTATGCCACCAATATTGTGGTCAACGAGGACTTCGTGCTCAGCGTCCCGGAGAGCATCCCTTACCAAGCAGCAGCTCCCTTGCTCTGCGCCGGCATCACTACCTACTCACCATTGGCCCACTGGAATGCTGGCCCGGGCAAGAAGGTTGCTGTGGTTGGCATGGGCGGGCTTGGGCATATGGCCGTCAAGATCGCCCACGCCATGGGCGCTGAAGTCACCGTGCTGTCCCAGTCGCTGAGCAAGCGAGAAGATGGACTCCGCTTCGGTGCTGACCACTACTACGCAACCAGCGAAAAAGGCACCTTTGCGGAACTCAAGAGCACCTTTGACCTCATCATCAATACCGTCAGCGCTCCGGTAGACCTGGGTGCTTATGTGTCCCTGCTCCGCCTTGACGGCACTATGGTGAACGTTGGCGCACCGGCAGAGCCGCTGCCGATCTCTGTCTTCTCCCTTATGGGTAACCGCCGCTCCTTCGCCGCGTCAGGGATTGGTAGCGTGGCCGAGACGCAGGAAATGTTGGATTTCTGCGCCGCACACAACATCGCTCCTGAGATTGAACTAATCGACGCCTCCGAGATCAACGAAGCCTACGAGCGGATTCTTCGCTCAGATGTTCGCTACCGATTCGTCATCGACGCCGCAACTATCTAAGCAACGCTGAAGCGCTGCACCCGGAAGTTCAAGCGGGCGCGTCGGCAACGGTACAAAGTGGCCTCCCTCTTTGTACCGTTGCCGACTGAAGCCTCAATTGGAACACTACCGGGCTTGGACTGCTACCGGGCTGGGGCGTCCTCCTTAGTGCAAAGCCAGACCCAGATTATTCTCTTAGCTGCAGCCACTCATCCGACCCACAGAGTGGGTCATGCTGGCCGCCGGCAGTTTCTTCCACACCACATCGTTGCAGGTTCATCGCAGTCAAAGACGTAGAGCGGCAGTGCACGAATTTCAACGCGACAGTCAGCCGGGAAGAGCTCCATCGCCTTGAGCGCGATTTTGCGAGCAAAGGAGAGCCTCAGCCCTATCCACGATGGACAGCGGTAACAGCAAGGCAACAATGGCGCACGGGAACCAAGCCCGCGATGGAGCATGGAGCCATGGCCCTCTTCCAATCGGTGCGCGACGACGACCAGCAAACAGGAACTTCAATGAGCCCTAAGGACAAGCCCCAGCGCTCCTGGTGTCTGGAAGCACGCAAAGTCTCCATCGGCGTCGAGCTCGGCGCCTCTGCCGGTACGTTTACATACTCCTAGTCTCCGAAACTAAGTGCTGTACCGCGCGGCGCCGCCTCCATAGGCTTAGTCTTCCATTTCAGCAAGTAGCTCCGTGCAGCTAATGACGGTGCCGTTCATATCCAGCGTGGCGCTCTGGTCTTCGACGAGGAATTCGCGGATCACTCGGCATTCGGTGAGACCCCCGAGGGCAGAGATGGCTTCATTCTTAAGTTTCACGTGCAAAATACTGCCCTGCCAATTTGCGTCACCGTCCAGAGCGGCTCCGATCGCGGTGGCAATGCCATCCTTGGTGTTGCCGTTACTCACCAATTTATCCTCTGCCGCCGCATTGGCAGTGTTGCCAGGGTTGCCAGGCTTGGTGGGAACTAAGGGCGGCGCCACACTCGTGAGGTCTTCTTGTTGCGGCTCTGAATCGGATGCGCTGCTGCATCCAACTGCGCTGCCGGTCAGGAGCAGAACACAGCCAAGCGCCATCAAGTACTTAACAAAGACCTTCATCGCTGCTCCCAAGGTAGTCATCACCAAACAAGCGCGGACCGTTGCGCCCGTATCACCCTGACCATAGCAGGGCTGCTGGAACTAAAGTTGAGCGATTCTGCCATGACCAAACAACTCACCTCGGCGCGGGCTAGTCCCCCGCTCCTTCGGCACAGGTTACATAGGTGCCCTGAGTCCCGGAAGGAGCCGCGTTGGTTGTGACATATGAACCAGCACGGCTTGGTTGTGGTGCTGCTGTGCTCACATAGGTGCCCGTCACTTGATCCGTGCGAGGCGCACTGGTAGTCACATACCCTCCCCGATGACTGCGCATGGTCATTTTTGAATTTTTATCAGCGGCAAATGACTCTGTTGTGTCGGCCTGGTCGGCCACCAGGAAACGAATGAGTGGGTGACGCAATGAAATGAAAGAAGTCTTCAAGAAAGTTCCTTTGGAAATGATGGGATGAGGGCGCAACAAAGCACGCCACGTTGAATGGTGGGGCCAAGGCAGCATGAAGTAACTACTGCCAGGAAAGATTCGTCGCTAGGGCAACGGTCTATGGGGCGTCGATGCCCAGTTGGCACTTGGAGCACAGGCCCCAAAAAGTGATCTCCGCCGACTGGATGGCGAAGCCATTCACGTTCGACGGCGTGAGGCACGGACTTGCGCCAATGACACAATCCACATCCTCTACGCTCTTGCAGTTCAGGCAAACCACGTGATGGTGGTTGTCCCCTACCCGTGCCTCGTAGAGTGCTGATGAGCCCGCCGGTTCGATCTTTCGGACTAAACCGGCCGTAACTAGTGCCGCTAAAACGCCGTAAACAGCCTGCACGGAAGTTTTAGGCAATGAAGTGACAATGTTCGAAAAAACCGAATCTGCATCCAGGTGCCCCCGACCGGTGAGAACAGCAAGAACAGCAACCCGGGGGGCTGTCACTTTCAGTTGAGCTGACCTAAGCCTGCCTTCCAGAATTTCTTGTGTTTCATGTTTGGCCATAACCCAATACTAGCAGTTGTTTTGAATTACTCAAAACAACTGCATGTATCTTTAGCGAATCCCTAATCCTGTCCTCCAGATGGCGACCAGGCGGCGCAGACAGAATTCTGGCATATACGCTGGCACCATGACAGCCATCTTTGATGAAAATTACTGGAACGATCGGTACTCCAAGCATGAAAGGGTTTGGAGCGGGAACCCCAACCCGCAACTACTGGCAGAAACTTCAGGCTTAGCGCCAAGGACTGCGCTTGATGCGGGCTGCGGCGAAGGTGCAGACTCTATCTGGCTTGCCGAGCATGGCTGGCACGTCACAGGTGTGGATATTTCCACTGCGGCCTTGGAGAAGGCTGCTGCGCACGCAGCAACTCACTTACTTTCTGGTTCCATTACGTGGGAGCACCATGACTTTTTTACGTGGTCGCCTACATCAGCTGCCTTCGACTTGGTGTCGGCGCAGTTCATGCACCTACCCAAAGCCAGCCGGGATCCCATATTTTCCCGGCTGGCCGACGCCGTCACAACTGGCGGGACGCTGCTGATCGTGGGGCACTCGCCGTCGGACGCTGACGCCGGCTTCCACCAACACTTTGGGACAGACTTATTTTTCACGGCCGAGCAGTTAGCCGCCGCTTTGGATCCAGAGGCTTGGGAAATTGTGACCACAGATTCCCGTCCCAGAAAGACCTCGGGGCGCGATGGTGAGTCCATCATCATCCACGATGAGGTTCTGCGGGCTCGCAGGAATAGCTGAACAGTCAGCGTTTCCGCCGTCGAGCTATCTCACCTAATGTCGACGACCCACCCACAAGCCGTGCAGTAACGGCAGTACCGAGACGATCATCAACACATTGCCGAACACCATATCTCCGCCTCGCACAACAGCGCCCGCTATGAGAACGGCACCAAATATGGCCACCGATACTGCCCTGCGTGCCGTGCGGTTAAGCTGCGCTACCTGCCGCTCCAAACGCGGAGTTGAGACTGACAACGAGCCCTCTTCGACTTGGGTAATTAGCCCATCCAGCCGTTTCGGTAGTCGCAGAGCCACCCCTGCGACGTCGAGCGCCTGCTTTGCAACATCCTGAACAATATTCCCGCGTTCATCTCGCAGCAACTGCGCAGCGTAGGGCTCAACCGAATCCCACAAATTAAACTTCGCGTCCAAGGAACTGCATACACCAGAGGTCAGTGACATGGCGCGGATAATCAATAGGAAATTTTCCGGCAGTTGGAATGGCAGCGAACGGACCACATCACCAAACTCCTCAGCGAAATCGAGGAACTCGCGAGGGTCTACCTCTCGCAGCTCGGCAAAGCCCATGCCGCCAAATCGGGCGAACAGGTGCGTCATAGCCCGTTCGAGCTCGAGGGTGTCGGCCGAAGGGACCAACACACCCACGTCGCTAATGGCATTCACCAAACCTTTGCCATCACGGGAAGCCGCCGCTATTAGCAACTTCCGCAGACCGCTGCGAGTGCTGGGTGGGACTTCCCCCATCATGCCGAAGTCAATGAATGTCAGCTTCCATGGCCGCTCCGCGGAAGTCCTTTCGGTGGCCTCGGTATTTGGCGTGACAAAGATATTTCCGGGGTGTGGATCGGCATGGAAGAAACCATTGGTAAACATCTGGTCAAACATGACCGAAGCAAAAACAGGAGCAACGTCCACCGGGTCTATCCCCGCTGCAAGAAGAGCTGCGGAATCCGTAATCTTGATTGCCGTGACATCTTCTAAGGTCAGCACTCGCCGGGAAGAGCGTTCCCAGACAACCTCGGGCACCAGCACCCGGTCATCATCGCTGAAGTCCGCGGCAAAGCGTTCTGAGCTGGCAGCCTCATGCAGGTAGTCGATCTCCTCCATACTGGTCGCCGCGAACTCCTCGACAAGCGCTGGCATGTCCACACGATCTGAAACGATCCGCACATGGCTAAGCCAGCCACCTACTTTGCGCAAAGCAGCCAGATCCACGTCCACAATCTTGTCAATACCGGGACGCTGGACCTTTAGCACCACCGCATGCAGGCCTGAGTCGGCAGCACCGCTGGCAAGAAGTTGCGCGCGGTGAACTTGACCTAGGGAGGCCGCGGCAACGGGCGTCTCATCGACCCATGCGAACACCTGGTCCAACCGCGCGCCCAGCTCCGTCTCGGCAAGGGAACGGATCGCAGGGAAAGGCACCGGCGGCACTTCGTCTTGCAGGCCCTCAAGTTCAGCTGTGATCTCGGGTGGAAGCACATCGAGTCTGGAAGACATGAACTGCCCTACCTTGATCATCAACCCGCCAAGGTCAACCGCAAGCACATGGAAACGTTGGGCGAAGCGGGTCATTCTTTTCGCTCTGCTGCGTTCAGCAACCTTGGTCAAGCCAACGCGTGGTAAAAATAACTCAAACCACCACGTCACCGCCAGATGCCACGCCGAAAAACGCAGAATGCGGCGATACCGTGAGCGAGCCTCCTTGGCCCCAGGAACAGAATCGGCCCGACCTTGAGGAACCGATGCCACCCGTGTCAATCTTGGGCGAGGATCGAGTACAGCCGGCGACGTGCTTCGTTGAGCACAGTGACAGCTTCGGCGACTTGCTCAGCAGATCCCGTGCGTCCCACTTGAGTGGCAGCCTGAGCAAGCTCAACCCCTGCTTTAGGTAATGCGGCAAACCCGCCACCAGGCGCCGCCCCCGTCGCGTTCCACGGGTCGGAAGAATCCGAGCCGGCTGCTTCTTCCCGACCTGCCTCAGTCAGTGAGTAGATCTTGCGACCGTTTGATTCCTCAGCACTGATGAAACCCTCATCGGCCAGTAACTGCAGCGTTGGGTAGACAGAGCCGGCGCTGGGCTTCCAACTCCCATTGCTCCGCTCTTCAATTTCACGGATGATCTGGTAACCGTGCATGGGACGTTCGGCAAGCAGTGAAAGCACAGCAGCACGAACCTCGCCGCGACCTGCACGTGTGCCTGAGCGCTTCTCAAACTTTGATCGCAGTTCCTCAACCGCCTGCCACATGCCATCAATGTTGCTGGGGCCAAAACCGCCGCCGGGGAATGAATTACGCATCATGGACTCCTTTATAAATCGTGAACGACATACAACGATAGAGTCAACGATATACCCCTGAAGTTGTAAACAACAATAGCTCTGGGCGTTATCTATCCTGTGTGTTCTCTGTGAAGTATTCGCTGTGACTGACGAGTACGACGGCGGCGCTAGTTCCCATTTGCAGGGTTCTGCGGTGGGGATGGCCGATGTATCGCTTGGCGAAGTTTTTGGCTGTGGCGCTCACGCAATCGCACGCAGACATAAGATGACTGCGTCAAAAAGACAAAAACCCTCTGACTCAGTATTTCAACGGGTCAGAGGGTCATTGTGGTGGAGCTAAGGAGATTCGAACTCCTGACCTCCTCGATGCGAACGAGGCGCGCTACCAACTGCGCCATAGCCCCGCGCAGGTGCTCATACTAGAATTTCACACTGTTTGCACCATTGCTTTTCTCACCCTAAACCTGTTGAGTCGGGTTTCACAAAAATGGGCAAGAAAGTTAGCTTTATCCGGAGAATTTAAGGGCAGTGGAGAACTTTTCGGGAAAACAGGTGAAATCTGTAGTCTAGAAATTACGCCCGACGTCGTTGCAGGACATCGTCCAAGTTATTCAACGCGTGGGTTCCACGCTCAGAAGCCGGCACAAATTTCTCCGTGCGGGAGGACTTGTCAGTCTTAGCGATCTCTGCATCTTGCCTATCATCCAGCGCATCCCCTTGAACGACAGTCACAACACCACCGTGTTCCCCTGCAATTCCAACCCCGGCTTGATCAGCCCGGATGGAAGTTCCAGCCGACTTTGGAACGTCAGGAAGCACAAGCGGCTTCTCTAGGCTCAGTGCTCGGTTCGCCGTTACATAGCCGGGAACAGGGACAGCCACGGGCTCCCACGTTTCAGCTTCCAGCTCGCCCTCAGCGAGAGTCTGGGTGTGCGCTAGTTTCGCGTCGGCAGTTCCCTTGGCCGCTACCCGCATTGCGGCGGCGCGCAGCTCTTCACTGGTAAGCGGCTTGGGCACCGGAGCCGGTGCAGCACCCTGGGCACCATCAAAGACCGACGTCTCTTTCTTTTCCACAGGGTTGCTGGACGATTCTTGCGCAGTGGCATTCGCCGTCGCACGTGCAGCCTGGCGTTCGGCACGGCGAACAGAGTGATCACGAACCGCCATGGCCCTGAGACCTACTACAACGGCAGCAAACACCAGTAGTGAAGTCCATCCCACACCGGGCGAGCCGAGATTAAACACACTCAACGCACCTGTTATGCCTGCCATCAGCAAAGCGATCAGGCCCACGAGAGCAATAAATGTCCTGTCCCAGCGAATCCGTAAAGTTCTCGCAGTCCCCTCGGGCGCAGCCGTTGAAGGTCCCGGCTCCACGTGGGTGTGGGCGTCGGAAGTAGTGCTTTCCATTGACGTCTCCTGCAACTCCTGGATTAGGTGGACTGGCAACTCGTGTCCGGCCACATTTCAACCCTAAACGGGAAACATGTCCGCACTGGCATTACTGCCGGTGTGTCGCGGGGTAAGGCTAAAAATCAGCCCCATTTTGTCGCCGTGAATTGTGTCCGACACTTGTTTCTGACAAGACGGGCTCAGAGCAACCGCAGTCTCTGACTACATTGCCTAAGTACATCGCAGGGCCCGCGAGTTGCTCGGACTACTGCCTCGCGCCCAGCCACCTGACGAGGATTCCTTCCGGAACCTCCTCAGAAGTGAGCGCGAAACTGCGATGATCCGCCCACTGTCCATTGATGTGCAAAAGCCTCGGGCGCAGACCCTCGTCCCGGAAACCCAATTTCTCCACCACCCGCAGACTGGCCGCGTTCTCGGGGCGGATATTGATTTCCATCCTGTGCAGGCCAAGCTGTTGAAAACAATGGTCCGTGGCCATGGCAACTGCCGTGGGGACAATGCCTCGCCCGGCCCTGCCTTGATCAACCCAATAGCCTAGGGTCGCCGACATCGCCGAGCCCCACATGATGGAGGAGACAGTGAGCTGCCCCACAATGGCTGGGCGTCGTTGGGACGGAATCCGTTCGGTAATGATAAACGGCAATGCGGCGGCTTCGCGGGCTTGCCGGTTCAGAACACGTACCATCCCCGAATAAGTTGGCAGCTCCCCCTGCCCACCGGGATTGCTCGCCTCCCACGGCTGGAGCCACGTTGAATTACGGTTTCGTACCCTGACCCACTCGGCCTTGTCGCCAAGTTTGATGGGGCGCAGTACCAAATCACCGCATTCCAAGGTCACCGGCCAGATGGCCTGCCCCCACACGTAACTAGCTCTTGAAATCGGCGGTGAACTCGCCGAGCCACTCGCGCAGGTCCGAGCCCAATTCCTCGTTTTCGCAACCCAGCGTCACGACTGCCTTGAGGTAGCTGAGCTTGTCGCCGGTGTCGTAACGCCTGCCACGGAACACAACCCCGTAGACACCGCCGCCTTCACCTTCCTGGGTGGCCAGGGTTTGCAGCGCATCGGTGAGCTGGATTTCATTGCCACGCCCCGGAGGGGTGTTTTCTAGGACGTTAAATACGGCCGGGTGCAGCACGTAGCGGCCAATGACGGCCAGGTTCGAGGGTGCTTCCTCTTTTGTGGGCTTTTCCACCAACTGGTTGACCCGGACGTAATTTTCGCCTTCAACCACTGTCATGTCAGCACAGCCGTAGGAGGAAATCTTGTCCATGGGGACCTCAATGAGGGCCACGACGGACCCACCTGTGCGCTCCTGGACTTCGATCATCGTCGCAAGCAGCTCGTCGCGCTCATCGATGAGGTCATCACCTAGCAACACGGCAAACGGTTCATCGCCTACATGGGTTTTGGCACGCAACACTGCATGTCCTAGCCCTTTGGGGTCTCCCTGACGAACGTAATGGATCTCTCCTAGATCAGTGGCATGTTGTACCGCTGCAAGGCGGTCCATATCCCCTTTTTCCTCCAAAAGAAGTTCCGTCACGGGAACCCTATCGAAGTGGTCTTCCAGAGCGCGTTTATTGCGGCCAGTAATCATCAAAACGTCGGTCAGGCCCGCGCTGACAGCTTCCTGAACCACATACTGAATGGCAGGTTTATCAACCACGGGGAGCATTTCTTTGGGCATTGCTTTGGTTGCGGGCAAGAATCTTGTTCCCAAACCAGCCGCGGGAATAACGGCCTTACGTACATGCTTTGCAGAAGTCATGCCCCTAGGTTATCTGAAAGAGTCCCAAAAACACGGATAATGTCCCTATAGCTAGTTGCTCTCTCTACTGAACTAAAGTCAACTCAACCGATTGGACACGTGTGAGCGCACTCGATAAGTCTGTTTGGCGTTCCAGGCTGCGTGCTCAGCGCAAGGAAGTCCATCGCGCTTCTCTTGCGCTGCTGGGAGCAGATCTGGCGTATTCCGGACTCAGCTGGCTGGAATCGCTTGGCCTCCAGCCACGTTCCGGCTCCGCCGTATGTGCCTATATCTCCATGGGTGATGAGCCACCCACCGAAGCACTTTTGGGAGCCCTAACGAATGCTGGTTACAGCGTGTACGTGCCTGTTTGCGAACCCGGGCACCTGCTCAGTTGGGTCCTTTGGTTTGCCGACGTGCAGATGGCACGAAGCCGCTTCGCTCCCGTCATGGAGCCTGTAGGACCTCGAAATCACTTTAGCGAATTGGATTACATTCAGGCGATCTTCGTTCCTGCGCTCGCCGTTGACCGTTCAGGTGTCCGCCTAGGCCAGGGAGGCGGCTACTATGACAGGTTCCTGGCGACAGCCGCTGCCATTCCCGTAGCCGCCGTGGTCTATGCACCCGAAGTTCTTGCCTCCGGCCGCCTCCCCTCCGATGTTTTGGACGCCCCCGTAGACTATTCGCTGACCCCTGTTGGCTACCAACACATGGGAACCGGGACAATTCAGCCGCAATGAAACAGCACGGCTGCACATGGTGGGCTATACCAGGGTAGCTAAAGGAGAATGGCATGTGAGGGATCTCCGCGCCTTGTTCTCTTCCGATGGTAGAATTAGCAGTTGGGACCATGGACTGCCAGCCACGCGACTGGTGATAGCAGGGTCCCAACGCATGTATCCAGGAGGAAAATCAGTGCCCACGTACGCTTACGCCTGCAAAGATTGCGGCCACGCCTTTGATATACAGCAGTCATTCACCGATGACTCTTTGACTGTCTGCCCGGAATGTCGCGGAAATCTTCGGAAGAAATTCAATTCAGTGGGTGTTGTTTTCAAGGGATCCGGTTTTTACCGCACCGATTCACGCTCCAACGCCAGCTCGGTTCCAGCTGCCGCATCCGGCTCGACTAATTCCGAATCAGCAAATTCAGCATCCGGTGGCACTTCCTCCCCCAAGTCCTCAGATGCCAGCAGCTCAGGTGGTGCGGCCAAGGCAAGTGCAGGATCTGGCAGCTCTGAAAACTCTGGCTCTGGCAGTGCGGCCAAGAAGAATTCGGGCCAAAAAAACGCCTCAGCAGCCAACGCATCCAGCTAGTACTTTTAATACAGTTAGTACTTTTAATTCCTGGCGCCCTTTTCATCCTGCGAACTAGTCTTGTTGACCCAGCTATTCCTCCACAGACCCGGCCGGTTAGAAAGTCCTCCACTGATAAGTGTTCGCCCCTGTTAGTGGAGCGGTTGTGGGCCTAGCGTTGGGCCATGAAGTCATCACGCTATCCGCCCAACCCGCCTGTTTATGCAGGACCTCTTTGGCGTTCCCATTCGTGGTCAGGACGCGGTTCCCCTCTATCAATCCGGCATAGGTTTCTGCGGTTACTAATGCGTCATCGACGACTTTTCGCAGCCCTGCTCCTCTGCGTAGCAGCGGCCCTGGCCGTCCAACAACTCACCCCTTCGAGCCCTGTTACCACCACAGTATTCACAGCATCCCACGACATTCCGGCAGGACACATTCTGGCTAGTGGGGATCTGCTGGCCACCAAGGTAAGCCCCCGCATGGTGCCCGACGGCGCTCTGCATCCCGAGGTTGCCACGAGTGGATCGGCTACCACTGGCTCACTCGCCACTGGCACGGAGTCCAACACAACGTCCAGCTTGTGGCAGGGAAGGCAGGTCTCTGGGCCCGTTCGCCGTGGCGAAGTTATTACCGATGCCTCCCTACTGGGAAGTGGGTTGCTGATCGGTGCACCTGCGGGGAGCCAGGCGGTGCCACTGCGATTAAGTGATCCCTCTACCTTGGCACTGTTGCGTCAGGGGCAGCTTGTCACTGTGATCCTTAGTAGCAGCCAAGGCATGGATGGACCTGTACACAATGAAGTATTGGCAGAGAGTATCCCCGTTTTGTGGACTCCGGAACTGGTGCAGAGCAGTGCAGGATTACTACCAGCCCACGAAAATGAGGGACTCGTCGTGGTGGCAGCGTCAGCAGAGCAGTCTGTTCGCTTGGTGGACGCCGTCAACCGTGGAAAGATTTTCCTCATCTTGCTGAATTGAAGAACTCATGCCGGTCTACCCTGCAGCAGTCCGATTGTCTTCTTGCACTTAGCTCCGTGCAGCCTTGGCAACTGCAAAGTACTTATTCGCTTCAGGCAGATAACACAGTCCTACTGCCAAACCGCCCAAAATAATCTGAGCCACAGTTGTCAGCCCCTGAGGCATCGTGAACCCGACTAGTTGCGTCAACGTTAGAACCGCCAGCACCCCAGCGGCAACTCTGGCCCAAGTCCGGCCTTTCCGCAGAAAAAATGCAAACAACACGTACGCGCTAACAGTTGCAATGCCAGCCAAAACCACTGTTATCACCCCCATGTTTCGGGTGGCTTCCAAACTGGGTACAGCACCGCTCATGGCATCTATCTGTGCCTGAATCGCCACTAGACGTTCGGGTGAGGCCGCGTACATTACTGCCATCACTGAGGCGATGATCTGAACCGCGGCAGCGGCAAGCAACAATCGGGCAGCCGTCACTACAAGATGTGGTGCAGCCGGTTTGGACGCCCCAGCACTCTTCTCAATGAATGCACCCAAACCGGGAATTTTCGGAGGATTAGTCAATGCAGTTCCTAGCCCCAGTGCGGAGGCTTATTCTCACGCAGCCACGCGTCATGACCGCGTCCGTTGGAGGAGTCACCCCACGTATGATCGGCGTCGCTCGGAGCTACCTTGGGCAACAACTTGGAGTCTTCTGCTGATTCCGGCGCTGGGTTGTCGCTCGTCTTATCAGCTGCTGTATCTTCAGACCCGCTCACTGTTGGCACACTCTTTTCACTATTTTTTGTATCGTCTACTTTATTTGCACGCACCAGCTCCTCCGCCGCTACGTCAGCTGAAGCTACATTGGTGCGTCGCCGTGAACGAGACGAATCAACCGTGCCGGTTGTGGGGGAATCAGAGGGTGTGCCAAATAAAGAAGCTAGTTCGGCATCGCCACTGGTCGTGGCCAGGTTCAGGTGCCGGCCAATCTGATCAGCACAACTTGATGGATCGGTAAATACCTCAATGGTCCACAACGGTACGTAGCGCCAGCCCAAACGTTCCAGCATTTGTGGGCGCAGCCGGCTCCGCTCACGTACAGTCATGTTCTGGTACTTAGCCGTGCCATCCGATTCAACTGCGACAGGTACCGGAATTTCGTGGTCCTCAAGGCCAAGAAGTTGAACGGGGTCCGGGGCCGCCGCCATATCCAGAACACCGTCGTAGTGATGCCACACTCTTGCTCCACGGGCGCGAAGCCTGTCGGCCAGATCCGCCACGAGCGGGTCCTCGCCTGTGACACGTTCACTATCAAGGGCACGTGTTGCCGGTGTTCCCAGCAACGAATTCCCGGCAAGTTCACGGTCAAGTAGCTCAAAGAAATCAATGGCACCAAAACTTAGCCGATTCTCATCTAAGTCCTCAGGACGGAAGCACGTGACTATATGTATATGGGTGCGGGCGCGCGTCATAGCCAGGGCGAATTTCGCACGACCGTCAGGTTCAGACAAGGGCCCAAAGCCATGCAGCGCACGGCCATGTGGCGTCCGTCCAAAGCCAAGGGAGAAAATAACTCTATCCCTGACAAGACCGGCGGCACGGTCAACAGTAACAACGCGGAACGACTCAGCACCCGAGGCAAAGAATTCAGCGAGCAGCGGATGGTTGGCCATTTGAAGCCGGATGGCTTGAGCAACTCGAACGGCATGCCGCTCACTGGCTGTGATGATGGCCAACGACTCGCGAGGACGAACCCTGGCGTGTTCAAACACCAAGTCAACAACACGGTTAACTTCGGCAACCACTGATTCAACCCCGCCGTCGCCAGCGCCGGGCAAGCCCTTGCCGTCCGGGAGATAGTCAACTGTGATTGCGCGTTCAAGTCCTGTCACGGCCCGGCCGTCGGGAAGCCGTTCCAACTGTGAATCGTAGAATCCGGTACTGAGCTGACGCACCAAGTCTTCATCAACGGCTCGGTAAGAAACTGTCAAACGATGTCGCGAAAGGACCCTGGACAGCGCACCAAACACACTTTCCAACGGATGTTGCTCGGCACTACGGGCCCCCGGAGTTCCGACAGCAACGCTGAAGCTCTTGGGGCACGCTGTCTGTTCGTCGCCAAAGGCAATGACCTGATCCGCCCGGGCCAGGGCTGGGAGGGCCGATTGCAAAGACGTGGATTCTGCATCAAGGATGACCACGGCATCGAAACGGTAGTGGGCCGGAATGGCCGAAGACACCACGAGTGGGCTCAGGGCAAAAACGGGTGCCAGATTACGTAACAGGTCAGGTGTCTGGGTGCTCAGTCCGGCAAGGGAGACCCTCCCATCCTTTAGCACATTGCGCAGCATTTCACCCTGCCGGTTGCGACCGGCAAGCATCGCCTTCCACTGCTTGGCCAGGCGCCAACGGATCCTGCCGGGACCGGAAGCAACATGCGTTTGGTCAGCCAAGCGGAACTCAGCCTCCAAGCGGCGCAGATTTTCGCCGTCGGACATGGCAAGGTACTCATCCCCGCTAATCATGGCTTCCAACGCCGACTGCCACCACGCAAGTTCAAGCTCTGAACTGGTCTGCTCAGACGGCACCTCACGGCGGGCCAGGTCATCAAGTAGTTCGCCAAGACCTTGTTCCCGCATACCCTCAAGCAGAAGCGTGCGCTCAGGCAGCGTCTCCAGTGATTCCCGAGAAGCCACCAGCGCTTCCAAACGGCCAACGAGCTCCCGCGCATTGAAATTCAGCAGGTCCCCGCCATCGACCGTACGGTCCAAAACAGCGCCCAGAGCCACCAACTTCTCGCGCAAGCTCTTGTAAGTGCGGCTCAACTCAGCCAGCCCCGAGGGCACTGTGGGGTGACGCTTGCTAGTTGCAGCCTCCGCCCACAGCATGCTTTGTTCGTTGACAAGCATCAAGGATGCGTGGAGATCTGCGATATGCACACCGGGACGGACTAAATCTTTAGCGTTGCGACGGAACCGTGCACGCTGCAAGGCAGGCATATCGATGCCACGCTCCCGGCGCCAAGCAGCGGTAGCCGTGGCAGCGATCATTTCATCCGTTGACCAGTCAAAAATATCGGCGTTGAACTTATCCAGGCTTTCCCGAATCGCGACCAGCATGTCCAGCTGCCGACCCCACTGGGCAAAAGAACTACCCTGCCGAATTTGGCCAAATTCAGCCACCTCCCGCATCTTCACGGCAAAGCCGGGCACCTGATCGTACAGTTGCTCAGCCAGCGAATAAGCCGACTCGGTTTCCTTGCGTGTCACCATTCGGGCGCCATGCCATGCACTACTGACGGCAACCTGGCTAAACGCACCGAGCTCAGCGGTCCGTCGCAGACGCCCAGTGAGCTCCTTGCGATCACGGATGCTATCCAAGACGCTGCGTTTGAGGCGCACTGTTGTGGATGGCGCGGGGTGGATCGAGGTCAGTTCGGCCAATGACTGCATAGCTTGGTAAGGCGAGCATCCCCATCGTTCGCGCACATTGTGCAGGCTGGCTACATGATCAACCAGTTGGTGGCGATGATCGACGAGAGTTTCATGCAAGCTGTCCAAGGTGGGTTCAACAGCTTTTTCATTTCGGGTGATGGCCCGGATCAACTGCGACTTGATTTGCTGGGGCCCCGTCTGTGCGCTGAGCTGCAACAGAAGCGAGTCAAGATCGTGATTGCTGAGAATCTGAGCAAATTCATTTAACGTCCCGCGACGTTCACCCACCACCAGAACGCTTTTGCCGTCATGGACTAGTTGGGCGACGGCATTGATTGCTGTCTGTGTCTGTCCGGTCCCTGGAGGGGTCGAAACAAGGACTGACTCGCCACTGCGAACCATATCCAGGACGTATTGTTGCTGTGGATCAGCGTCCAGGACCAACAGTTCATCTTCAGGGTGGCGATCATCCAGCGGAGCAAAGCGTTCAAAGTCGGGCTCGAGCTCAACGGGTAGAACGTCATCGCCGCTATGACTCTGGAGCAACTCAAGCAGTTCGCTACCGGCCATCAGTGCTGGGTCGTTCAAATTATCTGCCAGGAATGCGAAGGTGGAAACCACCAGTTCGTGTTCCACAACTGCCCCGTTGATGGGGGCCAGTAGTGTACGCACGCGATCCAGGACGGGGGCCGGATCGAAGCGTGCCGTGCTGTATGCCAGCCGCCCTAAAGCTGCGGTATCAAGGTGGATGTTTGCCTTCTGAGCCAAGTGTTTCGCCAGTGCGGGGTTCACCTGTGCCTGCTCCATTAGCTGGAGTTCATAGTCATCTTGACCAGGGCGGACGGTCAGTGCGACGGCGGCGAGCAGGACAGGTGCGCAGACGTCACCGCTGTTTTCACCACCGACAACAGACCAGCGCGCCATACCGGCACCCAAATATCCGACGTCGATTCCGCGATCGGTGCTCAGCTCAAAGATCTTCGCGCGAAGGGCAGCGGCAGCCTTCTTTGCGGCCGCATAATGTTCGGGTTCGCGAATCAAGGTGGAGAGCCGGGTTTTACGGCCGGCCAGAAGCTGGGCCAGGCCAGACGGGTGGGCGTGTGTGAGACCAATGCTGCCGTGCTCGGTTTTTACGAAGGCAAGGGCTGTATCCGCGCCTGAATAAGAATCCAATCCAGCAAGCCAGGTTTGGAGTTCCAATGAACTCTCATTGGGGCCTGCAACATCGGACACGGGTGCCTTCTTCTCTGCACTTGAGCGAAACGGTCTTGACCATACTGACATGTATTTCAGGCTATCGCTCTCAGCCCTTCAATGCTCGTTCGGCACACTGGAGGACACCAAATTTCCCTATTTCCACAGGTAATGGCGTCCACCAGTGTCCCAAAAGTGGGAACTACTCCCACTCAATAGTTCCCGGTGGTTTGGAGGTGACATCCAGAACCACGCGGTTTACCCCATCCACTTCATTAGTGATCCGGTTGGAAATTTTTGCCAGCAAGTCGTACGGCAGGCGTGACCAATCCGCGGTCATAGCGTCTTCTGAGGACACCGGGCGCAACACGATAGGGTGACCGTAGGTGCGCCCATCTCCCATCACACCAACGCTGCGGACATCGGCAAGCAGCACCACAGGCATCTGCCACACTTCATTGTCCAAGCCAGCTGCCGTGAGCTCGGCTCGGGCAATGGCGTCCGCGTTTCGGAGCAGTTCAAGACGTTCGCCGGTAATTTCGCCCACGATGCGAATACCCAGGCCGGGACCGGGGAACGGCTGGCGGCCCACAATCTCAGGTGGCAGACCCAACTCGGCACCAACCGCACGTACCTCGTCCTTGAACAAGGCCCGCAGCGGCTCAACAAGTTCAAAGCGTAGATCTTCGGGTAGTCCGCCTACGTTGTGGTGGCTCTTGATGTTGGCTGCGCCTTCACCACCGCCAGACTCAACAACGTCCGGGTACAAGGTTCCTTGAACCAAGAACTTGATCTCTTCACCTTCCAAGGCAGCCTCAGCCATGATGGCCCGCTCCGCCTCTTCGAAGGCGCGAATGAACTCGCGACCAATGATCTTCCGCTTTGTTTCAGGATCAGAGACGCCAGCGAGGGCGTTCAGGAACCGGTCCTGCTCGTTGGCTACGTAGAGTTTGGCTCCGGTTGAGGCAACAAAGTCCAACTCAACTTGCTCAGCTTCACCTTGACGAAGCAGGCCGTGGTTGACGAACACGCAGGTCAACTGATCGCCAACTGCACGCTGCACCAAGGCAGCGGCCACTGCTGAGTCAACGCCGCCGGAGAGTCCACACAACACTTTGGCGTCGCCGATCTGCTCGCGGATGCGGTCAATCTGCTCGTCCAAGATGCTGGTGGCGGTCCAGTTCTTCTCAAGTTTGGCACCATTGAACAAGAAATTTTCCAACACCTGTTGGCCAAATTCGGAGTGCTTGACCTCGGGGTGCCATTGCACGCCAAAGAGGCACTTTTCCTCATTGGCGAAGGCGGCAACAGGTGCGCCGGGAGAAGATGCCAGAACATCAAAGCCTGCCGGAGCCTCATGGACGCTATCCCCGTGGCTCATCCAAGTGGTTTGTTCCGCCCCTGTTGAGCTAAGGATGGAGCGGCTTTCACCCAAGAGTTGTACTTGGGTTGATCCGTATTCGCGTTGACCGGTCTGGGCTACGGTGCCGCCCAAAGCGGCCGCCATGGCTTGGAAGCCGTAGCAAATGCCGAGTACCGGGATACCAGCTTCAAAAAGGTCGACACCAATGCTGGGTGCGCCTTCGGCGTAGACACTAGAGGGTCCACCGGAAAGGATAATGGCAGCTGGGTTTTTGGCAAGCAACTGCGCGGTTGTATAGGTATGTGGCACGATTTCCGAGTACACGTTTGCCTCACGCACACGGCGCGCAATCAACTGGGCGTACTGGGCACCGTAGTCCACAACCAGGACGGGCTTCTGGGAAGTCTGAGGCGTAGCGGGATTAGTCACGGTTCAATCTTAACCTACGCCGCAGCCAACCAGTCCCGGTACCGCATTTTCAGTGACCAGCTACTCAAAAATGAACCACAAAAGTGCCCTAGGAGTTCAGGGTTAGTAACGCTTCCCGGCCTTGGGGTTGGCTGCCACTTCGGCCAGCACTTCCTTGTGAACCCTGCCCTCAACAATGAATGAGAGGAAGGGCACCACGCCACCAAGAGCGATGAGGACGAGTTTCCCGAACGGCCAGCGCATCAGCGTCCACAGACGGAAATCGGCAATCAGGTACACCACGTACATCCAGCCGTGAATGATCAAGACCATCGTTGAGAGGTTTACACCGCCGGTGACGGCCATCAGGCCACCGTCAATATTGACGAGTCCTAGTCCGTGAGAAGCCCCCGCAGTATCCGTACCGCCGGCCACAAGCACACTCTGGAAGCCGTAGCGCAACACCAATTCAACAACGAGCAAAAGCAGCATGGTCCCCGTGGCGTATGCAAGGACTTTATAGAATTTTAATGCACTGAGAATCTGTGCTGGCGTTCCCCCGAAGCGACGCTTTGGTGCTGTTTTAGCCGGTTGCGATGCGCCTCCCTGTACAGCCGGGCTTGCTGCTTTCTTTGCCGGCTCGGTATTAGTGGGTTCGGTGCTGGATTCGGTGTTCTTAGGCTCGGTCACTGTGCCGGCTCTCCTTCAATCTGTGCTTGGTTGCTGACTGTAACAAAACCAGTCGGTGCATGTCTTCAGTCGGTGCAAAAAACTCAGTGCGTGTGCGGTGCTACTGACGGTTGCTGGCCGTCACTTCCATCATCGTCACTAGCGTCTTCATCTTCATCGTTGATATCAAAAAGTTCGTCTTGGTCACGGCGATAATCGTCTGCCACCAGGCGCCACCATAGGAAAACGGCAAAGCCCGCAAACAATACCCATTCAATCGCGTAGAAGATGTTCAGCCAATTGACCTTGTTGTTTTGATCCGTGGCGGTGACGGTAATGGGAACTAGGGCCGCGCCTTGAGCTTTCGCGCCTACGTCTTTGCCCTCAATAGTCTCACTGTGGGAAACTATGAACGCGGAATAGGTACTCACTGACCAAATATTCGTCAGTTCAGCAGAGGACAGAGTTTTCACTTGACCGGTCGGCAGGTCCTTGGCCAATTCTGGACCTTCCGAGTTCAGCAATCTGCCTTCAAGGGCAACAGTTCCCAGTGGTGCACTTGGCACATTGTCAGGAGAAACAACCCATCCTCGGGCTACCGGAATGACGATTTCCTTGGTAGCTGCAACTCCGCTTAGTGCCGGTGCACCCTCGACTTTAAAGGCAGTAACCACCCAGTATCCAACGTTGTCATCCTGCAGGCGTGAGGGAACCAATACCTGCTTGCTCGGATCAAATTCACCCGTGGCCGTGACAACTTGTCCTTCAGCGGTGCCCATCATGGGCGCCCCGGGAGACAACGTGTCAAGTAATGGCTGGATCTGTTCTGTCACAGAGGGCGGAGCAACATCCTTTTCCAGCGAACGCGAGAGCTGCCACTGACTCAAAAGCACGAAGGCGGCGGCCACGGCAAGCGCGAACACGAGCGCTGCTATCCATTTGGGCTTAACGGCAGTTTTCAACACAGCTCAACGGTACTTCGTCACGCTGTAGAACAACGAATGCAGTTGAAGAACATGATCAGGTGGGCCCACGCGCCCGAGGGACCCGGCACGAGCTTGCGAGTGTTGGGAGGGCGTGGGTGGGCCCACGCGCCCGAGGGACCCGACACGAGCTTGCGAGTGTTGGGAGGGCGTGGGTGGGCCCACGCGCCCGAGGGACCCGACACGAGCTTGCGAGTGTTGGGAGGGCGTGGGGACTAGTGGTCGAAAAACACCAGAGTTGAGTTGATCAACTCTGAAATAACTTCGGCATCGTGGGCTCTGCGCAGCGACTCCCGGAAGTTCTCTTTAAACAAAGAGCGGGCCAAGGTGGCCAGCACTTCAAGGTGTGCAGAGAATGAGCTGTCGGGAGTGGCAATGAGCAAGATCACTGATGCTGGCCCGTCCACAGCACCAAAATCCAAGCTGTGGTCAAACTTTGTGATGCCAACAGCGATGGATATCTCTTTAACATGCACGCTTCTGGCGTGCGGCAAGCCCACCCCGCCTGGCAGCCCTGTCGCCATCTGGTGTTCCCGGGCATTGACGTCCCGTAGAAAGCCATCCAGGTCTGAGACCCTGCCTTGCTCGAACAGCTTGGCAGCCAACTGCGCGGCCGCGTCCTCTTTGGAATCCGCCACCATTTCCAGAATTACCAAACCAGGGTTGGTCAACTCTGTGTCATAGCGTTCCAGTGAACCCAATGTCATTAGTACCTTTCGGCTGTACTTAAAAATTTTCCCCTTCCACGAGTCTAGCCTCACGCGCTTGGACACTGTGAGTGCTTCTGACATGCACAACGCACACAAAGCGCCCCGGTCCACGAGGGACGGGGCGCTTTTGTAATAGTGGGTCAAGCATCGAAAGAACTAACGGGCAACGATGACCTCTACACGCTGGAATTCTTTCAAGTCAGAGTAACCGGTAGTGGCCATTGAACGGCGTAGAGCACCGATCAGGTTGGAGGCTCCATCTGCCTGGTGCGCCGGACCATACAGCACTTCTGCCAAGGTGCCCACGGTTCCCATGTTCACCCGGTGTCCGCGCGGCAATTCTTGGTGGTGGGCTTCGGCACCCCAGTGCCAGCCTTGACCGGGAGCCTCTGCTGCACGAGACAGTGCCGCGCCAAGCATTACTGCATCCGCACCCATGGCGATGGCTTTGACAATGTCACCGCTAGAGCCCATGCCGCCGTCGGCGATCACATGCACATAGCGACCGCCTGATTCATCCATGTAGTCACGACGGGCTGAAGCCACATCAGAAATGGCACTTGCCATCGGGGAACGAATTCCCAGCGCACGGCTGGTGGTCGTGGAGGCACCGCCTCCGAAGCCAACCAACACACCCGCTGCGCCAGTGCGCATCAGGTGCAGCGCCGGGGTGTAACCAGCAGCTCCACCGACAATGACGGGAACATCAAGCTCGTAAATGAATTGCTTAAGGTTCAACGGCTCAGTAGTTTTCGAGACGTGCTCTGCCGAGACCGTAGTTCCGCGGATCACGAAGATGTCTACGCCCGCGGCGATGACAGTCTTGTAAAATTCTTGCGTGCGCTGCGGCGTCAGCGATCCGGCTACTGTCACACCAGCGGCACGAATTTCCGCTAGCCGGGCTGTGATCAGCTCAGCTTGAATCGGGGCACTGTAGATCTGTTGCAAGCGCACGGTTGTTTCAGGATCCATCACAGAAGCCTGAAGCATCGCGATTTCATCAAGCAGTGGCTGCGGATCCTCGTACCGGGTCCACAAGCCTTCCAAGTCCAGAACGCCGAGCCCGCCCAACTTCCCAAGGGCTATGGCAGTCTCCGGGGACATGACTGAGTCCATCGGCGCGCCAAGCACCGGCACATCGAATTGGTAGGCATCAATCTGCCACTTCACTGACACGTCTTGTGGGTCGCGGGTACGCCGGGAAGGCACAATCGCAATCTCGTCCAACGAATACGCGCGGCGTCCGCGCTTACCAAGGCCAATCTCAATCTCATAAGTCACGCCACCTAGCCTATCGCAGCGAGGGCCAGAGCCATTAAAGGGCACTTCACGCGAAGTTCATTGGGCGATGCCAGTGGCTCCTGCCGGACATTGATTCCAACTCTATGGCGGGTGTCCTATCCAAAGTCACGCCAAGCTCCAGTGTCCGGACCATTGCGGTAAAATCGCCTCGCTCAAACGCACCCGCTTCCAGTTATGGCAGGAGCATGTGAAGCATGTCTGGAATCAAGAGAGAACTCTCCACGTCACCAAAAATTCGCAACCATTCAGGTTCGACGGCGTGGCTGCGCTGACGCACGCAAGCTGCCCACCGCCGTCGTCCATCAAACACTACCCACCCGCACTCGCCAACACGGGCACATCCGTGAAGGCCATGTCACCCTCGCTTCGCTCGGACGGGGCCCCTCGGCCGCTACCGCTTGCACCCTCCCCAACCCTCGCTTCGCTCGGACGGGGCCCCTCGGCCGCTACCGCTTGCACCCTCCCCAACCCTCGCTTCGCTCGGACGGGGCCCCTCGGCCGCTACCGCTTGCACCCTCCCCAACCCTCGCTTCGCTCGGACGGGGCCCCTCGGCCGCTACCGCTTGCACCCTCCCCAACCCTCGCTTCGCTCGGACGGGGCCCCTCGGCCGCTACGCTTAGTCCATGACTGACACGGAACTTCGTATGACCGATCATGAGCTTCTTACCCTGTTGTCCATGACCCCCACTGAATCGGCTGCCGTCACGCTGGGTCTGCTCCGGCTCGACCAGCACGGGGACAATGAACTACTCCATAATGCTGGCCTGACAACATTGTTGGTGCGCGGGTTGGCCGAGCAACAGGCCGAGAAAATTGTTCCCATTGAGAAAGCGGCTGTTGTTGGCACAGTGCTCTCCCAAGCTCAGGAGTGGTTGGAGATCTCGCTGACCACCCCAACCAGCAACCATGTACTTTTCGCCGTGGGTTCCAATGTTGGAGCCGTTCTGCTGAGCATCGGTCCGCATGGTGTGCATGAGATTCAGCCCATCGAATCCGGCCCGGCCATGCTTGAGCTTGGGCTGCATCTAGGCAATGAGTACCTCACGGGCGCTGCCGAAGGTCTGCCCGCAACAGCAGTAGTTCGGCGCTTACGCGTAGATGCCGAGCCCCTTGTAGCCCAGCTGACCGCAAACGAGTCCGGTGATTGGATGCTACGCAGCGGATCAGAGTCAGAATTCACCGAGAACAGCTACCCGGCGAGCGAAGCCATGTCCCAGTTCAAGGCAGCACTGGAAGCTTAAACCAATCACCAGTAAAAGCGGCTAACAGCTAACAGCTAAGCCGTTGCGTTTTAGCCGTTGAGGTTGGAGGTGATGACACCCCGGAGGAATGAACTGCTCCCCGAAAGTTGGACTCGATAAATAAGAGTCTACGCAGCCAGTGCCTGAGCCCGATATTCCATCGGACTCAGGCACTGCAGCGTTAACGAGATGCGGTCGGTGTTATACCAGTGGATATAGTCCCGGAGTTCGGTGGTGAACACTTCTGTGTCAGTGAATTCTTGACGATGGAACATCTCTTCCTTGAGGTGACCGAAGAAGTTTTCCATTACCGAGTTATCTAAACAGTTGCCCCTGCGCGACATGGATTGGGCCATCTCGGCGTCGCTAAGGAGTTTCTGCCAGCTGGAGTTTTGGTACTGGAATCCTTGGTCTGAATGCATCATCGGGGTCTCGCCCGGGGCGAGGGTGCCAATCGCAGCGATGAGTGATTCGTTGGTGAAGGAAACGGTCGGGGACTGGGAAACCGAGTAGGAAACGATCGAGCGGTCAAACAGATCTAACACCGGTGAGAGGTAGACCTTGCGTTCGGCGATTTTGAACTCAGTCACGTCGGTCACCCATTTGGTGTTCGGCGCATCGGTTTCGAATTCTCGTTTGAGTAGGTTCTCGGCGATCTTACCGACCTGGCCTTTGTAAGAGGAATATTTGCGACGGGTACGGACTTTGCAGATCAGGTTCTCCTCACGCATCAGCTTCAGCACGGTCTTGCGTGCGATCTGCCAGCCGTGGCGTCTCAGGACTGCGTGGATGCGCCGGTGGCCGTAGCGGCCCTTAGCTACGGTGAAAGCCTCGTGGATCTGAGCTCGAAGCTCAGCGTGCCGGTCAGGGGTTTTGAGTGCCGCTTGACGGTGGAAAAATGTGGAACGAGCCAATCCCGCTGCTTGAAGCAACAGGGGCAGGGCATGGGATGCCTTGAGGGAAATCACGGTGCTGACTTTCAGCGCCGTGGTTGGTTCCTCAAGGCCCGTATTTTTTTTAGGTAGGCGTTCTCTGCCGCCAGACGTTCGTTCTCGCGGCGTAGCTTCTCCAGCTCACTGACTTCAACCGATAGGGTCTCAGGCACAAATTTGGGCCGGCCCTTGGCCTTGGGGCGCAGGCCCTCCTGGCCATAGTCCCGATAGGCGCGGATCCATGATCGCAAGAGGCCTAGAGAACTGAGCTGATGCATCTGGGCAAGGTCCTGCAGCGTCCCCTTACCGTCGAGATATTGGCGAACAACCGCCAGCTTGAAATCAAAGGAATACGCCTGCTTAGTTGTTTTGTTTTCCAATACTGCTCTACCCCAGATCTTGAAACGACTTCTCAACTCGCAAATAGCCGACACGCTGACTCCCAGCCTTGAGGATACCGCGCGATACCCAAACCCTTCCTCAAACAGATCGACGGCAGCTAGCCGCTGCTCGGCTGTCAATGAACTACGTGGACGCATGAAAAACTCCCCGAAAGTAAGGTACTGAATTATTCAGTCCAACTTTCGGGGAGCAGTTCAGGACCATGGGGTGTCATCACCTCCAACCTCAACGGCGCCGGGCGAAGCTTAATGAAGACGTTTCGCTAGCCCCACGAAGGGAACTACTTGTTGAGGTAGTTCGGGGCTTCCACAGTCATGGTGATGTCATGCGGGTGGGATTCTTTGAGACCAGCAGGAGTGATCCGAACGAACTTGCCACGTGCCTTCAGTTCCGCAATGTTCGGTGAGCCAACATAAAACATTGTTTGGCGCAGTCCACCAACCAGCTGATAAGCAACAGATGCCAACGGACCACGGTAAGCAACACGGCCCTCGATGCCTTCGGGGATCAGCTTCTCATCTCCGGACACATCCGCCTGAAAGTAACGGTCCTTTGAGTAGGACGTGTTCTTCCCACGGGACTGCATGGCACCCAAAGAACCCATGCCGCGGTAAGCCTTGAACTGCTTCCCATTGACAAAAACCGTCTCCCCAGGGGACTCTTCGGTTCCCGCCAATAGTGAACCGATCATGACCGTGTCGGCACCAGCCACCAGAGCCTTGCCGATATCGCCCGAGTACTGCAGCCCGCCGTCGGCAATCAACGGCACACCTGCCGGTATGGCAGCCTTAGCGGATTCGTAGATGGCGGTGATCTGTGGAACACCAACCCCTGCAACCACGCGCGTAGTACAAATAGAGCCTGGGCCAACGCCAACCTTAATACCATCGGCGCCAGCGTCAATCAGGGCCTGGGCACCTTCACGAGTTGCTGCCTGACCGCCAATGACGTCAACATGAGCTGCAGCTTTTTCACTCTTGAGCCGCTGGATCATTTCCAGCACACCTTGGCTGTGGCCGTTGGCAGTATCAACGAACAAGGCATCAACACCGGCTTCAACCAATGTCATCGCACGCTCGTATCCATCCCCAAAGAAGCCAATGGCTGCGCCAACAAGCAGACGGCCCTCGGAGTCTTTTGTGGACAGCGGGTACTGCTCGGCTTTAGAGAAATCCTTGACCGTAATCAGCCCGCGCAGAATGCCCGCGTCATCTACCAGCGGCAGCTTTTCAATTTTGTTCTTACCCAGGAGCGCAGACGCGTCTTCGCGGCTAATACCAACACGGCCAGTAATCAGCGGCATGTGTGTCATGACGTCGCGAACAAGTCGCTGAGAGTATTCGCTTTCCGGGATGAAGACGATGTCGCGGTTGGTGACGATGCCCATTAGACGGCCACGATCGTCAACCACGGGAAGACCGGAAACGCGGAAGCGTGCACACAATTCATCCAGCTCAGCCAGTGTGGCATCGGCTCCCACCGTCACAGGATTCGTGATCATGCCCGATTCGCTGCGTTTGACCAGGTCAACTTCTTCGGCTTGACGTTCAATGGAGAGGTTTCGGTGAACAACACCCAAACCACCCTGACGCGCCATCGCGATGGCCATGCGAGACTCAGTCACAGTGTCCATCGCCGCTGAAAGCAGGGGTGTCTGCACGGTGATGCGTTTGGAGACTTTTGAACTGGTGTCTGCTTCTGAGGGGATCACATTAGTGTGACCGGGAAGAAGCAATACATCGTCATAGGTCAGGCCAATTAGGGCGAAGGGATCATGAGTTTCAGGCTGGGACACGAAGGCTCCTTGACAAAGGGTAGAACCATTGGGGATGTGCATCCTATGGCCTGTTCCGTGATTACGAAGCTGGCCTGTGCGTTGCTTACAGTCTAAAACGAAAGAGCTCCTGACCCTATTCCCGCAAGCTGGGTCACATTTGGGCATAAATCATCACATAGAATCAAGCCCACAAACTGGCACGAGAAAGGCCTCCCATGGCGTTGGAGATCCGCATTGTTATCCCATCCGGGGCCGCAGATTCCGTCGAAGAAATTGCTCGCAACCACCCCGGCGTCTCAGAAATTTCTCGCACTCGGGGTGTATCACTTGTCCCCAAGGGCGACGTCATCGTTTTACAGGCAGTGCGCGAATCTGTCGAGGGACTGTTGGAAAAGCTGGAAGCCCTCAACATCGCCCAGCAAGGATCCATCAGCGTCAGCTCACCGGAATTGGTTATCTCCGACCGCTTGGACGAAGTGGAAAAGGAAGTTTCCGGGGACGGTGCCGACGCCATTATTTGGGCCGAAGTTGAAAAGGACACGAATGCCGATTCGAAACTGACCTGGAACTATATGCTCTTTCTGATTATCGCCGTGCAGTTGGCTGGGATCGGCATCGTCACCGATTCCACCATCGCCATTGTTGGTGCCATGGTGGTGGGCCCCGAGTTCGGTCCGTTGGCGGGGTTGGCGTTGGCCGTGGTGGACCGGCGCTGGAAACTGGCCCGGCGCGGCGCCGTAGCACTCATAATCGGGTTCCCAATTGCCATCGTTTTGGCGGCCCTGGCCACAATGCTCTCCCTGTGGCTGGGGTTTTTCATCCCGGCTGACGTACTCCGTGAAAACCGTGCCACCGAATTCATCTACCACCCAGGACCGTACTCTTTCATTGTGGCTGTGCTTGCCGGTGCGGCTGGAATGCTCTCACTTATCGGACGCAAATCCGCCGCCCTGGTCGGCGTGTTCATTTCAGTCACAACGATTCCTGCCGCGGGGTATATAGCCGTTGCATTGGTGTTGGGCGAACAGGGCAGGGCTGTTGGCTCGGTGCTGCAACTCTTGGTCAATGTTTCAGGCATTGTTCTTGCTGCGGTCACTGTGCTTTTCGTTTACCGTATGGCACGACGACGGCGTCCTGGGCCTTCCATCTATTCCGCGGCACACGGGGCTGCAAATGCCCACAACGTGGGCTCACGTAATCCTTTCCGCCGCTGAACACTCACCACTGCTGACGGTGTCCTTGCCTCGCGGGTACTGGGAATGTGTCTCATATACTGTGTTTGGCGGCAAAGCTAAGGCAGAGTAAGGGCATGGACGCCACACGCCCCCACACCACAGATGCATCCGAGACGACCAGCCCGGTGGCCCGGGCCTCCACTCAGTTCTCGCTAGTCGCCGCCATCCGGCGATACCCGCTAGTGGCGCTGACTCTCCTAGTTCTGGTTGTTGCCGGCTCGTTGGCTCTTACAGGCTTAGGTGCGGCTGCCCAGTGGTTGGCGAGTATCTACGCCATAGCGGTCGCGTTCCACCAGGGCATTGGCATGGTCAAGGACATCCTGCGAGGTCATTGGGGCATTGACATACTCGCTTTGACAGCCATTGTCAGCACAGTCGCTGTCGGGGAATATATTGCCTCTCTGATCATTGTCCTGATGCTCTCCGGTGGTGAAGCACTGGAGGATTTTGCTGCCGGCCGTGCCCAGCGTGAACTGCGTTCCCTATTGGAGCGGGCACCACTTTCGGCACACCGAGAAGGCCCGGACGGCCTGACTGAAGAAATCCCTGTGGCGGAAGTAGAGGTCGGTGATGTCCTCATCATCAAACCGGCAGAAGTGGTTCCAGTTGACGGGACGATGCTCTCTGATTCTGGTTCCTTCGACGAGTCTGCGTTGACGGGAGAAAGCCTTCCCGTTGACCGGTTTGCCGGTGATCCTGTTATCAGTGGAACAGTCAATGGCTCGGCCGCGCTGCACATCTTGGTCACAGCGAAGGAATCTGACTCGCAATACAGCCGCATCATTGCCCTGGTCAAAGAGGCCGCAGACAGCAAGGCACCCATGGTCAGATTGGCGGACCGGTACGCGGTGCCCTTCACCATCGTGGCTCTGGTGCTGGCCGGAATGGCGTGGTTCCTGAGTAAAGATCCGGCCCGCTTTGCCGAGGTCTTGGTCGTGGCGACTCCGTGTCCGTTGCTGATTGCCGCACCCGTGGCATTCCTTGGCGGTATGAGCCGGGCAGCCAAGGCTGGCATCATCGTGAAAAATGGTGGCACACTCGAACAGCTTGGCCGCGTTAAGACAGCAGCTTTCGATAAAACGGGTACCCTGACGGGTGGCCATCCAACGTTGGAGGCGATCACGCCCGCAGGTAACTTCTCTGCTGACCGGGTGTTGTCCCTTGCGGCGTCGGCCGAACAATACTCGTCCCACGTTCTCGCGGCAGCCGTCATTGATGCGGCGCAGGCGCAAGGACTGGAAATCTATTCTTCAAACAACGCTGTCGAACACGCCACCAACGGGGTTACTGCTACATGCGATGGCAGTGTGGTGGTGGTTGGAAAGTCTGCGTTCGTGGCGCAGCAGGCCAATAACGTGGTGCTAGCAGCACTTGTGCCCGGCCAGTTGGCTGTTTATGTAGCCATTGACGGAGTCTTCGCTGGCACTCTCCTCATGCGGGACCACATACGGGAGAATTCCGCGGCAACGGTCAGCGCGCTGCACTCGCTGGGTGTACGCCATGCCATGATTCTGACAGGGGACGCGCAGTCCACGGCCGATCATGTGGGCCGTGCTGCAGGGATCACCGAGATCCGGGCGAATTTACTGCCCGAAGATAAAGTCACCATCGTGAATTCGATGCTTGATCGGCCAGTGCTGATGGTTGGTGACGGCATCAACGATGCACCAGTTCTTGCCGTGGCTGACGTCGGTATCGCCATGGGTGCCAAAGGTTCCACGGCAGCCAGTGAGTCTGCTGATGTTGTCATCCTTGTCGATGATCTGGCCAAGGTTGCCCAGTCGGTGGAAATCGGCCAGCGGACTATGAAAATAGCGATCCAAAGCATTTGGATCGGGATCATCCTGAGCGTGGGGCTGATGATTCTCGCCGCATTTGGCTACATCCCTGCCGTGGCTGGGGCGCTGGCCCAGGAACTCGTGGATTTGGCCACGATCTTGAACGCACTGCGCGCTTTGGTCGTTGGTCGGCGCAAGTAGGAAGCGAAAAAGCCGCCGCTTGCGGTTAAAGCCCCCGGTAGCCGGGTGGCTTTAACCGCAAGCGGCGGCTTTCCTAGTGTTCGCCCCGAGAAAACGGGAAGAAGCTAGGGACTAGTGCTGGTGTCCGGCTTCTTCGTCTTCGGCAGGCTTGTCCGTCACGAGAACTTCGGTGGTGAGCACCAAAGCTGCGATGGAGGCTGCGTTGCGCAGAGCTGAGCGCGTGACCTTGACCGGGTCGATGACGCCGGCCTTGACCAGGTTCTCGTACTCGCCGGTGGCAGCGTTGAAGCCGAATCCATCGTCAAGTTCGCCAACCTTGTGCACTACAACGTAGCCGTCGTGGCCCGCATTCTGAGCAATCCAGCGCAGCGGCTGAGCAACAGCCTTACGAACCAGCTCGATTGCCGTTGCTGCATCACCGGTCAGGGCTAGAACAGCAGCATCTTCGGTAAGGGCCTTGGCAGCCTGGACCAGTGCGGAACCGCCACCAGCCACAATGCCTTCTTCCAGGGCTGCACGCGTTGCGGACACAGCGTCCTCAATGCGGTGCTTCTTTTCCTTGAGCTCAACCTCGGTGGCTGCGCCAACCTTGATCACGCCAATGCCGCCAGCCAACTTGGCCAGACGTTCCTGCAGCTTTTCCTTGTCCCAATCGGAATCAGTCCGCTTGAGCTCAGCATGCAGCTGGGCTACGCGATCAGCGACGTCGCCAGCGGTGCCTGCACCGTCAACGATGGTCGTGTTGTCCTTGGTGACTGTGATGCGGCGAGCCGTACCCAGAACCTCAAGGCCAACCTGATCCAGGGACAGGCCGATCTCCGGAGAGACAACCTGTGCGCCGGTGAGGATCGCGATGTCCTGCAGCATGGCCTTGCGGCGGTCGCCGAAGCCCGGTGCCTTGACAGCAACTACGTTCAAGGTGCCGCGCAGACGGTTCACGATCAGCGTGGACAGTGCCTCGCCATCAACATCTTCAGCAATGATGAACAGCGGCTTGTTGGCAGCAAGTGCCTTTTCAAGCAGCGGCAGGAATTCCTGCAGGTTGGAGATCTTGCCCTGGTTGATCAAAACCAGTGCATCTTCCATAACAGCTTCCTGGCGTTCCGCGTCAGTGACGAAGTACGGGGACAGGTAGCCCTTATCAAACTGCATGCCCTCGGTGAGGACCAGCTCGGTTGAGGTTGTGGATGACTCCTCGATGGTGATCACACCATCCTTGCCAACCTTCTCAAATGCTTCGGCGAGCAGGTCGCCGATTTCCTGGCTTTGCGCGGAGATGGCGGCAACTTCTGCCACCTGCCCACCGCCAACCGGGCGTGCGTTTTCAAGCAGGCGCTTGGCAATGGCTTCAACGGAAACCTGGATGCCGCGCTTGAGCTCGCCGGGGGCTGCACCTGCGGCTACGTTGCGCAGGCCTTCCTTGACCAGTGCCTGTGCCAAAACTGTGGCCGTGGTGGTGCCGTCGCCGGCAACATCATTGGTCTTCGTGGCAACTTCCTTGGCCAGCTGTGCGCCTAGGTTCTCGTACGGGTCTTCCAGCTCCACCTCGCGGGCGATTGTGACGCCGTCGTTGGTGATGGTGGGAGCTCCCCACTTCTTATCCAGTACTACGTTGCGACCGCGCGGGCCGAGGGTGACCTTGACGGTATCGGCAAGCTTGTCGATACCGGCTTCAAGGGCCTTCCGTGCGCTGTCATTAAATGCAAGCTGCTTGGCCATGCCTAATGTCCTTTCACGCAAAGACCCCACGTTCGTGACCTAAGCTACGGTCCCGGTCGCGGGGGCTTTACAAAGTGGTTGTTTGGCGAGGGTCGTTACTTAACGACGATGGCCAGTACGTCGCGGGCCGAGAGAACGAGCAGCTCTTCGCCACCGGTCTTCACTTCGGTTCCACCGTACTTGGAGTAAATAACGACGTCGCCAACAGCAACATCGATCGGGACACGGTTGCCGTTGTCATCAACGCGGCCGGGTCCAACTGCCACAACTTCGCCCTCTTGGGGCTTTTCCTTGGCAGTGTCCGGGATGACCAGACCTGATGCGGTGGTCAGCTCGGCTTCGAGCTGGCGAACAACAATACGATCCTCAAGAGGCTTAATAGAGACCGACACTCGGACCTCCCCTTCACATGCGTAAATTTTTTGGATGCCTGGCAGTCTTTTTCGCCATGTGTGTGGAGTCCAACCGTCGTCGCGGTGCCGGAGGTGCTCCCATGGCCAAGAAGATTGGCAAGTTAGCACCCTCGGGTGAGAGTGCTAACTCGACTCTAGATAGTTGGTTAGCACTCGGTCAAGGCGAGTGCCAGATTCAGCGCCAAAAGTACGACGACGGCGGGCCGGGTTTCGCTCACGGCGCACCAAAAGCGGTAGTGCCGGATGCACCTGCGATTGACTGAGGAGAATCCGTCAACAAATCCTTGGTCACAATGCTTCCGGGCTACTTGGACAATGCAAGGATAAAGCCATGACCCCCAGTCCTGTGCAATTGCGCGAACTCAAAAAGTCCTATGGCACCTTCACCGCCGTTGACGGCATCTCCTTCGATATTGGCGAGGGCGAAACTTTTGCCCTGCTCGGTCCCAACGGTGCCGGTAAAAGCACCACCATTGAGATCCTGGAAGGCTACCGAAACAGGACCAGTGGCGACGCTCAAGTGCTGGGGGTGGACCCCCAAGTCGGTGGGAGGGCGTGGAAAGAGAAACTGGGGATCGTGCTTCAATCCAGCGGTGAGAGCGGAAATGTCACGGTGCTGGAGCAACTGACGCACTTCGCTGGCTATTACCCCAACCCGCGCAAGGTTGCCGATGTCATTGAAGCCGTGGGGCTGGCAGGCAAGGCAAAGTCCCGGATCAGCAAGCTCTCCGGAGGACAGCGCCGCCGTGTGGATGTTGCTTTAGGAATCATCGGCCGGCCCAGACTTTTGTTCTTGGATGAACCCACCACGGGTTTTGATCCTGAGGCCAGACACCATTTTTGGGACTTGATCAACCAACTTAAAGACGAAGGCACAACCATTTTATTGACTACCCATTATCTTGACGAGGCCGCCACCTTGGCCGATCGCGCAGGGGTGATCATCGGGGGCAAATTAGTAGACATTGGCCCTATCGATGAGATTGGTGGGCAAGAGGCAAAGGTGCCATCTGTGCGGTGGCGGCAGGACGGCGTCGTCCGTGTTGAACGAACCACAGCACCAGCTGCATTAGCCGCACGGCTGTTTGCTGAACATGGCGGTGAGGTACCGGGGCTTGAAATCACTCGACCCAGCTTGGAAGACATCTATCTGGATATGGTGAAAAACCATTCCGCGGCACAGAAGTCGCCCGAGCCGGTCCCCGCTGGAGGTGTGGCATGAGCACGTTGGCGCTGGGTACCTCCCGAATTGGGTACGAACTAAAACTCTATTTCCGCCAGGGCGACTCGGTATTTTTCACGTTCCTGTTCCCCATCTTAATGCTCTCCGTTTTTGCCGTGGCGTTCAGCACCAGCGGCAACATCGGTGAGGCTCCGGACGGCAGTGGCGGCATCAGCTTTGCCGCATTTTATGTTCCCGGCATGGTGGCCGCTGGCATGCTGCTTAGCGGAGTACAGAATCTTGGCGTGGACATTGCTGGGGAAAAAGGCGACGGGACGCTCAAACGTTTGGGCGGCACTCCCTTACCGGTTTTTTCTTACTTCATGGGCAAGATTGGCATGGTGCTTGTCAGCTCCGTTTTCCAGGTGATTCTGCTGTTGCTTGTGGCCCGCTTCGTCTTCAGCGTTGAGCTGCCCACCGATCCTGCCAAGTGGCTGATTTTTGCGTGGGTGTTCCTTTTTGGTGTGATCACCAGCTGCGTACTGGGTATTGCCCTCTCGGCCCTGCCCCGTTCGGGGAAAAGTGCTACCGCTGTGGTGATTCCCATTGTCTTGTTGTTGCAGTTCATTTCAGGGGTTTACCTGAACTTTGCACAACTGCCGAGCTGGCTACAAAACATCGCCAGCATCTTCCCTTTGAAATGGATGGCTCAGGGGATGCGCAGCGTGTTCCTTCCGGAGTCATTTGAGGTGATGGAGTCAGGCGGTTCCTGGGATCTTGGACTCGTGGCCTTGATCATGGGCGTCTGGTTAGTGGTTGGCTTGATCCTTTGCCGCGCTACGTTCCGATGGATCCGCAAGGATACGTAGTACTAGTAGTAGACCGCCAGCGGACCGCGCGGGCCGTCAATGACCTGCACGGGGGTGTCGAAGACCCGGCTCAGTACATCATCGGTCATGATCGTTTCCGGGGTGCCAAACTCAATGACCTTGCCGTCCTTCACTGCGCAAATGTGGTCTGCATAGTGTCCGGCGAAATTGATGTCGTGGAGCACTATCACCACTGTCCGGCCCAGCTCGACGGCGGCCTTCTGCAGAAGCGCCATCATCTGCGCGGAATGCTTCATGTCCAAGTTGTTCAGCGGCTCATCCAACAGGACATAGTCGGTGTCTTGAGCCAGCACCATCGCCACATACGCCCGTTGGCGCTGGCCACCTGATAGCTGGTCCAGGTAACGGTTTTCCAGCTCGTTGAGGTTGAGGAAATCCACCGAGCGGCTGATGATTTCCTCATCTTCAGTGGTTAGCCGTCCTTTGGAATGCGGGAATCGACCAAAACCCACCAATTGACGAACAGTCAGGCGGGTGACGAAGTGATTTTCTTGGCGCAAGATGGAAACGATCTTGGCGAGATCTTTGGAAGCGGTGCGGGAGATGTCATACCCGGCAATCTCGATGGCACCCGCGTCCACCCCCAGCAAACGCCCGATCATGGTCAATAGCGTTGATTTTCCGGCACCGTTGGGGCCCACCAACGCTGTAACTCCGCCTTGGGGGATCGCCAACGTCACGGGCCCAATGGCCACGTTATCGCTGTAACTTTTCTTGACGTTGGTCAGCGTAATCACAAGCGACCCTTTCTGAGGATGAAGAATAAGAACACGACGCCACCGACAACTTCAATGATGATCGAGACCACCCCTTGGGCGTAGAAGAGGTTCTTCATGATGAAGTACGCGCCCGCCAGAACGACGAAGCCAATGAGCACGGCTACGGGGAAGACGTAGCGGTGATCATAACTATCGGCCAGTTGGTAAGCCAAGGTGGCTACAAGGAAGCCAAGGAACGTCATGGGCCCCACCAACGCGGTAGAGGTAGCCATCAGGATGGAAACTAGGAATAGTACACGCATGACTTCAAAGCGGTGATTCAAGCCCAAGTTAGTGGTGGTATCTTGGCCCAGTGCAATGATATTCAGCCGTTTGGAGTTCAGTAACAACAGAACCCCGGCCCCTACGCACAACGGGATAGCGATGGGCAGGTAGCTGATATCGGCGTTTGAGATGGAGCCGAAGAGGCGTGCCGTGAGCACATCGAATTCACTTGGCGTCAACAACCGCTGCATGAACACCGAAATGGAGCCAAGCCCACCGCCGATGACTATGCCGATCAGCAGCATAATCTGCAGATTGCCATATTTGCCTGAAAGCAGCCAGCCATACAGTGCCATGGAAAGCCCCACCATGAGCACAATTTGAATGATGAACTGTGGAACGCCTTGAACTGCGCTGACACCTGCGGCACCCAAGAAAAACACTGCCCCCGTCTGCACGGCAATATACAGAGATTCAAAGCCCATGATCGACGGCGTGATAATACGATTATTAGTGGCCGTTTGAAAGCTCACGGTGGCCATGGCCTGACAGATGGCGACAACCAACATGAGAACAACGCTGGTACCGCGCATTTCAGCTATTCGCCAGAATCCGGCGCTCCCGAGGGGCATGGGGTTGTCCCAGGCCAGCAGCCCAAAGCCAAATCCCGCGGCCATAGTGATCAGTACGCCAAGTATTATCCAATACCGTCTCCGGGCGCGGGTTGTGGGCAAGGCGCCGGATGCACGATCGCGGTGGTGTGTGCTTTTAGGAAGTGGCGGTGTGATCCTCCGCGTGGATGTTTCAGCCATTGCGGCGCTGCTTGAGCAAAAGGGTGATGAAAACTACGGCGCCAACAACACCCAGGATCAATGACACGGGGACTTCAAAGGGCATGATGATTAGCCGGCCCACCAGATCGCAAACGGTCACAATACCGATGCCCAGCAAACACACCCAGGGCAGATTTCCGCGCAGATCATCGCCACGGAACATGGAAACAATGTTAGGCACTATCAGTCCCAGGAATGGCAGGTTTCCCACTACAACCGTGACAATCCCTGTGGCAATGGCGATGAGCCCGGTCCCCAGAAGCATGACCTGGTTGTAGTTCAGTCCTACGCTGGTGGCAACATCTTGACCGAGTCCAGCCACGGTAAAGCGGTCTGCCACAAGAAAGATAGCTACTCCCACGAGTGCTACAATCCACAGCACCTCGTACTGGCCACGCAGCACCGAGGTAAAGCTCCCGGCAAACCAAATACCTAAGCTTTGGAGCATATTGGTCTGTAGGGCAATGAAACTGGAGATGGCACCCACCACGGCACCCAGCATGATGCCAACGATCGGCACCGTCAGAGATGCCTTAAGTGAGACTCTGCGCAGGAACAGGAAGAAGACCATGGTGCCAATGAACGCGGCAATCACGGCCCCGCTCATCTTCAGCAGGATGCTGGCACCTGGGTTGATGATCATCACGGTCAGCAGTCCCAGCCCCGCCCACTCGGTGGTGCCCGTGGTGGTGGGTTCAACAAAACGGTTTTGTGTCAGCATCTGCATGACCAGTCCTGACATGGCCATGGCAGCACCGGCCAAAACGAGCGCTATGGTTCGAGGGACGCGGGTCACGGCAAACATCTCGCCGCCGTCCTTGGCCCCAAAAATGTCATAGACACCCGTGAACAGTGAGAACACCAATAAAAGCCCCACAACGGCAATGCCGATGAATAGCTTGGGTTCAAACAGCCGGCCCTTTGTTGGAGCCCGCGTGGTGGTGGTCATGTTCAGCTGTCCCTTCAGACCTGGCGTGGCCGCATCAAAGCTTGAATGCGCAGCAGTTCAGATGCGCAGCAGTGGCAGACTCACGGAGCGGTCTGCCACTGCATTAGTAAAGCGTTGGTCTACTTTTTGCCCTCGAGCGCCTCGGCAAAGCTGTTCAGGAATTTGGTGTAGGTCTGAATGCTCTCGTTGGTATAGGTGTCGGCCGGCATGTATACGATGTTGCCCTTTTGTGTTGCCGTGACATTTTTCAAGGCGTCGGAGCCTTCAAGCAGCGCGTTGGCTGGTTTATAGGCAGCGTCATCAGCGGACACCGCGGCGTCGCGGTCCATAACAAGGATCCAGTCGGGGTTGGACTTGGCAATGGCCTCAACGGAAATGTCATCACCTTGGTGATCTGTGCTGGCGTCCTTGACTTCAAGGGCAGGGGTCAGACCCAGGATGCTGAACAGCGGGCCAAGCGTGCGGCCATTGCCGGGTGCGGAGTAGTTGATGTTGCCACCGGAGGTGATGACGCCCATGACAGTGGTGTCTTTGTTATAGGACTTCTTGACTCGGGCAATCGCCGCATCAAAGTCATCATTAAGTTTTTTGGCTTCGGTCTTTTTGCCGAAAACTTCTCCCAGAACTGAGATCTGACGCTTCAGCTCAGAGTCGAAGGGCTGCCCCTCACGTGGATCCAGCTCAAGGACTGTGGCATTAGGCGCCAGTTTGGCGAAATCGTCATGGTATTGCGAGAAGCGCTGGCCATTGACAATCAAATCCGGTTCTACGGCCACGACGGCTTCCAAATTTGGCTCACGGTGGTTGCCCAGATCCACGATCGAGGAGTCTTGCTTGTAGCCACTTGTTTTTGGCATGAGTGCTACGGCGCCGGCGCTGAGCTTGATACCCCAGTCCGACAGCGTTTCAAAGGTCCTATTGTCAGTAGCGACGACTGATTTTAAAGGGGTTGAGATTGTCTGCGGTCCATTGTTGTCTTCGATGGAGACAGTGGCCGGTGCGTCGGTGTTGGAATCGGTGGTGGCGGCAGGCGTTTGTGCACCACAGGCGGTCAAGCTGATGGCGGCTGCGCCAATCAGCGCAATGAAGCGAAACTTCAGGGAGGTCATTTTTTCCTTCGTGTTTGTGCGGCTGTGAAATGGCCGTAAAACTGAACTGGTACCGAAAGTTAGCTTAGCCTAACCTAAGTACAAAGCCACTTTCGGAGCTGTTAGCTCGATCACAACTTGCCTCAAAACACCTTTTACCCAGACGCTGCGATCAAAGTTAGTACAGACTAAGTAAATTACGCAACTAAGTAGTGCTGTAATTTACTTGTCTTCGAGCAGTCCTGCCCGAAAGGACCGTTTCTGGAGGTTAGGCTTAAGGAATGGTTCACGACGCAATTTCCCCGCTGCTCACCGTTGAAGGCTGGGAACTTTTGTCTTCCCTTGGTCCCTACCAAGAGGCCGATTCCCTGAAACTCAACGACTCATTGCGCAAAGCCGGGCACTCCCCCGAATTGGTGGCCGCCGCCCTGACACAAGCACGTCTGCGCGCCAAGGCAGAAGCCAAATTTGGGGAGTTCGCGCACCAGATGCTGTTCACACAAGCAGGTTTGGAACAGGCCACTCGCCTGAGCATCGCTGCCTTGCATGCGCAGAGATTTACAACAGCAGGTATCACCTCAGTGGCCGATCTTGGCTGCGGTCTTGGCGCTGATTCGCTAGCGATGGCAAGCCTTGATATCAGCGTCATCGCCGTGGAAATGGACGAAATAACAGCCGCGTGCACCGCAGTAAACCTCATGCCCTTCCCGCACGCCACGGTGTTGTGCGCGAAGGCTGAAGAGGTGGATCTTCAGGGAATTCAGGGCGTGTGGCTTGACCCGGCCCGGCGCACCACCAGCACCTCGGGCACCACACGACTCTTTGATCCGGAAGCCTTCTCCCCTCCCCTGTCATTTGTGGAACAGCTGGCCGATCAGGGGCTAGCTGTGGGCGTAAAGATGGGTCCGGGTATCCCGCACGACGCAATTCCAGACACTGCCGAGGCCCAGTGGATCTCCATCAATGGAGAGGTGGTGGAGGCGGGCCTGTACTTCAATCAGCTTGCCCGCCCCAATATCCGTCGCGCTGCTCTGGTGATTGGCAAGAATGTCACCGGCGCTAGCGGTAGTGCAGAGCTGACAAGTCCGCAGAAATATGAGCCTTCTGAGCAAAATGCGCTGCTGGGCCCCGTCAGTGGCTACTTGCACGAGCCCGACGGAGCAGTTATCCGCGCCGGACTTGTGGCCGATCTAGCCCGAAGCATCGGCGCTCACCTGCTCGATGAACACATTGCTTACCTGTCCTCCGATGCTCCAATCCAGACGCCGTTCGCCCGTAGCTATAAGGTTCTTGAGGTAAAGCCGTTCAACGTCAAAGCGCTCAAGGCGTGGGTGAAGACTAACCGGATTGGCGTCCTCGACATCAAAAAACGCGGTATCTCGACGACGCCGGAAGAACTACGCCGTCAGCTACTGACGGGCTCGGGCAAGGGGCCCAATAAAGCCACGCTTGTGCTGACCCGTATTGGCGAAGAACGCGTGGCAATAGTGGTTGAACCCCTCACCCCATAATCAACGCTCGCTCACTTCACGTCGAGTATTTCTCAGCGCTCGCTCACCTGCGAGCTTGCGAGTAGAGGGAGCGGCTGGGTGGGCCCACAGACGCGAGGGACCCGCTGCGAGCTTGCGAGTAGAGGGAGCGGCTGGGGACTACTGCCGGGAGAACTCGGAGGCTTCTCGAACCTGTTCCGCGCTTGGACGAACACCCGTGTACAGCACAAATTGTTCCTCAGCCTGGATAGCAATGACCTCGGCTCCCGTGATGACCTGCTTCCCGGCGGCCCGGGCAGCCGCAATTAGCGGGGTCTCGGCAGGAAGTGCGACGACGTCGAACACCACCTGCGCCTGCTGCACCAGTGCATCGGAGAACGACTGAACCGTCTCCTCTCCTCCAGCCATGCCCAAAGGGGTCACGTTGATGAGCATGCCTGCTCCAGGAACACGATTGGCATCCGCAACAGCACAGCCAGCGGCCCCATCCACCTCCGGAAGCCAGGAAAAATCGTAAAGCGCGGCAAGCGCTTGGCCACGTTCTTCGTTGCGGGCCACAATGCTCACGTGAATGAATCCGGCGTCGTGCAAGGCAGCAGCAACAGCCTTGGCCATGCCGCCGGAACCACGCAGAAAAACCGTCATGGCGGGATCAATAGCGTTCACTGTCAGCAGCCTGGCGATGGCAAGATAATCGGTGTTGTACGCGGTGAGCACGCCCGAGTTATTGACAATTGTGTTAACCGAATCAATGGCCAAGGCGGAGGCGTCCATCGCGTCAACAAGTGCAATGACATCCTCTTTGTACGGCATCGAGACTGCGGCGCCGCGAATACCCAGCCCCCGGATACCTGCAACAGCCTGGGCCAGATCACGTGGCGCAAACGCCTTGTACACGTAGTTCAGGCCCAAGGCCTCATAGAGGTAGTTATGGAAGCGGGTACCGATGTTGCTAGGTCTCGCGGCGAGCGAAATGCACAATGTCATGTCTTTGTTTAGGATAGGCACCTCTCCATTGTGCCTGAGATCCTGAACTACAATCAGAAGGCAGAACGCACATTTGTCGTATTGCACCCACCACTCCATCATGCCTAGGGGGCGTCGCAGTGAAGATTGATTTCGCGAAATCTAAGCAATCTACACTGGGTTTGGAGTGGGAGATTGCGCTGGTTGACAAGGATTCCGGAGAATTGGCTGCGCGAGCCGACGACGTCTTCGAGAATATCTTCGCAGCTCAGCCAGAGGTCATAAAGGACGAGGAGCACCCGCACATTAAGGGTGAAATGCTCCAAAACACAGTGGAGTTGGTCACAGGGGTTGCTCAAACCGTCTCTGATGGTATCGAGGATCTGCGCCGCAACTTAAACCTGCTGCGCCAAGCTTCCGAGCCCCTGGGCCTTGATCTCCTCAGCGCCGGCACACACCCTTTCAGCAACCCGCGCACGCAGGCCGTTACCGATAAGGAACGCTACTCCAAACTCGTGGATCGGACTCAGTGGTGGGGCAGCCAAATGCTCATCTACGGCGTGCATGTCCATGTAGGCCTTGACCATGTGTCAAAGGCCATGCCAGTGCTTGATGGGCTGGTCAACCACTTCCCGCACTTCCAGGCCCTCTCTGCCTCTTCTCCTTACTGGAATGGCGAGGACACCGGCTACGCGTCCCAGCGGGCTTTGATGTTCCAGCAGCTGCCTACAGCCGGCTTGCCCTTCCAGTTTCCCGACTGGAACGCGTATGAGTCCTACGTGCAGGATATGTTCACCACCGGGGTCATTGACGCGCCAAATGAAATCCGCTGGGATATTCGTCCCGTGGCAAATCTTGGCACTATTGAAATGCGTATCTGCGACGGGATGTCCACCCTGGAAGAGATTGGCGCTGTCGCCGCGCTGACCCAGTGCTTGGTTGAGGATTTCTCAAATACCCTGGACGACGGCGGCACCATCCCCACGATGCCACCGTGGCACATTCAGGAAAACAAGTGGCGCGCAGCCAGGTATGGCTTGGACGCCATCATCATCTTGGATGCTGCCGGCAAGGAGCAACTTGTCACGGAGCACACACTGGAGCTCCTGAACAAACTTGAACCCGTGGCAGCCAGGTTAGGCTGCTCAGATGAGCTATCCAATGTGGAGAGAATCATCACGCGCGGGGCGAGTTACCAGCGCCAACGCCGCGTTGCTGCCGCCCACAATGGCGACCTGCGCGCCGTCGTGCGTGAACTTGTGCAGGAAATGGCCGGCAACTAGCTCAGCGGCGGGCACTTCTTAGAAAATTCTTAGCTATCGTGCGAGACAGTGAAGGAAAGTCTTATTGCACGCAGCGAATCAGAGAGTTGGCTAATGTCGTCACCGACCAAACAAGGGAAAACGCACGCCGCGCCTGAATCCGGCGCACACGCTTCGCAGATGCGCCGTCTCTTCACGCGGCCTGGCAACCTCTGGCGCACACGGTTAGCTGTCCTCCCCCAGCCCGCTTTCTGGGGCCTCTGGGTGATAGTCCTGTCCGGAATGGTTTTGGTTCTAGGATTCTTCGTGGTTGGCACTCCTGACTTCACCGCCAACGAGTTCACCGTGGATCAGGAAATGAGTAGGAGCCACGTTGGTGCGCTGACTGTTGTGGCGCTGGCACTGGACAAAGTATTTTCACCGATCGGCGGGTGCGTCATGATCGCTTTGATGGTCATCTTTCTGCTCATCATTCGTCGATCGCCGCTCAACGCTGTTGCCTTTGGCGGTGTGACAATTGCTGGCTGGTTTGCAAGCCAGTTCTTCAAACTTGTGGTGGAGCGTCAACGCCCCAACCCCGCACTGCTTTTAAACCCGCTGGCTCCTGAAACTGGTTCGAACAGCTTTCCCAGCGGCCACGTGGCACTGGCTGTTGGGCTCGCGTGGGCGTTCTGGTTCTTGTTACGCAAGGGGACGTGGGCCAAACTGGCGGCGCTTCTTGCCATTGTGGTGCCGCTGGTAGTGGCTTGGTCCCGACTCTATATTGGTGTGCACTACCCCAGCGATGTTGCCGCGTCATTCCTGGCTGCGAGCGCGGCTGTGGTCTTATTTGCAGGGGTGTGGAACCGCTATCAAGGCCATATAATTCCCCGAATTCCAGGTCTTGACCGCTTCGGCCCCACTAGTGCAACACCCGTTGGGGTAAGCCAATTCACGGGACAGCTCAGAGCCGACGGGTCTACTATTAAAACTGGCCCGTCTGCTGCCCCCACCCCTTCGAACCCCTGATCGAGGCCCGTTTTGTTGCATCTCATCGTTCCTGTAGTCCACGGATTTCTCCTCCCTAGCGGATCCCAGACCGTTGGGATAACGTCACTTTTCGATCCTGCTGCGCTCTTAAACGGGCTAGGGCCAGCCGCTCTTGCCATTGTGGCTGTGATTGTTTTCATTGAGTCAGGGCTCCTGTTTCCTTTCCTGCCCGGTGACTCGCTCCTATTCACTGCCGGACTTCTGCATCAACAGCTTCAGCTCTCACTGCCCGTACTGATCGGCGTGGTGGTGCTGGCTGCCGTTGCAGGGGATCAGGTTGGGTACATGCTGGGTCGCAAGTTTGGCCGACGCTGGTTCAAAGATGACGCTCGAATCCTGAAAACGAAGTACCTCAAGGAAACCGAGGAGTTCTTCGCCAAGCGAGGAGGCGCCGCTATTGTCTTGGCGCGTTTTGTGCCGGTGGTGCGTACCTATGCCCCTTTGGTGGCGGGCACCGCCAACTACAATTACAGGAAATTTACGCTGTGGAACATTGCCGGCGCAGTCGGCTGGGCTGGCTCCATCACCCTCCTTGGAACATGGCTGGGGCACTATGAAATCATTGCCAACAACATCGACATCATCGCAATAGTGCTGGTCTTTCTCTCGGTGGTGCCGGGCTTGATCAGCATCCTGCGTAAACGGCGGTCCGGTAAAGCGGAAACTGCCGCTGAAGCCAGCATTTTGGAGGAGGATAAGGAGCGTGCACATCCCTGAACGCTCGCGGCTGCTCCTGGTTGAAGATGATCCCGTCCTAGGGCCACTCATTGCAGAGCTTCTGGTCAGCGAATACGAGGTGCATTTGGTCTCAGATGGGCAGAAAGGCCTCCATCTGGGCCTCACTGCTCAATGGGACGCCATGGTGATTGACCGCGGCCTCCCGGTCATGGACGGGCTGGCATTGGTGCGGGCACTGCGCCGCAAAGGCGTCACAACTCCTGCCATTATTCTCACGGCTTTGGGTACCACACCGGAGAAAATTGAGGGGCTCGACGCCGGAGCTAACGACTACATGACCAAACCTTTTGATGCCGGTGAGCTCCGGGCGCGGCTGCGTGCCATGACCCGCCGTTTCGTGCTCTCCCCAACAACGCTGAGCATAGGCGGTTGGCTTTTTGATCCGGCCAACCGTTCACTGCGCTCAAACTACGGCGAACTTGTGCAGCTCACAGCCAAGGAACGAGATCTACTGGCACTTCTCGCTGGTGAACCTGACCGCGTGTTCACCAGGAATGAGTTGCTGCAGAGCCTGTTTCACCCCGGTGATTCCCCAAGTGTCATCGATACCTATGTGCATTATCTGCGCAAAAAGGTGTCCAAAACAGTGATCCGTACCGTGCATGGTTTGGGCTATCAGATGGGCGATGACGCATGAAGGTTTTGTTCAACAAAATCCCGTTGGGACTGGCTAAGCATTCCAGTACCGATTCGCCACAGTTGCGCCGAGCAGCCATCACTGTGGGCCTGCGCATAGCCGTGGCCATCGCGGTGATGGTGGCGGCAGTCATCGTCACAGCCGCCCTGTACATGCTGTACCTTTCACACCACCCGGATCTGTTTTCCGCCGATACTTCTACCCGTGTTTATATCGAATCAAATGACATGCTCAAGGCAATGCTTTTGGCTGGATTCGCCGGGATTCTGGCGGCCGGTGCTATTGGGTGGCTCAGTGCCCGCAGTGCCATCCGTCCGCTGGGGAGGGCCCTTGAATTACAGCGCCGTTTTGTGCAAGACGCCAGCCACGAACTCCGAACTCCCCTGACAATTCTTGACGCACGGGTTCAGTTGGCCGAATTGAAGGTTAATGACAACCCCGATGCCGCCAAACTATTGGGACAGATTCGCCAGGATACTGCAGCCCTCTCCGCAACCGTTCAGGAGTTACTTCTGGCCGCCACGGGTGAACACGGCACGGCTACGGAGCTCCTGAACGTCCCTTCTGTTATCGATGAGGTCACCGCCAACCTTGTGGATCTGGCCGCATCTCGCGGCATCAGGCTGCTCACAACTCACGACGGCGTTGCCCATGTTCGTATTGCGCCCAACAGTTTTCGCCGGGCTATCTTGGGTTTGATTGATAACGGCATCAACCACACCCTAGAAGGTGGAACCGTAGAGATCTGCACAGCTCACTCCCGAGGGAAAGCGATTATTACTGTCAGTGACAACGGTGGTGGAATTGTTGGTATTGACCCCGCCCGAGTGTTTGAACGGTTCGCTCATGGCAGCGCTGCCGCGCGAGGCGGACCACGCAGCTACGGCCTGGGCCTAGCCTTGGTTCGTGAGATTGCCGTGGCTGCCGGTGGCAGCATCCAGGTCGCCGAGACAGGTCCCAGCGGCACCACCATGGAATTAGTTCTGCCGATCTCCCGCTAGTCCCACCCCGACGCTCGCTCACTTAACGTCGGCTTTTTACCGACGCTCGCTCACTCCGCGTCCATCATGCCCAGACGCTCGCTCACTACCTGCAGGAGCGTCGCCAAAAACGCGACGCTAAGTGAGCGAGCGTCTGGCCGGAGTGGGGCACACCCAACCTTGTTCATCCACAGTTCACTTGCTTCGGCTACGCTCAGGCGGGTAGATCGGCCATACGAAAGGTAGCTTGCAGATGAGCATCGCCCCGGCGTTGACCCGGCGACTAGGCACGTTCGACGCCGTTGTCATTGGTCTTGGTTCCATGATTGGCGCCGGCGTTTTCGCAGCCTTCACCCCGGCCGCCCAAGCCGCTGGCTCCGGCCTGCTCATAGGACTGGCGATCGCTGCCTGTGTTGCCTACGCCAACGCCACCTCATCCGCCCAACTGGCCGCTGCATACCCCACCTCCGGAGGCACGTACATCTATGGCCGAGAGCGGCTGGGACCGTGGCCAGGATTCCTGGCAGGCTGGGGATTCGTGGTGGGCAAAGTGGCCAGCAGTGCCGCCATGGCCATGACGTTTGCCGCTTACGCCGCGCCCGCGGGGTGGGAGCGGCCGGTGGCGATTGCCGCCGTCGCACTTCTCGTGGCGGTGAACTACAGAGGTGTGAGCCGCACGGCTGCCCTAGCCCGGATCATTGTTGGCGCCGTTCTTGCCGCACTGACCATTGCAATTGCCGCGGTATGGGCTGGTAGCGGCGGCCATCCCGGAGGTAGTAGCAACAGTAGCTTTCTGGGTTCCGGGCTGTTCTCGCACGGTTGGTACGGTATTTTGCAGTCCGCTGGACTTTTGTTCTTTGCCTTCGCCGGTTACGCCCGGATTGCCACGTTGGGTGAGGAAGTCAAAAATCCTCGGCGCACCATCCCGCGCGCCATCCTGTTGGCGCTGGCTATTGCGGGCGCCATCTACGCTGTTGTGGGTGTGAGCCTGCTTGTGGCATTGGGGCCCGACGGCGTTGCCTCCACAGCGGCGCCCCTGACCACCGCGGTGACGGCCGGCGGTTGGAGCTGGGCTGGACCGGTGGTCAAAGTAGGCGCCGCATTGGCCTCTTTAGGTGCGCTGCTGGCACTGGTGGCGGGTCTGGGCAGGACGTCGCTGGCCATGGCACGAGAAGGAGATTTTCCGCATTATTTTGCGGCTATTCACCCAAAATTTGCTGTGCCTCACAGGGCCGAGTTGGCGTTGGGCGCCGCAATCATTGTGATCATTATGTTCGCTGATCTGCGCGGCGCTATTGGCTTCTCTTCCTTTGGCGTCCTAGTTTATTATCTGGTGGCCAACATTTCTGCCTTCACCCAAAGCGGTGCAGATCGCCGCTACCCCAAGGTTTTGCAACTGCTGGGTGCGGCGGCGTGCGTGCTGCTCGTGGCCACCTTGCCGCTGGAGGCGGTGCTGGCCGGACTGGTGATGTTCGCGGTGGGGATTCTCTACCGCACAGTCAGGCTGCGCCGTCGTGCCTCCCGCAGCTGATGCACAGCTGAGAACATCTAGAGGCTGATGCACGTCACTGGCAGAGAGGAATCGGGTGCGAAGGAAAGCTCGCTGGGGCCCACACCACTCATGACTAGCTGCGCACCCAAGGCCGCCACCATGGCGCCATTGTCGGTGCACAGCGATAGCTTTGGGACCAGAAGCGTGATTCCCGCCGCCAAGCACCGCTGCCCGGCCAACTCCCGTAACCGGGTATTTGCCGCCACACCACCACCAAGTAACAAGGTGGTGATGCCCTGTTCCTTGCATGCCAGCACAGCCTTGGCCGTGATGACATCCAGCACAGCTTCCTGGAACGACGCCGCAATGTCAGCTACCGGGACGTCCTCACCACGAGCTTCGTAGCCTTCCACACAGCGTGCCACCGCGGTTTTCAGCCCTGAGAAGGAGAAGTCGTAGCGGTGTGGACCGGGAACCTCCGCAGTGCCCATGTACTTGGGCATCGTCAGCCCGCGCGGGAACCGCACAGCCTTGGCGTTGCCCTCTTTGGCCAGTCTGTCGATGGCCGGGCCGCCAGGGTAATTAAGCCCCAGCAGCCGGGCTACCTTGTCAAAGGCTTCACCGGCAGCATCATCAATCGTGGCACCAAGAAGTTCAACATCTGAGGCAATATTGCGTACCCGCAGGATCTCTGTGTGGCCGCCAGAGACCAGGAGGGCTCCCAAGTTTTCCGGTAGTTGAGAGTTTTCACAGCCGGCAGTTTCAGAGCCAGTTCCAAGGGGCTCAGCCAGCAAGCCCACACCAACGTGCGCCACCAAATGGTTGATTGCGTAGATCGGCTTGCCGGTGGCCAGCGCCAGTGCTTTGGCAGCGCTAACACCCACCATGAGCGCACCCGCTAGGCCCGGCCCGCTGGTGACGGCAATGGCGTCAACGTCCGCCATTGTGACCCCGGCACTCTCCAGTGCCTGCGTCAGGGTGGGCACAAACGCATCGAGGTGCGCCCGGGAGGCGATCTCGGGGATGACACCACCAAAGCGGACGTGCTCCGCCATGGATGAGGACACTGTGTTGGTCAACAGCTGGGTGCCGCGGACCAGCCCCACACCGGTTTCATCGCAGGAGGATTCAATGCCCAGGATCAATGGGTTGCTTTGATTCATGATGGATCCTTTGGGTCTGTTGCTGCCCAGTTATTGGTGGCAGCTTCTGCGCTCTCAACGGGCACGGTCAAGCGCATGATTAGCCCGTCTGAGCCGTCGCGGTAATATCTGCGCCGCGTATGAATATGTTCAAAACCGTAGCGCAGATACAGTCGCTGCGCCCGCGGATTGGTTGAGCTAACCTCCAGCATGACGTCGGCCGCGCCGCGCCGTCGCGCCTCATCGACGAGCTCATCCAACATTGCCCGGGCAATGCCCCGGCCCTCAAATTCGGTCAGCACTCCAATAGTTTGGATGTCCCCTATGGGCGGCACACACATGAGACCGGCATAGCCAGCTATCTGGGCATTCTGCCCCTGATGTTCGACGCCGGAGGGCACCTCCGCGATGATGTAACGCCGTGTTTCGGGTTGCCTGAGCTCACCAACAAACATGGATCGTGGCCACGAATCAACCCCAAAGAGGGTCTTATCCAAGGCGGTGATGAAGTCAACATCGTTGGCAACCATGTTACGCAGAACAGCCGGGACGTGCGCTCCCGAGTTACTCACGGCTGAGTCGAACTCATCAGGGTCATTCACGGCAGGATCGTTAGCGGCAGGATCACTCATGGCAGGGCCCGCTTCCGGGGTCCGGGCACCTTCGCATCAGATTCACGCAGATACAGCGGTGTTGAATCCAGCAGCCCTGCCGCCTCAAGCGAACCGGCAGCAGTAATTTTGCGGGCAGCGGCACGTCCCAGCTCCAATGCCGTTGGCTGGGTCTGAGCAAACAGCTCGAACACGGTGCAACGGTTGCCGGTGAGTACCTCTGCATAGAGACCAGCGCCGGCACCGAATACGTCAGCGGCAAAAATTTCGTTGGCCGGACCAACGTGGGGGCCATCCAGCAAGTGAGCTCCCGGACTGTACTTTGCCCAGTAGATTTCCTTGCGCCGGGCGTCCGTAGCCACCACAAAATCCCTGGTTGCCAGTGGCCCCACAGCTCGACCAGATCGGTAGGCAGGGGCATCAAAAACTTGGTGGGCCAGTGCATCCAGGCTCATCATGCCGTAGAGCGGAATCCCCCATGTGAAGCTGAGCGTGCGTGCCATAGCAATACCTGAACGCAGACCGGTGAAGGGCCCCGGCCCGGTACCCACCACAATGGCGTCAAGTGCCGGGCCTTCTGTGACAGGGTCAGTAAAAAGAGACTTAACCCCCGGCGCCAACACCTCAGCGTGGCTGCGTGTTTCAGTCGTGGCAAAATTTGCCACCACCTCGGCAGTCCGCACGGAGTCCCGTGGATCAAAGTCGAGAATGGTGGCACTGGCAGCAGCCGATGTATCAATGGTCAATATTCGCACGTAGTTGAGTCTATTCTGTTGTGTTCACAAGCTGGCCGAGCATGGAAAAATCGGTGCCTTCCCAGCGCGGCCCGATGGCGGTCAAGCGTAGGGTGCGGGGTTCCTCGTCATCCTCATCAGCATCAAAACTGTCCAAAAAATTAGCGGCTTCATCCGTGTTTTGGTGCACTGCGTGCGATGTGTGAAAAGTGGTGGGCACGCCACCGCCAACCGCCCTGATGAGTTCAATCTCTAACCGGCTACTGGCCAAATGCTCCACCCTGTCAGCGCCCCACTCCACCACTGTGACCGAGGTGTCCATGGTGTTTTCCAAGTCGATGTCATCAATTTCACCGGGTGTGCCCAGCCGGTAGGCGTCAACGTGGACCAAATCAGGACCGCCAGGATTAGCGCCCTGGGGCAGGTTTGGGTGGATGCGTACCAACACGAAGGTCGGTGAAATAACTCCCTCTCGCACACCGAGACTGCGGCCAAGGCCCTGCGTGAAAGTGGTCTTACCTGCACCGAGTTCCCCGGTCAAAATAATCAAGTCACCTGCGGCCAACAGCCCGGCCAGCTTCCCGGCCAGCTGCTGGGTTTGCTTGGCGGTGTCAGTAGCAAATTCCCACATTCTTAGTTGCCCCCATCGGTAGAAATGACAGCGCCCTCCACCGAGACCCCGCCCACATAGGTGCGCGGGACTCGCTGACTGATCCGGGTCACGATCTCATAGTTGATTGTTCCGGCAGCCGCCGCCCACTGCTCAACTAAAGGTCCGCCGTCGTTCCCGTTGCCAAACAGTACTGCCGTGGCACCCAACGCAGAACCGTCAATAGCGGCACCGCCAAACCCTTCGCGAGCTGTGGACCCTAGATCAATGACCATCTGGTCCATGGCGATACGCCCCACCACCGGGTACGTGATTCCATTGACGCGAACAGGCCCGCCCGTGGCGATGCGCGGCACACCATCGGCATAACCAAGGGGTACCAAGCCCAACGTGGTGGCCTCCGTTGTTTTATAGTTCAAACCGTAGGAGACACCTTGGTTGGCGCAAACATCCTTGCACAAGGCAATCTGAGACTGCAAGGTCATGGCCGGCACCAAGCCCAGCTGTGCGGAGGTTTGGTCTGCGAACGGGGAAAGACCGTAAATGCCAAGCCCCACCCGGACCATGTCAAAGTGTGTGTCTGGCCGGGAAAGAGTGGCGGGGGTGTTCGCGATATGGCGCACCGTCAACTGCGCACCGGCCTGTTCCGCAATGGCTACCGCCTCACGGAAACGTTCTAGCTGCTCGTCAGTTTCAGGGCGCTGGGGTTCATCGGCCACGGCCAAGTGGCTGAATACGCCAACCACCTTCAACAGTCCCTGGTTTTGGTACTCCACGGCGGTGGCAAGAAGTGCCGGCCAGTCGTTCCGGGAACAACCATTGCGGCCCAAACCCGTATCAATCTTCAGATGCACCCTGGCCGGATGTTCCAGGGCGCGGGCCGCGGCAGCAATGTGCTCAATTTCCCATCCGGAACAACCCAAATCGATATCATGCGCTACCGCAGCCGTGAAATCGGTTGCTGGTGTGTGTAACCAGGCAAGCACCGGCACCTCAACGCCTGCTGCGCGCAGGGCCAAGGCCTCGGAGACGTGCGCCGTTCCCAACCACTGCGCCCCGGCAGCCACTGCCGTGCGGGCCACTGGGACCATCCCGTGCCCGTAGGCGTCCGCTTTGACCACGGCCATCAGTTTGGCTGGGGCGGCGATGGAACGCAGGTGACGGATATTATTGGCGATCGCGGACAGGTCAATGATGGCTTGCCGTTCAAGACCGTAATTGGGTGCAGGAACCGGCGCAACGAGGGAGCTCACCTACCCATTTTAGGCCTCTTTTGTCTTCTTTTCTTTTCGTTGCCTTTCTGTGCTGCCACACTGGGTTGATTTGCATCGTTTCGCCTCGCTGAGGACTTTCTCCACGTGCCGGCCGCAATGTCGGAATAGGACGTTGCGTAGGGCACTTTTAAGCTCTTGCGCAGGGCTCGTTTAAAGCTGATTCAAGGCGGGCCGTCAGGGCCCGGTCCAGGAAGACGAGTATAGTATTTTCAGTCGCTGCACGAGCCGGCGTCTGCGTGCAACTGCTGTAATTTGCAATTGACAATTACTGTTAAACCGAACCAACCACGGGACGTCAGGAGGACTTTGTGCATCAGATCCGACGCGTGGCCATGCTTTCACTGCATACCTCCCCGCTTGAGCAACCAGGCGGCGGCGATGCGGGGGGCATGAACGTTTATGTTCGTCATTTGGCGCTGGAACTAGCCGCTACCGGCGTGGCCGTGGATATCTACACTCGACGCACAGCCGCCACGCAGCCAGACACCGTTGAGCTGGCTCCCCAAGTTTACGTTCACCACATCACAGCTGGCCCCTTTACAAAGGTGGCCAAAGAAGCTCTCCCAGAGCTCATCACGGAGATGGCCGACGCCGTTGCTGACCATGTGACTTCCCTCAGCGGGGAAGCCGTGCGTGTTATCCACTCCCACTATTGGGTTTCAGGGATGGCCGGGATTCTAGTGGCCAAGCGGCTGGATCTGCCACTCGTGCACACCATGCACACCATGGCCCGTGTGAAAAATGATCACCTTCAGCCCGGCCAGAGCGCTGAACCGGGAATCCGCGAAGATGGTGAGCAGCAGATCGTCGCAGCGGCTACACGTTTGATCGCGAATACCACAGCCGAGGCAGCCGAACTTGAAAGTCACTACGACGGCTGCGAGCAGCGGATCGATGTGGTTTCTCCTGGGGTCGATCTAAAGATTTTTAAGCCCGCCTTCCGGGACCGCTCCCGAATGAAGCTGCGCATTGCCCCCGAGCGCTTCCACATAGTATTTGCCGGACGCCTACAGCGACTCAAGGGCCCGCACGTCCTTGTCAAAGCGGCAACTATTTTGCGAACCGAACGTCCCGACATTGATCTTGAGCTTACTTTCCTTGGGGCCAGCAGCGGCAATGACAAATACGATCTCACCGCGATGATTGCCGACGCCGGTTTATCTGCCATCGCAACCGTGCACCCGCCAGTCGAGGCCGCCATCCTTGCCGATTGGTACCGCAGTGCCGATGTTGTCACAGTGCCTTCCTCCAGTGAGTCCTTTGGACTGGTTGCGTTGGAGGCCCAGGCTTGTGGCACACCTGTCATAGCCACCAGCGTTGGCGGCCTACCGCGAGCTGTCAGCGACGGGCGCACAGGACTATTGGTTGCCAATCGTTCAGCAAAATTGTGGGCCGAAGCCATCGCCTCTCTTCATGATTTCGGTGAGACACGGGCGGATATGGGCCGGGCGGCGTCGGTGTTTGCTGAAGCCTACGGCTGGGAAAAAACGGCAGCCCAAACAATCCTCAGCTATGACCTGGCCTTGAAATACCAGCACATTCCCGTACCCGGCTGCTGATTTCCGGACTCTTGTGCACTGGGCGCGGCTCTGGGGGTCCTGCTGCACTGGGCGCCGCTCTGACGAGTCCTGCTGCCCACTCCTGCTCTGCTCAGCCGCAGGTTGGGCCGCATTTGCGGCGATATCGCTACCCTTTTGACTAGTCTTTACCTTTTCTTGTGGTCTGGGCCACACTTTTTCTCCGCTAGTGGCTAACGTGTTTCTGGTGGTCGCACCGGCTGATCATGCACCCATTGTGAACTCGGGTCCCCTGCCGGCTGACCATGTTGCAACCGGCGGGCAACGACGCCCGGCGGAGATCCTGTTGAAAGGTTCACAGCCACATGAAACGAACGGGAAGAACTCTCTTTCGAAGCCCTGGACTACGGAAAGCCGTTGCCGTCTGCGCGGGCTTACCACTGCTTCTGGTCACAGTGGGCGCATTGCCAGCCTCGGCCAACCCGAGCGGGCAGAGCATAACCAGCCTTACCCAAGCAAACGTTGATCCACTGCTCTACCAAGCTGGCCGCTACATTGTGGTCCTGGCCGAGCAGCCCATCGCCATGTATGAAGGCGGTACGGCAGGATTGGCGCCCACCAAACCACAGGCTGGGCAAAAGCTCGATGCCACACGGCCAGAGGTGCAGCAATATCAAGCCCACCTTGAGAACAAGCAGGCCACGGTGGCCAAGACAGAAAACGTTAAAGTAAAGCGCACGTTTACTGCAGCGCTCAATGGTTTCTCCGCGGACCTTTCAGCGGAACAGGCTTTGGCACTTGCTAAGGATCCGGCCGTTCTGACTGTGGCTCCGGATACTGAGAATGCCCCCGACTACTCCAGCACTGACTTCCTGGGCCTTAGTGGCCCAGATGGAAGTTGGAACACCTCCTTTGGCGGCGTAGACAAAGCTGGCGAAGGCGTGGTTGTCGGTGTCATCGATACCGGTTACACACCCTCAAGCCCGTTCTTCGCAGGTGATGAGGTCAAGCCGTTGACAGGCGAGCCGCAAGTCGGTGTGCCCTACCGCACTGATGATGGCCAGATCGCCATGCTCAAGGCCAATGGTGATACGTTCACCGGCGAATGCCAGGTGGGCCAAGAAACGGGAGCCGATTTTGATGGCTCCGCGTGCAACTCCAAAGTACTCAGCGCGCACTACTTTGCCGATGATTTCATCAAATATGTGACACCTGAAAATCGCGCACCCCAAGAAGTGCTCTCCCCCGTTGACGTCGCCAGCCACGGTACGCACACGGCCAGCACCGCTGCAGGTAACGCCGACATCCGCGCCACCATTGGTGACCGCGACATGGGCATCACCGGCGGGGTGGCTCCGGGCGCCAAGCTGTCGGTGTACAAGATCTGCTGGGAGGACAATGATCCTGCCACTGGAGGCTGCTATTCATCCTCCGCTGTTGCGGCCATCAACCAGGCCATCCTGGACGGTGTTGACGTACTTAACTATTCCATTTCAGGAAGTACCACAACAACTACAGACCCCGTCTCACTGGCTTTTCTTTCTGCCACCTCAGCGGGGATCTTCGTTGCCGCGTCAGCCGGTAACTCGGGACCCACAGCAGGGACAGTCAACCATGGTGCCCCGTGGGTAACCACTGTTGCGGCATCCTCCTTCTCCTCCGAGCTCCAAGGCACGGCGGAGTTCTCTGACGGCACCAAATTCCGTGGTGCCAGCATGATGGCGCAGAGCTTGCCGGAGAGTCCAGTGACTCTAGCCGTTACGGCTGCCGCTGCTGGTGCAGCCAACCCTGAACTGTGCGGGCCCGACTCCTTGGACGGCGCCAAAGTTGCCGGCAAAGTTGTGGTCTGTGACCGTGGAGTGATTGACCGCACAGCTAAGAGTGCCGAAGTTAAGCGTGCCGGTGGCGTGGGAATGATCCTGGCCAACGTCACTGCTTCTTCTGAGGATGTGGATCTGCACGCAGTACCCACAGTCCATGTGAACCCACCTGCAACCCAGATCATCAAGGATAAGGTCATCGCAAACCCAGATATTCTGGTTGCTTTGGTGGACAAGGACACAACGGGTCTACCTGTTGAGCCGCAGCCTCAAATTGCTGGTTTCTCTTCCCGCGGGCCGTTGGGTGCCACGGGTTCAGATCTGCTCAAACCAGACGTTGCCGCCCCTGGCGTGGCCGTATTGGCCGGGGTTTCACCCATTGCTACCGGTGGCGCCCAGTTTGGCATGATGTCCGGAACCTCTATGGCCTCTCCTCATGTTGCCGGTTTCGCCGCATTGTTGATGGCCGTGAACCCGAGCTGGTCTCCTGCAACAGTGAAGTCCGCCATGATGACAACGGCCACTGACGTGGTCAATGCAGACGGCAGCAAGAACACTGACGTGTTTGCCACAGGCGCGGGCCAGACAGCCGTAGTCAAGGCGCTCACACCCGGACTGGCGTACGACGCCGGTGACACCGAATACTTGAAGTTCATTCAGGGAACCGGAATGGATCTGGGTATACCGGGGCTGGGCAGTACCGCGCCGCGCGACATGAACGTGGCATCCTTTGCCGTGGGTGCGCTGGCCGGAAAAGTTACTCTCACGCGCACAGTCACAGCCCTGAAACCGGGTCTGTACCGTGCCACGGCCAACGTGCCAGGCGTCAATGTCAAGGTCACACCCTCCATACTGAACTTCGCCGCAGCTGGCGATCAGCGCACTTTCAAGGTCACCTTTGAAAACGCCTCAGCAGCAATGGGCGCCTTTGCCATGGGCAGCGTATCCTGGCAGGGTGCCGGCGCTACCGTCACCTCGCCTGTTGCTGTACGCCCCATGCCCGTCCTTGTAGCTCCGGAGGTTGCTTTTACCTCCAAAAAGGGCAAAGGCAGTGGTGATATCCCGGTAATTTCAGGCACCAACTCACCGGTAAATATGACGTTGGATGGGCTGTCAAAGGCCGATTCAAGCGCCATTAAACTGGTTCCGGGTCCGCTCGTTGTGGGCACTGACAAGTCCAACTTCATGAAGGAAGTGACCGTTCCGGAGGGGACAAAGCTGGCGAAATTCCAAGTGATTTCTTCAGACCCCAACGCCGATTTTGACATGATCGTGTTCAACCCGGAAGGTGTCTTTAGCGACGTGCGGACTGGTTCCTCCAGTGAAACGCTCTCACTGACGAACCCCGCACCGGGAACTTACACCGTCCTGGCCAACCTGTATTCCAGCACCGGAGACGGCGCCGTTGCAGCAACAGTTGACGCAGCCGTGCTTGGCGCCAACGTCGGCAACGCCTCGGTGTCACCGAACCCGCTGGTACTGGCCAACGGCAAGTCCGGCAATGTGAAGTTGAGCTGGAAGGGACTGAAGCCTGGCTCTTACTTGGGCCGTGTTTCTTTCGGTGACACAGGCACCGAGACCTTTGTTTCCGTCATTGTTTCCCCCAAGGGCGCCGCAGTAGCCCCGCATAAGGAGGGCCCCCACAAGGGCAAGCCGATCAAGGACAAGAAGGCGCTGTCGTTGTTCCCTGACACCGCGCCCGTAACGGATCTAAAGCAGTAGGTTCCTTCCGCACACCCGGATCCACCGCACGACGGCGGCCATCCAGCAAGTCTGGATGGCCGCCGTCGTGCGGTGCCCACCTGCCGGGCCAATACAAACGCGAGCCCTTAGATGGCTCCCGTGCCACCCGCTAGCGCACCGAACAGGGGAGCCAGTGCCGCCCAACTGGCGATCTCACAGCCGTCGGTGCGCTTGAAGGTGGCATTCACTTTCTTACCGTGAAACCAGCCGGTCACTACAGCAATTTCCGGGCCACCGTACTGCTGTGTGCAGGCGCGTGTTGGGTCCGGGACAGGGAAAAACAATTTCTCACCTTGTGCTTCCACTGCGGCGAGCGCGGCCGTGGAGTCCGGCAAGGTGGAATCGGCAGCAGGGGTGGGACCGTTGGCCACGAGGCGGAAATGGCGCGGGGCCGCCCCGGGAGCTTCAGTGAGAGCAATGGACAGATCAACGTCACCCGCCGCTATGGAACTACCCGTGGCACTGGAACTACCCGGCGCGGACGGCTCAGCGCTCGTAGCAGGCGTGCCCGTGGCCGGCGCAGTGCCAGTGGGGGCTTTGCCGGGCTGCCCCTGCGGGGCCTGTTGGGCGCACCCCGCTATCATTGCTAGGGCTGTGATGAGTAGGGCCACAACGGCAAGCCGTGAATAACCGGGTACCTTAGGGGTCTTACACTTCCGCGTCTCGATCTTTCGCGTCAGATGCTGCTGTTTGGACATGACGACCGCTTCCATGAGTTTCTGCCATGCTAACGCACGCACCTGTTGATCTACTGGCAACCAGCCAGTTCATACTGATGTCACAACCGGCTTTGCTTCACGCCTCTGGGCTATGGCACCGTTACTCTTGATCTACCTGTTCGCCCAGCGCTGGGAAATATCCGGCGGCATGAGAGGATCCAACAAATTATGTCTCGCATTTCCTCAGATCCCACGTGGTGGCGCCAAGCCGCCGTCTACCAGATCTACCCGCGCAGCTTTGCCGACTCCGACGGCGACGGAATCGGTGATCTGCCCGGTGTCACCTCGCGTATGGCTTACCTCTCGGCACTGGGTATCGATGCCATATGGCTCAGCCCGTTCTACCCCTCAGCACTTGCCGACGGCGGGTACGACGTCGATGACTACCGAAACGTTGACCCGCGTCTGGGGACTTTGGCGGATTTCGATGACATGGTGACAGCGGCGCACACTGCCGGTATCAAGATCATTGTTGACGTGGTGCCTAACCACTCCTCCAACCGGCACGAATGGTTCCAAGCTGCTTTAGCTTCCGCCCCGGGTTCCCCCGAGCGCGCCCGGTACCACTTCTTCGACGGTTTGGGTGAGAATGGCGAGCTTCCACCGTCCGATTGGCCCTCCCACTTTGGCGGTCCGGCATGGACTCGCATAGTGGAAACTGCCGGTCCCAATGCCGGGTCACTGGGCCAGTGGTACCTGCACTTGTTCGCCACCGAACAACCCGATTTTAATTGGGATCATCCCGAAGTACGCGAGGATTTCCATACCACGCTGCGCTTCTGGTCGGACCGCGGCGTTGACGGTTTCCGCATCGATGTGGCGCACGCACTGGTCAAGGACATGTCCCTTCCGCTACGTTCCAAGCCGCTGTTGGAGATCTTGGTGGATGACGGTACCGATCCCATCTTTGACCGTGATGAGGTGCATGAGGTCTTCGCGGGTTGGCGTTCGGTGCTCAACGAATACGATCCGCCCAAGGCTGCCGTTGCTGAAGCGTGGGTACCGTTTACCGAGCGGCGTCTGAAGTACGCCCAACCCTCCGGTCTGGGACAGGCTTTCAACTTTGATTTGCTGCAGGCGCCTTTTGCTGCCGTGAAATTCCGTACCATAGCGCAGAGATGTCTGCTGGAGGCTGAAGCTTCCGGAGCATCCTCGACCTGGGTTTTTTCAAACCACGATGTGGTTCGTCACCCTTCACGCTACGCACTGCCCGACGGGAGCACTCATGCCGATCTTGAGGCGTGGCTGCTGGCCGACGGCGCGTCCCCAGAATTGGATTCTGCGCGGGGTTTGCGCCGGGCCAGGGCTGCAACGTTGTTCATGCTGGGCCTGCCGGGCTCGGCCTACCTGTACCAGGGTGAGGAGCTGGGCCTCTTTGAAGTGGCTGATCTGCCGGCTTCTTCGTTGCAGGACCCCACGTGGTTCCGCACCTTAAACACTGTCAAGGGTCGCGACGGCTGCCGGGTACCACTGCCATGGTCCGATTCGGAAGACAACTTTGGTTTTGGTGGCGGCCCGTGGCTTCCGCAACCGGACTGGTTCGCTGACTTTGCTGCCTCGGTGCAGGACGGTACCGCAGGTTCCACCCTTGAGATGTATCGCAGTGCCCTGAAAATACGCCGCGAATTGCAATCTGAAGAGTCCCTGGAATGGCTCAGTGAACCGGCAGCCGCGGTGGTGCACTACCGCCGCCCGAATGGTTGGGAGGTTATAACCAACTTTGGTGACGCACCCGCGGAGCTGCCTTTCGGTGTTGACCATTCCCAGGTGGTCCTGAGCTCCGGTGAACTACATGTGGGCAGCATAGGAGCAGAAACAACGCTGTGGGTCGCCCCCTAGTACCGACGCTCGCTCACTCCACGTCGGGTTTCAGCGGACGCTCGCTCACTCCACGTCGGGTTTCAGCGGACGCTCGCTCACTCGCCGTCGCTCCATAAGCGACGGCGAGTAGGTGGTCCCCCTGCTGTGGATAACTTCAGGCGCCCGCGCCGTATGTGAGCCACACTTGTTCCATGAACTCCAACGATGCGTTCAGTGTCCCATCGGTTCCGTTCACCCGCGCTGAAGCCATGACGCAAGGACTTTCGGCGGGTCAGCTCAGGAATACGCACATCACAAACGTGGGCCGTGGCCTGTACCGGCCGAAGGACTGGGATTTTGAGCTCAGCAGCGCAGCTCGTGCCCTGTGCGTGGTGACTCCGGAGGCCTGGATCTCGCACACCACAGCTGCAAGGTTGCATGAAATGGTTCTTCCACCGTGGTGTTCGGGCTCTGATCAGCTGCATTTGAGTAAGCCTAGAAAACTGCCCGGAGCGCGTCGCAAAGGAATCATCGGTCATACCGTGGTTGCTTTTCCCGGTGAAGTGGAGACTCATGGAGATCTGCGAATCAGCGGTAGGGCCCGTACGTGGCTTGATCTTGCGCACATCCTAAACCTTGACGATCTGGTGTGCACCGGGGATCAGCTGATTCGCATTCCGCGGCCGGAGTTTGAGGATCGGGAGACTCCCTACTCCACTCTTGTGGCGCTTCGGGAGTTAGTGGGCCGGCACAGGAATTTACAGGGCGTAGTTCGTGCGCGGGCAGCCCTTGAACTGATGCGTGTGGGAGCTGATTCGGCTCCCGAAACACTCCTTCGTTTGGCCATGCTCGACGCCGGACTGCCGGAGCCTGATCTGCAAGTCACCCTCTGGCCACGGCCAGGGGCACCTTGTGCAGACGCTGGCTACCGAAGTCGGCGCATAGCCCTCCAATACGATGGAGTTCATCACCTGGATGAGCTACAGCGGCAAAGTGATAGACGCCGGGATAAAGCATTCGAAGCCGCTGGCTGGACGGTCTTAGTATTCACTCAGGCAGATTTGGCAGATAGCTTTCAAGATGCCGTCCGCGTGATCAAGAACGTGTTGCGGCATGCCAAGGTAGATCCCAGGGTTTCCTCCGGGTTCGCTACAGGTAGCTAAAATCGTCCCAAACCACACAGCCTAAAGCAGAACCCTCCCTCAGCAATTAACTGCTCCCCGAAAGTTGGATTGAATATTTCAGTCCAACTTTCGGGGAGCAGTTCAGTGAAGGAGCGTTCTGCTTTTTACGACGTGGAGTGAGCGAGCGTCACAATAAACACGACGTGGAGTGAGCGAGCGTCGGGGTTAGAGGTCGCCCCGGATAAATGCTTCAACCTTCTCGTGGGCGATGTCGTCCGCGTACTGCTCCGGCGGGGACTTCATGAAATAGCTCGAGGCTGAGAGGATGGGGCCACCAATGCCGCGGTCAAGGGCGATTTTTGCCGCACGGATGGCGTCAATGATCACTCCAGCTGAGTTGGGTGAATCCCATACTTCAAGCTTGTATTCCAGCGACACCGGAGCGTCGCCAAAGTTGCGGCCTTCCAGACGGACAAAAGCCCACTTCCTGTCATCAAGCCAGGCAACGTAGTCAGAGGGCCCGATGTGGACGTCGTCCTCGCTCAGCACTGCTGAGGTGTTGGAGGTGACGGCCTGAGTTTTGGAGATCTTCTTGGATTCAAGTCGCTCACGCTCAAGCATGTTCTTGAAGTCCATGTTTCCACCAACGTTAAGCTGGTAGGTCCGGTCAAGAACCACACCGCGGTCTTCAAAAAGTTTGGCCATGACACGGTGCGTGATGGTGGCACCGATCTGGCTCTTAATGTCATCTCCCACAATCGGAACGCCGGCGGCAGTGAACTTATCAGCCCACTCTTTGGTGCCTGCGATGAAAACGGGCAGGGCGTTGACGAAGCCTACACCGGCGTCGATGGCGCACTGGGCATAGAATTTCGCTGCGGCATCTGAGCCAACCGGTAGGTAGCAAACCATGACGTCAACATTGGCTGCCTTCAGTGTTGCCACAACGTCAACCGGATCGGCGTCAGATTCAACAATGGTCTCGCGGTAGTACTTGCCAAGACCGTCAAGGGTGGTGCCGCGAAGCACCGGAACTCCCAAGTTGGGGACGTCGGCCAGCTTGATGGTGTTGTTCTCGCTGGCGCCAATGGCATCCGAGAGATCCAGCCCAACCTTCTTGCTATCAACATCGAATGCTGCAACAAACTGCACATCATTGACGTGGTATTGGCCAAAATTAACATGCATCAGGCCAGGAACCTTGACGCTGGGATCAGCATCTTGGTAGTACTGGACTCCCTGCACCAAAGATGAGGCACAGTTTCCCACGCCTACGACGGCAACCCGAATAGGATGATTGGACACGGAACTCCTTCATAAAAACTCACACGGGTCCGGCTCTCACTTTGCGGTGATGGGTCGACGCACGCCTTTACGTTTTACGTAGAGACACGACGCACGGCTGTTCGACCGGACCTGGCGCCCCAACGGCGCCCTTAACCATTCTTGTCAACTGACCCTGTTCCGAATTTATTCCTCCGGCGCAGGAAAATCTCTTGCTTTTATCAAAGACCGTTGTTACTCATGTGGGCCCCCAACTACTTCTGTGCCCACTTGTTTATCCCAGATTCGACGGCGTACTCATCGATGGAGCGCAGCTCGGCTTCACTAAATTCCAGGTTTCTGATAGCGGCAACGTTGTTTTCCAGCTGCGCAACGCTCGAGGCGCCCACCAAAGCTGAGGCGACGGGGCTCGCATTGCTTTGTTCCCGAAGGATCCATGCAATGGCCATCTGCGCCAAGGACTGTCCACGGGTGGATGCCAGCTCGTTGAGAGCTCGCACACGCCCCATCTTTTCCTCGGTGAGGTCATTTTCGTGCAGGAAGCGTTCCTTCGCCGCCCGCGAATCTGCCGGCACACCATTGAGGTAGCGGTCGGTCAACATGCCCTGCGCCAACGGTGAGAACGCTATGGAACCTGCCCCCACGGCGTCGAGCGTCTGGAAAAGGTTTGGTTCCCCTTCCTCAGTCCAGCGGTTCAGCATGGAGTATGAGGGCTGGTGAATGAGCAGCGGCGTACCCATTTCTTTGAGAATCCGGGCGGCTTCAAGCGTCTGAGCTGGCGTGTATGAGGAGATGCCCGCATACAAGGCCTTACCGGAGCGCACTGCGTGGTCCAGAGCACCCATGGTTTCCTCCATGGGCGTCTCCGGATCGGGCCGGTGGCTGTAAAAAATGTCCACATAGTCAAGACCCATGCGGGTGAGCGAATCGTCAAGACTGTTCAGGAGGTTCTTGCGTGAGCCCCACTCACCGTAGGGACCGGGCCACATGTAGTAACCGGCCTTGGTGGAAATGACGAGTTCGTTGCGGTGTGAACGGAAGTCGTCCTTGTAATGGCGGCCAAAGTTAGTTTCCGCTGAGCCGTCAGGCGGGCCGTAGTTGTTGGCCAAGTCAAAGTGTGTGACGCCCAAATCAAAGGCTCGACGAAGGATGGCCCGCTGCACTTCGAACGGCTTGTCATCACCAAAGTTGTGCCACAGCCCTAGCGAGATGGCGGGCAATTTCAGCCCGCTGCGGCCAACTCTGCGGTAAGGCATGGTTTCATAACGGTTTTCTGCGGCGTGAAAGGTCATAGTTACTATCTTGCCACTGATTTGTTGTGACCTGCGTCCCGCTTCCGCCATACCGCCGCAGCTAAGATACACCAACTCCGGATGCAGGCGCGGCATCACGTTGATTACTGCACAGTTGATTACTGCACAGGCGAGCAGAGGCGTCCCCACACCGCTGGAATTCTCGTTGCAAGCATCCCTGCATTCAGGGGCTCTAGTTGTTGCCCTCGCGCAGACGCTTCGACACCCAAACCAGTTCCTACGCAAGCAAGGTCTGCGCGGGCCACCTCCAAGGAGGCCAGTTCACCGTGCAGCGCGGCTGCCAGCGCAGCAGTCCGGGCCAATTCACCTATTCCGGCTCCCATGGCTAGCAGGGCAACAAGGATCCCTGCCAGCGTATCGCCGCTTCCAGCCGTTGCTAGCCGCGGTGTGCCGTTGGACTGCGTAAAAACTTTCCCGTCAGGTTGGGCCACAACCGTCGTTGGCCCTTTCAATAGCACAACAGCGCCAAACATCACCGCCGCCCTACGTGCCGCGGCCAAGGGTGCCGCCTCAATGGCACTTCGTTTCAGAGCAACACCGTGTCGAGCAAGGAGGGTTGCAAGTTCACCCGCGTGCGGGGTCAGCACTAGATGGGAGTTTTCATCACCATGGGCAGGCTTCACAAGCTCCAACGCCGCAGCATCAACCACCACGGGGATACCGCTCTCACCGCCGGCCAGTATGGCCTCAGATGCCCGCTCAAGCTGCGCCGGATCCCCATCAATACCTGATCCGGCAAGCCATGCCTGCACACGCACGTTCCGTGGGGACTCCTGCGAACATACGGCTTCAGGATTGCGTACATGCAGTGCCGCTGCCACGTGTTCAGGCCCAAGGTAGCGCACCATTCCGGGCCCGCACGCTGACGCGGCGGCCACAGCCAACAGAGCCGCCCCTGGGTACTGCACGGATCCGGCCACTATGCCTGCAACACCTCGGGTATATTTTTGATCAGCTCGCGCTGGGCGCGGTAGCAATGCAGCCAAGTCGCTAAGCACAAGTCTGAACAAGTCAGCTTCGTAGAGGTGCTCCTGGAGGCCCAAATCAATCAGGACGAGTGTTCCGCAGGCTTGCTCCCCGGGGGAGGCCAGCAGCCCTGTCTTGTGGGCACCAAAGGTGATGGTGCGATCCGCCCGCAGCACTGGGGCGAATACTTCCCCCGTGGTTGCGTCCACTCCACTGGGCAGATCGCATGCCACAACTAAGGGCCTGTTTTGGGCCGCAAGTTTGTTTAACTCCGCAACCACTCCTGCCGCCGGCTCCCGGAGCCCGCCCCGTCCACCTGTGCCGAGCAGGCCGTCAATAATGACGTCGGAAGCTTTAGCTTCAGGGAGGAAGTCCGCCACCACGCGAACACAGAAACCGCCAGCCTGCTCAAAAGCAGCCAACGCTTCAGGGTGGGTGTGAGCATCGGTTAGCAACGCCGTCGTCCGCGCTCCACGGGCCGCTAAATAAGCGCCAGCGTAAAGAGCATCCCCGCCATTGTTACCGGAACCAATCAAGAGCGCCGCCTTGGCTCCGTACACACCTTGGCCGCGGTCACGCAGACTCGCAACTACTCCCATGGCGAGCCCATGCGCCGCCTTTCGCATAAGTTCGGGGCCACGCCCGGCAGCCAAAAGCGGCTGTTCGGCGGCACGAACAGCCGCAGCTGTGTAGGCGCTGAGCATGTCAGCTCTCGGCGATGACCATGGCGGTGGCAATACCGCCGTCGTGGCTCATGGACAAATGCCAACTTTTGATGCCTTTGGCCTTGGCAACGGCAGCCACTGTGCCCTTGACATTGATGGTGGGACCGTGTTCGTCAAGGCCGATCCAGCAGTCCTGCCAGTTCATCCCGGCAGGGGCACCCAAAGCTTTCGCTACGGACTCCTTTGCAGCGAATCTTGCCGCCAGCGACTGTGTGTTTAGGCCACGTTCTGCAGGAACAAACAATCGTTCGAGCAGCCCAGGAGTCCGCTCCATCTGACGACCAAACCGCTCAATGTCAACTACGTCCACGCCAATGCCAATAATCATGACCCCAGCCTATCCCTACCCGCTCCTACGGCTCATCTTGAACAAACCAGCAATTCACAGCCGGTTATTCAACGGTGACCGACTTGGCTAGGTTGCGGGGCTGGTCCACGTCGAAGCCCTTCGCCGTTGCCAGTGCCAACGCAAAGATCTGTAAGGGAACAGTGGTCAGCAAAGGAGCAAGGAGGGGGCTTGTTTCCGGAATGTAAAACACGTGCTCGGCATGTTCGCGCACGGATTCGTCACCTTCCTCCGCAATCACGATGGTTTTGGCTCCGCGGGCACGAACCTCCTGAATATTGGAAACAACCTTCGCGTGAAGGGAATCCCGGCCACGGGGTGAAGGGACAACAACAATGACGGCTTGCCCTTCTTCAATCAAGGCGATGGGGCCGTGCTTAAGTTCCCCAGCCGCAAATCCTTCGGCATGAATGTAAGCCAGTTCCTTCAGCTTCAAGGCACCCTCCATGGCAACGGGGTACCCAACGTGACGGCCAAGAAATAGCACCGTGCGGGTATCCGCCATGCTGCGGGCAAGTTCCTTGATCTGCTCAGCGTTGGCCAACACCGTGGCGATCTTGGCCGGGGTCTTGGCCAGCTCAGCCAAAATATCCTTGATTTGCCCCTGGAAGAGGTTCCCACGCAGTTGTGCCAAATAAAGTCCCAGCAGATAAGCTGCGGCCAGCTGCGCCAAGAACGCCTTGGTGGAAGCCACAGCGATTTCGGGTCCGGCATGCGTGTACAGCACGGCATCCGACTCCCGCGGAATGGTCGATCCATTGGTATTGCAGATGGCAATCGTCTTGGCGCCCTGCTCGCGGGCGTAGCGCACAGCCATCAGGGTATCCATCGTCTCCCCAGACTGAGAGAGCGAAACAATCAGCGTACGTTCATCCACAATGGGATCTCGGTACCTAAACTCATGCGAGAGTTCCACTTCCGTTGGGATCCTGCACCAGTGCTCAATGGCGTACCGCGCCACCTGCCCAGCGTAGGCAGAGGTGCCGCAAGCCAGCACAATAATACGATTAATTGTTTTTAGCACAGCCGGGTCAATACGCAGCTCGTCAAGGGTCAGATTACCCGCCAAGTCTGAGCGGCCCAGGAGAGTTTGCGCAACGGCGTCTGGCTGGTCGTTGATCTCCTTTTCCATAAAGGAGGGGTAGCCATCCTTTTCGGCGGCGGCAGCATCCCAGTCAACCAGGTATTCATGGCCCTCCGCGGGGGCACCGTAAAAATCGGTGATCACAACATCCTCGGCCGTGATGGTGACAACCTGGTCCTGCCCCAGCTCTACAGCCCTTCTGGTGTAGTCAATGAATCCTGATACATCCGATCCCAGGAAGTTTTCTCCCTCACCCAGTCCAACAACAAGGGGGGAATTGCGCCGCGCCGCTACAACTACTCCCGATACTTCTGCGTGGGTGGCCACCAACGTGAATGCACCTTCAAGCTGCTGGGCTGCCAGTTGCATGGCCTTAGAAAGGCGTGCAGCCCCGTGTCCGTCGGCTTTTACGCTCTCACTACCCTCTAGGCTCCTGTAGGCCTCCGCCAGTACCGTGGCAGCAACTTCAGAATCGGTTTGAGATGCAAAGCTATGTCCGCGCTTGAGCAAATCAGCCTTGAGGATCGAGTAGTTTTCAATAATTCCATTGTGGACCACCGCTAGGGCGCCACCGTCAACTACGTGCGGGTGGGCGTTGGCATCAGTGGGGGCACCATGCGTGGCCCAACGGGTGTGACCTATCCCCGTGGTTGCCGCGGGAAGCGGGTTTCGCTCAAGCTCGTCGAGGAGGTTCACTAGCTTGCCGCTCTTCTTGCGCATCTCTATGCCGCCGGCACCTGCCACGGCAACACCTGCGGAATCGTAACCCCTGTATTCCAAACGACGCAGCCCCTCAACCAAAACCTCTAGGGCGCGGTGATTGACTGACAAACCTGTTCCTTGAGCCGGGGCGGTACCGGCGTATCCCACAATTCCACACATGAAAATCAATCATAAACCCCAAACCATTTGCAGGACGTTCTACCTCCAATTGCGCAGGAGCGTTGAAAAAGAGCCAGCACTTCTCCCCCATCGCACCAACGGCGTTTCCCTCCCCGCCCCAAACAAGGCAGAATTGAAATTGTGACAGCGCATAGAACCGAGCCCGGCAACAGCGTCAGCGCCTCTCCTTTTGTTGAATTGGACCGCCAGACGTGGTCCCGTCTTGCCAACAAGATTGAACAACCCTTGGATGAAGATGACGTCTATCGCCTGCGAGGACTGGGCGATCAGCTGAATATGCGCGAAATCTACGATGTATATTTGCCACTCTCACGCCTTCTGAATCTTTACGTTGGCGCTGCCGCCCACCTCCACAATGCAACCACCACCTTCTTGGGTGAACACGGTTCCCGCACCCCTTTTGTCATTGGAGTGGCGGGTTCAGTAGCTGTGGGGAAATCCACAACCGCACGTGTGTTGCGTGAAATGCTCTGCCGCTGGCCTGATACCCCCAATGTGGAACTCGTCACAACCGACGGCTTCCTGTATCCAAATGCAGATCTTGAACGCCGCGGGCTCATGGGCCGGAAGGGCTTCCCGGAATCCTATGACCGCCGCGGGCTGCTGCGCTTCGTCAGTGCAGTCAAGAGCGGCGCCGAAGAAGTACGCGCCCCCATGTACTCACACCTCACTTATGACATCCTGCCTGACAAAGAGGTTGTGGTCCGGCGCCCTGACGTCCTCATCGTGGAGGGCCTGAACGTGTTGGCTGCCGCCCGCCCTCGCAGCGACGGACGGTCAGGTCTGGCGGTCAGTGACTTTTTCGACTTTTCCATCTACGTCGATGCCAAAACCAGCCACATCGAACAGTGGTACGTTGAGCGCTTCCGCTCGCTGCGCACTGGGGCATTCGCCGATCCAGAATCCTATTTTCGCCGTTACGCGGATTTATCCGATGCCGAAGCTACTGCCACGGCTTCCCAGATTTGGAAAAATATCAACGAGCCCAACCTGCTACAAAATGTGCTTCCCACCCGGGGCCGGGCTCAACTGGTGCTCACTAAAGATGCTGACCACTCCATTCGCCGCATGCTGCTAAGGAAGGTCTAGTGCCAGTTGTTGGCTTTCACCAAGCCCGGCGGCCCAGGCAAACCCCGGCAGCCAAACTCCGACGAGAGTTCTCGTGGCCACGCCCTGGCGGTATCGCCGTCTCCATAGCCGGAGCGTCGCTGATATTCTCAGGCGCCCTTGTTCTGGCACCTGTGGTTGAGTCCGCTCCCGTCCCTGTTGCCGCCGCAGTATCGCAGCCAGGCACGACGCCGGGCACCTCCCTCGCGGCCACCGAGCCTTCGCCTGTTGGCCAGGAACCGGCCAGCACGCCCACACCTGGTGAGAAGGGAACGTTCTCGGCGTCAGGTAACTCCGCGGCCCCCATCCCGGCCCGCACGGCTCCTCCAGTGGCGGGAGCCGGAGCAGACGGACCCATCCAGGGCCTCTTTGCCGCTGGCAATGGCTCCCCCAGTGACGCCACGCTTTGGGACATCCAGAATCCCAACAGCCCTCTAGTTTTGGTCAACAAACAGCATCTTTTGGCGCCCGTGGATTATGCACCAACGGATTTGGTAACTCCTGCGGTCCGCTCTGGTTCAGGGGAACCCATCCTTGTTCGTGCCGAAGCAGCAAGCGCAATTGAACGGATGTTTGCAGCGGCGGCGGCAGAAGGAATCAATATCACTGTTAAGAGCAGCTACCGCTCGTTCCAGACACAAGTCGCTGTCTACAGCGGCTATGTGGCAAGCAAAGGCGAAAGCGCGGCGGACTCCACCTCTGCACGGCCCGGCTATTCTGAACACCAAACAGGCCTTGCCATTGACATCGGTGATGCCGATGCCGGCACCACTTGTGACTTTAACCCTTGTTTCGCAACTACCCCTGCAGGGCAGTGGGTAGCAGCTAACGCAAGTGAATACGGTTTCACAGTTCGCTATGTTGCCGGGCACGAAACTACAACGGGCTACTTAGCCGAACCGTGGCACCTGCGCTACCTGGGCAGGTCCGTGACAACAGATATGAACAAGCACAATATTCGTAGCTATGAGGACTACTTGGGCCTTCCCGGAGCACCAGGGTATAAATAAGGCGACCAATCTGGTTCGTTGTTTGTTCTTCCTGAAATCCCACGAGTGCGGTACTTTAAAGACATGTTAAAGGGATTCAGAGATTTCATTATGAAAGGCAACGTCGTTGACCTTGCCGTGGCCGTTGTTATTGGTGCTGCTTTTGGAGCAGTTGTTAATTCTCTCGTGGAGAACATTTTGATGCCGCTCATTGCCGCATTGTTTGGTGCTGCCGATTTCGATAGCTTCGGACTTGTTTCTCTCAATGGCGTGGACATCAAATTCGGTGTTTTCCTGACCGTCTTGGTCAATTTCCTCATTGTTGCCGCGGCCATTTACTTCATGGTTGTCCTGCCAATGAATCACATGATTGCCCGTCGTAATGCGAAGCTCGGCATCAAGGACGAAGAGCCAGCGGTTGATCCGCAGATTGAGCTGCTCACCGAAATTCGTGACTCGCTCAAGGCCCAGCCCTCTGGTGGGCAGCATTCCCCCTACGTCTAAAAACCTACTAAATAAAGGAGGCGGCAACCCGGTTGGGTTGCCGCCTCCTTTATTTGTAGAACGCTTAGAGTGAAAGCTCTGCTTTTACAACCAGCACAAGGTCATTGCAAATTCTTTCAGCGGTGGCAACGTCTCCGGCTTCAACCATGACGCGCACAAGGGGTTCTGTTCCTGAAGGACGCAGGAGCACTCGACCGGTCTCCCCCAACTCGGCTTCGGCTTTTGCCACTGCGGCGTTGATGGCCGGCACTGATGAGGCGCGGTTCTTATCCACATTCTTAACGTTGATCATGATCTGCGGCAGCTTGGTCATGGCGGCGGCCAATTCTTTTAGAGTCCTACCGGTCTTCGCCACTTGTGCAGCCAGTTGGAGGCCGGTCAGCAGGCCATCACCTGTGGTGGCGTATTTGGAAAAGATCACATGACCGGATTGTTCTCCGCCAAGCGTGTAGTCTCCTCTACGCATCTCTTCAAGCACGTAGCGGTCCCCAACACCTGTTTCACGTACGGTAATACCGGCATCGCGCAAGGCTATCTTCAATCCAAGATTGCTCATCACTGTGGCAACCAACACGTCATCCTTGAGTTCCCCTGCGGCCTTCTGCGCTAAAGCAAGGACAGCCATGATCTGGTCACCATCAATGACGTTACCCTCATGATCAACGGCCAGGCAGCGGTCAGCGTCGCCGTCGTGGGCAATGCCCAGGTCGGCACCGATGCTCAGCACAGTTTCCTGCAGCAATTCCAGGTGCGTGGAACCTACCCCGTCGTTTATGTTCAACCCGTCCGGGTCAGCCCCTATGACAGTGACCTGCGCACCGGCATCGGTAAATACCTGTGGGGAACATCCACTCGCTGCGCCGTGGGCGCAGTCAAGAACTATTTTCAAACCATCTAGACGGTGTGGCAAGGTGCCCAACAGGTGCAGGACGTACCGATCCTCAGCATCGGAGAAACGCTGGATGCGCCCAACGCCAACACCAATGGGCCTGAAGGCGTCCCGTTGGAGTTGAGCTTCAATAGCATCCTCAACGTAATCCGGCAGTTTAGTGCCGCCACGTGCAAAGAACTTGATGCCATTATCCGGGGCCGGGTTGTGCGAGGCGGAGATCATCACGCCAAAGTCAGCACCCAGATCTGCAATGAGGAAAGCGGCGGCGGGTGTGGGCAGCACTCCTGCATCATAAACATCCACGCCGGCACTTGCCAGGCCCGCTTCCACGGCAGCACCGATGAACTCACCGCTCGCTCTGGGGTCGCGGGCAATGACAGCCCGGGGACGCTTGCCCTCACTCATTTGTTCGTGACCAAGGACCACCGCAGCAGCTTGGGCAAGGGACAAAGCCAATTCAGCCGTCAGCAGGCCATTGGCCAAACCGCGGACACCGTCTGTTCCAAATAATCTTGACATCCACTTCAGTCTAAATCATGGAAGCTACAAATCCGTCACCATGGCCCGGCGCTTAGCCCATGGCGCGAAAAATTCCCCACCCAGGTACGCGCATGCTAGAACAAAAAGCCCCCACTCGAAACGAGCGGGGGCTTTTTTGGCAAGCGCGGATTTAGCGCTTGGAGTACTGCGAAGCCTTACGAGCCTTCTTAAGACCGGCCTTCTTACGCTCGATGACGCGTGCGTCACGAGTCAGGAAGCCTGCCTTCTTCAAGGTTGCACGGTTGTTCTCAACATCGATCTCGTTCAAGGAACGAGCAACGCCCAGACGCAACGCGCCGGCCTGGCCTGAGGGGCCACCGCCGTGGATACGGGCCCACACATCGTAGGATCCGTCCAGATCAAGAATACGGAACGGGTCGTTAACTTCCTGCTGGTGCAGTTTGTTCGGGAAGTAGTCGGACAGTTCGCGGCCATTGACGATCCACTTGCCTGTGCCAGGAACCACGCGTACGCGGGCAATTGCCTGCTTGCGACGGCCAACAGCGGCACCGGATACTGTCAGTGCCGGGCGTTCCTTCTTGGGTGCTGCATCTGCTGCAGCTGAGCTTTCGCTCGTGTAGCTAGTCAAAACTTCTTCCTCAGCCACAACGGCCTCGGTGTTCAGCTCTTCAGTGTTCTGAGCCACGATTCTCCTTGATTAATGATTTAGGTGTGGTGGCCAGGACTACTGGGCGACCTGGGTGATTTCGAACGTCTGGGGCTGCTGGGCACCATGGGGGTGCTCTGAGCCGCGGTAGACCTTCAGCTTGCTGATTTGTGAATTACCAAGCTTGGTCTTCGGGAGCATGCCAGCGATGGCCTTCTCCACTGCACGAACCGGGTTCTTCTCCAACAGTTCTGCATAGTTCATGCTGGACAGACCGCCCGGGAAACCCGAGTGGCGGTATGCACGCTTCTGTTCGAGCTTGGCGCCTGTCAGGGCAACCTTCTCGGCGTTGATGATGATGACGAAATCGCCCATATCCATATGGGGAGCGAAGGTCGGCTTGTGCTTTCCACGCAGCAGTGTTGCGGTCTGGCTGGCAAGACGGCCCAAGACAACGTCGTTGGCATCGATGATGTGCCACTGACGGTTGATATCGCCGGGCTTCGGGGTATACGTACGCACGGTTTTTGCCTTCGTTTCTTGTTCTTAGGTGGTGTCACAGATGGTTGACACCTGCTATCTATGCGTTTACCGGAACAGAGGTGAGGGCTCCAACACCAGTCATCCTTACACTTCCCGATGACGCCCGCTCAGTGGTAGTCCTGCAACCGGACCTGTAGCGGGCGCGTGGTATCGAGATAGGACACGCACAACGACTACCAACGATAACGTTAATATAGCCCTCAGGTCAAAGCGAGGTTCCGCCTACTGTGCTCAGGGACCTTCGCGCCCTTGTCAGTACGGCCCGTTCGGCAAGTTCTTCCATGTCGGGATAGCTGACTTCTTCCAGGATTAGCGGATGTGCGTCCGCTAGAACGGACTTTGCATCCCTTATCCCCGCCAATTGGCGTTCCCGTATCCAATGCGGACCTTCCACCCCACGGCCCACCCGCAGTGCCGCACCGGTTAAAGCCCGGACCATATTGTGGCAGAAAGCATCAGCCTGGATGTTGATTTTAATCACACCATCATCCCCGCGGAAAAAATCGAAACGCTGCAATGTCCTGGCAGTAGTGGCACCCTCCCGAGGCTTGGCAAAGGCTTTAAAGTCTCCAAAACCCAGGAGTTCCTGCGCGCCGGCGTGCATAAGGTCCACGTCCAAAGCATCGTTGAACCACAGAGTCTGTGCGCGGTGCAAAGGATCGCGTCTGGTTACCCCGTCCGCTATCCGATAACTATAGCGACGCCACAGCGCCGAAAAGCGGGCATCAAACCCCTTCCCCGCCGGGGACACCCGCTGGATGGCAACGGAGCCTCCCACTTCCCCCAAAACCCAACCGATAGCGCCGTTGAAGCGTCTGAGCATGGCTAGAGAAGGATCATTGGCGTCCTGACGGGCAAAACCGTCCCACTCCTGCACTGTGATGTCACAGTGGGCTACCTGTCCGCGGGCGTGGACTCCTGTGTCGGTACGCCCGGCCACGGTAAGGCGCACGGGTCGTCGCAGAACTAGTGCCAGCGCCTCTTCGATGCACCCCTGAACCGTCCGCAAGCCAGGCTGAATAGCCCACCCACTGAAGGGCCCGCCGTCGTAAGCCAGGTCTAAACGAACACGCACCAGGCCTTGTTCTTCGGGTGAAAGTCTGGGGTTGTACATAAGTCAATTCTATCGCTGGTGTGTGCGCCTCCCGCTGAGGGATGCCTTGGTGAAAAACAAAGGACCCGCCACCCTTACGGGCAGCGGGTCCTTCGTGCTAAAACTTTAGCTTTCGCGCAAGTTCTACTTGGTCTCTTCAGCAGTTGCTTCGTCAGCTTCAGGTGCAACTTCGTCAGCTACAACTTGCGTCTCTACAACTTCTTCGACCGGAGCTTCTTTAGCCGGGGCGGCCTTGGCGGCGGCTGCGGTAGCTTCCTTCACAACGGCCTGCTTGGCGCTGACCGGCTCCAGAACGAGCTCGATGACAGCCATGGGGGCGTTGTCGCCCTTGCGGTTACCAATTTTGGTGATGCGGGTGTAGCCGCCGTCGCGGTTCTCCACAGCCTTGGCGATGTCGGTGAACAGCTCGTGGACAATGCCCTTGTCGCTGATCAGGCCGAGAACGCGGCGGCGTGAAGAGAGGTCTCCACGCTTTGCGAATGTAACCAATCGCTCTGCGTAGGGGCTCAGGCGCTTAGCCTTGGTCAGGGTGGTGGTGATCCGCTTGTGCTCGAAAAGCGAGGCGGACAGGTTCGCGAGCATCAAGCGCTCATGAGCCGCTCCGCCTCCGAGGCGGGGACCCTTGGCGGGTGTTGGCATGGTGTTTCTCCTCAAGTGTCAGCCGAACCATGAGCGGACACATCAATTGTGTCCGCCCGGTCGGCTAAAAATTTGTTGTTCGAACTTAGAGCTCGTCGTCGCCAAATGCGTCGTCGTTCTCATCAAGTGCTGCGGCACGGGCGGCCAGATCAAACCCTGGAGGAGAATCCTTCAAGGACAGACCAAGCTCAACCAGCTTTGCCTTTACCTCATCAATGGACTTCGCACCAAAGTTGCGAATGTCCATCAGGTCAGCCTCTGAGCGAGCAACGAGTTCACCCACGGAGTGGATGCCCTCACGCTTGAGGCAGTTGTAGGAACGAACCGTCAGGTCCAGATCCTCGATCGGCAGGGCCATGTCTGCGGCAAGAGCAGCATCCGTCGGTGACGGACCAATCTCAATGCCTTCAGCGGCGGTGTTCAGCTCACGAGCCAAACCGAAGAGCTCAACCAGGGTGGTGCCAGCAGATGCAATAGCATCCCTTGGCGAAATAGCCTGCTTGGTCTCTACATCAACAATGAGCTTGTCAAAGTCGGTGCGCTGTTCAACACGGGTAGCCTCCACGCGGAAGGTCACCTTCAAAACTGGTGAGTAGATGGAGTCAACCGGGATACGGCCAATCTCTGCATCTACGTTCTTGTTCTGAGCTGCTGAAACATAGCCGCGACCGCGCTCAATGGTCAGTTCTAGTTCGAACTTGCCCTTCGAGTTCAGCGTGGCAATGTGCATGTCAGGGTTGTGGAATTCCACACCGGCCGGGGGAGCAATGTCGGCAGCCGTAACAACGCCAGGACCCTGCTTGCGCAGGTAGGCGACGACTGGCTCGTCATGCTCCGAGGACACGGATAGTCCCTTGATGTTCAGGATGATCTCAGTGACATCTTCCTTAACACCGGGGACCGTTGTGAACTCATGCAGAACACCATCGAGGCGGATGCTGGTGACAGCAGCGCCAGGAATGGAGGACAGCAAGGTCCGACGCAGGGAATTTCCCAGGGTGTAACCAAAGCCTGGCTCCAGCGGTTCGATAACAAACCGTGAGCGATTCTCGGAAACTACTTCTTCGGATAGGGTGGGGCGCTGTGCAATGAGCACTGGGTTTTCCTTTCAGCGAGCATCCGCTATATGACGCAACACAGGTAGTGGAAATGGCGGCTGACGAGAGTTAACGGCGTCGGAGTTGGCCCCCACCAAGGGTGAAGGCCAACTCTGATACTTTAATTCTCGTTATACGCGACGGCGCTTGGGCGGACGGCAGCCGTTATGGGCGCTGGGGGTGACATCCGAGATGGAGCCAACCTCAAGACCAGCAGCCTGCAGTGAACGGATAGCCGTTTCGCGGCCCGAGCCCGGACCCTTTACGAAAACGTCAACCTTGCGAAGGCCATGCTCCTGTGCGCGCTTGGCAGCTGCTTCAGCAGCCATCTGTGCAGCGTACGGAGTTGACTTACGCGAGCCCTTGAAGCCAACTTCACCGGCGGAAGCCCATGAAATGACTGCACCGTTAGGATCCGTGATGGAAACGATGGTGTTGTTAAAGGTGCTCTTGATGTGCGCCTGGCCTAGCGCAATATTCTTTTTATCCTTGCGACGCGGTTTACGAACCGCTCCACGAGTCTTTGGGGGCATTTTATTCTCCTACGAAAGTTTATTGAGGGGTCGGCATGGGTTGAACCACACTTGCCAGCATCTGAAAAACGGCTTCAGCAGTTTTTCTATACCGGTTAGCGGGATCTACTTGCCGGCCTTCTTCTTGCCTGCGACGGTACGCTTCGGACCCTTGCGGGTGCGTGCGTTGGTCTTCGTGCGCTGGCCATGCACGGGCATTCCGCGACGGTGGCGGATACCCTGGTAGCTACCGATTTCAACCTTGCGGCGAATATCAGCTGCGACCTCGCGGCGAAGGTCACCCTCAATCTTGTAGTTACCCTCGATGTTGTCACGCAACTGAACGAGTTCAGCGTCAGAAAGGTCCTTGACACGAACATCCGGGGAGATCCCGGTTTCGGTCAGAACATTCTTCGCACGGGTCTTGCCCACGCCGTAGATGTAAGTAAGCGCTACTTCCAACCGCTTTTCGCGGGGAAGGTCTACGCCAGCGAGACGTGCCATATTTGGCTGCTCCTTGGTGTTTACCGGAGGTCGTAGACAGTACACCCGCATTTTTGAAAGATGCGGCCCTGGCCTCCGACCAGGGGTCCGTTGATACGGTTGCGGATTTCTCCGCCTTCGTCCAACTTGTGCTGCCTTATTATTTTACTTGCGTGAGCATTTGCTCAGGGATTCCTCGAAAACGAGGAGATTAGCCCTGGCGCTGCTTGTGGCGCGGGTTCTCGCAGATCACCATGACTCGACCATTACGGCGAATCACCTTGCACTTATCGCAGATCTGCTTGACGCTCGGCTTGACCTTCATGGCATTCCTTTGCGTGATTACAGTTGTGGTTATTTGTAGCGGTAGACGATACGACCACGTGTCAGGTCGTACGGGCTCAGCTCCACCACAACTCGGTCCTCAGGAAGGATACGAATGTAGTGCTGGCGCATTTTTCCTGAGATATGGGCAAGAACGATGTGCTTGTTCGTCAGCTCAACACGAAACATCGCATTGGGCAGCGCTTCAGTCACAACGCCCTCGATCTCAATGACCCCGTCTTTCTTGGCCATATCCTCCGCTAACTTTGTTGCGCCGACATAGACGGTCCCGAAAGGAACCGGTTTCAGATCGGCGTTCGATTTGCTACTAATTATTGTTTATCCGCATGTACTCAACTTCAATGGCTTGACGCCATGACAAGCTGGGCACCCCACAGGCTAGCAGGCACAGACAACCAACAACCTACTCTAGTGCAATTGTGCAAATATGTTAAATTGGCCTCCTCAGTCTTGCTGGAGGGTAAGGCTGCAGGGAACCTGCCGGAGTTGTTACTGGTTTGGCCGAAGCGACGCCATCGAGGATAGCCAAGCGCACAGCCTCTGCGGCAGCACTTTGAAGTTCAATCATTGATGCGACCGGAATTGATGGATGTTGCACTAACTTTTCGGCGCACGTAGACAGCGCAAAGATGGTGTCGCCGTCGGCCAGGGTATGGACGGGGTTTAGCGCTCTCGCCATCCCGGCGTGAGCGGCAGTGGCCGTGCGTTTAGCGTCCGCAACACTCATGAGCGCGTTGCAGGCAACCACTACCAGGGTGGTATTCAACCCCTCCCCCGAAACCACAGAAGTTTCGCCTTCCCGCCAAGGGACGCCGGCAGCATTCACTACGGCCAGGGCCCCTACTATGATGTGCGCGTTCCGGCCTGTTAGACGCACCGATGCTGTTCCCAACCCGCCCTTGTAACCTCCGGCACCGATGGCTGCCCCTGTTCCAGCACCAACATTTCCGCGGACGACGGCGGCACCCTCGGCCGTGCCTGCAGCGTCCAGGGCCGCTTCGTACCCCATCTCTGCCGTGGGTCGCGCGGAAAAGTCACCGCCTCGGCCAAGATCGAAGATGGCTGCGGCCGGAACTATGGGAACCACTCCCCCTGGGACCGCAAAGCCTCGCCCGTTCTCTTCACACCAACGCTGTACGCCGCCGGCAGCGGCCAGCCCGTAAGCACTGCCGCCTGTCAACGCCACGGCATCCACGGTAGAGACCATGGTTGTTGGATCTAGCGCATCTGTTTCATGTGTTCCGGGTCCGCCGCCACGAACGTCTACGGAGCCGATAGTGCCCGGTGGAGGTAAAACAACGCTTACCCCGGTAAGCCAACCATCGCAACTGCGTTGGGCCTGACCAACACGGATGCCCGGGACGTCAGTGATAGCCCCCGTTTCGGTTTTTGCCTGTGACATCAGCTGAACTCCTTGGTTGCGCCAGTGCGTATCCCCGCAATTATCTCTTGCTTTGCACTGCAACACCATCCCGCCCACTGGTGCGCGCGCACTTCACGCTTCTGTTGTTCGCCTACCTCGCACCGCGAAAGAGCGCCTGCCCTCGCGCACCACCTGCTGATTGGCAGTTGGTGCGCGAGGGCAGGCGCTTGCTTACGTTTGAGGAATATCCTCCAGCCGCCGCTGCACGCTTAGCTCTACAAGTACGGCTTGACGTTGCTCTCGTAGGACTTTGCGATCGATGCTGAAGCTGTTGCAAATGCCTCGGCAGGATCACCCTTCTGCAACATGATCTTTTCCAATGCTGTGGTCAGGTCCTTGTCACCGTTGGGAACAAACACACGGCCCCAATCTTGCACACGCGTTCCGGCGAGCTGATCCACGGCTGTGCGGAACTGCGGGGTTTTAGCATAGACGGCCTTCATGGTTGCCCCCTCCAGTGCTGAGGTACGCACAGGCATGTACCCGGTGTTCGAGGAGAAATACGCCGTATTTTCTGCATTGGTCAGGAACTTCAAGAACATTGCCGCCGCCAACTGCTGCTCGGGCGACTTGCCCGCCGGGATGGCCAAGCCGGTGCCACCTGTGGGGCAAGCCGGTCCCTTCTTGCCTTCTGGGAGAAAACCCGTGCCGACCTCAAATGTAGATGAAGCAAGGATGCCCGTGAGCGAGCCTGTGGAAGCAATGGTGCACCCGGTGAGTCCTGCGCCAAAGTCCGCCACTTGATCCTTTGCAGTGACCGCTGCCGATTTGTCTTCGTAAACAATTTTCTGCAGGTACTTGGCTGCCTCGATCGCTTCTGGCGTATCCAGGGTCATGTTCCAGTCCTTGGAATACGCACCGCCTGCTCCCCACAGCATGTTGCAGAACCACCAAGCGGTCCAAGAGGTGCCCTTGCCCAGGCCCAGAGGAGTAACCTCTGTGGCGGCCTGAATCTTGGGTGCCCACTGATCAAACTCGTCCCACGTCTTTGGGGCGCGATCGGGCAGGCCGGCCTTCTCCCATACAGACTTATTGAAATAAAACAGTGGTGTGGAACGGGCGTACGGGACTGCCCAGTGCGAATCCGAGAATTCGTAGTCGTCATACAACGTGGTGTTAAAGTCCGCGCTATCGAATTCCAGATGTTTGCTTAGCTCATCCAAGGGCAGAATCTGGCCATTGATCATGTACCGGAACCACCATACGTCACTGGCAATGACGAGGTCCGGGACGTTACTGGAGCCCGATGCCGCTTGGAACTTTTGTGCAACCTCATCATAATTGGCCCCGGCAGTGACGAGGTTGACTTTGATCCCGCTCTCGGCCATGAAGCGCTTAATAATTTCAGATTCAATCTCTTTGGAAGTGCCGGGGTGGTTGGACCACCAAGTGATCTCCTTCGCAGGAGTGACAGAGGTCCAATCGATGGCCTTGGCTGTGGCTGCGCCGCCGGCCTCACCAACGGCAGGTCCGCCACAGGCAGCCAAGGCGGCCGAGCCACCCATGAGAGCAGCAAGCTGGAGCAGCTGGCGGCGGTTTAGGTTTGCAAAGGGTGAAGCTGACATGGTTTTCTCCTTGAATTGGGTACTGCCCGCTCAGAGGGCAGGGAATTGCTTGGCACGGTTGAACTGGGTAAAAAGTACTGCCAGAAGGGCGGCGTTGGGAGGTTCCTTATCCGGTGACGGCGCCGGAGGTGAGCCCAGTGACGATCCTGCGCTGAAGCATAAAGAACGCAATCAGCACGGGCGCAGTTATGAGCACTGTTCCTGCCATGAGGACGCCCCAGTTGGTGACGCCGTCATTGTTCTGCAACAGCGTCAAGCCCACGGGCAACGTCATCATTTCGGCCTTGTCGACCACCAACAGTGGCCAAAGGTATTCGTTCCATTCGGAAACTATCGAGACCAGCGCAACAGCGGCGATCGTGGGAGCCGAGATCGGCACCACAAAACGCCATAACCGAGTCCAGTGGCTCGCACCGTCAAGGGCTGCCGCCTCCAAAATGGGAAGAGGCAATGATAGGAAGTGCTGGCGGAATAGGAAGGTGCCAAAGGCGCTGGCTAGTCCGGGCAGGATCAGGCCCTGGTAGGTATTGATCCAGCCCAAGTCCGAGATAAGGGTGTAGTTGGGGATAATGACGATTTGTTGGGGCACCAGGAGAGCGAACACCACAAGTCCCAACACGAATTTCTTGAACGGAAACTCTAAAAATACAACGGCGTATGCGGTGGTCAAGCCCAGAGAGATCTTCAAGGTGGCGCCAATAATAGTTGTAATCAGCGAGTTGATGAAGAAATTACCGAAAGGTACTGCGGCCAATGCGCCGAAGTAGTTGGAGAGCTTGAAAGACTCCGGCACCCACTGAATTGGCACAGTATAAATTTCTTCTGGCTGCTTGAAGCTGGCAAGCAGCATCCACACAAGCGGCAGAATCATGACAGCCATTGCCAGGATCATCATGAGGTAGCCGCCGATCCGGGGTTTGGCCCGCCCTGTTTTCGTCGTTGCCCGTACCTTTGATGGCCCAGTCATTCCGGGATCCTTGAGCGTGGGCAGGGGCGGCGTATTCTCCAGCTTCACGGTATTTTTCTTTCGAACATCCAAGCTCATCAGTAGTGGACCTTCTTCTGGATAACCAGCATCTGTACGGCTGTGACCACTAACAGGACAAAGAACAAGATGGTCGCGATCGCCGAGGAATATCCGGCACGGCCGGTGGCGAAGCCTTCTTGGTAAATCTGGTACATCATGGTGGTGGTGCCTTCCAGTGGCCCTCCTTTAGTCATTGCCTGGATAATGTCAAAGGATTGTAAAGAGCTCAGTAAGGTGGTCACTGAGAGGAAAAATGTGGTGGGCCCAAGCAGCGGTAAAACCACATTGTAAAATGACGCGAAGGCTCCAGCGCCATCGAGCCGAGCGGCTTCGAGAAGGTCCTTTGGCACGGCTTGCAGCGCGGCCAGATAGATGAGTGCCACGTATCCGACATTTTTCCAAAGGTAGACAATGATGATCATGGGCAGCGCCCACTGAGGATCGTTGTACCAATCAGGGGACCCCATCCCGAGGGCCTTTAAAACCCCGCCAAGAACGCCAAAGTTCGGGTCGAAAACAAAGAGCCAAAGCAGTCCTACAGCGACTCCTGACAACACATAAGGTGCAACGACTACCGTGCGCACCATGCCGGTACCGCGGAGTTTACGGTTTAGCAACAGGGCCAGTGCCAGGCCCAAGACCATGCCTCCGGCCACAGTGGTCAGTGTGAAGATTACTGTCACTCGCACCACGTTTGCGGTGGCCGGATCGCCAAACCAATTGACGTAGTTCTCCAGACCGATGAAACGGGCGGTCGCCGAGCCAATGTTCCATTGCAGCAGCGAGTATTGCAGCGACTGCACAAGGGGCTTGTAGGTAAAAATGATGAGCAAAGCCACGTTCGGACCTGCGAATGCCAGAAACAGAAGCCACGATTTCCAGGGTGTGCGCCTTTTGCGCAGGACCAAGGTACCGTCATCGTGGTTCCGCCCGGAGGAAGATGACTCCAAATGGAGCGTTCGGGATGGTGACGTAGCTGAAACGACTTGCGCCATGAACCTAGTTTCCCGCTACTGAAGTGGAATCTGTGCTCCGGACGGTGCCAGGAACTTTAGCAGTTTGGATCAGCGCCGGGTCGTCGGTGCAGAGTGCATCAATACCCATTTTCTCCAGGTCCAGGGCCCGTCCGGTGTCGTTGACTGTCCAGACCCAGGCCTGAAGCCCCGCGCTGTGAATAGTTTCAATATCATCTTCCTCCAGTCCCCGTTCACAGACGGAGACACCTTCACCGCCGTTGTTGAGGGCAAAGGCTATGGCCTCAGCGAGGCCTCGACCAGCAAACTGTTCCAGAATGGCACTCTGGGGTAAGTGCGCACGTACTTTTTCAAGTTTGCCAATACATAAGGGGTACACCTTTGCATTAGGAATCCTGGCTGCTAAATCTGCTAAGGAGTTCCAGTTAGCTGACGAGGCAAACCAGTCCAATCCGGCTACTTGGGCAACAACTTCGCAAACAGGCCCCGCTGAAGTGGGGTCCTTGAGCTCAATGTTGACGCATACCTTGCCAGCTGCCAGCTTGAGGACTTGAGCCAGCGTAGGAACAAATTCTCCACGGCCTGCATCGAGCAGACCCAACTGCCGAGCGGTGAACTCTCTAATGCTTCCAGTTCCGTTGGTCGTGCGGTCGGCTGTGTCGTCATGAATCACCACGGGGATTCCGTCCGACGAGAGCTGTACGTCCAGCTCAATACCGTCGACACCTAGCTCAATGGCACTGGCGAAGGCGGCAAGTGTGTTCTCCGGCAGATGCGCTGAAACTCCGCGGTGGGCATAGATGCGCATGTGTTGACACTCCTCATAGTTTTGGTCACAAGGGCGGGCCGCGTTGTTGCAGCGGGCTCCCCTTTGGCTTCAGTGACCAAGCTACGGAAGGCAATGTATTTTCTGGTATCGACCAGGTGGACGGCAGGCAAACACAATCTAAATAGTTATGCCCACTTTTGCGCAGTTGCTAGAGGAAGGCGTACCAACAAGCAGATCATGAGACTTTCGCTTGAAATCAGCGGCCGTGCAGGCAGCCCGGAGACTTGGGGCCACTCACGAATATAAGAGTAAGGGCGTGGTTTGAAGTGCTTAATAACTGTTCATAATTTTGTGAATACAGAAATTTGTGTAGTCTTCTTGTATGGAAACTGTGGCTCACTGGTCGGTACTTGGCAGATTTGGTCATGCTCTCTCTGACCCCAAGCGGGCCCGAATACTTTTGACCCTGCGCAACGCTCCGGCATATCCGTCCGATTTGGCGCAGACCCTGAACATCAGCCGGCAAAGCCTTTCCAACAATTTGGCATGTCTTAGGGGCTGCGGTCTGGTGGTGGCAGTTCCGGAAGGGCGGCGAACTCGTTACGAGTTGGCGGATGCGAAGATCGGCCATGCCCTGACGGACCTGCTAGCCGTTGTGCTCACAGTGGACCCGGAGTACTGTGCAGCCGCAGCTACCGAAGACTGCTGCTGATGACCGCCACGAATCCGCTGTACACCAGAGCGCCCACAGGTGAGCGCCGCCGAATCCTAAACCGCAGGATCAGGCTCTTCATCGCAGCTACTATCAGCTACAACATCGTCGAGGCCGTCATTGCTCTCTCAGCAGGAACGGGCGCATCCTCCAGCGCACTCATCGGCTTCGGTTTGGATTCCATAGTGGAAGTATCCTCTGCGGCCGCGCTGGCATGGCAGTTCAGCGCCCACGATCCCCAGACTCGTGAAAGAACGGCCCTGCGCATCATTGCACTGTCCTTCTTTGCCCTCGCAGCTTTCGTTGCCACCGATGCTCTCACTTCATTGTCTATGGGGACAGTAGCGGAACACTCCAGTGTGGGTATTGTCCTCGCCGCGCTCAGCCTGGCGATCATGCCCTTGCTGTCTTGGGCGCAGCGTCGGGCTGGACGTGAACTTGGTTCGCGATCCGCAGTCGCCGATTCAAAACAAACTCTCCTTTGCACGTACCTATCGGCGGTGCTTCTGGTTGGTCTGCTTCTCAACAGCGCGCTGGGATGGGCGTGGGCCGATCCCATCGCCGCCCTCGTAATTGCTGGTGTTGCAATCAAGGAGGGTCGCGATGCGTGGCGAGGTGATACCTGCTGCCCACCGATGCACCACGACGACAACGCGGACACAGAGCCCGCCGATGAATGCTGCGCATCAGATCCCGAAAACAAGGTCTCAGGCGTTGAGAATGACGAATGCTCTTGCTAAGCGGTTAGGTCCCCACGCCCATGGGACGCTCGTTTCTACTCGCTCAGCGAGCATTGGGAGGAGCTGGGTGGGCCCACGGCTCCGAGGGACCCGATGTGAGCTTGCGAGCATTGGGAGGAGCTGGGGACTAGTCCAGCGGAACCGGAGTGACTCCCAACGGCGAAAGCCGCGCCGCACCGCCGTCGGCCGCGGTAAGTACCCAGATACCTTTGGCGTGAACTGCCACCGAATGTTCCCAGTGCGCAGCGCGGGCCTTATCCGCTGTCACGACGGTCCAGTCATCGGAAAGCGTGATCGTTTCCAGTCCTCCGCGAACCAGCATCGGCTCGAGCGCCAGGCACATGCCGGGTTTGAGCTTGGGTCCACGGTGCTTGGATGAATAGTTCAGCACGTCCGGAGGCATATGCATAGCCGATCCGATGCCGTGACCGACGTAATCCTCGAGAATCCCAAGTTCCTGACCCGGCTGTGAAGTGACGTACTCGTCGATGGCGTCACCAATGTCTCCCACGTATTTGGCCGTGGCCATGGCTGCAATGCCGCGCCACATGCTTTCTTCGGTGATATCGGAAAGACGGCGATCTGCCGGATCCTCAGCGCCCGGACCTCCAACAATAGTGCTCCGGGCAGAATCTGAGTGCCACCCTTCAACAATGGCACCCCCATCGATGGAGATCAGGTCCCCTGCCTTCAAGACTCGGGAGCCGGGGATCCCATGGACCACTTCCTCATTGACAGAGGTGCAGATGGAGGCGGGGAAGTCGTAGTAGCCCAAGAAATTGGAGGTGGCTCCAGCCTTCTTCAGCTCTGCGGCAAAGATCGCATCAAGCTCACCCGTGGTGACACCTGGTGCGGCTGCCGCAATCGTCTTGTTCAAGGCAGCGTCAAGAATGAGCCCGCTGCGGTGCATGATCCGCATTTGATCGATGGTCTTGTATTCAATTTTTTGCTGGCCAAACGCCATGAAAGATCCTTTCGCTAAAATGGTTGAGGGCTCCTCCCCGTAATGCGGGAAGGAGCCCTCCTTCACAACCCGGCACCTGTGCGGCACCGTTGATAAAGCAACAAACTTACTGAGACTGACTAAACGCTTTTAATGGCTTCCATGATCCGTGCTGTCACGTCATCCATCTCGCCTAGTCCGTCAACCTTGGCCAGAATGCCGCGCTCCGCATAGCGGGACACTACAACCTCAGTTTGTTCGCGGTAGAGATCCAGACGGTGACGAATGACGGCTTCGGTGTCATCGCTCCGGCCGGTTTCACGGGCACGGCCCAACAAGCGCTTGACGAGTTCTTCATCGTCAGCAGTTAGCTGGATAACAACATCCAAGTTGGCCGAAGCCGCACCTAAAATATCGTCAAGTTCATCTACCTGAGGGGACGTACGCGGGTAGCCATCCAGCAGGAAACCCTCCGCAACATCATCTTGGGCAAGCCGATCCCGAACCATCCGGTTGGTCACGCTGTCAGGTACAAAGTCACCGTTGTCCATGTAGGTCTTCGCTTCAAGTCCCAAAGGTGTTTCACCCTTGACGTTGGCGCGGAAGATGTCACCGGTGGAGATGGCTACAATGCCAAGCTCCGCACAGATTCGTTCTGCCTGTGTGCCTTTACCTGACCCGGGAGGTCCAATAATCAGCATTCTTGTCATCGCAATAACCCTTCGTAGTGGCGCTGCTGGAGCTGTGCATCAATCTGCTTCACCGTCTCCAAACCAACACCCACAACGATCAGGATCGAGGTGCCACCGAACGGGAAGTTCTGGTTGGCGCCCACCATGACCAAAGCGATGAGAGGAATCAAAGCGACAATACCCAGGTAAAGCGAACCTGGCAGTGTGATGCGTGAAATAACGTACTGGAGATAATCCTGTGTGGGCTTCCCTGCACGGATGCCGGGGATGAACCCACCGTACTTCTTCATGTTGTCTGATACTTCTTCAGGATTGAAGGTGATCGCAACGTAGAAATAAGTGAAACCAATGGTCAACAAGAAGTACATCAACATGTAGAACGGGTGATCGCCACGGGTGAGGTAGTTGTTGATCCATTCGATCCACACAGGAACTTCAGTGGCGTTGGCAGGAGTGGCGAACTGTGCCACCAGTGCTGGCAGATACAACATCGAAGAAGCAAAAATTACCGGGATCACACCGGCCATGTTCACCTTGATGGGAATGTACGTGCTGGTGCCGCCCATAGTACGGCGGCCAATCATCCGCTTTGCGTATTGCACAGGTACACGTCGCTGTGACTGCTCAACAAAGACAACCAAAGCCACTACGAGGAGCCCAATGACCATAACGGTGAGGAAGGTACCCCAACCCTGGGTCTTCAGGATGGCACCCAAGGAGGTGGGGAACTGTGCTGCAATAGCAACAAAGATCAGCAAGGACATGCCGTTGCCGACACCCTTTTCAGTGACGAGCTCCCCCATCCACATGATCAACCCGGATCCGGCAGTCAGTGTGATGATCAGCAGCAGGATCGTGATCAGGTTATCGTTCGGGATCAACGCACCAGGAGAGCCTGCGGCACCACAACCGGCAAAGAGTTGTCCAGATCGCGCCAACGTCACCAAAGTGGTTGCATTGAGCAACCCCAAGGCGATGGTGAGGTAACGGGTGTACTGCGTCAGCATCCCCTGACCCTGGGCACCTTCAAGGTGCAGCTCCTGGAAGCGGGGGATCACTACGCGCAGCAGCTGAACAATGATGCTGGCCGTGATGTACGGCATGATTCCCAAAGCAAAAATGGAAACCTGGAGCAAGGCGCCGCCACTGAACAAGTTAACCAGCTGGTAGATACCCTGGCTTGTGTCAGCAGCATTCACGCACTGTTGGACATTTCGATAATCAATTCCAGGCGATGGGATAAAAGCACCCAAGCGGAAGATGGCAAGAATTCCCAGCGTGAACAACAACTTGCGTCGCAGATCAGGCGTGCGAAAGGCGCGGCCAAATGCGGTAAGCAAGCGTCCTCCTGATGTCTAGTAATGGCGTTGGCATCTCAAATGAGGTCCAAGGAAAGAGTCTAATACGTGATCTGATCCGCTTCGGAACTGTGACGGCGTGCCACGTCCAAGGCGTAAAGCGCATGGCACAAGGCTAACAACACGAAAGACCCCTGGCGGACGGAACTTCAGCTCCGCCCACCAAGAGTCTAGTCGTTAGATGTGACCATTTTTGAACTTATTACAGTTCGGTAGTGGTGCCACCTGCAGCAGTGATCTTTGTAACCGCGCTGGAGGAGAATGCGTCAGCAGCAATATCAACCTTGACGGTGATTTCGCCGGTGCCAAGCACCTTCACGAGCTGGTTCTTACGAACCGCTCCCTTTTCAACCAGAGCTTCGACGGTGACAACGCCACCTTCAGGGAAGAGCTCGTTCAGCTTGTCCAGGTTTACAACCTGGAACTCAACGCGGAACGGGTTCTTGAAGCCACGCAGCTTGGGCAAGCGCATGTGCAACGGCAACTGGCCGCCAGCAAAGCCAGCCTTTACCTGGTAGCGAGCCTTGGTACCCTTGGTACCGCGACCTGCGGTCTTACCCTTGGATCCTTCACCACGGCCAACACGGGTTTTAGCCGTCTTGGCACCGGGTGCCGGTCGCAGGTGGTGAACCTTGAGTGCGTTCTGCTTTTCAACAGTCTCAGCAGTGTTTTTTTCAGCCACTTTACTTCGCCTCCTCAACCTTGATCAGGTGCGGAATCGTGTTGACCATGCCAACAGTCACTGAGTCTGCAACGCGAACGACGGTGTCGTCAATGCGCTTCAAACCCAATGAACGCAGCGTGGCCTTCTGGTTCGCCTTGGCGCCAATGACGCCCCTGATCTGAGTGATTGTCAGCTTCTTCTCAGAAACCTGGATGTTCTTCGGTGTAGTCATTACAGACCTGCCTTTTGCATATTGCGCAACAGCACAGCCGGAGCAACTTCATCCAAAGGCAGGCCGCGGCGAGCCGCAACAGCCTTGGGGTCTTCCAGACCCTTCAATGCAGCAACAGTTGCGTGAACAATGTTGATTGCATTTGAGGAACCCAGTGACTTGGACAGCACGTCATGAATGCCAACGCATTCCAAGATGGCGCGAACCGGACCACCGGCAATAACACCGGTACCAGCTGCAGCCGGACGCAACAGTACGACGCCGGCAGCGGCTTCACCCTGTACGCGGTGCGGAATGGTCTTGCCCACCAAGGGAACGCGGAAGAAGGTCTTCTTGGCCTCTTCTACACCCTTGGCGATAGCGGCCGGAACTTCCTTGGCCTTGCCATAGCCGACGCCAACCAAACCATTGCCGTCACCGACGATGACAAGTGCAGTGAAGCTAAAGCGACGACCACCCTTGACAACCTTGGCGACACGGTTGATGTTGACTACGCGCTCGATGAACTGGCTTTTTTCAGCCTCGCGTCCACCGTCACGACCACGGCCGCGGCCACCGTCGCGACCGCCTTCGCGGCCTCCACGAGCACCGTCGCGACCGCCACGGCCACGGGCGCTGTCGGCGCCTGGTGCTGTCTCGGTCTTCGCGGCTGCACCGTCAGCTGCAGTTGCTTCTGACACAGTGTTCTCCTTGTTAATGTTTTCGGTCACAGTGCCAGACCGCCTTCACGTGCGCCATCAGCAATGGCTGCGACACGGCCGTGGTAACGGTTTCCGCCACGGTCGAAGACAACAGCTTCAATGCCGGCAGCCTTGGCGCGCTCGGCAACGAGCTCACCAACGCGCTTGGCCTTGGCAGTCTTGTCACCTTCGAAAGTGCGAAGATCTGCTTCCAGGGTTGATGCAGACACTAGGGTCAGACCCTGTGTGTCATCGATGACCTGCACGAATACGTGGCGGGCTGAACGGTTTACCACAAGACGCGGACGTACTGTGGTGCCGCTGACGCGCTTACGTACACGCAGGTGACGACGGCCGCGTGCTGCGGCCTTGGACTTTCCTCTTACGGATAGTGCCATGTTACTTACCAGCCTTTCCGACCTTGCGGCGGATGATTTCGCCGGCGTAGCGTACGCCCTTACCCTTGTACGGGTCGGGCCTGCGCAGCTTGCGGATGTTGGCAGCAACTTCGCCCACCTGCTGCTTGTCAATGCCTGACACGGAGAGCTTAGTGGGGCTCTCAACAGTCAGTGTGATGCCCTCGGGAGCCTCAATGGCAACCGGGTGGCTGAAGCCCAGAGCGAACTCCAGGTTCGCGCCCTTGGCGACTACGCGGTAACCGGTACCAACAATTTCCAGCTTCTTCTCGTAGCCCTTTGTGACACCTGTGATCAGGTTGTCAATGAGGGTGCGAGTCAAACCGTGGAGTGAACGCGAGTTGCGCTCATCGTTGGGTCGAGCAACCGTGACGGTGTTCTCTTCGAGTGCAACCGTGATGGGGCTGGCAACTGTAAGCTGCAGCGTTCCCTTCGGGCCCTTGACGGAAACCAGGTTGTTATCAACCTTGACCTCGACGCCGGCAGGCACGGAGATGGGGAGACGTCCAATACGTGACATAAGTTCTTTCCCTTCTCTCTCTACTACCAGACGTAGGCGAGGACTTCCCCACCCACGCCCTTCTTGGCAGCCTGGCGGTCGGTCAGCAGACCGGAAGACGTCGACAAGATGGCGACACCCAACCCACCCAATACGTTGGGGAGGTTAGTGGACTTCGCGTATACACGCAGTCCGGGCTTGGAGATACGGCGCAGCCCAGCGATTGAACGCTCGCGTGCGGGACCGTACTTCAAGTCAATGGTCATCTTCTTGCCAACTTCGGCGTCTTCAACCTTCCACGCAGTAATGTAACCCTGCGCCTTCAGGATGTCGGCGATATGGCCTTTAAGCTTGCTAAACGGCATGGTCACGGTGTCGTGGTGAGCCGAGTTTGCGTTGCGCAGACGCGTAAGCATGTCTGCGACAGGATCTGTCATTGTCATTTGGGCGCTTGCCCTTCCTCGTAACGGTTTCCTTCGCGCAATGCACTTTCACCAGCATTAAATACCGGGGAGCTGCATCCGCAGAACGGACCTTTTACGTAGATTATTTATCTTCGGATTTAAACGGGAAGCCAAGCGCCTTGAGCAGCGCGCGGCCTTCGTTATCGGTCTTGGCTGTGGTAACGACCGTGATGTCCATGCCGCGTGTGCGGTCAATGGAATCCTGATCGATCTCGTGGAACATAACCTGCTCGGTCAAACCGAAGGTGTAGTTACCGTTGCCGTCAAACTGCTTGCCACTGAGGCCGCGGAAGTCGCGGATACGGGGCAGAGCAAGAGTGACCAAGCGGTCCAGGAATTCCCACATGCGGTCTCCACGCAACGTGGCGTGGCAACCGATCGGCATGCCTTCGCGCAGTTTGAACTGTGCGATCGACTTGCGAGCCTTGGAAACCTGAGGCTTCTGGCCGGTGATAGCTGTGAGGTCGCGAACGGCGCCGTCGATGAGCTTGGAGTCCTTAGCGGCATCTCCAACACCCATGTTGACAACAACCTTGACCAGGCGCGGAACCTGGTTAACGTTCCCGTAGCTGAATTCCTCAACCAGGCTCGACTTGATCTCCGCTGCATAGCGGGCCTTCAGGCGAGGAGTGATCTTTGGCGTGTTCTCTGCAACTGCGGCGCTCATGCCAGGTCCTTCCCCGAGGTCTTGGCAACGCGGATACGTACTTGACGCTCGCGGCCATCGCGCTCAACGGTGTCGATGCGGTAGCCAACGCGAGTTGGCTTCTTCGTGGACGGGTCCACTACAGCAACGTTGGAGATGTGAATGGGTGCCTCGACGCTCTCGATGCCACCAGTGTTGGTGCCACGTTCGGTCTGACCGGCTTTGGTGTGCTTGGTGACACGATTAATTCCTTCAACCAACACGCGGTTGGTTTCGGTGTTAACCATCAGGACCTTGCCCTGCTTGCCACGGTCGCCGCCACGTTCAGCCTTGGCGCCTGTGATGACCTGAACCAGGTCACCCTTCTTGATCTTTGCCATAAGTTACAGCACCTCCGGAGCCAACGAGATGATCTTCATGAATTTCTTGTCACGAAGTTCACGGCCAACCGGGCCGAAGATACGGGTACCACGAGGGTCACCGTCAGTTTTGAGAATGACAGCTGCATTCTCGTCAAACTTGATGTAGGAACCATCCGCACGGCGGCGTTCCTTCTTTGTGCGAACGATGACAGCTTTTACGATGTCACCCTTCTTTACGTTACCGCCGGGAATTGCGTCCTTGACGGTTGCGACAATGGTGTCGCCAATGCCTGCGTAGCGGCGCCCAGATCCACCGAGAACGCGGATTGTCAAGATTTCCTTGGCACCCGTGTTGTCGGCGACCTTAAGCCGCGACTCCTGCTGAATCACTAGTATCTCCTGTTCGTCGCGCCGGTTCTTGGCCATAAATCATCTATGGATAAGCCTTGCGGAACGTATTGATCGGGATGTCTCTGAACGTGCCTGGATTTTGCCAAAACACGCCTAAACTCTTCATGCCAACTGCACTTTCCGCTCCGGGCTATTGCGTGAAAAATCCACGCGCCAGACGGCAGTTTGTAGTGGCACGAACGTTTACGAGGTAATCGCGCGCCTAACTTTCGCGACCGTAAACGGTCACACGGAAAAAGCGCAGCAATAAATAATCCTAGCACGACGCCGGTACCCGGGGGTACGCTACCAGCCACCCAGTGCGTTACCTCCCCCACACCGCGCGCCTTCGCGCAGGTATCGGCATTCGCGCTGGTATCGGCATTCGCTGGGCGTCACCCGAGACTTGAACGGCGTCGGGCATTGGATGTTAAACGACGTTGGGCCCGCCACCGGTAACGGTGACGGGCCCAACGTTTTAGTTCACAAACTCAACCATGAGGTTGAAAATGATTACTTGGCCTTTTCGACGATCTCGACGAGGCGGAACCGCTTGGTAGCGGACAGCGGACGAGTCTCGCTGATGACGACCAGGTCGCCGATACCGGCGCTGTTCTCCTCATCGTGAGCCTTGACCTTTTTGTTGCGTCGCAGCACCTTGCCGTACAAGGCGTGCTTTACGCGGTCTTCGACCTCTACAACGATGGTTTTTTCCATCTTGTCGGAGACAACGTAACCGCGCATCTTCTTGCGATCGCCACGGACAACAGTCTCCGCACCTGTTTCGGTGCTGTTTACAGAATCGCTCACTTGGCGTCCTCCTTTGTTTCTTCAGCCTTCTTGGAGGCCTTCTTGGCTTCCTTGTCAGCCTTTTTGGAGGCCTTCTCCACAGGTGGTGCAGCAACCACGTCCGGGCGTATGCCCAGTTCGCGTTCGCGCAACACTGTGTAGATGCGGGCGATGTCGCGCTTTACAACGCGAAGACGACCATGGCTTTCCAGCTGACCGGTGGCCGACTGGAAGCGCAGGTTGAACAGTTCTTCCTTAGCCTTGCGGAGCTCTTCGCCCAAACGGGCGTTATTGAACCCGTCAAGCTGTGCAGGGGCAAGTTCTTTGGAACCAATTGACATCTTTACTCACCACCTTCGCGACGCACAATGCGTGCTTTCAACGGCAGCTTGTGGATTGCCAGGCGCAATGCCTCGCGTGCTACCTCTTCTGATACACCGGAGAGTTCGAAGAGAACACGGCCGGGCTTAACATTCGCGATCCACCACTCGGGTGAACCCTTACCGGAACCCATACGGGTTTCGGCAGGCTTCTTCGTCAACGGACGGTCAGGGTAGATGTTGATCCACACTTTACCGCCACGCTTGATGTGACGCGTCATGGCGATACGAGCGGACTCGATCTGACGGTTGGTTACGTATGCCGGCGAGAGAGCCTGAATGCCCCACTCACCAAACGAAACCGTGGTGCCACCAGTAGCCTGCCCCGTACGACCGGGGTGGTGCTGCTTACGGTGCTTTACTCGACGTGGGATAAGCATTTACGCCTTTCCTCCTTCTACTGCCGGAGCCGCAACCTCTGCAGCTACAGGAGCCTGAACCGGGGCAGCTGCCTCGGTGCGCTCAGGACGGTCGTTGCGACGACGGTCGCCACCGGCACGGGGGCCGCGGTTTCCGCGGTCGTCACCGTCACGGCGCGGGCCACGGCCACGTGCAGGAGCAGCAGCTGCCTGGGCAGCCAGTTCCTTGGACGTGACATCGCCCTTGTAGATCCAGACCTTGACACCAATACGGCCAAATACGGTTTTGGCTTCAAAGAAGCCGTAATCGATGTTGGCACGCAGGGTGTGCAGGGGCACACGACCTTCGCGGTAGAACTCGGTGCGTGACATTTCAGCGCCACCCAAACGACCAGCACAAGCGACGCGGATGCCCTTGACGCTGCCGGTACGCTGAGCTGACTGCATTGCCTTCTTCATCGCGCGGCGGAAAGCCACACGGCTAGTTAGCTGCTCGGCGATGCCCTGGGCAACAAGCTGAGCGTCTGCTTCCGGGTTTTTGACTTCCAGGATGTTCAGCTGAACCTGCTTGCCGGTGAGCTTTTCGAGCTCGCCGCGGATGCGGTCTGCCTCGGCTCCACGGCGACCGATCACAATTCCGGGACGTGCTGTGTGGATATCCACACGAACACGGTCACGGGTGCGCTCGATCTCAACCTTGGAAATGCCGGCGCGGTCCATGCCTGTAGACATGAGTGCGCGGATCTGGATGTCTTCTTTTACGAAGTCCTTGTACCGCTGGCCGGGCTTGTTGCTGTCTGCGAACCAATGCGAACGGTGGTCCGTCGTGATCCCGAGACGGAAACCGTGCGGGTTTACTTTCTGTCCCACTTAGCGAGCCTCCTCTTTCTCGGGGGTAGCGACAACCACTGTTACGTGGCTTGTACGCTTCTTGATCTGAAATGCACGGCCCTGTGCACGCGGCTGGAACCGCTTCATGGTGGGGCCTTCATCGACATAAATCTCGCTGATGTACAGATCATTTTCGTTGAACGCGACGCTGTCGCGATCTGCCAGAACGCGGGCGTTAGCCACTGCGGACTGGACTACCTTGAATACCGGCTCCGAAGCGCCCTGTGGGGCAAACTTCAAAATCGCCAATGCCTCATTCGCCTGCTTGCCACGAATCAGGTTGACGACGCGCCGGGCCTTCATAGGCGTTACGCGCAGATGACGCGCACTTGCCTTGGCTTCCATTGCTATCTCTCTCTCGTCTAAGCCGTAAAGCCAAGCGCCTAGCGGCGCTTGCCCTTACGGTCGTCCTTGACATGGCCGCGGAATGTCCGCGTGGCGGCGAATTCGCCGAGCTTGTGCCCGACCATCGACTCGGTAACAAACACAGGAATGTGCTTGCGACCGTCATGCACGGCGATCGTGTGACCCAACATATCGGGCACGATCATCGAGCGGCGGGACCAGGTCTTAATTACGTTCTTGGTACCCTTTTCGTTCTCCCGAGCTACCTTTACAAAGAGGTGCTGGTCAACGAAAGGACCCTTCTTCAGGCTACGTGGCATGTCTCCAGGCTCCTATCGCTTGTTCTTGCCAGTACGGCGGCGACGAACAATCAGCTTGTCGCTCTCTTTGTTTGGACGGCGGGTACGGCCTTCGCGCTTACCGTTGGGGTTCACCGGGTGACGTCCACCGGAAGTCTTACCCTCACCACCACCATGTGGGTGATCAACAGGGTTCATGACAACACCGCGGACGGTTGGGCGTACGCCCTTCCAGCGCATACGGCCAGCCTTGCCCCAGTTGATGTTTGACTGCTCAGCGTTTCCAACTTCGCCGATGGTCGCGCGGCAGCGCGCATCAACGTTGCGGATTTCACCGGAGGGCAAACGCAGCTGGGCGTACTTGCCTTCCTTGGCGACGAGCTGAACCGAGGCACCAGCTGAACGTGCCATCTTGGCACCGCCACCGGGACGCAGTTCCACAGCGTGAATAACAGTACCCACGGGGACGTTGCGCAACGGCAGGTTGTTGCCTGGCTTGATGTCAGCTGCGGCGCCGGCTTCTACAAAATCACCCTGGTTGAGCTTGTTCGGAGCGATGATGTAGCGCTTGGTGCCATCAACATAGTGCAGGAGGGCAATACGCGCGGTGCGGTTGGGATCATATTCGATCTCAGCAACGCGAGCGTTAACGCCATCCTTGTCGTGACGACGGAAGTCAATCAGGCGGTACTGGCGCTTGTGGCCACCACCCTTGTGACGAGTCGTGATACGACCAGTGTTATTGCGGCCACCCTTTTTGGGCAGGGGACGGACCAGAGACTTCTCTGGAGTCGACCGCGTGATTTCTGTGAAGTCAGCAACGCTCGAGCCACGACGGCCCGGGGTTGTCGGCTTATATTTACGGATTCCCATAGTATATTTCCTCGTTAAAGTGGTCTCCGCTTAAGAAAGCGGACCGCCGAAGATGTCAATCGTGCCCTCGCGGAGGGAGACAATTGCGCGCTTGGTGTTCTTGCGCTGTCCCCATCCGAACTTGGTGCGCTTACGCTTACCAGCACGGTTGATGGTGTTGATCGAGTCGACCTTGACGGAGAAGATTTTCTCCACGGCCAACTTGATCTCGGTCTTGTTCGAGCGAGGGTCGACCAGGAAGGTGTATTTACCTTCGTCGATCAAGCCGTAGCTCTTTTCCGAGACGACGGGTGCAAGCACTACGTCGCGCGGATCCTTGATGGTGACGGCGCTCACTTGGCGTCCTCCTCAATAGTCTGGGCAGCTTCGCCGCCGGCGGGAACAAAGCCTGCGGCTTTGGCGTCCTCAACCGTTGCAAACCAAACTTCGGCCACAGTGGCGTCATACCAGCGTGAACCAGGCACGTGGTACTTCATTGAGTCCTTGTTGCCCTTGATGGTGCCTTCGGCATCCTCAATAGCGTCAACGGAGACCAATTCTTCAACCAGCAGCATGCTTGAAGCGAAAGCTTCGGCAGCGGCACGGCCTGAGACGAAGACTTCGTAAGCAGCCTGCGTGAAGACAATGTCATCGGAAACAAGCACGTCGTAGGTGTTGAGCTGGTCAACGTACAGAACGTGCAGGTCGGTGATGTTGCGTACGCTCAAAGCAGCGACATCGTTGGCACGCTCAATCACAACGAGCACATTGCGTCGCGTTGTGACAGCAGCCAGCGTAGCCTTTGCGGCCTTGGTGGACGGCGTGGTGCCGGCAACCAATTCAGCAATGACGTGAATACGGCCGTTGCGTGCACGGTCAGAGAGGGCGCCGCGCAAAGCTGCTGCCTTCATCTTCTTGGGCGTGCGCTGGCTGTAATCGCGAGGGGTAGGACCGTGGACAACGCCACCACCAGTCATGTGAGGGGCACGGATTGAACCCTGACGGGCACGGCCGGTACCCTTCTGTGCATGTGGCTTGCGGCCTGCACCGGATACTTCGGCGCGGGTCTTGGTCTTGTGGGTACCCTGACGGGCAGCAGCGAGCTGAGCTACGACAACCTGGTGCAACAAGGGCACGTTGGTTTGTACGTCGAAGATCTCTGCAGGCAGGTCAACCTTTACAGTAGCCATTTACTTATGCTCCCTTCACGGCGGTGCGTACGAATACGACCTGGCCGCGGGCGCCGGGAACGGCACCCTTGATCAGCAGCAGCGACTTCTCGGCGTCAACACCGTGAACCGTAAGGTTCATGGTGGTTACGCGCTCGGCACCCATACGGCCTGCCATGCGCATACCCTTGAAAACGCGGCCAGGAGTGGACGCGCCACCGATGGAACCGGGCTTGCGGTGGTTCTTGTGTGCACCGTGCGAGGCCGGGGCGCCGTGGAAGCCGTGACGCTTCATGACACCGGCAAAGCCCTTACCCTTTGAAGTACCGACAACGTCGACCTTCTGGCCGGCTTCGAAGATCTCAACTGAGAGCTCCTGGCCGAGTGAGTAAGTGTCAGCATCTGCTGTGCGCAGCTCGACGACGTGGCGGCGAGGCGTGACGCCTGCCTTTGCAAAGTGACCAGCCAAGGGCTTGGTGACTTTACGAGGATCGATCGCACCGTAGCCGATCTGGATCGCTACATAGCCATCAACCTCTGCATTGCGCAGCTGTGTGATGACATTGGAATCGGCCTGGACGACGGTTACTGGAACAAGCAAGTTGTTCTCGTCCCAGACCTGGGTCATGCCGAGCTTCGTGCCCAGGATGCCCTTAGTGTTTCGGGTCGCGGTCATAGTTTCTCAGCACCTCCCTACAGTTTGATTTCGATGTTCACGTCAGCCGGCAGGTCGAGACGCATGAGCGAATCAACTGCCTTGGGCGTGGGGTCAATGATGTCGATGAGACGCTTGTGCGTGCGCATTTCAAAGTGCTCGCGGCTGTCCTTGTACTTGTGAGGTGAACGAATTACACAGTAAATGTTCTTCTCGGTGGGCAGCGGCACGGGGCCCACTACCGTTGCGCCTGCGCGCGTGACCGTCTCAACGATCTTCCGAGCTGAAACATCAATAACCTCGTGGTCATATGACTTCAGCCGGATGCGGATTTTTTGTCCCGCCATGGCGTCGTGACTCTCTTTCCTGTAACGAAGCACCCTAAGAGAAGCGATGCTGTTGACGTAAACGCTGTTTACTTTTACCTGTTCAATGTGGCACTCACAGCCACGCTTCCAACGAACTGAATCCGGATATTTCCGGGTTCCTCAATCCACCGAAGCTCCGACCCCCGCGGTCGGGCGTGTCGTGAATATTTCACGCACGTACCCGCACTAAATGCGAAGGGAAGGTTATGTTTGGTCTTTAACTTGGACCCTGCATCGAGCATTATCTCGACCGGGACACGAAAAAGAACTTGAACAACTCAATAAGTATGCCGGATTCTGGCGATGAACGCCAATCGGGGCAGACGCGTCCTTCGCTACGTAGACTGGCCCTACCCCGGCTTTCGGTGCCTAAACCTCGCCCTTGACAGGCATGAGAAGCTACTGGCGTGAGCAAAGTCACTAGAGGAGACGGGTTACCCACAGCCTCGACCATGCAGCCATTGGATGCTATCCCAACCCGCAGGGTCAGCGGACGGTGGATCTCCTTCTTCGCGCTGAGCTGGTTTGGCGTGTGGATTGCCCAGCTGACACCTGTGCAATTACTACTGCCACTCCAGGTTCAAAAGTTCCTTGACGCGACTGACTGGGTTCAGAATGTTCTTGGATTTGGCTACATTTCCGGAATTGCAGGAGTTTTTGCGTTTGTTGCTTACCCGCTTACGGGTGCACTGTCCGACCGCACCACCTCCCGCTATGGACGGCGCCGGCCGTGGATCGCCGTGGGGACGGCCGGTTTTGCACTGTCTCTGGTGTTTCTGGGCCTACAGGGCACTTTGCTGGGTATCGGTATCTTCTGGGTGGCCTCCAGCACATTCTTCTGTGTCCTGACGGCGGCACTGACTGCCGCAATTTCCGATCAGGTACCGGTAAGCCAGCGCGGATATGTGTCGGGTTGGATTTCCGCGCCGCAGGCCATTGGCATCATTGCGGGCTTGGTGCTGGTTACTGCCTTAGGGCTGAGCACCTTCGCCGGTTATGCCCTGCTCGCGGGACTTTTAGTGGTGCTGGGTTTGCCGTTCCTGCTCCTTATTGACGACGAAGTGCTCCCGCCAGGAGTTGTCCCTGCGCTTTCGTGGCGTTCACTGCTAGGAGGTCTGTGGATCAGTCCCCGTAAGTTTCCCGACTTTGGTTGGACCCTACTGAGCCGAATCCTGGTGAACCTCGGGAACGCCTTTGGCACCAGCTTGCTTCTTTACTTCCTCATGTACGGCCTGAAAGTCAGCGACGCCGAGGGCTCCCTTATCCTCCTAACGCTGGTCTATATGGTGTTTGTGATCATCGCATCACTGTGGCTCGGCAGGCTCTCCGACAGATACGGCAGGCGTCGCGCCTTCGTGTTTGGCGCCTCCGTTTTGCAAGCTATCGCCGCCCTCATCCTCGCGTTTGTCCCCACCCTAGGTGCGGCCACCGTGGCGGCTGCTCTGCTGGGGTTGGGCTATGGTTGTTTCCTTTCCGTTGACCAGGCCCTTGCCACCGAAGTGCTTCCCGATCAGCTTTCCCGCGGCAAGGATCTTGGCATCATGAATATTGCCCTGAGCGTACCCCAGGCATTTGCACCCATGCTGGGGGCCCTGCTTGTCAGTGCCACAGGTGGATTCACCCTCCTTTTTCTGGTCTCCGGGCTCACTGCCCTCGCCGGGGCAGCCGCCGTTAGTCAAGTCAAAGGAGTTCGGTAGGAGACCACCTAGACGGCTGACCCGTCACCAGGGGCCGACGCCGGAGCGCCCGTTACTGCGGTGGCTGCGGCTGCCGTGGTGGTGCCGCTGGTGGTGCTGGTAACCGGGACCCCTGCGATGGTGTTCCCGGCGGTGGCCCGTGGTTTCCCATTGGACCTGTAACGGGAGGCTCCAAGTGGGGCTTCTTCCGGTTTAACCGCCAAATTGCAAAAGCAATAAGCGCCAAGGCCAGCAACGCCAACAGAATGTAGGTGAAGCCTCGTAAATACCAAAGCACCGCTGTGGAGACGCCGATGGCACCCCAAACAGTGAAAATTCTTTCATCCAGACTCATACCCACGGCCAACAGTGCCACGAAGACCAACAGGGAAATGATCTGCTGCACCGAATCTGCGCTGAAAATGGTCACCAAAGCACCCAGGCTGGCAAAACTTGCCGCCGTTGCAAGAAGGCCCCTACCTGCCTTTTGTTGATTGTGCACATACCGAAGCACTGCCAGGGCACCAAGGGCCATGGCACACCATTGAATGGCCCAGAAAGCGCCCAAGTCCACAAACCTGGAGCAGGCTGCGAACCATACTATTGCACTTGCCAGGATTGCTGTGTCGATGGAAACCCGGCGATGCGCCGGAGGAACTTCGAGGCAGGTGAGCACGGCAATCAAAGTGAAGCCGGCAGCACCGGCCAATACCGTGTGGGTGTCGGCCATGGACCAAAGGGAAAAGAATGCCCCTGCGCCAAGTGCCGTGCCGACAACACTAACGCGTTGCACGTGCTTTTCCGTCACCAAGTCCAGGAAAATCAGGCGCACCACATACAGTGAGCCGACAACAACCACAAACCCGGCGAGAGCTGCGTATCCGGGGCGGTAAATGAGTTCCAGGACTTGGCTGCGGAAAAGCAATGCAGCTAAGAAGACCATCAGCGCTCCGGGCAAGGTTAGCTGTTCCAACTTCATCACATGGGCCCCGACAATCAATGCCAATCCAGCTACTAGCCATACGGCAGCAAAAACTCCCGTAGCGGCGTCCCTGTCGACAATGCTTGCTGTGACAAGGAACGTGGCAGTGGCAATCAACCAGTACCAGCGCATCTCAACGGCGTGCGGGGTGTAGATACAGCGCCAGGTAATCACACCGATGCACAGCGCCAGCAGCAGCAACGCAGTTGCTCCTGGCCACATTACGGGGGCAATGACGGATGCTCCCCCCACCACGGCAACGAGTGCCAAGTAGGAAGCACCACGCTGCTTCAAGGCGGCTTGGGCCGTTACGGCGGTCACGGCTAGGGCGATCAACTCCAGCGCCACTACCCAACGCAGAGCAGTTCCCGGGGACGAGAATCCACCGGCTGCCAGATGGTAGTGCATCGGAGTCAAGACCTGAGCGCCCAGCAGCAACCACAGTCCCACCTGTAGCAGCCGGGGAGCACCAACCAACTCATTGAAGCTGGCAACCCTCTGGGCTAGAAACGCGATCGCCATCTGAAGCAGCAACACTGCACTAAAGATAAGGGAAACCACGGACAGGTTCTCCGTAAGCTCACGAGCACCCACTACGACGAGGGCTGTCACGGCGGCCCTGAACAGCAAGAAGTAGGCACTCCTGCTGATTTGGTCCCTAGCCTTGAGCGTAACGAGGATAGACATGCCCGCAATCAGGACCAGCACTAGTGCCAGAAGCCCTCTGTCATGTGCGCTCCATATTGCCAGCGCAACCATCGCAGCAGGACTTCCCCACTGGACAGCAGTGAAAGAACGTTGGCGTAACGTTCCAGCTAGAGCGAGAATCGCCAGTACTGCCACATTCAGACCCACCACAACCATTGTTGTCCAGAGCACAGGGGCGCCGTTTCGGATGGCCGCTCCGGCGACCGTTACAACAATCAACAGCGTCAAAATCACATCCACGCGCAGACGGGCAATGACAAGGCCCCGCAAGGTCACCACGGCAAGAATTACTAGTTGAGGGACAAGTGCTAGCAGGAGCCACAGGCCCAGTCCTACATGCACCCCCGTGATTTTTGTGAAGGGATCATGTTCCATCCATAGCTGAAAAAGTGCCACGGAAAGCAGAAGCGAAGTAACCCGAGCCGCCCACCAATAAAGCCAACGGTGCAGAGTCCCGGATCGGTCCCGGAGGCGCATACCACCAGAGATAAAGAAAATAAGGGCAACAGTCCAAGCAACGCTGGCACCACCAGCGGCAAAGACTGGCCCCGTAAACAGGGCAGTAATAGTGAGGTACGAAGGCGCAATAAACTCACCAACAGACCAACCTGGTTTTGAAGTCAGTTTCGTTAAGGAAAATATTGCTGCGGCAACAGCCATGGCGACAGCAGCCACCAGGAACTCAATTCGCAGCGAGCCCATGACAACGCTGGGGCTTTCCCCCAGAATCTTGTGGCTGCTGTAGGCAATCGACAAAGCAGCCACAAGGAAGGTCCCCACCACAGCCCAGGCGGCGGCCGAGTAACCTACGATGAGGTTCGGGGCACCATACGTTGCAAGCAGAGCATCAGCGAGCAGTTGTAGTGCCGCGATGACGGCAATGACCGCGATGATCAACTGTGTTTTCCCGGGCTGTGCAGGAATAAAGGTCGCCAGTGTGGAGGCAATAAATGCTGTCACAAGAATGCGCGCGGCCACCAACATGACGTGCCTGATTATCTGGGTTCTAGTTGTGAGGAACCTAAGCACCGAGTATGCCACCGCCAGGCCCACCAGGACCATCCAACCCGCGGCTTCAATCATCGGCGAGTACAGCAAAACCGCACCCACAGCTGGCAGAGGCAGCCATTCCCCGCGGGGCAAAAAAGCCGGCACAATCAGCATGGTTGCAAGCAGACCGAACCCAACACCCAACACCGTTATCAGCGTGCTCGCTTCCGCGGAGTCCTGGCGGAAGTAATGGCCAACACTCCACACCAGTGAGGCAGCCGCCAACACGGGGGCGCTTATATAGACGTCGCGTCGAATCCAGTTCTGGTGCACGAGGAAGACGGAAAACGGAGTTTTAGCGTAGGCCACGGCAATCAGTTGCAGCGCCAAAACTACTGCAAAAGCACCTGCCGCCCATGTCAGATCCGGCTTAATCATCCAACCGACAAAGGGCGCTGCCATCGTTATTGAGACACGGAGACCGACGTAGTTGTAGCGCCTTAGTGCCGGCTGACTGATAAAGGTAAGAACGGCGTAGTAGACAGACCCGGCAACCAACACAAGCGCGTGGTCTGCTGCGTTCAGGGCGAGTCCGAAGGCAAGTGAGCCGGCAAGACCGGCCGGGGTGAACCATGGACCTAGACCTGATAGCGGCTTTGCATAAAGGCTGGGTGTTCTCCGGCCTGTTGGTCCGTTTCGTTTCAAGAGGTAACCAAGCAATGACAACAGGGCAGAGAAAACAATCAGTGCAGTGAAATACCAGGCCAACGCGGCACCCAACACCGCCACGGATGACCACGCCGTTGAGAGCAAAAATGCGATTGACAAATAAACTACCAACCGGCTTTGCAGACGCACGGCAGCAAAAACATACGCAAGTGTGCCGATGAATGACGTGAGCAACCACACGACGGGCGCGTTGGGAACACCCAGATTATAGGTGGCCAGTCCTGCAAACGGAATAATGGCCAGTGCCGTTCCGGAGAACGCTACCGCAGCGGGTTTAAGCCGCGCTACCTTCTCATGCAGAACTAATCCGGCCGCATAGAAAAGTGACGTCCCGAACCAAACACCCACAAGACGAGCGGACACGGGCAGGTTACTACCGACAAAAAGAGCCGCCGCTGCAACCATCAGCAAACTCGCCACATATAACGTGATGTTGATGTTCTGTGTCTCGCGCTTATTCTTTACAGCCGCAGTTGCCTTTGGACCCAGAGGTGGCGCTGGTATCTGCGGGGCGTGGGACACGCGAGGTGGCTGTTGACCGCCCGGCAATCCTCGTGGCGGGAAGTTCTGGTTCCGGCCCTGAGCAGGATCGCTCACGAACGGCGGTTGGGCTGGAGGCTTGAGGTGCGCCGAGAGTGCGGAATGATCGGGCCATGCCACAGCTTCCGGATCGCGCGGTCTTGGAGTTGGTGGGTTGGTAGCCGCGGGTGGGGCAACAATCCGCCGCTCATGTGCGCTAACCCCTGACGGGGCTGCTACTGATGCTGGTTGTGCCGCTACGGCATCTCGCCACCCGGCCAAGTGACCCGCCAAGTAGCCCTGGCGATAGGCCTGATCAAGAGCTGGGCGCTCTGGCGCAGATGCCGGTACGCCAGGCTGCTGATTCTCACTCATGTAACTCCCTTACTGATGGCGAACTCCCAGTTTAGGCTACCAAGGACGCAGAAAAGCCATTTACTCCATCAAATAGCGATAATTACATTTTTCCTGTTTTTCACCACGTCAGAGCGGCCCAACTCATTAGTGTAGAAAGTGGTGTTGTTACGAAAGCTCCGATCCAGCCGATACAACAAGTCTGCGAGAATGCTCCCCTGCCCCGAACCTGCGCCAGAACGCAAAGAAGGGCCCCAGCCAAAGCTGGGACCCTTCTTCACAAAAACCAAATAGTCAAAAACTACTTGACGATTTTGGTGACACGACCTGAACCAACGGTACGGCCGCCTTCGCGAATAGCGAAGCCGAGGCCTTCTTCCATGGCGATCGGCTGAATCAGCACAACCGACATTTCGGTGTTGTCGCCAGGCATAACCATTTCCGTGCCCTCAGGCAAGGTGATGACGCCGGTAACATCCGTTGTACGGAAGTAGAACTGCGGGCGGTAGTTGGAGTAGAACGGGTTGTGACGCCCGCCCTCATCCTTGGCCAAAATGTAGACGTTGGCTTCGAAATCAGTGTGCGGGGTAATGGAACCCGGCTTCACGATAACCTGTCCACGCTCTACGTCTTCGCGCTTGATACCGCGAAGCAGCAGACCACAGTTCTCGCCGGCCCAAGCCTCGTCGAGCTGCTTGTGGAACATTTCAATACCGGTAACCGTGGTCTTCTGGACCGGACGGATTCCGACGATCTCAATTTCAGAGTTGATCTTGAGAGTTCCACGCTCGGCGCGGCCCGTAACAACGGTGCCACGGCCGGTGATGGTGAATACATCTTCAACCGGCATCAAGAACGGCTTGTCCTTGTCGCGGATGGGGTCCGGAACGTTGTTATCCACTGCATCCATCAAGTCCTCAACGGACTTGACCCATACGGGATCGCCTTCCAAAGCCTTCAAGCCGGAGACGCGCACAACAGGTGCCTCGTCGCCATCGAAGCCCTGTGAGGAGAGCAGTTCGCGAACTTCCATTTCGACCAAGTCGAGGAGTTCTTCATCGTCAACCATGTCCGACTTGTTCAGTGCGACCAGCAGGTAGGGAACGCCTACCTGGCGGGCCAACAGAACGTGCTCGCGAGTCTGGGCCATCGGGCCGTCAGTCGCAGCAACCACCAGGATAGCGCCGTCCATCTGCGCAGCACCGGTGATCATGTTCTTGATGTAGTCAGCGTGACCGGGAGCGTCTACGTGTGCGTAGTGGCGCTTTTCGGTCTGGTACTCAACGTGGGAGATGTTGATCGTGATTCCACGCTGCTTCTCCTCGGGAGCCGAGTCGATAGTAGCGAAATCACGCGCCTCGTTGAGATCGGGGTACTTATCAAAAAGTACCTTGGAAATGGCAGCCGTCAACGTGGTCTTACCATGGTCTACGTGACCGATGGTACCGATGTTAACGTGCGGCTTAGTCCGCTCGAACTTTGCCTTCGCCACGGGTTCCTCCTAGAACGTTTGCTGTTGACTTACTCTCAGCGACGCTATTCGTCACCGAAATCCTAAGTAAGTCTACTGGGGGCTTTTGATATTTAAGAAATTCTTGCTGCTTGGCGCCTGACCAAGTGTAGAACCTGCTACAGACGCCAAGCAAAAGTGCGACTACTCGCCGCGGGCCTTCTGGATGATTTCGTCGGCTACTGCCTTCGGAACCTCAGAGTAGCTGTCAAACTTCATCGAGTACACTGCGCGACCCTGGGTCTTAGACCGTAGATCGCCGATGTAACCGAACATGCCGGACAAGGGAACAAGAGCCTTGATGACCTTGACACCGCTTGCGTCCTCCATGGACTGCATCTGACCGCGACGGGAGTTGATGTCACCAATAACTTCACCCATGTATTCCTCAGGGGTGCGGACTTCAACTTCCATCAACGGTTCAAGCAGAACCGGGTTGGCCAACCGAGCGGCTTCCTTGAACGCCATACGACCGGCGATCTTGAAGGCCATTTCGGAGGAGTCAACATCGTGGGACGCGCCGTCAAGCAGCGTGGCCTGGATGCCAACCATCGGGTAACCTGCCAGCACGCCATCAGGCAATGCGGACTGAATTCCCTGGTCAACGCTGGGGATGTATTCGCGGGGAACACGGCCACCAGTGACCTTGTTCTGGAACGAGTACATTTCGCCATCGTGCGTATCCAGCGGCGCAATGGCAATCTGGATCTTGGCGAACTGACCTGAACCACCGGTCTGCTTCTTGTGCGTGTAGTCATGCTTGACCACAGCGCGCTTGATGGTTTCCCGGTAGGCAACCTGCGGCTTGCCAACGTTAGCTTCAACGTTGTATTCGCGGCGCATGCGGTCAACCAAAACATCCAAGTGAAGCTCGCCCATGCCGCCGATTTCGGTCTGGCCGGTGTCTTCATTGAGAAGGACGGTGAACGTCGGATCCTCAGCGGAGAGCTTCTGGATAGCCGTTGACAGCTTTTCCTGGTCACTCTTGGTCTTCGGTTCAATAGCAACGAAGATCACAGGATCAGGGAAAGTCATCGACTCAAGCACGATCGGATTTGCCGGATCACACAAGGTGTCACCAGTGGTGGTGTCCTTGAGGCCAATAACGGCGTAGATGTGACCTGCGTGGATTTCATCCACAGGCATTTCCTTGTTGGCGTGCATCTGGAACAACTTACCCAGACGCTCCTTCTTCTGCTTGGTGGAGTTCAACAGCTGTGTGCCGGAAGTTGCCTTGCCGGAGTACACGCGAATGAAGTTCAACTGGCCAAAGAACGGGTGAGCGGCAATCTTGAAAGACAGCGCCGAGAACGGTGAATCTTCGCTGGGCTCACGAGTGAACTCAACTTCTTCATTGCGCGGATCGTGACCAACCATGGCGCCAACATCCAACGGGTTCGGCAGGTAATCGATGACAGCATCGAGCATCGGCTGAACGCCGCGGTTCTTGAAGGCAGAGCCACAGAACACCGGGTAAATCTCAGAGTTCACGGTCAGCTTACGAATGCCAGCCTTGAGTTCCTCAACTGAAGGCTCGATGCCCTCGAGGTACTTCTCCATGAGCTCTTCGGAAGCCTCTGCAACCGCTTCAACAAGTGAAGCACGGTATTCTTCAGCCTTTTCCTGCAGATCCGCGGGGATCTCTTTGGTCTCGTAGTTGGCACCCATGGTGACATCACCCTTGGAGTCGCCAGCCCAAACGAAAGCCTTCATGGACAGCAGGTCAACAACGCCGATGAATTCACTCTCGGCACCGATGGGCAGCTGCATGATCAACGGTTTGGCACCCAAACGGTTGATGATGGTGTCCACTGTGTAGTAGAAATCAGCACCGAGTTTGTCCATCTTGTTGACAAAGCAAATACGCGGAACGTTGTACTTGTCAGCCTGACGCCAAACAGTCTCAGACTGAGGCTCAACGCCTTCCTTGCCGTCAAAAACAGCGACGGCACCGTCAAGCACTCGCAAAGAGCGCTCCACCTCTACCGTGAAGTCAACGTGGCCAGGTGTGTCAATGATGTTGATCTGGTTGTTGTCCCAGAAGCAGGTCACGGCGGCACTCGTGATGGTGATGCCGCGTTCCTTTTCCTGTTCCATCCAGTCAGTCGTCGAAGCACCATCGTGTGTTTCGCCGAGCTTGTGGTTCACACCCGTGTAGAACAGGATGCGCTCAGTTGTAGTGGTCTTGCCAGCATCAATATGCGCCATGATGCCAATGTTGCGGACCTTGTTAAGGTCTGTAAGCACGTCCTGTGCCACGGTTTCTCCCTTTTCTAGAGATGAGCGAGAAGAAAGCCGGCGGGGTCTCCGCCTGCCTCCTTCAAGGCTCTAGTTACCAGCGGTAGTGGGCGAAAGCCTTGTTGGACTCTGCCATCTTGTGGGTATCTTCGCGACGCTTGACAGCGGCACCAAGACCGTTTGAGGCATCCAGTACTTCGTTACGCAGACGCTCGGTCATGGTCTTCTCGCGGCGAGCCTTCGAGTAACCAACCAACCAGCGAAGTGCCAACGCGGTCTGACGACCGGGCTTGACTTCAACCGGAACCTGGTAGGTAGCGCCACCAACACGGCGAGACTTGACCTCAAGGCTCGGCTTGATGTTCTCCATGGCCTTCTTCAAGGCAACAACGGGATCAGCACCGGTCTTTTCACGAACACCCTCAAGTGCACCGTAAACGATGCGCTCTGCGGTGGACTTCTTGCCATCTACGAGAACCTTGTTGATCAACTGAGTGACCAAAGGGGAACCGTATACGGGATCTACTACTAGCGGCCGCTTGGGGGCCGGACCCTTGCGAGGCATATTACTTCTTCTCCATCTTTGCACCGTAGCGGCTGCGAGCCTGCTTGCGGTTCTTAACGCCCTGGGTATCCAATGCGCCACGGACGATCTTGTAACGAACGCCGGGAAGGTCCTTAACACGGCCTCCGCGAACAAGCACGATGGAGTGCTCCTGGAGGTTGTGGCCTACACCTGGGATGTAAGCAGTTACTTCCACGCCACCGTTAAGGCGTACACGTGCAACCTTACGGAGAGCCGAGTTCGGCTTCTTCGGGGTGGTTGTGTAAACGCGCGTGCATACGCCGCGACGCATGGGGCTGCCCTTAAGTGCGGGAGCCTTGGTCTTTGTGACCTTGGGTGTCCGGCCCTTTCGGACCAGCTGGTTAATCGTAGGCACTTTCGTGTTCTCCGTTGTTTTATCGTGTTGCTTGCCCCGCGGGCCACAATGATTGCGCCGATGAGGGTAAGCCTTTTACTGGTAGTCGCAGACTTGGCGACTTCACAGCGCCTAGGCATGCAAAAATGTGGCATTCGCTGTACAAGAACCGTACAACCCGGACCCGCATCCGCTTCCTACGCCTAAACGTTAGGAAAACGCACACTCTTATCCACTGCCACACTAACAATTACTATTTACATTACCACGGGTTATGCCATGCCCTCAAATCAAGGACATAAACGATCACACCCGGGCCGTTGACGGGACCTTGACAGCACGGGGTGCAGGCGCCAGTCTCGAAAGTACCCAGAAACCAGCACCCAGCACACGGCACACGGCACACGGCACACGGCAAGAAGTATTAGGCACATAGTGCCCTGTTCAAGGAGGCACGTAATGGCTGATGCAGATCTTGTGCTTGAAGGTGGCGGGGTTAAGAGTTCGGCGCTGGTGGGAGCTATTGCGGCAATGACCAGTTTTAGCGATCCTTATTCTTTCCACCGAATCGCTGGCGCTTCTGCCGGCGCCATCGTGGCTGGGCTGCTAGCGGCCGGACTGAGTGCGGCCCAAATCAAGAACGCCATGGACAGACTGGACTACACAAAGTTCATGGACCCCACCGGCTGCCTTTCCGGGTTGCCAATTGTGGGAGAAATTTCCGGGCTGCTGTTCCACCAGGGACTCTACGCCGGAGAGGTCCTCTACGAATGGCTCAAGGAAACCCTTGCCGCCCATGGCGTCCATACGTGGGCGGACCTAAAGGATAATGATCCGCAAAGCGCGTTGCCGGCATCGCAACGATACAAACTAGTGGTGATTGTCTCGGATATATCCCGGGGAATTATGCTCCGCCTGCCCTGGGACTATAGGGAACTACTGGGAGTGGATCCAGACACCGCCCCCGTAGCGGACGCCATCAGGGCATCTGCCTCCATCCCTTTTTTCTTCCGCCCCTGGACCTTGCCCACAGATCCGTCGGTTACCGGGCACAAGAATATTGTTTGCTCAGATGGTGGGCTACTCTCCAACTTCCCCATGTCGATCTTTGACAGAGATGACGGCGCACTCCCCCGTTGGCCAACAATTGGCATCAAGTTATCTGATACCAATACAGCCCGTACGCAGGACTGGAACCCCGAGCACAACAGCCTGGAACTGGCAAAATCACTACTGAGCACCATCATTGGGGCCGCGGATCGCAGCTATGTGAACGAGCCGCAGGCGTCCTCGCGGACAATCTTTATCAATACTTCCAATTACCGGGCCACCGATTTCAACCTCACACAGCAGGACAAGGACGCCATGTACGCCAGCGGATTAGCCAGCGGGGAGAGGTTTCTTGCACGCTGGGACTTCAAGAAGTGGCAGTCCGGAGACTACTCGATGTGATGGTGGGATAGCTTTGTTAAAGTACGACGGCGGTGACCCACCTTCACAGGTGAGTCACCGCCGTCGTACTTCACTTCTAACTGGGTCCGCAACCCCGAGGGGCCAACGCTTTGATCGCTAGCAATCAAAGCGTTGGCAGGAGCGCGGGATTAGCCTGAGAAGTTGGTGCCCAGGTCGTAATCATCCAAGGGAATCGCACGGAACTCGGCACCCAAGTCGCCGACGCCGCCCACATAGTCAAAGTCGCTGAACGCGCTGGGACCTGTGAACAGATTGGCCTTGGCTTCTTCCGTGGGCTCCACCGTAACGTCGGTGTAGCGCGGAAGACCCGTACCGGCGGGGATCAACTTACCAATGATCACGTTCTCCTTCAGGCCCAACAGTGGGTCTGATTTGCCTTCCATGGCCGCCTGCGTCAGAACGCGGGTGGTTTCCTGGAAGGACGCTGCGGAGAGCCATGATTCGGTAGCCAAGGAAGCCTTGGTGATACCCATCAGCTCGTTACGGCCCGATGCAGGCTTCTTGCCCTCGGACACTACGCGACGGTTTTCCGTCTCGAAGCGGCCGCGCTCGGCAAGCTCGCCCGGCAGCAGCTTCGAGTCGCCGGACTCGATGACTGTGACGCGGCGAAGCATCTGGCGGACAATAACCTCCACGTGCTTATCGTGGATGCCAACGCCCTGGCTGCGGTATACGCGCTGAACTTCCTCAACGAGGTGCTTCTGAGCGGCACGCGGGCCAAGGATACGCAGAACCTGCTTGGGGTCAACAGCACCCACAATGAGTTTCTGGCCAACCTCAACGTGCTCGCCGTCAGCAACCTGCAGGCGTGCTCGTCGCAGAACCGGGTAAGCGATTTCTTCGGTGCCGTCATCCGGTGTCAGGATCAAACGCATTGTCTTCTCGGACTCATCAATATTGATGCGACCGGCAGCTTCTGCGATCGGAGCGACACCCTTGGGGGTACGCGCTTCGAAGAGCTCCTGGATACGGGGCAGACCCTGGGTGATGTCCTCGCCACGGCTGGCAGAAACAGCACCACCAGTGTGGAAGGTACGCATGGTCAGCTGTGTGCCGGGCTCGCCAATGGACTGGGCAGCAATAATACCGACGGCTTCACCAATGTCCACGGTCTTACCCGTAGCCAAGGAACGGCCGTAGCAAAGTGCACAGGTACCAACGGTTGACTCACAGGTGAGTACTGAACGGACCTTGATCTCTTCAATGCCGGCTGCGAACAGCTTGTCAATGAGGACATCTCCGACGTCGGCGCCCGCAACAGCTAGAACCTGACCGTTAGAGTCCACAACCTCGGAAGCCAAGGTACGAGCGTAAACGCTGTTCTCAACTTCCTCGTGCAGCACAATCTCACCTGCGCCATCAACCACTGCGATCGGCAGGGTCAAACCGCGCTCGGTGCCACAGTCGTCTTCACGAACAATGACATCCTGTGAGACGTCAACGAGTCGACGGGTCAGGTAACCGGAGTTGGCTGTACGCAGAGCGGTATCGGCCAGACCCTTACGGGCACCGTGAGTAGCAATGAAGTACTCCAAAACCGACAGGCCCTCACGGTATGAGGACTTGATCGGGCGAGGGATAATTTCACCCTTCGGGTTGGCTACCAAGCCACGGATACCGGCAATCTGACGAACCTGCATCCAGTTACCACGAGCACCGGAAGAGACCATCCGGTTGATCGTGTTGGATGCGGCGAACGAGTCACGCATAACATCCGCGATCTCGTTGGTTGCCTGGTTCCAGATGTCAATGAGCTCCTGGCGGCGCTCATCATCAGCGATCAAACCCTTGTCATACTGGGCCTGGACCTTGGCGGCCTTGATCTCGTAGCTTTCCAAGATGGCGGGCTTTGCGGCGGGTACCTCAATGTCGGAGATGGCAACTGTAATACCTGAACGAGTTGCCCAGTAGAAACCGGCATCCTTCAAGTTATCCAGTGTTGCTGCCACAACCACCTTGGGGTAACGCTCGGCGAGATCGTTGACGATCTCGGAGAGCTGACCCTTGTCAGCAACAGACTCTACCCACGGGTAATCCGCAGGAAGCGTCTCATTGAAGATGACCTGGCCCAAGGAGGTTTCGATGAGGGCGGTGCCACCGGATTCGAAACCTTCCGGCCCCTTGCGCTCGGGACCGGGAACAAAGTTCTCCAAACGAATCTTGACCTGTGAGTTCAAGTGCAACTCATTGGCGTCGAAGGCCATAACGGCTTCAGCCGAGGTGGAGAACACACGGCCTTCACCGGCTGAACCCTCACGCTTGGTGGTCAAGTGGTACAAGCCGATGATCATATCCTGCGAAGGCAGGGTGACCGGGCGGCCGTCTGAAGGCTTCAGAATATTGTTCGAGGACAGCATCAAGATGCGCGCTTCAGCCTGTGCTTCAGGGCTCAGCGGCAGGTGAACTGCCATCTGGTCACCGTCGAAGTCAGCGTTGAAAGCACCACAAACCAGCGGGTGAAGCTGGATTGCCTTACCTTCGACAAGCTGCGGCTCGAACGCCTGGATGCCCAAACGGTGCAAGGTAGGTGCACGGTTCAGAAGTACCGGGTGCTCGGTGATGATCTCTTCGAGAACATCCCACACCTGGGGACGGAAACGTTCAACCATGCGCTTGGCGCTCTTGATGTTCTGCGCATGGTTAAGGTCAACCAGGCGCTTCATCACGAACGGCTTGAAGAGCTCCAACGCCATCTGCTTAGGCAGACCACACTGGTGCAGCTTCAGCTGCGGGCCAACAACAATAACCGAACGGCCCGAGTAGTCAACGCGCTTACCCAACAGGTTCTGACGGAATCGCCCCTGCTTGCCCTTGAGCATGTCAGAGAGCGACTTCAGCGGACGGTTGCCCGGTCCGGTGACAGGACGGCCACGACGACCGTTATCGAAGAGCGAATCAACAGCTTCCTGGAGCATACGCTTTTCGTTGTTGACGATGATTTCCGGAGCACCCAAATCAAGCAAACGCTTGAGACGGTTGTTGCGGTTGATCACTCGACGGTACAGATCGTTCAAGTCGGAGGTGGCGAAACGGCCACCATCGAGCTGAACCATGGGGCGCAGTTCCGGCGGGATCACCGGGACGGCATCCAGGACCATACCCAGCGGGCTGTTGTTGGTGGTCAAGAAAGCATTGACAACCTTCAAACGCTTCAGGGCACGGGTCTTACGCTGTCCCTTGCCATTTGCAATGATGTCGCGAAGGATCTCCGCTTCACCAGCCATGTCAAAGGTCTCAAGACGGCTCTTGATGGCTTCGGCACCCATGGCACCTTCGAAGAACATGCCGTAACGGTCACGCAATTCGCGGTACAGGGCCTCGTCACCTTCAAGATCGGCAACCTTCAGAGCCTTGAAGCGGTCCCACACCTGCTCGAGACGATCGATGTCAGCGTCAGCGCGCTTACGCACGTTGGCCATCTGACGGTCCGCAGAATCGCGAGCCTTCTTCTTATCGGCGGCCTTGGCGCCCTCACCTTCAAGGCGCTGCAATTCGCCTTCAAGGTCACGAGCGATCGTGGCGATGTCGTTATCGCGGGTATCCACCATGCGCTTCTTCTCCAGATCATGCTCAATCTGGAGGTTCGGCAGCTCTGCATGACGTGCTTCATCGTCAACGCTGGTGATCATGTATGCAGCGAAGTAAATGACCTTTTCAAGGTCCTTCGGTGCAAGGTCCAACAGGTAGCCCAAGCGCGAGGGAACGCCCTTGAAGTACCAGATGTGAGTAACGGGCGCAGCAAGCTCAATGTGGCCCATGCGCTCACGGCGTACCTTTGCGCGGGTGACTTCAACGCCACAACGCTCGCAGATAATGCCCTTGAAGCGCACACGCTTGTACTTGCCGCAGTAGCATTCCCAGTCGCGGGACGGGCCGAAGATCTTCTCACAGAAAAGACCGTCTTTTTCCGGCTTGAGCGTACGGTAATTGATAGTTTCCGGCTTCTTGACTTCGCCGTGGCTCCAGTCGCGGATATCTGCCGCGGTGGCCAGGCCAATCTGCATACTGCCGAAGGAGGATTCGCTGGACATATGGGTCCTGTTCTCTCTAATTCTCTAAAGTCTGAATGTCTAAGCGGGGTACGGGAGGAAGGGAAGGTTCTTTCGGCGGTGGGCTGGCCACCGCCGTCGTCCCCCTAAACTTCTTCGACAGAGTTAGGCTCGGCCCGTGACAGGTCGATGCCCAGCTCCTCCGCGGCCCGGAAGACTTCTTCATCCGAGTCACGCATCTCAATCGCGGCACCGTCGGTGGAAAGAACTTCCACGTTCAAGCACAGCGACTGCATTTCCTTGATCAGAACCTTGAAGGATTCCGGGATACCCGGCTCCGGGATGTTCTCACCCTTGACGATGGCTTCGTAAACTTTCACGCGGCCATGGATGTCATCGGACTTGATCGTCAGCAGTTCCTGCAGGGTGTATGCGGCACCATAAGCTTCCAGTGCCCAAACTTCCATCTCACCAAAGCGCTGTCCACCGAACTGGGCCTTACCACCCAATGGCTGCTGGGTGATCATGGAGTACGGACCCGTGGAGCGGGCGTGAATCTTGTCATCCACCAAGTGGTGGAGTTTCAAGATGTACATGTAACCCACCGAGACAGGGTCCGGGAACGGCTCACCGGAGCGGCCATCAAACAACATGGTCTTACCGGAGGAGTCGATCAGGCGGTCGCCATCACGAGTCAGGTTAGTGGAATCAAGCAGACCCGTGATTTCCGAGTCGCGTGCACCATCAAACACGGGTGTTGCCACACGAGTCTGACCAATTTCACGCGGCAGGTTCGGAAGGTCCTTGATCCAGTCCGGCTCGCCTTCAACCTTCCAACCCGTCTTGGCTACCCAACCGAGGTGGATTTCCAAAACCTGACCAACGTTCATACGTCCTGGAACACCCAAGGGGTTCAGCACAATGTCAACGGGGGTACCGTCAGCAAGGAAGGGCATATCTTCGATCGGGAGGATCTTGGAAATAACACCCTTGTTGCCGTGACGGCCGGCCAGCTTGTCACCGTCGGTGATCTTGCGCTTGTTGGCAACGTAGACGCGTACCAACTGGTTCACACCGGGAGGCAGGTCATCTTCGGAGTCGCGGTCAAAGACGCGAACGCCAATAACAGTTCCGGACTCGCCGTGGGGAACCTTCAAGGAAGTGTCGCGAACTTCGCGGCTCTTCTCACCAAAGATTGCACGCAGCAGGCGTTCTTCCGGGGTCAGCTCAGTTTCACCCTTAGGGGTGACCTTGCCCACCAGAACGTCTCCGGCCTCAACTTCTGCACCGATGTGGATGATGCCGCGCTCATCGAGACCGGCAAGGATTTCCTCGGAAACGTTCGGGATGTCCCGCGTAATTTCCTCGGCGCCAAGCTTGGTGTCGCGAGCATCGATCTCATGTTCTTCGATGTGGATTGAAGAAAGCACATCCTCTGCAACAATGCGCTGCGAAAGGATAATGGCATCCTCGTAGTTGTGGCCTTCCCAAGACATGAAGGCGACCAACAGGTTCTTACCCAAAGCAAGCTCGCCCAGATCCGTTGCCGGACCATCGGCAATGATGCCGCCAACTTCCAGACGCTGACCCTCTGAGGCCAACACGCGCTGATTGTAAGCCGTTCCCTGGTTGGAACGCTGGTACTTGGCGATGGGGTAACTGATCTCCGTGCCGTCATCGTTGAGCATGACAACAACATCTGCGGAGACTTCCGAAACCACACCGGCCTTCTTGGCAATGACAACGTCACCGGCATCAACTGCTGTGGCGCGCTCCATGCCGGTACCGACAAATGGGGCCTCGGAACGCACCAACGGCACGGCCTGACGCTGCATGTTCGCACCCATCAAGGCGCGGTTGGCGTCGTCGTGCTCCAAGAACGGAATCAAGGCAGTTGCCACAGACACCATCTGGCGCGGGGAAACGTCCATGTATTCAACGTCTGATGCTGCGATCAGAACAGGCTCCCCGCCGCCACCACGCTGACGGACCAATACTGAGTCCTCAACAAAGTGACTGTTCTCATCGAGGGGCGCGTTGGCCTGCGCGATGACAACATCCATCTCGTCGTCTGCTGTCAGGTAATCAACCTCGTCAGAGACAAAGCCATCCTTGACCCGACGATACGGTGTCTCAATGAAACCAAACGGGTTGATGCGTCCGTAGGATGCCAACGAACCGATCAGACCAATGTTGGGGCCTTCAGGAGTTTCAATCGGGCACATGCGGCCGTAGTGGGAGGGGTGAACGTCACGGACTTCCATGCCAGCACGGTCACGGGACAAACCACCGGGCCCAAGCGCAGAAAGACGACGCTTGTGCGTCAACCCGGCAAGCGGGTTGTTCTGGTCCATGAACTGCGAGAGCTGAGAGGTTCCGAAGAACTCCTTGATCGCTGCCACAACGGGGCGGATGTTGATCAGGGTCTGCGGCGTGATCGCTTCGACGTCCTGAGTAGTCATACGCTCGCGAACCACGCGCTCCATACGGGAGAGACCCGTGCGGATCTGGTTCTCAATGAGCTCGCCCACGGCGCGGATACGACGGTTACCGAAGTGATCAATGTCATCAACGTCAACACGCAAGTCAACCTCGGCACCGTCGCGGGTGCCCTTGGTTGTCTTGTTGCCGGCATGCAAAGCAACCAAGTACTTGATCATGGCGACAATGTCATCCACGCTCAGTACTGATGCTTTCTCATCGCTCAACGGCAGATCAATACCCAGTTTGCGGTTGATCTTGTAACGGCCAACCTTGGCCAGATCGTAGCGCTTGGGGTTGAAGTACAGGTTGTGCAGCAGCGCATCAGCGGCGTCTACTGTGGGCGGCTCGCCCGGACGCAGCTTGCGGTAGATGTCCAGCAGGGCATCTTCGCGACCGGTGGTGGCATCCTTTTCCAAGGTTGCGCGGATCGAGTCGAACTCGCCGAACTCTTCCAGGATCTGGCCTTCACTCCAGCCGAGGGCCTTGAGCAGAACTGTGACTGACTGCTTGCGCTTGCGGTCGAGACGGACGCCAACCTGGTCACGCTTGTCAATCTCCAGCTCGAACCATGCGCCACGCGAGGGGATGATCTTGGCGGTGAAGATTTCCTTGTCACTTGTCTTATCCGCTGTGCGCTCAAAGTAAGCGCCCGGGGAACGGACAAGCTGGGACACAACGACACGCTCGGTACCGTTAATGACGAAGGTGCCCTTGTTTGTCATCAAGGGGAAATCGCCCATGAAGACAGTCTGTTGCTTAATTTCACCGGTCAAGTTGTTCATGAACTCGGCCTTGACGTACAACGGCGCGGCGTATGTGGCGTCGCGGTCCTTGCACTCGTCAACGGTGAACTTGGGGTCAGAGAACTCCGGCTCCGTGAAGGACAGGGACATGGTGCCCTGGAAATCTTCAATGGGGGAGATTTCTTCGAAAATATCCGATAGGCCCGATGTGACGGCCACGCTGTCATCACCAGCATTCACGGCCGTTTGCATGCGGTCCTGCCAGCGCCCATTACCTACGAGCCAGTCAAAGCTCTCGGTTTGAAGGGCAAGCAGATTCGGCACGTCAAGCGGCTCATGAATCTTTGCGAATGAGAGGCGACTCTTTGCACCATCGGTGCTGTTTGAATCGATAGCGGTTGCAGCGTTATTTACATTAGAGGTGCTCGAGGCGACCAAGAGGGATCCTTCCACAGACCTGCAGGCTTGTTCTTACGAACCCTTACCCGTTTCACTTTTGGTCATCAAACCAAAAGAAACGCTGGTCAAGTAACCTTAGAAAAGCATTGCAAAAAACAGTTAAACTGCTCCTTGTTCAATGCTGTCCTTGGCTCTTGACCGAAACAAAGCCCACCGCTATATGAAGGCTGAAGGTTAAGAGGGACACGCAAAGATCTACTCTACAGGCAAACATGCACTCGTGTCTACCCCACGATCCTAAAAACTGCAAGTACCGATGTAAATGCGCCGTAGATCCTTAGTTTTCCGCCCCACTGTCTAGCTCTCGCTGCGGGTACGCACGTGCCCTGGCACTAAAATATTTCCTAAAGAGCCCCGTTCATCCGGATTCCATTGCTGAGGGCCGATGCTGTTAGGTTTTAGTCAGGATACGTAAGGTTCAACGAGGAACTGCACGGTACAACGTTCAAGGAGTATGGCAGCCATGACGGCACAAACGAATGATGTGGTAATTCTCGCAGGCGCCCGTACCCCCCAGGGGCGGCTCAACGGTCAGCTGGCGCCGTTTACCGCTGTTGAATTGGGTTCCAAGGCCATCGCAGCTGCAGTCTCGCGCTCCGGTATTGACGTTGAGGACATCAATTTCGTGATCATGGGCCAGGTGCTGCAGGCGGGTGCCGGACAAAACCCAGCCAGGCAAAGCTCTGTTGGTGCAGGAGTCGGCTGGAACGTACCCGCTGTGACAATCAACAAGGTGTGCCTGTCAGGACTGACGGCTGTGATTGACGCCGCACGTTTGATCCGTAGCGGCGAAGCAAGCGTCGTGGTGGCCGGCGGTCAGGAATCAATGACACGCGCCCCACACATGTTGCCCGGATCACGGCAGGGCTGGACGTACGGTGCCATTCAGGCTCTTGATGTAGCGGCGCATGACGGACTGACCGATGCTTTTGACGACGACTCAATGGGCTTGTCAACCGAGCGCGGCAATCTACGATTGAATATCTCCCGCACGGCCCAGGATGAAGTCGCGGCAGCCTCGCACCAGCGGGCAGCGGCGGCAGCAGAGTCAGGAATTTTTGACGCGGAGATTGTTCCACTCACGGTTCCACAGCGTAAGGGCGAACCTCTCATACTAAGTCACGATGAAGGCATCCGACCCCAGACAAGTGTAGATACGCTTGCCGGACTGCGTCCCGCCTTTACTGCTGACGGAGCCATCACGGCAGGTAACTCCTCCCCCTTGTCCGATGGCGCCAGCGCCCTTGTGCTTTGCTCCCGTAGCTACGCTGAGGAACACGGCCTGGCTTGGTTAGCCGTGGTGGGGGCACCCGGGCAAGTGGCCGGACCTGACAACTCGCTGCATTCCCAGCCTTCAAACGCCATATCTACCGCACTACAAACGGCTGGCTGGGATGTCAACGAACTCGACTTCATTGAAATCAATGAGGCATTTGGTTCCGTGGCTGTCCAATCGTTGCGAGACTTGGACCTGCCACTGGCGAAGTGCAACATCCATGGCGGCGCCATTGCCCTAGGGCACCCGATCGGGGCCTCAGGAGCCCGCTTGGCGCTCCATGCCGCCCTTGAACTCAGTCGTCGAGGCTCCGGTAAGGCAGCGGTTTCCCTGTGCGGCGGTGGCGGCCAGGGCGAGGCCCTGCTCTTATTCCGCGACGCCTAACAGCACCACCGCTGAAGTGCGTTTAGCTGAGCTGTGTTTACCTGAACACGGAGCCTGCGTCCAGAAATAAAAATGCCCCGCACCAACTGGTGCGGGGCATTTTTGTGAAGTGCTGAGGTGATTACTTGAGGGTAACCGTGGCGCCGGCAGCTTCGAGAGCTTCCTTGGCCTTCTCTGCAGCTTCCTTGGTGACGCCTTCCAGAACAGCCTTGGGAGCCGAATCAACGACCTCCTTGGCTTCCTTCAGACCCAATGAAGTGATGGAGCGAACTTCCTTGATAACAGCAATCTTCTTATCGCCGGCTGCTTCGAGGATGACATCGAATTCAGTCTGCTCTGCTTCTTCTTCGCCAGCGCCGCCGCCGGCGGGGCCTGCAACTGCAACAGCAGCAGCGGTAACTTCAAAGGTCTCTTCGAAGAGCTTGACGAACTCGGAGAGCTCGATGATGGTCAGTTCCTTGAAAGCTGCAATGAGCTCGTCGTTGGTGAGCTTAGCCATGGGTGGCGCTCCTTCTGTTTACTGGCCCAGTGCGGACCAAATCTAAAACCTAAGTCCTCGTGGAGTTAGGGAAAAACTAATGAGCCACTATTAGCTCAGGCGCCCGCATCTCCCGCGATGACACGTTAGCGGGCATCAAGGAGGAGCAGGCTGGGGGCTAAGCCTCGGTTGTCTGCGCTTCAGCAGCCGGAGCTTCTTCAGCAGCGGGCGCTTCAGCAGCCGGAGCTTCTTCAGCAGCGGGCGCTTCAGCAGCCGGAGCTTCTTCAGCGACAGGTGCTTCCTGCGCCGGAGCGCCATCTGCGAGCTTCAAACGCAAAGCTTCAAGCGTACGCGCAGCGGCAGCCATCGGAGCCTTGAGGATGCCGGCGACCTTAGCCAGCTGCAGTTCGCGAGACTCAAGGGCAGCCAGTGCCACGAGTCCAGCGGCGTCGAGAGCCTTGCCCTCGAAGAAGCCGGTCTTAATGACCAGCTGCTTGTTAACTTTTGCAAAATCCGTGAGGCTCTTTGCTGCAGCAACAGCGTCACCCTTGATGAAAGCAATGGCGGTGGGACCGCTGAGCTGACCCTCGAAAGCGTCTACACCAGCTTCCTTGGCCGCAATGGCTGTCAGGGTGTTCTTTACAACCGAGAACTTGGTGTCCTGGCCGAGAGAAACGCGCAGCTCCTTGAGCTGAGCTACTGTGAGCCCACGGTATTCGGTTAGGACTGCGGCAGTTGAATCATTGAAATCTTTTGTGATTTCTGCAACTGCAGCCACCTTAGTTGGCGTTGCCATAACCCTCCTTCCGGGAATTAGTGTCAGTCTTTCCAGCCCCTTCCATCGCCAGCAAGCTGGCAACGGACAAACAAAAACGCCCCGCACAGATGTACGGGGCGTTTTTCGCTGTGGATCAACGGACATTACTCCGGTTCAACACTGCTCATAAGCTTTGTGCACCTGCGTTGGCCGTCCATATGTAGGACTTTCGAATGTCAACCAACCCGTTTCCAACGCACTAGATGCATGCTGCATCGCGTGGCTGGGGGTGATTGCCATCGACCGACGGTCTTTGGTTACTTAAGATTAGCGCAGATATAGTACGGATTCCAAATCCGGTCCGCGCCGTCACACTCTCAAGTGTTACTGCATGTTGTTGAGGTCTTTGCGCCACTGTCCTGTTGCGCCGGCGTTGGCAAAACCCAACTGTGCATTAACTGAGAGTATCGAAGAATCCCCGGGGGAATTCCAGGTGTAGATGGTCTTGGTCGAAGGAAACTGCCGTGAGAGCATTTCCATGTTCGCCACCTTCATCGCCAATGCCACATCCTTTCCCTTGTGTGCTTTTTCTACAATCGTGTCATCCTGAAAAGCGACGTCGTTGCGGTGCCCCAGCAGTGAAATGGAAGTGAATCCCACCAGGCTTCCGGTTGCCAGACACTCTGCCGCACTAACCAATGTGCGCCGCTTAGTGGCGGAGGACAATTCCTCTGCCACCCGCATCTTTGCCACATCCAATTGAGCTTGGCCAGCGTCAACTGTGGGAGCAGGACCTTGCTCCAAACGAACGAACTCCTGTGCCCACTCTTCTGGACAGCGGTCCACCCACTGATGCACCGCGTACGAGGACTGGTGCGTGGCAACAGCTTTTTTGCGCAGTTCACTCACCAGTGCATGCGGTAGCGGCAACGGACAGACACTGAAGTCCTCAACCTGATCAAGATCGTAACCTGCGCTGTAGGCAAACCTGGCTTCCCTGCTGCTCAATGGCAAAGAAGCACCGCCATGGGTAGCAGGAATCGGATCCTTTGTGCCTTCACCGAGGGCAGCCGCCGGATGGTTTGTCTCCACCATGACGATCTTGCGGCTCTCTCCCCTCACAAACAGCTCAGCGGCCTCCAGTAACTTCCGGCCCAGACCGACGCCTTCGGCGGATGGGAGTACATCTAGGGTGACATGAGCCAAATCCGTGTTGTCTGCCAGTGGCATGGCTATGCCCACACGGCCAACGATCTCACTGGCGTTGCGGGCCACAAGAACCACGTACCACTCGTAAGGATCGTGACATTGGGCGAAGAGCTCCTCCGCCGTATATGCCAGTTCATCATTACCCCACGTGTGAACCCGAACTTGACGCGAAACTTCAACGGCCTGCAGGAAATCTGAGGCGGGCGCCCCGTCAAGTGATTCCGGAATCCGCAATTGCTCAATGGTCGTTTCTGTCATGACTTTTTCCCCGTATTTCTCATTCGTGCAGGGCGCCTCGGCACTGCTTCACCCGAGGGCGTCTCTTGCCACGGAAGTCTACCGACACCGTTGAACATACGAAAAAGAAAGGGGACTGACACAGTGAAACACTGTGTCAGTCCCCTTTCTACAAAGCTCAAGGACTAGTCCTCAATAACCACCTTGGTGGCCTGGGGATCCACGGGAATGCCAGGGCCGAAGGTCGTTGAGACAGTGGCCTTCTGCAAGTAACGGCCCTTGGAAGCTGAAGGCTTCAAACGAAGCACCTCTTCCAGAGCTGCTGCGTAGTTCTCGCCCAACTTTACGGCGTCGAAGGAAACCTTGCCGATGATGAAGTGCAGGTTGGAGTGCTTGTCGACGCGGAAGTCGATCTTTCCACCCTTGATGTCATTGACAGCCTTGGCGACGTCGTTGGTGACGGTACCTGTCTTGGGGTTAGGCATGAGGTTACGAGGCCCCAGAACCTTACCCAAACGGCCAACCTTACCCATGAGGTCAGGTGTGGCTACGGCTGCGTCGAAGTCGGTCCAGCCGCCCTGGATCTTTTCGATCAAGTCATCGGTGCCAACAAAGTCGGCGCCGGCTGCGATAGCAGCTTCGGCACGCTCACCTGTTGCGAAAACCAGAACGCGGGCAGTCTTACCGGTACCGTGAGGCAGGTTTACTGTGCCACGGATCATCTGGTCGGCCTTACGAGGGTCTACACCCAAACGGAAGGCAACCTCAACGGTGGCGTCGAACTTGGACGGGTTTGTTTCCTTGGCGAGCTTGATGGCGTCGAAGGGTGCGTATGTGTTGTCCACATCGATCTTCGCCTGAGCTGCCTCATATGCTTTACTGCGCTTTGCCATGCTGCGATTCTCCTTGTGCAGTTGTGGTCGTTAGGACCGCGCGGGCCCTGCCACTACGTCCGCCGCTACCCACCAAAGGTGAGCTGTACGGCGTCGTTCTTAATGTTTAGATGTGCCCAAACGGGCGTAAGGCGAAAGTCAAAAAAGACTTAGGCCTCGACGGTGATACCCATGGAACGAGCGGTACCGGCGATGATCTTCTCTGCACCTTCAACGCTTGTTGCGTTGAGGTCAACCATCTTCTGGGTGGCAATCTCGTTGACCTGTGCCTTGGTCAGCTGGGCAACCTTGACGGTGTGCGGGGTAGCTGAACCCTTGGCGACGCCTGCAGCCTTTTTGATGAGCTCTGCAGCCGGCGGGGTCTTGGTGATGAATGTGAATGAACGGTCTTCGTAAACCGTAATTTCAACGGGGACTACGTTTCCACGCTGGGATTCTGTTGCAGCGTTGTACGCCTTGCAGAATTCCATGATGTTGACGCCGTGCTGACCAAGCGCGGGTCCGATGGGCGGTGCCGGGTTAGCGGCGCCTGCCTGGATCTGCAGCTTGATAAGGCCGGTGACCTTCTTCTTGGGAGCCAATGTAGGGTCCTTCTCTCAATATCTTCCAAGGACGACGGAGCGCGTCCAAGGTGGGTGGCCGAATGGCGTCCGGCCGAACGTTTCCTTGAGGACTAAGCAAGTTCTAAAGGAAACGAAAATTGTGGGTAACTAGATCTTGGTGACCTGGTTGAATGCAAGCGTGACCGGTGTTTCACGCTCAAAGATCGAAACCAGCACAACAAGCTGCTGCGCTTCGGGTTTGATCTCGGAGATCGAAGCCGACAAGCCCTCGAAAGGACCGTCCTTGACGATGACTGCTTCGCCAACTTCAAAGTCAATGACGGCGTCAACGGGATCGTGACGCAACGGAACGCCGCTCTCTTCAGCCTGCTGCTCCTCAAAGATGGGAGCCAGCATGGAGAAAACTTCATCAAGACGCAGCGGGACGGGATTGTGAGCGTTACCAACGAATCCTGTGACTCCGGGAGTGTGGCGCACAACCCCCCACGAGGCATCTGTCAGTTCCATACGTACCAAAACGTAGCCCGGGATTCGTACGCGGCTAACAACTTTACGCTGGGCGTTCTTGATCTCCACGACTTCTTCCATGGGGACCTGAATTTCGAAGATGTAATCTTCCATGTTCAGCGACAGGCTGCGTGATTCAAGGTTGACCTTGACGCGGTTTTCATAACCGGCGTAGGAATGGATGACGTACCAATCGCCCTCTTGGCGGCGCAGTTTGGCCTTGAACTCTTCTGCCGGGTCAACTTCGGGCTCGGCGGCTTCATCAACGGTCTCTGCCGTTGATTCAGCGTCTTCCTCATCGCCAGCCACAGCGTCGGTGGCCACGGCGTCGGTTACCTCGGGGGCTTCGTCGGTTTCGACGTCGTCCGCGGGCGCAGAAAGGTCGGCACTGATGGCAGCATCAGCAACCACAGTGTCCTGGTCCTGCTCACTGTTTGTTGCCTCGGGCTCCAGCTCAGACACGAATTTCCTGCTTTCCTTGTGCGGTTCTTAAATGGCTCAAACCGACCCCATGCCAAAGTGTTCAGCGAGGTCGGCCACGGTGAGCGTCTTACTGCTCGATGTTTACGTTTCCACCAAAGATCCAGAGCACGGCCCTGCCGAAACCCAGATCCAGGACGGTAACAATACCCATCACGATTACCACGAATACCAACACAACAGCTGTCATGTTGATCAACTCTTTGCGAGTGGGAGTCACAACTTTCTTCAACTCGCCAATGACTTGGCGCATAAAGATAGCTATTCGGGCAAAAAATCCGGGCTTGCCGGGCTTTGTCGCCTTCTTGGCAGGGCCCTTGGAGCTGCTTGCCGCAGTTTCGGTCACCAGTGCCTCACTCATCATTTGTTGGAATGCCCGCAGACCCGTTGGTTCGGACCGTGCGATGTGCAAATCATTCGCCCAGACACGGTGCTTTACTACACAACTTCCATGTAATAAAGCTTTCGTGCCTATGCGCAGGGCAGACAGGACTCGAACCTGCAACCTGCGGTTTTGGAGACCGCTGCGCTACCAATTGCGCCACTACCCTTTGGAAACCACCCACAAGCGACCGAAGTCTCAAGCGGTTGAAGATCCTTACTTGATGCTAAGAACCATGAATAATCTACAGTCTTAAAGTCGTGCTTCCAAAACAGAGCTGGAGACCGACTTCAAGGCGTGAACCATCATCGTGCTTGAACACCGGTTACCCATTCTACGCATCCTTATGGGCGTACGTCGAACCGGACACAGTAGGCGCATAAAACCGTATGCGCCTAAAGTGGGTCATGACGAAGTTTAGATTTTGAAGCTCCCTGCCAAAGAAAGAATCCTGATGTCTGCCGAACTGACAGCCGAGCAAGCCTCCGGGCGCCGTATTTCCGCAAGGATCGCCGCCATTGCCGAATCCGCCACACTGGCTGTGGACGCCAAAGCCAAGGCCTTGAAGGCCGCCGGGCGTCCCGTCATTGGCTTTGGAGCTGGTGAGCCTGATTTCCCCACCCCTGATTACATTGTTGAGGCAGCCATTGCCGCAGCCCGCCAACCGAAGTTCCATCGCTACTCCCCTGCGGCTGGACTGCCGGAGCTGCGTAGCGCCATTGCTGCTAAGACGTTGCGGGATTCAAACTATGAAGTTGACCCCGCCCAGGTCGTTGTCACCAACGGTGGCAAACAAGCTGTGTACGAGTCCTTTGCGACTCTTCTGGATCCGGGCGATGAAGTTATAGTTCCCTCCCCGTTCTGGACTACTTATCCAGAGGCCATCCGCTTGGCTGGCGGTGTTCCGGTTGAGGTTTTTGCTGGCCCCGAGCAGGGTTACCTTGTGAGCATCGAGCAGTTGGAAGCCGCTCTGACGCCCCGCACTAAGGTGCTGCTGTTTGTTTCCCCTTCCAACCCCACAGGCGCTGTGTACTCCCCCGAACAAACGCGTGAAATTGGTTTGTGGGCCGCATCGAAAGGGCTTTGGGTCATCACGGATGAAATCTATGAGCACCTGACCTACGACGGTGTGCCCTTCACCTCCATTGCCACGGCAGTCCCTGAACTGGGTGACCGTGTGGTGATACTCAATGGTGTGGCTAAAACTTATGCCATGACAGGGTGGCGCGTAGGCTGGATGATCGCGCCCCTTGATGTTGCCAAAGCGGCCACCAACATGCAGTCCCACGCCACCTCGAATGTGGCTAATGTGTCCCAGATGGCCGCTCTCGCCGCAGTTTCGGGCCCGCTGACGGCCGTGGATGAGATGAAGGTAGCCTTTGACCGCCGCCGCAAGGCCATGGTTGCCGGGCTGAATGCGATTGACGGCGTGAAGTGCCCCACCCCACATGGCGCTTTCTACGCCTACGCCGACGTTCGCGGTCTGCTGGGCCGTGAAATTGGTGGAATCCGCCCCGCAACCTCCGCCGAGCTGGCCACGTTGATCCTGGACAAAGTTGAAGTTGCAGTAGTTCCGGGCGAGGCGTTTGGGCCCAGCGGCTTCCTGCGCCTCTCCTATGCCTTGGGCGACGACGACCTGGCAGTCGGCATTGCACGTTTGCAGGAGTTCTTGGGCTAATCCCGCCTTCTTCTGCGCACGGTTTGACGCGAATAGTGCGCCACAGGCATTGTGGCGCACTATTCGCGAGCAATGGTGCGGGGAAGTGGCGGTTGAGGCTACAGGAGCCGCCGGTCTGCGGCCCAACGCGTTAATTCGTGGCGTGAAGACAGCTGCAACTTACGCAGAACTGCCGAAACGTGAGTTTCCACTGTCTTGATCGCAATAAACAGCGCCTTCGCCACTTCCTTGTACGAATAGCCGCGCGCAATCAGCCGCATGACCTCAAGTTCGCGGGCCGAGAGCCTATCCAACTCATCCTCTACCGCTACCTCGGCCGTACCAAAGGCATCCAGCACAAAACCGGCCAGCCTGGGTGAAAATACTGCGTCTCCGCCTGCCACACGACGAACTGCGTCCGAGATCGCTTCCCCGGAGATTGACTTCGTAACATAGCCACGTGCCCCGGCCCGGATCACCGAAACAACATCTTCGGCCGAGTCGGAGACACTTAAGGCCAAAAATTTCGTTGTTGCCAGCAAAGACGCACACCCTGCGATGACTTCCCGCCCGCCTTGTCCCCGCCCGCCTGGCAGGTGTACGTCAAGGAGGACCACGTCGGGTTGCTGTGTATTCACGGCAGCAATGGCTTCTTCAACTGTGGCTGCTTCTGCCACAACCGCTATGTCTTGGGCAAGATCGGCCTTGAGCCCGGACCGGAAAATGGCGTGATCATCCACGATCACTACCCGGACGGGTGTTGGAAGCAATGTCATTTAGTGTCCTCGGTGACGGGTGTTCCGATGGGCAGGTGCAGTCGCACCTCGGTGCCCTCAGCTGAACTAATGATCTCAGCCGTACCACCGTTGCGTTGCATCCGCCCGACGACGGACTCCCGGACTCCCAGCCTGTCTGACGGTACGGCACTGATATCAAAGCCGGGGCCGCGGTCCTTAATAAAAACATCCACACCTCTTACCCCGGCTTCAACATAAACCGAAACAGTTGTTCCACCGTGCCGCACACCATTCAGCACGGCCTCACGCACGGCTTGGACAAGCGCGTTCCCATGTTCGGTCAGCTCAGCATCCCCCACGGCGACCACTTCAACGGCCTGCCCGTAGAGGTCTTCCGCTTCAGCACAAACTGCTTTAACCCGCTCGACGAGGGCACCTGAACTGTGCGCATTGTCCTGATAGATCCACTCCCGCAATTCACGTTCTTGAGCCCGGGCCAGCCGGGTCACATCAGCGGCGGAATGGGCTCTCTTTTGGATCAAAGCCAGGGTTTGCAGGACAGAGTCGTGGAGGTGCGCGGCGATTTCAGCCCGTTCGGTTTCCCGGATGCGCCCGGCCCTTTCGTTTTGGAACTCCCTCCAGAACTTCAGCGCCCACGGGGCAAGGACGAGCCCCACACCGGCAAGCACAGCGAGTGAGGCCACCACGGAGGACCACACCAGCTGCCAGGAACCCGATCCTGCCACAATGACAATTACACCGGCAATGACAAGGACAATGCCACCACCTAAACGCAGCAAAGCCATGGGGGTGTCCATTTTTGCGGCGTTGAGCAGCCCCACCCGTCTGGTGTTATCCAGTTGCATCCAGGCCAAAACAGCGCCCAGGGCAATGATGAGCAATGGAATCAAGGTTCCCAGCTGCAGGTTCCACCCTGCCTGTTGACCGAAGACGGCAAGGGCGGCGATAACAAGTCCGCCGCCAATGAGCACGTCTTTGAAACCAAGCGCAAATTTTTGGCGTTCGCTATTGCTGTTCCCGCTTTGCTTTTCCCCCATCGTTGACGGTTCCGGGGCGGGACGGAACAGTTTTAGCCGGGGATTGCCGTCCCGATCAAGCAAGGGGCTTTCCGCCTCTGCCTGATCGCCGGCCATGGGCACCAAAAGCCATAGCCATACATAAAACACCAACCCGGCACCAAAGAAAAAGCTTGTGCCAATCAAGATGACGCGTAGAAGCCGCACCTTGATGCCAAGGTGCTCGGCCAGTCCACCGCAGACCCCGGCGATGATTCGCTCTTGGGAGCGGTACATCTTTGCGCTCATGGTTCAATCCAAGCACGCCCCGGCCTGCACCTAAGACTATTGAGGGCTCATTCAGGGTTCTTTCAGGGTGAGCCCCGATGTTCAGAGCCCTATCATTTAGAGACCATTGAACTATGAACATTCCACAGGACACCCCAGAGCAGAACACACCAGAGCAGAACACGCCAGAACCGCCGCCGCTTCCCACCCCCGAGCCAGCCAGTTCGGCAAAGTTTTTCCAGTGGCTGCGTGGTTTAGGTGTGCAGCGTGGCAGCAACCGTTGGGTAGGCGGGGTGTGCAGCGGCCTGGCCAATAAATGGGGCATCGATCCCGTCATAGTGCGCGGCTTGACGGTTGTCCTGACGCTCTTTTTTGGCGTAGGTCTGTTGGCTTACGGTGTTGCCTGGGCCTTGTTGCCCGAACCCGACGGCCGCATCCACGTTGAGCAGGTGAGCCGTGGTCACTGGTCAACAGGGATGACAGGGGCGGCTCTGCTCACGGTCTTAGGTTTCGCTGGTCCCGGTCAGGGTTTCCTCTTCGACGGCTATGACTCCTGGTTCCCGTGGCCGTTGTTCTGGATTGCCGCAGTCGCCGGTGTTATCTATTGGGCGGTGAACCGTCACAAGCCCACGGAGACCAAGTCCCCATATCCCTTGCCTGGTCAGCATCCCTTGCCTGGTCAGCAAAATACCGGAGTCAGAAGCCAGCCTTACCAGAGCGCCCCGTACTTCCCAGCTGCAGCGCCCGGTTCCTTCGCAGCCCCACAACAGCAGTACGCGCCCCAGCAACCCGTCACCTTCGATCCACGGATGTACGTTAAGCACCCGGTAAAGACCACACCGCACCTCGGCGCTGCGGCGACTCTTTTGTCTCTGGGCCTGGCGGTGGTGGTTGGCTCCATAGTGCTGATCTTGAATGCCACCAACATCATAGATCTCAACGGCTACCAGGTGGCCACAGCAGCCGCAGCCGCCGCCATAACAGCGGGCCTGGCCATCGTAGGGGCCGGCGCCATGGGCCGCACAGCAGGCGGCGTGGGCTCCTTCGCCATCGTGATGCTAGTGCTTGCCAGCTTGCTGAGCATCCCCCCTCATTCAGGGGAATTCACAGCCCTGAATAACGTGAGCTGGTCACCAACCAGCATTGAGGCCGCGGAAGCTGGACAGACTGTGGTGTTGGGTAATTCAACCATTGACCTTACCCGGCTCGACGGCGCAGCGTCCCTAAGCAGCGATGTCCTGATTCCGCTAGAGACCGCCGCCGCACGGATCACCATCAAGGTTCCCACCAGCGTGCCCGTGACTATCAAGAGCGAATTGGTTGCGGCTTCACTGTCAATTGACGGCATGAACGACGGCGCCACCCTGACACAGGACCTGAGCACCGAAGTTAACCCGGGCGTCACAGGCAATGGGCTCGTCATCACCCTTCAGGGTGTGGCCAGCAACATCAAGGTGATTCCGGTGGTCGGCCAATGATAACTCCGGGCGCCACCACCCTCCCAGCTACTACAAACCCAGCCGCTACAAACCCAGCCGCCGCGAACATGGCACCCCCTAACACAACGGAGCACATCATGGAAAATCCCACAGATCATCTGGATACACCTGGTGACCCGGCCCGGCACCCGGTGCGGGTGGGCACCCTGGTGTGGGGCGCCGTCGTCCTTGTCCTGGGAACCCTCATCATCCTCACCAGGCAAGCTGGCATCTTTTTAGACGCTGGGCAAACATCAATGTGGCTGCTGCTGGGGGCCGGTGTGGCCATGGTTGCCGGTGGCTCGGTGAAGCTTCTGCGCAAGAAATAGCTGTAGTCCGGAAGTGGGTCCACGGACCGGTCATGGAGTTGCCGAGATCACATGAACGTCTAGACTGATCTACAGAGGAGCTCAATGGTGCGCTCAACCATCCATTGACCCACCCTCTAAGGATCTAAATACACATGAAGATTGGAATTCTCACCAGCGGCGGAGACTGCCCTGGCCTGAATGCGGTAATACGCGGCATTGTCCTCAAAGGCATCAAAGTTCACGGACACGAGTTTGTTGGTTTTCGTGATGGCTGGCGCGGAGTGGTCGAGAGCGACATCATGGACCTGCCACGCCAGATGGTGCGTGGTATCTCCAAGCAGGGCGGCACCATTTTGGGCACCTCACGGACCAACCCGTTTGAAGGTAATGGTGGCCCGGAAGTCATCAAAGCCAACATGGACCGCCTAGGGATAGATGCAATCATTGCCATTGGCGGCGAAGGAACACTTGCGGCGGCGCGCAGGCTCACGGATGCCGGCCTGAAAATCGTGGGTGTTCCCAAAACCGTTGACAACGACCTTGACGCCACCGATTACACCTTTGGTTTTGATACGGCAGTGCAGATCGCAACCGAGGCCATCGACCGGCTGCGCACCACCGGCGAATCGCACCACCGGTGCATGATCGCCGAGGTTATGGGCCGCCACGTTGGATGGATCGCATTGCATGCCGGCATGGCCACCGGCGCCCACGCTGTCCTGATCCCGGAGCAGAACACCAGCATGGACCAGATCATCGCTTGGGTGAATGAAGCCCACGACCGCGGCCGTGCACCACTGGTGGTTGTGGCTGAAGGATTCGTCCCAGACCACCAGGATTCAGCTCATTCAGAGCGCGGCTTGGATACTTTTGGCCGTCCACGCCTGGGTGGCATCAGCGAGCAGTTGGCCCCGGAAATCGAGGCACGCACTGGGATCGAAACCCGAGCAACCATTCTTGGCCACATTCAGCGCGGCGGCGTGCCTTCGAGTTTTGACCGCGTGCTCGCCACACGTCTGGGCATGGCCGCAGTTGACTCCGTGGTGGAGGAACGCTGGGGAACCATGGTCTCGCTCAAGGGTACCGAGATTGAGCATGTGCCCTTCGAGGCAGCTCTTGGGAACTTGAAAACCGTTCCCCAGCATCGTTACGACGAGGCCGCAATTTTGTTCGGCTAACAGTCACTGGATCTTCTTGCTTTGAGCGCCCTGGCACACACAAGTGCGCCAGGGCGCTAACGTTTAAACCATGACATTCGAGATTTCCTCCGCGCCCATCGTTTTTTTGGCGTGGGAGCGCGGTCTGGGACTACCCGCAGATTCACTCTTAGCCGACACTGGAAATGCGCGGATCATTCATCCGGTGCCGTCACAGACACTGACCTTTATCAGGTTGTGGGACAGATCAATCCTCACCGGACCTGTCCATCTTCTGAGTGCCGCAGATGCCTTTGATGACGACGAACTCAGCGATCACAGTACTATGCTGCGTCTGACCAGGGCCGACGGCGGTCGGGGCATGGGCACGCAGGCGCTGTACTACGCGGACGATCTGGAGCTGCACCAACCCGAAGGAACGGTTCACGTTTCCACAGCCCCGGAGCAGGCTATGGAGTTGGAATCCTTGTGTCCCCCTGACGATGTCAATGACGTTGCGCTGGCAACACGGGCAAATAAGTTCACTGTGATGCAGACAGGCACCCCCGACGCCGGACCCCTTGCCTGTAGCGCCTATGGCGAGTATCAGGGCCTGCTGGCACAGTTGGGAACTTTGGTGGCACCTGAGTTTCGCCGCCAAGGAGTTGGCGCCTTGGCCACAAGCATTGCGGCCCATGAAGCGCTGTCGGCCGGGCTCATTGTGCAGTGGCGGGCAGACGTGAACAACGCCGGCGCCCACGCCTTGGCGACATCGTTGGGACTTAGCGTTGCCGGGTTACAGACTCAGGTGCATCTACAGAGTCACTAAACTCGGCGTAGATGGCAGATACATCACGCGGTTTAGCGAACATAATAGCCATCGCCGCACCCAAAATCACTGCTGCTGCAGGGAGCAGCGTTGACTGGGCCATCGCTGTGGAGAACCCTGCCTGCAAGAATTCCGGCAGTTGCCCGGATACTCCCGTTGCCCCGCCCGCCGCTCCCGCCGGCATTTCTGCCGCCAACCGGGCCGAGATCAGGGCTGCAATGGCCGCACTGCCCAAGACTGAACCAATCTGCCGCGTGGTGTTGTATACCCCGGCACCTGCTCCGGCCTCGTTCGGGCGCAGATTACGGGTTGCTGTCGTGGATAGTGGTGCCCAAATTCCGGAGCTGGCGATGCCGAGTAGCCCGCTTGGGAGAAGAAAGAGCCAAATGGGTGTTTCGGGGCTCATCAGCGCAGCGGTCCACGTCAAGGACACTGACATGAGAATGAAACCTGTGAAGGCCACGTAGCGCGGGTTGACCGCGTCCACGAGCTTGCCCACAAAGGGGGCCAAAATGCCTGAGAACAACGCCATGGGGACCATCATGAGCGCAGATTGGGTGGGTGTCATTCCACGCACCAGCTGGTAGTAGAAGAACAACGGCAGGCTCATGGCTGTGATGCTGAAGCCCATGGTTGTAATAGCTATATTGGCCAGTGAAAAGTTCCGCACCTTGAACAAATGCAGCGGTACCAGTGGTTCGCCCTTATTGATCGCCTGCCACCAGACGAAGGCGATGAGGAACAGAACCCCAGCAATAATTAGTCCCCATACGCTCAACGGGCCCGCGATGGTGCCCCAGTCATAGGTGGCCCCTTCTTGGATGCCAAAAACTAGCAATAGCAAGCCCACAGAACTGAGCAGAACACCCAGCAGATCAAATTTGTGGTCGTGCGTTTTCAGCGTTGGCACCAGACGCCATGCCATGACAAAAGCAACGACCCCAACGGGCACGTTGACAAAGAAGATCCATTCCCAGCCCAGACTGTCGACCAGAACACCACCAAGAATAGGTCCAACCAGCATGGCAACACCAGCAGTGGCACCCCAGAGGCCCATGGCGGGGCCGCGCTTGTCTGGAGCAAAGATGCGGGTGATGACGGCCATTGTCTGAGGAGTCATCATGGCAGCGCCCAGGCCCTGGGCAACGCGAGCAAGAATAAGTGTAGAAATATCCCCAGAAAAACCGCACCACAAAGAAGCCAGAGTAAAGACCGTCAGGCCCACAAGGTAGAGATTCTTCGGACCGTATTTATCACCCAGCCGCCCAGATACAAGCAGCGGAACGGCGTAGGCCAAAAGATAGGCGCTAGTCACCCAAATCACCGAGTTTATGTCGGTATTCAGGCCCTCCATGATCTTAGGGTTGGCCACCGAAACGATGGTTGAATCGACCAGGATCATATAGAAACCTAGAACGAGTGCCCATAACGCGGGCCACGGTTTTGCCACGATTTCCATGGGTTGATCCTTAGTGTTAGAACTCTTGTTTATTGCTTATTTCAATGTCTTATTTGGTGCCGATCCCCCAGGGAAGTGAGCCGTTGCGGATATTGGCGCGCAGTTTGTGGATCCAGTCGAGCTCGGACCGCAACTGATGTTGTTGATAGTCCACATTGATCCAATACTGCTCCGGCACTTCCCGTGCACGTGCCACTGAAGTCTGAGATTCCAAGGTAGCCACTTCCTCTTCAAGTGCCACGGTGCGTTGCCCTAAAAGTTCAATAGCGCTGGCTGCCGGCAGATTGTGCGCTTCGGAAAGTGCCTGTGGAAAGCGAGGGTATTCTTTGACAGGTTGCGAGAGCAGTTGACACAGTTCAATGGTCAACTGCTCTCGGCCAGCCGCCAGAATTGCGTAGGTTGTCCGTTCCGGACGGTTACCGTCACGATCAGTTCCCACCGTTTCAACCAGTTCAGCCGCCGCCAGCCTGCCCATCGCATGGTAAAGAGTTCCGGGTCTGACCTTGAGTATCCGGTCTTCGTGGCGTTGCACCAGCAATTGATACATCTCATAAGGATGCATAGCCCGCTCAACGAGCAGGCCCAGAATAGCCATGGCAAGAGGTGAAAGCTGTTGTCGCACTTGTAACCCTTCTGATAGGTATCTCAGCGAGTTATTCGCAGGATGTTATTGGCAGAATCTGTCTGATTACCTATCTATTCCACACGAAGTATTCCACGCGGAATAGTGAGACACAAACCTACGCATCAACAGCCCCAACGCTGTTACCGAGGTGGACGAAGGAACCCGGTGGCCCGGCCTACGACTTGACCTGCTTGCGGGGCAACAATGACCTCTTGACTGGCGGGGTAGACCTCACCGTCGTCGGTTACACTCAACACTGCCTGCGGATCAACGGAGCGTTTGATCAGCGCAAGCGCAATAGGCCCCATCTCAAAGTGCTGGGCACTGGAAGTTACAGTGCCCACCACACGTTCCTCGAAGGAAACCTCGCTCCCGGCGGCCGGCAGGGTGTGAAGGGAGCCATCGAGCTGGAGAAACACGAGTCTGCGCGGCGGCCGCCCCAAATTGTGCACACGCGCAACCGATTCCTGGCCCTTGTAACATCCTTTGTCCATGTGCACGGCGGTACGCAGCAGGTCCAGTTCGTGCGGAATTGTTTTCTCGTCCGTTTCCGCGCCTCGGCGTGGACGCCAAGCAGCCACTCGGAGCGCTTCAGCTGCCCACACACCAGCCAACGGACGCTGCCCCACAGCATCCACCAATTCAGTAGCCGGAATCAAGTACTCGCGCCAAGGCCGCTCTAGTCCGGGATGCTCTTCCGCAGCAACGGCTGCATAACTGTACCCACCGGCACCAACATGCGGCCACGGATCAACCCACGCCACATAATTGCCCCATTCGGGAACTTCTGCAACAGAACCAACCACTGCCCAGCTTCTCGAGGCATCGGCAACCTCTACCCGCAACATGAACTTCATGGAGTTCAACCACTGCGCCAACGGTGCTGCCTCATCGGTTTCCACAATCAACCAGGTGCATTCACCGTCATCTACAACACGGGCATCAAATTCAATGCGGCCCTGGATAGTAAGCAGGAGCAGTTCAGTGCCTATTCCGGGCGCCAAATTTGTCAGAGCCTGGGATGAAAGCGTGTTGAGCCAACTAAGCCTGTCGGGGCCGGTCACAGTAACCACACCACGGTGGGAAAGATCTACGACGGCGGTTCCCGGCTTCCCCAGATACCCCGCCAACAGGCGCTGTTCACGGTTGGGTTCACCGTAGTGGGAAGCTACGCCAGCGTCTTGGCCGCCCGCTTGCACGGCACCGGCACGGTTCAACAACGGACTTAAATAGCTCATATACTCTCTAACGCCTTCTCTTGATGGCCTATTCCGGCACTTTCACAAAACCCATCCGGTGCAATAATTGGCCAGGACGGACCATTGTAAATAGGACCAAAACTGCTCCGTAATCAGCAACGGCACAATGCGGCCGGCGTGGGGCTATGAAATTACAAAGTAACTTTGTGCAAGGCGGCGGAGGCGTGAGCGGCAAGAGCCTTACCCTGGGCGGCAACGTCCCAACGCCAGTACAAGTCGCTGTTAACGAGACCAAAAATACGGGTCGCCGCAGTGTAATCCTTAGCTCCGGCTCCGCGCATGACAGCATCGGTTGAAAGCTGAATCTGGGGACCCTCAATGGTGCCGTAGTACAGCTCCGAGATGCCACCGGGGTGCACAATATTGGCCATGATGTTGAACCCACCATCAGCATTGCGGAGGGCCTCAACATCATCCGCTGTTCGAAGCGCAGGCACTATCTCCGCAGGTATCAGGCCGGGGCCGCCGTCGGAGTCGTTTAATTTTCGGTCAAGCTGCCAAAACCCTGTTTCCACGGAAAGTGGCCGCAAAACAGTACCCGCTTCATCTGTTAACCACGACTCAGCTGTGTATTGCAAATAGGGCAGTCCATTGGCTTTGAAGGTTACAGTCTGGGTGAAAAACTCAGAGTCAGCATCGCCAGCGCCTAGCCGGCCCGCTCCACTCCATGTTCCAAGCAGCCACGACAACGGCACAAGTTCAGGAGTCAGGTCTGTGGGGATCTCAATGGGCATGGCAGGTTACTGCTGACCCTTGAAAAGCCGCCATACCACCAGCCCGGCAAACCAAGCCATGGCCACGCTGGCTACTACTAGGAGACTGATGTAGAAGATTTCTAAGGCAAGTACGCTCATAATGCCATCCTACAAGGTTCTCTTGAGTGTTCCAGCAATCTCCGTATGGCCTGCGTCTTGGTCGCTAGTACAGGATCATTTTTTCAACGAAATAAACAAGCGTGCCAAGGGACAGGATTGGGGCTAGCGCTGCCGCAACCACACCCAGGACCACGGCTGGCGTGCCGGCGAGGGTGCGGATTCGGCGGAAAGCCGCAATGACAGCTCCGACGAGGACCCCTAGAATTGCGGCCGGAATAATGCGGACATCAGAGAAAAGCAGCGCGGCAAGGGGCCCTACTAAAGCAGCCACTCCTATCGCCAGGGGCCCAACAACCCTGTCAGGCCATGCCAACATGCCCACCAAAAGCGCCACTGCTGCGCTGATTGCCACGATAAGGGTCATGCCGGGCTCACCCAGGAACCGAAAAGAGGCCACCCATCCACACGTGAAGCCAGCGATGGCAACACCTGCTCCGGCGCCAAGGGTGGATTCAAGCCGGTGCTTTTGCCCTGTTCCGCGAATAATTTGTACGGCCATAACTGCGCCAAAACCAACGGCTATATAGATGGGGGTCCACACCAAGAAGTCGCCCCCCGTCGCCAATCCTGCGGTCACGGCTGCGCCAACCCCTGTCAAAGCAATGACGGTTCCCAAGGTTTTCTTGGCTGGAATACCTAAATATTGCGGCCAGCCATAGCCAAAGACCACCGCGAGGGCGATGCTCACGCCAACCGCATAACCAAGACCCAGAGAGTGCCCGGCCACCAGCAGTGCTAAAGCGATGATTCCAATAAGTCCGGCAGTATATGACTTCACACATCAATCCTGCCCTATTCCCCCGGTACAATGTGGAGCAACCCTGTGGACAGAGCATTTAGTTTTGGCTCGTGCCGCCATCTTTGGTTACGGCCCCGATCAAAGCTCAAGAACGCGCACTTGGGATACTTTTCAAGGAAGACATGTCGCAGATATTAATGCTGACCAACAACCGCGGCAGTTCCGTGGAGGTTTTGCCTGCGCTCGAACTTTTAAGCCACACCGTCCATATTCTTCCGGCAGTCCCTACTGCCTTGCTCGAGGCCAAACCCTCAGATTTGATCATGGTTGATGCTCGCAAGGACTTAGCCGGCTCCCGTTCATTAACTCAGTTGCTGCGGGCTACCGGCATCAGCGTTCCCCTATTGCTTGTTTTAACCGAGGGAGGTATGGCCGCTGTGACGGCTTCCTGGGCAGCCGATGATGTCGTGGTTGATTCGGCCAGCCCCGCTGAGGTTGAGGCGCGGATCCGGTTGGCGGTGACCCGGGCAGCCAACACCGAGGAAACCGCACCCCAGAAAATTCAGGCTGCAGGGATCGTTATCGATGAGGATAGTTACACGGCCAGGGTCCACGGCACAGTCCTGAACCTGACGTATAAAGAGTTTGAGTTACTCAAATATCTTGCTCAGCATCCCGGGCGTGTCTTTAGCCGGGCGCAACTGCTTAACGAGGTGTGGGGCTATGACTATTACGGGGGAACCCGCACAGTCGATGTGCACATTAGACGCTTGCGCGCGAAATTGGGGGTTGAGAATGAAAAACTTATCAGTACTGTGCGCAATGTCGGTTACCGACTTATTACATCCAAGACGGACCACAACGTCCTAAGCGCGACATAGCCTCAGGCCCAAAACACCAGCAGAACCTAAGAAGGCCCGTTTCCTTGATGGAAACGGGCCTTCTTCATTCGTGGAGGACATACGGGTCGAACGTATCGAGGACACCCCACTGGTGCATCCCCCCAGTTGAAACCGCAAGAATCAGAGGATTCCCAACAATTTCTAGCAACGTGGACTCCCACGATGTGCTGCTCACAAACTCTATGTCAAGACTCCGGCCGGAGGCAAACTGGCTGCCCCAAAATGTGTCATGGGTCATTAGTGGGGCGCAAACAGCACCGTCACGGCACGATTCGAGCCGATCTGTCTCAAAGAGTCTCGCATTAGCTCAGGCAAGCCCACTAGGCTGGGGTTATGAGCCCCGCAAAGATTGACAGCTGGCCTGTGACGGTCATTCAAGGAGCCCCCGGGCCCGAGCTTCTCCAAGAGATGGCGAGCGTGATTGACGCTGCGGAGGACGCGGACGGCAATCCTCCCTTCTCCGAGCAAACTTTGGTGGAATTAAAGTCTGCGACTGCAGGTTCCCCCAGTGTGCTGACACTTCTAACGTATGCCCCCGAGGACGCCTCGCCCACTGTTGGCGAAGACCTTGCAGGCATAGCAGTTGTTGTGCTGGACGGCAGCGAAGGGGTGTTGGAGATTGTTGTGCATCCGGCATACCGCAACGACGGGGTGGGTGCAATTTTGGCCGACAAACTGGTTGAGGTACGAGGACTGCAGGGCATCAAGGCGTGGTCCCACGGCGGTCATGAAGCTGCGGCGGACCTGGCTGCCAGCTACGGCTACCGGGCCATCCGTGAACTGTGGCGTATGCGCCTTGTCCGGGCGTCACCGTCGTCCGGCACCACGGCTACACAATCGGCTGCTCACTACCAGAGGCCCGACGGGGTGCGGCTACGAACATTTGTTCCCGGCCAGGATGAGGAAGCCTGGTTAGCCGCCAACGCGGCAGCCTTTGCCCACCACCCGGAACAGGGATCACTCACCTTGGCTGATCTTCAGGCTCGCGAGGAGGAACCGTGGTTTGATCCGGCCGGTTTCTTCCTTGCAGTCAATGACGCCGACGAGATTCTGGGGTTCCACTGGACCAAGGTCCACCCTGCCCGTGCGGGGCAAGCTGCCATGGGCGAGGTTTATGTTGTGGGGGTAACTCCGGCAGCACAGGGGTTGGGTCTGGGTAAAATCCTGACACGACAGGGCATGGATCACCTGCAGAATGCAGGATTGAGCGCCATTATGCTTTACGTTGATGCAGACAATGAGGCGGCGGTTTCGTTGTATCGCAAGCTTGGTTTCACCAAATGGGATTCGGATGTCATGTACGGACCAATGTCGGCATAACCTGCACATTGCTATTGCAGTCGGCATCGGATGCGGCTTGTAAGGTTGACTCAAGGCAATACCAACCACGAGGATTTTTTAATGAAGCGCGAATACAAGGGACCCGGGGCCACTGTGAGTACAAAGAGCCGGGAACGTTTTGTTTCAGGTGAAGTACCGGCCTCACGAGCTACTCAGGACCGGATTGAGATCCCCGAGTTTGAGCCAACACTCATTCCCGAGGGCGATATCAGCGCCGACAGGTTCCTTGACCGTGAGCTGAGCTGGCTGGCATTCAACGCCAGGGTCTTGGAACTTGCTGAAGATCCGGACCTGCACTTGTTGGAACGAGTAAACTTCCTGTCCATTTTCGCGTCCAACCTGGATGAGTTTTTCATGGTGCGGGTGGCGGGACTTAAACGCCGCATTGCTGCCGGGCTGGCGGTACCCTCACCTGCCGGGCTGAGCCCCATAGAAGTGCTGGAGCAGGTCAGTAACGCCGCCCACGAACTTCAGGCACGGCACGCCCATGTTTTTGCGAGCCAGATTCGCCCGGCACTGGCCTATGAACACATCCACTTGGTGCATTGGGATGAGCTCGATGACAAGGCCAAGTCCGCGTTGTCTAAAATGTTTGGCGATAAGATCTTCCCGATTCTCACGCCGCTGGCAGTGGACCCCGCCCACCCTTTCCCCTACATTTCCGGGCTGTCACTTAATTTGGCTGTTGTGGTTCGCAACCCTGTCAGTGAGAAGGAACTCTTCGCAAGGTTGAAGGTGCCGGATCTCTTGCCCCGTTTGGTTGCTGTTGATGGCCCCCGTGCCGGGACTGTCCCCGGGCGCGTGGCGCGCTTCATCCCGCTGGAAGAGGTCATCGCCGAGCACCTTGACCAGCTTTTTCCCGGCATGGAGATTGTGGAGCACCACTCATTCCGAGTCACTCGCAATGAAGACCTCGAGGTTGAAGAGGACGACGCCGAGAATCTCCTGCAAGCTCTGGAGAAGGAACTACTGCGTCGAAAATTTGGTCCCCCCGTCCGTCTCGAGGTCACCACCGACATCAACCCAAGTGTTCTTGCACTTCTTGTGCGCGAACTTGACGTTGATGAGGCAGAAGTTTATTCGCTGCCTGCTCCTTTGGATTTGCGTGGCCTGTCCATCATCGGCTCCATTGATCGTCCCGATCTGCGCTACCCCAAACATGTGGCCCACACTTCCCGGGACCTGAATGCTTCGGAAACCTCCAAGGCGGCTAACGTCTTTGCCGCCATGCGCCGTCGTGACATTCTGCTCCACCACCCCTACGATGCCTTCTCTACGTCAGTGCAGGCATTCCTGGAACAAGCGGCAACCGACCCCAAGGTTAGGGCAATCAAACAAACCCTGTACAGAACATCTGGGGACTCACCCATTGTGGATGCCTTGGTGGACGCTGCCGAAGCGGGTAAACAGGTTTTGGCTCTTGTTGAGATCAAAGCCCGATTTGATGAGCAAGCCAATATTTCCTGGGCCCGGAAGCTTGAACAAGCCGGGGTGCACGTTGTGTACGGCATTGTTGGTTTGAAAACTCACTGCAAGTTATCTCTTGTGGTGCGCCAGGAACAGGATGGGTTGCGCCGCTACTGCCACATCGGCACTGGCAACTATCACCCCCGCACAGCAAGATACTACGAGGATCTGGGGCTGTTGACCGCCGATAACCAAGTGGGCGAGGATCTGTCCAAGCTCTTCAATCAGCTCTCCGGATACGCACCCAAGTCATCCTTTGACCGTCTGCTAGTGGCTCCGCGCTCCGTGCGTTCAGGATTGATTGAGCGCATAGATAGAGAAATTGCGAACAAGAAGGCAGGGCTTCCGGCCCGAGTTTGCATCAAGGTCAACTCAATGGTGGATGAAGCCATCATTGACTCTCTATACCGTGCTTCTCAGGCCGGTGTGGAGGTTGGTGTGATTGTGCGAGGTATTTGCTCATTGCGTCCGGGCGTTCCGGGGCTCAGTGAAAACATAACCGTTAGATCATTCCTTGGTCGCTTCCTTGAACACTCGCGTGTGTTCACCTTTGCCAACAATTTAGAGCCAGTGGTTTACATTGGTTCCGCGGATATGATGCACAGAAACCTCGACCGCCGGGTTGAGGCGCTGGTTCAGCTTTCCAATGCGGAAGACATCGCCGAGGTCAACTCACTGCTTGAGCGCTATCTTGATCCGGGGACTGCCAGCTGGCATCTGGATAACGAAGGTCAGTGGAAGCGTTTCCATCTCGACAATGAAGGAAAACCTTTGCTCGATATCCAGTCATGGCTGCTCGCCAGCCGTTCACGTTCGCGATCAACACTGCACCGGTAATGCGCAACACTGAAAACCTCGAGGAAACCGTGGACGACGACGCTGCCGTCTCCATCTACGCTGCCGGAGCCCTTTGCTGGCGGATTAAGAAAAGGAAGCTTGAGCTCCTGCTGATCCACCGTCAGCGTTACGATGACTGGTCGTGGCCCAAGGGCAAGCTTGACGCTGGCGAGACGCTTGCCGAATGTGCTGTGCGTGAAGTGCACGAAGAGGTGGGTCTGCCCATCACCTTGGGCATTCCGCTGCCATCAATTCAGTACGTTGTAAAAGCCGGTCTGAAGGAGGTCCATTATTGGGCTTGTGCCACAGATGACATGCCTCCCATCCCCGATGGGAAAGAGGTTGACAGCGTTATTTGGTGCAGTCCCAACAAGGCTCGCGGACTACTGTCCAACCCTTCCGATTTGGAGCCTCTTGAGGCTTTGGCTGCGGCCTTTGAGGGCGGGACTCTAGCGACCTGGCCATTGCTGGTGATCAGGCACGCTAAAGCAAAGCCGCGGTCCGCATGGACCCGGGCGGAAGGTGAAAGGCCACTGGCCGCAACAGGTAAACGTCAGGCGCTGTATCTGCAGCGGCTCTTGATGTCATGGCATCCTGAGCGGATTCATACCAGCGGCTGGATGCGGTGCATAGCCACAATCTCCCCGTACGCCCAGGCAACAAAGGCCAAAGTCAAGGTGGTTCCGTGGTTGACCGAATCTGACCACAAGCGTCATCCAATAAAAACCGCTGCAGTTATAGACCGATTGCTGAGCAAAACAAGTGCCACGGCTGTCTGCACTCACCGCCCCGTTCTGCCAACGGTAATAGGTGCCCTGGCCACCCACATGTCCCCCGTTTTGGCCAGCTCATTGCCCATGATTGACCCATATCTTTCCCCTGGAGAGGTACTGATCGCTCATGTTTCCGCCACCGAGCCTGGGCGGATCGTGGCAGTGGAGCAACACAAACCATACGAGGACTGACCCGCCCCCGTTGAAGTTGGAGATGATGACACCACTCCGTCCTCCGGGGTGTCATCATCTCCAACTTCAACGGGGACCAAGGCTTTCCCTTCACCTCTTTGTACCGTACGCTCAGTACAAAGTGTTCGATACACAGCGTGATCATCGATGGGGAAATAGTGTTTGCACCAAACCTGACCGAAGTGTTAATCCTTCTGGGGCTAGTGGGCGTTGGCGTCACAGCCATCACCTACCTGATCCTGCGGCTCTTCGTGTGGAGTGAGCCTGCAAGCAAATCTTTGGAATACATCCGCAAACATGCCTTGTGGACAGGCATTCTTGCCTGGGCCTTGAGCAGCTTGGCCGGCGCAGCCCACGCCGGACTCTACGATCCCACACGGATTGCCGTGCCGGGGGAGCAGTGGACGCTGCTACCTTGGTTCGCGATCATTGCCCCTGCGGTGGCCATTGTTGGTGTCAACGCCATTGGCCAGGCCACCTGGCCGGCACCAAAATCGGCAAAACGAGTGGCTGTTCTTGAATTTCGCCGGGCCCGGGACTATGTCCAACGTGGTTTGGGCTGGACGGTGCTGGGCGTCTTTGCACTCTCTGCCGGAGTGCTGGCATTCCTCTTTTTTGTCCCCGGATTTATATCCAGTCAGGGGGTCGTAGTGAGCCCATCCGGCGAATCCATTGTGAGCTATCAAGGACGCCTTCCGGGATACGTCTTGGCAACCGCGCTCACCGTCGCATTGCTGATCCTGAGTGCCGGAACATTGCTGGTCATGCGGCTTATTGCCTCCCGCAGATCTTTAGAAGCCCTCACAACCGATCAAAACACCACCCTTCGTGTCATTGGCATGAACAGAGCGCTCCGGGTGAGTGCCACGGTGGCCTCGGGCTTGGCTGGCATAGCCGGAAATTATCTCGCCCAACCAGCCCCGGACTCAGGCACTACCTCATGGACGAACTGGTTGGGCATCGTCAATGCGATGGTGCTGATCGCCATGCTCCTATGGAAGCCGCCTTTTCTTGACACTGAGATGGACGACGCCGGATACAACTCTTTGTTTATCAACGGAACCTCGCAGGACCCTGCATGGAGAAACGGAGCCGGCGCAGCCAGACTGACTGGAACAGCCGGGATCGTGGCACCTGCCTCTGCCGTGGCTGGGCTTCTGCTGGGACTGAGCCTCACCCAGTGGTTTGGCTGGCTTGGTCCGCTGGCACTTGCGCTGGTGTTTACCCTCCTGACCCACCTCGGGCTGGAACTGCTGCTGCGCCGTAATTATGCTCCGCCCAGAAAAGTGGTGCCAAGTACAGTCGCGCCAAATACAGTCGCGCCAAATACAGTGCGGACTTCTCTGAAGGCGGGCGTTCCGGTTACTCTCACACTTGCCATCAGCATCAGCGCCGTGGCACTGATCCCGGCACTGATCACGGTTGCCGGGATCACTAGGGGCGGAGCGAATGACTGGCCAGGATTGAGCGGCTCAGCACCTCACTTCCTTGTCCCTCTAGTAGTTGTGCTGGCCGTTGTTGTTACAGGCGCCTGTGCTGCAACCGTTGTCTGGCTGCGGCCCGCGCTGACGGATGTGGCCCCAGTACTTGAGCGGACATTGCGGCGGCGGGCCCTGTTCCGGATCCTTCGCACGGTTGCTGGTGGGTTATGGGCCGTTCTTGGCGCAGTCACCTTAAATATTGGCACCGCGCCGAGTCTCAGCGAAACAGCCCAGGATTCCGGCCTGGGGATTGTGGGCGTAGCTTTCCTGGTGCTTGCCGCTGTTCTGTGCTTTTATCCCGTCAGGAGCTTCACCCCGGCAGAATATCTGCCGGGCACGGCCGCCCGCGTGAGCAAGTAGCGTTGCATGGAAGCGCGGATTGTTATTGATCTTCAGACGGCCACCCCTCCCTACGAACAAGTCCAGAGACAAATCGCCTCCCTGATCGCTGTTGGCGAGCTGCAAATCGGCACCCGGCTGCCCACCATCCGCAGCCTGGCCGGCGATTTGGGTGTGGCCGCAGGCACCGTGGCCCGGGCCTACAAGGAACTTGAAGCGGCAGGACAAGTCACAACGAACCGCCGGCAAGGGACCGTGGTGGCGGGAACCGGAGTTGCTCAAACACAACCACAAAAGCCCCACCACCCACCTGAGGTAAGCAATGGGCTGGCGGTGCTGGCCGCCGTCGAACATCTCATACAAACCAGCGAAGAAGCAGGACTGGATGCGAAGACCCTGATTTCCCTGGTCCAAGGACAGCTGAACCGTCGAGGCTCCCAGTAGGTAGACTTGCCCCGTGACTATTTTGACCCCTTATGAGGACTTGCTCCGTGACGTACAGGCCAACGGCACCGCGAAGGCTGACCGCACGGGTACCGGCACCAGCAGCGTCTTTGGCCGCCAGCTACGCTTCGATTTATCCCAGAGTTTCCCGCTAATCACCACTAAACGGGTGCATTTCAAGTCGGTAGCCATGGAATTGCTGTGGTTCTTGCGCGGGGACTCAAATGTGAGTTGGTTGCAGGAGAACGGCGTAAAGATCTGGAATGAATGGGCCAACGACGACGGCGAACTCGGCCCCGTCTACGGCGTCCAGTGGCGCTCATGGCCTACCCCAGACGGGGAACATATTGACCAGATTGCGCAAGTCATGGATTCTCTGACCAGCAATCCGAATTCACGCCGGCACATTGTTTCGGCGTGGAATGTGGGTGAGCTGGCGAACATGGCGCTACCGCCGTGCCACGCTTTCTTCCAGTTCTATGTTGCCCCCACGGAAGACGGCCGCGGAAAACTCAGCTGCCAGTTGTACCAGCGCTCTGCCGACACCTTCTTGGGTGTGCCATTCAACATTGCCTCTTATGCGCTCCTGACTATGATGGTGGCCCAGCAACTGGACATGGAACCGGGCGAGTTTATTTGGACAGGCGGGGACGTGCATATCTACGACGATCACCGGGAGCAGGTTGCCGAGCAGCTTTCCCGCACCCCTTACCCGTACCCACAGCTGCGCTTCACCCGCACACCTGAATCGATTTTCGATTATACTTTTGCTGATTTCGAGCTAGTCAATTACCAACACCACCCCACGATTAAGGCCCCGATCGCCGTATGAGTGAGACACCCTCCACACCCACGCGCTACCGTTTCACCCAGCCGATCATTGGCATGATTTGGGCGCAGACTAAGAACGGGGTAATTGGCGCAGACGGCGGCATGCCCTGGGCATTGCCGGAGGATATGGCCCACTTCAGGCGGGTTACCCGCGGCCACCCAGTGGTCATGGGACGACGTACATGGAATTCTTTCCCCGCGAAATTCCGTCCACTTCCGGAGCGCACCAACATTGTGGTGACGCGCCAGGCTGGGTGGGCAACAACAGCTGAGGCAAGTGGGGCGGTGGTTCTTGACTCGTTGGAAGAGGCACTTGTGCAGGCCCAGCTCTCCCCCGGCGGCAATGAAGTGTGGGTCATTGGCGGTGGTCAGGTTTACGAACAGGTCAAGGAGCATTGCAACGTCGCAGTCATCACTGTAATTAATACGGACGTACCAGGGGATACTCAAGCTCCTACTCTTGGTCATGAATTCTCTTTTCGCGGCGGCTCTCCTCTTGAGGGTTGGCACACCTCAAAAAACGGGACTGAGTACAGGATCACTCTCTGGGCACGGGGAGAAACAGAGTTCTCACAGGAGTAGCAATTCGTTGCCATGGGCAGTCCACCCCATCGCAACACGGCTTGGCCACGGCTAAGCTCTTTCTTGACTCATATTTCTGTTTCTGTCCTCTAGTAATCCGGAGCCACCATGTCACAAATGCTGGGCGCTGATGTTGAAGAACTGCGCGCGCTAGCCAGGGACTTCTCTGGCAACTCACAAAAGCTGGTGCAAGCACAAAAGCTGCTCGACGGCGCAGTGAACCAGCTCCCGCGCTATTGGCAGGGGCCTGATGCACAACGCTTTGCCTCACAGTGGCGCGGCCAGCACCGCGGAGTTATTTCCCGTACGGCTGCAATGCTGGATGAAACCGCTACTGAACTTAACAGGCACGCCGTCGAGCAGGAGCAGGCAAGCTCCACCTCAAGCCTGACCGGTGGCGGTGGCACTGACGGCAAGGGAACGGAAAGCAATCCGGGTTCGGATTCCGAGAACAAAACCTGGTTTGATAAATACGTCAAAGAGCCCTGGGGCGTCTATAAATTCTTTCCTGACACGTTGAGAACTCTCCGAGATATCACCTTCACCGGCGATCTGCTACTCCACGCCAAGGACCTAAAAGCCGCGTGGGGAACCCCAGGGGCCATTGGCACTTTCATGGACTCTCGCTGGTTCAACATGGGCCCAACTACGAAGTTCCTGCACAACGGAGCTCAACTACTGGAGGGCGGGGAATACGCGCAATCGCTCGCCAGGGGACCTCACGCTGCCAAAATTGCGGGACTAGTCGATGGTGCCGGTAAGACTTTGGGCTGGGCTGGCGTGGCAATAGACGGCGCCTCGGGACTGAACAAAATCATTCATGGAAACGCTTTCGGTGAAGGGTACAAGGACGGTGACATTCTTGGAAACGTGAAAGTCGCCACTGATTCCGGTGCCGCAGATCTTGTCAGAGCGGGGATCGGCGCAGCCGCCTTGATACCCGGTCCACAACAACCGATTGCAATTCTGGCTACCGGAGCCATCGCTATCTACGACAATTGGGACAAGATCGAAGCCGGCGCCCAGTGGCTGGGTGAGAACGGTCCCAAGGCAGTTGAAGCCGTGAACGACTTCGCGGGCGACGTTGCCGAAAATACTGTTGCTGCTGTCAGCGACGTTGTAAAGAGTCCAGAGAAATTGTTGCCATGGAATTGGTGATCACAACTGTGAATAGCCCCCTAACAGACTTGAAGGAGACCTAGCATGAGCGTAGAAGAATCCATGGGCGGATTTGGCATCGCCGAGATCCAATACATGTTGTCCCGTTTTCAAAATCAATCTGCTGCAGTTGCTGCCGCCACGCTTCAGGCGCAGTACCCGGCTGATAACAAAGACATGCTACTCGCTGGCGCATCTTCACTCCTTGCCCGCGACTTGCTGGTCTCCGAAGACGGCGAGACAATGTTGCCAAAGGCTCTGGCTGCTGCAGCTGTCTACGCCATCGGAAATTCGACCCGCTGGGTCTCAGTGGCTTTCACCTCAGATAGCCAAGGCGCAGGCGTAGTTTATTTCCTGAACAACGAAGTCAATCTCATGATGCAGGGCCGTGGTTTGGGTGGTTGGTTCGCTTCGGCACAGAAAGCAGATGCGGACCTACCTGAAAGCTGGCTGGAAATGGCAAAGCTTTTTGCTCATGACAATGAGAATGCAGCAATTGTCTTCACATCAACGGATGAAGCAAGCAACCTGAGCAATGTGGCACTTCGGAGAAACCAGTCTGGTTGGGAAGCAGCTGCGGGAACTGGATCCGAGCAGACACTCCAGATTCCCGGGACCTTCAGTGATGCAGAGATCCGAACCTTACTTGCCGAAAAATTGTTGGCTAAACAGGACAGTTAATGACACACACCCCCCCAGAGACTCCGTCAGAGCCCTATGAGCCGCACCCCGCGAATCTGATCCGTGACCGTCAGAAGATGCGGAGCCAGTACGGACCGTTTTCCTACACGCGCGGCATGTATGTCCACGGGGCCCAGACCCCGCTGAAGCCACGTAATATACGGATTCGCAGCTCCATCCCCATCGTGTTTGCAGTCATTGTCGCGGCCTTTGGTGTTTGGTTTTTGCTCAATGACGGCTACCTCTCGGGAGTCTTGCTGATCTTCGCTTTCGCGGCCGCCATGCTTGCGCTCAGTTGGGTTGGTTTCCGAACAGCACGCATCCGTGAGAAGTGGGAACGCGAAAACCCGTCGCAGGCTAAGAACATCACTTACTGAAGTTCTTAGCCATGTGCGGCACCCATTGCACGGGCACCACCAAAACCCCCGTACAAATGATCAGGCATGCGCTTATACCCGCCCGCGCTGCTATGACACCGCGCTTAATGGCTGGAGAACTGGTAGCAGGCCGTTGAGCCGCAAAAAACTCGGAGTTGCCAAACTCTGAAGCGGGGCTACTGGATGTCCCTGCCCTCAAATAGGCTCTTTGGCTTCGCGCAAAGTCTCCGGCCAACCCAATAGATCAAACGGTGTTTGAGCGCTAGTGACGATACTTTCGCGGGCTTGGATTAAGACTGGTTCGACACCGAGCTTATTGGCACCAAAAGCAACCGTGGCAAGAACTGCTGTTAGCGGTAATGAAAAAGTTGCCCATTTACAGTCCCCGTCCGGCCGGGGTGACTACTCACATCGATGGTTGCCTCACCGCCACCGCTAATGACCGTTGGGCTTCTTGACGTATTGCCTGTATTTCGCCGTTATTCTGAACATCCGTAAGTGTCGCTAGAGAATCAGGGTGGTTGAAACTCTCAAGAGCACGGACGATCTTCCATTGCAGCAAATCATCGTTGGGGTTCCCCTGGAATGTCTCGATCAGGCGATTAAGCGTGAGAACTTTGTCTCTAGGATCCACCTCAGAGTAAAAGCACATGAACCCAATCGCATCGATAACTTCAACAACTTCTTCCCGGGCGCCATCGGAAATCACCGAAACAAGCATCGGCAGAACGTGGGGATCCATTCGGGCGAGTACCCGAGCCACAATGTCTCGTGGAAGCGGATAGCTGGTTTTTCTAAATCTCTCCGGAGACGGATGCTTGTGCTGATTTGATCCAATTTTGCCAAGGCAGGCAGCAAGCAGCTGTGCGCACTCCAAGCCTCCGCTTTGAAGCGCCGTACAGAGCTCGAGCTTCGTATATAGCTTGGTTTCGCGTGTGAGTCGGTTTAAGAACATAGTGTTCAATGAATCGTCGACGCGGGGCATCAACGCCAGTAGACGGATAGCGCAGGATCTCTCAACAGCATCCTCGGCTTCAAGTTGCCGAATCAGCCCGTCCGTGGTCAGCGTGCGGAAACGGGCAAGGTCCTCCTCCGTGAGGAACCCCCGGCTACGCAATTGACTCTTCTGACTTTTCATTTGCTCTCACCCTAACTTGGGCTGGCACTAGACGGGGTTGCTGCGCCGGGCGTGCATGAGCTTCGGGAACGTAATCATGGTGGAACAGAGGAGGCGATCCTGCCCGCACTTGAAGATATGGTGGGATATCTCTGTCAACCGGAGGACCACCTGCTGGTGGTAATGACAACGAACTCACAGCGCACTTGGCGCAGGTGCAACGTTCAGAGACTGCGCTCAGGTTCCGCAAACGTGGCGTTGGCCGTGCGATTACCCAAGGTGCAGCACAACCTTTCCCCGAGCATGCCGGGTCGCTACCTTCTCCAGCGCAGCCAGGGCCTCCCCAAATTCGTAGACCTGCTCCAGTTCTACATGGATTTCACCGGAGGAGATGTCAACCATGAGTTGCACCAGTTCATCCTGAACATCCATCTGGTGAGGAACCAGCTGACACTGCACATCCCGTTCCGGGAGCAACTCATCGCCCGAAATCGTGACCAACGCTCCATAATCTTTGACCACAGGCAAACTATCGCTGGAGGTACCGGGCTGCACAGCGACCGCCGCGTCAACTCCGCCGGGCGTCCACGCCAGGACGCGTTCCTGCCACCTCGGGTCACGGTAATCCAACGCTATTTGTGCACCCAGAGAAAGAATGTGATCCTGATTTGCTGCCGAGGCAGATGCCGCAACCCGCCATCCTCGCTGGCGCGCGATCTGAATAGCCAACGTGCCGATGGCACCTGAGCCGCCGGCTACGAACAACGACCCGCCGGGTGGCATTGTTATCAACGCCCGAAATGCCCTGAGCACTGTGTTCCCTGCAACCGGCACGGCCGCAGCCTCTATGAACTCCATTCCAGTAGGAATCTGTACTATGAGCGCCCCTGCTTTGACGGCCACGAACTCAGCCCATGTTCCACCTTTTGGCTGCATTGAGCTGACAAAGGCAATACGCTCTCCGAGTTCACGGCCGGAGACTTTACTGCCGATCTGCTCGATCACTCCGGCAGCTTCAATACCGATTGGATACGGGTATTTGGCATCACGGGGCAAAAAGTAAGAATCGTGAATACCCACGCCAACGGCGTGCACCCGCACGAGCAACTCGTCTTCCTCGATTGCGGGTACGGGTACCTCTGACAGCTCGACAATCTGTGCACCGGGCTGCCGAATAACGAATGCCTTCATGGTGTTGCGCTCCATCTTGTTCAGTTTATGAGCGTAGCTGTACTTTCTTAGCTTGGCGTGGGCCCCGTTGGCGTGTCCCGATCCACAGCGCAATCACCTGATACAAGACCCGAATCAGCATCAGAGGCTGAACCGTCTTCAGGATTAGTGGCGGGCTTCATCCCTATTGTGCTCCGAAGAGGAGTCCCCCGCACTGCCACAATCGCTAGGACGGAGACCGCCGCAATCATCGCTGCGATCATAAATATGGGACCGAACGCGTCAGCATATGCGTTGTGGAACACCTGCTGTATCGATTCTGGCAGACCACTGATATCCAGCTGGGTCTCACCCGACCCTCCTGAAAGCGCATCAGGCTTTATGCCCATGAAGCCTAGTCCCTTGGCAATATTCGTGCCAACACGACTCGTCAGAACACCACCCAAAACTGCTACACCAATAGCCCCGCCAAGAGAACGGAAGAAGGCGATGGCAGCCGATGCCGCACCAACTTCACTAACGTCAACTGTGTTTTGAACGGCGAGAACAACGTTCTGCACCAAGGCACCAATCCCCAAACCCATAAGAGCCATAAAGATGGCCACAAAGAGGTACGAGGTATCGCGATCAATGGTTCCCAGACCGATCAGACCAATCAGCATGATCACACTGCCAATCATCATCACCGGCTTCCACTGACCAATTCGGCTAACGATTTGCCCGCCGATGGTTGCTGACAGCATTTGGGCAACGATCATCGGTATTGTCATCAGCCCGGCCTGTGTGGGACTCACACCGGCTCCCAGCTGGAAGTACTGAGTCAGGAACACACCCGAACCAAACATGCCCACACCCGCCCCGACACTGGCCACGATCATCCATGCTGCGGTCTTGTTGCGCAGCACGCGGATTGGAATCATCGGTTCAGGTGCCCGCAGCTCAACGAAGACCGTCAAAGCAGCAGCGATCAGGAAGGCGAGCAGGAACAACCCCGACTGCCAGGAGATCCAGTCATAGTCGCTTCCGGCGAAAGTCACCCACAGCATGGGCAATGCTGCCGTGATGGAGACCAGCACGCTACCAAGGTAGTCAATCTTGACTTTGCCGCGCGGCACTGCCGGTAAATGTAGTTTCATCTGAAGCAAAATTAATGCAATAACTGCAAGTGGCACACTCACGAAGAAGCACCACCGCCAGTCCAACGCGTCAGTGATCACACCGCCCAGAAGCGGCCCGGAAACGGTTGCCACCGCCATGACGGCTCCCATGTAACCGGCGTATCGGCCACGTTCCCGCGGCGCGATAATCGAGCCCATAATTGATTGGACCAAGGCCATCAGACCGCCCATGGCCACTCCCTGAACGGCTCGTGCCGTCATCATCATGGCGATGGAGGTGGAGAATCCAGCAGCTACCGAACCTGCCACAAACATGAGAATAGCTATCTGCGCCAAGAGTTTCTTATCGAAAAGATCGGATAATTTCCCCCAGATCGGGGTAACAATCGTCATCGCCAGAAGACTGGCTGTTATGACCCAGGTGTACTGGCGCTGAGTGCCATGCAGATCGGCCATAATGGTGGGCAAGGCCGTGGAAACGATCGTCGTGGAAATTAACGCAGTGAAGAGCGCCGCCAGCAGCCCCGTCATGACCTGCAAAATTTCGCGGTGCGAATACTCCCGTGGTTCAGTTGCCGGTCTGGTTGTGGACCGGTAGGTGCTCATACGTTAAAGTCCCACTTCCGTTATCAGTGCTCTTTCAAGGACGGCTTTGCCGCTAGCTGGACAGTGTCAGGGGTCTGAGTAACTTCAATCAGGTGCACGTTCAAGCGCTCCAGGATACTGATCGCGTGGGCAGCGTCGCTCGGAGACCAATCAGCCAAGGACTCCGCGAACCTGCGCACGGCCTGGCTCTCGCTTTCGATGAGATTGGCTCGTCCGTGCTCTGTGATTGAGATCAAAAATGCTCGGGCATCTTGAGGGTCTGCACGCCGTTGAACCATGCCGTCCGCTTCAAGGGAATCAATGGCACGCGATGCAACGGGAGCGGAGACCAACAGCTGGTGGGCCAACTCCCCCAATCGTGCGTCACGATGATGCAAATACTGCAGGAACCCAAATTTGGTTCCAGTCAGCGACTTATCCCGGCTGCGCTGACCGGAGATTCTAAAGGTGCGGCTGATTTGGACCATCTCCGAAAGGATCTGGCCGGCGTCATCGTAGTCAATCATGTGCACTTCCTTTGCTTACCGCAAGTAACCCTAATGTATTTACTTACCGTAAACAACTATATTGTTATGCGCAGGAACTCAGCAAGTTTTCTCAGCAGCGGTGCTATGGGGCCAAGATCAACGGCCCCACTACCGCTTGCGTACTCTTCTGTGGCTGGCAGAAGGGCAGTAAGGGCGCGTTGCCCAGCCTTCGGGTGACCGGCCTCAATGGCGGCCAGCGCGATCAGGAACCATGAAACTTCGAGCAGTAAATCCTGCGGCGGTTCCGGAAAACCATCCAGGGCAGCCAGAGCCTCCTCATGGGGCCCTTTTCGAGCAAGCAGGAGGGGCCGAACCCATGGTTCGTAGGGTCCAAATTCTCCATCGGGCAATTCGTTTGCTGTCCGGATAGCTCGAGTCAAGGCTTCCAGCTCGGGTAGCCCAACCCTAAACCCTGGCATTTCTTGTCCTTCAGACGGGGGCGGACCAGCCACGAAGGTCCATCGAAACCATGAGGTGAAAACGGAGGCAAGGGGGCGGTCAAAACGCGTTGCCAGTGCGTCAATACAGTCCGCTTCTTTTGCTGCGGCGTCAATGGTCCCAAGAGCGCAAAGTGCCTGCATCCTGATCAAGCGCCCCTCGATCTCGAAGGTTGGCAGCTCAGCCGCCACAGCTAGTGCAATGATCTCCGATCCCAGCACTTCGCGAACCCGTGCATACCCGGTTGTTTTGAAGGTCTGTAGATAGCGGGCGCTGAGCGCGAAGCAAAGAAGTGCAGGATCGCCCAGGCGTCGCGCGATTTCCTCAGCTTGAGCCGCTTCCTTGAGCCGCCCCGCTGTTCCGCGTGACTCCATAGCCACGGTGGCAAGAAGCCTTGCCCGTACACGCTCTGATGCCCCAGGCGGTAGTGCCGAGAGGGCGCCCAAAGCTGCCAAGGCGATCGAAGCGGATAAGGCTGGATCATCTGATCGGCTCCAGCTACCGGGAACATCGAATCCACCAATGACACGTGCGCTTAGTTCCGGGTCACCCAGTTGCTCAGCAGCCAAGATTGCGGACAAACGCTGTTCCCCGGCGAACTCTACCGAGCCGGAGGCAGCCAACAGTGGGAGGAGGACTGTCAGCGACTCGAGTTGGGACCGCGAACCTGTCCGCGCACTGGCAACAGCTGTGCGCACAAGGATCGAATCGTCCTCTATATCCAATGCGGGATCATGACACCTGATGCTCCGCTCAAGCTCGGTCAAACGATCTCCTGGTTCCAGCCCAAGCCCCTCCAACAGGGTTGAACGGGCGTGGGTCAGAACGGCGATAGCATCACCTTGACGGTCCACGCGGTAGAGAGCCAGTGCCAGCAGCCGCCAGCCTTCCTCTCGCCAAGGATGCTCCACAACGTGAGCGTCGAGCAGGTTCAGGACCTCTTTGGGACGCCCCAGCTCAAGCCGTGCCTGTGCCAGCGCCTCGAGACCTGCCGCGCGAAGATGGGCAATCCGGGCTCGTTCATGCCTAGCCCACGGGCGTGCACTGAACTCTTGGAAAGCTTCACCGTGCCAACGCTGCATTGCGGTACTCAACAACAATTCACGCGCCTCGGTGTTTAATCCAGGAGCGTCCGCAATTGCCTTCTCAGCACACCAGAGATCAACGGTGATTAGGCTGCTTGTCAGCGCATAGCCCTCACCTATTGTCACAATGATCGATGGCGGCATCCGGGGTGGGCGTTCGGGTTCTAAGATGCGCCGCAGTTCCCCAATGAAGGTGCGAACGGCGCCCACTGCTCCTGCCGGGGCGTCCTCCCACAGCTCCTCGATTAAACGGGCCGTGGACACCGTCCTGCCGCGCGCGGCCACCAAAATTCCGATGATCTCGCGATGTCGGGCTTTGGAAAGATGCAGGGAATGGTTCTGAATCTCCGCACGGATCGGGCCAAGGACACAGATTCCAAGCTTGTTCACCGACCCAGTCTAGTTCGCAGCCGCAACCCGCTGATCGTGGGCTGATCCATGTATGGAATTCTCGCTTTGAACCCGTGTTGGAATTACCTGCACGGAAAGAGGCAGCCGTTTTAGCGTGCGCCGGAAATGAGAAAATTATGGATCTGCAGCTCAAGGGGAAAAAGGCATTCATCAGCGGCTCGAGCCAAGGAATTGGTTATGCCATCGCCCAGGCTTTGGCCGCAGAGGGTGTTGACGTCACACTGAACGGCCGTGATGGCGCAAAGCTATCCGCGGCGGTTGATGCGCTGCGGCAGGAAGTACCTGCGGTGACTGTGGGCGGTATTGCAGCTGACTTCACTGATCCCGAACAAGTGGACAGGCTGTGTGCCGAACTCGCCGACGTTGACATTCTTATCAACAACGTTGGAATCTTTGAGTTGAAGTCGTTTGAAACAATTTCTTCCGCCGACTGGCAGCTGTATTTTGATGTGAACGTGCTCAGCGGGGTGCGACTTGCCCAGCACGTCCTGCCTGTCATGCTGGCGCGCGGGTGGGGCCGGATCATTTTCGTCAATAGTGAGTCCGCCGTCAATGTGCCGGCTGAAATGATCCACTACGGCGCCTCCAAGGCCGCCATGCTGGCGGTTGGAAATGGTTTGGCAAAACTCACTCGCGGCACGGCAGTGACAGTGAACACGGTACTGGGCGGCCCCACATACTCCGATGGCGTTGCACAAACCGTCCAGGAGCTTGCACAACAATCAGCCATGCCGGTCATGGACATGAAAAAAGCGATTATCGCAACAAATCAAACCTCCTTACTGGAGCGCTTCATCGAGCCAGGTGAGATCGCGGACATGGTCACTTTTTTGGCCAGCCCCAACGCATCGGCAACCAACGGCGCCGCGGTACGGGTGGATGGGGGTGTGCTGACAACTCTGCTCTAATGCTCTGCGGCTTCACAATGGTCCCGAAACTGGCTGAGCGGCAGGTGCTAAAATTTTCTTTTAGCTCAACTGACGAATATAAGCTCAGGCGGATAGGAGTGCTCACATGGTGTTCGGCACCATCAAGTACTGGTTTCGCAAAGACACTCTCGGACAGATCCTCCGCGATGACGCCGTCACCACGGCGCACGCAGCTGCCATTGCCAGGGGTGAATCGCGAATCCTCGCCTCCGGCAAGGACGGCAACCTCTTCAGCTATAAATTAGAGGAATATGGTGCCGAGCGAAACTCGCGGATGCCCATCACCTCAGTGGTGGGGCATATTGCCTGGACAGGGATGTGGGCCATTATCACTGCTGGATTATTAGGAACATCCGTTGTTCTTTTAGTCTCCAGTGGCGCCCGCATGCCTGTCGGCTCCGAGTGGATCGGCGTGCTCGTTATGACAGTGCTGGTGCTGCTTTTTGGCCTATTTTTCGTCGATGGGCTTCGGGACCTTCTCAAAGAGATCAAGGCAGCCAAGCTACGCAGACTCCGCGGCATTCCACGCCCCATCGACTAGCTCGCGACGCCCCACAGAACAGGCGCCCCACAGAACAGGCGCCCCAGAGCAGTCACCCAAGAACAGTCGCACGCCCGCACAAGTTACCTCACGGCGTCGTACTTGTTCATCCAGTGAACTGACTTCAGCCAATTTGCCCCTCCCGACTAAACTGGCACTATGACCAATAACAGTGTTCCTTCCGTCGGCCTGGTTGGCTGGCGTGGCATGGTCGGCTCCGTTCTGCTGCAGCGCATGCAGGACGAGGGCGACTTCAGCGATATCAACCCCGTCTTCTTCTCAACTTCCAATGCTGGCGGTGACGCCCCCACCATTGCCGGAGCCGGCGATGCCGGCAAACTCGAAGACGGCTTTGACATTGACACTTTGGCCAAACTTCCCATTATTGTCACCGCTCAGGGCGGTGACTACACCCAGCGCGTGCATAGTGAACTACGCAACCGCGGCTGGGATGGATTGTGGATGGACGCCGCGTCAACACTGCGCATGAACGAGCAGTCCATCATTGTTCTGGACCCCATCAACCGCGAAGCCATCGATGCCGGCCTGGCTAACGGCACCAAGGATTTCGTGGGCGGGAACTGCACTGTCTCTTGCATGCTCATGGGCTTGGGCGGACTATTCAAAAACAACCTGGTCGAATGGGGCACAGCCATGACCTACCAGGCTGCTTCAGGTGGCGGGGCACGCCATATGCGTGAGCTTTTAAACCAGTTCGGTACGCTCAATTCCGAGGTCTCCAGCGAGTTGAACAGCCCGGCCTCGGCCATCTTGGACATTGACCGCAAAGTCCTTGCACACCAGCGCGAGGGAATAGATTCCAGCCAGTTCGGCGTTCCCTTAGCCGGCTCCCTCATCCCCTGGATCGACGCCGATTTGGGCAATGGCCAGTCACGGGAGGAATGGAAGGCCGGTGTTGAAACCAATAAGATTCTTGGCACTTCGGCGAGCAACAAGGTCATTATGGACGGGCTGTGTGTGCGCATTGGCGCCATGCGTTCCCACTCACAGGCACTGACCTTAAAGCTTCGGGAGGATCTCCCCGTAGCGGAGATTGAGTCGCTGCTCGCTAATGATAATCAGTGGGCCAAGGTGGTACCCAATACCAAGGAAGCCTCCATGGCGGATCTGACCCCGGTGGCTGCTTCCGGCACGTTGGATGTGCCCGTGGGCCGTATCCGCAAGTTGGAGATGGGCCCTGAGTACATCAGCGCGTTCACCGTGGGCGACCAGCTGCTCTGGGGTGCCGCAGAACCGTTGCGCCGCATGCTCAAGATCGCCATCGGCACTCTATAGCTGGTAGCTAGCCAGTTTTCACTCTGGTCTAGGCGCCACTGCCGAACAAGAAAGCGCTATAGTTTGCCGCTGATTTGGCCAGGGTCTTCTGCTGCGCCGGGCTGATCTGTATAAACAGTTCTGGAAGTACGACGCCGGCCACTTGCCTTTCTTTCCTCTTGGCACCTTGCGCTTTGCGCCAGGTGCCAACAACCTGTCCCCCAGCTACGATGGTGGCCTTGAACATGCCGTTGTTCCCTGGCACGGTCAGCGGAGCGTGGTGCGGAGCAAGCGCTGCGCTGCGGTCTGTGTATCCCAGCAGGTATTCATCAAAGCCCGGCAGCAGCAGTACGGAGCTGTTCCCGGGCAGCCGGCCCCCGGCCAGTTCAGCCGTTTCCGGTGCCAGCCAATAAGTGGTGCCGTTGCATTCTAAGGTAGTGAGCTGGTTGGCGATTTGGGCCAGTGCCGTGTTGATATCTTTGCGGGTTAGTTTGCTCCACCACTGGAAATCCTTGATAGTGGCGGGGCCGTGGCCGCGAAAATAGCGCAGTGCCAATTCAGCCAGAGCCTGATCCCTTTCCAGATTCCTTGGTTTTTTGATCCACATTTGCGAGCTAACAAAGAACTGGGTAGTTCCCTTGCCCACAGCAGTGCTGACCGGACCTTGCACCAGGGTCCCTTGGATGCACAACCTCCACAGGAGATGAATGCCACGCTGCGCAGATGTGCCTTGGCCTGCCTGCTCGAAGGCGGCAAACAGTTCCAGGCGGCTGGCTCGTCCGCCAGAGTTATCCAACAGTCCCAAGGCCAGCTGGCGCACCGACTGAAGATCCGCCGTCGTAATTTCCAACTGTCTATGCCGACCCGCCATGGCAGCGAGCATCCGCTCCCCTGTCAGGGAGAGTATCCAGCCAAGGTCTTCGGCGGCGCACACATGCAGGGTACCGCGCAGGGGCCAGGACCTCACCAGCTCTCCGCCGTTGAACGCCGCCTCAATATCCGTCCGGGTACTCCCGGGTGAGCGCAACCCTATTGACCACAGTGCCCCGGGTAAGTCCTGGCCCTGCAGCGCTGTCAGGGAACGCACAACGTCCACCGGCCCCGGGCTGGGACAAGTGGACGTTGAGGGAATAATTCCCAAGCTGGCAAGTCGCAGCTTGGCAAGGATTGCTGGTGTGGCCTTTACACTCATTCGCCTAATCTACGGGCTGGCGAAGCATCTGGCACCCCCGCTGGTGAGCAGAAGTTACCGGGCGCTTCGCATATTTGCCGTGATGGGGCATTCAAAGGGGTCACGCTGGCCAAGACCAACACGGTTGAGGTAACGCATCACGATCATGTATGACTGTCCCAGCGTGGTCTCTGTGTAAGTGATATTCCGCTCTGCACAGTACTCGCGCACCATGGGCTGGACAGCCTTCAGGTTCTTGGAGGACATCGTGGGGAAGAGGTGATGCTCAATCTGGTAATTCAAACCGCCCATGCCGGCATCAACCCACCAACCACCGGTGATGTTACGGCTCATGAGGGTCTGGCGGCGCATGAAGTCGATCTTGACGTCTTTGGGGACCAGCGGCATGCCCTTGTGGTTCGGGGCAAAGGAGCCGCCCATGTACAAACCAAGGGCCATAACCTGTACAACGATGAAGGCAATGCCAATGCCCCAACCAAGGAACCATACGGTGAACGCAGGCATGACCACCAGACGGAAAACGAGCATTGCGATCTCGGCACCACGTTCCGGCATGACCTGCTTGCGGTCCAGCACACGCCGCACTGCTGCGATGTGCAGATCAAGAGCAGCCAGCGTCAGCAGCGGGAAGAAGAATGCGCCCTGACGGCGGGCGAACCACTTGGCAAAGCCGGTGCGCTTGGCAGCATTTTCCGGATCAAACACCAGAGCGCCCGGATCAATATCGCCATCCACGCCAATCTTGTTCGGGTTCAGGTGGTGCTTGCCGTGCTTGTTCATCCACCAGCCATACGACAAGCCCACGAACAAGTTACCGGCGATCCGGGCAAGCCATGCGTTTTTCTTCGCCGAAGCAAACACCTGACGGTGCGCGGCATCATGGGAAATGAAAGCGGTCTGTGTGCACATGAACGCCAACAGGACAGCCGTCACCATCTGCCACCAGCTCTGCCCCAACGTCAGGAACAACGCCAAGACCGCCAAATATCCGATTCCCTGGCGAATGAACCTGCCCACGTACCACTTAATGTCTCGCTCCATGAGACCAACCGCGCGAACCTGCTCGCAAAGCTGGATGAAATCCGTGACTTGGCGATCCCGTGCCGGGCGCTTGCGCGCAGGCTTGATGACTGGTGCGCCGTCCAACGCTTCGATGGTGTCAAGTGTTGCAGATGACATTGTGCTCCTCTTGCTGTCTCACGGATGCCCAATCATCACGTCAACGAAAAAGTTCTAATCTAGCTTCTACGTTACGCAAGGAGGCGGTAGCACACATCACTCCCCAGTGCCATTTTACCCCCCTACCCGGGTATGGTCTGAGCCAACGAACCGCTATATCCCTTCGAGGCAAGCTCAGCTGAGCGTTAGAGCGAGCACCCCACCAGCACCGGTTCCGGCTCCAGGACAATACCAAATTGACGTACGACGCCGTCGCGCACCTCCCGGGCAATCGCCAGGATATCGGCGGCACTGGCCCCGCCACGATTCGTGATTGCCAGGGTGTGCTTGGTGGACAAGGACGCCCGTGCCGGAGTTTGCGCCCCATGATCTGCACCCTCCCCTTCACCGGCAAGACCGAAGCCTTTGGAAAAGCCGGCCTGCTCAATGAGCCAAGCGGCGCTGAGCTTCACCAGCTCCCCTGCCGTCCAGCGCGGCGCGTCTGTTGGCAGCGTGTTGGCCACCTCTTCTGTCACCAGTGGGTTGGTGAAGAACGAACCGGTGGAAAAAGTGTCACGATCCTCTGCATCCAGCACCATTCCTTTAGAGGCCCGCAGGGCCAGGACAGTGTTGCGGACCTCCAGGGAATTGGCGCGCTTGCCTATCTCAACGTCAAGGCGGCGGGCAAGTTCCGAATATTTGATGGGAGCGCTCATCCGGCCAAGAAGCAGCTGAAACTCAACTGTTAGGACCACGTACCGTGGGGAGCCGTTGACTGTGGTGGCTTTCAGCAGTGAATCACGATACCCGAATTTTAGCTCGTGGTTGGTGAAGGTCTGGACAGCGCATTCTTTCCTGTCCCAAACCCGCACGGCCGCAATGCTTTGGCCAACTTCGCAACCGTAGGCACCCACATTTTGGACGGGGGTGGCGCCGGTGCTGCCAGGAATCCCGGACAGCGCTTCAATTCCACTCCAGGCGTGCAGCACGCTTTGGTGCACAAAGTCGTCCCAGTCGTGCCCTGCCTGGACAACCACAGAAGCACCACCACAGGTGTCTTGGGAGTTTGCTGCGTAACCTTGGCTGGCGATTTTCAAGACAGTTCCAGCAAAGCCGTCATCACACACAACCAAGTTGGAGCCACCGCCAAGAACCAGTAGCGCCTCCCCGGCATCGTCGGCTGCTTTGACGGCGGCAATGATCTGGGCCTCGGTGGTGGCAACCACGTACGTGTGTGCCGGCCCGCCCACCTCAAGGGTTGTCAGGGAAGAAAGATACTTTTGCGCATTCACAAATCCACACTATCCCTTGCGAGCATCGTCACCGATTTTTTCAGTACTTTCCGGGCTTTCTAAGTCATTTGATTTCCGCACTACGGGCGTGAGGAAGAAAGCCACCACCAGCATGAGAAGTACGGCCAGCAGGGAATGCAGCACCCCAACATGTTCGGCAAGCAGGCCCAGTAGCGGCGGACCGCCAAGGAACGCTCCATAGCCCACCGTGGAAACTACTGAAACACGGGCGGCAGCATGCACAGGGTCATCGGAGGCTGCTGACATGGCAACGGGGAAACCCAGCGCAGAGCCCAAGCCCCACAACACGAGGGCTGCCAACGCAACCTGGGCCGATGGTGCAAACACAAACATGGCCAGGCCGAGCACGGCGAGGGCCGCCCCGACGCGCAGTACCAGAACCCGGCCGTACTTATCCAAAACCACTGTTCCGACAAAACGGCCAATGGTCATGGCAGAAACAAAAATACCGTATCCAATCGCACCAATGGCCGCGGTGGACTCGTAACCATCAACCATGGCCAGCGCCACCCAGTCACCGGCAGCACCTTCTGCCAAGCCAAGTCCAAGCACCAACGCGCCTAGCATCAGTGTGCGGGGGTCACGCCAAGCAGCTGCGATCTTGGCTTTGCCGTCTGCCTTGGCGTCATTTACTTTGGTCTTGCCACTATTTTTAACAACGACGCCGAAATCAGATGTGCTGGCCGTGATGATGGGGATAGGCCCGGTACCTGGCACAGCGCTTGAGCTCACAACGTTCACCGCAATTGCGCCGGTGGGGGTGAGTTTGTCCGCTTGATAATGGGTGGTGCCCTTGACAACTGCCAGACAGACCATGGCGGCAATCACTGACAGGTGGATGGCTACCGGGAGATGCATAGAAGCAGCCAACGCACCCACGCCCGCTCCGGCCACTGTGCCAATGCTGAATGAGCCATGCAACCGCGGCATGATGTGCCGCCCCAGTGCACGTTCAACCGCAGCCCCTTCAATGTTGGAGGCTGTGTTCCAACTCGCGGTGCCGAGGCCAACAATGATCAGTCCGGCACCCACCACAAGGGTTTGTGAGAACACCGAGGCGCCTAAGCCCACCACCACGATTCCAACGGTTTGGATGATGACACCGAACTGAGACGTCAATTTAGAGCCAAGACGCAGCACTATCAGCCCGGAAGCCGCCACGGAGACAAATGAGCCCAGTGACATGCACAGCAGCATCAGCCCCACTTCACCCGGGGTCAGGGAAAGGTCGTCGCGAATGGCAGGAATACGAGATACCCAGGTGGCAAAAACCAATCCGGAACCGGCGTAAGCAGTGAGCACACCGTTACGCCAGGCACTGACTTGGTTCACGCTAAGCGCACGGTGGCTTGCGCCTTGACCAAAACTTTCGCTCCGCCTAAGGTGACAGCCAGATCGATCCGGACCGTCCCGGCGTCGGAATCTACAGCACCTACAACACCCACCACCTCAACAACGGCCCCGGGAAGCTCATCCAGATCGGCAACAGGGACAGGCTTCGTGAAACGCGTGCCATAAGAGAGGATCGCGGCCGGATCGCCCACCCAGTCGGTCACTAATTGCACAACTGCCCCCATAGTGAACATGCCGTGCGCAATCACACCGGGCAGTTCAACCTCACGCGCAAACCGATCGTTCCAATGGATGGGGTTAAAGTCTCCCGAGGCTCCGGCGTACTTGATCAAATCTGCTCTGGAGATCTCAAGGCTCCGTGCACCAATTTCGGTGCCCACCGGAAAATCTGCAATGTTCAATGCTGAATGAGTCATTATTGTCCCTCCCCGCGGACCAGAATTGCTGAGACGGTAGTGGCGACCGCTTCGCCGTCGAGAGTTGAAATTTCCGCACGCGTTGTGATCATGGCACCGCCACCCATACCCCGCACATTGTCTACGTGCAGCTCTGCCAACAGTTCATCACCGGCAACAATGGCGCGGTGGTGAGTGAATCGCTGTTCAGCGTGCACCACCCGAGTGAAGTCGATGCCGGATTCCGGATCGTTGATCAGCAAAGCATCCGCACGTTGTGCCACGATGATGGCGTAGGTAGGTGGCGCAACCAGATCTGAATGCCCCAGCGCTTGGGCTGCAGCGACCTCAAAATGGGCAGCGTTACTGGCCTTGACTGCTCTGGCAAAGTCTCGAACGGACTCTCTGCCGACACTATAAATTTCATCTAAACGATAGCTGCGCCCCTGCAGCTCGGGATTGATACTCATGCGATCAAGCCTATAGCCAGCATGGTGCTGTGCGCACGCTATGCTCGCGGGCTGGGACGCATCTTTTCAACTATTGCCACCAGCGAGGCCACATCCATATTTTCCTGGGCATCATCATGCTTTTTTGCGCCTGTGGGGAACCCAAACAGCGCTGCGTTGTTATACATTCCATCCCCCAGGAGCATCACGGCGCGTGAGACTGCTGGATCCCCAATGTCGCTAAGAATCAATTCATACCAGCGCGCATGAAGCTCCGAAAATGCCTCCCTCACACGCTCGTCTTCGCTTTGGCTCAGGCGCATTGCCGCCACAATAGTCCGGTCAAAGGGTGTGTTTCCAAAGACGCTGGTGCGGATGTAGTAACTGGCGCAGCCGTAAGGGTCCTGGGCCATGGCCGTGAAATCAATGGCGGCGTATTCGTTCAGCTTGGCCAAAAGCGCCTCAATCAGCGCTTCCTTGCTTTTGAAGTGATATAACAAGCCCCCTTTTGAGACACCGGCCGAGGCGGCAACAGCATCCAAAGTTGCCGCCTGAGGACCGTCGCTGATGAGCAGGTCTTCATAGGCCGCGAGCACCCGATCTCTTGTGGAGAGTTGTGTAGTCATCCATTTACCCTACAAGAAGTGATGAAGTACACCGTCCAGACGGTACAGTAAACCGTCTAGACGGTTTACACTGTAAATATGGCACTATCATCGGTCACTCCTCCAGCGGTTCGCCCCGAACCCACGCCACGCGCAGGCTTCCGTAGCTGGATAGCCTTGGCTGTCCTTATGCTTCCGGTTCTGTTGGTTTCGGTGGATAATACTGTGCTTAGTTTTGCCATCCCATCCATCTCCCTAGCGCTTGTGCCTTCGGCCTCGGAGCTGCTCTGGATCATTGATATCTATCCGCTGGTTTTGGCGGCACTGCTAGTACCAATGGGCAGCATTGCTGATAAGTTTGGCCGCCGCAAGCTACTGCTGATCGGCAGCACCGGCTTTGCCGTTGTGTCCGTGTTTGCCGCTTTTGCGCCCAACGCAGGAGCACTCATTGGTTACCGGGCGCTGCTTGGTTTGTTTGGTGCCATGTTGATGCCTTCCACGCTCTCTCTAATCCGGAACGTGTTCTTGCACCCGGGCCAGCGCCGCACAGCTATTGCAGTGTGGGCGGCCGGCTTCTCCGGAGGTGCCGCCTTGGGCCCCATCGTGGGCGGATTCATTTTGGAGCATTTCTGGTGGGGTGCCGTGTTCCTGATGTCTGTGCCTGTGCTGATCCCATTGCTTGTGCTGGCACCGATATTTGTCCCGGAATCCAAGGACCCCAACCCCGGCAAGATCGATGTAGTGAGTATCCTGCTGACTTTTGGCGCCATGGTTCCCACAATTTTCGGCATCAAGGAACTTGCCCAGTCTGGCTTCTCTACCCTGAACGTGGCACTAATTGTTCTCGGCGTAGGACTTGGCGTGTTGTTTGTGCGCCGTCAACTGCGCCGGAAGAACCCCATGATGGATGTAACCCTTTTTACGAACCCCGTATTTAGTGGCAGCGTCAGCGCCAACCTTTTGAGCATTTTCGCGTTGGTTGGATTCTTGTACTTCATTACCCAGCATCTGCAACTGGTGGTGGGACTTTCCCCCACACATGCCGCATATGTGCTGGTCCCTGGTTTGGCCATCACTATTGTGTCTGGGTTGCTGGCGGCGTCTCTGGCTGGCAGGTTCAAACCCTCATATCTTGTGGCAGGGGGCCTGTTACTAAATGCCACCGGTTTCTTGATCGTTTGGTTGAATACCGATGGTTCAGTAATCGGCATCATCGCCGCGTTTGCTGTTCTAGGCGCCGGTGTTGGTATGGCCGAAACCATTTCCAACGACCTCATCCTGGCCGCAGCACCACCTGCCAAGGCAGGAGCCGCATCAGCCATTTCGGAAACGGCCTACGAAGTGGGATCAGTGCTCGGGACTGCGATTTTGGGCAGTATTCTAGCTGCGGCTTACCGCATCAATGTGGTGTTACCGGAGGGGCTTGCCGCTGCTGATTCGGACACAGCATCCCAGACGCTCGGTGGTGCCATCGACATTGCTGGCACTCTTCCCGATCCGCAGGGTGCGGCGCTGCTTGACTCAGCCAAGCACGCCTTTGATTCCGGTTCTGGAACCGTCGCTATGGTCAGTGTTGTTTTGATGCTCGTCGCTGCACTGATGTGCCTGTGGACCCTTCGCAGTGCGGTAGCCAATCCGGAACCCGTGAATCACTAACAGAAGCCCGACGGCGGGTAACCAGTGTTGGGGCCCGCTTGCCTACTGGCGTTTTGCGGCCCGCTTGGCGGCTTGTTCATTATCGCGCTGCTCCGCTGCTTTGAGCTCCTTGCGGATATTGTGCCCGCGTAACCCCAACGACGCCATGTGGGCCAACAGCCCAACGCCGATGAACGGCAGGGCGATGAAGGTCATAGAGGGCGTTGTTGTTACGGCGCCCATGATGATGATCACGATGCCGATGAACGTCAGCCCCATGCCACCAAAAACAGCGTATTTATAGGCAGGTGGAGCGGTTTCCCAAAAGTCGTTTAGCACGCCCCCCAGTCTACCGGCCGCGGGGCCCGAAGCGAGCGAAGCGAGGTTTGGGAGGGCGGGAGACGCTACCGGCCGCGGGGCCCGAAGCGAGCGAAGCGAGGTTTGGGAGGGCGGGAGACGCTACCGGCCGCGGGGCCCGAAGCGAGCGAAGCGAGGTTTGGGAGGGCGGGAGACGCTAAAAGAGTGCCTCTTGCAACGCGGGGACCTCGGTGGTGTAGTCCCCAAAGCTGATCTTGTGCCCCTTGAGCGCACCAAGGTCGGCAACAAAACTAAGTTCCGAACCGTCAACAGTCACCAGGGCATGAGCGCCAAGCATTGATTCAAGACGCATACCGTGTGTGCCCGAATGCAGCGACTGCGGATAAGCGATTCTTGGTCGGCCACCGGTAAGCTCGGCGGAAAAACTGCTGCCTTGCCATTCTTCGTTGACAGTTTCAAAACCATCCAGATCTTCCTCGGCAAGGAATTCACGCACCGCGGTGGCAACCCTCAGGTTGTGTTCGAGAAGTTCCGACGTAGAGCGCGGAGCGCAGAGTGCGGCTAGCTTCGCGGCAGCTCGGACAAACTGGCTCACTCCCAGTTCCTTAGTAACAGCATCTTCAAGGCGGCGCACCACAGCGCCGTCATCTGCAAGCGCCACATATTGGGCCGTGACGGCACCCTGTTCGGCGAGTCGGCGCCATTTGCTGGGCATGGCGGCTGTGCCAACCTTGGTTGTGCCATCCGCAAACGTGGCGATATACAGCCAATGGGGCTGCGCCAAATAGTTCCGCATCCCCGCAGGGGCAACCCCGCTGCGGTGGAAATCGTGCATAAAGCGCATTTCGTCCTTGGCAAAACACGATCCACACTGAAAACCGCGCTCGGCTACCTGCCCACTGGGGCAGGGGAAATGTACCGATTCATGTGGGCCCTGCACACTGGTGTGTCCCAAGCAGTAGCGAGATGAAATGCCATCCCCGGACAGTACCTTAAACCTCAACCACTGTCCCGGCGCCAAAGGCACTCGGGCAGCGGCGTCATCGGTAAGGAGTGAGAGCGCCACTTCATCCTGGTTCCAGGAAACCGAGCGAACCAGAGCGCAATCGACCATTGAAATAGAGCGCGGGCTAAAGCGCCGGCTGAACGCCGTAGGCCACGGCCAATTTCATGATCTTCTCTGCCCGGCCCAAACGCGGCAGATCAGAGCCGTCACGGATGACGCCGCCCCTAGCCTTGAAATCGTCCATGAAGTCGGTAGCCCACGCCACATCCGTGGGAGTGGGGCTGATGACCTCGTTGATGATGGTGGTCTGGTCGGTGGCCAAGCAAAGCTTGCCCGTCATTCCCATGGAAACTGTGATGGCCGACTGTTCGCGCAGGATTGGGTGGTTCGTGCCCACGGTGGGGCCATCGATGGGGCCGGGCAGGTTACCGACCCGGCTGGCAACAACGAGCTTCGCTCGAGGGTAGGCCATGGCTTCACGATCTGCTGACATGCCAGTGTCCCGGCGGAAATCTCCGGAGCCGAAGGCGAGGCGGAAGGCACCTTCTGCACGGGCGATGTTGTTGGCTTCTTCTATACCAAGTGCGGATTCAACCAGGGCTAGGACACGGGTCTTGCCGTCCAAACGGTGGTAGGTTTCTTTGACCTGCTCGGCGTTCTCTGTCTTGGCCAGCATGACGCCGAGAAGTCCTGGAACATTGCGCAGCTGCGCAACGTCGTCGGCCCAGAAGGCTGAATGGACGTCATTGATGCGGACCCAGGCTTGCCCGCCATTGCGGAGCCACTCGATGACGTCGGAACGGGCCGCGTCCTTCTTCTTGGGGTCCACGGCATCTTCGATGTCCAGTACCACGGCGTCAGCGCGTGAGCTCGCTGATTCGTCAAAGATCTCGGGACGTGTGGCAGGCACTAAGAGCCATGAGCGGGCGATCTCCGCCGGGATATTACGGGTGCGGACAGGTGCTGAGGCGGCTTCATGGCCAACGGTGCTAGACATACTTCTAGGGTATACGGCAATCATTCCAGATTCGACGTGCCGTCCTACAAAGCATTGGCGCCAACACTGGTGAACTGCGCCAGTTAGCCCGCTACTTTCAGCGTTGTAAGCCATGCCTCCGGGCGGGCTCCTCCTCTGGACGAGGTTGAAGTTGGAGATGATGACACCCGCGAGGGACGAGCGGGTGTCATCATCTCCAACTTCAACGGCCCTGAGCCTGCGCGTTGACTCACAACTGGTGAGCGCTAGTCCGGCATGATCATGGTGCGCAGGTCAAGCTGACGTAGCACCCTGTCCGCTACTTCAGGATCCGTCTCCGGCTCATTGCGGGCCATCAGCACTTCCGTGCGAGCTGCGTCCAGAGCAATCGTCTGGACGGCAATAACAAGCTCACGGCCCCGCCTTCGACTCTCGTCTGCCCCGTCCTTGTGCAACTCGCTTTCCAACAATTCGGCGTGCAGCTGCTGCATCCGCGTCTTCACAAGAGCAGTCTTCTCCGGCGGCAGATTCGAGATTATTTTATTGTTTTTCAGGGCTGCGACAGCAGCTTCTTGAGCGCGCAGGGCCAGTAGTTTGGCTCCCTCACGTTCCTCCACGCCGTCGTCCGTTGCTTTCAGTGTCCTCATCAGCCACGGCAGCGTCAGTCCAGGCAGCACAAGCGTGCTCAGAAGTACTGCGCAGGCAACAACAATAATTTCATGCCGGCCCGGGAACGCCTCACCTGACGGCAGCACTGCGGGCAGCGCCAATGCCAAGGCCAGTGTGGCCAGCCCGCGCATGCCACACCAGGTAAGGATGATGACATCTTTGAAACTGGTGGGAGGGAGATCACCCTGCCGCTTCCTGGACAGCAACGCAGCCACGGCAAACCAGAGGAAGCGCACAACGATGACCAAAACACTGACCGCAATGGCCACCGGAAGCATGCCCAAAATCTCTGAGCCCTCAGCCCGAATAACCTCCCGAACTTCCAGCCCGACCAAACCGAAGGCGAGCCCTGTCACCAGCAGCTCCACCACGTCCCAGAAAGCGGCGCGGGTAACACGCTCGGTGGCGTCCTCCGCCCGAGCATGACGCTTGATCTCCAACGCCGTCACCACCACCGCAATGACACCAGAGGCCCATAGCTCTTCCGCCAGAAGATAAGCAGCAAACGGCACCACCAATGTCACCGCGCTGCGCGCCACGGAGGAGGTGATGAGTCTTGTAATCAGACCAGTTACCCAACCCATGAACATGCCAACCACAACCGCGATGGCTGCCCCCAGGAGGAACTTGCCAATGACGCCCAGCCCGAACGGCTGACCATCCATTGCCGCGGCCACGGCTGCTTGGAAGATCACGATTGCGGCTGCATCATTAAACAGGCCTTCACTTTGAAGCACTGTGCTGAGCCGGCGAGGCATATGCACCCGCCCCGCCACCGATTCCACAGCCACTGGATCTGGCGGTGCACACATGGCCCCCAGCGCAATAGCGGCCGGGATACCTATGCTTGGAATCAGCAACCATGCAATCCCTGCCACGAGTGCCGTTGACACGGCTATGAGCGCAACCGCGAGCATGAGAATGGTGCGCCAGCGGATCCGAAAGACAGCCCAAGAGCTCTTTTGTGCTGTGGCGAACAGCAGCGGTGGCAGGAAAATCGGCAGGATTAGTTCCGGATCAATCCGCAGGTCAGGAAACCCGGGAATGAACGTCAGTGCTCCAGCAACAATAAGCATCAGCACCGGATAGGGAAGTCTGAGTTTGTCCCCCACACCAACTGCTACGACAGTGGCGAAGAGAAGCCCGATGATGAGTATTAGCTGTTCCACGGAACTACTTTACGGGTTCAGAGCCTCATCAATTTCAGTTGTGCCATCAGTAAATTCAATGGTCCGCATGATCGTGTCCGGGCGCTGCAAGACAGCGGCGGCTACGAGGGCAACATTGCCCCGGGAAGTATCGTTCCCGGCAGAGGCGTCCCGCTCGGCAGCCGGTGTTGGATCAATCAAGGCCGTGGGTGCCTCCAGAGTCAGCGCTCCCGGGGCCAGAATGGTCCAAGCCAAAGCACTCGTTGAACGCAGCTTGGCATCTGCTGCCGCTTTAGCTTCGGCGTAAGCGAAGAAGCCATCCTCCGGCGGGACTCCGTGGTCTGGGCCAGCGCCCAGGTAGGAAACCATCAGATAGCGCTGAACCCCGGCTTCCACGGCAGCCTCCATCGTTGCGATCGCTGCATCTCGATCCACCGCGTAAGTACGTTCCGCTCCTCCGCCACCTGAGCCCGCAGACCAGATCACGGCGTCTTGGCCAACGAAGAGGTCGGTGAGTTCGGCAACTGAGGATGAGGCCACATCGTGCACAACAGGGGTTGCCCCGGACTCTGCAACATCGTCAATCTGGGCCGCGTTGCGAATCACTGAGGTGACCTCAAATCCCGCATCCTTTAGCATTGGCGCCAGTAGCAGGGCAATCTTTCCATGGCCGCCAACTATCAAGATCTTCTTCATTACTGCTCCTTGCTTTCAGGCTTTCAGATGAACCCTTTATCGGCAGCCTACGCCACCTCTCTGGCCGCTAGCTGGGCGAAGGATGTCTTAGCCCTTTGAGGGCAGCAAAAAACCCGCAATCTCTGACCAAAGGCCGGAAATTGCGGGTCTCGTCACTGTAGCGGCACCGGGACTCGATCCCGGGACCTCACGATTATGAGTCGTGCGCTCTAACCAACTGAGCTATGCCGCCATAAATAAGAACAGCCCGTGCCCCGCGGACAAAACCGTCTTGACACGAGCCTTCTCATTTGCGAGCCCCCCACCGGAATCGATCCGGTGACCTCGTTCTTACCAAGAACGCGCTCTACCACTGAGCTAGGGGGGCAACGAGAAAATACTTTACCAGTGCATTTGCCGGAAACGAAATCGAGGATTCACCAAACACCCGGCAAGAGATCACGGCTTCCCTTTTCACGTCAAAATAGCTGCAAAGCGGGTCAAAAAACCTGCTCAACACCCAAGACCACTGCGTTGGCAACAGCCTTCTAATGAATTACATCACAGCATCTTTGGGACAATATTTTGGGGAATATTGTGAGCAATATTTTGGGGAATGAAAGGGCCGGTTGCCATCGCTGACAACCGGCCCTCAACGCCTTAGAGCGTGGTTATTACCACTTGCCCTTGCTGTTGTAATTCGCTCCGCCTTCGTGGCGGGGGCGACGATCTCCGCCACCGTGGCCCGTGTGGCTCTGGCCACCGCGGTCAGCACCGAAGCTGCGATCGTCACGGTCCCTGTCGCCGCCACGGAATCCACCGCTGCGATCGCCGTCGAACTTCTTCTTGAAGCCGCCTTGACCGCGGTCATTGCGCTCTTCGCGGGCCTTGTAAGGGGCTCCGCCACCACCGCTGGACGGGCGACGGCCCTTGTCCAGCTCAAGGTTGATGAGCTCACCGCTGATGCGAGTCTTACTCAGTGCACGCCACTGGTCCTTGCTCAGCTCTGCCGGCAATTCAACCAAGGTGTGGTCGGCGCGGATATCGATGCCGCCGATCTGCGCGGAGGAAAGTCCACCTTCGTTGGCAATGGCGCCAACGATGGAACCGGGCATGACGCGCTGGCGGCGGCCTACCGAGATGCGGTAGGTGGCGTTGCCTTCGGTCAGGGTCCGGGTCGGGCCGCGGGAGCCGAAGCCATCCTTTGAGCGTTCCTTCTTCTGGTACTCCGGTGCAGCAGGGAGGTCATTGACTAGCAACGGCTGGTTACCCTGGGCCATAACGGCCAAGGCAGCAGCGATCTCCGAAGCAGGAACGTCGTGCTCCTGCTCGTAGGTGGCGATCAAGTCGCGAAACTTGGCAACATCCTGGCTTGCCAGAGTCTGCGTGATTTTCTCGGCAAACTTACCCAAACGCAGCGAGTTGATAGTCTCAGCAGAGGGTAGGTGCATCTGGTCAACCGGCTGACGTGTGGCCTTTTCAATGGCGCGCAGCAGGTACTTCTCACGCGGGGTCATGAACAAAATCGCGTCACCTGAACGGCCGGCACGACCCGTACGGCCAATGCGGTGGACGTAGGATTCGGTGTCATGCGGGATGTCGTAATTGATGACGTGAGTGATGCGCTCAACGTCAAGGCCACGGGCCGCAACATCGGTGGCAACCAAGACATCGATTTTGCCGCTGCGCAGTGCTTCGATGGTGCGCTCACGCTGCTGCTGCGGGATGTCACCATTGATGGCGGCGGCCTGGAAACCGCGTGCCTTCAACTTATCGGCCAAATCCTCAGTGGCCATCTTGGTGCGCACGAACGCGATGACGCCGTCGAACTCTTCAACTTCAAGCACACGTGTCAAAGCGTCAAGCTTGTGCGGGCCCATGACCTGCAAGTAACGCTGGCGGGTGTTCGCGCCCGTGGTGGTTTTGGATTTGACCGTGACCTCGGCCGGGTTGTTCAGGTATTGCTTGGAGATACGGCGGATCGCACCAGGCATTGTGGCGGAGAAGAGAGCAACCTGTTTCTCTGCCGGAGTCTGGGACAGGATCTGCTCAACGTCTTCAGCAAAGCCCATGCGCAACATCTCATCGGCTTCATCCAAAACCAGGTACTGCAGGTTTGACAGGTTCAAGGAACCCTTGGAAAGGTGGTCGATGACACGCCCTGGCGTACCAACAACAACCTGAGCACCGCGACGCAATCCTGCCAGCTGCGGACCGTAAGCCGAGCCACCGTAAACGGGCAGTACGGAGAAGTTTTCCATGTGCTTGGCGTAGGAGGTGAAGGCTTCAGCAACCTGAAGAGCCAATTCACGGGTAGGGGCCAAAACCAGAATCTGGGTGTCCTTGGTGGGGCCGTTGAGATCCATTAGCTCAGCCATACGAGACAGGGCAGGTACGGCGAATGCTGCCGTCTTACCGGTACCCGTCTGGGCCAGACCAACAACGTCACGGCCTTCAAGCAGCAACGGGATGGTTGCGGCCTGGATCGGTGACGGCTTCTCGTAGCCAACATCGCTCAGGGCAGACAGCACGCGGCCGTCAATACCCATCTCTGCGAAAGTCAATTCGTGCTTTTCCTCCGTGGCGGGGGAATCTTCAATCAAATTTTCGGGCATAGTCAGGATGTCCTCATTCATAGGGCCAGGCGGCTAGGAACGCCGCATTGGAGTAAAATCCAGCCGCTTCTCGGCATCCCGGGCAGGATCTTGCGCCATGTACACCGTGGGTACGGCTGCAAGTGAAGACCTAGATCAACACCGCATGGCGTTTCTTTGCCGGCAATCCCCTATGAGCACTACTTACCCGCTGAAAGATCTTGCGGGTCCCATACACTTCAGGCTCCTGCCTCAAAAATTGGGCAGAAAATAAAAAGGAGATACCGGAGTGGGGGATGTTTTAATTGTAGGCCATCCCTGCGCGCCGCGATACAGAGAAAGCTAAAGTGAGCCCGTGAGTTTCGGCACACCATCGCTGATCTGCATGATTGGTAGACCTGACGAGCGGAAATTCCCTATCGGAGCATCTTCTCGAACCGAGTGTAAAAATGTTTGGAGAGCGTTAGTTCGCCCGCGGCTTCCAAGCCCTGCAGCATCAGCACATCAGCCAGTGTGGGGTCGGCGAAAAACTTTCCTACAGTGATTCCGTGTTCCGGTACACGTTCAAGTACGACGGCGTCCCCCGCCTGTACTTTGCCATGTTCCAGCACGCGCAAATAAGTCCCAACGCGGCCCACCTGCGTGAAGCGTTTCACCCACTGCGGCTCATCCATGCGTTCGGCAAAAGTGGCGCATGGGACCCTCGGCGAAGTGACTTCCAAAAGTGCCTTGCCAATCCGCCACCGGGTACCAATCACGGCTTGGCTGGTTTCAACACCTTGGGTGCGCAAATTTTCGCCAAAGAGACCCGCAGGAATGGGCCGGCCCAACTCAACAGCCCAGTAGTCAGCGTCTTCTTGTGAGTACGCGTAGACGGCCTGATCCGGACCGCCGTGATGTTCGGTGTCCCCTTGAACATCACCAAATACACCAAACTTACGGATGCCAACGGGGCCCATGATGGTGCGCTTGTCGATGCCCGTGGCGCCAAATCCTGTCTTAGTGGTGATCAGCTGGTGTACTCGGCAAATGGCCAGCACTGAGCCGGTTTGTGGGGTCAAGAAAGTCATGGCCTAACTCTAGGGCAGCTCAGGTGCCGGACCCACAGTGATGAGTCCCGGCGTCGCACTTCCTAAGCGCCAACCAATGCTGCTGGCACCTCATCCGGGAGGTCTGACTCTGAAGCCCACCGAGGCAAGAACGACGCCGCGACAGAGGCCAGCACCATACCGGCGGCCATGACCCACATGGTGGAGGTGAAGCCGTCTATAAACACCGCCGACTGGCTGGTTGCGCCGCTACCCTCAAGCGCATCGAAGAAAATGGTGCCGATAATGGCCACACCCAGCGCCCCTGCCAGCTGGCTCGTGGTGTTAAAAAGACCCGACGCGCTGCCAGCAAATTTGGTGGGGACTTCAGAGAGCACAAAGATGCCCACCGGGGCCACCACCATGCCGAAACCCGCGCCACTAAGAGCCAGACCCGCAATCAGGTGCCACGGCGTCACAGTGCCGCCAACCCCTTGGACGGTGAAGATCAGCACCACAAAGCCGATGGCAACCACCAACGGGCCCAGCTGCAGGACAACCCGGCCGATCTTTCGAGCCAGGATCGCGGCAGAGATTCCAGCCAGAACGGGGACCATGATGGAGAACGGGATCATGGTAAGCCCGGCTTTCAGAATGGGGTATTCCAAACCGAGCTGCAGGAACAAAGTTTGGATCAGGAAGAAGCCGTTCATGGGGATGAAGAACAGGAACATCATGGCGATGCCTGCAGCAAACGGGCGGCTTTTGAACAGGGAAACAGCCACCAACGGCTCTTTTCCACGCTGTTCAGCACGGCGTTGCAGCAGCACGAAGCCCACCAGAACCAGTACACCCAACGCCATGGAAAGATACGTCCACACCGGCCAGCCTTCCTCACGTCCCATGGTGAGCGGATACAGGATCGCCATCATGCCCACGGCCAGAATGACGACGCCGGACAGATCTAGTTTGTGCCGCACAGGGGCAACCGATTCGGGCACGAACTTCACTGCGCAGATAACCGCGAAGATACACACGGGAACATTGACGAAGAAGATGGTGCGCCATCCCCAACCAAAGACGTCGGCATCGGTCAGGATGGCGCCCAAAATGGGTCCAGAAACCGCGGCAACACCCGCCAGTGCTGAGAATCCTGCCATTGCTCCGGCACGTTCGGAGGGTTTGTACATGACCTGCAGGCTGGAAAGCACCTGCGGGATCATGGCCGCTGATGCGAATCCTTGCAACGCGCGGGAGGCAATGAGCATTTCTGGGTTCATGGCTGCCCCGCACATCACCGAGGCAACGGTGAACGCTACAAGACCAATGATGAAGATCTTTTTGCGTCCGTAAATATCTCCCAAGCGGGATCCGGTAATCAGTCCTATCGCCAGTGCCAGCGTGTAGGAAGCCACCATCCATTGCAGCTCGGCGTTTTGGGCGCCAAGGGCACGCTCAATGTCAGGAAGAGCAACGTTGACGATGGTGGCATCGAGTAGTTCCATGAACGAGGCCATGAACAAAGAAATCAGGGCGATGGTACGTGCCTTGCCGATGGGCGGGGCAGATGTCATGCGGTGTCCTTCAAAGGGGGTGCGAAAAAGAGGCGCTACACCGGGTTGAGGTAACCATGAACTGTGCAGTGCGGCGTGCTCCAATTCTGCCATCTAATTTGTAGGCTTCGACTCCTGCGCACCGTTTCACTATGCTAGTGCCGCCACTGTGATCGCTGCGGCACCACAGTGGACCATGGTGCGCAGGAGTCGAAGCTTTACGGCGAAAAACGGTAACCCATCCCGGCTTCCGTCAATAAGTGCACAGGATTTGCCGGATCCCGCTCCAGTTTCCGTCGCAATTGCGCCATATAAACGCGCAGGTAATGAGTTTCCTTCGCATACGCCGGACCCCACACCTCAATCAGGATTTGCTGCTGGCTAACGAGCCGGCCGGGATTACGCACCAGCAACTCCAACACATTCCACTCAGTAGGAGTCATCCGCACAGCCTCGCCGCCACGATGCACCACCTTATTGGCAAGATCTACCGTGAATTCCGCCGCCTCAACAATCGACTCAGCCGTCGAAGGACCGGCCCGCCGCGTGGCAGCACGCACCCTGGCCAGCAGCTCATCGAGCCCGAACGGCTTCGTGACATAGTCATCGGCACCAGCATCCAGTGCCTGTACTTTGTCCTGCGAGCCGTGCCTGGCAGAGAGCACAATAATGGGCACCTCACTCCAGCCACGCAACCCGGCAATCACCTCTAGCCCGTCCATATCCGGCAATCCCAAATCAAGTACGACGACGTCAATCGCCTGGGTTTGGGCCGCCGCCAGCGCTGTGGTCCCGTTGGCAGCCGGAACAACCGTGTACCCGTGCGCGTGCAAGTTGATTTGCAGGGCTCGCAGGATCTGCGGTTCATCATCAACTATTAAGACAGTGGTCACAGCTGTTTCCTCACAGTGTTCTGGTGGTTCTCGTGACTGGGTGGTCTGGAAATTCCCGTGGAGAGCGGCATCCTGATGATCATGGTCAATCCGCCGCCGGGTGTTTGTTCGGCTTCCAGAACGCCACCCATAATTTCGGTGAAACCTTTGGCGACGGCCAGGCCCAGCCCAACACCGGTACCACCCTGTGGGCCGTAAGAGACGTCATCGAGCCGTTGAAAAGGCTTGAACATGGCCATAACATCGGCTGCGGGGACGCCCTTGCCATGATCCACTATGCGCAATTCGCTGGCCGGATGGCCGTTGATGGTGGCACTGCCGCTGCCACCTATGGAGCCAAGCACAGTGATGAAAGAGTCCGGAGCATACTTAACTGCGTTTTCAACGATATTGGCAATGACGCGTTCTAGGAGCCCCGGATCAGCCTCAATGGGTGGCATGTTCGCGGGTACTTCACTGTGGATCCGTTCTGATGGAAGGCCGTGCAACGCCACTGGCAGCACCTCCATCCACGTCACAGGTCCCGAGACAGGGTTGACCATTTCCGCGCTGAGCCGGGACATGTCCAAGAGGTTGCCAACCAAGGCATCCATTTTATCCGCGTAGTGCTCTATGGTTGCCAAAAGTTCGGCTTCATCTTCGGCACTAAAGCTCACCCCCGTTTGCCGCAGGCTACTCACCGAGAGTTTGATACCGGCCAAGGGGGTGCGCAGGTCATGGGATACGGCCCGCAGTACGGAGGTGCGAATCTTATTATCCTGGGAGAGCTGTTGGTTTTCTCGCTGTGTCAGAGTCAGTGCTTCCCGTTGTTCCAACGCCATCAGATGGGCGCCGAAAGCACTGAGCAGGCGGCGGTCGCTAGCTGGCAACACGCGGCCATTGAGCCCCAGCATCCACCGTTCAGAGATTTCTTCAACGTTCTCGGCGTCGTTGGGGGTAGCCGGCGGGTTCTCGCCCACGGAGGCGTCGGCTCGCCAGGTGGACAGATCACTGCCGGTGCCACTAAAAAGCACCACCGAGGTCATGGCGAAGTGATCGCGAACCTGACCTAGGAACACCTGGACGGTATCCTGGGAAGCCAAAATTCCGCGGGCCAATTCACTTAATGTAGCTGCCTCAGCCCCGGCGCGGATGGCTTCCCGCGAGCGCCGCGCGGATTGGTCAACGGCGAGCGCCACGGCCACCGCCACTAGGAGGAAGATGGCTAGGGCCAGAAGATTTTCGGGGTCGCTAATGGTCAGCGTTCCCACGGGTGGGGCCGAATAATAGTTTAGCAATAAGGTGCCCCAAACAGCTGCCACGATGGCTGGCCAGAGTCCGCCCACCAGGGCTACAGCAATGGCGGCGGCCAGTTGTATGACCATGGTGGTTTGCAGGCTCAGCGGCCCCGTGCCTAATTGCACCAAAATGGGCAGCACTGCGGCCAATACAAAGCCAAGGATTACCCGTTTTTTATTTAGTTTCCCGCGGTTGCGCATGCGCTTGGTGGTGGCACCGAGTGGGTGCGGAACCATGTGCACGTCGATGTCGCCGGCATTGCGCACCACCATGGCCCCAACTCCAGGCCGTGCCAAAAACCCCAGCAGTGGCTTCCGGCGAGAGGTGCCAATGACGATCTGGGTGGCCCCAACGTTGCGAGAGAATTCCAACAGGGCCTGCCCCGGATCATCCCCGCCCACGGAGTGATAGGTGCCGCCCAAGTCGGTGACGAGTTGGCGTTGAGTCTCCAAAGCGGCGGGGGCGTTCCCACTCACACCATCGGAGCGCGGGACATGCACCGCCAATAGCTCCCCACCACTGACCCGACTCAAGATCCTGGCGGCTCGGCGCAGTAGATACTCCCCCTCGGGACCGCCCGTTAAACCAACCACCACCCGCTCCCGGATGGGCCAACTGGTTTCAATCCCGTGGCTCTGGCGGTAATGCGCCACTCCTTCTTCGACCCGGTCTGCCAACCAAAGCAGTGCCAGTTCGCGTAGCGCTGTGAGGTTACCCAACCGGAAATAGTTGGCCAAGGCGGCATCGACCTTGTCGCTGGCATAGATATTTCCCACGCTGAGGCGTTGCCGCAACAGTTCCGGGGCAATGTCTACAAGCTCAATCTGCTCTGCTCGACGCACAATGTCATCGGGTACCGTTTCCTGCTGCCTTACCCCGGTGATGGTTTCCACCACGTCCCCCAAGGAAGCAAGGTGCTGGACGTTCAGTGTTGAGTAGACATCAATCCCGGCGGCTAGTAACTGCTCCACATCCTGCCAGCGTTTAGCGTTGGCAGATCCTGGCACGTTGCTATGGGCATACTCATCCACCAGCGCCAGTGCCGGGCGCCGCGCAAGGAGGGCCGCGACGTCGAGCTCCTGGAAGTCCGCGTCCCGGTAGGCAATACACACAGTGGGTAACACCTCAAGGTCATGGACTTGGGCCCGGGTTTGGGCCCGGCCGTGGTCCAGGATGATGCCCGCCACCACGTCCACCCCTGCCGCAGACTGGGCGCGACCTTCCTCCAGCATGGTGTAGGTTTTGCCCACACCGGGTGCCGCGCCCAGAAAAATCCGTAATATGCCCCGTGCCATAACGCTTATTCTCGCAGTACCTTAGGGATTGCTCCGCGCCTTGAGTAGCGCGGCGTTCAACGTGGTGGTGTTGACCGAAGGCTGACCCAGGAAACCCAACACACCATTGTTGGTGTTTTCCCGGATCAGCTCACCCACCGCGGGCTCGCCCAGCCCTGTTGCTTTAGCTACCCGAGGCAGCTGCATCTGCGCATTGGCCACCGAAATGTGCGGATCCAATCCGGAGCCACTGGCCGTCAGCGCATCAAGGGGAATGCTCTTAGATACAACGTTTTCCCGTGCAGCCACCTCAACAGTGGTAGCAGCCAGGGCCTCCACCAGTGCTGGTTGATTGGGCCCGAAGTTACGCGGTGAGGACCCGGCCGCATCCCATTGGACAGCGGAGGGACGGGGGTAGAAGAATTCATCTCCCGTGACGGGCTGGGCAAGCAGTGAAGAGCCCGCAGCTTTCCCATCCACGCTGACAAGTGAACCGTTGGCTTGTGCGGGAGCAATGAGCTGTCCTAGCCCGAAGACCAGGGCAGGGTAGGCCAGACCCAAAATGAGTGTGGCACACAGCAGGAATCGCAAAGCGGTTAATAGTTGGCGTCCATAGGCGTACATAGTGCTAACCAATCGTTGGGAAGGCAGAAAGAACAAGGTCAATGGCTTTGATGCCGATGAACGGGGCAATCATGCCGCCCAATCCGTACACCAGCAGGTTCCTAGACAGCGCCTGAGCGGCGGACACCGCCCGGTATTTGACCCCGCGCAACGCCACCGGCACCAGCAGGACAATAATGAGGGCGTTGAAAATCACGGCGGAGAGAATGGCGCTCTGCGGGGAGGAGAGTCCCATGATGTTCAAAAGCCCCAGCCCTGGGAACGTGGCCGCGAACAAGGCCGGAACAATGGCAAAATACTTCGCCACATCATTGGCCACCGAGAACGTGGTCAAGGAACCACGGGTGATCAGCAACGCCTTTCCGATGCCCACAATGTCGATCAGCTTGGTGGGATCGGAATCCAGGTCCACCATGTTGGCCGCTTCCTTGGCTGCACTGGTGCCTGAATTCATGGCCACCCCCACATCCGCGGCTGCCAGCGCCGGGGCATCGTTGGTGCCGTCCCCTGTCATTGCCACCAGCCGCCCGGACTCCTGCTCGGCTTTGATGACGGCAAGCTTGTCCTCCGGGGTGGCCTCGGCCACAAAGTCATCCACGCCGGCCTCGGCCGCAATGGCCGCCGCCGTGATCTTGTTATCCCCGGTGATCATGATGGTTTTGATGCCCATGGCCCGCAGCTCGGCGAACCGCTCCTTCATGCCGGGTTTAACCACATCCGCTAAGTGAATGACACCCAGAACCTGAGCGCGCTCGCCGTCATAGCTGGCCACCAGCAGCGGAGTGCCACCAGTGCCGGAAATAGTCTCTACAGCCTGTTGCACTTCAGCTGGCAGCCGCCCGCCGCGCTCGCTGACATAGTGTTCGACGGCGGATCCGGCCCCTTTGCGGACCTCCCGGACAGTGGTGCCAGGGTTGGCCAGGTGGCCTACTGGCAGGTTCAGCCCGCTCATGCGAGTCGTGGCGCTGAATTCAATGATTTCAACGTCGGCACTCAGCGCCTGTGTGGCGCCGATTCCACCAGCCGCAACTCCTTCAGCCTCCCCATCGGCCAGTTCCACAATGGAGCGGCCCTCGGGGGTTTCATCGGCCAAAGAAGACAACCTGGCGGTTTCGATCAGCTCGCTGGCGCTCACACCACTGGCGGCAATAAATGCCACTGCGCGGCGATTTCCGTACGTGATGGTGCCGGTCTTATCCAGCAACAAGGTGGTCACATCGCCGGCTGTTTCCACGGCCCGCCCAGAGGTGGCCAGCACATTGCGTTGGATGAGCCGGTCCATGCCGGCTATACCGATAGCCGGCACCAACGCCCCAATGGTGGTGGGAATCAGGCAGACCACCAGGGCTACCAAGACCACAGGGCTTGGCAGCGCATCGGCGAACGCCGCCATGGGTGCCAAGGTCATAATGGCCACAACGAACACGATGGTCAGCGAGGCCAAGAGTACGTTCAGGGCAATCTCGTTGGGTGTTTTTTGCCGGGTGGCGCCCTCCACGAGGGAGATCATCCGGTCCAAAAACGTTTTGCCGCTGGCTGCATTAATGCGAACCACAATCCTGTCCGAGAGCACCATGGTGCCGCCGGTGACCGAACTCCTGTCCCCGCCAGATTCACGGATCACAGGTGCTGATTCACCCGTGATGGCGGATTCATCAACGCTGGCCAGGCCCTCAATGACGTCACCGTCGCTGGGGATCAACTCCCCGGCAACAACAATCACTATGTCCCCCACCACCAGATCGGTGCCGGGGACCATTTCTTCGCTGTACTGTGGCTCTTCCCCTGCCAACTGGCCGGCGGGCACCAAAGCCGAGCTCCGGCGTCGTGCCATGACTGAGCTGCGGGCTGAACGCAGGCTGTCTGCCTGCGCCTTGCCACGGCCCTCGGCGATGGACTCGGCCAGGTTTCCGAACAGCACGGTCAGCCACAACCAGACCGTGACACTGATGGAAAACACTGCCGTGGAGGAACCCAGGACGAGCTGTTGGATACTCACCGCGGTGCACAAGAAGGAACCGATGAGCACAGTGAACATCACCGGGGAATGGATCATGAGGCGGGGGTTGAGCTTGCGGAACGCCAGGGGCAGAGCCGCGCGGAGGGTGGTCAGGTTCATTTCAGCAGTCCTTCAGCAGCCGGGCCCAAGGCGAGCGCCGGGAAGTAGGTGAGTGCGGTGAGGATCAGTACGATCCCGCCAAGCAGCACCGCAAAGAGGGGGCCGTGCGTGGCGAGGGTGCCGGCAGTAGTGGGGATTTTGCGTTGTTTGGCGAAGGAACCGGCCAGGGCCAGCACCAGGGCGATCGGCAGGAACCGGCCAAAGAACATGGCCAGTGCCAACATGGTGGCCAATGCCGGTCCGGAGCTGGTGATGCCCCCAAAGGCGGAGCCGTTATTGTTCGCGGCCGAGGTGAAGGCGTACAGCACCTCGCTGAAGCCATGCGGGCCTTCGGCGGGTGCGGCGGCGGCGAGCGCAGGAATGGAGACGGTGATGGCCGTACCGAGCAACACCAGGGTTGGTGTCACCAGAATGTACACCGCCACCAGCTTCATTTGCCCGGCGCCAACTTTTTTGCCCAGCATTTCCGGGGTTCGTCCCACCATGAGTCCGCCAATGAAGACGGCCACTACTGAGAGCACCAACAGCCCGTACAGTCCCGAGCCCACGCCGCCGGGAGCAATTTCTCCCAGCATCATGTTCACCATGGCCAGTCCGCCGGCCAAGGGCGGCAGGGAGTCATGGGCGGCATTGACGGCCCCGGTTGAAGTCAGCGTGGTGGCGGTGGCGAACAATGCTGTGCCGTTGGCGCCGAACCGTTGCTCAATGCCTTCACCAACGCTGGTTCCGGTGCCTGCGAAGGCGGCAAGTGCCCAGCCCATCAGCGCTGTGGAAATGAGCCAGAAGGCGGCCATGACGGTAAGTAGCGTGTAGCCCTGGCGTTTATCGCCCACCATGCGCCCGTACATGGCCGGCAAGGAGAACGGGATCAGTAAGATCAAGAACACCTCAAAGAGGTTGCTGAGCGCATTGGGGTTTTCAAAGGGGTGGGCGGAGTTGGCGTTGAAGTAGCCGCCGCCATTGGTGCCCAGGAGCTTAATAACTTCCTGCGAGGCCACGGGCCCGCCCGGGACAGTCTGCTGAGCACCGGTAACCAGGGTGTGGATGTCGGTGCCGCCCCAGTTTTGCACAACCCCTGTGATGATCAGCACCACTGCGCCAATGATGCTGATGGGCAGTAGCACTCTGAGTGCGCCGCGGGTCAGATCCACCCAAAAGTTCCCTAGATTGGAAGTTTGGGCCCGCACGAGTCCGCGGATCAGCGCTACCACCACTGCGAGTCCGACGGCGGCGGAGAGGAAGTTCTGCACGGCCAGCCCCAGCATCTGCACACCGAAGCCCAGCGTGGTTTCCGGTGCGTACGTCTGCCAGTTGGTGTTGGTCACAAAGGATACGGCCGTGTTCATGGCAACCCACGGATCAACGGACCCCAGGCCCTGGTTGAACGGAAGCACCCCTTGGAGCAGTTGGAAGGAAAATAACACCACAATGGAGACGATGCTAAAGGCCAGCAGCGAGCGCAGGTAAATCTTCCAATGCTGATCTGCGTGAGGGTCCACGCCTGCCAGTTTGTATAAGCCACGTTCCATGACGAAGTGCTTGTGACTACTAAATGTTGCAGCTAAATATTTTCCCACCGGTTGGTGCAAGGCACCGAGGGCCACTATTAAAATGACCACTTGGGTGGCCAGCGCAAAAGCATTGAGTTCCATGGCGGCGTTCACCACTTCTCAGGTCGAATGAGCGCCGTGAGCAGGTATGCCAGCAGTCCCAGCCCCACCAACCCAAGGATTATCCACGTCAGCAATTCCACAGCCAGCTCTCTTTCACAATGTGCGTTGATGTCTGGATCCATCGCACACCCGATTTGCCGCCGTGGGGGGCTTTTTTACGCCTTCTTAACGCTGGGGCACCGCTTCTTGATACGTTCCTGACGAGCACCCCCAGCTAGCCAGCACCTAAGCGCTGAAACCACCATCTGCCTTGATCAGCTGGCCACTGACCCAGCGTCCGGCCGGCGAGAGCAGGAACGCCGCGATCGGAGCTACATCTGCCGGGGTGCCAAGCCGTCCGCCGGGCTGCAGTGCTGTTAACTCAGTACGGGTGGGGCCATCCATCCAGCCGGTGTCCACAGGTCCTGGGTTCAGCACATTGGCACTGATACCCCGGTTTCCCAGTTCACGGGCAGCAGCAATAATGATCCTGTCCAACGCACCTTTCGATGCCCCATACGGAAGGTTAAACGCTGTGTGGTCACTTGTCAGCGCCACCACAGCTCCGCCGTCGTCCGGGACTTGGTGGGCGAAAGCGGCAACCAACTGCCAGCTAGCCCGAGTATTGACGGCAAAATGGCGTTCGAAGCTCTCCAACGATGTCTGCAGTATCCCGGAGTCAACGGATTCGCTGTGCGAGAGCACCATCCCCGTCAGCGGCCCGGCTTCCGAAGCGATCCTCGCCATGAGAGTCTCAACTGCGGTGGGGTCCGTCAAGTCCGCCGGAATCCCCCACACCTTGGCGCCAGCAGACTCAAGCTCCGCCGTGAGCATGCCGACGTCGCCATGCGCCGTTCCCCACGGCATGCGCTCGTCATAAGCCTGCCAATAGCTAAGGACAAGGTCCCATCCCTCAGCTGCCAAGGCCCTGGCAATGCCCGCCCCGATCCCAACGTTGCGGCCCACACCTGTAATTAACGCGGTTTTCTTGTCCATCATCTCAGCCTATGCCTGCGCCTCGGACCGCGGAGCCCGCTCTGCGTAAAATACGCGGTAGCTTGGAAGAGTCCACCCCACGCCACATGAAAGGCCGCCATGAGCAGCTCACAGCCAGCACCCAAACCCGGTTTCATCCCAGGCCGCGTCACCCGGAGGGCGGCTGCTCCGGCAGGAAAACCAGGCTCAGCGGCTTTAAAGACCGGCATTTCAGCGGCCCCCACACCTAACCGTGGTGGCAAGAAACCTGTTCCAGCTGGAAAAAAGACTCCCGACACCGCCACTATTAGCGCCGCGATCCGGGAAGCCGCTGCTGCTGCAAAAAAGCGTGTTCTAGCCATCACCAACGCACATGTGGTGCCGGTAGAAGGCGATCCCTTCAACGGCACACTGTTGGTGGAAAGCGGCAAGATTCTGGCCTTGGGCGCATCCGTACAGGTCCCGGACGGCGCCGATGTGCTCGATGCCAAGGGCCAATGGCTGCTGCCCGGCTTCATCGACGCACATGTCCACCTAGGCATGCACCCGGAAGGTGAAGTCTCTTCCACCAGCGATGTGAATGAAATGACGGATCCGGTCATGGCAGCGGTGCGGGCCATTGACGCCGTTGACCCTTTCGACCCCGGCTTTGACGATGCCCTTGCTGGCGGTATCACCACTGTCAACGTCAACCCCGGCTCTGGGAATCCGATAGGCGGCCTGGCAGTAGCGATGCATACGCACGGCCGGTATATCGAAGAAATGGTGTTGCGCTCCCCCAGCGGCCTAAAATCCGCGTTGGGTGAGAATCCCAAGAATGTTTATGATGAGAAGAAGAAAACTCCTTCCACCCGTTTGGGCACGGCGCTAGTGATCCGGCAGGCGTTTATGGCCGCACAGAACTGGCTGGCCCTGCCTGAGCCGCGGCCTCGGGACGCGCATATGGAAGCACTGGCCATGGTTCTGCGCCGTGAGATTCCCTGGCGTCAACATTGCCACCGAGCCGACGACATTGCTACAGCCATCCGGCTGGCTGATGAGTTTGGCTACGATCTTGTCATTGACCATGGCACTGAAGCCCACGTGTTGGGTGATGTTCTGGCCAAACGGGGTACCCCTGTGCTGATTGGTCCGCTGTTCACCACTAAGTCCAAACCGGAGCTACGCGCCCGGTCCATTGCGAATCCCGGAAAACTGGCAGAGGCTGGTGTTGAAATTTCCATCATTACCGACCACCCTGTTGTGCCTATCAACTTCCTGGCCCACCAAGCAAGTTTGGCGATCAAAGAGGGCCTGGATAGAACAACGGCGCTGAATGCCATCACCATCAACCCCGCAAAGGTTCTGGGCTTGGCAGAGCGGGTTGGCTCATTGCAGGTTGGCAAGGACGCGGACTTGGTCCTGTGGAGTGGGGACCCGCTAGATGTGATGCAACGGGCGCTGCAGGTCTTCATTGGTGGCAAACCGGTATACAAGTACGACGACGTGAGGCAACTGGGCGTCACAGCACCGCGGGTGTAACTTCCGCAGCGGGTGAAACTTCCGCAGGCACCGACTGCCCCTGCCAGCCGGTCTCCCAGCCTGCCAGCCCTAACCACAGAACCGGCCCGTGGCCAAGGCCCTATGCCCCGCATTGTAGCGGCGGATAGGGGTTCTTGGTCACGGGCCGGTGTTGTTTAACCTGTTGTTTGCGGGCTGGGCCCACACTCCTGGAACTCACGTAGCTCTTTTGATTTACGCAGGCTATTTAATGCGCAAAAGCTCAGCGATTACTAGGGTTATGCCGGAAGCTGCAGAACCGCTCCGGTGAAGATGAGGTCAGGGTGGATAACGGTGCCTGCGTTGGCTTGGAAGAGCGTCTCCCAGCCACCGTCGATGCCCAGCTTGTCGGCGATGCTCGCCAAGGTGTCACCGGATTCGATGGTGTAGCTCTCCCCGCTCAGGGCAATCTGGACCGGGGCAGGTGCCTGTGCAACTGGAGCCTGAGCAACAGGGGCCTGCTGGACGTACGTCTCAACGGGAACCTGCTGCTGGGGTACGATCTCCCCGGACTGCGCGGCTACGGGTGCTGGTGCTGCGGGCACTGCGGCAGGCGAATATGCGGCTCCGCCCCCGCCGCTAAGTCCCAACTGTGCGGCGCAAGAGGGCCATGCGCCCCAACCCTGACCGGCTTGAACGTTCTCAGCAACAGCGATCTGCTGCGCCCGTGTGGCATTTTCCGGAGCGCCAGCTCCACCAAAGGCGGCCCAGGTGCTGGGCGTGAACTGCAGTCCACCGGAGAATCCGTTGCCGGTGTTGGTGGCCCAGTTTCCGCCACTTTCACACTGTGCCAGTGCGTCCCAAGTACCGCCGTCTGCGGCGTTAGCTCCGGTTCCAGCTACTGCCATGCCGCCACCCACGAGGGCACCTACTGCTAGTACGCGGCCAAAATTTCGTGCCAATTTAATATTCTTCATCGATGCGCTCTCCCAAAGGCCACCGCGCGCTCCATCCGTCCCCGGACATCTGTGCACCACCGTCCAACCTGTAAATATGGAGGTTGTTTCCGTGACCTGCCGCATGACGGTGTTCGGTGTGGGCAGGTCCGGGCAATCGTGGCCACCAAAGAACGCGGCCTGTCCAAAAGGACATGTCTAACAGTAAGTCGAAACCAAATCGATATGCAAATCAGGTATCTGTTACCTTCTTGTCATATATTTTAACAGGTTCATGGTGTATGCACTTTTATTGTCGATATCAGGTTGGGGTGCAGCGTGGACCCATTATGACCGCCAAAACCCTGTTGAGGTTGGAGATGATGACACCCCATCGTTCCTCCTGGGTGTCATCATCTCCAACCTCAACAGGGCGGGGCTGTCAGGGGCTTAGTTCAGGGTGTTCAGCGCCTGATCCAAGTCCGCTATCAAGTCTGCAACGTCCTCGATGCCAACAGAGAGACGAATCAAATTCTCCGGCACGGCCAGCTCGGTGCCTTTCACCGATGCATGGGTCATCTCCGAGGGGTAGTTCATCAGCGATTCAATCCCACCCAATGACTCAGCCAAGGTAAATACGTGGGTGGATTCCGCCACTTGGCGTGCCGCCTTTTCACCACCCTTGAACTGAACAGAGATCATGCCACCAAAGCCGCGCATTTGACGGGCCGCCAACTCGTGTCCGGGGTGACCGGGCAGTCCGGGATACAGCACGCGCTCTACTTCAGGACGCGTGCTCAGCCACTCCGCTACGGCCTGCGCGTTGGAGCAATGCCTGTCCATTCGCACGCCAAGGGTCTTCAACCCCCGAGTTGTCAACCAGGCTTCCATTGGCGCGGACACGGCACCTACGGCAAACTGCACAAACCCGATCTTCTCTGCAGCTTCCGCGTCAGAGAGAATAACGGCGCCACCGCAGGCATCCGAGTGCCCACCGATGTATTTAGTTGTCGAGTGCACCACAATGTCTGCTCCCAGCGAGAGCGGATTCTGCAGATAAGGAGAAGCGAACGTGTTATCCACCACCAGCAGCGCGCCAACACCGTGAGCCGCCTCGGCAAGTGCGGAAATATCGGTGATCTTCATCATCGGGTTCGAGGGTGTTTCCACCCAAATCATCTTTGTTGCACCCTCTGGCCCGCCAGCACCAACGGCGGCAGCCAACGCGGCGCCGTCGTTCATATCCACAACAGAATTACTGATTCCCCAGACAGAAAGGACCCTGCTGATGAGCCGGTACGTTCCGCCGTAAACGTCATTGCCCATGACAATATGATCGCCGGGGAGCAACAGCGCACGGATCAACGCATCCTCCGCGGCGAGGCCGGATGCAAAGCTGAACGCGAACTCGCCACCCTCCAGTGCCGCGAGCTGTGCCTGCAGGGCATCCCGGGTGGGATTGGTACCACGGCCATATTCGTAACCATTGCGCAGCTTGCCGATCCCATCCTGGGCAAAGGTAGTGGTTTGGTACAGCGGCGGAATAACAGCTCCGGTGGTGGGATCCGGGGTCTGCCCCGCATGCACCGCGCGGGTGTTAAATCCTGTGGAGTCCGAGTGTGGATTGGACATTAAATGCTCCTTAAAGCCAGTCGTTGAGTTATCAATCGTTGAGGTAATTGAGCAGGTCATGGCGGGTCAGCACACCCACGGGGGCGCCCACAAATGTGACCATCAGCGCATCCACAACCTCTAATTTGTTGCGCGCGGCGGAGATCGGCTCCAACGAACCGATGATGGGCAGGCGGGCCTGCATGTGTTCGGTTATTTTGTCAGTCATTTTGGCTTCGTGCCGGAATAACTTGCCAGTCAGTGTGCGCTCATCAACCGAACCAATAACTTCACCCATGACAACAGGGGGCTCGGCGGAAAGCACGGGGATCTGCGAGACACCATATTCGGCCATGAGATTAATGACATCACGCACTGTTTCATTAGGATGGATATGTACTAATTCGGGCAATCCGCCGGTCTTGGTTTGCAGGATATCTCCGATGGCGGGTTCATCCGAGACCTTCAAGAAACCGTAGGATTGCATCCATTTATCGTCAAAGATCTTAGCCAGATACCCGCGCCCGCTGTCAGGTAGAAGAACAACAATAACGGCCTCCGGCCCCAGCTCCTTGGCAACGGCCAGAGCCGCAACCACCGCCATGCCGGACGAGCCGCCCACGAGCAGGCCCTCCTCGCGAGCCAGGCGCCGGGTCATGGCGAAGCTGTCATTGTCAGTCACAGCGATGATCTTGTGCGGTACCAAGGGATCATAGGAGGCCGGCCAGATGTCCTCCCCCACACCTTCCACAAGATATGGCCGCCCGGTGCCGCCTGAGTACACAGAGCCCTCGGGGTCCGCGCCAATGATCTGAACTTCACCGCCATGGGCCTCGGGGCGATCCTTGGAAGCTTCGCGCAGGAAACGTCCTGTTCCAGAGATGGTGCCCCCTGTCCCCACTCCGGCCACGAAGTGCGTGAGCTTTCCTTCGGTGTCGCGCCAGATTTCGGGCCCGGTAGTCTCGTAGTGGCTAAGGGGCCCGTTGAGGTTTGAGAATTGATCTGGCTTGTAAGCGCCCGGAATTTCCTTTACTAGCCGGTCAGAAACCCCGTAGTAGGACTGCGGGCTGTTGGCAGCGACCGCCGACGGGGTAACGACCACCTGTGCACCGTAGGCCCGCAAAACGGCACGTTTGTCCTCGCCCACCTTGTCCGGAACCACAAACGTGCAGTTGTAGCCCCGAGCTTGGGCAACCATCGCCATAGCAACGCCGGTGTTCCCGCTCGTAGGCTCAACCACTGTGCCACCTGGGCCAATTTTGCCCTCTTTCGCGGCCTCGTCAAGCATTTTGACGGCGATCCTGTCCTTGGCCGAGCCACCAGGATTCATGTATTCAAGCTTCACCAGAATGGTTGCTTGAATACCGTCGGTGACCTTGTTCAGCTTGACCAGCGGTGTATTGCCAATAAGGTCCAAGACGGAATTCGCATACTTCATATATCCAAACGTAGACCCCTGCCAGATCTGGGCCAAGAAGCATTACCCTTTGGGACTGTACCCACTGCCGCCTCTGGCCCCGCTTGAACAGGCGTTCGAACGGGGCCAGAGGCAGCAGTGGGTACATAAGCAGGATCTGGCTAAATCAACTCGTCCGAGAGGTGATCCGCAGTGCCGAAGCGGTGGGCGGTGATGGCGATGGCCTGCTCGCGCAGGAACGGCAGCATCTCGACGCGACCGGCCTCGGTCACTTCTCCGTGATAGATCGCCAGGTCCGGACGGCCGTCAATTCCCTGGTATACAGCCGTGGCATCGCCATCAATGAGACGGATCCGGCCAGCTCCGAACCGGCGGGCAGTAGTTAGCCACTGTGCATCGCTCTCCACTTTCACGCTGATACGCAGGCTCAACAGCAGTGCATTAATGGCGCTGGGAAGTTCGGCTCCGGAGGAGACTTCCGGAACAGAGCCGGCCAGGATCCCCGCCGAAAGCACACGTAGCAGCTTCGCTATGGAGCCGCCCTCAGCAAGACGAACCAGCGGATTCAATGGCCGGTAGCGGAACACGTTGCGCTCCGCGGACAGCGCTGAGACGTCCTTGGCGACTCCAAATTCAGCAGCCCAGGCAGCGGCGTCACTGGTCAGGGCCCGGCGCAGGAAGGCCTGCTCATCTTCTGTGAGACTTGACGCGGCGGTAATCATTTTCCGTGCCGTATCCCCCAACGGTTCGGTGGCGGTGGATTGCGCCGGAGTCCAGCTGCCCAACCCCATAAGGTAATTGGGTCCACCAGCCTTGGTGCCGGCACCAACAGCCGATTTCTTCCAGCCGCCAAACGGTTGACGCTGCACGATTGCCCCGGTAATACCACGGTTCACATACAGGTTCCCGGCTTCAATGGTGTCCATCCAGATACCGATCTCGGTTGAATCCAGCGAGTGCAAACCACTTGTCAGACCGTAATCGATGGTGTTGACCATTGAGATGGCTTCTTCGAGGGTGTCAGCACGCATGATCCCCAAAACGGGGCCAAAGAACTCTGTGAGGTGGAAGTAGGAGCCGGCAACCACCCCGGTGCGGACCCCTGGTGACCAGAGCCGTCCTGTGCTATCCAATTGCCGCGGCTCAATGGCCCAGCTTTCGCCCTCATCCAACGTTGTCAACGCTGTGTGGAGCTTGCCTGCCGCGGGCTCAATGATGGGCCCCATCTGACTGGTGGCTACTTCCGGGTAACCAACAACGAGGCTGGAAGCTGCATCTATGAGTTGATTCCGGAATCGGTTCGACTGCGCCACGGAGCCAACCATAATGACCAGCGAAGCGGCTGAGCACTTTTGTCCGGCATGCCCAAACGCTGACTGGACCACGTCTCTTGCCGCGAGGTCAAAGTCCGCGCTGGGTGTGACGATCACGGCGTTCTTACCGGAAGTTTCAGCTAATAGGGGCAGGTCATTGCGGAAACTACGGAACAGTTCCGCCGTTTCGTAGCCACCGGTGAGGAGGAGACGATCCACTAAGGGGTGCCCTACCAGTGCCTGACCCAGCTCTCTTTCACCAAGTTGGACCAACGCCAGAACTTCGCGGGGAACACCTGCATCCCATAGCGCCTGGACCATGACGGAGCCACAGCGCTGTGCTTGACGCGCAGGTTTAATGACGACGGCGGAGCCCGCGGCAAGTGCCGAAAGCGTGGACCCTGCCGGAATTGCCACGGGGAAGTTCCACGGCGGGGTCACAACTGTGAGTTTGGCTGGGACAAAGGTTGCGCCGTCGAGCGTTTCAAGGTCTTTGGCCCGCTCAGCATAGAAGTGTGCAAAGTCAATGGCCTCACTGACCTCGGGATCTCCCTGGTCCAGAGTCTTCCCGGTTTCGGATGCCATAACTTCCAGCAATTCTGCCCGGCGTGATGCCAACACGTCCCCTGCGCGGTGCAAGATGACAGCACGCTCGGCACCACTCATGGCGCTCCAGGCCGTGCTGGCAGCAACAGCGGTGTCAACAATCTGGTTTAGCTGCTCCAGCTCGGTGACGGAGGTTGCTGCAACCAGATCATTGCCCAGCGTGGAGGAGGGCACACGTGCCAGGATCTCCCGGCCCCAATCCCGGTTCTGCGCCAACGCAGGATCCGTGTCGGGAGTGTTTGCGAAGCCCTCAGTGTTGTGGCCGCGTGACTGTGCGGGCTTGTTGCGGTCCTGCACACGGTTCGAGGCGGGCACCTCGCTATCCAGCGCGGTCAGAGAGTCCAGGAAGCGGTTCTTCTCGCGTTCAAAGAGTGCTTCATTATCGGAGAGCTCAAAGACAGCTGACATGAAGTTGTCCTGGCTGGCGCCCTCTTCCAACCGGCGGATCAGGTACGCAATGGCGACATCGAACTCACCCGGATGCACTACGGGCGTGTAAAGCAGTAGTGAGCCAACGTCACGCCGAACTGCCTGCGCCTGCCCAGTTGCCATGCCCAGCAACATTTCAAACTCCAGCTGCCCCGAATCAGGGCTAATCCCGCGCTGCTTGGCAAGTAGCCAAGCGTGGGCCACGTCAAAGAGATTGTGGCCGGCCACACCGATATGTACGTTTTTGATGTGTTCCGGAGTCAGCGAATAGTTCACAATTCGCTTGTAGTTAGTGTCGGAGTCCATTTTGGAGCCCCAGGTAGCCAATGGCCAGCCGTTAACGGAGGCCTGCACCTGTTCCATGGGCAGGTTGGCACCCTTGACAATACGCACTTTGACAGGCGCACCTCCAGCGGCTGTACGCGCAGCCGCCCACTCCTGGAGGTCGATCATGGCGGCCAGGGTGTCAGGCAAATAGGCCTGCAGAACAATCCCGGCTTCAAGGTTGTTGAACTCCGGCTTGTCCAACATCCGTTTAAATACGGCGATGGTCATGCCCAAGTCTTTGTACTCTTCCATATCCAGGTTAATGAACTTGGGGGACGGGAAAGAATTGGCCAGGGTGTACAGCGGCGTCAGTTTTTGCACTACATGCTCCACGGCCTCATCAAAAGCCCATGGGGAGTGCGGCGCCACGGTGGAGGACTCCTTGATGGAGACGTAATCAACGTCGTCTCTTGCCAGCAGCTTCAAGGTCCCTTTAAGGCGACGATCGGCTTCCTTTTCACCGAGAACGGCCTCGCCAAGTAAGTTAATGTTCAGCTCTGTGCCATCCGCGCGGATCTTGGCGATGGACCGGCCCAGTTTGGCGTCGGTGGCATCGACAATGAGGTGTCCCACCATCTCGCGCAAAACCCTGCGGGCAATCGGAATGACCAGATGGGGCATGATCGGGGCCATAACCCCGCCCAAACGAACGGCGCTGCGCATGTACCACGGCAAAAACGCCGGTACTTTCGGAGCCAGTGCCGCCAGGTTACGGCCAGCCACAACCACGTCTTCAGGGCGGATGACACCATCCACGAAGCCGACCGTGAAGTCCAGTCCCGCCGGATCCTTCAGGACCCCGGCCAGCCTCTGGGCGGAGACGTCAGCTGGGAACGTAGCGGCTTCAGCCAACCACCGCCGAACCAAGGCGATGCTCTCCTCGGCAAGTTCGTCGCCTGGGACCGGGATGTTAGCGGCAGTAGCCGCAGGAGCTGTGCTGTTCATGGCGTTTCATTGCTCATTTCTACTGGTGCCTTCATACGTGCAACCGCGCACCAAGCGTCGCCTGTGACGCCTTTCGCGGGGTTCCTATTAGCTCCAGTATGGGACTAATATTCATTAAGGAAAAGTGGTGTTATTTGATGAATATTGGACAGTTCTTCTTATTGATCTGGGGTACACCTTGCTGAACGTGCGACGGCTGCGTTTACTGCGTGAACTACACATCCGCGGAACCCTCGCCGACGTGGCTATAGCCCTGCAATACAGCCCCTCTGCCGTGTCCCAGCAGCTGGCCTTATTGGAGAAGGAAACCGGGGTGAAATTGCTCCGAAAAGTTGGTCGGCGAGTGCAGTTGACGGCGCAGGCGGAAATTCTCGTGGCCCATACTGCAGACATCGTGGAGTCGCTGGAGCGCGCCGAAGCAGAGATCGCCGCTTCGCTGACAACAGTGGCTGGAACGGTGAAACTGGCCGTGTTTCAATCCGCGGCGTTGGCGCTGTTGCCGGAACTGCTCACGGCCATGTCGCAGCGCTACCCCGAAGTGCGCATTGAGATGACTCAGCGCGAGCCTGAAACCGCACTCTATGAAACGTGGGCCCGCGATTTCGACATGGTGGTGGCAGAGCAGTATCCGGGCCATGCAGCGCCCCGACATCCCGAGCTGGACAGGGTCCTGCTAACAACCGACACCATCCGTTTGGCAGTGCCCTCTCCCACAGTTGAAGGAACAGTCTCACGGTTGCGCAGCGAACCCATCACGGGCATCGAGGACACCCGCGATTTACCGTGGGTGATGGAGCCGCGCGGAGCCGCCTCTCGCCATTGGGCTGAACAGGCATGCAGGCAGGCCGGATTCGAACCCGATGTGCGTTTTGAAACAGCCGATCTTCAGGCCCAGGTCCGCCTTATTGAATCCGGCAACGCTGTGGGGCTGATGCCCGATCTGATGTGGACGGGACGGAAACCGGCGCTGATGTTGTTGAAACTGCCGGGGCTCCCTCGGCGCACGGTGTTCACGGCCGCTCGGCGCGCCAGTCGGAGCCGGCCGGCAATTCTGGCCTGCCGGGAAATCCTGGCCCAGACAGCGCTGAGTATCTCTGCTGAACCGAACAAAAGCCTCGAGAGCTCGGAGCTTGCCCCGGAGTGCGGCCAAGAAGTCACACCTACTCTGTGAACCCGGGACCATTTTCAGGTTCCACCTGAACTGGATACCCCTTAGCAACAGGCCCGGCGAAGGGACTGAAGCGGCTGCCTTGGGAATCTCCGGCCTACGCATTGCGCCGTCACACTTCCGTAAGGAGAAGTGCCCACGCTCACGATGTTCTTCGCTCAACTCTCGCCACAGGCGACCATGCACATGCGACCATGGAAGCATGACCGAATTAGCCACCCCGGGACCCACCATGGACTGGGATGCCGGCGGTCCATACAAACTGCACCAAACTCTGGGCATCCTTGGCCGCGGCCCCGGTGACGCCACCATCCGGCTCACGGACAGCACAGCCTGGCTGGCTTCCAACACTCCGGCGGGCCCGGCAACTCTCGGGATTAGTCAGCACAACAACACGCTCACCATCCGCTCGTGGGGACCCGGCGCCGAGCATGCCTTGGTTGGTGTGCCAGGGCTGCTGGGGGCACACGATGACTGGTCTCACTTCGACTCCCACGCGTTTGCGAGCACCCTTCCGCACAAAATTAGGGAAGCACGACGGCGTCATGCGGCAGTGCGTCTGCCCTCCACAGGGCGCATGGTTGACGCCCTGATCCCGGCCATACTGGAGCAAAAGGTGACAGCACGAGAGGCTCGCCGGGGATATGCCGCACTGGTGCGCAATTTTGGTTCCCCAGCTCCAGGCTCGGGTATCCACCCGGACATCCCAACAGATCTGATGGTTGCTCCCACCCCGCCTCAGTGGGCAGCCATTCCGTCATGGGAGTGGCACAAAGCTGGGGTGGGGCCGCAGCGCTCAGCAACCGTGATGCGGGTGGCGGGCTCCGCTACTGGTTTGGAAAGGCTCGCATCGTTGCCGGCCGTGGACGCTGCTGCGAAGATGCAAAGCATCCCAGGTATAGGCGTGTGGACTGCGGCGGAAGTCACCCAGCGCACTCATGGCGACGCCGATCAGGTAGCCGTCGGTGACTACCACCTGGCCGCCTATGTGGGCTGGGCCCTGGCCGGTAAAGCCGTGGATGATGCCGGCATGCTGGCTCTGCTGGAACCTTGGCGAGGACACCGACAGCGCGTGGTTCGCATGCTGCAATTGAGCGGTTTTCACAAACCGACATTTGGCCCACGGATGACAATCCAAGATCACCGCCGTCACTAACCTGCTGGGACATCAGTTCAGCCAGCGACACAGACTACGCTTGTTTCATGAGCGAAATCATCAACTTACAGGCCACCTTCATTCCCAACGAAGGCGAATTCTTCCGTGTGAAACTTGCACTTGAAATCGCCATTGAACAAGTGGTGGAAGAAGACGGCTGCATCCAATACGAAATTACCGAGGAATCGGAAGAAAAGATTGTCTTGACGGAGGTGTGGGCGTCAGAGGAAGACCTGGACAAGCACAGCAAGGGCATTGCAGTGCAGGACCTGAACGAGTCCTTGAGCGCCTTATTGGCCGAGCCGGTCAAACTGGAACGTCCCCAGTAACACCTAACAAAAACAACGACTAGGTGGGGTGTGGCGCTGTTCAGCGCCACACCCCACCTAGTCGTTGCGGAGCTAAATAATTGCAGCGTCATGCAGTTGCGCTGCCGGTGCGAACCCTATTCTTGCGCTGCGGGATTCTCGGCTTGCTTGGCAGCAACCGCGGCGTGAACTTCTGCCATGTCCAGTGTCTTGACGGCGTCGATGACGGAATCGAGTTGAGTACCGTTCAGCGCGCCCGGCTGGGCGAAAACCAAGACTTTTTCCCGGAACGCCATCAACGTCGGGATAGAGGTGATATTGGCTTCGGCCGCAAGCTGCTGCTGCGCTTCGGTGTCAACCTTACCGAAGACAATGCCATCGTGTTTCTGCGAGGCCGCTTCATAGGTGGGGGCAAATTGCAGGCAGGGCTGGCACCAAGAAGCCCAAAAATCAACTATCACAATGTCATTTGATTCGATGGTGGTGCCAAAGGATTCAGTGGTTATTTCAACAGTAGCCATGCTGCAACGGTACGTGAGAGACATCAGCGATGGCCAACTATTTCGCTCTGCGCGTGAGTACACCGGTATCTACTTTCACATACAAATTACCTAGTTTCACGGGAAATTGGATGGATAGACACATGTAATTCACAGCGGATTCACCTTGTGCGCGCATACTGGCGGTGTTGACTACGAGAAAAGGAAGCAGCGATGACTTTCACACTAGGAGAAACCATGACACGTCCGATCCATCACCGCTCGTTCATTGACCCTGAGAATCATGATCTCTGGCCGGTTCTATCCAAAGACGAGCCCGTGGCGCTGGTCAATGGCCGTGGCTGGCGCCTGTCAGGCCGGGTGGAGACGCTCTCCCACGATCGCCAGTGCCTCTGGATCCAACTCGACTCAGGCATGGGGCGCCAGCTCATCCACCACCAGGATGGCTTTGTACTTGAAAGTGAAAAGCTGAGCCACTGATCTTAGAGCACGGTCTCAAAACGTCCGATCCAAAACTGGACCGGGCGTTCTTTTTTACAATTTTGCACTGCCTAAACTTTGGACTTTCGGTATCCAGCCTGTTTTGCGGCTGTTTCGGTACTAAAACAAATTTCCGGCGTGGTCCGCAAGTAAAACCTTTGACCTTTCAGGTGGTAGATCTTACTGGAAGCATTGCCTTTGATAGGGGCCCATGTGGGACAGTTCCACTTGCTAACTGGTTTTGTGGAGCCCGGTTTGGGTGCGGGCTTGGACGCTGAAACAACCTTGACGTGTCTTTTGCCTGAGTCGGATGCCCTGAGCGTGCCTTGCGTTGGTAAACGCAGTGTCCACGTACCTGAGACAGATGCAGGGAAGCCAACTTTGATGTAGCCAGTGGTACTGCTTTTCACGGCTTGCATGGCTTTGTTCGGAGCTGAGCCATCAGGATCAAAATAAACGGCCGCTGTGACACTGCCACTATTCACCCAAGTCTTGGCAGTGAGCTTCTGTACCTGAGCGATGAGCGTAATCGTCTTACCCTTGGCGACCGTCGCCGGACCTGCAGAGAAAGTAATGACACGCGAGGTGCTGGGCGCAGCCGCTTCAGCCCGTGTTGGAAGAGCCAGCATAGCTACCACGAGCGTAAAAGCGGTGACTACTATGAACATGGCACGGCCCACAGCTGGCAAGTTAGAAAAGGCAGAATGGCTCAAGGGCTCTCCCGAAGAGATTGCAGTCAGTTGACCGCATGCTATCAATGATGCTTCAGTCTAGCCGCTGGCATCCATCTGCTGCTTTACCCTGATTGCCCGTTTACTGATAGAGGTTTAGTCTTCGGGTCCAATCATGGCTACAAATTCTTGCGCCTCGGTCTCGCCAATGTCCGCATGGTCTCGCAAAAGGCGGGCAGCGGCGTCGTAATTACCCGACCTAGCCAGGTCGCGGATCCGCGCGAAGCTCTCCTCATTCAGGCGCGTACTGGCAACCTCCCGGACATCCTCACCCCTGGCAACGATGGCCCGGTAGCGGTAAGCGCCAGGAACGCTTGCTGGCTTCACCCCCGCTTTGGGGTCCACTTTCCCTGCCTCGGGCGCTGCGTTGACAATGTCATCCACTGTCAGCGGTCCCTCCGGGACAACAGGCATTACGGGTTCGGGAGATGGCTGGGGAAATTGTGCCAACGCCGCGACTGCCGCGGCGGACTCACCCAAGCCTAGGCGCGTGGCTTTGCGGTAAGCCTGTACCGCGTTGAGCACCTGGTGCTGGGCAATCAGCGAGTAGACGCGCTGGTGGGCTTCAGGGCTGAGCAGTGCGCCCGCCTCTTCAGCATTTTCTCGAGTAATTTCCCGCCCAAACCGTGCACCCTTACGTCCCGGTTCCTTGGCAGCCGAGCTCCGGTCAGGGTGCTTCCGCGCCGGGGCACGAGCTGCCGTGCGCACCTCTTCTGGGCGCACCTCTTCTGGGCGCACCTCATCTGTAGCAGCCGGCAGGCTCCGGCTTCGTCGCCCCAACAGTCGGGATCCCACAACAACAACGAGAACTATGACAAGCAAGATGACCAGGGGCACGACGTATTCCATGCCTTAACTGTAGTTCGACTTGGCCGAATTTCCCGGCGGACAGAAAACCAGGCACCCATGGATAGCTTCGCAGGTCCTTACGTTACACAAAAAAGTCCGGAACCCAACGATCTCTCGAAAGGTTCCGGACGTCTCATTCTTGGTGGCAGATACTGGATTCGAACCAGTGAAGGCGTTGCCAGCTGATTTACAGTCAGCCCCCTTTGGCCACTCGGGTAATCTGCCATGGCCAGCCAAACCTAAAACATCAGATTCGGCTTTCGCCCCCAACAAGTGGAAGCAGTAAAACAATACAAGGAATTTCCCCAAGAATCGAATCGAGTGCCCATGAGCGCCGTGATGACCTTCAAAACTGCTGGAATTCGTGTGTCTGGCAATACGAACTGGAGCCGGTCGCGAAATCAACAAAGACCCCTAGGTGCTGACACTTTCTATGCTTGGTTTTGAATCCGCTTGACCAACTGGTTTTCCAGAAAAGACGCTTGTTCAGGGGTGACTTGTTTCAACTGCACGGCACGGGCCATATCTTCGTGAACGCCGGCGAGCCGGGAGGACACCGAATTTGTGGGCGCTCCGATGATGCTTGCCGGATCCAGGCCGGCGGCAGTTCCACCGATCAAACCCGGACCACCCAAAACAGTCGCAGCCACCAAGGTGACGGCAGCAATGGCTGTTCCCACAGTTTTTTTGCTATTCCTTGAGCGCGTGTTGGCCTCGGTGGCTGGTGTCGGCGCGGTAGGCCTAGCGGTGGTCATCGGTGCTCCTAGTGCGGGTTGTCTGAACAACAACTACTGTGCCAATGGCAACTGTGAGATTGCCCCGGGATCCCTCGGAGTTATCTGTGAACGAGCCCGCCACGGACTCCCCACCTGACTTTGGCCGGCTTCCCAACCGATCCGCACCTTGCACGGTTTATGGCCTTTGCTCGCTTTGGTGCACTCGGGCGCTAAGCTTGGTGGCAAATCAACCGGTCAAATATGCAGCATATGGAGGAATCATGGCTAGTGAGTCAACGTTCGACGTCGTCAGTAAAGTGGACAAACAAGAGGTCGCCAACGCCCTGCACCAGACTCAGAAGGAAGTGGCGCAGCGCTATGACTTCAAGAACATCGGTGCAGAGATCGACTTCAGTGGTGAAAAAGTTCTCCTGAAAGCCAACTCTGAGGAGCGCGTCCTGGCTGTTATGGATGTTTTTGAATCCAAATTGATCAAGCGCGGAATCTCATTGAAGTCTCTGGAAGCGGGTGAGCCATTCGCATCGGGCAAGGAGTACCGTCTGGAGGCCGAGATCAAGGAAGGCATCGCCCAGGACGTGGCGAAGAAAATCAACAAACTGATTCGTGACGAGGGCCCCAAGGGTGTCAAGTCCACCATCCAAGGCGATGAACTGCGAGTGAGCTCCAAGAGCCGCGATGACCTTCAGGAAGTCATGTCCATGCTACGTAAGTTCGAAGATGCCGACCTACAGTTCGTCAACATGCGCTAGTCCACCAGTTTATATCGGCGGGCAATCACCGCCCACGTAAAAAAGTAGCGCTTAGCCGCTGAATTTTACCTCTTTTTTGAGAGTAACTTTCAGCGGCTAAACGTTTTTAATCGCTTGCACCCCTTGCGCGTGCCCTCGCGTGAAGTGCCATCATTTAACTGCCAGGCTCAACCAATCCCGTGTCGTAAGCCAACACCACAGCCTGAACTCTGTCGCGCAGATCCAGTTTGGCCAGGATTTTACTGACATGCGTTTTTACTGTTTGTTGTGCAATGAAAAGTTGGTCAGCTATCTCTTGGTTGGAAAATCCCCGACCAATCAATGTCATCACTTCAAGCTCACGGTCGGTAAGCCCAGCGAGCCTGTCCCGGGAAAGGACCGGCCGGGCTCTTGAAACGGCGAACTGCTCTATCAGCCGTTTCGTCACCGATGGTGCCAGAAGCGCCTCTCCGGAAGCAACAACACGCACAGCCGCCACAAGCTCGCCGGCGAGCGCGTCCTTCAAGAGGAACCCGCTGGCCCCCAGGCGCAGCGCATCGTAAATGTAGTCATCCACGTCAAAGGTTGTCAGCATCAGCACATGTGTGGTGGCCTCCTGTGTGTTTATGTCACCTGCGAGGATCTGCCGAGTCGCCTCCAGACCATCCATGACAGGCATGCGCACATCCATCAACACAACATCCGGACGGTGGATGGCAGTCATTTCTACCGCAACAGCACCGTTTTCCGCCTGTCCCACCACGTCTATATCGTCTTGGGCGCCGAGCAAAGCGGCAAATCCTTCACGAACCATGGCTTGGTCGTCAACAACTAGTACTCTGATGTTCATGACCGGGCGCTTCCCTTGCCGTCGGTGGTGTTCATGGGCAGAATGGCTGTGACGGCAAACCCGCCATTGGTGGTTGGCACGCAATGAACTGAGCCGCCCACAATATCGGCGCGCTCACGCATCCCAATCAAGCCCTGGCCCACATGTGCGCCCTTGTCCAGCTGCGCTATCACTGCCCCGATGTCCGAGCTTGAGTTGACCACTGAAACGGACAGGCTGCTCTCGCTCATCTTGCTTTCATTCACGGTGAAGAGCACGCGCGCAGTCGCCCCTGGTGCATGCCTAATGACATTGCTGAGTGCTTCCTGGACAATCCTGTAGGCGGTGAGCGCAATGACCTCGCCAATGTCATGGCTTTCCAGCTCTGACAGGTCTGGTTCGGGGATGTTCACACCTGCTGACCTGGCCGAGGCAAAGAGCTGGGGAAGATCGGCCAGTGTGGGCTGTGGGCCCAGTTGCCGGCCGGCTTCAGAGTTGCGAAGGGAACCAAGCATGCTGCGCATCTCAGTCATGGCCCGGCGGGAGTTGGCCGCAATGTCATCGAATTCCTGTTTCAGTTCATCGTTGAGCCCGGCGTGCCGGTAGCTGGCCGTGGTTGCTTGCACCACAACAACTGACATACCGTGCGCCACCACGTCATGAAGTTCGCGAGCAATGCGTGTGCGTTCCTCGGCCAGCCTGCGTCGTGACTGCTCCTCGGCACTGACATTTCTTTCCGCAGCGAGTTCCGCCCGTAGATGTTGCCATTGTTGGGCCACAACGGCCGCGACCATGAGCCCGCCAGAGACAGCCGCGAAAATGACCACATTGTTCTGGGCTCCATCAGACTGCACACCCGGCATTGTCAGGTAGTTTGACCCAACACCAACCACCACGCTCGCCAGCCACCCAGCGGCCGGAACCATCCAGTGTGTCCGGAGCCCGGCCACACAAATCACCAGGACTTGGGTAATCATGGCGATCACACTAAAAGGCATGGGAGCTGCCCCTACTGGATCAGAGACCAGCGGCAGGACGCTCATGGGTATCAGCGAAACAAGCACTCCGGCTACAGGACGGGCAGCTGTTAGACCCAGTGATGCTGAATGCAGGATCGACATGCCCAAGGCAAAAGGCAGGGCCATGCCGTACAGGCTCATATTCAGCGGTGCGCCAACAGCCAGGAGCGCAATACACACGGCAGCTGTGCCCAGCCACACCCAACTAATCCCTTTCAACCGCCATAAATTGACTGTGGTGAACGGTGTTGGTGTGTGGAAAGCCCCTGACGCCGCGGTACTAGTCATAGCGCCAGTCGCGGAACCCGTGCCATCTGAGGAAGCCCCTGCTCCCCCATGCTTCTTGTCCTTAATGTTCTTCAACTCCATGAGTGCTGAATCGTTTGCCTACCTCGGTGAGCGCGTCGGTAGTGAGCTCGGCCGTTGGTCCGTCAGCATCCAATCCGCTCAACCCCCCGGCCGGTGCACCTTGCCAGGACTGGATTTTCCAGCCACCCGGTGTGTTGCTACCAGTGGGCTCCCCATCGAGGGTGACAATTCCAGTGTTGGAGAGATCGTGGAATTTCTTATCAGACCAGTCGATGTTTATGCCGCGGTAACCAGCCCAAAAACGAATCATGGCCCCATGACTGACCATCGCTACGGTTTCATGGGTGGCGGCCTCCTCCACCACTGCGTCAAACCTCTCCAATACTTCATACCCGCTGTCGGCCCCGGGCATCCGTGCTGATAAGTCGCCGCTGAGCCAGGATTTCACGGCACGCAGGTATTCCTCGATGGAGGCTATATCGCCTTTGAGTTCAAGGCTGCCAGCACTGATTTCACGCAACCCGTCCCTAACTAAAGGAGCAAGGCGACGTTCCGCGGCAAGCGGGGCTGCTGTCAGGGCTGTGCGGGTTAAATTGGATATATACAAAGCGTCAATGCTTTGATGTGCCACGGCCGCAGGGACAGCCGCTGCCTGCGCCTCACCCAAAAGCGTTAATCCGGGCCCCGGGACCGCGGTGTCTAAAAGACTACGGACGTTGTTGGGTGTTTGGCCGTGCCTAATCAAAATCAGTCGCATGCCTCTATTCTGTCCTACTGTGCTGACCAGCGTGCGAGCCCCGGCAACCAGAGGTGCCATAGTCAATCTAAAGCAGTGGCCAAGTAGTGCGGATGCGTGAGCCGCGGAGCAGGATTTAATGCAGTTCTCGCCCAGCCATCTTCTCCAGACGCGCTATCCGTTCAGCCATGGGAGGGTGGGTGGAAAAGAGTTTCTTAGCCCCGCCATTCTTGAAAGGGTTGGCGATCATGAGGTGGCTGGTATTAACTAATTTTTGTTCTTCGGGCAGCGGTGCCCGCTGCACGCCTAGCTCCAGTTTGCGCAGGGCGGAGGCCAGCGCCAGCGGATCATCAGTCAAAGTGGCACCATCTTCATCGGCGTCGTACTCGCGGGTGCGGCTGATCGCTAGTTGAATCATGGATGCCGCCAGCGGCGCCAGCAATGCCATGGCGATCATGGCAATCGGGTTGGCATTGCGGCGATTCCCGCCAAAGAAAAGCATCATCTGGGCCACTGATGTAATTACACCAGCAACTGCCGCCGCGACTGAGGACGTCAAGATATCGCGGTTATAAACATGCGTCAATTCGTGCCCCAGCACCCCTCGCAGCTCGCGCTCGTCAAGAAGGTTGAGGATGCCTTCAGTACAACAAACTGCAGCATTTTTAGGATTTCGTCCAGTGGCAAAAGCATTGGGTGCCTGCGTTGGGGAAAGATAAATGGCCGGCATGGGCTGGTTGGCTTTAGCCGATAGTTCGCGAACTATCCGGTAGATCCCAGGAGCTTGTGCCTCATTCACTGGGTAGGCCTGCATAGAACGGATAGCGATTTTCTCACTATTCCAGTAGCCGTAGGCGGTGGTGCCAACGCCAATTAACGCAAAAATCCACAGTGGCGCGGTACTGCGGGTTCCTGCAGCAATGATGGCGCCAATACCAAGCAGAACCGCCCACAGCACGCCAAAGAGAGCTGCTGTCTTTAATCCGTTGAAATGCCTGTGCACGCCCACGTCACTTTCACTAGTAGTTTCTAAACTGTACAAGCTGGCCAAGCTGGCTAACCACTTGAGTTATGCTGGCAGGGCATCGATGGTGCGCCTATCCACTGGGAGGGATTGCCTTGGCACCGATTCGCACGCACCTGCACTCCTCTACGTTCTGGAGCGCCCGACGCCCCGGTTTTCCCTTGACGCAGGGCCATTATGTGCTTCGGCTCAATGACCCTTCCATCGAGTTCGGCACGGAATCCGCAGCCGATCTCCTGCGCTGCTATGCTCATCTGCGCCGCGCCCTATGCGAGATTGCCGGCGCAACAGCCGCACAGCTCTATATTGCACTGAACTGGCAGCCCGTTGGTGACGCCGTGGGCGAACCGCTCGCCGAAACTTCCACACCAACCCTGCACCTGTTCTTCTCTCTGCCTGAAGGCACGACGGCGGCTTCCGCACTCCGCCTGCCAGCGCACCAACGCTTGAGAGTAGGAGAAACCCGCACACAGGATGAGGCGCTGCGCAGCTGGCAAGAAGACACTAGTTCCTCCCAAGGCCCCGGTCCTGACTCGGATAGTGCCTCAGCGCCTTCTGCCGAATCCTCGGGCCAAGAACTTCCAACGGACCTTGGACCTACAGGGGAACATGCCGGGTGGGCGGATCGTCCATTTTGTATTGAGCCGGTCCGCGCCCTCCCCGGTACACCGTTCCAGGGAGGGCATTGGACCGCGCAGCCCCGGACTGCCCTCGCCACCCTGGACCCCATGGACCCGATGGCACTGCTGGAGCTGGCAAACACACTCGAGTCCCTGGTTTCCCAAGCCCGTCCAGCATACGCAGGTGTCACCGTCTGGGTTAACGATCAGTGGAGTTCACAGGCACCTCTCACATTCCACATCTTTGGCCGTCGTCACGGTGACGGCTCAGCTCAGGTAGCCGGTTTTGTCACTGGTGGCGGGCTGGATTCACCGGTCACAGAACCCTTACAGGGGAAAACCAGGCACACTTCGCATATTGTAAAGAGATGACCAACAACCCCTCACTGAACGAAGACCAAACTGCCCGGATCATTGCCCTTGCCATGGATCTGGCCCGTGACGGAAAAACCACTGAACTGGCCGAATTTCTCGATCACGGGCTGGCGATCGACGTCCAGGATCCCGAAGGCAACACCTTGCTGATGCTGGCCGCTTACAAGGGAGCCTCGGAGACTGTAGCCGCGCTGCTCAAACGCGGCGCCAATGTGGACATCCGCAACAGCCGGGACCAGTCTCCCCTGGCAGGATCTTTGTTCAAAGGCGAGGATGCCGTGTCTGCGTTACTCGTGGCAGCAGGTGCCGACCTCGACGCCGGAACCCCCTCCGCGCGCGCCGCAGCCGCCATGTTTGGCCGCGAACACCTGCTGGGATAGTCCCTGCGGCACTGCTTAGGTAACCCTGGCGCCCACAAAAAACTGCCCGGAACCGACCACAAGGGTCTGTTCCGGGCAGTTCAGGGAATTGCTAAACGGCGTCTGAGTTTACATCCACGGCAGAGATTTTCTCTGCCTGCAGCGCTTCGATGGCCGCACGTACTCCCGCGCCGTAGGCCGGGTCTGCCTGGGTGCAGTTGTAGATGTGACGCTCAACGGTGGCCTCGGAGGCTCCGTCGATGGCGCGTGCGGTGTTCTCAAAGAGCACCTGGCGCTGGGCGTCGTCCATCTTCTCGCGGAACAGGATGCCGGGCTGCTCGAAGTAGTTGGCATCGTCTTCGCGGAAGTTGAAACGGTCGGCAACCGCGCCAATAGCCTGGGCCGGATCGGCGTACGCAGGCTGCTCGGGCCAGCGGCCGTAGGAGTTCGGCTCAATGCCGGGGGTGCGGCCCTGGTTGCCATCAACGCGGCCCTGACCGTCACGGTGGTACGTGTTGGCAGTGGGGTTCTTCGGTGCGTTCACCGGGATCTGGTGGTGGTTGACACCGAGGCGGTAGCGCTGGGCGTCACCGTAGGAGAACAGGCGGCCCTGAAGCATGCGGTCCGGCGAGAAGCTGATACCCGGAACCACGTTGGCCGGTGCGAAAGCAGCCTGCTCAACGTCTGCATGGTAGTTCTCAGCGTTGCGGTTCAGCTCCCACTCGCCAACCTCGATCAGCGGGTAGTCTTCCTTGCTCCAGACCTTGGTGAGGTCAAACGGATGGTACTTGTACGTCTCGGCGTCCGCTTCAGGCATGATCTGAACCATGAGCTTCCACTTGGGGAAGTCACCGTTCTCGATCGAGTCGAAGAGGTCGCGCTGGTGTGACTCGCGGTCCGAACCAACCAGTGCAGCCGACTCTGCGTCGGTCAGGTTCTTGATGCCCTGCTGGGTGCGGTGGTGGAACTTGACCCAGAAACGCTCGCCTTCGGCGTTGATCAGGGAGAAGGTGTGTGAGCCGAAGCCGTGCATGTGGCGGTAGCTGGCGGGGATGCCGCGCTCGGACATGACGATCGTGACCTGGTGCAGGGATTCGGGCAGGTTAGTCCAGAAGTCCCAGTTGTTCTCGGCGCTGCGCATGTTGGTGCGTGGATCGCGCTTGACGGCGCGGTTCAGGTCGGGGAACTTCAGTGGGTCGCGGAAGAAGAACACGGGGGTGTTGTTGCCCACCAGGTCCCAGTTTCCCTCATCGGTGTAGAACTTCAGCGAGAAGCCGCGGATGTCGCGCTCGGCGTCGGCTGCGCCGCGCTCACCGGCAACGGTGGAGAAACGAGCAAACATTTCAGTCTGCTTGCCGACCTCGGAGAAGATGTTCGCCTTGGTGTACTTGGAGATGTCATTGGTGACCGTGAAGGTTCCGAAGGCACCTGAGCCCTTAGCGTGCATGCGACGCTCGGGGATGACCTCGCGGCTGAAGTGCGCCAGCTTTTCAAGGAACCAGACATCCTGCAACAGCAGGGGACCACGGGGTCCGGCGGTGAGGCTGTCCTGGTTGTTGGCAACTGGTGCGCCTGCGGCAGTGGTCAGCGGCGCGGTGTTTTCGATAGTCATGTTTACTATTCGCTCCTTGCGGTAGTGAGATCTTGTTCATTCAAAAGTCTTTTGCTTGCGCAGTCCGGGCAAGTGCCCCAGTAGATGACCTCGGCTTCATCAATGCTGAAACCGTGGTTGTTAGAGGCGTGCAAACAAGGTGCGTGGCCGACAGCGCAGTCGACGTCGGCAATGTCCCCACAGGTTCGGCACACGACGTGGTGGTGATTGTCCCCCACCCGCGTTTCAAATCGCGCCGGCGATCCTGCTGGTTCAATGCGGTGCACCAAGTTTGACTCGACAAGGACTGCCAAGACGTCGTAGACAGCCTGCTTGGAAACGCTGCCCAACACGCTCCTAACCTCACCAATGATGGTGTCGGCGTCGGCGTGCGGGTTGGAGCTAACAGCTTCCAAAACCGCAAGTCGGGGGCGTGTCACGCGCAGTGAAACTGCTCGCAACATCTCTTCCGACTGCGCTTTGGTGACCATGTGTCAACTATCGTCCGCTTTTTGGACTCAGTCCAGTTAGGCCGTCCTAAGGTTGCCGCGTGATTCCTCCACAGCCAATGAAATCAGGCATGTGTCCACAGAAGTTCGTAGCGCCCTAGTGCCCGTTAGCCCGCCACTTTAGGCTTGATTTATGGATACTTTCACTGGCATTCCCGAGGCGGCGTTGGACTTCTATGGCGATCTTCAGCAGAATAACAATCGCCAGTGGTGGGCCAGTCATAAAGCCACTTATGACGAGGTTGTTGTGGCCCCCTTAGCAGCACTCCTCCGTGAGCTTGAGCCACGATTCGGTTCAGGAAAAATCTTCCGCCCATACAAGGACATGCGGTTTTCAGCCAACGCGGAGCCCTATAAAACAACACAGGGACTGTTCATTTCTCACTACGAAGGGGTGGGATTTTATTTGCAGCTCGGTGCTGGCGGGCTCGAGGTGGGAGGTGGTTACCACTCCTTCGCACCGGCACAGTTGTCCCGGTACCGTAGTGCCGTGGAAGCCTCGGTGAGCGGAAAGTTACTGGCGAAGCTCACCGCAGATCTCGTTGCTGCCGGCCTGCAAATCGAGGGACAAACGCTGGCGACCGTGCCGCGCGGATTCCCCAAAGATCATCCTCGACAGGAGCTACTGAAACACAAAACGCTCAGCGCTTCCGTTGCCTTGGGTACTCCGGAATGGTTAGAAAGTGTGGCGGCGAAGGAACACATAAGCATGCTCTGGGATCAATTGCGCCCACTTATAGATTGGATCATTCGTTTCGCGGCGCCGTGACCGCTTTGCACCACGGGCCAGGTGCTGCGATGGCGCAGAGCATAGGGACTAGGCACTCTCTCCTGGCCGCTCAGATGCGTTTGAGGTAGTAGCGCATCGGGGAGTGCCGGATCCATCGCGGGGTAATTCGCGCCAGAAGCGCTGCCGCCCTTAGTGAGAGCCGCAAATATTTGTCCTTCCGTGGCGACCAGTTGAAGCCATACATTTGGCGCACGGCAGGAGGCAGAAATCCGATGGTCAGAAAACGAGCCACCGGCATGATTACCTTGATCCACAACGGTGCATGTTTGGCGGCGAGTAGTTCCCTTGCAACTTCCCGGACTGTTTCATCAACGCTGAGTTGCCCAAGCTGCTGTGCCCAGTACTCGGCAAAGTCGGCGGTTGAGCCAGGCCACAGCTGCGCAGGCATTCCCAACGCCGTCCCCAGCACCGAGTAACTAAGATACACAGATTCGCCATCACGAGCATCCAGTGCGGGAAATATGGAATCGTACGTTTGCGCCGCTGACTTGTAAAGCGTGGCGGCAACCCATAATTGCAGGGCCGGATCAGCACTGTTATAAGCGGGGTTCCCCGCACCGGCCGCAGACTTCACGGGAAGGTGGGCTCGCTGAACCTGTTGTTGCACGTGCTTTCGTTGCGCCGGAGTGCCGTTGCTGAGGGCGTAAATGTAGCTCAACGTGCCATGCAGTCGCTTCAGCGGATCGGCCGCAAAATTTGAATGTCGTGCCACCCCGTAACCCACAGCAGGATTGGCCAGCTGCAACAATATTGCACTGCCGGCCCCTAGTAGCAACAGTGACTCCGGTGCCACGTCCGCCAGCACTTTGGGAGATCGATCAGGTTTTTCTTTGAATCCACTCATGCAGGTGCCCTGACTAGTCCACTTTGTCCAAGTCAGTCTGTATTTTTTCTTTGGCTTGCTCACGGCCAAGACGCGAATTCCAATGGCCGTAGCTGAAGTAAAACACCAGACCCACGCCCAGCCAGATCGCGAAAAACACCCAGGTGAGTGTGGCTAGGTTCAGCATCAGGTAAATGCACAGCAGGGTGGACAGAATGGGGATGACAGGTCCAAAAGGGACACGGAAAGCGGGTTTAAGGTCGGGGCGCTTGCGCCGAAGAACCAATATACCGATGCTGACCATCACAAAAGCGCTAAGAGTTCCAATATTGATCATTTCACTGAGCAGTTCAACAGGAGTGAACCCGGCCAGAATCGCCACAAAGACGCCGCTGAGGATCTGTGTACGGGCAGGAGTTGCATGTTTATCCGAGGTCTTACTCAGTCCACGTGGCAACAGCCCGTCGCGGCTCATAGCCATCATGACGCGAGCCAGGCCCATAAGGAGCACCATGATGACAGTTGTGAGACCAATCAGTGAGCCCAACGAAATGATGACTACTGCCCATTCAGCACCTACCAAAGAAAACGCTGTGGACAAAGACGGTTCGGCTACGGCGGCCAGATCTTTATAGGAGACCATGCCTGTCACCGCGAGAGTGACAAGGATGTACAAGACTGTCACAACGGCCAGACCGGCGAAGATACCACGCGGAAGTGTTTTTGCCGGGTTTTTAACCTCTTCAGCGCTCGTTGCTACAACGTCAAACCCGATGAAGGCAAAGAACACTAAGGCTGCCCCGGAAATAATTCCGGCGAAGCCATACATGGCCGGTTCAGCCCCTGTCAGAAGCGAAAGGAACGGTTGCAGCTGCCACGATGTGTCTGTCGCAGCAGCCGGCTCAGACGGTGGCATAAAGGGTTGGTAGTTCTCTACTTTGACGTAAAAGAAACCAACCACAATCACGAAGAGAACTATGCCGATTTTGATCAACGTGAAGACGTTATTGATACGCGCGGCCAGCTTAGTGCCCATGACCAAAACGAAGGTAAAGACAGCCACCACAACCAGTGGCCCCCAAAACACCGTGAGTGGTCCCACGGCAAAGTTGGAAGGGATATTCAGGTTCACCGCTTCGAAGAAATTGCTCAGATAAATACCCCAGTATTTGGCAATTACGGACGCGGCCATGAGCAGTTCCAAGATCAAGTTCCAGCCTATGATCCATGCCAGAAGTTCACCTACTGTGGCGTAGGTAAAAACGTAGGCACTGCCGGCGACGGGGATCGCGGTAGCGAATTCTGCGTAACACATGATCGCCAGAGCACAAGTGACTGCCGCCAAAACGAAGGAAACAGTGACAGCTGGGCCCGAATGGTGGGCTGCTGCCTGCGCCCCGACTGAGAAAATGCCGGCTCCAACAGCCACAGCGATTCCCATGATCATCAGGTCCCACGTTGTCAAGGTTCGCTTGAGTTTGTGGCCTGGTTCCTCGGCATCAGCCAGGGAGAGTTCGATAGATTTAGTTCGGAACAAATTCATAAAACCGCTTAATCCTCAGGTGCTTTGGAACCCGCTAACAAGAGCGAATCCTTACCAAACCGAGTGTATTCTACGTATTTCTTCATACAACATGAGACTCGCGGTTCATACTTTTGGTCTACTTCTTGGAAATGTTCACCATCTGCTCGCGATCCACAACTTTAACCCGTTCGCGTGTGACTTCAACCCCGGCCGCCGGGACGTAGCTGGCGCCCAGGTGCTTCTCATGCGCATCGAGTTTGTTCCAGCCCTCCCAGGTGGTGAATTCGATTCCACGTGACTCCAGTAAATCCACGATTTCAGCTTCGCCTGGATGCTGCGCAACCGGAAGGTTGAGTCTATCTTCCAACAGGCAGCCAATGGTTTCCAGCGCATCCCCTTTGGTGCTGCCAATCAGTCCAACCGGACCACGCTTGATCCAGCCCGTCGCGTAAAGCCCGGGTACTTCAGTGCCGTCCGCGCCCACCACGCGTCCACCGCGGTTCGGGATAACTCCGCGGCGAGTATCAAAATCGATGTCCGGAAGCTCAGAACCAAAATAGCCCACAGCACGGTAAACGGCTTGCACGGGATAGTCAATGAACTCCCCGGTACCCCTGACGTTTCCAGTGCCATCGAGTTCGTTGCGTTCGAACCGGATGCCTGAGACGTGACCGTTGGTGCCAACGATTTCTACGGGTGTGTGCAGAAAATGCAGGTGCAGGCGACGTGACGCCGGGACCCGGGTTTCATCGTGTTCTTCAGCTAGCCAATTGGTCAGCGTGTTAACCATGATCTTGACTTGATTGTTGGTTTTAATGGCTGCATCTGAGGCTTCATCAAAGTCAAAGTCTTCGTCGTAAAGAACAATGTCCACGTCGCGTGAATGGGAGAGTTCGCGCAACTCCAATGGTGTGAATTTAACTTGGGCCGGACCACGACGGCCAAAAATGTGCACATCAGTGACGGGGGAAGCTTTTAACCCCGCGTACACGTTGTCAGGGATTTCGGTAACAAGCATGTCGTCGGCATGTTTGGAGAGCACACGAGCCACATCAAGTGCCACATTGCCATTGCCTATGACGGCGATTTCTTTTGCGGTCAAGGGCCAGTCACGTCCAACATCGGGATGTCCGTCATACCAAGAGACAAAGTCGGCACCGCCATAAGAACCGTCAAGATCTACGCCTGGGACCTCAAGCACCGTGTCTTTGGTGGCACCCGTGGCAAAGATAACGGCGTCGTAAAAGGAGCGAAGGTCTGAAAGCGTGAGGTCGCGACCGTAGCTGACATTGCCGAAGAAGCGAATATCGCCACGGTCCAAAACCTTGTGGAGGGCATTCATGATGCCCTTGATCCGAGGGTGGTCTGGGGCCACACCGTAGCGGATCAGGCCGTAGGGGGCCGGCTGGGACTCAAAAATATCGATGCTGACTTGAACGTCGCCGCCAGAAACTTCCTGAGACTTCGTCAATATATCTGCCGCATAGACGCCGGCCGGGCCAGAGCCAATGATGGCGACGCGGAATGGGCGGGTGGCGCTCAAGTTAGCCAAGAAAGGAGTCCTTCCGAACTGTGAATCGCAACAAGAAACACGACTGCATCAACTGTTACACATGGAAGCGCTAATTAAGCGCCACTTAAGTAGTCTAATTGCGAATACGCGAGCTCTGTAAGTGTCAGAGATTGAAAGTGATCAAACACTCACCGAGACCCTGCACCGCTTGCGATGCAGGCAAAGGTTGTATTTGCAAAGTCTTGGGGATAACAAACCGTCCAATCATTGCCAAGTGGATATGGATTATATTCTGCATCAGTGTTGTTATGAGGGTTGTGACCCTTAGCGAACCCCAAACAACACCCCATCCCCGTAAGCGTTTGAAGACGGGTAAACCGGCCAGATCAAAAAGTGCCACTGGGACGCTGTACGGCTTTTCTGCCTACGGTCTGTGGGGCATGATGCCCGTTTATTTCATCTTGCTCATCCCCGCCAACAGCATTGAAATCGTCGCCAACCGCGTTGTCTGGTCGGTGGTCTTTTGTGCCCTGATCATCACAGTTAGCCGCGGATGGGCAAAGATTGGCGTAGCCATCAAGAGCAGACGCACCATGGGTACTTTGACGATTGCCGGACTGTTGATAGCTGTCAACTGGCTGACGTACGTTTTTGCCGTCACCACGGGCCACACCATCGAAGCCTCTCTTGGCTACTTCATCAACCCGCTCGTTTCAGTCTTGATAGGCGTTGTGGTTCTGAAGGAAAAACTCCGGCCCTTGCAGTGGGTGGCCATGGGTGTTGGGTTTGCCGCCGTTGTGGTGTTGACCTTTAGCTACGGCAAGCTGCCATGGATTGCGCTGGTATTGGCTTTTAGCTTTGGGAGCTATGGATTTGTCAAAAACAGGGTCGGAGGCAAAGTTGACGCAATAACCAGCCTGAGCATTGAAACAGCTGTTCTGAGTCCACTGGCTATCGCCGCCATGATTGTTGTGACACTCATGGGTCAGGCAACTCTGACGGGTCTGGGCGCTGGCCACTTTTGGTTACTTGCCTCAACCGGAATTGCCACTACCGTTCCGCTGGTGTTCTTCGGGGCTTCCGCCAGCCGGTTGTCAATGACAGGGATAGGGCTGCTTCAGTTCATGACCCCGTTGATACAGTTCGTCATTGCCATCACCTTGTTGGGTGAACATATGAGCAACGCCCGGTGGATTGGTTTCGGCATAGTTTGGGCGGCCCTGGCCATCCTCATCACAGACATGCTTCTGTCATATAGCCGGACAGCTAGGCTGCGGAAGTATGCCGCAGCCTAGCTGGCAGGGGAAGCAGGTTTGTATCCGCGCCTTAGATTCCCTGCGATTGGAAGTCTCGTGGCACCACAACCATGGGCACGGGTAGCGAGCGTAAAATCTTGTTAGCGGTAGAGCCAAGGAAGATTTTTCTGTTCTCAGCCAGACGGCTGGAGCCCACAATAACAAGTTCCCCGGACTTCCAACCAATCCCATCTACGGCTTCTTCAATGTTGCGGCCATGGGCCAATGTCACTGTGACAGTATTTGCCGGGAGTTTAGCCGCGGCCGCTTTCAGGACAGTATTTACGTGTTGTTTGGCCGGGCTCAGGGCGTTGTCAAGATCAAAATCGGACTGTTTGGTTTGATCAATTTCAACTACGGAAACCAGCCGCAGCGGCACGTGCCGCCGCTGCGCCGCAGTTGTTCCGACCTCGAGCACCGCCTGCCAGCCCTCACGCATGCCTGTCATAACTGTTAGCCGTGTCAGCGGGTCCCTGCGGTTGTAGCCTCGCGGGGCGAGGGCCACCGGGACCGGAGAGGCATGCAATAACCCGTTTGCCACCGAACCCACCGTGAAGCGCTTGAAAAGACCATTGCTTGCCGCCCCGACAACTATCAGCACCGCCTTGTCTTCTTTCGCCGCATCAATGAGACCATGCACAAAAGAGTCGGCAACCCGTGTGGAAAAGGTTGCCGTGACGCCGTCCGGCACCATGGACAGCGCATGTTTTTCCAGGTCTGCATCTGCCGTCTTTTTGCCATGGACCACGTTGACCAAATGCAACTCAGCACCCTGGGTTGTTGCGATGACCCCGGCAAGGGCGATGGCGTCAGTGCCACGCTCATCGGGCCGGTACCCCACTACATATTTCATGAAAAGACCCTTCGACAGGCCTCTATGGCGCAGCACATCGCTGCGCGCTCTGAGGCGTTCGTAGCACTGACTGTACAGCGCAGACGCCTGTGGGAAAAGGTTTTACGGGCCGATCGTGCCAGAATATTCGGCACGCTCCACCTCAGTTGCTGCGCTTGGGGATACCGCCTGCGTGTTACTTCTGGATTTTCCTGAGTTGTTCCCTCAGCCTCTTTGGCAACTGGCGGACTGGCTAGAGGCGTTCGGTGGGTCAGCAGAAGCAGCAACCCCCAGAACAAGGCACCAAAGCCCACCATGCTCAGATGGTCGCCCACACCGGTGAGGATTTGCGGCCACGGGGTGGTGTTGTAATCAAACCCGTCAATAGAACGAGTCTCCGAGCCCAACTCCAGCGGAAAGAGCTGCGGTGCAAACCACGTCCAAACTCCCAACCCGATAAAAGCTATACCGGTAAGGACTCCAGCCTTGCCGGAGAAGGCACCAGGTTTCCTGCTAGCAGCTGGCCACCCCATGATCAGAATGGCAATGATGATCAGGCCAAGAATCAGCAAGGGTCCATTGCTCAACTGAAAAAAGTACGGCCAAGGGATCTGATTGGCATTCTCTTGATATCTAACCGGATTATAAAATAGTTCAGGCATCAAAGTCGCTCCAAATAGGCCAAGCGTTCCAAAGCCAAGAGACACCAGCCCGATGAGGGCCAACCCGCCCCGGAACCACCTACTTTGGTCCGTATAGTGCCGCGAAGCCAAGAAAATTAGGGCTGCCAGCATCCCCACGCTCGCCGTAAACAAGGCAGGAGCCCCGCCGAGAATGGCGCTCCCCCACGGAATCACCATGATGCCGTGAAAATTCGTCGGATCCGCACTTCGTGCAGAAGGAATCAGGAATCCTGCAAGCAAACAAAAAACCGCGCCAGCAAAAGTTATCAGTACCCCGCTCAATCCCCAGATCCAGGTTTTAGCACTCCACTGTGTTTGCCGCTCATCCTGAACCAACACGGGAACGTGCTCTCGCGCATGCTGCGGTGGAGCAGCCGGGGCTGTCGGCACAGTCGGCACAGTCGGCACAGTTGGAGCAGTTGGAGCAGTCGGCACAGCCGGATCAGGTTCGCTTGTGTTTGACTCTCCGCCGGGTTGAAACATGGACGGGTACCGCTGATCAAAATCTGAACTCATATTCCGCTCCCAGGGTCTGCGCCAGAGCTCAATGGCTCCGGCTCGACTGCAGCCTCCCTAGCTACCCGATGCTCACCGACTTTTCTGAACTGCAGAAACAAGGCGAGTAGCATCGCGGCCAACCCCACCAGCAACAGGTACGGGGCTACCTGGATCAGGGTGACAGGCCACGGGGTCAGCTGCATGTTGGCATCCTCGAAAGTGAAGGTTTTAGGGCCCATGGAGGAGAAGAAAATCTCTGGCGCGTTAAACGCCACAGCAGTGCCTACAAGCAAAACTATGCCCGTAGCAAAAGCGTGAACTGCTGAGGACGCATTCTTTCCGCTGTCAGTAGGCCGCAGGATCACCAGAGCCGCACCCGCGCACAACCCGAACAGAGCCAAGGGCATTGTCGAAAGGTAGGTCAGCTGCAGCCAAGGATATATCTCGGGTGACTGTGCTGGATCGCCATACATAGCAAACAAAATTTCCGGATGCCAGGTTGTTGCGTAGAGCGCGATTGTTGCAGCGCTCAGAGCTCCAATTGCCAGCATTGCGGCAGCGCTTCTCAACCAACGAACTGCCTTGGGGTGTCGGGGAGCTCCCGCAATGAGCATTGTGACAAGCATGCCCATCCCTGCAATGAGAATAAAAGGCCCCAAAGCCAGCCATTTATTCGGCAGGGGAAAGAACAACGCAACGCTCATGTAGTTGGCGTCGAACGAGCCGTCCACGTGCGGCGCCTTTGGCAGTAAACAAAATATGCCGAACAGGATAGTTACAACACCCGCGCCAAGACCTACCAGCCAAGTCCGTGCAGTCCAGGGCACCGGCTCGTTCACAAGCTCGACCGGCGGGGCTTCCTCGCTAGCCGCACAATCGGCCGGGTCGGCGGCAACCTGTGCCCCGTTTTGGCCACGGGTATCGGTGGCCACCGATACCCGCTCTTCAAGCTGGGGCGGGTCAGACTGGGGTGAGCCTAACTCAGCAGTGGCCACCCACGGCAGCGAGTCGCCACCCGGCTGAAACTCAGCCGGGTATCTTGGATCGAAATTCATCTGCCCCATGCAACCCCCTCGGTGCGTGAATGAAACTTCTCCAAGCCTAACCCGGAGACAAATTCTCATCTGCAAGCTGCCGGCATAGTCACAGGTCCCAGCAAAGAAAGCGGCACTCTAGTCTGGCTGGATGCCGGACTAGAGTGCCGCCGTCGTTCCCTTCACTGCAGGATTCACAGCTTTAGTCAGAGAAACTGAGGATGGTGCCCCTGGGGCGTTAGTTGGTTGCGCGGATTGCGTCGCAGAGCACGTCCAGGCCGTCGTTGAGCAGCTCCTCGCTGATGACCAGAGGGGGAAGCAGGCGGATGACGTTGCCGTAGGTGCCGCAGGTCAAGATAATGACACCGGCCTTCAAGCAAGCGCCGGCGATGGCCTTGGCCGCTTCCGCGTTGACTTCCTTGGTGGTATTTGCGGTCCCGGGCTTAACAAGTTCAATAGCCATCATGGCGCCACGGCCACGGATTTCTCCGATGATGCCCGCCGCGCCCATTTCCTGAACCAAAGCGTTGAAACGGTCGGTGACGATCCGTTCAATTCTCTGCGCCCGGGCATTGAGGTCGTGCTCCTTCATGGTGCGGATAGCGGCCAAAGCACCGGCGCAGGCCACCGGGTTGCCGCCGTAGGTCCCACCGAGCCCGCCCGGGTGCACGGCATCCATCAGCTCGGCACGGCCAGTGATAGCTGAAAGTGGCAGGCCTCCGCCAATTCCCTTGGCCATGGTGATGATGTCAGGGACTACGCCTTCGTGCTGTGTGGCGAACCATTCACCTGTGCGGCAGAAGCCTGACTGGACCTCATCTGCAATGAAGACGACCCCGTTTTCCTTAGCCCAAGCGGCAAGCGTGGGCAAGAAGCCATCTGCCGGGACAATGAAGCCGCCCTCACCCTGGATGGGTTCGATCAGGATGGCCGCGACGGAGTCTGAACCAATCTGCTTCTCAATCATGGTGATGGCGCGGCGTGCTGCTTCCTCGCCCTTGATTTCAGCTTCTTCGCGGTACGGGTAGCTCATCGGCACACGGTAGATCTCAGGTGCAAAGGGACCGAAGTTCGTTTTGTATGGCATGGCCTTGGCCGTCAGTGCCATGGTCAGGTTGGTGCGGCCATGGTAGGCATGATCGAAAGCCACAATGGCGTCACGGCCGGTGGCCAGACGCGCCACCTTCACTGCGTTCTCAACTGCTTCTGCGCCAGAGTTGAACAGCACTGTACGCTTCTGGTGCGTACCCGGGGTCAGCGCGTTGAGCTCTTCCGCAACCGCAACGTAGCTTTCGTACGGGGTCACCATGAAGCAGGTATGCGTGAAATGGCCCACCTGTTCACGGACTGCTTCCACAACGTTGGCATCCGATGCACCCACCGAGGTGACCGCAATGCCTGAACCCAAATCGATGAAAGAGTTGCCGTCAACATCGGTGAGGATGCCGCCGTCAGCGTCTGCCACGTAAACCGGCACTGTGGAGGCGACCCCGCCTGCCACAACAGCCTTGCGCCGGACATCTAAGGCAGTCGACTTTGGGCCGGGGAATGTCCCCAAAATCTGGCGCTTTTGGGCAAGGCGGTACTGAATATCTGACATGGACATTCCTTTCAACGTGGTGAAATTCTCATAGTGATGTTGGCGCAGGTCCGGGAGTGAACCCGCGCCAACCAGGTGCTGAATTAAACGTCTAGATTGCTCATGACGTGCTTGATTCGCGTGTAATCCTCAACGCCGTACATGGACAGGTCCTTGCCGTAGCCAGACTGCTTGAACCCACCATGGGGCATCTCGGCCGTGAGCATGATGTGGGTATTAATCCACACGGCACCAAAGTCCAGGTCGCGGGAGACGCGCATGGCAACCCCGTGGTTTGAGGTCCAGACGCTGGAAGCCAAAGCATATTCGACGTCGTTGGCCAACTCCACAGCCTCTTCCTCGGTCTTGAAGCTTTGCACGGTGATAACAGGGCCAAAGGTCTCCTGCTGGACAATGTCATCAGTCTGCTTCACACCGTCAACAACTGTTGCTTCGAAGAAGAACCCCTTCTCGCCCACCTGTTTTCCGCCGGCAACAACTGTTGCGTGGGCAGGAATGTTTTGCACAACCTTAACCACCGAGTTGAAATGGTTGACGTTGTTTAGCGGACCAAAGTAATTCTTGGATTCGTCTTTATTTCCGGTTTCCAGACCCTTGGCCGCCGTGGCCAGCGCACTGACGAACTCATCATGTGCGCCCTCCTCAACCAACACACGAGTGATGGCTGTACAGTCCTGGCCGGCGTTGAAGAAGGAGTACTCGGCAATCTCCTGAGCAGTTTTCCCCAAGTTGGCATCGGCAAAAACGATGGCGGGGGCCTTGCCGCCCAGTTCCAAATGTGCGCGTTTGAGGCCCTTGGCCGCTCCGGTGGCAACAGCAATGCCGGCCCGGACTGAGCCGGTGATTGAAACCATGGCAGGAGTCTTGTGTTCAACCATGGCCGCGCCCGTTGCGCCGTTGCCCAAAATAAAGTTCAGCACGCCTTTGGGAACAATATCTTTGGCAATCTCGGCAAAGGCAAGCGTGCTTTCCGGGGTGGTGTCGCTTGGCTTGACCACCACGGTGTTACCGGCCGCCAATGCCGGGCCAATCTTCCAGATCAACATCAAAAATGGGTAGTTCCAAGGAGTAACCTGGGCAATGACGCCAACAGGTTCGCGGCGCACATATGAAGTGAAATTCTCCATGTACTCTCCGGCCGAGCGGCCCTCAAGCAGACGTGCTGCACCGGCAAAGAAACGAAGCTGGTCAGCACCTGCTGCTACCTCTTCCTGGGCGATCATCTCTTTGATCTGGCCTGTGTTGCGGTGCTGCGCATCAACAAGTTCTTCGCTGCGTGCCTCAACAGCATCTGCAAGCTTGAGCAGCACGGTTTGACGCTGCCCGGGAGTTGCATGTTTCCAGGTTTTGAAGGCAGTTGCCGCGGCCTCCATGGCCGCATCCACATCGTCTTGGCTGGAGATCGGCGCGTTGGCCACTATTTCGCCGTTGCTTGGATTGACAATATCCAAAGACTCGGACCCGGTGACGGGGACGAATTCTCCGTTAATGAAGTTCTGCAAGGTTCGGACCACAGTGTTCAACCTCTTTAGCTCGATAGGGGTGATGCGGACGTTGCACCGCATATGCGACAGCCTAAGCCCGGAACGGGGTGGAAGCGAATAGTCAACTGCACCACGGTTCTCATAATGAGTAGTGCGTTTGTATAGTTGTTGCATGGCACTCTCCTTGGCAGACCTCATAGGTACCTCCGGTTTGCATCTGCAAAATCTCGGCTCAACCAGAACACCCCTTAGTGCTGCCATCGATTGGGTGGCTGTCACGGAACTTGAAAATCCGCAGGCGTTCCTCAGTGGCGGCGAGCTAGTTCTCACCACCGGCGCCCGGCAAAGCACCGCGGACGCCCAGCGTTCTTTTGTCAGACAGATCAAACGCGCCGGCGCCGTCGGCATTGGTTTTGGCGTTGGTTTTGAACACGGTTCCGTTCCTCCTGCCCTGTTGGCCGAAGCAAATCGCTGGGCGGTTCCGGTGGTGGAGGTCCCTTACAGCACCCCATTCATTGCGATCGGCAAGTTGGTGGCAGATGCCCGTTCCTCGGATCATTACACAAAGTTGGAGCGTTTGCTGCGCGAACACCAAGTGTTGGCGCGGGCACTTCTGACTGGTGGAGGGCTGCCTGCACTACTGAAAAAACTGTCATTGATGGTGGCTGCTGATCTTGTCATCACCCAGCACGGTGGCGAAGTGGCCACAACTTCAAGTGGTGCTGTTCCAGAGGACTGCGCCTGGCATGCAGTTGCGCTGTCTACAGGAAAGCGTGATTCCAGCACCCTCTGGCTGCGCAATCCTTTTCATGACGATGGAATTGTTGACTACGCCCGTGGGCTCATCAGCATTGAACTGAACAACCAAATCCAACGGCGGCAAAGTGCACGGCAAATTGCCGGGCAGGTCCTCGGTGACATTATTCGGGGCACACTGGAGGCTGCCGACTCTGCCGCCCGGCTGGAAAATTTGGGGATTTCCCCCGCAGCTAAAAACTTTGTGCTGCTGGTCAGTGCCGAAGAAAACAAGTTCGAGACCCTCTCAACCATTTCGCTCCCGGCAGGTCTGGAAACCGCAGTTGCTGCCATTGTCAGCTCCGAGGGCAAAGACGAACTTTTATTTGTCATTCCAACCGCGGCTGGCGATCCTGCCGTGTTGGGCAGGGCCTTGAGCCACCAAATGCACCATATAGGTGTTTCTGCCGCGGTAGGAATTGGCGGCGCCTATTCCCAAGCCAACGGTTTGCGGTGGAGCTATTTCGAAGCACGCGAGGCCGCCACACGCGGTTTGGAAGTCAATGTTCCTGAGCGTTTGAGTCTGACGTCTTTGCTGCTCGCTAGCGAAGACGTCCCCATGGCGGACATGGCTGCTGAAGCGCTGGGACCTCTCACTGCCTTCGATGCAACCCACGGGGCGGAACTTGTTGAGACCTTGGAAACATATTTACGGCTCAATGGTTCTGTGGCGGCTGTTGCCCAGACTCTGGCACTGCACAGGAACACTGTGCGTTACCGACTCACTCAGATCGCCGAGCTCACCGGCTACGATCCTGCTTTGACCGCCGACCGTGTGCAGTTATGGTTGGCTCTGGCAGTGCGCAGGTTATCCCCGCCCGCATAAATCATCCAACGTGCGGGGGCAACCATGTCGGTTTATCCGAGGATCGATGCTCCACGGGAAACATCCACCATCTCCTCGCGGGAAACCACTTTCACCCGTTCGCGCTGGACCGGCCCGCCTTCCGAAGCCGCCACGCCAAGTGCGCACTCATGGGCGTCAAGTTCCAGCCACCCCTCCCACGTAGTGAACTCCACACCGCGGGAGTCCAACAGTTCAACCACTGCCTCCGGGGCTGCCTCTGCCGCCACAGGCAGGGACTCGCGGTCGGAGAGCAGGTGCGTAATGGTTTCCAGTGCGTCGCCCTTGGTGCTGCCAATCAGGCCAACCGGTCCACGCTTTATCCAGCCCGTGGCATAGATACCCGGCACATGGGTGCCGTCAGCACTGAGCACGCGTCCGGCGTCGTTTTGGACAACCCCGCGACGGTGGTCAAACTCAACGTCCGGCAGGGCGGAACCAAAATAGCCCACGGAGCGGTAAACGGCCTGAACCGGGTAGTCGATGAACTTCCCTGTGCCGCGGGCGTTGCCTGTGCCATCGAGCTCAGTGCGCTCGAACTTAATACCTGTGACCTTGCCATCCTCACCGGTCACCTCCACAGGATTATGCAAAAAGTGCAAGTGCAGACGGCGGGACGCACCCGTGGTGGGATCGGCGGCGTCGTCCTCCTGCTCAACAAGCCAGTTGGTGAGCGTGTTGACCATGGTTTTGACCTGATTGTTGGTCTTGACAGCGATGTCGGAGGCCTCGTCGAAGTCAAAATCCTCCTCGTAGAGAACAATGTCAACGTCGCGAGAATGGCTGAGCTCGCGCAGCTCCATGGGTGTGAACTTCACCTGGGCCGGGCCGCGGCGACCAAAAATGTGCACGTCAGTGACAGGAGATTCTTTTAGTCCGGCGTAGACGTTCGCCGGAATTTCCGTCACCAGCAGGTCGTCCGCATGTTTGGACAAAACGCGTGCCACATCAAGGGCCACGTTGCCGTTGCCGATGACGGCGATTTCTTTGGCATGCAGTGGCCATTCGCGAGCAACATCGGGATGCCCGTCGTACCAAGAGACAAAATCGGCGCCGCCAAAAGAACCCTCTAGTTCAATGCCGGGGATGTTCAGATCGGTGTCCTTGATGGCACCTGTGGCAAAAATGACGGCATCATAGTGCTTTTGGAGGTCTTCCAGTGCAAGATCTGTGCCGTAATCCACGTTGCCAAAGAAGCGGATATCGCCGCGGTCAAGGACCTTGTAGAGGGCTTTCACGATGCCCTTGATCCGCGGATGGTCCGGGGCAACACCGTAACGAATGAGGCCATAGGGGGCGGGATAGCGGTCAAAAAGGTCAATACTGAGGACCAATCCGTCGCGCACATCAGCGCTTTTAGTCAACATATCCGCCGCGTAGACCCCGGCCGGGCCTGAACCAATAACGGCAATGCGCAGCGGACGCTCGGGGGTTCCGGGCGCTGCGCTGGTCACTGAGGTATTTACTGACACGGCTGTGCTCATTTCTGTGTGCTTCAAAGGGGTCTATGGATAAGTCTAAGAGAAGGTTCTGATAGTTTCCCGCGTACCGTAGTGTGCCGTGGCGAGCTGCGCCGGTGCCAACGGGCTGACCCGAACCACATCACCTACCACCACCACTGCCGGGTTGCGGACTTTGCCCCTTTGGGCGAGGTGGACAATAGTGCCTAAAGTGCCGATGGTGACGCGCTGGTCCTTGGCATAACCGTTTTCAATGATAGCTACTGGGCAGTCCTGCCCACGGCCGGCGGCTGCCAGGATCGGTATGGAACGGTTGAGCGTGCCCACCCCCATCAGCAACACCACTGTGTGTTCGCTACCCTGCGGGACGTTTTCAAGCTCTTCGTGGCCACTGATCATGGTGAAGGCCTTGGCCAGGCCACGGTGTGTGACAGGAATCCCGGCTGCGGCTGGAACGCTCACCGCGCTGGTGACTCCGGGCACGACTTCAACATCAACGCCGCTTTCCCGGCAGGCGATGGCTTCCTCGCCACCACGGCCCAGCACGTACGGATCCCCACCCTTAAGGCGGACAACCCGGTTCCCCGCCTGTGCTTCGTGGACAAGGATGGCATTTATTTCAGACTGCGGGACGGGGTGGTGCCCGGGTGTTTTTCCTACCTCGATGATTCTGACATCATCGCCAAGAGTGTCAAGCAGTCCTCGCGGGCCAAGCCTGTCGGCCACGACAACATCGGCCTCGGCCAGGAGCCTGCGCCCACGTACCGTGATGAGGTCTTCGGCACCGGGACCGCCACCCACAAGAGCCACCGAACCCAGCCTTTTGTGCTGAGCTTGGGTAGCTCCGTTGGCGGTGTTCCGATAACGGCGTAACGGCAGATCCCCGCTTTCCAGCGCCGCGGCGATGGCGTTTCGGATGGAAACTGCCCGCAGCGGATCTCCCCCGGCGTTAACTGCCACTTTAATATCCTGCACCGTGGCCACGGCCGGCGTCCATGCGCTCGACTCGGTGGCGTCGGAATGGTTCACGCACCAGGTCTTGTTAAGTTCGGCATCGTGCGCAACCTGGGTATCCACATCCTTTTTTTGGCTGGCTGCCACCGCGTACCAAATGTTGGCCATGTCGGAGCTTTTGTAGTTCCGGGCATGCCAGCTAATCAATCCTGCGGCAGCCAACGCCTGAGCCGGGGCGCTGAGAACCGGGGCTACCAAGGTCACGTGAGCTCCGGCGTCGAGCAGGGCCTTGGCACGACGTGCTGCCACGGTGCCCCCGCCCACTACAAGAACGGGACGGCCAAGCAGCCGCAGTGAGGTTGGGTAAAGATCCACAATTGCCATGAAATGACCTTAGATAAGTGAGGTATTGAGTGAGAAAGTGGGCGTTATACCCGTTCATGGGAAGTCACAGGGGGACATATTCAAGCTGCGCTGTGAGTGCGTGCGTGCAACCGTTATCGGGTACTTCCAGCCAGCAAACCACGGCCATGCAACAGCCGTTTTTCCACCGGGGCAAAGACCAGTAATTCAACGGCAATGCCCACAAAAAGAATGATCAGAATCGCTGACATGACAATGCCCATGTCGGAGAGCTGGCGGCCCTGCTCCAGCAGCGAACCCAAACCAAAGCCGAGGCTGCCGCCCATGGCGATAATCTCTGCGGCCATGAGGGAACGCCACGAGAACGCCCAGCCCTGTTTCAGTCCGCCAACGTAGCCAGGTAGTGCGGCCGGAAGCACCACATTCACGGCCATCTCCCAACGCGATGCGCCCAGGATCTGTCCCATGCGTCGATATTGCGGCGGGATTTGATCCACACCGGAAATCAAACCATTGATAATTGAGGGGATGGCCCCCATGAACATGACGAAATAAACGGTGGCGTCGGTGAGCCCGAACCAAATGATGGCTGCCGGTACCCATGCCACGGACGGCAAGACTTGCAGACCGGAGATCAGCGGTCCGAATGCGCGGCGCAGGATCCGGACCTGTGACAGCAACAGACCAATGGGAGTGGCCACCACAATGCTAATGGTGAAGCCGATGATTCCGCGCTGCAACGACGTCCAAATAGCGCCTTGTGAGGCGCCTTCTTGCCACAGTGTCCCCAATGATGCCAGTACATCCAGTGGACCCGGCACCAGGTCGCGGCGCCGCAGCCCCAACGAAACATAAAACTGCCAAGCCACCACCAGGACAAGGAGCGCGGCCAAGGGCAACAACACCCTGGACATATCGATCCCCCGGCGTTCAACAGCCTCAGACTGCAGGGAATCCAATCCCGCTTCCAGGGAACGCAGCTCCTGGGCACTACTGAACTCATTCAGGGGGGAGGTTACTGTTTCAGGCATGTCGGCGGATCTCCTCGCGCAGTCGAGCGGTGATGTCCCCGGTGAGCTCCCCTGCCGCGCTGACATTGGTTTGATGTTCTTCGGTGACTTCCCACTGCGCCACAACTCGTCCGGGTCTGGAAGAAAGTAGCAGCACACGCTGGCCCAACCGCACGGCTTCGGCCACGTTGTGAGTCACAAAAATAATGGTCCTGCCGGTTTCTTTCCAGATCCGTTCAAGTTCGTTGTGCAGCAGGTCCCGGGTGATGGCGTCAAGTGCGCCAAATGGCTCATCCATCAACAGCAATGGCTTGTCCTGCGCCAGCGCCCTGGCCAGCGCCACGCGTTGGCGCATCCCGCCGGAAAGTTCATGGGGACGTTTGTTTACCGAATGGCCCAGATTCACCAACTCAAGTAACTCGGCCGCACGCGCCTTCCGCTCGGCTTTATGTACACCGCGGAGTTTCAGGGCAAGTTCCACGTTGCCACGTGCGCTGAGCCATGGAAACAGGGACGGGTCTTGAAACATGAATGCTGCACCCGCCTCCGGAACTTCAAGTGCACCGGAGGAGGGTGTGTCAAGACCTGAAATGATGTTCAGCAGCGAGGACTTCCCGCAGCCTGAGGCCCCAAGCAGTGCCACAAATTCACCTTGGTGCACCGTAGCGCTCACATCCTCCAGCACCAACGGCCCTGTCCCGAAGCGTTTACCCAAGTTTTCCAGGACGACGGCGGGTGCCCGGCCCACGCCGTCGGCCCCGCTTGCTCTGTTAGTTCCGGCGGGGAGGTCAGCAATCAGCAGTTCAGTCATTCCGCACCTAATCCCGCTGCCGTTACGGGTTGTTCCCCGGCAGCCTTGAGTACGTTATTAAGCAATGTCAGTTCAAAGAGCCCGTTGAGGTCCGCCGGTTTGGAAACCCCTGCACTGACTCCATGCTCTAGCAGGGTGGGGAAAGTGCCGGCCAGCGGATCATAGGTAAAAACCAGCTCGGACAGCGACCGAGCAATGACCTTCTCCTCCAACGGTTGACCAATGGCCACGGTCAGCGCCTCGTTGATGACCGTGCCAGCTTGCTCTGGGTGCCCACGCAGCCAGCTGACCGACTCAACATGTCCTGCCAGCAACGCCTCCACCGTTTGCGGATGCTGCGCCAAAAATCTCTTGTTGACAGCTAACACCGTGGTGCTGAACTCTCCGTTCTCCCAGAGATCAGCTTCGTTAACAAGTACTTTGGCGCCGGCTTGTTCCACCAGTCGGGAGGCCCAGGGTTCGGCCACCCAGGCGCCGTCGATCTTCCCCTCTTGGAACAACCGCAGCGTCTGGGCGTTAGTTGTGGGATTAATGCTGACATCTCCCCCACCAGAAGTGTTGGTGGATAGTCCGCGGTCGCCCAGCCACTTACGCAGTGCCACATCCTGGGTGCCACCCAATTGCGGGGTGGCGATGGTCTTGCCACGGAGTTGGGAAACATCGGTGATATCCGGGCGGACAACGAACTGCGCTCCCCCGGAAGCAACCCCAGCAATGATGCGGATGGACTCGCCACCGCTTTGCACAAATGAATTCAGTGCAGGGTTGGGGCCAAGGTAGGCGGCATCAATGGCACCGGCGTTGAGCGCCTCGACGGCTGAAGGACCATTGGTGAAGACCTGTGTTTGCAGTGCGGCTGCACCTAAATCCTTGGCAAAAAATCCTTTTTCAACGCCAACCAGGGCCGGTGCGTGAGTGAGGTTGCCAAAATAACCCAGCTTGAGCAGAGCCGCTGGTGCGGTTCTTGTGGCCACGGTTTCGGCAGCTACCTCTTTCGAGTTCACTCCTGCCACGGCGGCCCCGGCTCCGATCAGGGCCACAAGGGCTGCCACGATAAAAATCTCCATGGTGCGCCACTTGTGTTGAGGCTGCTCTCCGGCCACGATGCGCCGCAGTGGCAGTCCAGGACGGGCCGATGACGCTTCTGGCTGGTGCCCGCCGGATTGGCTTCCCCTTGTATTCATGCCTAAACGGTAGGGAATATGGCTGCCCCGCTTCAATGAAGGGGACTCCCAAGGTCACGCAGGTTCATGCAACGTCACAAAGAGTTGATGTTGCGAACCCGGCTCACTTCACACCGGAAAGTGCGGTCTCGGCTAACCGTGATCCGTGTCTGTACGGAGCCTGCGCAACCGCGAGCGCAGTTTGGTTTCACGGTTGGTGTCGCTGCCAACCTCCTTGGTGGCGTCAACATAAGACTCCCCAAATGATTCCAGCAAGAGATCATCGGCAATGCGTACCTGCCCCGGGGAGAACCTATACGCCATGAGCTGGGCCACGCGCTGCGGATCGATGGACTGGAACCACTCTTCTGCGGCACTGACAGTATCGATTCCGTTGGCCGCAAGGATCCGGACCATCCAGTCGTACTGGTTTTCCTTGCTACTGCGGTATTTAGGAAAGGCGCGGGTCAGCACATTTTGGAGGGACCCGGCGTCGAGCAACTGCGTTTCAGGAACGCTGGCAATAGCGCCTTCGGCCTGCAGCCGCTTTAAGGTGTCGCTGATGTTCACGAACTGCTGGTCTGCAAGTTCAATGAGAGTGGAAGCCATGGTGAAAGCGCGGCTAATCTCGGCGTTGTCCCCGCTTGAGCCCTTGAAACGAATATCGTGCTCAAATTCAGCCCAGGCATGCTGGAGGACAGTGCGGATCTGCACCTCAAATCGGTAACTGGGGAACTCCTGGCATCCGCTGGGTGCACCATCCGCCGGGATCTGCAGCGTCAGGTGGCGCCCGGCGTAGCCAATGCCACCGTTTTTTCGCATCATGGCAGTTTTATCTTCATCATCCAAACAAGTGAACTGGCTGCTCAACGCAATCGCCACCGCCTCTATGTCAGATTCCACGAACAAGATAACCCGGACCCCGATCAAGTCATCCAAGCATTCCAGGCCGCCGGGATATTTCAGATTGCCGTGCTCATCACGGCGAGCCAATTTTTCGGCTACGGATTCGGCCTTCTTGACCCTGAACTGCACGTCATGGTGATTAAGACCGTCATCATGGAGCCGGCCCACGATCGTGTTGCGGATTGCCTGGGCCGCTTGTCTCAGGGCTGCTGCCTGGAAACGTTGGTCTTCCACGGCTGCCCCCGCGCCCGTTGCGATCGAACTGTTGATGGTGTCCCCCTTGCCATTCCCGGCAGGGCCAGCCACCCGGCCCTTGTTTTCAAATTCTCCCACCTTCACAGGGGTTGTCCAGCCCAACTCTTGCCAGCGTCCAAGGAGCCATACTAAAGCGAACCCCTCTGCGTATCGGCATAGTGTTGGCTCACAAAGCCGTTGGCAGGCTCCTGCTCCCAAGACCAACCAGATCTGTACCGGCGCTTACGTGCCCCGGCGCCCGTTTCAGGACCGGCACAAGGTGAACCACAATCAGCAGCAGCCAGGTGACCACCACAAACGGCCAGGTGTAGAGGGCGGGCACACCCTGAAAGAGCATCGAAAGCGCACCGGCAAGCAGCGCTCCAATCGCTGCCAATGCCCATGGTTGCCAAGAACCAGCCACGAATAACGCAGCCATCGCAATAGCCACCAGCACACTGGAGTATCCCAGCATGCCATGTCCCAATAACAGGGGCTCCGCGCCAATGACCGCGGCCATCACACTTGTCAGCACGCTGCCTAAGATTGCTGCCACCCCAACTTTCCACTGGGAGAAAAATAAGGCTGCCAGGATCAACCCACCAGCAATGACGGAGTCAATAAGCATCACTTGGGAGACATTGGCCAAAATGGAGCGCAGAAAAAGTGCAAGGGGGGATCCATCCAACGCAATGTAGGCCGGAGCCACGCGGCGCTCAGCCGTGGCAAAGAACAAGATGCCAGCAACAATGCAGAACGGTGCGGTAATGGAGGGCAGTTTGAGGGGCTCGAGTAGGGCTGTGCGGAATACTCTTTGAACCACCCATGTGACGGGCGCGCACGCAGCGCCTCCCAGAACCGCAGCAATGGCTCCAGGCACACCGCCACCGATGGCTGCGAAAGCTGCCGCGCCCACTAGCGCTCCACAAAAACCATGGTCCCCAGCACGCACCACTGCGGCCGGTGCCCGCATCAATGCCCCGCTCACGGTGGAAGCTGCGGCGCCCAGTATTGCCAGCAGCGCCATCTGCCAGCTGGCCACGGCGAAGGCAGCAAGAATGAGCAGGCCCGGGAGTAATTGAGCCTGAAAGAAGATCTGCGAGAAACCACGCAGAAGCGTACCGGCCGCTCCCCGGGACAGGGGTCCCCTCGATGGTCGGGCGGCTTGTTGAATATGTTCCACATCGAGACTTTACTCTCGGTTCTAAGTACTCTGACACACGGCGCGCAGGTAAGTGGATTCGGTGCCAAATCTGCATTGAACACGTTCCCGAAGAACATGAAGACTTTGTCCAGAGCCACCAACACTTCCACGTCAACGGATCGCAGAGCCCAAGGAAGCCGCCGGTTGCGGGTAAAGCCCCCCCGTTGACGGGGGGCTTTACCCGCAACCGGCGGCTTTTTTCACACACGTGGCGCTAGATACTGTAACGGTCGCGATCACCCGGGTGGTCTCTGACTAGTCCGGCCGCCAGGGTGTTCCCATCCTGCGGATCGATCACTAGGAACGCTCCGGTCCGGCGGTGGCGGGCGTATGATTCCACAGGCAGCGGTGAAGCCAAACGAATTTGGGCGGTGCCAATGTCGTTTAGTTCCAGACCGGAAGCTCCTGCATACGCAAAAGACTCCAAATCCAGCTTGCCCGTCACCGCACGAACCAACCCCTGCACAGTTTTGCTGCCATGTTTGATCAGCACTTTGGCCCCCTCGCGCAGCGGTTTAGCGGACAGCCAGCACAGTTCGGCATAAACATCTTGGCTGACTTCCCCAAAGGTGCCGGTTGCTGCGATGACGTCTCCACGGGCAATGTCGATCTCCTCGCTCAGACGCAACGACACTGACTGCGGCGCCACAGCCGTATCCAGCGCACGCCCGGCAAAGTCGATGCCCACCACCGAAGCGATGCGTCCCGAGGGCAGCACCGTAATTTCATCGCCCACGGATACCTCTCCGGAAGCTATCTGCCCGGCATAGGCGCGATAGTCGCGAAAGGAGGCTCCGGCGTCGTCCGCGTCAGCAAGCTCAGGCGCCAGTGCCCCCTGGGGACGGATCACTAGCTGAACCGGGAACCGGAACGGCTCAAGCCCACGCTCCAGTTCATCGGTCGTGGCCAGCGTTTCCAACAGATCAAGCAGGCTGTGACCGGTGTACCAAGGGGTGTGAGCGGAGCGCTGGACAACATTGTCACCCTCCAGCGCGGACACAGGGACCACCACAACGTCAGTGAGCCCGATGTTGGCCGCAACTTCCTGAACATTGTTTTCAATGTCCCGGAATATGTTCTCACTGAAACCCACCAGATCGATTTTGTTCACGGCCACCACCACATTGGGCACCCGCAGCAGGCGCAGCACCGAAAGGTGGCGCCGGGTCTGCTCAAGCACGCCTTTGCGCGCATCGATCAGTACGACGACGGCATCCGCCGTCGAAGCGCCCGTCACCGTGTTCTTGGTGTACTGGATGTGTCCGGGGCAATCGGCAAGGATGAAGCTACGGCGGTCCGTGGCGAAGTAGCGGTAAGCCACATCGATGGTGATGCCCTGTTCGCGCTCGGCACGCAGGCCATCGGTGAGCAGAGCCAAGTCGATCTTCTGGGTGCTGCCATTTTCCCCACCGAAACCGCGGGCCGCAGAGGTGCGGGTGACGGCGTCAAGGGTGTCTGCCAGGATGGCCTTGGAATCGTGGAGCAGGCGGCCCACCAACGTGGACTTGCCGTCATCGACGGAGCCCGCCGTGGCGAAGCGAAACAGAGTGGCTTGGGCCAGTGGTGTTTCGTTGATAGTTGCGCTCATTAGAAGTAGCCATCTTTCTTGCGGTCTTCCATGGCTGCCTCGGAGATGCGGTCATCGGCCCGGGTGGCGCCACGTTCGGTCAGGGTTGAGGCGGCAACTTCGCGCACCACGTCGTGAACTGTGGCTGCCTTGGATGCCACAGCCCCAGTGCAGGACATGTCCCCCACCGTGCGGTAGCGCACTTGTTTGAGAACTACTTCCTCATCGGGGCGGGGTTGGGAGACTTCACCCACGGCACGCCACATGCCGTCGCGTTCAAACACTTCACGCGCATGGGCGTAGTACAGCCCTGGCAGTTCTATATTTTCCCGCGCAATATAACGCCAAATATCCAATTCGGTCCAGTTGCTGATCGGGAACGCGCGTACATGCTGGCCCACGGTGTAGCGGCCGTTATACAGGTTCCATAGTTCTGGCCTCTGATTGCGCGGGTCCCACTGGCCAAACTCGTCACGCAAGGACAGGATGCGCTCCTTGGCACGTGCCTTATCCTCGTCACGTCGGCCCCCACCAAAGACGGCGTCAAATTTGTTCTTGGCTATGGCATCCAGCAACGGAACCGTCTGCAGCGGGTTACGCGTTCCGTCAGCGCGCTCACTCAGTTCGCCGCTGTCAATGAATTCCTGTACGGAGCCCACTTCCAGGCGTAAGCCCAGACGTTTCACCGTACGGTCACGGAACTCGATTACCTCGGGAAAGTTGTGCCCGGTATCCACATGCAACACAGGGAAGGGCACTTTGCCCGGCCAAAAAGCCTTTGTAGCCAGGTGCAGCATCACCACGGAGTCTTTACCGCCGGAGAACAGCAGCGCCGGGCGCTCAAATTCGGCCACAACTTCGCGGATGATGTGGATGGCTTCAGATTCCAGCAGATCAAGGGAATTCAGCGCAGACTCGTTTAATGCGCTCAGGTCATTGTCAATTATTTGAGTACTCATACGTGTAGTCCGCATTCTGTTTTGGAGGTTCCGGCCCAGCGTCCACTTCTTGGATCGGCGCCGGGGGCCACTTTGTTGGTGCAGGGCGCGCAGCCGATGGATGGGTAACCCTGGCCCAACAATGGGTTCACCGGCAAAAGGTGCTCCTCGGAGTAACGAATCAATTCCTCATACGTCCAGGTGGCAACGGGATTCACCTTGATCAGGCCGTTCTTTTCATCCCATTCCACCAAGGGTGTGTTGGTTCGGGTGGGTGCCTCGTCGCGTCGCACGCCAGTGAACCAGAGCTCGTAACCTTGCAAGGACCGGGACAACGGCTCCACCTTACGCAGTGCACAGCATTGGGCAGGATCACGGGCGAAGAGGTCTTTGCCCAGTAGCGAGTCCTGCTCTGCCACGGTGTTTAGCGGCAGCACATCAACCACGTTCACACGCAAGTTCTCCGCCACCTCATTACGCGTCGCGTAGGTTTCCGGGAAGTGGTATCCGGTGTCCAGAAACAGCACATCAACACCGGGGAGTTGCTCGGCCACCAAGGCCGGCAGGACGGCGTCGGCCATGGAACAGGCGACGGCGGCCGCACCCGTGGCGAAATTCGCCACCACCCAGCCAATGACGGCCTGTGCCGACGCATCCGCGCTTAGTTCCGCGGCACCGGCGGTGGCGAGCGCCCGTAGCTCAGTCTCGGAGCGAAGCTCCCTGGCTTTAGCGGATTTTTCTGACACGCTTGTGCTTGAAAAACTCACGTCAGCAGCTCCTCATCTACTCTGTGGGCAAACTCGGCAAAAGTTTCATCAGCCAGACGGTGGGACGCATAGCTGCGAATGATCCGCTCCACGTAATCGGACAGCTCATCGACAGCCACCTTGAGCCCACGAACGGTGCGCCCCAGCCCAGCCTCTTCCCGGTCTCGTGAGGCCAGCCCACCACCAAGGTGAACCTGAAAACCACCTGTTGTGCCGCCGTCGTCCGTGGGAACAACAATGCCCTTGAGCCCAATATCTGCTGTCTGAATCCGAGCACAGGAGTTGGGGCACCCGTTGATATTCAAGGTGATGGGCGCTCCCAGCACGCCCGCGTCAACCAAATCCTTCATGCGCTCTTCCAGCTCTTCAATGACGTGGATGGCGGTGTCCTTGGTATTCACGATCGCCAGCTTGCAAAACTCAATGCCTGTGCAGGCCATGGTGTTGCGGCGGAAAATTGAGGGCCTGGCTGACAATCCGAGAGCGTCCAGTTCGGCAATGACGGTTTCCACATTCGCTGTGTCTATGTCCAAAGCCAGAATTTTTTGATGCGGGGTAGTGCGCAACCTGTACGAACCCTGCACTTCCAACAAGTCCGCCAGGGCAACCAGGGTGTCCCCGGAGAGCCGACCCACCAAGGGGCTGGAGCCGATGAAGAACTTGCCATCCTTTTGTTCATGGACGCCCACATGGTCGCCGAAATCCTTGGCTTGCGGCGGAACAATGCCGTCCGGAAGTTTGCGGCCCAAGTATTCTTCTTCAAGGATTTGACGGAACTTTTCTACGCCCCAGTCTGCGATCAAGAACTTCATGCGGGCCTTGTTGCGCATCCGGCGGTAGCCATAGTCGCGGAAAACGCTGGTAACGGCTTCCCAAACTGCGGGCCCATCTTCCGGCGGCACAAATACGCCAGCCCGCTGGGCTAGCCGGGGTGCTGTTGAAAGTCCGCCGCCTACCCAGAGGTCGTAGCCGGGACCCAGCTCAGGGTGCAAAACACCCACAAAAGAGACATCGTTGATCTCGTGCACAGTGTCTTGGTTGGGGTGGCCGGTGATGGAGGTTTTGTACTTGCGGGGCAGGTTGGAGAATTCTGGGTTGCCGATGAAGCGTCGGTTGATTTCCTGGATGAAATCCGTCGGATCAAGGAGTTCCTCCTTGGCTATCCCAGCCACTGGCGAGCCCAGGATTACGCGGGGAACATCGCCGCAGGCTTCAGTAGTTGAAAGCCCAACGGCTTCCAGACGGCGCCAGATTTCAGGCACATTTTCCACTTCAACCCAGTGCAGCTGGATGTTCTGCCGGTTGGTCAAATCTGCAGTGCCCCGCGCAAAATCGCGGGAAAGTTGACCAATAACGCGTAGTTGTTCGGTGGTGAGGCGCCCGCCGTCGATCCTGACGCGCAGCATCAGGAACTTGTCCTCGAGCTCGTGCGGTTCAAGTGAGGCTGTCTTGCCGCCGTCGATCCCCTGTTTACGCTGCGTGTACAGTCCCCACCAGCGGAAGCGTCCGTGCAGGTCGTCATCAGTGATGGAATCAAAACCTTGTTTGGAATAAATAGTCTCGATGCGGTGACGCACGGACAAACCGTCATCGTCCTGCTTCCATACCTCAACCGGGTTCATGGGAGCCTTGCCGTCCACCTTCCACTGGCCGTGGGGCTTAGTGGCGGGACGTCTGCGGGTGGCGGGAGCATCGGCCGCGGCGCTCGCTCCGGCTAGAGCTGTCTGTGTCATGGAACGAGCGTAGATTGCCTCATGCCCGGCAACAATCACGAATGCAACGCGGCTTCACCTCGGGCAACAATTCGTCACACCGACCATTTTGGTGCTCAAGTATGCGCCGCTTCTGCGCGCCGTTGTTCGCCAACGTTGCGCCACAATGTTTGCTGCACAAGATCCGAGGTTAACGACGCGCTGAAGCGATGGTTGCCAAGGCTTGTTCCACCCACTGGAGCATAATCTCGGGGCGATAAAGCACAATGGCTGCCGGAATTCGAAGCCGCCAGACGCCATTGAGCACGTACATGGTGTCCCGCCGAAGGTCCTCAACCCATCCTTCTGGCGTGTTGTGGTACTTCTGTCCGTCCACTTCGATGCCGAGCACCCCATCCACAAGCAGGTCCAGATGTCCAGCATTTTTGATGTAGGCCTGAACCTGGACCGTGTACCCAGCATTCCTGAGCTGGTAACGTCCACACGTTTCAGCAATGGACATTGATTGCATATCAATCATGTCCACAATCCGGCGCGCACGTGCATCTTTTCTCTTGGTGAAGACCCGCCGATACTGGGCCATGGTGCACTTCTTGAGCACCACCGCGGACTCTAAAATGCAGAGCGCCTCCATATCGGAGCTGCACTGAAGACAATGACGAAGGCAGTCCCAAAATGTAGCCCTGCCGCGAACCCGGTGCACAACACAACCCGCCACTGCCCTCCCATGAGATGTCGCCACGTGTGGTTGGGACGGACTGTGCAGAACCCACAATTTCATGCGCTCAGCCCGGCTAAGACAGTCAAGGGTGGCTAAACTCTGAGCCAAGTGCATATCGAAAGCGTCCGCACCTGGCAAGGAATAGACCCCTCGCCCACTGCGGCTTACCGAGCCGGAGGCGACGGCCTGCTGGAGCGCCCACGCAGTCACACCACCGTCCAAAAGTGCTTTCCTCGGGGCGGTCTTCCCCAGTAATGTCAATACCGTTTCAACTGACTTCTTTTGATTCATCAACCCAGCATGCGCCCACAGCTCTAAGCGCAGGAGCCCAAAGTTGAGAATGTGGATGACCTGCTGAGGAGCCCGTGCTGTGGAGGAGTAAACGCACATCGATTCTGCGCGTTGTTCGCTGCGAATACTGCGCCGCAATGTTTGTGGCGCAGTATTCGCAGCGAACCACGCGCGGAAGAGGTGCTCGGGGCTAGTCCGCCCGGGACACAGCCGCGTCAAAATGTTCCAGAGCAAGTTCTGCCACCAGGCTAGAGGGCAATAGCGGCGGCGCCACGAGGTCAGCGCCGGCGCTGGCAAGCTGATCATGAAAATGTCCCGGCGCCAATAAGTAGGAGGCTACAGCAACCCCGCCAACCCCCTCAGATCGCAGCTGTGCCACGGCATCATGAACAGAAGGCTCCGCCCCAGCCCCGTACCCGGGAAGAATCCGTTGGGGGCGCCGCACAGCTAAATCGGCGGCAAGCACCTCAATTTTTTCAGCCGCCTCTGGGCGTGAGGACCCCGCCGCCGCCAGCACTATGCCCCAATCTTCCGGCAGTGTCCCCAGACGCTCATCGAGCAGCTTTGCCAATCTTGGATCCGGTCCAAGTGGTGCAGCGGCAACCGTGTTGGCGCGGGCAGCAACAGCCTCGGCAATATCTACTTGAATGTGGAATCCCACTGTCAGTAACAATGGAACCACCACGGCCCGGATCCCAGGTGCTAGGCCTGACAACACATCTGGAAGGGCAGGTTTCTGGACGTCGACGTAGGCTTCCATGACGCAAAGTTCGGGACGCAAAGCAGCAATCTCGTCCCGCACCTGATTGATGCGTGCCTGGCCCTGTGCATTGTTGGTGCCGTGGGCACAGGCAATCATGAGCGTCTGTAGCGGCATGGTCAGCATCCTTTTTCGATGACTCGGTTGACTCGTTGCTGCCAATGTACGGCACAAGATACTCAAAGCCATGATTACTTTGCGCCAGAAGTCGGCCTGAATTTTTAGAGAATTGCTGATCCCGATAGCTGAACCGATTGCGCTTTACTCCGGTGGAAGGCCCCAAGAAGAATAGCAACTGACCGGACAGAATCTGGAGCCCAAAAGGAGCCCACCTGCCACGATCACAAGAAACATGACACTGGCCATGGCGGCTGTTGCCGCTGTAATCTCATTGCAAGCGGTGTCCTTGTTTCCGCGTCCTGCTTGACGATTACTGCTTGGCGCTTACTGTTGGGGCACAACGTATAGGAGGGCCATGTAATGGGTGCCATAGACGAAAAACAACCGCATAAGATCCCACATATTTTGATTCTTGGCGGAGGCTATGTGGGCCTCTACACTGCGTGGGGTCTGCGCCGATCCCTCCCCCGCTCCGCGGCGCGGATCACTGTGGTGGAACCTAATCCATACATGACCTACCAGCCTCTCCTGCCGGAAGTAGCAGGTGGTGAGCTTGACGCCCGCAGTGTTGCAGTAGATTTGTCCCGCGCTTTGAAAGGTATGAACCTGTTCCGCGGGAGGCTGATTTCAATGGATGTCAGCGAACGCACCGCGCACGTGGAATCAATCACAGGAGCCACCTCCACAATGGATTTTGACCACGTGGTGTTAGCCATGGGTGCCGTCAGCAGAACCTTCCCCACGCCGGGGCTAAAGGAGCAGGGAATCGGTTTCAAAACATTGGCTGAGGCAGTCCATGTCCGCAACAAGGTACTGGGCAATATTGCCGCGGCGGACGCAGCAACTGACCCGGCCCAGCGAGCCAAGGCATTGACGTTCGTGTTCGTTGGCGGCGGGTACACCGGTGTGGAAGCCCTCTGCGAGCTCAGTGATCTGGCCAAACTTGCTGTGGACGAACACCCCACGCTTGACCGTAGCGAGCTGCGCTTCGTCCTAGTCGAGGCCTTGGACCGAGTAGCTCCGGAAGTAGGGCCCACACTCTCAAAGTTCACCCTGGCCCAATTACGTGAACGTGGTGTCGGTGTTCGGCTGAAGACCACCATGAAGTCATGTACTGATGGACAGGTGGTGCTCAGTGATGGAAGTACCTTTGAGGCAAACACCATTGTTTGGACAGCCGGAGTCAAACCCAACCCCGTGTTGGATAACACTGATGTGCCACGAGGACCGAAGGGGCATGTCAGCGCCAATTCCAAGTTACAGGTCATCGACAAAGACGGCATCCCGGTGCCAGGCATCTGGGCGGCCGGTGACAATGCGCAAGTCCCTGACCTCAATGCGGCCAAACAGCCTGCCTTCTATGCTCCGAACGCTCAAAACGCCATGCGCCAGGCAAAAGTGTTGGCGCAAAATATTGTTGCTGATCTTGACGGAGAACCGTTGATCGAGTTTAGGCATAAATCTTTGGGCACCTTGGCGAGTTACGGGGTGGGGCGTGGCGCCGCCGTCGTGCTGGGTATTGAACTAAAAAACAGGCCAGCCTGGCTCGTCGACAGGCTTTACCACGGGCTTGCAGTACCCACATTTAACCGAAAATGGCACGTGTTTGCGGCTTGGTTCGCTGGCGCATTCGCTAAACGTGACCTGACAGCACTGCCGGAGGTTGAGCACCCGCGGATGGCCTTTTTAGAAACGTTTACAAGGCAGGACTAGGACTTTCAGCGTTTCTTCGCGAACGCCGTGCGCAACGAGAGTTTCCGGGAATATTCAATGGATCCGTAGCGGAAAAGGTGCACAGCAATGCGCAAAGCCAGCGCACCAAAAATAAACAGTTCTGCAATGACTATGACAGTTGAAACGCCATCCAGAGAGCCGAAGGCGTTGCGCAACATGGCCGTGATAGGAGCCGTAAAGGGGAAGAATGTGAAGATTTGGACAATGACTGAGCCAGGATCGCTGACAATCATTGTCACAATGTAAAATGGGATGAACATGAGGATCATCACGGGCGTAAAAATGGTACCGGCGTCTTTGGCCGTTGGCATGACGGCGCCAATGCCCACCAGCACGCCTGTGAACAAAATGAAGCCGCCCACGAACAATAGCGCTCCAACCAGCATGGGCACGAACTGCGGTTGCAAATTCGAGAGATCAAATTCAGGCATAGCAAGCTGTTCGCGGAAGAACACGTAACCAAGCACCACAGGCGCGGTAAACACCAACGCTTGAAGGGCGCCCAGTAGGAACAGCGAAATCATTTTGCCAACCACAAGTGTTGTGGGGTTGAGCGTTGTCAGGATCATTTCGGTGACACGATTTTCCTTCTCCTCCAGTGTGGAGGCCAGCATCTGGTTTGCGAGCAGGATGATCACCACGTAAAACAGCACCAAAAACAGCATTGGCGGCACAACTGTCTCCAGCCCGCCGGAGATTTCGCCATCCTTAAACGTTTGTGATTCGGTACTGAATTTCCCCTGGAGTGCCTGTGTCAGCTCTGGTGAACCCACATGTTTTTGGGCTGAGAGTATGAGAAGTTGCTTGGCCACAGCCTCATACGTACCGTTTTTGAAGATTCCTTGATCTGCACCAAAGACCAGCAGCGGGTCCTGGGACAAGTTCGCCGGAAAGCTGAAGTAGGCGTTGAGTTTCCCTTCTTTGACACGGTCGACGGCGGTGCTTGGCTGTTTTTCCAAGGAACCACCCATGTCTGTCGCCAACGCCGGGTCGATCAAAGCAGAAGCGTCGGAGTAGCTGAAATTAAGGGTCTCGTTCTTTTGCGCCTCGGTGCGGGATTGCGTGGAGGAACTGCTAGCGAAAACCAAGGCAAAAACGATCCCCAACAACACGGGGATGGCCAAGGTTGCTATCCAGAAGCGGCGCTTTTTCACGGTTCTAAAGAACTCAAATTCCACCACTGTACGCAAGTTGTGCCGGGCCATTTCAGTTCACCAAGTCCTTGAGCGTACCGGGGGAAGCCTGGGCTGCGGCTTCCCCATACACCTGGATGAAGATGTCTTCCAAACTGCGCTTTGCGGCAACAAAACCACGCACAACCACCCCTGCAAGAACCAGTTCTTTGCACACCAGCGCCTCATCCACCTCATCGGGTAATGACAATTCCGCATAATTTCTCTCGTGAAGAGTGATTTCATAGTGCGGGGACTCTGGGATTGAACCGGAATATTTGAGTTTGATGGTTCGTCCACCAAAGTCGTTTTGTACCTCATCGATGGTGCCGTAGGCCTCAGCTTTGCCGTCCTTTAGGAGAATTATACGATCGCACAACCGTTCAACTTCTTCCATTTGGTGAGTGACCATCATGACAGTGGCCCCGGCCTCCTTGCGTTCCTCAATGATGTCCATCAGCAGCCGCCGGTTCACCGGGTCAAAGCCTTTGGTGGGTTCATCGAGTATCAACAACTCAGGTTCGTTCATGATGGTCACACCCAGTTGGATTTTCTGCTGCTCGCCACCGGAGAGTTTGTCCACGCGCACATCAGCTTTGTCCCCAAGATCCACCCTGTCCAAGTACTGCCGGGAAAAGTTTTGTGCCTGCTGTTTTGAGAGGCCCTTAAGCCGACCAAAATAACTCATCACATCCAGCACGGACTCTTTTTTGTACAGCCCGCGCTCCTCCGGAAGGTAGCCAAGCCGGGCCCCGTAATCGTCGCTGAACACTTTGCCGTTGATCTCAAGGGTTCCCGATGTGGGCCGGTAGATACCTAGCAAAGCCCTTATCGTCGTCGTCTTTCCACTGCCGTTGCTGCCAAGAAAACCAAAAGTCTCCCCCCGCGCAACGTCAAAGGACAGGCCCTCAATGACTTTCTTTTGGCCAAATTGCATGTGGAAGTCCTGCACATGAATTAGTGGCGGTGCTGCATCCATGTCTTCACACTAGTCATAAACCGCCCAGCTGATGAGCGCTCCTTTGGCCGGATTTGCGAACACGCCGTAAGCTTGGCGCTGCTGCCACCTTTCCGCACCTACTGATGAATATGCCCATGACCTTTGACCTTCCGTTAGTGCTCGATCTTTTGGGCGTCTTTTTCTTTGCCGTCTCTGGCAGTCTGCTGGCGGCCCGCAAGGGATTTGATCTGGTGGGTTCGGTTCTGCTGGGCTCCATGGTGGGTTTGGGCGGTGGCGTGGTCAGGGACATCGTCCTGAACCAGGGCCCGCCCGCCGCCTTTGTGAACCAGATTTATTTGGTCCCACCCGTCCTTGCTGCCACCTTGGTTTATTTCACTGTGCAAAATGTCCAGCGCAGCGGAAGGCTGCTTTACATGTTCGACGCCGGCGGGCTGGCTTTGTTTTGCGTCACCGGTTCGCTGAAGGCGCTTGAAAGCGGAATGAACCCTGTGGCCTCCATTTTGTTGGGTGTCACCACCGCGGTGGGTGGCGGGATCCTCCGCGACATCACAGCCAACGACGTACCTAAAATCTTTGACCCAAAGGATCTTTACGCCATCCCAGCATTTGCGGGGGCAGCCCTGACCACAGCGTTGTGGCATTTAGACTGGCTGAACCTGGCCACAGGAACCGTGGCCGCCGTGGTGGTGTTCATGCTGCGTCTGCTCAGTCTGCGCTACGGCTGGCATGCTCCGCTCGCTGCCCGGAGCTGGGCTGCGAGACGTCCCACTCGCGGCTAGAATTGTAGAAAGCGCATCACTGCACCGCACGCCAATTTTCGGAGATTTGAATGTCTGACATGTTCGTAGAGAAGTTCCGCGCTCTGGTGTCCTTGTATCTGGAGGGCACGTGGCAGGATGCCGATGGCATCACGTGGGAAGACCTCGACGCCGTGTTTGGCGAATTACAGATCACAGTGCCGCTAGCCCTGCGCGAATTTTTGCATGCTTTGGGTAATTGCGAAGAGCTCATGGAGGCCTACTACTACTTCTGGGACCCTGAAGAACTTGAAATAGAGGACGGTTATCTTCTGTTCCTGGAAGACGAGGATGAGGCTTACACCTGGGGCATGCTTGCCGATCAAGGCGAGGTCCCCGACCCGATCGTCTGGCGACGGAACAACGCCACGGGCGAATGGATCAATGAAGAAGGTACCTTCAGCGAGTTTGTGTTCGACATGCTCGATTGGGTATTCGGGGACGAAGACTGATCCTGTGTAACTATAAGGTTCCAGCTATGGGAATATTCATCCGGTGGCGGTAGCGTTGCGTTATGGACGCACAGCAGCCTTTATCCTCCTTAGTTCCGGACCCAGCTGACATTGTGGGCCTGGTCGAAAAGATGGTCGACGGTAGATGGCCACGCTCAGAGTTTGATCGAAAAACTCTGTTCCTTAACCTTGGTTTCACTTCTGGCGCCAGCTGGGAAGACGCCGCCACGGCCACGGAGACTCAACACTACTCACTGGGACTGGGGCTGCCGCGTGAAATCATGTCCTCGTGGACCTCTCACAATGGCCGCTTCGTGGGGATAAGTATGCACCTTTACTCATCCATGGACACGGATAACCCCTCAACCCGCCAAGGTTATGAGGATTTCCGCCGCCAGTTCACTGCCCTTTACGGTGAGCCGGCCAACCCCTGGCACGATCCCATGGTGCCTGCTTGTGTATGGAATGTGAATGGACGCAGAATTGCTATCCGTTTCTTCAACCTCCAGCACAGCTCCATGATGCTCAGTGTTGAAGACGCGGGCCTAGCCAATGCCGCAGAAGCCGCGGCACGGCGCCAGAATGCCCCCACCAACTGGAACAATAGTGTTGCAGGGGCTAGTCCCTTCAACCTTCCTGGCTTTGGTTCAGAAACCAACAAGCCAAGAATTTAAGCGCAACTAAACGTCGCGATCCACCACGGCTTCGGCAAATGTTGCTAGTGCTGTTTTGACGCTGCTTTCTGGTAGTGGCGCAAGTGCGGCAATAGCAGCCGCGGACCACTCACGGGCCACCGCCCACGATTGCGCTGTCACAGGGTGCTCGCGCAGAGCCGTCACGGCAGCGGCCAAAGCCTCATCACGGCTCAGATCTCCGTCCACTAGCTCCAGCACGGACACAGCAGCTACGTCACCGGCGGCCGCAGCTTTACGCAGTAACAGAACGGGAAGCGTTGGTACGCCTTCGCGCAGATCCGTCCCGGGGGACTTCCCTGAAACCTGCTTTAGCCCTGTGACATCAATAACGTCGTCGGCGAGCTGGAAAGCCACACCCACCTTTTCACCGTACTCAAGCAGAATCTCCTCGATGCCCTCATCAACCCCCGCAAAGATAGCGCCAAGCTGACCCGAGGCCGCCACAAGTGAGCCGGTCTTATCGGCAATGACGGAGAGATAGTGCTCAATGGGATCTTCGTCTTCACTCGGTCCCACAGTTTCATGGAGTTGACCCAGGCAGAGCCGTTCAAAAGTGCGGGCCTGGATGCCCAGTGCTTTTCCACCAAGTTCGGAGACCAGGATTGAAGCGCGGGCAAACAGCAGATCCCCGGTTAGGATTGCCACTGTATTGCCCCATATCTCGTGAGCCGTGGGGGCTCCGCGCCTAAAGGGCGCGGAATCCATGACATCATCGTGGTACAAAGTGGCAAGGTGCGTCAGTTCAACCACGACGGCGGCCTGCACCACCTGTGCGCGGTTGGGGTCGCCAAGATGGGCAGCCAGGAGCACCAGCAACGGACGAATCCGTTTGCCGCCGGCCTCAACTAGGTGGCGGCTGGTGGCGTCAGCAAGCGGGTCAGAATGCGCAATCGCTTCCCGCAGCCTCTTTTCCACTCTGGCCAGGCTCATGGAAATGGAGGGACCCAGTTCTGGATCGCCCGCTACGGCTGAAAAACCTGACGGCAGTTGCATCTCCGTGGCGATAGCCATGGTGCTGGGATTTGGATCGTGCGATTCAGGGCGCCCTTGACCGGCAGGGGCCCAGCTGTGGTTCGCGGAAGTAGTCACTACTTAACACTAACTATTGGAAGGGATTGTTGCTTGGCGGTGGCGGACATGTCCTGGTTTCCGGTAGCGGGAACCATTTTCTCCAGTAAATGAATCACTCTATCCTCAAAACCATGTTCGTCCTTGTCGGTGAGGTTGGCCATCAGGCGCACCACAAAGCGCATCAGCACCGGCAAGGGCATTCCTGTGCGCAACGCCAACTTCATGATGCCGGGTTTGCCAATGAGGGATGCGAACATCCGGCCCAAGGTGAAGTGGCTTCCCCACTGCTCACGAACAAAGCCGCTGTAGCCCGAGAGCGCATAATTAGCGGCCAGCGCCGAGTTTGTTCCAGCTGCCCGGACAATGAATTCGGCCGCGAATCGGGCCGATTCCATGGCGTAGGAGATACCTTCACCGTTGAACGGGCTAACCATGCCGCCGGAATCTCCCAGCAGCATGAGACCGTCAGAGTAATGCGGTGTCCTGTTGAAACCCATGGGTAGCGCCGCTCCACGGATGGGACCCACTTGGTTTTCAGCAGTGAACCCCCATTCGGGGGGCATACCAGCGGTCCAGTCGCGCAGCACTTGACGGTAGTCCAATTTTCCAAATTCTTTGGAGGAGTTCAAAATACCTAAGCCCACGTTGGAAGTGCCGTCGCCCACCCCAAAGACCCAACCGTAGCCGGGGAGTGTTTTTCCCTCTGGTGATTTCAGCTCCAGCCACCCCTCCATCCAGTCATCGTCGTGACGAGGAGAGGTGAAGTAAGTGCGGTAGGCCACGCCCATGGGCCGGTCATCACGTTTTTCATGCCCTAGGGAGACAGCTGTGCGGGTGGAGTTGCCGTCCGCGGCCAGCACCACGTCGGCAAAGAAGTCCCGCGTCTGGCCCGTCTTCCGCCCAGTCTCATCCAAAACTGACGCCCTGGCACCCACAACAGTTCCGGAGTCGTCTTTTAAAGCTGTCATGACCGAGTGCCCCTCATGGATCACGGCACCTGCGGCACGAGCATGGGCGGCGAGTGACTCATCAAAACCAAGGCGGGTGCGGATGAGGCCGTAGTTGGGGAAATTGCTGAGCTCGGGCCACGGAACTTCAATACTGCGACCCCCGGCAATCAAGCGCAGACCCTTATTGCGGCGCCAGCCTTCGGCGGGGTCGTGCGGCAGGCCCATAAGCTGCATTTCACGAACGGCCCGGGGGGTAAGTCCATCACCGCAAACCTTTTCACGCGGGAAGCGTGTCTTTTCCAGCACTGTGACTTCGATCCCGGCGGTAGCCAGGTGGTAGGCCGCGGTGGATCCGGCGGGCCCGGCGCCTACAACAAGTACCTTCACGATGGGTGGGGGTTCCTTTAGTTGGCAGGGTTGGTGGCAGGGGTGAATGCAGGCACGGAGCTCTGCAGAGGCTTCACGGCGCGATGCACGGCCACAATACCGCCACTGAGATTCCGGTAGGCAACCGATTCCCAACCGGCCTCACTGAGCCAAGCCGAGAGCTTGTCTTGATTGGGCCAGGTCCGGATGGACTCGGCCAGGTAAACATAGGCGTCCGGATTAGAGGCAGCCTTTTTGGCGATAGATGGCAGGGCTCGCATCAAATACTCGGTATAAACAGTGCGGAACAGAGAAAGTGTGGGGTGGGAGAACTCTGCCACAACCACTTTGCCTCCGGGTTTTGTCACGCGCAGCATTTCCCGAAGCGCCTTCTTGGGATCCACAACGTTGCGCAGCCCAAACGAGATAGTTGAGGCGTCAAAAGAGTCATCGGCGAAGGGCAGATTGGTGGCATCCCCGGCAATAAAGTCAATATCTGGGCGGCGACGCTTACCAACTTTGAGCATGCCTACCGAAAAGTCGCAGGCCACTACGGCTACCCCGGCGTCAGCAAAAGGCTCACTTGAAGTTCCCGTGCCAGCAGCTAGGTCTAACACCCGCTGACCGGGTAGCGCGCCCACAGCATCCACCACAATGCGACGCCACCGCCGGGTCTGTCCCATGGACAAAATATCATTGACGATGTCGTATTTAGGCGCCACGTCGTCAAACATGGCGGCCATTTCTTCCGGACGCTTCTCCAAAGATGCACGGTTCACCCTCATAGTCTCTCAAACTTTGGCTGGATTTGTGCATCAGCGGCCTTTGGCTGTGGGCCATCACACGGCAGCTTCTCCAGCGTTCGGCACCGAGGCGAGTAATCTGGAGACATCATGACTGCTTCCTTGGGCACTACTTCGCTGCGCACTCTGACTCTGGCCCTGGATCCAGCCACGCTGGCTGAGCTAGGTGTGAGTGGTCCCGCGCACCTTTTAGGCGCCGCCTCCACCGACGACCCCATGTGCTGGCTTCGCCGCGGCCAAGGACTGCTGGGCTTTGGCGAGATCACTACGTTTAGCGCTCGTGGCCCCGAACGGTTTGCTGACGCAGAGTCATGGTGGCGGGAGTTGCTAGGCGAGGCCCGGATTGAAGATTCTGTGCGCATGCCGGGCACCGGTCCCATGGCTTTCGGCTCCTTTGCCTTCTCCAAAAAGAGCACTTTTAACTCGGTGCTGATTGTTCCGGCCCTCGTGGTTGGTTTCGCCGATGGGGCCGCGTGGCTCACCCAGCTAAGCATTGATGGCACGGTTCCCACCGCGGAGTCGGCTTTGGATCTTTTCCGCGAAACAGCTGCGGGGGCCCTCTCACCGAGCATTTCCAGCCCCCTTTCAAGCGCCGCTTCCGAGGAGTGTTCCATGCCGTCTGAAGTCTCCGCGGGCACCGTGCGTTCCGGAGCGCTCACCGAGGAACAATGGATGCAATCAGTAAGTGCCGGTGTGCAGGCGATTGCCGGCGGTGGGCTTGAAAAGGTCGTTTTGGCCCGAGATGTTGTTGCAACGTTCCCTGAACCCCTGCAGAGAGTTTCAATTCTGCAACGATTGGTGGATCTTTACGATGAATGTTGGACCTATGGTGTCCGCGGTCTAGTAGGCGCCACACCCGAAATTTTGATCAAGGTGGAGGGCTCAATGGCCCAGGCCCGAGTATTGGCTGGAACCCTGGATCGTGAGGATGAACCCGCCGGTTCCTCCGGTTTTGCGGATGCTGTCTTAGGCGGCTCTGCCAAGCAGCGCCAGGAACATGACTTCGCTGTTCGATCCCTCACCAGACAGTTGGCGCCTTTCGCAACTGACCTTTCTTTCCCACCAGAACCGTTCATCCTGGAGCTCCCCAATGTGTGGCATCTGGCCTCAGATGTCACCGCCGAACTCGCTAGCTCAAATGGTCATCTGCCCAGTTCGTTGGCGCTAGTAGCGGCCCTCCACCCCACAGCAGCGGTATGCGGGACGCCTCGTGAGGATGCTGGAGAGCTCATCCTAGAGCTGGAAAAGATGGACCGTGGACCCTATGCCGGTCCCGTGGGATGGCTTGACGGTGCCGGTAATGGCGAGTGGGGAATCGCCCTGCGCGGGGCAGTACTGGAGGATGCCCACAACGTGCGGCTCTACGCCGGCGCGGGCATTGTTCAGGCGTCCGACCCGGCTGCCGAACTGGCAGAGACATGGGCAAAATTGAGGCCCATGCTGCAGGCCCTGGGTCTGCCAAACCACCCTTAGGCCGATTCCGTGTCTGCGGAGTTTGCACCGTGCCAACCAACCGTGCCTTGCAAGCTGCGCCAATAAGTTGTTCAATGGTGAAATATTGTTCACCGTGATGCAAATCACTCAGCGTTACACTATATTCAACCTACGCAGTGATCCATGTACGCAATACTTCAAGACAAAAAGGGACAAAAATGCAAATCTCTACAAAGCTGACTGTTCGCCTGGCCGCAGTTGCGGCCGTCGCAGCATTGGCGCTGACAGGCTGTACCACCGCATCTCAGGACGGCGGCACGGAAAGCAGCGGAGGCCCTTCGCAGGTCGCCACCTTTGACCCCACCACGGTAGCCAAGGACGAGGCCTTGATCGCCATGCTGCCCGCCTCAATGAAGGGCAAAACCACCCTCAACGTTGGCGCGGATACTTCCTATGAGCCCGCGGAGTTCTTGGATAAGGACGGCCAGACCCCTATCGGCTACGACGTGGACATCGCCAAGGCCATCGCTGCAACGCTTGGCATGAAGGCAGAGGTACAGACCGCAGATTTTTCCTCCATCATTCCCAAAATTGGTAGCGCCTACGATCTGGGTATCTCTTCTTTCACCATTAACCCTGAGCGTTCAAAAGCGGTGAACTTTGTCAGCTACTTCAACGCCGGAGTGCTGTGGGCCGTTGAAAAGGGCAACCCCAAGGGCATCAGCATGGATGACCTCTGCGGGAAGAAGGTGGGTGTTCAGACAGGAACTGTTGAAGAAGATCCTGATGTGAAGGATCGCTCCGCCAAATGTGTTGCCGATGGCAAGCCTGCCATTGAGATCGTATCGCTGAAAAATCAGACCGATGTCACCACCCGCCTGGTCGGTGGCGCCATTGACGCCATGAGCGCCGATACTCCCATCATCAATAACGCACTGGCAAAAACTAATGGCCAGTTGGAAACATTGGGCGAGGCTTACGATTCAGCTGAGCAGGGCATTGCCGTTGCCAAGGACGATCTGGTCTTTGCCGGAGTGATTGAAAAGGTCATGAACAAGTTGATTGATGATGGCAATTACACCAAGATCCTAACCACGTGGAACAACCAGGATGGCGCTTTGAAGAAAGCAGTCCTAAATCCGACGGCGGGCTAGCAGTTGAGCCGACTACTCTCCCGTGGGTCGACACCGGGCCCGGGAGCCGACCTGGAACGCATTGATGCAGTTCCGGTTCGGCACCCGTGGCGCTGGGTAGGCGCAGCATTTATTTTGCTGGTGCTCGTTATGGTCATCCAGTCAATGACCACCAACGAAAAGTTCTATTGGGAAACTTTTAGGACGTATCTCTTTGATGTCCTTGTTATCCAAGGCGTGGGCTGGACACTCGTTTTAACTGTCAGCTCCATGGCGATCGCCATTGTGCTGGCCATTTTGCTGGCCTTCATGCGGCAATCTGAGAATCCTTTGTTCAGGTATGTGGCCTGGGTATGGGTTTGGTTCTTTCGTGGCACCCCCGTATATACCCAGCTGTTGTTTTGGGGTTCAGTGGGGGTGCTTTATCCCAAGATCATTCTTGGGGTACCGTTCGGGCCTGAGTTGTTCTCCTGGGACACCTCAACGGTTATCACCGCCACCGTTGGTGCGATCGTTGGTTTGGGTTTGAACGAGTCCGCTTACCTGGCTGAAATTTTCCGGGCGGGGCTTAAATCTGTTGACAACGGGCAGATGGAGGCGGCCGAAGCATTGGGTATGCGCCGGTCCAAGGTCATGTGGCGGATCATCTTGCCTCAGGCCATGAGAGTCATCATTCCCCCCACGGGCAATGAAACAATCGGCATGCTTAAGACGACCTCGCTGGTGCTGGCAGTCCCATTCACTTTGGACCTGACATTTGTTACCAATGCGCTCGCGAGCCGAACGTTCCTGCCTATCCCATTGCTCATGGTTGCCGCATTCTGGTACCTGTTGATCACATCGGTTCTCATGGTGGGCCAGTTCTACGTTGAACGGCATTTCGGCAAGGGGATTGACAATGTGATGAAAGCACCGGTGAAGGCAACTGCCGCCGCAGCCTCAGCCCACGCAACTCCAGAGAAAACTATTGGCGGAACCACGGAAGGTGGCAAGCAATGACCAAGACCACCTCAACGGATAAGGTGAGCCCTGCCGGCGTAAAGCCGCTGGTGGAAATTCAGGGTGTGCATAAATTCTTCGGCGATCATCATGTGCTTCAGGGCATCGACATGACAGTCAAGCCCGGAGAAGTTTCAGTGATCATTGGGCCCTCTGGTTCAGGGAAATCTACGCTTCTACGGTGCATCAACCTGCTGGAAACAATCAGCGCCGGGCGGATCTACGTCCATAACGAGCTGATCGGTTACCGCGAGGTCAATGGGAAGCTGCACGATCTAAACACTAAACAGATCGCAACTCAGCGCACGGAAATCGGTATGGTTTTTCAGCGCTTCAATTTGTTCCCGCACAAAACTGCGCTGCAAAACGTGATCGAGGCCCCTACTCAGGTCAAACGTCAGTCAAAGGCGACTGCGAAGTTGAAGGCACAGGAACTGTTGGAAATGGTGGGTTTGTCTGACCGTGCCAACTTCTACCCCTCCCAGCTCTCTGGCGGCCAGCAGCAACGTGTTGCCATTGCCCGGGCACTGGCTATGGAACCGGAACTGATGCTCTTTGATGAGCCCACATCAGCACTGGACCCCGAGCTGGTCGGTGATGTCCTTGAAGTCATGAAGAATCTGGCCAAGTCAGGCATGACAATGATTGTGGTTACTCACGAGATTGGTTTTGCCCGCGAGGTTGGAGACACCCTCACGTTCATGGATGCTGGCGTGGTGGTTGAAACCGGTAACCCTCGGGATATCATCGCCAATCCGCAGCACGAACGCACCAAGGAATTCCTTAGCCGCGTCCTCTAACCGCAGATAAAGCTGGCCCGCAGCAGTGCACTGCTGCGGGCCAGCTTTTTTTGGGCCCTTTGCTGCTGTGAATTTTGCTACTGTGAATTTTGTTTCTGTGAATTTTGTTACTGTGAATCAGCCAAGGCTGCGGCGATACGTGCGTGGAACTCTTGCAATCCTGCCCGGCTGGCCGATACCTCAATGAGGCTGCGCCCCTGCACAGGTGCGGCCAGAGCCTGCCCCAGCTCCGCGGGAGTGCGCACCAACGTATGAGCCCATCCGTAAGCTTGCGCCAAAACACCCAGTTCTACTGTGTGCGGGGTGCCAAAGAAGCGTTCGACGGCGGCCGCGTAGTTGGGTGCCTGCGCTAGTGTTCCGTGCTCCAAGACTGAGAAAATGCCTCCGCCACCATCATTGAGGACTACGGCTTGCAGGTGCGGAATTTCTTCGGTGGGACCTGTATTCATAGCTCCTACGTCATGCAAAAAGGTCAGATCCCCTATCAACACCCGTGTTGGCCGGCCCGTAGCCAGGGCTACCCCGGTTGCTGTGGCGAGGGTGCCGTCAATACCTGCCAGACCCCGGTTGGCGAACACAGTGACGTTGTTTACCCTGGTGGGTTTACCCGCCAGGTCAACGTCGCGGACAGGGTTTGAGGAACCCAGCATGAGGTTGCTACTGGGCTCTTGCTGGGCCTTGGCCCACACTGCGCGCGCCACCGCCGGGCCCGTAAGTTCCTTGGCATTGGGGGGTGCATCATTGAAGAGCGCATCTAATTGCTTCTCGCCAAGAGCGGCCGCTTCCTGCCACACTTGGAGCCAGCCGTCCGGGCCCTGCCCGGCGAAGCCAACGAGTTGATCCCATTGAGTCAACATCAGTTCCGTGCGCCGCCCAGCCTCGAACCAGGGAACAGGCTTGGGAATAAATAGTGCCCGTTCCAGGTCGGTGCGGGCCAGCAACGCATTGATTTGCCGCGATAGTGTTGGCCGACCAAAAAGTACCACCCGCTCAATCGGATGAGTGCTATCAGGGCCAAAGGCCTCAATGAGCAGCCGGTATGGGCCAACCGCGTTGGGTCCAAACCGAGCATTGGAAGACGGTTCCGCGAGCAGCGGTAGAGACAACATTCGGGCAAAGTATTCCGCTTCCGCACCTGCCCCGTGCCCGGCCACCACCACTGTTCTGTGGCTCGTTGCCGGCAAGCTCGTTACCGGCAAGCTCGTTACGGGCAGGCTTACCACTGGACTGCTTGCCACCGGGCTGCTTATGGCCTTTCTGGGCTCAGGACCAAGGCCATCTCCCGCCTTCACCACAGGCAGCAGCCGTTCCCATTCCGAACCGTCCAGTGCCGGTGTCAGCGGGTCCCGAAAGGCGAGGTTCACCTGAACGGGACCGGAGGGAATACCTTCTAACCGTCCGCGGGCAGCACTTAGGGCTGTTGAGATGGCGCTGGAGGGATCCAGACCGGCTGGAACATCCGTGGCAAAACGAACGTGATCGCCAAAGATGTCCAGCTGCTGTGTTGTTTGGTTGGCTCCGGTGCCCCGCAATTCTTCGGGTCGGTCCGCGCAGAGCACAACGATGGGTGTTCCGCTGTGGTTAGCCTCCATGACCGCAGGCAGTAGGTTGCCTACAGCCGTTCCCGACGTTGTCACAACCGCCACGGGAGCCTTCGCCCCCAGTGCCAGGCCTAGGGCCGTAAACCCGGCAACTCGTTCGTCAATTCGTACATATGTTTTGAGCCGGTCATCTGCCTGCGCTTCAGCAAGGGCATAGGCAAGAGGTGCACTGCGGGATCCTGGCGCCACCACCACGTGAGCAACTTCCGCACGGACCAAGGCGTCTACAACGTGGCGGGCAGCATCCATGGAGCTAAGTAAAGTCACGCCACTACTCTAGTCACACAGAGCGCCGGATGCCCATACGCGCGCTAGGCGATGCCCCGGGCGTTAGAACAGTTCAGGACCCAGCAGGGCATGGCAGCGGCTCAAACGTTCATGCCACCAGGCACGCCGCTGCGCCGGTGCGGCAAACCGGGTAAGCAGCTGCGGATCAGCAACAACCTCGCGCAGCTCAATTCCGCCGTCAACCGCTACCAGGCTTGGCACTGCCACATCTGCTTCCATCAAAGATACTGTGCCCAGCCCGCAGGCGTAGGGTAACTGTGGCAACGCGGCCGCAAGTGCTAATCCGGTTCGGATGCCCACAGAAGAATCCAGCGCCGAGCTCACCACAGCGGGCAAACCGGCTTCGGCAACGATTGCCAACGCCCGTCGGACGCCTCCCAGGGGGGCTGCTTTAATCACGAGTAGATCTGCGGCTCCGGCGCGGGCAACAGCCAGGGGGTCAGTAACTTTGCGCACGCTTTCATCCGCTGCAATCAAAACCGAGCCACCAAGCGCCGCACGTACAGCAGCCATTTCCGGAATCGTGGCAACGGGCTGTTCGGCGTATTCAAGCCCAAACACTGAAAGCATGCGCAACGCTGCCACTGCCTGCGGCACCAACCATCCGCCATTGGCATCCACTCTGATCCGGGCCTCTGGCAGCAAATTCCGTACTGCCCCCACTCTGGCAGCATCCTGCGCCAGCGACTCTCCAGCCTCGGCCACCTTGATCTTCACAGTGTGCAGACCATCAAATGCCGAAAGTACCGCCGGAATTCTCTCAGGAGTAACTGCTGGAACGGTAGCGTTCAGCGGAATCCAGCTGCGCGCTGGCTCGGGGTACCCCAGCCAGCCAGCTTCCAAAGCTGCGGCTAGCCACCGGGCGGACTCTGCGTCGTCGTACTCAAGGAAAGGCCCAAATTCCGCCCATCCCGCGGGACCTTTAAAGACCATCACTTCGCGGGTCTGCACACCTCGAAACTTCACCTTCATGGGCAGGGAGACTACATGGGCGTCGGCAAGAACCTGCTCAAGCGGTGGGAGTGGAAGCATCTCTTCACTGTAGCCCCAACCACAGCAAGCTCCCATGAATCTGTGGGAAGCTAGGCGGGATGAAGAACCATGCCGCCCCTCACCGTTCAGGCCCGCACAGCCGTGCCGCCTCACGCATTGCCGCCTGGCCATTCTTCTCGGCGGCGTTCATTAGCTTGGTTGGGATGGCTCTTAGTTACAGATTTTTCATCACCACCACCTCCGGACAGTTCATTGACGAGTCAGCCCTGGTTGAGGCCGAGGCGGCCCGCCAACGCATTGGTATACAGACTGCCCAAGTCCTTGACTCACTTCCCGTGACGTCCCTGGTCATCGCCGCGCTTGTGGTCTTATTCGTCACCCTTGCCCGACGCAGGTGGAAAGCGGCTGGTTTCGCTATTGTCGCCATGGCCGCTGCTAATCTCTCCACCCAGGTGATCAAGGCTGGGCTACCGGACCGACCCAATCTCGGCGTGAACACTCTGGCCCTGAATTCGTTGCCGTCCGGGCACACTACCCTGGCCGCCAGCGCCGCAGCCGCCGTGTTCCTGGTGGTTTCCCCACGCTGGCGCCCTGCCGCAGGCTTTGTGGGCGGCAGTTACGCCCTTGTGGTGGGAATTTCCACGCTCATCAATCAATGGCACCGACCATCAGATGTCTTGGCGGCTTTCTTCATTGTGGCGTTCTGGACCGCCCTGGCGGCGCTGGTTGTTATGCGTACAGGCCCGAAGTGGAATGTCTGGTTGGGCTCGGATATGCACTGGGCATCGGCACGGTGGTGGACTGTTTTGGCCGGGCTGTTGGCCCTGTTGGCGGGAGTGGCAACGGCCCTGATCTTACGTTCGGTTTCCGGGCCCGATGCGGTTAGTACCACCAGCTATTTCCTTATTGGACTTGGCCAAATAGTTGTTGTTGGCTACGGCCTCACTTTTGCTGGCATATTGCTGCTGACATTGGCTGTTCGACGCCGTTCACGGCGTTAGTTCGGCTGCTCGCCTAACAGTCTGGATTCCCGAACTAGCGCTGGATGGGTTTGTGCCGGGGTACCGAATACCCCAGTACGGCAGCCGCTACCAGCCCCAACAATCCGGTGGCCGCAATGCCAAAAGATAAACTCACCACAGCCGTTAGGCCCGCAAGGATCGCTGGTCCGCTTGAGCCACCAATGTCAGAGATGAACCGCCATACGCCCAGAAACTGGGCCCGCCCGTTCCGTGGTGCGTAGTCAGCTCCCAAGGTCATGACCAGGCCCGATCCAATGCCGTTTCCAAACCCGATCAGCATGGCTACCAGCAGCAGAGTGAGCGCTCCTGTGGTTAGCGGCATCAGCAGCAGCGAGACGCCCATCAACACCATGGACGGCACGGCTACCGCTATGCGCCCCTTTTTATCCATGACCTTGCCGGCTGGATAAAAGACAAGCATGTCGATGGCACCGGACATGCCATAGATCAGGGAGGTGGCAGCAGGGCTCAGACCCAAGTTCTCTGCCCACAACGGCACTACAACCTGCCGGGAAGAGCGCACTGCACTGACGAAGAGGATCCCAAGCCCAACACTGAGGAAGATTTCTTTATGCGCCGAAACCAAGGAACGCAGGGTGGGGGCTGGCCCGTCACTGCGCTCACCTTGGTCGCTGACAAGATCAGGTAGCCACAGAGCCAGGGCTCCTGCACCAGCCACGGCCACAGCGGCCACCCAGTAGGCGCCACTGAGCCCCACCAGGTGAATCACCAAGGCACCAATGAACGGTCCGGCGAACAAACCAATCCTGCCCACCCCACCAAGCGTCGACATGGCCCGGGCCCGCAAGAGTGGCGGAACAGCTTCGGTGAGGTAACTTTGGCGCGCTAGGTTGAACACTGCCGAGGCAGCGCCAATCAGGAGAATCCCTGCGGCAAAGGGCCAGAGTTCGGTGGCGAAAACGCAGAGCAGGAGCGCGCACAGGCTCAGGATGGCAGCGCCAACCATGCTGAGCCGTTCACCAAACTTAGCTGTGATCATCGAGGCCGGAATATTACTGACCAGGGAACCGATCCCAATCAACGCCACAATGAGAGCCGCCCCCGCCAGGGACGAGCCCATGGTGCGCGCACTGAGCGGGATGATGGGCAGAATAGCCCCTTCGCCAATACCAAAAAGCAGTGATGGCCCAAATGCCGGAAGGGCAATGGACCACAGACTGAAGTCTCCTGGTTTCGATGGTTTGCTCACTGGCTCTACTCTAGACCTGACGGATGGAGACGTCGCGGACGGCGGAGCCATAGCGGCTGGAAGCTATTAGCGAAGGCCACCGCTGCCCACCCAACAACCAAGTTCCACAGGCAAGCTCCACAGACCAGGTCGGAGCCGGGGTGTTCGCAGTCCACTGCTTGCGGCTGGTCGAGCCAATCCAAACAACACCGTCGGTCGCGTTTCCACCTTCTAGGGGCACCTCTTGCTCTACCACCTGATAAGAATGGCCCGTCATCAATGGGGCAACGCACGGGGGCTGGTAGCGGAGGGTGCGTATAAGTCAGCGAGGACTTCACATGGATGGCTTACATCAGTCATCGCGTTTGTCACGCTGAGGCTTCGAACTCCCGGCGTCAGCATAGCTCACCGATATTTTTGCTGATTGTCGCCTCATCCCCGTTATCGGGATTGTGGAGGTCAACCCGTCGAACATTGCAGGGGCTGGAGCATTTCATGTAGACAATGATGCCCTGTGAAGTTGTGTGGGCTGATTCTAGTTGCCATGTGTGCTCATGGAGCTCATTGGACTTGCTAGTCTTTTTGGTCTCTGAAGAAATAGAAAGCGTCATGTAAAACACTATGATGTAATGGCCTTATGGAACTCAACCCTTACGGAGAATATGCGGTTCTTCTTGCCGCTTCGCTCGCCAACGCGTTTCCCGACGACAGGGCTGGCATTGTGGCCCGCGCCCGGGATATCGGCATGACAATCGACTTTACGGCAGCGGCGAATGACTACGGGCTGGTTCGGGCGATCATCGACGATTGGCTAACTGTTGTTGATGCGCGCGACCCTCATGAACGCGCTGCCCTGCTCAATGCCCACATGGCCACAGCATCGGCCTACCCAAGGCTTACCGAGCACAACGGAGAAGACTGGCATTTGCACTACCGCGATCAAAATCAGAATCTCTCACATGTTTTGCGCGCGGTTATCAGCGTTGGCACCGCTTTACATCTCACCACCCGCGGCATGCACCGGCTTGGGCGTTGCGCTGCCGGAACGTCACTTGGCGATGGTTGTAGGGCGGTAGTGGTTGATACTACTCGCAACGGCCGCCAACAATACTGTTCGGTGAGATGCGCCAACCGTGCAGCGGTACGTAGGCATCGGGCCAAATCAGCAGAGATCTCATAGCCCGCACCGCCGCCTTCCCCGAGAATTCGTATCAGCCGTTGAGTAAGACGTCCGAGCTGGCCGGAACCAGTACTTTCACTGCCCGAGGCACCACTTCCAGCAGAGCTGGCAGTGCGGCCAGCTTTTCCCCGTCGGCATAGATATTTAGCGGTTTACTGGCGCTGATCAACACCACTTTCCCTCGGGTGAAGCTTACGTTCTCTTGTCGGAGATGGCTGCCCCGGTAGGAACGCAGAAAAGTGGCCGCCACCGCCAGAATCGTTGCCTTGCCCAACGAGACAACATCCAGCAGACCGTCGTCAACCATGGCCTGCGGGCAGATTCGCAGCCCTCCCCCGTACTGGCCAACGTTTCCCACGGCAACGAACCAGCCTGGGAAGGTGCTTTGTTTGCCATCCACTGAGAGAGTGAAAGTAACATCCTTCCAATCCAGAAACGCCTTGATTCCACCGTAAAGGTACACGAACGGCCCAAGGTTCAGCCGCGCATTGTTGCCATATTCATTGGCCAGGCCATCAAAGCCAACATTGGCAACACCCAAATACGGACGATCATTAACAAGCCCCAGATCAAGTTCGCGCACGCTCAGGTTTTTGATGTCTCTGACCGTCTTGACTGGGTCAAGCCCCAGTCCCAGACGGCGTACGGTGTCATTTCCGCGCCCCCCTGCCAGCGGCAGGATGATAGCCCCCGATTTCCGTGCACCTGCGGCAGCTGCGCCGAGAAAACCATCCCCACCCAGAATAGCCACCAAGGACCCCGCAGCTCCTGCTTCTGCCTGGGCCGTGGCATCCTCTAGCCCGTCAGTAACAGAAACTTCAACACGGAACCCGGCAACCCGGAGAGCCTCGGCGGTGCTGGCCATCAACCGCAAGCCACGCCCCCGGCCCGACGTCGGGTTCACAAGCAGCAGTGCCCTTCCACTGTCCAGGCCGCCAGCGCCGGGGTTCATGTGGCGCTCTCCTCGACGGTGGACAGCGATAGAGCCAAAGCCAGTATCTGCTTTGCCGCAGCGCGAGCCCTTGCCTCATCGGTGGGTATAAAGGCTAACCGTGTACGCCGCTCCAGGAGATCCTCCACTGTGGCTGCCCCTTCTGCCAAAATGCCGAACATCAGCTCAGCTCCGGTGATGTCCGTCCCCGCAAACAACGGCTCCGCAAGTAGCGGATTTACCCTCCCCAGCTTTTGCACCTCGGGGGCCTCGGTCCCGTACTTAGCAACCAGCCGTGCCGGAGCGTCAATAGCCTGCAACTCTTTCGCGGATGCTGCACCCACCAGCGGGAGGGATTTTGTGCGGCAGGGCAGCTTGAGCCCGAGCCGTGACACCACGGCGTCGACCGCGTCTTCTGCCATGCGCCGGTACGTTGTCATTTTCCCTCCCACCACTGTGATGGGTGAACCCGGGACATCCCTGATCAGGTGACGCCGGGAAACATCCGCGGTACCACGTCCACCGGCACCGGACGCGCCCTGAACAAGAGGCCGGAGTCCTGCGAAGGAGCCAACCACATCAGCGCGCGTTAGCGGCACCGACAAGGTGGTGTTAACAATGTCTAAGAGGAAGTCGACATCGCGTTCCGGGACCTGAGGGTGGTGCCCATCCCCCTGATAATCTTCGTCATCAGTGAGTCCTATGAAGACAACGCCGGCTGGTTGTGGCAACACAAAAACGTAGCGCCCAAAGTGTCTCGGCACAGCAACCGTGTGGGCGGCGTGGGGGTTGCCCAGCCGTTGTGCCCGCACCACCAAGTGCGTGCCCCTGCTTGGTGTTACGCGCAGTTTCGGCTCGAAATCAGCGGCCCAAACTCCGGCAGCGTTCACAACGGTTCGGGCACGGATATGCACGGGCGCCCCGGTTCTGGTGTCGATGGCGTTAACTCTCTGCGCCGTCACCGCTGTGGCCCGCACATCTCGGAGAATGTGCGCCCCGAGCCCGGCGGCTGTTCGGGCAACGCCCAGAACTAACCGGGCATCGTCGATCACCTGACCATCCCAATATAGGTAGCCGCGGCGCAGCGCCTTCTCATCAAGGGCAGGCACCAATGCCCCCACCGCCTGCCTGGACAGCAACTGCGGACGCGGCAGTACCTTCGAGCTCAGCCCCGAAAGTCTGCGCAGCACATCGTAAATGACCACGCCAGCCCCGGCAGTCAGACCTTCCCACCCCGCGGCACTACGGGCATCCGGGATGACAAAACCGAGTGGATGGACAAGATGTGGGGCGATTCGCCCCATCAACCAACGCCGCTCCACAGCAGACTCCCACGCTACCTGGAAATCCATTTTGGCCAGGTACCGCAGCCCTCCGTGGATGAGTTTGGAGCTGTATCCGCTAGTCCCGGAGGCAAGATCGCAGCTCTCTACCAGCACCACGCTTAGGCCGCGGCTCACCGCGTCCAAGGCCACCCCTGCGCCCGTTATTCCGCCGCCTACAACAACAACGTCTACTGTGTGTGCACCCACGTGCTCCAGCGAGCGGCGCCGGCTTGCCTCATTGATCCAGCTAGCATTTACAGTCATCACGCCACTTTTTCTTCGGCTGAGTGGCAAGCCGCAGAGGGTGCAAAAGGTGCGGTAGGCGTGAGGTATCGCCTCAACATCTTCGCCAATTCCGTCAAAGAATCCTCAAAAGTGCCCGTCTTCCGCAGCACTTTAGAGGACAAGGCAACTCCTTGGAGCGCAAGCAGCAACGTGGTCGCGGTGCCCGGTGCGGCCTCGATGCTGCCATCGGCGAAACCGGCATCAAGCAGTACGTTTACCTGGTCAAGAATGAGTTGCTGGCCCGTCCCAAATCTGTCAGTGACATAGGGAATCAGGAATTCTGGATCCCGCTCGGCAATGGAATCCAGCAGTTCCGAGGTTGCGAACACTCGCACGCTTTCAACAGCGAACTGCACCAACTGCTCGCGACCGTTACCCGCGTATGCACGTATCCGCACACTACCTGCGTAGGTGCGAAACTCCTGCGTCAGGGCCGCCAGCACAGCATTCTCCACTGATCCCATGCGCCGATAGAAGGTCATGCGGGAGATGCCTGCCCGCTCGGCAATATCATTGGCTGTGGTACGCCTGACCCCATGCAGCACCACGGATTCTCGGATGGCGGCAAGGAGCCTCTCATCAGTTGACGAGGCACCAGCGCCCTCCCCAGCGTCAGTAGTCCTAGGATCAACAGCCTGCGGCTCAACACCTTGGGTGGTGGTACGTTGTGACTTCATGTGTCACACTGTATCTTATGGTGACCCACCTCACAGAAGAAATTTCTCCCTCCGTTTGGTATGGCTGGGGCGATCCAACCCATGCCCGGCCGCTCAACGCTGGAGCCCTTGAGTTTCTGCGCCGTACATTGAAACTCTCCAGTGTTGGCGCCAACCACCCGCCCGTAGACTTGGCCGACGTCCGCCTCGGAGCCGTGAAATTGGACCAGGATGTCCTGCAAGAGCTTGGCTCCATCACGGGGCAAGAGCACGTCTTAACCGATGCTCACACCCGCATTCACCATGCCGGTGGCAAGAGCACACCCGATTTGTTGCGACGTCGCAGTGGGGACGCCCTTGATGCCCCTGACGCCGTGGTCTTCCCCGGCAGCAGTGAGGAGGTCGGCGCCGTGTTGGCCCTTTGCGTAAAGCGAAAAATAGCTGTGGTTACCTTCGGGGGTGGAACATCCGTAGTGGGCGGGGTTGAACCTTTGCGAGGGCGTTTCACCGGAGTTATCACCATCGATCTCAGCCGCCTGAACCAACTGCTGGAAGTGGACCCCACGTCCCGTACGGCCAGTTTTGAGGCTGGCATTCGAGGCCCGGCCATAGAAGCAGCTTTAGCCCCGCACGGCTTCACCCTGGGACATTTCCCCCAAAGCCATCAGGAGGCGACGCTTGGCGGGTACGTTGCCACCCGGTCCGCCGGACAAGCCTCCACCGGCTACGGGCGTTCAGAGGAGCTTGTGAAGTCGGCCCATCTGGAAACCCCTATGGGAGACTTCGATGTTGGCTCATCGGCGCCTGGCACCGCAGCCGGACCGAAGCTGCTCGATGTCATCATCGGCAGCGAGGGAACACTGGGGGTCATCACCAGGGCCACTGTAAAAGTGTCCCCAGCACCCAAGAGCAAGGTTTACGGCGCATGGTCCTTCCCGTCCTTTACTGCCGGCGCGCAAGCAATGCGGCAACTGCGCCAGAACGGTCGCCGCGGTGACATGCCGCACGTCTGCCGCCTCAGCGACACTGATGAAACGGCGTCGACCTTCAAATTAGGTGGGGTGAAGACCGGCGCCCTATCCCGTTATCTGCGTATCCGGGGTCAACGGAATCAGGCACTTGCGCTCTTTGTCTGGGAGGGCGATCGCGCTCATGTACGTGCCCGCCGCCGCCGCAGTGCCCGAATTCTGCGGCAGGCAGGTGGAATCTGGTTGGGACCGCTGCCCGGAAAGGCGTGGGAGCACGGCCGGTTCAGCGGCCCGTACCTCCGCGATGAGTTATTGACCCGTGGCGTCTACGTGGAAACACTGGAAACGGCAGCTACCTGGACCAAAATTGCGCAGACATACCGAGATATCCGCCAGGCCATCCTGGGTGCCCTGGAAGTTGGAGGTGGTGGCGCCTATGTGCAAACACATATTTCCCATGTGTACTCCGACGGCGCATCTTTATACTTCACCTTCTTTGCGGGTTTGGAGGAGGACGGGCTGGCACAAAATGCCCGCGTGAAAGAGGCCGCCTCCAACGCCATAACGGCAGCAGGGGCCACCATCACCCATCATCATGGAGTAGGCATGGACCACGCACCCTACTTGTCTGCCGAAATCGGACACCTGGGCGTCTCGGTTCTGACCAGCATTAAGAACACGCTGGACCCCGAGGGCATCATGAACCCCGGCAAGCTCATCCCCAACGAACCCCACTTAAAGGAACCATCATGACCGGCACCATAGAATCTCTTGCGGGAGCTACCGTCCTCATTACCGGCGCTGCCATGGGTATGGGCGAAATGTATGCCCACCTGGCCGTACAGGATCACGCAGCACATGTGATCCTGTGGGACATCAATGCCGAACTACTGGAAAAGGCCGCCGCCAAGCTTCAAGGCAAGGGCTCAGAGATTCACAGCTACGTGGTGGATGTCAGCAAGCTGGAGGCTATCGAGGCCGCGGCACAAAAGGTACGGGACGAGGTCGGCACCCCGGATATCCTGATTAACAACGCTGGTATTGTGCGTGGAAAGTATTTTTGGGAGCACGATCAGCGTGCGGACATTGCTGTCACTATGGCCATTAACACTCTGGCCCTGATGCATATCACCCGCGAGTTCCTGCCAGCCATGATTGAGGGCGGCCGCACGTCTCGGATAGTGAATGTCGCCTCGGCCGCGGGGATGCTGTCCAACCCCCGCATGAGTGTTTATTCCTCCTCTAAATGGGCAGTCATCGGGTGGAGTGACTCCCTTCGCTTAGAACTGAAACAGGCGGGCCACAACCACATCATGGTGACAACGTTTTGCCCTTCCTACATTAAAACGGGGATGTTTGAGGGTGCCCGTGGACCACTGATGACACCGCTGATGGAGCCTGTTGCGGTAACGGAGCGGGTGTGGCGGGCCATGAAAGAAGGCACGCCAATGCTGATGATGCCGTGGACAGTGAAATTGAGCATGGCTCTGCGCGGGGTATTGCCAATCGCCGCCTGGGATGTGGTGGCTGGCCGCGTGTTTGGCGTCTATAAATCCATGGAGCACTTCACCGGCCGTAAATAAACCAGACCCGCCTCCCCCTAGACAGAGCGGCAGGAGGCGGCGGGTCCCGCAGTTATTTCTTCGCTGGCGCCTTAACGTCCCTTAAAGTCTGGCTTCCGTTTCCCGGCGAAGGCGGCGAATCCTTCTGCATAGTCTGCCGTTTCTGAGAGCTCAATCTGCGCAGCGTTTTCCAGTACGACGGCGTCCCATAGTCCCAGCCGGCGGTCCCGAATCGCCCCCACAAGCGACTTGCTGGCGTTGAACGCCTGGGTGGGTCCGGTGGCAGCCTTCACAGCGGTGGCGCGGGTGAAGTCCAGAAGTTCCTCGGCAGGTTTGGCGCGGCTAAACATCCCGGACGCCACAGCTTCAGCGCCGCTGATCAGCTCTGCAGTGTAGATCAAATCCAAGGTACGCGCTGCCCCCAGCCGTTCGGTAAACAACCAGTGCCCGCCAGAGTCGAGAGTGGCGCCGAGGTTGGCAAAGGGGGAGCCAAATTTGGCATTCTCGGCCACGTATACAACGTCTGTGGCGACGAGCAGCCCCAGTCCCACCCCGAGGCAGGCTCCTTGCGCTGCGGCAAAGGTGGGGGCAGGAAAATTACTCATTTTTTGCAGGAGTGGGGTCAGCAACGTTTCCAGGTAGTGGCGGGCGTCATCGTTGGCGCCGTCCACCTCAGCAATGTCGCGGCCTGCGCAAAATGCCCGCCCTTCCCCCCGCAGCAGCAGCGCTCGCACTGACCCCGCAGCGACTCCCACAGCCGCATGGTCATAGGCTTCACTGAGCTCACCCAGCCCGGCCTCATCAAGAGAGTTCAGTTTCCACGGAGCATTCAGCACAATCTCCGCTACATGGTTGGTAATGCTCAGCTCAATCAAAGAGACTCCTTAGTAGGTTGTGCCAGCTTTTTTACACGTCATAATCCACGTCCACCTCTGCTGTGGTGGGGTGTGATTGACAGGTCAAAACATAGCCAGCGGCCAATTCATCGGGCTCAAGCGCGTAGTTTTCGCTCATCCCCACGGCTCCTTTAACAACCTTGGCCCGGCAGGTTCCACACACGCCACCGGTGCAGGCAAAAGGCACGTCGGCTCTGACTCGTAGAGCCGCGTTCAGCACGGATTCGCGGGCGTGGGTTGGGCTAAGGACTGTAGTTTTAAGCCCGTCAAGGGTGAAACTTATCCTGTAACTTTCCTTGGAGTCATCCACAGGGACCACATGCCCAATTTGTCCTTCCGGACGGTCGGGGCGGCCCGTGGAAAACAGTTCAAAACGGACTTTTTCTCTTGGTATGCCGCGAGCTTCCAGCAGGTCTCTGCACAGTTGAACCAATTCGAAAGGTCCGCACAAAAACCATTCGTCAACTTCCTCGCTGTGGATTGCCGTTCCAAGCAACGCTTCCAGCTTGGCCGCATCTAAACGTCCGGAAAGCAGTGGGGAAATGCGTTGCTCACGAGAAAGCACATGGTGAATGGCGAACCGTTGCGGGTATCTGTCTTTTAGATCCGCCAACTCCTCTAGGAACATGACATCCATGGTGGCCTTATTGGCATAGATCAGATCAAGCCGGGTTTCTTGATGTCCGGCCAGCAACGATTTTGCCAACGCCATAACGGGTGTGATGCCCGAACCGGCCGCTATGGCAACATAAGTACCAACTTGCCCCGCCATGGACTCCGGCTGATTTAATCCGGTGAGGACGTTGCTGACCAAGCCGTGCCGGGAGATGAAGGCGCCCATGGGGCTCATGACCTCCAGGACGGTGCCAACACTGAGTTCGGTGGTGGCCCAGGTGGAAAATTCTCCACCAATGTCACGCTTGATGGCCACCTGTATTTCCGCGCTGCCGTCCGCAAAATGTGTGGGGAGGGCGCAGATGGAATAGCTGCGGCGTATTTCACGTCCAACGCCGTCGGCACCGGGGCGTTGCACGCGCAATGCCACATATTGACCGGGTAAGTAGTCATAGAACCCGGCCAACTCAGCTGGCACCGCAAAGGTGACCTCCACGGAGTCGTCGGTGAGCGGGCGGATCCGTGAAACACTCAGTGCATGAAAAGCGGCTCTACGCCTTGCCGTGGCATCAACGGGGACACTCATCAAAGCACCTTGAAGTAATCGAAGGGTTCCAGACAATCCGAGCATACATAGAGTGCTTTGCAGGATGTGGAGCCGAAGCGGGTCAGTTCGCGGGTGTTCAGCGAGCTGCACTGGGGACATTTCACCTGTAACGCCAACCGGATGGGGCCGCTGTGCCCACCAGCCGTGGAGTTTCCGCTGGGAGGTGCGATCCCGTAGTCCTGTAGTTTGACCCGCCCAGCAGCGCTCATCCAATCGGTGGTCCAGGCCGGTGACAGCGTCACCACCACCTCCACGGGTGAGTAGCCCGCCTCTGCAAACGCTGCTCTGAGGTCATCGCGGATGGCATCCACGGCCGGACAACCTGAGTAGGTGGGAGTAATCGTAACCCGCACGCCACCGGCCTCAGCACCTTCAGCGCGCGCGGTAACTTCAGTGCCCGCGGTAACTTCAACGCTTCGCAGGATGCCTAGATCCGCGATGCTCAGCACGGGAATTTCGGGGTCGCACACAGTAGCGGCAATCTCCCACGCCACCTGCTGAGCCGTCAGCGCATCCGCAACCATGGCCCTCACCAACTCGCGCCGGGAAATTCGCGCGCCAGCACCTGCATCTCGGCCAGCATAAAACCGAGATGTTCGCTGTGGTGGCCGCTGCGTCCGCCACCGGTTGCCCTTTCAATACCGGAGATATCCAGTTCAGCTTCTGCCAGTACGGCGCCGGTGGCGAGGTCAAAGCCAGCCCTGAGGCTGGAGGGTGTCACACCGGCGGAGCCCAGCCTGTCACTCAGCGAATCATCTTCGAAAAGTTCAGCGGCAAACGGCCACATCAGCTTGAGGGCTGCAACCATGCGACGGCGGGATTCATCGGTGCCCCCTGCCAACCGCAAAACCCACTGGCTACTGTGGTCCACGTGGTAGTCCACTTCTTTCACAGCCTTGGCGGCAATGGCAGCCAAAGTAGGATCACTGGATCCCATTAATGCCTGGTAGAGCAGGAACTGATAATTCGAGGCAATGAACTGCCGGACTATGGTCGCGGCGAAATCGCCATTGGGTTGTTCAAAAAGATGCGCCGAACGGAATTCTTCTTCGCGCCGGAAATAAGCCAGTTCATCTTCGCTCTTGTTCCATGCGCTGCCGGCATAGCTCAGAAAAGAGCGGGCATGGCCCAACTCATCCAAAGCAATGTTTCCAAGCGCCACGTCTTCTTCCAGCTCGGGGCCACGGGAGATCCAGTGTCCCAAACGTTGAGCCAGGATGAGGGCATCATCGCCCAACCGCAAAGCATATTCGGCCACGTCTGCACCGGGCAGGTCCTCCCCCGTACTCGCTGCCTGACGGGCTGCGAGCGCAATGTCTTCGGGTCGCAATACGTGGCCGGATGGGCCCACAGCAGCTTGGGACCCGTCGTGAGGTTGCGAGCGTTGGGAGCTGTTGGGGAGAATGCGTGTGGCGGAAGAATCACCCAAAGGCTGGTTCACAGGTGTTTCACTCCTTCGCTCTTAGTGTAATAAGTGGCGTGGCGGTAGTCCTTGCCCTGCGGTGATTCAAAGAATGAACCCTTGGAATCGGGGTCCGACGCTGCAATGGCGTCTGCCGGGACTACCCAGATTGAGAGTCCTTCGTTGCGGCGGGTGTATAGATCGCGGGCGTTGCGAAGTGCCATGTCAGCATCAGGTGCGTGCAAGGACCCAGCATGGACATGGCTTAGGCCGCGGCTGGAACGGACAAAGACCTCCCACAGGGGCCAACGCCGCACGCCCGAATCCGGAGCTGGGCTGGTGCTCGTGCCCGTGCCCGTGCCCGTGGGTGATGTTGGCGTGCCCATTCTCAAGCCGCTACCTTCTGTGCTTTTTTAGCACTTTGTTTATCCGCATACGCTGCGGCGGCTTCGCGCACCCACGCACCCTCTTCATGGGCACTGCGCCGGCGCTCCAAACGCTGAGCATTGCAGGGGCCGCGACCGGCCAAAACCTCTTTGAACTCTACCCAGTCCAGGGCGCCGTGTTCCCATGTCCGGGTGTCCTCGTTGAAGCGGATGTGCTCATCAGGCAACGTCAAGCCCAGCACTGTGACCTGCTCGGCAAGCATGCCAACAAAGCGCGAGCGGAGTTCGTCATTGCTGAAACGTTTAATGTTCCATGCCATGGACTGCTTGGAGTTAGGCGAATCATCGTCCGGAGGACCAAACATCATCAGTGATGGCGCGTACCAACGGTTCACGGCATTCTGGGCCATGGCACGCTGTTCCGCGGTGCCATTGGCCAGCTCCAAGAGGATTTCAAAACCCTGCCGTTGGTGGAATGATTCTTCTTTGCACACCCGGACCATGGCCCGCGCGTAGGGACCGTAGGATGCCCTGCAGAGTGGCACTTGGTTGCAAATCGCAGCACCGTCAACCATCCAGCCAATGGCACCCATGTCTGCCCACGTCACAGCGGGGTAGTTAAAAATCGAGGAATAGCGGGCGCGTCCGGCCACCAGGGCCTCCATCATGTCATCCCGGCTGGTACCCAACGTCTCCGCGGCGGAGTACAAATAAAGCCCGTGTCCAGCCTCATCTTGAACTTTCGCCATGAGGATCGCTTTGCGCTTCAGACTTGGCGCGCGAGTGATCCAATTCCCCTCCGGCTGCATGCCAATAATTTCAGAGTGGGCGTGCTGGGAAATTTGCCGCACCAGCGAGCGCCTGTAGGACTCTGGCATCCAGTCTTTGGGCTCCACGCGGGAATCCTTGGCGATGATCGCGTCAAAATTCGCCTGCCCGGCCGCATCCTCTTCACCCTGGGCGACGGGGGCCTGGGCGACGGGGGCCTGACCACTGAGACCCCCAGCGAGCGGGGTCTCAGCGTGGGGGGCCCCAGCGTGGGGGACCTGGGGCTGTTCGTTGTGTGCCACGACTACTCCTGAAAAATCATGCCAATCGAGTCCTGCCGATTTATTTACCGACCGTTCGTTCAGGATATAGTGTGAGCCAGGCCTCGTCAATCAAATGAGGCTGCTCTATAACGGACTTGAGGGGCCATTGCATCAACTGCAATCCCGTCCCCGCGTTTTTAGGACCCATTGACAGAACGTGCCACAAGGGTATTACCTAATGAACATTCGGCAGGAAAAGTCAGGAGCAATACGTGGTGGCCACTAATCCAAGTACGGAGCACCCGCTGCTGCGAAATGACATGGCCTCCGCATGGCTTGGGCTTGAGGTTTTGGCCCTTGGCGACGGTCACGCCACCGTTGCCATGACACTGCGGGCAGAAATGATGAATGGCTTTGGCATCACACACGGAGGCATGATCTTCTCCTTAGCTGACTCCGCCTTTGCCTTGGCGTGCAATCCATCGGATTACACGCCATCGGATTGCACGTCGCCAAACGGCGCCGCAAACACTGTCACGGTTGCCTCCGGTGCCGACATAAATTTTCTGGGCCCCACCCGCGCAGGCCAGCGCCTCACAGCTGTTGCCAACAGGCGCCAGCAGAGCGGACGCAGTGGACTTTATGACGTCCAGGTTTTCGCTGAAAACGACGATGGCACGGCGGTGGTTGCCGAGTTTCGCGGCCGCAGCAGAACCATCCCATCTCCGCGCACAGGCCAGGAAAGGTCCCTCCCACAATGATTGATTCCTCCGCACTAGCCCCCAGCGCTTATGACCAGGGCGAGTTAATCAGCCGCGACGAGCTCCAGGCGCTGCAGCTTGCACGGCTTCAGCACACACTGGCCTACGCCTAAGAGCGTGTGTCGATGTATAAACGCAAATTTGATGAAGCTGGAGTCCATCCACGCGATCTGCGGGAACTTTCTGACCTTGCCCTATTTCCCTTTACTACCAAAGAAGACCTCCGCCAGGAATACCCCTTTGGCATGTTCGCGGTGCCGCAAAGCGAGGTGGTGCGTGTCCATGCAAGCTCCGGCACCACAGGACGGCCCACAGTGGTGGGCTACACCAAGAACGACATTGCCTTATGGGCGTCCTTGGTGGCACGGTGCATGCACCTTTCCGGCATCCGCCCCGGCATGAAAGTTCACAACGCCTACGGTTACGGCCTGTTTACCGGTGGCTTGGGTGCCCACTACGGGGCCGAGGCCCTTGGCACCACCGTCATCCCCATGTCCGGTGGCCAAACGGAGAAACAAATCCAGCTGATCACTGACTTCGAACCCGACGCCATCATGTGCACTCCCACTTACCTGCTGACAATCATGGATGCCATGGCACGCCGCGGCCTGGATCCCCGTGCCACCTCCTTGAAGTTTGCCGTCTGCGGGGCTGAGCCGTGGACGGAGGAAATGCGCCGTGAATTGGAGCAGGGCATGGACCTGCAGGCCTGCGATATCTACGGCCTCTCCGAAGTCATGGGCCCAGGTGTGGCAGGAGAATCGGTGGAAACCAAGGATGGCAACCACATCTGGGAGGACCACTTCCGCCCCGAGATCATTGACCCGTTCAACCCGGCCCCCGGGGAAAGCGCTGTACTTAATGACGGCGAAGAAGGCGAGCTGGTGTTCACCTCCCTGACCAAAGAAGCTCTGCCCATCATCCGGTACCGCACCAAGGACCTCTCCCGTCTGTTGCCCGGCACAGCCCGCCCAGCCATGCGCCGGATGGCCCGCATTACCGGTCGCAGCGATGACATGATCATCCTGCGCGGGGTGAACCTATTTCCTTCCCAGTTGGAAGAAATTGCCTTGCGCATTCCCGCCCTGAGCCCACATTTCCAGCTGGAACTCACCCGCCACGGCCGTATGGATGAGATGAGGGTGCACATCGAACCCCGTGAAAACACCAGCGCTGCGGATCGTGACACTGCGGCACTGACACTGAAATCCCAGATCAAAACCCACATTGGCCTCTCTGTCATCATCGATGTGGTGGCGCCCGGCTCGCTTGAACGCTCCAACGGCAAGCTCAAGCGCGTTTATGACAACCGCACCTAACCTGGCTGCCCCGGTGTAAGCCCCAAGCTCGTACCCGTGCCGACCCGTGAGAAACTAGGAACCATGCCCTCCGCCACAGATGCAGCTCACACCGCCGGTTCCCGACGCGGACGCCCCGGTTACGATCAACGCTCGGTGCTGCGGATCGCCGTGGAGGTGTTCAATAAACACGGCTACGAGGCCACATCCATGGGTATTCTTGCCGAGCACCTTGGCATTTCCAAGTCCGCCATTTACCACCACGTCCCCTCCAAAGAGGATCTGCTGCGGCTGGCTTTGGATGAGGCCCTGGATGGTTTGGAAGAGGTGTTGATGGGCGACGGCGCAACATCCGGACCAGCCGATGCCCGCCTTGAATTTGTGCTCAGGGAAACCATTGCCGTGCTGGTGGCCAGGCTGCCTTTTGTCACCCTGCTCTTGCGATTGCGCGGGAATACGGAGATGGAACGTGAGGCGCTTACCCGGCGTCGTTCCTTTGACCGAACCATCACCGAGTTGGTTGCTGCCGCACAAAAAGATGGTTCATTGCGCACGGACATTGCCCCCGGCACCATCACCCGGCTGCTCTTTGGCACCATTAATTCAATTGTGGAATGGTACAAACCCGGCGGCCAGCTCTCCGCAGATAAGCTGGCCGACGATCTCATCACCATGTCTTTTCAAGGCCTGCACCGCTAACGCAGCGCCTTCCGTGAGGCGACCATTAGCGTCTAGGCGTAAATGGTGTCTTCCTTTTCCACCAATGTCAGGACATCGTAGGTAGCCACGATCTCACCGTTCTGGTTGTGCAGCAGAGCATCCCAGCACACTTCGCCATACTCGTCTGTGACGCGCGGAGTGATCTTCTTAGCCGTCAGTGTCACTCGGATAGAGTCGCCGGCGGCCACGGGGGTGATGAAGCGCAAACTTTCCAAGCCGTAGTTGGCCAATACCGGCCCCGGGGCGGGTTCCACAAATAACCCTGCAGCCCATGAGAGTAGTAAATAGCCGTGGGCAACAATGCCGGGGAAAAACGGATTTATTGCGGCTGCTTCGGCATCCGTATGGGCGTAAAAAGTGTCGCCGGTGGTCTCGGCAAAAGCGGCGATGGCCTCCGGGGTGACCTCACGCAGCCCTGAGGCGAAGCCATCACCAATACGCAATTGAGCCAGTGATTTCCGGAACGGGTGAACAGCATCCGGGGAAGCCCCAAAGTCCGGATCGCCGGCCAAAACCTGGTCTGCCCCGGCATGCCACATGCCTGTCACGGCCGTGAGCATGTTCGGTGAGCCCTGCAGCGCAGTGCGCTGCATGTGGTGCTTGACCGAGCGGATACCGCCCAATTCTTCTCCGCCACCAGCGCGCCCAGGTCCACCATGAACAAGGTGCGGCACGGGTGAGCCGTGCCCGGTGGAGGACCGGGCATCTTCCCGGTTCAGGAGCAATACTCGGCCGTGGTGGGCAGCTATCCCTGTCACCAGCTGGCGGGCGATCGCGGGATCATTGGTGCAGATAGTGGCTACGAGGGAGCCAGCCCCCAACGCGGCGAGGCTGACCGCCTCGGAGGCATCGCCGTCGTGCGTGGCATAACCCAGCACGCTGGAGACCGGCCCAAACGCCTCCAACCCGTGCAGCTCGGGGGCCTGCGCATCAGCCCAGTTCAGCAGCACCGGGGACATGAATGCGCCATCGGCAGCGACGGCCACGGTTCCATCGGCAGCGCGGACCTCCGGTGTTTCAAGACTGCCATGGACAAGCTCGCCCCCGGCCGCGATCATGGTTTCAACCGCGGCGCGGACATCAGCCAACTGTTCCAGAGAAGCCAGTGCGCCCATGGTGACGCCGGGGACACGCGGGTCACCCAGCACAACACGCTCCGTGATGCGGGCACTGATCGCCGCAATGACACTCTGGCGAAGTTCGTTGGGGACAATGATGCGTCGGATTGCCGTGCACTTTTGCCCAGCCTTAACCGTCATTTCCGTGACAACCGACTTGATAAAAGCATCAAATTCTGGCGTTCCACTCACGGCATCAGGGCCCAGAATGGCGGCGTTGAGCGAGTCCGTTTCCGCTGTGAAACGGACTCCACCCAGTGCCACGGCGGGGTGCTCACGGAGCTGGTTCGCCGTGCTGGCTGAGCCGGTAAAGGAGACCATATCCCGGTAATCAAGCTCGTCCAGGAGAGTCCGGGCCGAGCCTGAAATCAGTTGAAGTGAGCCCGCAGGCAGTATCCCGGAGTCAACCATCATGCGCACGGCTGCCTCGGCAAGGTAACCACTGGGCGTGGCCGGTTTGACAATGGTAGGCACCCCCGCAATGAACGCAGGTGCAAACTTTTCCAGCATGCCCCATACGGGGAAGTTAAACGCGTTGATTTGCACAGCCACCCCGGGGATCCGGGTGAAGATGTGTTCGCCAATGAATGAACCGTCTTTGGCGAGCACCTCCACCGGGCCCTCCACAATGACGTTTGAATTGGGCAGCTCACGCCGGCCCTTGGAGGAGAACGTAAAGAGCACGCCAATTCCACCGTCAATATCCACCATGGAATCGATCTTTGTGGCGCCCGTTTGGGCGGAGACGGCGTAAAGCTCTTCGCGGCAGCCGTTGAGGTGGGCAGCCAGTTCCCGCAGCTTCAGGGCCCGCTCATGGATTGTCAGTTTGCCCAGTTCGGCCTGACCCACCGTGCGCCCGTACTCCAGCGTGGCGGCGTAATCCAAGCCCTCAGACGATACTTGAGCCAACACTTCACCGGTGCTGGCGTCGCGGGCGTCGGTGCCTTGCGTGTTCTGCGCAGGTCTCCACCACGCGTCCTTTACGTAACTGGGAACAAAACCAGCCTTCGTTGCAGTGGCCATTGCCAAACCGTCCCATCCTTGTTGAATGCCCTCTTCGTTGAAAGCAGTTTTTCTCATCAGCTGCGGTGCACATGCAGTGTGGGCACCTCAGTCCCAGTTAAAAAATCCCGTGCCTGATTTTCTGCCCAATTCACCACGGGCAACCTTGTCCCGCAAAATTTGTGGCGGCGCAAATCGCTCCCCCAACGTTTCGGCGAGATATTCGGCGATCTCAAGGCGCACATCAAGTCCCACCAGATCGGTGGTGCGCAGCGGACCCGTGGCGTGTTTGTAACCCAGCACCATGGCGGCATCGATATCCGCAGCGCTTGCCACGTTTTCTTCCACCATGCGCATGGCTTCCAGCGCCAGCACGACCCCCAGTCTGGAAGATGCAAAGCCTGGTGCGTCATTCACCACAACGGCGGTCTTGCCCAGCGCCGCAACCCAGCTTTTTGCCGTGTCTACCAGGGCTGGTGCGCTTTGGTTGGCAATAACCACTTCAACCAACGTTGAGGCAGGAACGGGGTTAAAGAAGTGCAAGCCCAGGAAGTTCTCCGGCCGCTTTAGCTCCCCAGCCAGCCGGGATACTGACAGCGAGGAGGTGTTGGAGGCCAGGAACGCGGACGGGGCCAGCTGTTTTTCAGCATTGACCAGCGCAGCCGTCTTCATGGCCCACACTTCTGGTACAGCCTCCACAACAAGCCCGCAGGGTCCAAGATGGGTGTAGTCAGTAGTAAGCCGCAACCGCTTCATGATGCGTGCGGCGTCTGCCTCACAGTCGCTGGCACGCTCTTTATCTGCTGACTTTTTTAGAACTACCTGAAGTGATTTACCCACCGAGCGCTCCACACGCACGGCGGCGCTGGCCACTGATTCATGATCGCGTTCCACAATGACAACGCGGCAGCCAGCCATGAGGAATGCATGGGCAATCCCGGCCCCCATGCGTCCACCACCGAGAACTCCCACAACCTGCGGCAACGTTGGCTTCACCTCTGCCCCCTCCTGGCCCATATTCTGTGCGGCTGTCATTTTGGGTCCTTCTTCCGGTTGAGGAAAGACTGCATGAGCGCGAATTTGGCAGGGGATTCAAACAGTTCTGCCTGCGCCACGTTATCCGCCTCCGGGTGGGCCTCTCGGGGCACGTGAAATACCCGTTTGGTGCTCTGGATCGCTAGGGGGTCCTGCGCGCAAATCTTATCTGCGAGCGCGTGCGCTGCCTCTAACAGCCTGGCTGGTTCCACTAGTTCGGAGATTAGTCCTACCCGCAGCGCCTCTTCGCCCGTGATGATTTTTCCTGCCAGCAGCATCATTTTGGCTACCGGTTCACCCACGAGCTCCTTCAGCCGCCAGGTGGCCCCGGCTGCTGCCATGATGCCCAGGGAGGTTTCCGGCTGTCCCATGCGTAGCGCCTTGGTGCCGATCCGAAAATCTGCGGCGTAGGCCAGTTCGGCACCTCCGCCCAGCGCATATCCGTCAAGGGCTGCAATGACGGGCATGGGTAGCGCGGCGATTCGCACAAAGAGCGCGGAGTTAATGCCGGCCAACGCATCAGGGGCCCGGCGTTCGCGCAGTTCGGCAATGTCGGCACCTGAAGCAAAGATTCCTTTCTTCCCGGTGGCGCCATCACTGGGGATACCGGAGAGCAACAGAACCTTGGGGGTGGACTCCAAATACGCGCAAATTCCATGCAATTCCGCAACCATTTGCGCGTTGATGGCATTGCGGACCTCTGGCCGGTTCAACTGCACCGCCACGCGGTCCTTGTCTTCGGTGACCAACAGCGTGGCACAGCTTGGCGGCACTAGGTGCGTTCGGCGAACGTGCGTCTGGGGTTCCTGCATCAGATTCTCTCCACCAACAGGGCGGCACCCTGACCCACGCCAACGCACATAGTGGCTAAGCCGAGGGACCCTGCGGCACCCTCGCGCTCCAGTCTGCCCAGCAGTGTCAACACAATTCGTGATCCGGAGGAACCCAGCGGATGGCCCAGTGCGATGGCGCCGCCGTCATTATTCACTGTGCCAGGATCCAGACCCAGCTGGCGCATGCTGGCTAGTGACTGGGAGGCGAACGCTTCGTTAAGTTCCACGGCGGCCAGCTGGTTCACGCTGATTCCTTGCCGGTCAAGGACCTTTCGGCTGGCGACTACAGGGCCCATGCCCATGATTTCCGGGGCCAACCCGGCGGCGGCGCCGTCTAAGATGCGGGCGCGCGGAGTTAGCCCGTACTTTTTGATGGCACGTTCGGAGGCCACCAGGATGGCGCAGGAGCCGTCGTTGAGCGTAGAGGAATTTCCGGCCGTGACAACGCTGCCTCCGGCAACTACCGGACGCAAACCGGCTAGGATCTCCAAGGTGGTGCCGGGGCGGGGGCCCTCATCGGTATCCACCACTGTGTGGGATTTGCGCCCCCGCACTGTGACAGGAACAATTTCTTCTTTGAATCTTCCGGCTGCGATGGCGGCCAGCGCCCGTTCGTGTGATCGCAGGGCAAAGGCGTCGCAGTCCAGGCGGGAAGTGTTGAAGCGCCGCGCCACTTCTTCGGCGGTTTCGGTCATGGAGAACGTCATTTTGCCATCTCGGGAGAGCTCGCCGGAGAAGAAGGCAGGATTAGTGAAGCGCCAACCAATCGAGGTGTCGAACATGGCTCCGGGCTTGGCAAAAGCCTTCTCCGGCTTGGCCATAACCCACGGCGCACGCGACATGGATTCCACTCCGCCAGCCACCACCACATCAGCCGCTCCCGCCATGATCATGTGGGAGGCCTGTGTAATGGCGCTCATGCCGGAGGCACATAGCCGGTTAACCGTGATGGCAGGGACGGTGTCTGGGAACCCGGCCAACAACCAGGCCATGCGGGCAACATTGCGGTTCTCCTCACCGGCACCGTTGGCGTTGCCCATGATGACCTCATCCACTGCTGCCGGATCAATACCTGTGCGCGCAACCAACTCGGAGATGACAACAGCACCAAGGTCATCAGCCCTGACGCTGGCGAGCACTCCACCATATCTGCCCACGGGCGTGCGGACCCCACCCACCAAAAATGCCTGCGGTATGGCCATGAATGCATCCTTCGCGTTCGCGTTCGCCGCGTCTATGCCGGCCTGGTTTGTCGGAGAAAACAATTTACCGACCGTTCGTTCTATAAATATTCCATGTGATGCTCATACGGTCAACCATGGCTGTGCCCGGTAGGGGTTCTCCGCTGTTGGCATAGACCCGTGCTTGAAGCGGGGCTCCCTCTATACAGTGGATTCCATGACGAATCCCGACTCTGCCGCGCAATTGTCCGCCCCAACCTCCCACGCCTCACCGGCGCCAGGGGCGGCGGGGTCGCCTGCCCTTGCGCCAGTTGCCAAGCAGGTCCCGGTTGAACGAATCCATCACGGTGAGAGGTTCGTTGACAACTATGAGTGGCTGCGGGAGAAGGAAAGCCCTGAGGTGGTGGCCCATCTCAACGCCGAGCAGGCCTATACGGACATTGTCACCGCGGGTCAGGAACAGCTTCGCCAGGATATTTTTAACGAGATCAAGAACCGTACGCAGGAAACCGATCTGTCTGTGCCCAGCCGCAAGGATGACTGGTGGTACTACGCCCGCATGGTGGAAGGTCAGGCATATGGGATTCAGTGCCGCGTGGCGGCCAGTAGTGATGGGACGTTGGCGGATTGGACTCCTCCGTTGGTGGAAGACGGCGTAGACGTTCCCGGTGAAGTCATCATCCTCGATGGCAATCGTGAAGCGCAGGGCCAGCAGTTCTTCTCCCTGGGTGGCGCGGCCGTTACCCGCGACGGGAACCTGTATGCCTATGCCGTGGATAACGCAGGGGATGAACTTTTCACCGTCAAGATCAAGGATCTGCGTACCGGCGAGTTGCTGCCGGACACCATCGAGAACGTGTTTTACGGCCTGACGTTCTCCCCCGACGCCACCACGTTGTACTACATGGTGGCCGATGATTCATGGCGCCCCTACCAGGTTAAAACTCACGTTCTGGGAACCCCGGTTGAGAGTGATGAGGTGCTGTACCAAGAAGATGATGTGGCCATGTGGACGGGCTTTGAGCTCTCCGCCGACCGTCGCCACCTTATGGTTAGCATTGGCTGTTCCGAGTTCAGCGAGACCCGTCTGTTGGAATTTGCCGCCCCACAAAAGGGCCTCCAGGTGCTGATCCCGCGCAGCTCCGGGATTCTGTACGACGCCGAGCCTTTCCTTTTGTCCGGAGTCGAAAAGATCTTGCTAACTCATAACCGCGACGCCGTGAACTCGATGATTTCACTAGTTGACGCCGCGGAGTTCACCCAGCCTGTGGCAGAACAAAACTGGGCAACTGTGGTGCCGCACAGCGATTCCGTGCGCATTAACGGCTCCACCGTGACCGCAACACACATGATTGTTTCCTTACGCAAGGACACCATTGAACGGATTCAGGTGACCGCGCTGGAATCTTTGGGCACCGCAAACCAGAGTCCCGCCGTCGAGCCTGTCTTTGATGAAGAGCTGTACACAGCTGCCATGGGCGGAACCGAGTTTAACTCCCCTGTGATCCGGCTTGTCTACACCTCGGATTTCACCCCGCCGCGCGTTTATGATTACGTGCTGCCCGTAGACCAGGCTGACGGGGAGCTGTTGTTGCGCAAGGAAACCCCGGTTTTGGGCGGTTACCGGGCGCAAGACTATGTGGCCACTCGTGAATGGGCGAAGGCGGCCGATGGCACGCTGGTGCCGCTGTCGGTGTTGCACCGGGCAGATCTGGTGCGCGACGGATCCAACGCCGGCGTGATTTACGGCTACGGCTCCTACGAAGTCAGCATGGACCCCGGATTCAGTGTGCCGCAGCTTTCGCTCCTGGACCGTGGCGTGGTGTTTGTGGTGGCCCACGTGCGTGGCGGCGGCGAGATGGGCCGGCGCTGGTATGAGGACGGCAAGAAACTGAACAAGAAGAACACCTTTGGTGACTTCGTGGCGGCAACGGATTGGTTGGCGCAATCGGGGTGGGTTGATCCGGCCCGGATCGCCGCCATGGGCGGTTCGGCGGGTGGACTGTTGATGGGTGCCGTAGCGAACCTCGCCCCAGAAAAGTACGCGGCCATTGTGGCGCAGGTTCCCTTTGTGGATGCCCTCACCACCATCTTGGATCCGGAGTTGCCGCTCTCCGCCCTGGAATGGGAGGAGTGGGGCAATCCGATCACTGACGCGCAGGTCTACAAGTACATGAAGGAGTACACGCCCTACGAAAACGTGAGGGCCGTGGCGTATCCAAAAATCGCCGCCGTGACCAGCTTCAACGACACCCGGGTGCTCTATGTGGAACCGGCCAAGTGGGTGCAGGAACTGCGTTCGGTTTCCACCGGCACCGAGCCCATTGTGCTTAAAATTGAGATGGATGGCGGTCACGGCGGCGCATCCGGGCGGTACGAAGGCTGGAAAACCCGCGCCTGGGACTACGCGTTTTTGGCCGACGCCCTCGGGGCAAGCACGCTGCTCTAGAGCCGCCCCGATCCTGGATTTAGTCAGTTGCTGAACGAACGACGGCGGCAGTCGCCTCCGCGATCGCCGCCTCCTCGTCCGTAGGAACCACCAGGACGGGGATCAGCGATCCGGGGGCGCTGATCACCCGGGGTGAGCCCGAACGCGCAAGGTTGGCTTCGCCGTCGAGCATCACACCCAAAGCACCTAGACGATCCGTGACCCGGGCACGGAAACCGGCCGAGTTCTCACCAATTCCGGCCGTAAACACCAACGCATGAGCGCCGCCCACAGCCACGTGATAGCCGCCAATGTACTTCGCCAACCGGTAGGAGGTGATGGCGAGCGTCTTTTGTGCTGACGCATCCCCGGCGTCGGCGGCCTCAACTATGGCGCGCATGTCATTGTCGCCGAAGAGGGCCTTGAGCCCGGATTCCCGGTTCAGTAGCGTATCAATACTGTCCGCAGACATCCCCTGGCGCTGCAAAAAGATCAAGATCGAGGGGTCAATATCGCCGCTGCGGGTACCCATCACCAGACCCTCCAACGGGGTAAAGCCCATAGAGGTGTCAATGCTGGCGCCGCCCTGAATGGCTGTCAGCGAAACCCCATTCCCCAGATGCGCCACCACGGCGTTGAATTCATCCAGTGGCACGCCCAAAAGCTTGGCGGCACGCCCCGTCACGAACTGGTGCGAGGTCCCGTGGAAGCCGTAACGCCTGATCCCGTACTGCCTGTACAGCTCATCCGGCACCGCATAACGCCATGCGTGCTCGGGCAGCGTGCGGTGAAAAGCCGTGTCGAAAACTGCCACCTGCGGCATCTGCGGCCATTTGGCGGTGATGGCGCGGATCCCCAACACATTCGCCGGATTGTGCAGCGGCGCCAAAGGGTTTAGCCGCTCAATGGAGCGCGTGATTTCATTGTTGATCAACACGGGCTCGCTGAAACGCTCGCCACCGTGGACCACTCGATGCCCGACGGCGTCAATCGGCCTCTGAGCAAGCTCCCCTGCCAGCTGGGCCGCGACCTGGTCCATGGCCTCGCCATGGTTGGCCGGCCCCCCGGCGCCCTCGCCAATGCGCTCTATCAAGCCCTTGGCGGGAACTTCATTGGTGTCGGTATCCCGCACCTGATACTTCAGCGAAGAGGAACCAGAGTTAATGACAAGCACACGCATTAGAAATCCTTAACTTTGCTGGGCTGGGAGGCTGAGGCGCCTTGGGCCTGGATGGCGGTGATGGCCACAGTATTGACAATGTCCTCCACTGTGCAGCCGCGGGAAAGATCATTGATTGGCTTGTTCAGTCCCTGAAGGACAGGCCCCACAGCTACGGCGCCGGAGGATTGCTGCACCGCTTTGTAGGTGTTATTCCCGGTGTTCAGGTCAGGGAAGATGAATACGGTTGCCTGTCCGGCCACCGTGGAGGCAGGCATTTTTGAGGCTGCGATGGACATATCCACTGCCGCGTCGTATTGGATGGGGCCCTCAATGGCCAGGTCCGGCCTGGCCGCACGGGCCAACTCGGTGGCTTTGCGAACCTCATCCACGGCTTGGCCTGAACCTGATCCGCCGGTGGAATAGGAGAGCATGGCGATGCGTGGTTCCACACCAAACTGGGCGGCTGTTTGCGCCGAAGCAATGGCAATATCGGCAAGCTGTTCTTCGTTGGGGTCCGGGTTCACGGCGCAATCCCCATAAACAAGCACCCTATCCGCCAACAGCATCAAGAAAACTGAGGAAACAAGACGAACCCCCGGCCGTGTTTTTACAAACTCAAGAGCCGGGCGAATGGTGTTTGCCGTGGTGTGCCCCGCTCCTGAGACCATCCCATCAACATGCCCCAGTTGCACCATCATGGTGCCAAAATATGAGCCGTCCGTCATGACTTCACGAGCCCGAGCCAGATCAACACCTTTGTGGGCTCGCAGCCGCTGGTACTCAATAGCGAAAGATTCCCGCAAAGGGGATGTGGCCGGATCAACAATATTGACCCCGCTGAGCTCGATGCCCTGGGCAGCAGCCTGCTCCTGCACAGCCTGAACCGAGCCCAATACGGTCAAATCACACACGTCGCGGCGGTGCAGAATTTCGGCCGCAGCCAGCACCCTGGCATCAGTACCCTCCGGCAGCACAATGTGTTTGCGTTCGCTGCGGGCCCGCTCGATCAGTTCGTGCAGGAACCGCAGCGGTGTCATGGTGGCGGGTCGCGGCAACGTTAGCCTGTCAAGCAGTTCACCCTCATCAACAGTGCGTGCCCAGGCACCCATCGCGGCGGCCACTTTGCGCCGCTGCCCCGTTGTCAGCTCGCTACGCACTTCGCTCACAGCGCGCGCGGTACTGAAAGTGTCGTCGTCGGAGGCAAAAACGGGGAACGGGGCATGCGCCAGAAAAGGTAATACGTGCGGGTCCGGGGCAAGACCTCCTGTGAGCACCATGCCGCTAGGGACAGGAAACTCGGGGGAGAACGCGGACGCCAACGTTGCCACCATGACATCCGCGCGGTCACCCGGGACAATCACTAGATCGTTGGCTTGAAACTGGTGCAAAAAGTTGCCCACCGTCATGGCAGCAACCTTGATCGCATGGACATCACGCTCCAGCTCGGAACTGCCAGCCATCTGACGCAGGCCAAGGGCGGTAGCCACCTCACCCACTGTGGGACGGGAAATTTCGGCAATCTCCGGGATCACATACACAGGACGGCTACTCTGGCCTGGCCGCACGGCCGCCTTGATTGCCTCAAGTCCGTCAGGGTCGGCGCGGTTGACCATCATGGCTAACAAGGAACAATTCTCTGCGGCCAATTCCTTGCGGGCAACGTCAACCGCGTCGGCGATCTCCTCGGCAGCCAACCCCCGTGCACCAACAACAGCCAGCACGGGCAGGCCCAGGTTGTTGGCAAGGCGGGCGTTCAGGTCAAACTCGACGGCGGCGTCTTGGCCGGTCAAATCGGTGCCTTCCACAATAATGACATCGCAATTTTTGGCGATTTCACTGAAGATCTCCACCGCGCGGGTATCGATTTCTTGCCGGCGTCCGGCCGCCAGCAGCGCGCGAGCTTCCGTGGTGCTCATCCCTGCCCGGCATACCTGCGGGGTGAGCTGGTACATGCGTTGCAGCATGAGAACTGTGGGGTCCTGCTCGGGATCAGCGGCCGAGGTGATGGGACGGAAAAACCCGATCCTGTCGGCGCGCCTGTGCAAAGCATCAGCCAGCCCTAGGGACACTAACGTTTTTCCTGAACCAGGAGTAGTAGCACTGACATAAATTCCACGGGCCATAGTCAATTTCCGCCTTTCGCGCGTCTTCTCTTATCCAAGCATGCCGGGGTGATGCGCGGAGCTGAAAGCGGCCGGAATCACTCTGGTTATTACTGCGTGCTATTGCACCGTGCTGGCTTATGCTGCCCGCCGAAAGGTGCACCAGCCACACTTCCGCCTACAGTGGGAGGCATGGATGGAATGAGCGATCTCTTATTTGGCCGCCTCGACACCGGCATGAGCACCCTGTTTGTTGCCTTTAGAATCGTCAGTGCTTTATTGATGTGTGCCGCCATCATCCTTTTGGGGCGCCGCAATCAACTGGGCTGGTGGCTTGTAGCCGTTGCTTTCTTGATGCCCGGGCTTGCTGAGCTTGCCAATATCCCCGGATCCAGCATCCGTTCCCCGTTAGCACTGCTCTTATTCGTCAGCAGCATTGCAGTGCCACTGGCATTGACCATTGGGGTGGGCATCTACGGGCTGGTTGCATTCCAAAAGTTCCCCCGTGATTCTGAGCTAACCCGTGCTATTACCCTCCGCCAATATAAGCCCACCAACCTTGTTGCTCCGTTGCTGATGGCGGTGGTTTATACGGCAACCTCCTTGATCGCCGTGGTTTCGATCTACCTTTCTTTCTCCCCTTCCAATCTTCCTGTTATCACCATGGTGGTCTCAGGTTTCTTGTACGGGTTGCTGCCGGCGGGGATGCTGGGCCTGGCCCGGCGTTCTCGCTGGGCGTGGTTCTTGGTGGCCTCTTCCGCGTTCGTCTCGCTGGCCGGCACAGTCCTCGCAGCACAAGGCTCGGTGCTGATTTTTTTATTCTTCGCCCAAGCTTGCTTGGCAATCTACGGCTGGCAACGCTGGGGCGCTATAGTGTCCGCGCCACCGCCAGCTAAAAGCGTCAGCTAAGACCTAACTGGCTTTATTTATCTTTCCTTTCAGGAACGGAAGCCATGGAGCGCGGTACACCAAGGGGGCCGGGGTGTTCGGCTCAACAGTGAAGTTCACTTCACCAAATTTCCACATCCGGTTATACAAGTAGATGCGCACGGTGGCACTCTTTGCTCCGGATATTTTCCAGTTTCTGGTGCCCCACTGGGTTGGTTGGGCCACGCCATCAACCACAACAGTGGGCTTAGGGAACCAGCCCAGCGGCGGTTTACGCAGGGTCAGTTCAAAACGACGAAGGGTATTTGTTGGCTCGCTCACGCGTTCCAGCCTAGCTCTTGGACCTTGCACCGCCCCGCCGGCCCTTGCCAGTTCGGCTCCCGCCAGTTCGGCTCCCGCGCACCGTGATGTGCTCAAGTGCCGCAGAAGTAGCCGTGCCGCAGCACGCGCACCTGGCCATGCGCAGGAGTCGAAGTAGTTTGGCAAATGAGCGGCCTTGGAGCTTCATCGTTTAGTGTGCACGTTATGACTAATGCTGTTGGAGGATTCTCAGATGCTGCCGCTAACTGGTGGAGCGCGGTGCTCAATGGTTTTATCCGCGTGGACGCACCGGATGTTTCAACGCTTCTTTTGCTTGGAATTGTGGCGGCCGCTGTTGCACTGAGCATCCCTCGTGTGACCTGGCGCTGGTTTGGCCTCTACGTGACGTTCGTGCATGAACTCGGCCACGCCTTTGCCGCCTTAATGACGGGGCGTTTTATTCATGGGCTCAAAATTGGGCTGGACCATTCAGGGCAGCTGGTTAGTAGTGGCCGCCGGGGATTTAGCGCTACGTGGTCGGGTTTTTGGGGCTACCCGGCCCCTGCGGTAGTGGGCGCCGCACTTGTTTGGAGTGTTTCAGCGGGCTGGGCGGGTGCCGCGGCATCAATCGGCGCCCTTGTTCTTTTGGTGGCGTTGATCTTCTTGCGTAATTTCACCGGCATTATCGTGGCTCTGATCAGTGCTGTTATTGCTCAAAGCCTCGTCATGTTCGCCGATGCGCAGACGGTCAGCTACGTGGTCTTGGCGCTGGGCATTGCCTTGGGCGTTGGTTCGGTGCGTGACTTCTTCAAGGTTGCCAGCGTCCATACCCGCCGACGCGCCCAGTTGGCCAGCTCTGATGCCTATATTCTCTACAGTTCAACAGGAGTCCCCTCATTCATCTGGCTCAGCGGCTTCGCCTTAGTTATAGCCGGCTCCGCCATGTTCTCGACTTGGCTTCTCTGGGGCATGCTGGCACTCTAGGCCACGCCTTGGGTACTTCATAAGTGCTGCCGCGAGAAATATTAGCCGCTAGGACCGAAAAATCCGACACGGCATATGACCTAGTGGGCAATAAAAACGTTTCAGCTAACCTTTAATTTCTCGCATATGTGCCCGCGTTCCGTGGCGGGAGAACCACCTGGAAAGGATTGTCATGAGCAATAACAACGGGGCTCCCCCGCCTCCTCTCAACGCTCCACTCCAGGGCGGCTACACTCCTTCACCGCAACCGAATAACCACAAGACCCTGGCAATCGTGCTGGGTTCGGTGGCAGTTGCAGTGGGACTGGCGCTGATTGCCCTATTTGTTTGGATTATTCCTGCCCTGACCAAGGAAGCAGCTGATGAGCAGCTCGTTCCCTCAGCAAGCTCCGGGCAGCACACACCCAGTGCAGACGCCACGAATGCCGCGTCGGAACCGTCCGCCACGGCTGATAACAGCACAGAAAAAGCAGCTGCTGACGGGATGCCCGATGGCGCAACGGCGTTGCCCCCGGGCTGGGACAAATTGGCCGGGCCCAGTCAGGTACCAGCGGATGGTGATCCTGAATTCGCTAAATTCGTCACCGGTGAGTCCTCGTTCCAACGCCTGAAATCGTGGACTTATGACGGTACCTTCGGCATCTCAACAGACCCGTCCTCAGGCAAGGAAATGCAACAGGTGGCCCAAGGCACCGAGGAAAAGGATGCGGACGGAATCTCTATGGCCTTTGCCTTCTTCTCCGAAACTGACGAGGGCAAATACGGCACTGATCCAGTCAAGGTCAAGGCTGCTATCCAAGCTACACAGGACAAACTTGCTGGCACTGCTGCCGCGGACCTGCCGCAGCTTCTCGTAGGGCATAAATGCGTCTCAGATTTTCAGTCAAGCAAACCCGAAACCCGCGAGTTTCGGCGTGGTCTTGCCGTGGTCATAGACTTCAGCTGCAAGACTGCCGCGGGGGATGAGATCCAAGGCGTTAATCTTTTCTCCGTCACACCGTGGGGCACTCCGCAGCGTATGGGTATCAGTGGCCACAAAAGCTACTGGGACGCGAACCCGGGAAAACTTGAATTACTTGCCAACTCCTACCGCATTAACAAATGGAAAATCTAGTAAAAAATTAGGCCAACGCTCAGCGTCATGCGGGAAATCAAATGGTGTGGGAAACTATTTGCCCAGCTTTTTCAAAAGCCACTTCACAATCTGATCCGATTGCTTCCCAAACGGGTTCTCGTCCACAACGTACGTCCATGTGGTGGAGCCGCTGCGGATACCGGCAGCGGCAAGATCAACCCCATCGTTGGTAATTTCCAAGGCTGCCATAGTCTCCCGAGCATCGTGTTGGGCGCGGTCAAAGAAGCCATCAAAAGCAAAGATGGTCTCACGCCTGAACTCATCCAGCGGGTTTTGCCGGCCAAGGGCGCGCAGATGGATAGCAGCGCGCTGCTCCGATAACAGAGCCAGGTGATCGCTCCACTGGGCGTCAAGGTGAAATAAGAGCACCTGACGGCTTATATCAACGAGTTTGGCGTCCCCCAACGCGTCGCGAAGTTTGGCAAACTGACCCCCGCCAGCACCATCAACCAGTTCAAACGGCTCAACAGCAGCCACATCATCGTTGAGAACCTTATCCCGTTCGGCAAGGACCACCCGGCGTTGATAGGCGATGAGTTCGTTGTATTTCCAAGAGTTCTCTTGCGTGGTGAAACGTTCCTGCTCCGAGAGCCGCTGGGCCCGGTCAAGAAGTTTTGAGACACCCACTTGGGTGACCAAACCGTCGTCGTCCGCATGCTGTGCCACCGAACCACTTAGCTCCCGGCCGTGGGCTTCCTGCCCATTTGCGGCGGGGTCTTCCATGCTGGAAAAAATGACGCTGACACCGGGGTCTCCTTGCCGCCCAGCTCTGCCACGCAGCTGCGCATCAAGGCGCGATGAGTAAAAACGGCCCACAATCAGAACCAGGAGCCCACCCAATGCGGCCACCTCGTCATGCGCAGTTGCACTAGCGGCGGCGCCACCGAGGATAATATCGGTACCGCGGCCGGCCATCTGCGTGGACACCGTCAAAGCATCCCTGCGCCCGGCTTGAGCAATGATTTGCGCCTCTGCCGTGTCATTGCGGGCGTTGAGCACTTGGCAAGTGAGACCTAGGGCTCTGAGACTTTCAGCGAAACGTTCAGAAGTTGCCACATCGTGGGTGCCAATCAGCACTGGCTGACCGGTGGCGTGGGCCGCTGCGGCTGCGTCAATCACCGCGGCATCGCGCTGGGTCCCCGTAAGAAAGATCTGTTCCGGGCGATCGTCACGGATGCACGGTTTGTGCGCAGGGATTCGGCCGGTGTTCACGGTGTAATGTGTTCGCAGGTACTCCGCAACGGCCACGGCCGTACCGCTCATACCGGCGATGGTGGTGAAACTCTTGATCAGATCCCGCACCAGCAACTGATCCAGCACTTCACCCTGCTCGGTTTTGTGCAGCCCCTCCTTGGTTTCCACGGCGGCCTGTAATCCGTCTGGCCAGCGTTGCAAATGTGCCACCCGCCCGCGCGAATCGGAAACGATCTCAGCTCTGCCCTCGCGCACAATGTAGTCCACATCGCGTGTCAGCAGTACCTGTGCGTGCAAGGCAACATTGATGGAGGAAAACAGTGGTGTGCCGTCCGCTGAGTAAAGTTCAACCTCGGGCCACCTCGCCTGAGCTTGACGCAGGCCAGCGTCCGTGAGGGACACATTGCGTTTGTCCGCCTCCACCGTGTAATCGAGGGTTGGTCTGAGCGCGCGGACAAAGTCATCGACGTCCACACTTTCCAATTCGCCGCGCGCCCGGCCCGCCAAGACCAACGGAACTGTAGCTTCATCCACCAACACGGAATCGATCTCATCCACAATGCAGGCATGGAAAGGGGCCAACACTATTTCCGCTAACGTGGTGGCCGTGCGATCCCGCAGAACATCAAAGCCGAGTTCGTTAACGGAAACGTACACAATCTGCGATTCATACGCTTTCCTACGCAGATCAGTGGAGTCCTCCGCGGTAACGGAGGCCGCGCGCACGCCGAGGGCAAGAAAATAAGGGCCCATCCAGTGCGCGTCACGGCTGGCCAGATAATCATTGACCGTCAGTACGTGAACACGGTTCCCGCGCAGGGCATGCGCGCCAGCCACAAGCGCGCCCACCAAAGTTTTGCCTTCGCCGGTGTCCATCTCCACCACGGTGCCCCGCAACATATTGGCGGCTGCCAAAAGTTGAGTGTCAAAGGCCGTCATGCCAAGGGATTCTGCCGCAGCCACCTTGGCACACACCAAGTAGTCTTCCAGCTGTGAATCGGACCAGTCAGCGGCGCCGTGCCCGAAACTAGCGTGCCCGGAGGCGCCGGGCACTGAGGCGCGCCCTAACGCGTCAACCATTTCATCAACAGTTTTGCAATTTTCTCCTGCAGCCCGCAGCACTGCGCGTCTGACAAGCCCGTCAAGGCCTGCGGTGTCGGTGACACCGGGAGTGTTGAAGAGCCAGTTCTTGAATTTCGTGGGTCCGCGCAATGATCCTCTAGTCTCTTGGAAATGAACCTGCAGGTGATCTTTACGGTACTCGTGCGGGAAAGTTGGGAGCAACGGGAGTCCGTTTGTGAATTGCCAGCCAGGGGTAGTGGAGCGCTTTAGTACTCGATTCTTGTCTCCAAGGATGACCAGAGCTGGAACGGCTCCAGGTGGTTAAAGCCGGGGCTGGTGATGCGGTCAACGGGCATCAGCGTAGCTCGGTCGGCCGGCGCTTTCTCTAAAAACTCGTAAAACGCTGCATCATCAAACCCGGCATCCGCTGCATCGTGCCTGTCGGCGGCAAAGACAACCCGTGAGACTCTTGCCCAAAGCGCGGAGGCCAGGCACATGGGGCACGGCTCGCAGCTTGTGTAGAGGACTGCTCCGGATAGATCGAAGGTGCCTAGGGCGCGGCAGGCGTTGCGAATGGCCGTAACTTCGGCGTGTGCAGTGGGGTCGTTATCCGCTGTGACCCTGTTGAGGCCTTCAAACCGGGTGCCGTCCGCGGTAACGATCAAGGCCCCAAAAGGTCCGCCAGAATTGCGTACATTTTCTGCGGCGATATTCACTGCGACTTCGAGGTTTTCTGCTGCAAGGGTGGTGTTGTACATGGGTGCCTTTCTGAGGCTCCAGAGGAAACTGAGGGGTGAATCGCCCCGGTCATTTCCGACCACGGACAACGACCCCCAGCTTGAAATACGCTGGTCAATTGTTTGCGCCTGGTTGTTGACTACCCCATAAATCGGGGAGAGCCCGCCTTTGACAAGCCTAAAGCTAGCAAGGAAAAGTACTCACTGCCACTCGGATCAGCTTCGGCCAATGACGGCTTCGATCTCCGCGGCACTAACCCCATTTGAGCGCAGGAACGCCCACACGTCTATTCCAGCGGCAAATTCCGTCACAGCTTCCGCGCGGTCAGAGACTACTTGTGCCAGTTCATTTGCGGCCAAGTGCCGCTCGTAAGGGTGCTTCACGGGCGCCACCAAATGCCAAGCATTGATCCCGCGCGTGGCAAGTTCATCTTCCCGCGGCACCCGCTCAGCCTGGTCCAGCAGCGATAACAGCAACGTGGCGATCAACCCGGTTCTGTCCCGCCCGGCCGAACAGTGAATCACCACCTTGCCCTGTGCAGCCGCCAACTCTTTAAACACACCCGCCACGTGCCGCGGAAACATTGTCATTATCTCTGTGTACAGCCGGGGATGGTTCATGTAGGGAAGGAAAAATTCTTGGTACCGCGGATCTTCCGTGTCTTCCGTTGGTGAGTGTACGACGTCGAATCTTGCCAACGTTTGCGCGCTCACCTCCGGGTCGGTTGGCCTGCGTTTGCGCTCCGCTGGGTTCCTTAGGTCGATGACTGTGCGGACGCCGTCGTTATATAGTTGCTCCCAGCCGTGCTCGGTGAGCCATTCGCTGCGACCCATGCGGTAAATATCTCCTGCAAGCAGCCGCGCGTTGACGGCTCCTTCCCAGTGGGGCGCGCTCAACGGTTCTTCTCCAGACGGAAATCCAAACCACTGCGCACCTGCGGCCATTCGGTGGCAAGGATGGAAAACACCACGGTATCGCGCAGAGTGCCGTTGGCTAGGCGGCGGTGCGCCCGCAGGATTCCGTCTTGTTTGGCCCCTAACCGGGCAATGGCCTCGCTTGATTGCACATTCATCCAATGCGTATGGAACTCCACTACTTCACAGCCAAGTGTTTCAAACGCGTAAGCCAGCAGCAGCCTTTTGCTGTCAGGATTTGTTCCCGTTCCCTGCACACTGGCGGCGTTCCAGGTTGAGCCAATGGCCAGCCGAGGGACGTTCAGGTCAATGGCGTAGTAACTTGTCAGTCCAATAATCTTCCCGGGCGCGCCAGTGAGCGGATCATTAAGCCTGGTTGTGAATGACAGCTCGGTACCTGCATCTTGTGCTGCCAGTCGTTGCCGAATTTCCGTGGCCATCGCTTCGGGGCGGGGCACGGTGGTGTACCAGAGGTTCCACAATTCACCATCCGAGGCGGCAGCAACCAACCCGTCATGATGCGCCGCATCCAGCGGCTCAAGCGTGACATATTTTCCGTGCAGGGTTACAGGTACAAGTGCGCTCATGTGGAAAACACTAGCGGATGCCCCCACCACCGCCGTTTCTGCGCACGGTTGTCCGCAAACCGTACGCAACAGACCTTGCTGCGCGCGGTTGTCAGCAAACCGTGCGCAAAAGCAGTGCCGCCCGGCCCGGATTTAGTGTCTGCGACTGACAGTGGTCACAGTAAGTACGCCCAGCACCAGAAACAACAACGCAGCACCTCCGAAGATCAAAATACTGCTCGCTCTAACACCCGTATTCGCTAAAACTTCCGTGGTGTCTGCTTGGACGCTTACGCTCGTTGTAACTTCAGCTTCGAGCTTTGCGGGTGCTGACTGAGTGATTCCTAACGCCGCGACTGTGGTGGTTGCTGCAGTCGCAGCAGATGTCGTTACAGCAGGTGTCGTCGTGGCACCAGGAGCAGGCTTAGTGGCCGCGGCCGACGTTGTACTGGACGCCGCAGTAGTGGGCGCCGCTGACGTCACAGGGGCGGAGCCCTCGGGGACTTTACAGCCAAACGTCTTGTCGCCTGCCAGTGCATATCGGTGTAGCTCTGAGCCCGAGCCTCGATGCAACAGGTCTCCGGCCACCAGGATTCGTCCATTGGTGCCGGGTGCGGAAATATCTGTTGTCCCACCAGAGGTGGGCACTAGGATCAGCCCGGGAACCTGGGCAGAGCCGCCGATTCTGACATCCTTGGCTGCTTCGAAATTCCATACGATCCGTGAGGCTAAGTCAGCGAAGACCGAACTCCCGGTTGTCGAGATGGGCGAACCCGCACCGTCCAGCACCGCATTGAGAAACAGACCGGCGGACGGCCCGCCAATAACGTTAATAACAATCTGAGCACCGTCGGGAATATCCAGAAACTGCAGAGAAGCAGCTTTGCTCTCAGAGCCAAGGGTGTTCCCTTGGACTGTGAACGTCTGCACCGTCGAAGCGTTATCGCCTGTGAATGTGATGGCACCCCACGATTCGAAGGCGGCCGCACCTGTGTCCGCGCTGGCGGAGAAAGCGTTAGATCGCTGGGTCAGCAGTGCCGGGAACTCGGTGTAATCAGATACCGCTGTTGAATCCGATGCCGTGACGGTGGCGCCATTGACATCCAGCTTTCCCGTTGGAACCTTATTTTCGCCGCCGATGCGCACAGCCCCACCAATGAGCGAGCCAACGTCAATTGTGGTTCCGTTGCTGCCTAGATCTCCACCGACCAGCAACATGTCGGAGTTGGGTGTGGGCGGAACCAAGGCGCCAACTCCTACTACGCCAACGTTGTACCGACTCATATCTGCTTTTTCAAAGGAAGCATTGCCCATGACTACCATTTTGCCTTCAGCTTCCGCAGCTGTCTCTGCCACAGAAAAGTTGCCACCCACAAAAACGTTGGTGTTGTTGTCATAACCGGGAAAGACGCTTCCGTTGTTGATACCAGGAGGCGTATCGGGGCAGGCAAAAGAACCATCCGCATGGGCCATGGGTACCATGGCGAAGAACCCACTCACAGTCAGCGCAGCCGCCACGGTGCTTAGACCAAGGAGAACTAGCCGTCCGGGACGGGGAGTTGTGAGAGAAGCGGGGTGATTCATGGGATCTACTTTCAGTTGAAGCGACTGCGGCCTAAACGCAGTTGCATTGAAGCTCTACCTATCCAAAAGGACTAGATATCTTCATGAGCCTAACCAAATGAATAGCCGTCTTCTGCTTATGGGTAGACAGCTTGAAAGGACCGCCGCTTTAAGCAGAAAATCACTCAAAACAAATTCACCTCTATCCCTGGATTGCGGTGTTGACGGTCTCAGAGGAATGCGTAGAAGCGGCTCACTCACCGCAAGAGGCTCTAAATCAGGACGGCCCGCAACACGAAAACCCATCACCGTAACATTTCCTGCACCTGAGTCTTATTGCCCGCCGCCCACCTAGCGCCCGGCCAGCTAGAATCACAAGGGTGAGCGCTACGAATCTTCCCGAACAGGTATCAGAGATCTTCGACCCCACCCGGTGGCGTGTGGTGGAGGGCTTCGACTTCACCGACATGACCTACCACAGGCAGGTTGAACGCGACGGCGACGGCAGGATCGTGCGCGATCTGCCCACTGTGCGCATCGCCTTCAACCGTCCCGAGGTGCGCAATGCATTCCGCCCCGGGACAGTGGATGAGCTGTACAAAGCCATGGACCATGCCCGGATGACCCCGGATGTGGCCAGTGTGTTGCTCACCGGCAACGGCCCCTCCCCCAAAGACGGCGGCCATTCCTTCTGTTCCGGTGGGGACCAGCGCATCCGCGGCCGCGACGGCTACAAGTATGCCGAAGGGGAAACGAAGGAAACCATTGACCCGGCCCGCGCCGGACGTCTGCATATCCTGGAGGTTCAGCGCCTCATGCGCACCATGCCCAAGGTGGTCATTGCGGTTGTCAATGGTTGGGCAGCAGGCGGGGGACACTCCCTGCACGTTGTCTCTGACTTGACCATCGCGTCCCGCGAGCACGGCAAGTTCAAGCAGACAGACGCCACAGTGGGCTCGTTCGACGCCGGTTACGGCTCGGCATTGCTGGCCCGCCAGATTGGCCAAAAGAAGGCCCGCGAGATCTTCTTCCTGGCACGCGAATACTCAGCAGATGAGATGGTCAGCATGGGGGCGGTCAACGAGGCGGTTGCCCATAAGGATCTGGAAAACGTGGCACTGGAATACGCAGCGGACATTGCTCGCCAATCCCCACAGGCCCTGCGGATGCTGAAATTTGCGTTCAACTTAGCCGATGACGGCCTCGCCGGCCAGCAGGTTTTCGCTGGCGAAGCCACTCGTTTGGCCTATATGACCGACGAGGCTGTAGAAGGTAAGGAAGCGTTCCTGGAAAAACGCGACCCCGACTGGTCCTCCTTCCCGTACTACTTCTAAGCACAGGCACCCATGACCATTGAACCCTTGCTCAAAGCCCTCTCCGACGCATTGCACGGCGAAGGTCCCGCAGTGCAAATCGCCCCCGATGGCAGCTTCGCCCTGATTCCGCAAACCGAGCTGGGACTCCCGGCCGGCAGCGAAACCGACATTGCCGCCGTCGTCCTTACCTCAGGCAGCACAGGCACACCCAAGCGCACAATGCTCAGCGTTGAGGCGCTGGCGGCATCGAGTGTGGGCACGGCCATGGCGTTGCGCGGGGAAGGCCAATGGCTGCTGGCCCTGCCCACAAACTACGTGGCCGGGCTGCAAATTTTGGTGCGCAGCCTCTTCGCCGGGACCCGGCCCTGGGCCATGGATCTAAGCGGCGGCTTCACCTCCGAGGCATTCACGCAGGCCGCGCTGGAGCTTACCGACAAAACCCGTTTCACCTCGCTAGTCCCCACCCAGCTCACCCGCCTGTTGACCAACCCAAGTGCCGAAACACTCACCGTGTTGCGCCGCTTCAACGCCATCCTGCTGGGTGGTGGCCCCATCAACCCCGTGCTGCTGGAGGCCGCTCGCGGTGCCGGACTCAACGTCATCACCACCTACGGCATGAGCGAAAGTTGCGGCGGTTGCGTGTACGACGGCGTCCCGCTCGACGGCGTGCAGCTCGCCATCCGCGACGGCAAAGTGGTGCTGGGCGGCGAGGTTGTCGCGAGCGGCTACCTCGGCGATCCCCAGCTGACGGCCGCCTCATTCTTCACTGAAGAGCACGACGGCGAACTGGTGCGTTGGTATGCCACCGGCGATTTGGGCGAGCTGGATAGTGCGGGACGGCTTCGCGTGCTGGGCAGGGTTGACGATGTCATCATCACCGGCGGCTTGAAGGTTTCCGCCGGGGCTGTCACGGACGGCCTCCACCGGGTCCAGGGTGTGCGGGAGGCTTTTGTGGCACCCGTTCCATCTCAAGAATGGGGACAACAAGTGGCTGCAATGGTGGTTGCTTCCTGCACAGAAGAAGAGTTGTTGGCTGGCGCCGCGGAGATCATGGAAGCCCATCTGGTGCCTAAAACTGTGCTTTTCGTCTCCGAACTGCCGCTGCTAGCCAATGGCAAACCTGACAGGACGGCAATTTTGGCGGCCCTCACCGGTGCTGCGCAAAGCAGTTAGCCCGTATGAGAGGGCACAATTACAGTTGTGAACTCCCCTAGCGGGTTCGTGTTTATTTTTTCGTTTGCATAATAAGGAGCAACACTGTGGCCACTCTGGGTCAATGGATTTCCGGGGCACGTTTGAGGACCCTTCCCATGGCCGCGGCTCCCGTGATAATCGGTACTGCCGCGGCCTACGATCTGGGTGCTTTGCACTGGGACCGGGCAGTTCTGGCCGCTTTGGTGGCTCTGCTGCTACAGATTGGTGTGAACTACGCCAACGATTACTCTGATGGCATCCGCGGCACGGACGAGGTTAGGGTGGGCCCACTGCGCTTGGTTGGCAGTGGCGCGGCTAAACCGTCGCACGTGAAAATGGCTGCCTTCACCATGTTTGGGCTGGCCATGTTGGCCGGGTTGTTTCTGGTGCTTGCATCCCAAGCGTGGTGGCTGCTGCTAGTAGGCGTTGGCGCCGTATTTGCGGCATGGGGTTACACAGGCGGCAAAAGTCCCTACGGCTACATGGGGCTAGGTGATGTCTTTGTGTTTGTATTCTTTGGACCCGTAGCAACTTTAGGTACCACTTTCACCCAGGCCGGGTCCGTGAGTACGGCGGCAGTGTTAGGTTCCTTCTCAACGGGACTGATCGCCGTCGCACTTTTGATGGCTAACAATGTCCGGGATATTCCCACCGATACCGAGGTGGGCAAGCTAACTCTCGCCGTGCGGTTGGGGGATAAGAACGCGCGCCGGAGCTATGTGGTCATGATGGCGCTCTCGCTTGCCTTGATGATATTCGTAGCACCTGTAAAACCGTGGATTCTGCTGGTGCTGCTGCTTGTTCCGTTCATGCTGATGCCCTGCTGGCTCATGCTCAAGGGCAAGAAGCGTAAGTCGCTGATCCCGGTTCTGCAGCAGACGGGTCTGATCAACCTTGGGTTCAGCGTCCTCTTCGCTGCGGCTATGGTGCTGACAGAGCTGTAGCGGCGGACGTTAGGCTAGCTCGCCTTTCGTGGCATCAGCATTATTTACGTCAACATTGGCAGCATCGGGCTTGGCAGCATCAGCATTGGCTTCGCCAGGCTTGCGGTCGGCGTCAATCCAGATATCCGGGTTCTCATCGATCAGCGCGTCCTCTGCATCTGCGTCCGCCAGCGCGCCGGCCGACTGAGTGGTGGTGGCCTGCGGGGCAAATCTGTCAGCAACCACCGCTGTGGCACCATCACGTTGCTTGCGGAGGAATAAGAAGCTGACCAAAAATGCAGCGAGCGCCGCAATCAAGGCAGCAGTGAGCGGAGATAAATCTATCCATAAGTAGGCGATAAGGAAGAACGCCAGGAAGAGCACGCCGCGAATAAGGGAGTATTTGAAGAAAGCCACGAATCAAGTTTAGCCGCTGAAACTGAGTGTCTGCCCGGCAACTGTCCAAGAGGCTCAATTGGGCACTCAACGCTAGACTGAGGTATGCGCTATATTATTCCCACGGCTTTAGCTGTTGTCCTGTTTGTCTACGGACTCATTGACTGCCTTCGCAGTGAACCCAGCGACGTGCGAAGCATTCCGAAGTCTGCCTGGATCGTTGTCATTGTGCTGCTGAACGTTATTGGTGTTGCGTTGTGGTTCCTCTTCGGGCGGCCACAGTATGCTGCGGCGGCTCCTGGCTCCGCCCAGAGGTCTAATGGTTCTACTGGAAGCCAGCGTGGACCGTCCTTCCAAGGCAGTTCAGGACGCTCGGTTGCCCCGGATGACAACCCGGAATTTCTGCGTAATTTGGAAGTCAACCGGGCTCAGAAAAGTGAAGCCGAAAGGCTCCGCAAACTCAAAGCTGATCTTGATGCTCGTGAGGCTAAGCTTCGCGAAGAGCACCCCAACGACGACACCAAAAAGTAGCCTCTCTCGGTATTGGCGGCCTCACCTCGGAGGCTCATGCCGTGCTTTCAAACGACGGTGGTGGCTGCGAGTCGGTTGGCACCCAGGATGGCAATACCGGCCACTATCAGGACATCGTTTAGAACTTGGTTGCTGCTGAGGCAGTTCATAACTTATCCATCACTGGTGATGGACCCTGAATTCATTACCCGCGATTGCGCTGCAAGTAAGGAAAAGCCTCGGAGCCCATCATGTCAAGGCGGGCGGATTATCTGTCTTGGCGGACATTGTCTGGAAGCCCTCCACCACGGCCTCTGAGATCGTCCGCCGCACGCGCTCGATGGTTCTTAGCCAAGAGGACAAACCAGTCCAGGGAGTACTCGCGGCCAACACGGTCAAGATTTCCGCTGTCTCCCAGCTCGCCCCGAACGCCGCATGGAAGAAGCCTAAAGACAGCTAAGAATAGGCGCCGAAGCTGGGATCCAGTGCCTAAGCTGAGCACTTCACTGACACATTAATGTCTCAGTCAGATGACACAAGACGATGAAGGGCGGATGGTTCTACTCTGTTCCGTCCATGATCCTCACTGGCTTGCTGATCGCGGTTGCTATCCTCGCTTTGCTGTTCATCGCCAAGCCAGCTCTGGCACCGGATCGGGGACAGGACATCCGCGGGTGCATAGCGAGGAGCTGGAACCTCGTCATGGCAGGGACGGGTGCACTGCTGTTGCACCTGGGGCTTATCTTCAACTCGCTCGTAGCGACCTCTTCACTGCGAGCAGTGTTCACAACTTCCGCGGGTCCCATGACATCTTGGACCACACTCTCCGCCCTTGCACCCACGTTCAGCGGCACATCGATACTGTGCGCTGCACTGGGTGTAACACTATGGGTCATTCTCGTGTTGTCCGCCTTTCCAACCCGTCAGCGCGCGCCGATCGCGGTCCTGCCATGATGATCAAGCTGTCCGGGTCCGCGCCACCCAGGGATCAGATTCATGACCATATCCATGGACTGGTCGCCAGCGGCCTGCTCGCGGCGGATGAACGCCAGCCGTCAGTACGCCAACTCGCTAAAGACCTCGGAGTGGCCCCGGGCACAGTCGCAAAGGCCTACCGATCGCTGGAATCTGAAGGGTTTCTGCTCACTAGAACGGGTAGCGGAACTCGCATCAGCCTCACGGCCGTCACAATCACCAAACCCGCCCCAGAAACTACCCGCTATCTGGCCAAGTCACCACGAGACGAAACACCAGCGGCGCTAAAATCCCCCTACGAGTTAAAGTAGTGCACTGTTAACACGACCAATTGGTGGTCTATTTCCGCTACCTTGACTGGCGGCCAGGCTCACTGAGCAGCATCTGGACCCGGGAATCGCAATCACCCAAAGTACGTTCCAGTTTTTGTCACATTCGAAGAGTCCTTCTCCGCGCTTAGCGCGGCACTAAATCTGCCACCTGCGGGTCGGAGACTCTAGAGCCAGATGTTAAACAAGCCGGCAAGCCACGACTCAAAGATGTTGCTGTACCGGAACTGTGGATCTATGACAGGGTAAGCAAATGACTCCTGCTCACAGTAACTCAGGGTTCCCCCGTCGCCCCCAGCCCATCAAACCCTTGCCCGGCCAAGAATCGGTGTGGGACTACCCCCGGCCCCCAAAACTGGAGCAGCGATCGGAACGGGTTGTTGTCAGACTTGGTGGACAAATTATTGCCGATACCACCAAGGCAGCACGCGTCCTAGAGACCAGCCACCCGCCTGTCTATTACTTGCCTCTGGACGCATTTCCTGCCGGTGTCCTCATCCCGGTCAACGGCACCAGCTTCTGCGAATTCAAAGGGGTGGCGCATTACTTCGACGTCACCGCCGGGGGCGTCATTGCTGCCCGTGCCGGATGGACTTACCCGGATCCCAGCCAGGGCTTCGAAGCCCTGAGTACCCGGGTGGCGCTTTACCCCAGTCACATGGACTCTTGCGAAGTCGACGGCGTCCAAGTCAACTTCCAAGAGGGCGACTTCTACGGCGGTTGGATCACACCGCAGATCGTTGGACCATTCAAAGGAGGCCCTGGTACAACCGGGTGGTGAGCAGGGAAGCTGGCCGCTTACGGACCGTATGTGCCAACATCGTAGAGCTCGAGAAGAACGTTAATTATTAAGCACACCACTGCCCCTTCATCCAACCAAATGAACCTTTGATCAGACACTCATTAACCACTCCCGCGCGTCGGTAGACCAAAGTAAATTTCCAGGAAACACGCCAAAAGTGTCCGCCGTTTAGATTCTCAACAATGTGTCTCACCATGCTATTCTCAACATCGAAGGAAAGTGACCTTTAATGGGACGAATTGGAGGAGACTAGTGACGTGTCTTGGATATGCCCAGGTCAGCACCAACGACCAGGACACTGAACTGCAGATCCGGGAACTGGAAGCCGCTGGCTGTGAACGAATCTATCGTGACCATGGCGTCAGTGGGACCAAGGCCAGCCGCCCGGAGCTGGACAAGATGTTGGACCGCCTCAGCAAAGGCGATGAAGTCGTGGTCTGGAAGCTGGACCGCCTGGGAAGGAACACTCGCCACCTACTCGAGCTGCTCGATGACTTCAAAGCACGCGGTATCAAATTTCGTTCCCTGCGCGACGGCATCGCCACCGACCCTGACAGTGAGCTCGGCGGCGCAATGGCGCAGGCCATGATCACCATCATTTCCGCCTTTGCCCAGCTCGAACGTGATCAGCTCTCCGAACGCACCAAAGCTGGCATGGCCGTCGCTGCCTCCGACGGCCGCAAGGCAGGGCGGAAGCAAGTCACCGCCGACCATGCTGCTGTTAAACAAGCACACAAACTAAAAGACCAAGGCCTCAAACCGGCCGACATAGGCAAGATCATCGGCGCCAGCCGGGCGACCGTCTACCGCTACCTCACCATGGAACCCGGTTAACACCGGCTATGGCCCGACTTCAGGCTCGATTTACTCCGTCCTTTCGGCGGTTGTAGTTCGAACACAAATTATTAGCCGCCAAGACACCAACTTCGTGAGCGGGGTAGTTTAAAGCATTTGAAAATAGGTCAGGTGCCGTCTATCTTCTGAGTTTTGAGGTCCATGCTGACTGCAATTTTGGGGTAGGTCAAAGATCCAAGACAATTGGTTAATTTCTTACGAATCAGATCGGCAGCAGCGCAAAACTGTCAAACCCAGTATGAGGGCTCTCCTGCTACTGGCCCGCGATATAAATACAAAATTTTGGACCCGAGCACGAACGCACTTTGGCTGGTTCGTGCCCGGGTTCCAACACCAAAAATGGTGGGGAAACACTTCACAAAGGTGTTCCCCTGCACTACAAACCGCCTATCCAACCGGTCAAAGTTACAGAGGGCCGTATTCGTTAACACGGACCTGCGTATGTATGTATAAGCAGCAACACGTCTCGGTCTGTCATCTAAGCTGTGGGCGATTTTAGGGTTTAGGCGTGGTTGTCCCTCAGTGAGTTAATTCTTGAGAACGCTTTTTGGTAGGTGGTGTGTGGTGACGGCACCGATGGGTGTCATTGGATGTAGTGGGTCGGGGTCCGACGAACCGGTTGGGCCACCAAGTCGGGAGTGGGCAACTGCGCTCATTACTGCGTAGGCATCTCCTGCGTCCCAACTATGCTCGTGGGTCAAGAATTGGAACATGTCTTCATACCCTCGTTTGATGCTTTCCTGGACGGGCGCGCCAAGTCCAACGAAGATCCACTCTTCTTCTAGTTCTACTCGTGGCGCACGCAATGGCATGGATTTTACAAGATCCACCGAAACCACGGCTGTGCCTTCCGCTTCAATGGCTACGAAGGAAGACTCGCCTTCTGCCATGATGGCGTGAATGTCACCGATGGAGAGGTAGGCGCCTTCCACTGCAACGGGTAGGTAGACCGTGGCGCCTGGTCGGCATTCGGTCAGGTCCATGTTTCCGCCCTGTTCATAAGTAGGCATGATCGTAGAATTGTCTCCTTCCGCGGGTGCCGTACCGATACAACCGATCATTGGACGGGGCGTGAAAGTGTGCCGATCGGTGACATGAACACCTGCTGCATCAATAGGAACTCGCCGCGCGAATACGGTCTCCCCCATGCGATCCTGCAGAGCCCCTGATCCAGGAAGGCTTACTGACCATCCGCAATCAATTAGATTGATCTCGTGGATTGTTACCGCTAGCGCGTCTCCAGGCATTGCCCCTTCTACGTACACTGGACCTGTTACGGGATTGATGCCGACTGTGAGTTTGTCCATGTCCCCATGCTCGTGGAGCTGGCGGTACACTTCGTCGCTGGTTTCAAAACCGATCAGTTCCCCTGTTCCCGGTTTGATGTGCAGCGCCGGTGTTTCCGTCGCCGAAAACCCAAACTTTCCGTGGGATTTATCTAAAAACTGATCCATCGTCTAAAGCCCTCCCTTTTCGCCCATAGCGGGCATCTCCACCACTGCCGGGTCGCTTTCATCTGATATGTCTGTTTTGCGTCCAGTGACACGGTAGTAGGTAAACACCAAGGCACCCACAGCAAGCCAGACGATACCGCCAACCTTTGCCTCAACATTCGCATTCCACAAGACGTATCCGATGATCAAGAAACCAATGATCGGCACAACTAAGTGCATGAGAAAGTTCTTAGATTTCTTTTTTCCCATGAAGTACACAACTACTGAAACGTGCAGCATCATGAACCCGAAGAGAGCACCAAAATTGACCAGCGAGGAGATCAAGTCAAGTTGACCAACGAAAAACACTACTAAGACGGCCGATAGAACTGAAACCAGAACGATGGCATTTCTTGGTACTTGACGATGGTTCAACGTGTGGAGGAATCGGGGCAATTGCCCGTCACGACTCATGGAGTACAGCAAGCGTGATGTCGCAGCTTGCGCTGCCATCGCATTAGCAATACCCACTGCTAGGACGTTGACGACAAAGAAGGCGTTCATCCAGCCTGTGCTGGCGGCTGCTTGGACAATGGTGAAGAACGCATTGCCCTCGGTTTCCGGATCAAATGCGTCTAGTCCCCCAGCCAACGAGCTAGCAAGCCACGTCTGAATAATGAAAAGAATCGCCACGATGAACAATGCCATCACCATGGCCCGACCAGTAGCTTTGCGCCCGCCGGTTGCTTCTTCTGAAAGAGTGGCAATGCCATCGAAACCTAAGAAACTCAGAACGGCAATGGATAAAGCCGAGGCAATCAAAGGGCCGGTCACCATGCTGGCATCCCAGATTGGAGCCGTACTGAATACTGCACCCGGGATGGTCTCGTTGTTCAAAGCCTTCACCGCGATGATCACGAAAGCGACAACAAAGACTAGCTCCATCGCCAGGAACGCACGGTTGATGAGTTTCATGGAGCTGACGCCCATGAGGTTGATGCCCATGTTGATGGCGACAAAGATTAGCGCCCATAGCCATCGAGGTGAGTCAGGAAAAAGTCCCACCATTGACTCCGCGGCGAACACGTACAACAGTGTGGGCACCAGAAGGTAGTCAAGAAGGATAGCCCAGCCTGCGAAGAAGCCGGCGTTTGGATGAATCCCCCTGCCGACATATGAGAAGACGGAGCCCGCCAAGGGTATTGTTTTGGCCATCTGCTGGTAGGCCAACGCCGTAAAAATCATGGCGATCAGGCCAATAAGGTACACCAGTGGCACCATGCCCCCTGATGCGTTGTAAACGACACCAAAGATGGCCCAAGGCGCGATCGGCACCATGAATATCAGGCCGTAGATCAGTAGGTCAGTGGTGGAGAGCGAACGTTTGAGTTCTTGTTTGTAACCGTAAGCCTCAAGCTGTTGCTGGGGACTTAGCTCCGACGAGTCTTGGGATGTCGACATCAGTCAATGCTCACTTTCATTGCGAAAGATCGTGGATGGGATGGGCAATAGCTTTTTAGGCAGACGTTGCTTTGTCGTGTTCAGACAGGAAGTCACCAATCACAGCGCGGAAACCTTCCGGATCTTCAAGGTGGACGCAATGGCTGGTATCCGGGAAGACGTAGACACGTGAATCCTTGATCCGGTCGGCATAGGGTTGCCATGTTGCCGCGGTCGCCTCGTCGTGCTCTCCTGCGAACACTAGGGTTGGGACTTGGATATCAGCGAGCTGGTCGATGATGCTCCATCTACGCAGCGTGCCAATGACGTGGAACTCATTGGGCCCGTTCATGGTGTAATAAACCGTGGGGTCGGCTTCCATCTGCTTTTCGCTGTCCCTAAAATCTTGCGGCACTGGGTCAAGACGGCAAACGTGGCGACGATAGAATTCCTCTACAGCTGCGAGGTATTCAGGTTTTTGGGTAGTCCCGGCCTCTTCGTGCTGTATCAGTGTCTGTTGGACCTCTAGCGGTAGTTCAGATCGTAGGCCGCTGGCAGCCTGGGCCCACAGCTCCATTGATGCCGGGGAATTACAGATGGCCAGGCTTGTAAGCCCATCAGGTTGCCGAACAGCAATTTCGGCGCCCAACATCCCACCCCAGGACTGGCCAAGGAGATGGAATGAAGATATTTGCAACTCCTGAACCAAATTCACGAACTCGTCCACGAACAGTTGTGGTGTCCAGAAGTCAGTGGGTGCATCGGGCAGGTGCGTACTATTACCGCAGCCAAGTTGGTCGTAAAGTATTACCGTTCTTCCGGTCTCGGCAAGCTCGGCAATGGAACGAACGTAATCGTGCGCCATCCCCGGTCCCCCATGGAGGACAATCAACGGAAGAGCACCTTCAACAGGCACATCGGGGGTCGTGATCCGTACCCAAGTTTCGTAGCTTCTGAATGGAATCGTCCGGGTTGTAACCTGTGACATGAAGCATCCTTCGCCTATGTGATGTAGGCCATATTTGACCCATAGGAGATATCATGAACCATAAATGGTTCCATTACAAGACCTTTATATTGACACGAAGGCCAGAAGCCCATGAATGCACAGCCGCTGTTTGATTCCCCGGAGACATCGGAGCCCATCTCTGGTCTGGCGTCACCGCTGAAAAACCGCCAGAGTATGGTCGACGGGGTCACTGATCGGCTAATTACGGCCATTGCCGTTGGCGAATACCTTCCAGGAAGTTCATTACCGTCGGAACGTGAGCTAGCAACGTCCCTGCAGGTTGGACGCGTCACGGTACGAGCAGCATTAGCGCGCCTGGTTGATCACGGTCTACTCGAAAAGATCCGTGGACGTGGAGGCGGATCCTTTGTGAAGGAGCAATGGACCGCCACCTCCAAGGACTCAGTAAACCGAACGCTGACCGCGCGTTGGGAGGAACTGATCGATGGACTTGAAGCCGTCAGGTTCCTTCATGGCGCCATTGCACGAGCTGCGGCAGAAAATAGGACAGAGAACGACATCAGAAAATTACATTCCTGCTTGGAGGCCTACAGACAGGCAGACAGCGGGCATGCCTCCCAAAAGGCAGATGAAAAACTCCACCGGGCTATTGCACAAGCAGCACACAATGACACACTGGGGAAAGTACTCCTACAACTGGCATCCACCATCAGCCTGACAGCCCCCGCGCACCTATGGGGCGCCATTGAAGGTATGCGTGAAATGGAGCTACGTGCATTAGCGGATCATGAACAGCTGGTTGCCGCTATATGCAATCAAAATGCAGGACGAGCCTCAGACCTCGGCGCAGAGCATGCACGCATTGACATCGAATTGTTCCAAAACGCACTGCAAAAGGCTGGTCAACCAAGTACCACCGAGTCAACCAGTATCGCTAATGTACCCAGAGTCGAGTAACACACATAGCCAATCACCAGCGCTATAGGCACAACCACTGGTGGGGTCTTCCTTCGCTTATGTCCCATGGCAGTCAAGGGGAGCCTTGATTGACGTAGTCTCGTAAATACTTGGAACTGTTCGCTGGAGTACACCTGGATGGACAGTAGATCGCTGCCACAATGTACTGAAATCCACCCGGGTGAACGCACCGCACTCCGAATCAGACTCCCGGAGCGCGTAAGGCTCGATGTAGACGGGGGTGACGAGAAAGTCTTCCCAGCCACCGGGACGATAGGATGAATCCATGAAGATTACCGGAGATCTTGCCATTCCCGACGATTACGGCAGTTTCCTCGATTCCCTCAAAGAACGGGCACGCTCAGCACAGATTCAAGCCCGTCGGACCGTCAATTCGCAGTTGATCAGTTTGTATTGGTCCATCGGTCACGAGATCCTCATCCGCCAAGACCACCAGGGATGGTGCAGTGGCGTCATCGGCCAGCTCGCGACAGACCTCCGCGCAGAATTCCCTGACATGAAGGGTCTCTCTCGATCCAACCTGTTTTACATGCGCGGGTTCGCAGCGGCCTGGCAGAAACCAATTGTCCAACAGCCTGTTGGAAAATTGCCATGGGGTCACATCACCGTACTCTTGGACAAGAAACTCTCCCCCGAAGCACGCGATTGGTATGCCGCGGCAGCTGTCGAACATGGCTGGTCCCGCAATGTCCTCATGAACATGATCATGAATAAAACCCTCGAACGCTCCGGGGCCGCACCATCAAACTTTGCAAGCCAACTCATCTCTCCGGACTCCGAGTTGGCCCAACAAATCGCCAAAGACCCCTATAACTTTGAATTCCTAGCCCGGAGTTTTCATGAAGGTGGGGCCGTGGCGGCGTGTTAGAGAGGTGAAAGGGTGCTCTGTGCTGGGAAAATAGAGGTGTCTAAGCCATCATTTTCTCGTTGCAAGGGAGCACCCTTTCGGTGTTTAAGAATAGCCCAGTTTTCCCTGTCCTTCCCGTTGCCGCTACCGGCCAAGCTCTTGTGTCCCATGCCGGTTTGAGTGTGGTGACATCGTTCGTAGACGCGCTGGGGTTCCGGGGTTTGCGTGAGGAGCGTTTGGGCCAGTTCGTTCCTACCGGTGCCCGTCACCGTCCCGGAGGGATCATGGCTTCGGTCGCGGTGATGCTCGCCGGTGGCGGGGAGCATGTCAGTGATCTAGACCTACTGCGCAGCAGTGCCGGCGTGTTTGGGAAAGTTGCTTCGAACGCGACGATGTCACGGTTCTTCCATCAAGCCGCTGCAGCCCCGGACGTCTTCGCCTATGGCTTCGCCACGATGGCTCGTGAGTTGCGGTCACGGGTGTGGGAAGCAGCCGGAGACCGCAACCCGGCCCTGAGCGCGACGGCTTTGAACCCTCTGATCATCGATCTCGATGCCACCCTCGTGACCTCCCATAGTGACAAGGAACAAGCGGTCGGTACGTATAAGGGCGGGTATGGTTTCGCGCCCTTCGTTGCCAGCATCGACTACGGTGCCCGCTACGGCGGTGGTGAAGTTCTGGCTACGTTGCTGCGCCCGGGCAATGCCGGTGCCAACAGCGCTGAAGACCACATCAAGATCTTCACCTCCGCGATTGGGTAACTCCCGGACGCCTTCTACGACCAGGAAGGCAAGCTGAGGGGAGAGAAAATCCTGGTCCGTACCGATAGCGCCGGCGCCTCGAGGAAATTCCTGCATTACCTGCAGTCATTGGGTGTGCAGTTCAGTGTTTGGTCCCGGTGCCGGTGGCCAAGGCCCGCACGGACGCGTGGGTCGTGAACGCCACCGATGTCCTCGGACTCACGGACTACCCGGAAGGTACGAACCTATACCTGCGTGCCGAACCCCTGCACCCCGGTGCGCAGGCAACACTGTTGGATCAGGACGGGCACGCAGGTGACAGCATTTTTGACGAATTCACCACGCTGGCACGGACCCACCCTCGATGTTCGCCATCGTTCCAGGGGTCGGTGTGAGAACCGAATCAAGACATTGAAGAACATGGGGCTGGGCAAGCTGCCGTTCTTTAATTTTCATGCTAATCAGGCCTGGGCGAACATTGCGACCTTGGCGATGAATCTGGTTTCGTGGCTGCAGCTGGCCATGTTGCCCAAGGGCCACACAGCCAAAGACTGGGACGTGAAACGGTGGCGCTACAGGCTCTTCGCTACCGCGGGGAAACTCATCACCCGGGCAAGGAAAACGTGGTTGTTGATTCCTGAAACGGCTCCCGAAACTGGCACGATCACCACACTCCTGGAAGCCATCAAAGAACTCTCTCAGCAACGCCGAAAACGACTACCCCTGCCAGCCTGAGAACCCAGGAACCGGCCCCTACTACCACCCAGAACGACCCCATCGGAAGACGTGGAACCCGACACACACCAGCGACAGCAGGCCACATCCGCTTGCCCAAAACCCTGAAACCAGACCGACAGCGAGTCAAGCCGCTACCGGGCCAACACCCAGATCATCATGCAAAATCACGGCTAAGCTACGGGTCCAGTTCTCTGTGCTGGCCCTGCTGTGCCTCATATTTGGCTCTTCAATTTTGGGGTCTCTTGTGGCAGAGTCGGATTGTCCAAGTAATTTTTTTACACGAAGAGAGCGTTCCCATGATCGAGATGTTGCACAATGCAGGTATCAAGAGTGAGTATGCCTACGCCGGTGGTTTTGCATCCATCGTGCTATCCCTCAGCTCTTGGTTGGTCAGCCGTGCGAAAAAAGACCATTCCAAGGCACAGTCCGATCGTTGGGGAATCTTCGTTGGGCATTGGGCCCCAACGTTCTTTGCCCTTGGCATCGCACTAAAACTCGAAGAGAAGAAATAGCACAAATTTACTCACTAAGGGTTTTGCGGCAACTGCGCCGCTAGAATCGGCTAACGCGACGAAGGGTGCTTCTAGGCTCGGGAAACGATGTTGCTCAGACACTGTTCCACCAGTCTAAGAAGCGCCTTTTGCGCTGTTCAAAGGACTGGGATCTTCCTACCCCTTCCTGCCCCAACGAATCGTCTATCCCTCATCCTTCCCAACCGTTCAGCTACAGACGGACTCCCTAAAGGGTTGATCGCTAAGCAGACAGCAAACCAAAGCGCCTAAACGGCCGCAGCGGAGACGACACTACAGGGATTCAAGCTAGGAAACCTTGGCGGGTACACATTAAGTACTTGGATTGCACTGTATGGGTGGCTCGCAGCAATTCGCCGTGCAGAGTTGAGCGGTAACCTCGAAGGGTGCGTAGGACCTCACGATCAAGATCGCCGAAGCACCTGCCCCTCGAGCATGGAAAGAGTGGCTGCGCGGAGTGCTACCCACTTGCGCGTTAGCAATTTTGTCTTCTGGAAGTGCTCATGGGTATTACGTGGTGCAACAGCTGCAATTGAGCGGGATTGGACCGATCAAAGGTGGCGCTTTGTATCCCGTTCTTGCTCGGCTTGAACACGACGGTCTCCTAACGTCGAAGTGGCAGGAGGGCGAAGGTGGGCCCGGACGCAAGGTCTACACAATAACCGCAGCAGGTGGCGAGCAACTCAATGATTTCCAGCACCACTGGGAGCCTTTTGCGATGAGAATAAAGGATGTTTTGATTCCGCAATCTGGTCCCCAAAGAAATACGGATGACCAACCGAAAAGTTCTCGAACTGGAGCACCTCAATGAACTTAAGTTCAAAAAGACAATGGTCCAACCCAGAAGACGCACAGTGGGGTCGGGAATTTGCGGAATCCTTGGCTTCAATGCCCAGTATCTCTTCCGAGTTGGCCAGTGAAGCCCTCCACGATGCTCAGCTAGCCAGCGAAGAATCTGGCTGTAGAGCTGGTGAACTTTTCGGATCCCCTGTGACATTCGCCGAGCAAATTCGTCGAGAGCGGGTGCCCGTTGAAATTCGCGCAGGAGTTGGCAACGACGGAATTTCTGCTCGGGATGGATTGAAAGTGCTCTTGACGGCTACCGGCCTGACAGGTGCATCCCTGAGTATTGGGCTGTTCATCGTGAGCGGTTGGTCGTTCCTTCTGACACCGTCAGGGTTATCCCTGACTGTGGGTGGCACAGTGGCTTTGGTAGGTGCGCTCTTTGGCTTCCAGCAGCGTTATGCCGGCCACGTGCGCTGGGGCTGGACGTGGTGGCTGGCCGGTCTTGTGGGGCTGGTTTCCTGCGCTGTTCTCGCTGCCACGGTGTCCGACCACACAGCTTTACTCCAGCTCCCAACACTTCTGCCGTTTCTAGTCTCGCTGGGGGCACTGATCATCTCGGAAGCGCTATCTTATTCGCCGACACCCGTGGCCACTTTCTCCGATCAAGCACCGGAAATATGGTTCAATCAGCTCGCAGGAATTTTACGCGGACGCTACCAGCTTTCGCGAATCGAAACGCAGCAGCAAGTTGCCGAAGCCCAGAATTTTTGGCATGACAGTGGATGTTCTCATCCTTATGATGAATTCGGTTCACCTGAGGTCTACGCTTTAGAAATTCTTGAAGTCTCCGACAAGCCACGGCGAGCATCGCAGCGCAGAGAGGCCTTGTTGTATGCCATCATCGCGCTAACGTGTGTTGTCTTAGCGGTAGATACCCTCAGTACCAGCGGGCTTACGTGGAGCTCATTATTTCCACTGGGGGCCATGGGCCTCTTCGGCACTTTGGCGATCCGAACGTGGCGAAAATAATTTGAACTGGATTCTCACTCGATGCACGGTTCGGCTTACCCCGGACGCGTGGCGGTCGCCCAGTCAATACCCAACTCGTCATTTTGCACTGGCCCAACGAACAAGACACGACACATTGTTGCCACTCACCCTTGCCCAGCGCAAGAAGACCCGCGCGCCCAAGGAAAGTTCCGACGTCGAGCATTCATTGGGAAGACTGAAAATAGCCACCCAAATTGCCCATAGCCAAGGGCACCCCTCGCGACTATGGTGGAGATCACAGCTGGCCGGGCCTTTGCGTAAGGGACCCGGCTGGTGGCTACGTTGGGAGGGAACGTAAATATGCCAAGGACCAGTGCCGCCATGAATCGTGCAGGCGGGAAACGGCGAAGGCTTCGATCTTTGGCCTGGATTACGGCGCTGGCAGTTGGCACCATGCTCTTGCCCGGATGCGCCCCCTCCGACGGCGTCCCCACCCTCACCTGGTACATCAACCCGGACGACGGCGGCCAAGCGGACCTTGCTGCGGTGTGCACCACCGACGCCAATGGCGCTTACAAGATCGAAACTTCTCTGCTCCCCAAGGACGCAGCCGCACAGCGCGAGCAGCTGGCCCGTCGTCTGGCAGCAGGCGATTCCTCCTTGGACATCATGAGCATTGACCCTCCGTTCATTCCCGAACTTGCTGAGCCCGGATTCCTGGCTCCAGTCCCTGCGGACGTTGCTGAGCGGACCTCCAAGAATGTTCTCGATGGCGCCCTGGCAGGGGCCACATGGGATAAAAAACTTGTCACTGTTCCTTTCTGGGCCAACACCCAAATTCTCTGGTACCGCAAGTCCGTTGCAAAAGCAGCCGGACTGGATATGACCAAGCCAGTCACCTGGGATCAGCTCATGAAGGCGGCAGGGGAGGAGAAAAAGTATCTGGGTGTCCAAGGCGCTCAGGCTGAATCCATGACCGTTTGGATCAACGCCTTAATCGAATCCGCGGGCGGGCACATCCTGCTCAACCCCGGAGCCAAAGCTGATGAGATCAAATTGGGCCTGACCACCCCGGCAGGTGAGCAGGCTGCAACCATCATCGGCGCTATAGGTAAGAAGAACCTGGCTGGTCCCGGGCTTCCCACCTCTACGGAAAATGATTCCATGATCCTTTTTCAAGGGGACAAGGGCTCGTTCATGGTCAATTACCCCTTTGTCTGGCCGGCCACCAATGCGGCGGTGAAAGCCGGAAGCGTTAAACAGGACGTCCTTGATGACGTTGGCTGGGCCTTATATCCACGAGTGGATACGGACAAGGACACCGCGCCTCCGCTGGGTGGCATCAACTTAGGAGTTGGCTCCCACTCTCAAAACAAGGAACTCGCTTACAAGGCGATCGAGTGCATCACCTCACCCAAGAATCAGGCCACGTACTTTGTGACCAATGGAAACCCTCCCTCAAATTCCACCGCTTACGATGATCCGCGGGTAGAAAAGCAGTTCCCGATGGCCACCACCATCCGTGAATCACTCAAGCTCGCCGCACCCCGGCCGCAGACCCCGTTCTACAACGAGATCTCCACCGGACTGCAGCAGCGTTGGACACCACCGGCGTCGGTGGATCCCAAAACCACACCGCAGGAATCGCAAGATTTCATCCTTGCCGTACTTAGAGGGGACAGGCTGCTGTGAGCACCACCTCAATCAAGGAGTCCAGGGCTGGCGCCCCAGTAAAAAGCCAGCGCCGCCGGGCCAATCTCAGTGACCGGGCCAAATCCGAACGCAGACTGGGCTGGTATCTTGCCGGTCCGGCCTTCATCGTGATGCTGGCCGTGACCCTCTACCCCATCCTTCAGGCGTTCTGGGATTCGCTGTTCTCCCTGCGGTTGACCGCACCCGATGACAAAGCGTTCATCTGGTTCGCCAACTACGTCACTGTCCTGTCAGATCCGGTGTGGTGGCGAGACTTAGGCGTTACAGTCATCATCACGATTGTCACAGTCATTATTGAACTGATTCTGGGCTTCGCTTTGGCGTTGGTGATGGACAAGGCCATCAAGTCCCTCCGAGGGTTGCTGCGCACAGCAATTTTGGTCCCTTATGGCATCATCACTGTGGTTTCCGCTTACGCCTGGTTCTACGCCTTCGATATCAACTCCGGTTACATCAACCATTGGTTTGGTTGGATACCTGGCATCAGTACGGACTTGAACTGGTTCGCCGAGTTCTGGCCCTCACTCTTTGTCATCATGGCATCGGAGATTTGGAAAACCACCCCCTTTATTTCCCTGCTCCTGCTGGCGGGGCTGGCCCAAGTACCCGGTGAGCTTACCGAAGCCGCAGAAGTGGATGGCGCCACCTGGTGGGAACGGATGCGCAAGGTGATTGTGCCTAACATGAAGGCTGCCATCATGGTGGCCGTATTGTTCCGAACCCTGGATGCCTTCCGGATCTTTGACAACGTCTTCATTATGACCAACGGCGCCCACGGCACCGAAGTGCTCTCCCTGCTGGCCTACCGCACCTCTATTTCGCGTCTGGAGATAGGTCTCGGTTCTGCTATCTCGGTATTGCTGTTCGTGTGTGTGCTGATCATTTGTTTTGTGGCCATCAAACTCTTCAAAGTGGATCTCGCCGGATCGCAGGGAGGTAAATCATGACAAGCGGAAAGCAAAAAGTCATTTGGGCGGTCATTACCGTCTTGGTGCTGCTGTACGCGCTATTCCCGGTAGCGTCCATCCTTTCAACCTCCTTCAAGGCACCCAGCGACCTCACCTCAGGGAAGTTCCTGCCGTCCTCTGGCGCGGGGACATTGGAGAACTACGAGCAGATCTTGGTGGGCGACGCCCAGGGTCTATTCTTGTCAGCGTTGCGCAACTCCATCGGCATCGCACTCATTGCCACCTTCATCGCCGTGGTGCTGGCCACCCTATGCGCCTACGCCATTGCCCGCCTGGACTTTCCGGGTAAAAAAGTGGTGCTGACAACCGCACTTGCCGTATCAATTTTCCCTGTCATCTCCATCGTCACCCCGCTGTTCAACCTGTGGCGCAACATTGGCTTGTACGACACCTGGCTGGGGCTGATCATCCCTTATCTATCCCTTACACTTCCCATTTCCATCTGGACCTTGGCCGCATTCTTCCGCCAGATCCCCTGGGAACTGGAGCAGGCAGCCCAAGTGGACGGCGCCACTACCTGGCAGGCCTTCCGCAAAGCAATAGTTCCGCTTGCCGCACCCGGAGTCTTCACCACGGCGATCATCGCTTTTTTCATCGCCTGGAATGACTTTGTTTACGGCATTTCCCTCACCTCCACCGAAACAGCGCGCACAGTGCCGGCAGCACTGGCGTTCTTCACCGGTGCCTCCCAATTTGAGGCGCCCACCGGTGCCATCTCCGCCGCAGCAATCATTGTCACCATTCCCGTGGTCCTGCTGGTTCTGCTTTTCCAGCGCCAGATTGTTTCAGGCTTGACCCAGGGCGCCGTCAAGGGCTGAATACCCTTACTCACAGAATAGGATCGCGAGCATGGCAGCTATCACCCTCAACAACATCGTTAAAAAGTACGGGGACGGTTTTCCTGCAGTGAACGATGTCAGCATCGACATCGCCGACGGCGAATTTGTCATCTTGGTGGGTCCCTCCGGCTGTGGAAAATCCACCATCCTGCGCATGATCGTGGGACTGGAAGACATCACCTCCGGAGAACTGCTCATTGACGGGAAACTCTCAAATGACAAGGCTCCCCGAGACCGCAACCTGGCCATGGTCTTTCAAAACTATGCCCTGTACCCGCACCTGACAGTTTTTGAGAACATCGCGTTCCCGTTGCGTTTGGCTAAAAACAAGCACAGCGAAGATGACGTTCAGCGCTTGGTTAACGACGCAGCAAAAATGCTGGAGCTCACCGACCACCTGCAGCGTAAACCAGCTAACCTTTCCGGTGGTCAACGTCAGCGAGTTGCCATGGGCAGGGCCATAGTCCGGCAGGCGGATGCGTTTCTCTTCGATGAGCCGCTGTCCAACTTGGATGCCAAGTTACGTGGACAAATGCGCTCTGAGATCTCTCAGATGCAGCGCCGGTTGGCAACAACTTCGGTTTATGTCACCCACGATCAAACCGAGGCCATGACCCTCGGTGACAGGGTTGCTGTGCTGAAGAAGGGTGAGCTGCAACAGATAGCTTCTCCTCGCGAGCTCTATGAACAGCCCATCAACTTGTTCGTTGCCGGGTTCATCGGCTCACCTTCCATGAACTTCCTGCCTGCCAGCCTCGAAGGGAACATGCTAAAAACTGCCCTCGGGGAAATTGAAATCTCTCCTGAGAAGGCAGCTAAAGGCAAGGACTTGCCTGTGTTGTTGGTGGGGGTGCGCCCCGAGTTCTTCGAGGACGCTTCACTAGTAGAGGAGCACAAGCTACATCACGGTTCAACTTTCACTGCCGAACTAACCCACACCGAGTGGTTGGGCAATGAACAATATGGCTACATTCATTTCGATCCGGCCCCAGAAGTCAGGGAAATGCTTGACAGCCTGGCACGCGATATGGACGCTGACGAACTACGTCCGCAAGTGGTGGTGACCCTTGATGCCGCCAGTAAGATTCGTGGCGGGCGCCCGGCGGAACTGTGGCTGGACACGCGCCGATTACATCTCTTCGATCCCAAAACGGGTGAAAACCTGACCCGTGATGCAGAGGAAGGCGCCCGCCTTACGGAAGAAGCCAACGCTGAACGGGCCGAGGAAATCGATTCTGCCCGGCAGGAGGCGTGAGGCAAAGCAACCAGACCAGCTCAAAACACCGCCTACAGGAACGCCGTTATGGTAATTTTTAGCCGTCCACAACCGGGAACCCTGCCCACAACGCTGAAGCTCTTAGTTGCAATCCTGATTCCCTCCGCCCTGGTAAGCATCCTGGCAGGGGTCTCAGCCAGTATGGGATTCGGCTTGGCCATGGGGCTGGGAATGGCTGTCACCCCCGTAAGCCGTCCGCGCCAAGCCGTGGTCCTGGTAACTCTGGGTGCCGCGCTTGGCGGGTTGGCATCCTTGGCAGGTTCAACGCCGTGGGCCATTGCGCTACTCATGTTTGTCTCCGCGATCTTATTTGCCGCCGCTAACCAACGCTCCGCTGGGCTACTCTCCCTAACCCCAGTCATGGTGATCCTTTTTGGTCCTGGCCCCATCGACCTCAGCTGGTGGTCAGCGATTCTGTGGATTCTCGCTGGTGGTTTGGTAGGCGCTTTCATCACCAGGCTGCTGAAATTCCAGGCCCCAACTCTTCCTGTGGAGAAACGTGTTGCTTGGGAGCACGGCATCGCTGTGGGTTTGTTGTGCGCAGCGATCATGTTTTGGACCCTGGCTAACAACGTTCCCCACGGCTACTGGATTGCTGTCACAGTCCTGATGGCCTTGCGGCCGTTGCCAAACCAGCGCCGAGAGACTCTCAACGGGCGTCTCATTGGAACCGCTCTAGGAGCCGTGATTGCGCTGCTTGCCGTGGTTTTCTTGCCTGTTTGGGGAGCTGGCATTGTGGCCGTGGCGTGCTTATTTTTCTTGGTTTGGTATTCCATGGGCGGTGCTTACCTCATGCAGGCCTTGGCTCTGACGCCTATGCTTTTGATCTTCGCTTCCCTCGGGGATGTGGACCGCGGGTTTGAGTTGACTATTGAGCGTGTCATTTTCACTGTGATGGGAATAATTGTGGCGGTGCTGATCGCGTTGTTGCTCCGGCACTGGGAATCCCGACGCGAAGCAACCCCTGGCTAGAAGCGCACAGTCCCAAGGAGCGCTGGCCGCGCTCCAAGCAGCCGCCGCGCCCCAAGCAATGCCGCCCCAAGCAGCCGCCGTGGTCCTACGCACGGCGGCTGCTTGGGCCAACGCTGAGAAGGCAAGTGACGCCGTCGTACTTACTTGGCGCCCTCCAAGAAAATCTGCACCACCGAGGGCCGGGGTCCGCTGACCTGACCGGCGGCCGGCGAGGCTCCAGCGGCCACAAAGTCGGGGAACATGGAGGTCGGTGCACCGTAATCGCCGTCCTCACCCGGGTGTTGGACCGCAACGTAAACCATCGATTCCTCCTCGTGGATGATGGGCCCACAGGTTTCCGCTTCCCGCGGCATGGAAGCGAACTGCTGGACGTTGCCGCGGTTGCTGCCCTCCAGCCCCACCTTGAACAGTCCGTCGTTGTAACCAATCACCGAGGGTGCACCATCCGTGGATATCCAGAGATTCCCTGCCGCATCAAAGGCCAGGTTGTCAGGGCAGGAAATGGGGCTGACCTGATCCACCGGGAACCCGCCGAAGTAGGCGCTGGTGTTCTTAGCCGGATCGCCACACAGCAGGAGGATATTCCAGTTGAAGGCCGTAGCCGTGGCGTCATCACCCTTTTCGGTGATTTCAATGACGTGCCCGTCCCGGTTTTCGATACGCGGGTTAGCCTCATCAGCCTTTGCACCCTTTTCCACGCCGCGCTTGGAGTTATTGGTGCAGGCCACATAGACCTTGCCTGTCTTTAGGCTCGGCTCCACATCTTCACAACGGTCCATTTTGGTGGCACCGGCAATGTCAGCGGCAAGCCGAGTGTAGACCAATACTTCCTGCACACCCATGCTGCTGATGGCACTCTTTCCACCAACAACCAGAGGAAGCCACTTTCCGGTGCCATCAAAATTGCCATCCGCCGGTAGCTTGCCTGTCCCGTCAATCTCCGACTCAGCACTGCCAGCGAACTGGGCCACGTACAGGTCCCCCTCGGCGAGCAGGGTCATATTGTGTGCCTTGTCGCCCTTTTTATATTTGTTCTTGGAAACAAATTTGTACAGGTAGTCAAAGCGCTCATCGTCTCCCGAGTAGGCAACCACCCTGCCATTATCGGCAACGATTACATTGGCACCTTCGTGCTTGAAACGCCCCAAACTGCTGTGTTTCTTAGGAACGGAGTTTGGGTCTTCCGGATCAATTTCAACAATGTAACCGAAGCGGTTTGGCTCGTTGCGGTGGTCCTCCCCGCGTGCGTCAAAGCGCGGGTCATCGAGCTCCCAGCCCATCTTGGTTTCTTCATCTTCCAACCCGTAGCGGCGGTCCTGCGCCGAACTGCCGTTCGTGCGGAAGAATCCGTTGAAGTTCTCTTCACCGGAGAGAATTGTGCCCCACGGGGTTGTACCGCCAGCGCAGTTCCCCAGTGTGCCCAACACGAATCGACCTTCCGGATCTGCCGCTGTCTTGACAAGATCCGATCCGGCAACCGGGCCCGTCAGCTCAAATTTTGTATCCACAGTGACACGCCTGTTCAACTTCCCACCGCGCACATAGCTCCACGGCGTACCCCTCTTGGCCCGTTCCAACTCCACCACGCTCATGCCCACGGCGTTGCGGAAAATACTGCGACGCGCAACGGTCTCGGCCTCATCCACCGGTGCCGCTGGGAACATGATCGAAGGATTAACGTACTCGTGGTTACACACCAACAAACCCTTTTTGCCATCGGGTTGGCGCAAAATCTCCAAGTAGTCATTGTTGTAGCCAAACTGACCCGCCTGCGCGTCCGGCGTCTGGGCGGCAAAATCGAAGTCGGGTGTGTCCGTAAATAACGGGTCTCCCCAACGCACTATGGGTGCCCAGCCGAAGCCAGTCGGCACGTCGAACCTATCCACGGCGGCGTCCACGGCCTTGATGGGGGTGAACTCCAGTTTGCCGGAGGCAGTAGGACCCGAAGTCCCGCTGCCGGCCTCGGTTCCGCAGCCGGTAAGTACGACGGCGGCACTCAAGGCTCCGGCTAGCCCCAGTCCCAGCGCCGTCCGTCGGGTGAAGGCCAAGGAGGCGATATCGCGGAAATAACTGTTCGTTGAAGTGTTGCAAACGGCCTTGGAGCAGGCGTTGTCACACTTCAAGCTGCACGTAACAGCGCTTCGCTTACCCCTGGTGTGGCCGAGCATGGGCAAAAACATCTTCGTTGCGTTCATCGGTGACTTTCTTTGTCATTGTTCGGTGCTGCCACCGTGGCATGGGTAAAGAACCAGCCGGGTGGGAAGTTCTAAACACAGCGTGAACGCCCTGCCAACGTTTTGGTTGCGCCCTCATGGTGTGGAGCTGTCGTGGTAGGGACTTGCGCTTTGGACCGGCACAGTGTGGGCTGAACCTATGAAGAAGATTCTGGGGATTCTTGCCCTCATGCTTATGGCCCTCTTGGGCATTGTCCCGGCCGCCACCGCGGGCAGCGCACCGGCGGGCATTGCACCCGCGGGCATTGCTCCGGCTGCCACGGCGGGCAGCGCACCCGCGCCTACGCAGGTCACTGCCACTGACATTGTTGTTGAAGACACCGCAGGAGTTTTATACCTGCCGCAGCTGATGACAGCGCTGGAGCAGATTAAATTCCACGAGCCCACCACGGTGGTGATTTACACCCGCAATGGCGCTCGAAGCGATAACTTCAACGAAAAAGTTTTGCAGTTCGCCCGTGAGAAACACCCGGAATGGATCACCGCTGACGGACAAAAATGGGCTGACGGGCTCTTTATTTTTGCTTTTGATCCTGCTGGTCGCCAGGTAGGCACCTATATGGGTGAAGACCGCAAAGTTTCACTGGGTAAACAGGAGTCAATCCAGCAAGCTTCCAAAGAGCTTTTCCTTGAAGCCCAGTGGACCGACGGCACCATTGCTGGCGTCAAGAAGGGTGCTTCGCTGATCAACCAGCCCTGGTATCTATCGGCAGCATTCATCATCACCGCTAGCGTCACAGGTGGTCTTGCGGCTCTGGGCTTTGGCACTGTGCTGATCATTCGCCGGAATAACCGGAAGAAGGCTGGCGAGCATCTTAAACGCGGTGATGCCGCTTTTTCCAGTGTCAGTCTGGCCCTGGATGTCACGGAGCTCAATGCTAAAACTATTCCGGAGTCCTCCACATACGGCTCACTGGTGCTGGAAAAATACCGCACTTTCAGCACGCGTTATCACGAAGCCGGCGAACTGAATCAACGTGTCCATTCCTTCACTGATAAGGACATGTCGAAGGGCCGCAACGTCAAGATCGTGGCCCGCTATGCCGAACTTGCGCAGGAACTGGATAACTTGGACGATGTGATTGCTGATACCAACACTCTCCTGAACAGGTATTCCGGCTGGGAAAGCGCCTGGGAGCGGCAAGTACGGCCCTTGATGGATGATATGGAGCAACTCCCTGCATTGATCGCCCAACCTGAAGCGCAGGGTCTGGCAACAACAGCGGCACTGGCGTCACTACACGCCCAGAGATCTCATGATCTTGAACAGCTTGGTGGAGATTTCCAATCAAGACTCATCTCCCCCGAAGCGGCGTTGGACCGTCTCAAAGTAATGCGCGCGGAGCTGACGGCGCTACTGCAACAACATTCGGAGCTGATGATCGGTAAGTACGCAAAAACCAGTTCCGAGAAGAAAAAAATGCGTTCTGCCATGGAGCGCAGCCGCCAAGATGACATCAGCATGTCTCAAGCCACCATCTTTGGCTCCATCTACGGCTGGAACAGTTTCTATTCAGTGCATTCCTTCAACAGCGGCTACATCACAGCCCAAAGAAGCGTCGATACCGCACGCAGCGACGCCAGTTCCGGCAGCAGTACAGGCTATGGATCCAGCGGTGGCAGCTTCTCTGGCTCTGGCAGCTCGTCAAGCTTCTAGCATGCTGCCGGGCACCAGGGGCAGCGGCTGCCCATTAGTCCGCGAGCTTCACTCCATGTCCTGTGGCATCAGGAACGCTAGGTTGCTCTTCTGAATCCTCGATGTAATGTTTGGCATTTATCATCACTGCACCGGCCATCATGACGACCAAACAAATGCCAAGCATGGCGAATGATCCCGCCCAAGAACCTGTCGTGTCATGCATGGAGCCAAAGAAAAGCGGCGCAATACCCGCCCCGGCATAGCCGATGCCTTGGCTAAAACCGGAGAGCACCGATGAGCCGTGAGTGGTCCGCGAGCGCAAATTGACCATCAGCAAAGCGGTGGCAAAGGTGCCCTGCCCCAAGCCGGCAAAGGTAACCCACAACCACGTGCCGTCCATTGGGGCCAGGTAGAGACCAACGTGACCGATGCACCAACACACCGCGAAGACACTGACAGCCACAATCGGGTTTTTCAATCGAGGAACCCACAACGGCACCAACAAGCTCACGGGCAGACCCACAATAGCGAAATATGCCAGCGCGGTGCCCGCGGTCGACGAGTCCAGACCTTGGCTGGAGAGATATGGCGGCAACCAAGTGAAATAGACGTAGGTTTGAGCGGAATTTCCAGCCAGAAAGATAGCTAGGCCCCACGCGACCGGCGAACGCCAGGGCCTGAGCTTGGGAATTTCTGCCTTGTTGTCAGCAGCGGCGTTGTCGGGGCTGGCCGCGCCCAGTTGGGCGGGAGCTCCGGCGTCGTCCCGTCCATCACTAGCGATACGATTCTTCTGCTTTCGGTCCCGCAGGAATTGGCTAACCCATGGCAGCAGCACCAAAAAACTCATCGAGGCCCACATCCCCACGGAGACCCGCCAATTACTTCCGGCAGCAACGGGTACGGCAAGTTGCGGGCTGATGGCAGTGCCAACAGCTAAAAGCGTCACGTACCCGGCGGTCAAGATACCCACGCGGTCCGGGAAGTACTTCTTAACCAGTGGTGGCAGCACCACGTTGCCAATCCCATACCCGGCCATGACCACTGCCGTGAGAGACAAAAAAGACCAAACATCCCCTGTGAGGGCACGGACCAACTGCCCGCCCATGGCGAGCAGTATGGACGCAACTAGAACTTTTTCAAGCCCAAACCGACGAATCAACCCAGGCGTGCCTAGACCAAAGATGGCGAACATGAGCGGTGGCAACATGGCGAGCAGGCCCGTGCTGCTGGCGTCAAAACCAAGTTCGCCACCCAGTTCCCCCAGCAGCGGAGGAACCACGGATACGGCCGGGCGCAGACTCAGGGCCATGAGTAGAATGCCCAAAAGCGCACCGATGCGCCCTGTCCATGGCCTCTTCACCAGAAAGTTGTTCACTGCCCCACCCTAGCCAATCCCGAGCCGGCTTCGCGTATGTACTCACGATGCAAGACAAACATTTTCGGTAAGATCGTGCAGAAAATCGTGGCTTGCCACATAGGATGGTGCCAACGGGCACAGTGCCTGCACCACAGACTCGCTAGACCCACCAGGAAAGAGCCGGACCACACATGGATGCCACCGATCTGGGCACTACCCTCCGGGCTAGGCGCAAATCGTTGCACCTGACACAAAACGAAACAGCTGACCTGGCCGACATCTCCACGCGAGTACTTAGCGACCTGGAAAATGGCCGGGCAACCGTGCGGTTGGACATCCTCACTGCTGTGGCATCGGCGCTGGGGATGAGCTTGAGTTTGAAAGTGTCTGGTTCATGAAGAATCCTGAAGATGCCAAAACAGTTTCTCAGGCAGTAATTTATAAAAAGGGCCAAGCGGCGGCAACATTGATCCGCTACCCCAGCCTGGGTGTTGTATTTTCCTACCTGCCCGGTTACCTCAGCGACGGCGGCGCAGCGATCGCCTCCACCCTGCCGGTCATTGACGTTCCAGTGACATTCGGCCCCGGTAACGTGCCGGCATTCTTCGCCGGGCTGCTGCCAGAAGGTGCGCGCCTGGCCAAACTGCGGTGGGCGGCAAAAACCACGCTCGCAGATGAATTCTCCTTGCTTCTTGCAGCGGGTGAAAATCCCGTGGGTGATGTCCAAATCGTTCCGGCTGGCACCAAACCCGAGAGCATTCCGGCACTGCTGACGGTGGAAAAATCGATGGACAACGTTCGTTTTGCTGACTTTTGCGCGGAGAGCGGACCGGTGGACCGCTCCGCTTTGGCAGGTTCCCAAAGCAAGGTCACGGCCTCATACCGTCACGACAAGGACCCCACGCGCGCCTATCTCCTGAAGTTCAACGATGGAAGCCACACCCGCCAGGTGGAAACGGAGTTCATGCTGCTGAACAAGGCCAAGGCACTTGCAATCCCAGTGGCGGATGCCCGTTTGGTCTACGACGGCGTTGGCCAAGCCGCGTTGCTCATCTCCCGTTTTGATAGGTCACCGGTTGGCTCGTTGGCGGTTGAGGATTGTGCCCAGCTGATGGGTTTGGGGCCAAGCAGAAAATATTCGGTACCCAGTGAAGCAGTTGCTGCCACTGCAGTAAGCATGTGTGCGGCTCGTGGCTTAGCGGCGCGAAACATTTTTCTGCAGTTTCTTTTTGCCTGGTTGACCGGCAATGGTGATCTGCATGCCAAAAACATTTCCGTGCTTCAACATCCCAATGGTGAATGGTTTATAGCTCCTGCCTACGATTTACAGTGCACACTGGCGGCGGAGATTGAGCAGGGGTTCGCCGCCGGCGTTCCCGGGGGGATCCTAACCGACCTCACCGACGGGGACCCCTCCCGTGATCCTGGTATGGCATTACCCGTGGGAGGTAGTGCGGGCAGTCGCACCGGATTGGAGCGCAATGACTGGCTCCGTTTTGGCCGCGCCTTGCACATCCCGGAACGGCTGGTGACAAAGTGCATTGACAAGGCACTGGCAGCTTCGGTGATAACCACGGCGGAACTGCCGTTCGAGCGGCACGTGAGCAACGCCGTCGTGCGCGTTCTGGGGATTCGGCGCGCCGCAATCCAGCGGTGAAACCCACCGGAAACCCACCCGTGCACTTTTACTGACGAATTGCCGGTAAACTGTCAGCATGCCTCGAATAGCCGCCCCCACGAACGCGGCACAGCGCGCCCAAACGCAGCGTAAGATCCTCGACGCTTTCGGCGAGCTCCTGTTTACGCACGGCCTTCCGGGCCTGACAATGACTGATGTGGCCAGGACAGCGGGCGTGGGTAGAACCGCCGTCTATAACTATTTTGCCGACCTTGAACAGCTTTTGGTGGCTTACGCACTGGATGAAACCGGCAAATTTGTTACCGATCTAAAGGCCAGGTTGGATGGTCTGGCGAATCCTGTGGACCGCTTGTCCGTCTACGTGCGCGCGCAGCTTGAGGATCTCACCCGCCGGCACCTGCCGCCGGGCCCAGCCATGCGCTCGGTGCTCTCCAGTGAGTCCTTTGCCAAATTAGGTGTCCATGTTGGCGAACTTAACACCTTGCTAATAGACATTCTGCGCACGGGCATGGATCAAGGCTTCCTGCCGGAGGCTGACGTTGAAGGGTTGGTGCAGCTCATCCACGGTTCATTGACAGCCAGTGCTTCACGGCGCAACACCGAGATCCCCGATGAAGAGAACATTGCCGCGGCGGTGAGGTTTATCCAAGCGGGCGTTGGCGCTACTTTCGATGAGCAAGGCCGACCAACCGTTCTTGCTTAGCGGCGTTTTCTAGCGCTCAGCTGGGGCCAGAGCGGCTAGGGCAGCCTGGCTATCCGCCAATTGGCGCGGTGACCGCCGGTTCGCTGGGTGGTGGGCTAGGCGGTGGGCTGAGCCGCGGGCAAGAGAGAGCTCCCGGGGTTTGATCCACTTTGGGCGGGGCCACAAGTCCGTTGAACAGGCCTGTCACAATCACATCGACAGTGCCGTCCGCACGGTCATCTTGGACATATTCGGAGTTGGGGAAGTTTCGCTGCATATTAAAGGCCGCGGCATGGCCGCTAGATCCTGAAATAACAACCGTCGGCGAGGCATAGTCCGTGGACTTATTCTCGATCGCCTTGACGGGATAACCGCGCTTCGTCAGCTCCTTCGCCACCTGGCCGGCTTTACCTTCGATGCTCCCGCCGTTATAAACGTTCACTGTGACGGTTTTATTGGCGGGGTAGTCAAGTGTTTCAGCGGGGCAAATTTCCGGCGTCGGGGTGGGTTTATCAGCTCCCAATTTCAGTACGAGTTCCCCCCTTTGCACCATACCCACTAGTACGACGGCGGCTACCACCAGCGCTATCAGCAGCACCAAAGTGACGCCGTGGGTGATGCGACGCCGCACCGTGCTGGAAGGGATTTCCGGTGTTTCGGGATCCGGGAAAGCTTCGGCAAGTCCCTGCGAGTCAACAATATGATGCCCACGCCACGACGTCCCGTCCTTGGCCCTTTTACGTTTCATGCGTAGCTCATAGGCGGCGTCAAGGGCTTGCCGGCGCGCTTCTCGAACCACTCTTCGCTTTTCACGTGGGGTCAAGAGGACCTCATCGACAGAGTCGGGTGCGGAGGAAGAGCTCTTGGGCGGTTCCTCCGGGCGCCTAGTCATCAATCACCAAAACTCGGGCGTGCAGGATGGTGCGCTGGTGCAGGGCGGTACGGACAGCTCGGTGCAGTCCGTCCTCCAGGTACAGCGTGTCGCGCCATTGCACTACGTGCGGGAATAAGTCGCCAAAAAATGTGGAGTCCTCGGCCAGAAGCGCTTCAAGGTCCAACTGTGCTTTGGTAGTGACAAGTTCAGCCAACCTGACCTGGCGCGGCGCAACACCCGCCCAGTCTTTGGGCGTTATGTAGCCATGGTCTGGGTACGGGCGTTTGTCGCCAACAGCTTTGAAGATCACCTCTTCAGACTAGGGACTCCACGTCCCTAAAGGAACTGTCGTGCCATCGAACCGCGGAGTGTGTTGCCAAAAGGTTACCGAAACTGGTCTTCCGCACGCAGCGCTGGGATCATGGATCCATGACTTTATTGCAACCTCCGCTTGCCTTGCTCCTTGATGTGGACGGCCCGCTAGCCAGCCCAGTGAACCGCCGGGTGTCACCTGAGATCATCACTAACCTGATTGAGCTGGTCCGTCGAGGCATCCCGGTGGTCTTCAACACCGGACGATCTGATGCATTCATCGCCGAGCAACTCATGGCGCCGATGCTTGTTGCCGGGCTACCGGCAGGCTCCGTGGTGCATGCCATCTGCGAAAAGGGTGCTGTGTGGTTTAGTTTCACCCCCGAGGGTTCGGGTCCAGTTCACGTGGATGATTCCCTTGTGATGCCCGCAGCATTTGGCGATGAGATTCGAGATCTTGTGGCCGCCAAATATGCCAGCCACATGTTCTTTGACGAGACCAAACGGGCCATGGTCTCCGTGGAGCAGCACGTTGACGTGGACAGCAGCGGCTACTTGACCCAGCAAGAAGCGTTCGACGCCGATGCGCTGGCTTTGCTGGCGACCCACGACTTGGGTGCTGTGCGCCTTGAGCACCGGGCGCCGGCGTCAACGGGCCGTATTGATTACCGCGTTGATCCGTCGATTATTTCCACAGATATAGAGTCAGTGCGTTTGGGTAAGGATCTGGGGGCCAGCCGCGCAGTTGAACTGCTGGCAGCTCAAGGCATTATTCCCCAGGCCTGGCGCACGGTGGGCGATTCCCGCACGGACTACGCCATGGCCGACTGGCTCCACCATCAGGATCACCAGGTCAAACATGTGGATGTACGGCCGGCTGAGGGCGTTCCTGCCAAGCCCTACCCCATTAAGACTGCCGCTGATCTGAGGCTTGGTGACGAGGTGATCAACGACTTTGCCGGGGCTGCGTTCCTGCAATTTTGGTTGGACGCCCTGCCCCACTAACCATCGCTCGCTCACTCCACGTCCGCTTTTCTCTGACGCTCGCTCACTCCACGTTGTGTTTCAGCTGACGCTCGCTCAGTCCACGTTGTGTTTCAGCTGACGCTCGCTCACGTGGATGAGCGAGCGTTTCGGGGTTAGCGGCCATAATGTGTGTATGCAAAGTGGCTTTTGACCAGTAATCATATGGGATGCAGGGCCTTGTACATGCTTTGAAAGCATGTATGGTGACAGTTCCCAAGAACCACCCCCGTTGTGGTGTATGTGCTCAGAAGCTTGTGAAGAACGGTTCGACCAGTGCAGGTAAAACCCGGTGGCGGTGTAAATCCTGTGGTGCTTCCAGTACTCAATCCAGGGTTGATATCAGCAAGAAAGCAGAGTTCGCCGCTTTCCAGTCATGGATCACTGGCAAGACCCGTCAGGACGCCCATGCCAGCTCATCACGGACCTTTCGGAGACAGAGTGCTTGGTGTTGGAACGTGGCCCCACAAGCCCCTGTGACCGGGGAAATTCACCCGGTGCTCATGCTCGATGGAACGTACTTCAACGGCTGGTGCGTGCTCATTGCTTACACCGGTGATCACGTTGTTGGCTGGCAGTGGTGCGATCGGGAAAAACATGCTTCCTGGTCAGCGTTACTCAAGCAACTCCCGGCCCCTGCCATGGTCGTCATCGACGGGCACAAAGGCCTCGAGAGTGCGTTGGGTCAGCACTGGCCAGAAACAAGAGTGCAGCGGTGTTTGTTTCATATTCAACAGAACATCCGTACCCACCTCACGATGCGTCCGAAACTCGATGCTGGCAAGGAATTACTGGCCCTAGCGAAGGCTTTAACACCGATCCAGTCCCTGGATCAAGCCGCTGTGTGGGTCGGTGAGTTCGCGTCCTGGGAAGCACGCTGGGAGAAGTTCTTGAAGGACCGCACCTACGCGAAGAAGAACGGTGAAAGGCCCTCACACGTGCGGGCAAACCAGAACTGGTGGTTCACGCATCTTCGTCTGCGCCAAGCCCGTGGAACACTAGCCACAGTCCTGCAGAACGATCATCTGTTTACTTGGCTCACCCACGCCACCGAAGACCAGAAACTCCCTAGGACAACGAGCCCGCTCGAGGGTGGGATCAATGCTGGCTTGAAGCACCTTCTTCGGGACCATCGAGGTCTTAGCGATGATCATGCCAAACGAGCCGTGGACTGGTACCTCTACCACCACACCGAGGCCCCTAAAGATCCCTGGGACCTAGTGAAGGCCCACCACTGGCAACCAAAAAAGAAGAAACGACAAATGGTTCACGAGCCCATCGGCCCTGCCCTCTACGACACAGCCTTCAGCCCAGAAGACGGCAATGGAATTCAACAAGGATGGGGCGGAAGAAGCCACTGACACGCCCGGGCTGTACACACATTTTGGCCGCTAACCCGCGTTTCGCAAAACAGGACGTGGAGTGAGCGAGCGTCTCAGGGGTGTGTGGTTAAACGAAAGAAGACCCGGAATCTTTATGATTCCAGGTCTTCCGCTGGCGGAGGATGGGGGATTTGAACCCCCGAGGGCGTTAACCCAACACGCGTTCCAGGCGTGCGCCATAGGCCGCTAGGCGAATCCTCCAGCTTGCTGTGCGAAACACAGCAGGTTCAAGAGTACCTGACAAAGTACCCAAGTCACGAATCGAAGCGGGCTCTTTTTGGTGATAGCAAGAAATAAGGGCAATACGGCCCCGTTCAAGCCCCACCGCCCTCATTCCCCCCTAGCGGTCAATGCCAAAGGCAGACCATGCAGCAGGATCGGGCACGCAAGGCACCCAAGCGTCGCAGTCAGCGGTGCTCCGCCGCCTCTACAACACCTATCCAACTTTACAAGATTGTCATATTCGCCCGTCACTAATGCGACGTTTAGACGTAACAACGAGTTTCGACAGCACTCACGTCACCCATTCCTGGCCGAAATCAGTACCCAGCCCGCATAGCCAGCGCTGCTGTGACAAAACCTGAGAGCGCAAACGCTATGGTCATGATCCACAGGAGTATCTGCTGACCTGAATGGCGATGAACACGCTGAGAGGAGTGGGTTGAAAACACTTCAATACGTGCCAGCGCCAAAATTCCCGTGCAAAAAGCCAGCACCCAGAAAATCCATTCAAAGAAACCATAAGTCAACATGGCGGTCCACTCCCTACAGTGGCCCAAGCAACGCAGGGGCCAAACGTTGCGGGACCGGGTTGGCAATGGCATCGGTGCCCCTATGAGGTGAAGCTACCACCGCGGGCAAGGAATTGATATGCCTTCCTAGTTGCAGCTGGATTCGCACGCATCGCAACAGTCGGGTAGGCTGTTTTTCGGCCCCTCATGTGGCGTCACCCTGTGAACTCCCCCAGGACCGGAAGGTAGCAAGGGTAAGCGGGCTCTGGCGGGTGCATGAGGGGTCTTTACTTTTCCCAAAAACTTATCCCCAAATTTGCCCAGTCTGCGGCTCCGACCGGCATTTTGTCAGGCAGATTAGATAGGGTATCAACTGTGAGTGCACCAACAGCCCTGTATCGCCGGTACCGTCCCGATTCGTTTGCCACAGTCATCGGTCAGGAACACGTCACGGGTCCCCTAATGGCTGCCCTGGAGAAGAACCGAGTCAACCACGCGTACTTGTTTTCAGGCCCACGCGGTTGCGGAAAAACCACATCGGCCCGCATTCTTGCCCGCTGCCTGAACTGCGCCAAGGGCCCCACGGCGAATCCTTGCGGTGAATGCGATAGCTGCGTGGAGCTTGCGCGCGGAGGCTCCGGCTCCCTGGACGTTATAGAAATTGATGCCGCCAGCCACGGTGGCGTTGACGATGCGCGCGATCTGCGTGAACGCGCCACCTTTGCCCCCATCCGTGACCGCTACAAAATCTTCATCATTGACGAAGCCCATATGGTCACATCTGCCGGCTTCAACGCCCTGCTAAAGATCGTTGAAGAACCGCCGGAGCACATCAAGTTCATCTTTGCCACCACCGAACCTGACAAGGTGATTGGCACCATCCGCTCCCGCACGCACCATTATCCTTTCCGGCTGGTGCCACCCGAGCCGTTGATGGCCTATTTGGCACAACTGTGCGAACAAGAGCAGGTTGCTGTTGCCCCCGGCGTCTTATCCCTTGTTGTCCGCGCCGGTGGCGGTTCAGTGCGCGATTCCCTTTCAGTTCTTGACCAGTTGATGGCTGGGGCCGGAGCGGCCGGTCTTGACTACGATCTAGCAATCGACCTGCTTGGCTACACCCACTCCTCGCTGCTCGATGATGTTGTTGAGGCGTTGGCCGCCAGCGACTCCGCCACCGTGTTCAAGTCGGTGGATAGGGTTGTGCAAACCGGTCACGATCCCCGTCGTTTCGTGGAAGACCTCCTCGAACGTTTCCGTGATCTCATCATTGTTCAGGCCATGCCGGAAAGTGCCCACGCCATTTTGCGCGGCACACCCGATGAGCTCATTGCCCGCATGCAAACACAGGCAGCCCAATTAGGTGCCGCTGAACTTTCCCGGGCTGCGGACGTTACCAACGCGGCCTTCAACGAAATGACTGGCGCAACATCGCCACGCCTGCACCTTGAACTATTAGGCGCACGTCTTCTGCTGCCCGGAACTGACTCCTCCGTTCGAGGCATGGCAACCCGACTTGACCAGTTGGAACGTCGCCTTAACTACGCCGGAACCCCCACTGCGGCTCCAGCAGGCAATCCGGGCGCTGGGGCTGCCCAAGCAGCCCAGCCCGCACAGGCCCCTGCCCCCGAACATTTTGCCCCTCAAAGTTCGACGCCGTTCCCCGCCGATCCTGCTGGCGACACCTCAGGTGGCGGGTTGGCTGCCGTACGTGCACAGCTGGCACGGGCAAAAGAGGCTGCCGGGGCCGAAGTTGCGGCACGCCGAGCACCCGCCGCTGCTCCCACGCAGGATTGGGCAACTACCGCGAACCAACCGCAAACCCCTGCACAAGCCCCCACTCAGCAGGAACCAGCAGCAGCCCAAACGGCGCCCACATGGGATGATCTGCCAACACCTGCTGAGAATCAAAAAACTACAACGCCGCAAAGTAGCGCACAAGAGCCCGACGCACCTACTACTGCTGCTACTAAAGCAAGCACTGGCGCTACCGCGCCCACTGTAAATACGGCTCCCGCTGCACCCGGCCAAGGTTCAGCCAGCAATGAATCAGCCGGTGCTGTGAGCACTGGCTCATCAGGCATTGAAGTCATTCGTCGGGCCTGGCCGGAAATTTTGGGAGCCCTGCGCAGCATCCGTATGGCATCCTGGGCCATGGTGAATCAAAACGTTGTGCCACAAGTATTTGACGGACGGGAACTCCGCGTCGGCCTGCCCTCATCCGGTCTCATCGAAACGTTCAGCAACAACGGACACTTGGAAAACTTGCAACAGGCCATCAACCAGGTGCTTGGCATGAGCGTACAGATATTGCCCGCCGACGGCGAAGCCCCCGCTACGAGAGCGAGCGCTGAGCCAAACCCAAAAGTTCAACCCGGTAACCCTTCACAGGAACGTGAAGGGGATCATGGCAATGCCACAGCGCCGGAGAATGTAGCTGCACAGCAAGAACGCCCCACCGCCGCCCCGGCTCCAGTGCGGCGAGACTCTTGGGGTTTACCCATTGCTGAACCAACTGATGCCAACCCCGCGCAAAAACAGCCGCAGCCTGGCGAATCCGCTGAAACCCAGCCTTCTCCTGGAACTCAAAAGCCTACCCTCGCCCAGGCGCCGTGGGACGGGCCCACTGAGCCAAGCGATCTTTGGGACGAACCCCATCCGGATTCCTACCCGCCGGCTGATTATGCTCCAGCTGACCCCTACGATCCCTCAGCAACCCATCCTGAGGCCGGAAGCCACCAGCAACCAGCCCAGGAAACATCCACCGGGTCGCGCACAGAAGAACAACCGGCTAGCGAAAAGACACCCGTCCCCGCCTATTCACCACCAAAGGTTTCACCCATTTCGGCGTGGACCACGGGCTGGGATACCCCTGCCGCTGCACCAGTGAGTGCGGCTCCGATGGAAGCTGAGGCGCCCAGACGCAGCGCCATGCTGGCTGAACAAATTGCCCAGCGCTCAGACCAGCAGGGGAACCAACCTGCCCAGCCGGATTGGAGCGCCTCGCTGGGCCAAACAAGCCGGCAGAATGTTGCCGATCCGGGGTGGGGTTCCATTTCCAACGCCCCGGACTGGGCACAAGGAACCACCAAAGGAACCGGCCAAGATTCCAGTAGCGATGCCGGTCAAGGCGGAAACACAGGGTTAAGCACAGGGTCAAATGCAGCTTCAGAAGCAGGATTAGACACAGCTAAGGACGAAGCGGCATCTGCAGAAGTAGCTGAAGAATCCCCAGGAGCCTCAAGCTCCATAACGGAAACTACACCACCGCAAGCGCCTGGTTTCAACACGGCACAGGAAACAATCAGCTCACCGCTGGGTGCTTCCACCACGTATCCAACTGTTGCCACAGTGAGCGTCCCGGCAAGCCCCGTGGAAATAAGCCCCGTGGAAACGGATACGGCGCAGCAGCAGGTGGCTCCGGCGCCGAAGGAGGCATCTAATAGTGCCGCCCAGACTGGCGCCAAACAGAGCATGTACCATCGTCTCTCCAACAGCACCGAAGCTCAGGCTGCTCGCGCACAGGCGCCATCACTGGCAGCCCCCAAGCCGTATGTTGAGGACGTTCCAAGTCCTGACGACGTGACACTGGAGGAATCCGGAGTGGTGGGCCAAGCCGCGGTTGAGCGTATTCTAGGCGGAGTATTGATCGAAGAGCGGCAGTTGAACCCGTCAAACTGACCAAACACGGCACTGCGACTAACCTGCGACTAACATTGTGAACCCATAGATTTTGAACCATATAGACAAGAGGCATTGTGTACGAGGGAGCAGTTCAAGAGCTTATCGATGAGCTGGGGCGTTTGCCTGGAATCGGGCCTAAATCTGCCCAGCGGCTTGCTTTCCATATTCTGGAGGCCGACGCCGAGGATATGCAACGCTTGGTTAAGTCGATCGTGACTGTCAAGGAACGCGTAAAGTTCTGCACCGTATGCTTCAATGTCACCGAGTCCGAGCTGTGCAATATCTGCCGTGATTCGCGCCGGGATCCGACCATTATTTGTGTGGTGGAGGAATCTAAAGACGTGCTTGCAGTGGAACGGACCAGGGCCTTCCGCGGCCGGTACCACGTGCTGGGGGGCTCAATTAATCCAATAGCGGGTATTGGTCCTGACCAGCTACGCATCCGCGAACTACTGACGCGCCTGAACGACAGCCAGATTCAGGAAATCATTATCGCTACCGACCCCAACCTCGAAGGCGAGGCCACGGCCACTTACCTCTCGCGCATGCTCAAAACCATCGGCATCGCAGTGACCCGGCTGGCTTCCGGTCTACCTGTGGGCGGCGACTTGGAGTACGCGGATGAGGTCACGCTTGGCCGTGCCTTTGAAGGCCGTCGCAACGCTCTCACCTAAAGGTTGCGGACCCGCACCGGCTAGCGTTTCGGCGTAGATTCAGCCAACTCCGCAAGCCGCTGTTTTGTGGGTGTACCGGCGGTGGGCACGTACAAGACAAAATGCAGATCTGGAACGTCGGAAGGCACCAGCCGGTGCTGGTCAAAAACCAGTTCGCCAACAACCGGGTGCACAAACACGCGTTGCCGCGAAGCGAATCCTTTCACGCTATGGCGGGCCCAAATTTGTGCAAATTCAGGGCTGGCCGCCTGCAACTTCGCCACGATAGCGGTATGTGTCATCGAGCCCAGCCGGGGCCCGGCCTCTGCCCGGAATTCTGCGACGAAATGTTGTGAGGTAACGTCCCAGTCCGGCAGCATTCGATGCAAAGCCGGATCAGTGAAAATCAGCCACAACAGGTTCCGCTGCTCAGGGGCAACCTCCGAAATACGTGAATATAGGCATTCGTAGGCGTGATTCCATCCAGCGATCCCCCACCCAGGGGCCACCGCAAAGGCCGGAAAATCCCAAGCATCTAACAGGGCCTGCAGATGTGGGGGCACAGACTCTATGACAGTTCCAGTGGCTGGTTCGGCTACGTGGCCTCCCAGCGCCAGAACATAGGCCGCCTCAGCCGTGCTGAGTCGGAGTACCCGGCCAACAGATTCAAGGACTTGGCGGGAAGCATTAATGTCCCGCCCCTGCTCCAACCAGGTGTACCAAGTCACACTAACGGCAGAGAAAGCGGCAATCTCTTCGCGCCTCAAGCCCATCATGCGGCTTCGTCCTATAGGTGGCAAGCCATGCTCCGCACGGACTAACGCCCCGCGGCGGTCACGGAGAAACTGACCCAGCTCACGCCGTCGTTCTTCATTCATTTGAACAAATCTAGCACTGCCACTACTAGTAGCAGCACCGTCTTCCGGAGCGGCCACTAAAGCTGCTTAACTATTCTTATGCCCCCATTACGTTCAAGAACAGTCACCCACGGCCGCAACATGGCAGGCGCCCGCGCCCTCATGATGGCCTCCGGCGTTGCCAAAGCGGACATCGGCAAGCCGATCGTGGCCGTCGCGAACTCCTTCACCGAGTTTGTCCCCGGTCACACCCACCTCGCACCTGTTGGCCGGATCGTTTCCGACGCCATTCACGAAGCCGGCGCCATTGCCCGCGAGTTCAACACCATCGCCGTGGATGACGGCATCGCCATGGGCCACGGCGGCATGCTCTACTCGCTGCCCTCCCGCGACCTCATTGCTGACTCCGTTGAATACATGGTCAATGCGCACTGCGCCGACGTGCTGGTGTGCATCTCCAACTGCGACAAGATCACCCCCGGCATGCTCATGGCTGCTCTGCGCCTGAACATTCCCACCGTTTTTGTCAGCGGCGGGCCCATGGAAGCTGGACGGGTCACCATGACCGACGGTTCCATCCGCACCCTGGATCTGGTCAACGCCATTTCCGACGCCGTGGACTCCTCCATTTCCGATGAAGACATTGACCTCATAGAGGCCAACGCGTGCCCCACCTGCGGCTCCTGCTCAGGGATGTTCACGGCCAACTCCATGAACTGCCTCACCGAAGCCATTGGGCTGTCATTGCCCGGCAACGGCTCACTGCTGGCCACCCACACCGCACGCAAGGAACTGTACGAGCGTGCCGGTGCCACCGCCGTGGCGATCGCCAAACGCTACTATGAGGACGACGACGAGTCCGTCCTGCCGCGTTCGATCGCCAGCTTCGAAGCCTTCGATAACGCCATGGCTTTGGACATCGCCATGGGTGGCTCCACCAACACGATCCTGCACTTGCTGGCCGCAGCGCAGGAGGCCGGGCTGAAATACGATCTTGACGACATCGACGCGAAGTCACGGGTGGTCCCGTGCTTGGCAAAAGTAGCCCCGAACGTGGCAGGGGACAAAACCTTCTACATGGAGGACGTCCACCGGGCCGGCGGCATCCCCGCCCTTTTGGGTGAGCTCAACCGCGGCGGGCTGCTCCACACGAACGTCAACTCGGTCCACTCAAAGGACCTTACGGGATGGCTTGATGACTGGGACATCCGCGGCGGGAAAGCCACCGACGCGGCCCTTGCCTTGTGGACCGCGGCACCGGGAGGCCAACGCTCCTCCACCGCATTCTCACAATCCGCCGAGTGGACCTCCCTGGACACCGACCCTGTGGAAGGGTGCCTGCACGATGTGGAGCACGCCTTCTCCAAGGACGGCGGCCTGGGGGTGCTACGCGGAAATATCGCCATAGATGGCGCCGTGGTCAAGACAGCCGGTGTTGACGAGTCCATCTGGACGTTTGAGGGACCGGCTGTGGTGTGCGAATCCCAGGACGAAGCCGTGGAAAAGATTCTCAGCAAGATTGTCAAGGCAGGAGACGTGGTAGTCATCCGTTATGAGGGCCCGCGCGGCGGCCCCGGTATGCAGGAGATGCTCTATCCCACCTCGTTCTTGAAGGGCTTGGGCCTGGGCAAGGTCTGTGCACTCATCACCGACGGCCGTTTCTCCGGCGGCACCTCCGGGCTCTCAATTGGCCACGTCTCCCCCGAGGCCGCGGCCGGAGGAACCATCGCCTTGGTGCAGGACGGTGACCGCATCCGGATCGATATTCCGAACCGCTCCATGGAACTGCTGGTCGACGACGGCGAACTCAACGCCCGCCGGGAAATACTCGAGGCAACCACGGGCTACCAGCCCGTGGGACGTGTTCGCCAGGTCTCTGCTGCGTTGAAGGCCTATGCCTCTATGGCTACCAGCGCCGACAAGGGTGCCATCCGTCAGATTCCAGAGGAAGCGGTGCTAATGCGCGCGCCACGCACCTCGGTTTCCGTCTAAGGCCCCGCTACCGGCTCTGTTCCGCACCGAGTTGCCACTTATGGCCCCCAAAACGTGTGTTTGGGCGCCATAAGTGGCAACTCGCGCAGCGTCGGGGGCTCGCAGGGCACGGATCAGGCCACGCGGGTCCCTTTGGGCAGTTTCCCTGCCGGTGTGCGCAGTGAACGCCACCCCAGTGCCAACACTCCCGCCGTCACCAACAGTTGCAATCCCAGTCCTAATGGCCACAGCGGCGCCTGCTTGGTGAGATACGGTGCCGCGACCTTGCCATTGGCACACTGATACGTGGACTCGGGGCCTGCCTGGACGTAGCGGGCACCTTGACTGATCATCTCGAACATTCCACTTGAGCTGCCCTGTTGCATCGAGTCGTTTGTATTCGGGTAGGGAATGGCATCTGCTACCACCACGAACGGATTCATGCCTAACATCCAGGCCACCCTTTCCGAGCGAGGTGCCTGCTGTTCCACCAAAGGACCAAAACAGGCATACTCCTGATTTTCATCGGTGATGTCCTTGGGGTTGGGAGGTGCGGGGTACATCTCATCGTCCTTATATTCCCGATCAGATTCCGCCTCGAATCCCTCCGAGCCCTGATACATCTCCATATTTTTGTAGTAGCTCTGGTTTACCTGCACGGTTCCGTTGCTGAGCATCATGCCAAGCCCGAAGGCGATGAGCGTGCCGAAGGCCAGCGCAGCCACCACCAAATAAGTCACCACAATTGAGAAAAGTGGCCGGGTGGCCAGTGCCGAAATACCCACTCCCAGGGCACATACAACCCCTAGTTCACAGGCGAGCATGAGTAGGCCCACCAAAATATAACCAACGCTCACACCACCTTGTGCAATGCCGAAGATCAAGAACGGTACGCTCACCAGCAAAAATGCCAGTGCGGCAATCCACGAGGCGAGAAACTTACCCCATATCAGTTGACCTGGCTTTAACAACGTCACCTGCATGATGGCCAAGGTGCCAGCGGATCGATCGCCACTGATGGCATTGGCCGAAAATGCCGGTGCCACCAATAATCCAAAGAGTAAAACAAACGCCAAAACGGCTTCAAAGATCAACGGTCCCGGGCTCCCCCTGCCAAACCCGGGATCAAAGTTGTAATCTGACTGCGCCTTCCAGCTGATCCAGGTCAGTGCTGTCACCAACCAGATGAGCCCAAACCAAATAACCAGCATGATGTACCAGCCGCGGGAACGCAGTCGCTGCCGCAATTCCATGCCCACCACGGCAGAGACACCTGAAGAATATTGTTTCACGCTCATGGCTGATCCACCTTCATGCTCATGTATGTCTCTTCCAGGGCCCCTGTTGCAGGGGCGAAGGAACATACATCCACACCTGCCACCACCAAATCTCTCAGTAGCTGGGCCGCGTGCCGTTCCGATTCTGCATTCACTGTGACCGAAACTCGGCGCCCTGTTCCCGCCGAAAAACTTACGCCCAATGAGGTGAGCTCGGCTGCCAACTTATCCGGATCAAGAGCAGCAATAGAGTAGTTCCGGCCCTGCACGAACGCTTGTTCAACGGACTGCGTCATCACTGTTCGGCCCTGGTTGACGAATACGGCCCCGTCAGCAATTTCATCAAGTTCGGCAAGTACGTGGGATGAAACCACAACAACTTTCCCTTGAGCGGCAAGCTGACGCAGAATATTTCGTAGCGCTATGCGCGACCCCGGGTCCAAACCCGAGGCCGGTTCATCCAGCAATAAAACTTGGGGATCATGAATCAACGCGCGAGCCAGGCTCAAACGTTGCTGTTGTCCGCGCGAGAGTACCCGGGCTTTTTGGTCCGCCAACGAGGAAAGATTTACCAGCTCAAGCAGTTCCGCCACACGCACCGGGATCTGGGCCTTGGGCAACTGGTAGAACTTGGCCATGGTGCCCAGAATCTCCCGAGCTGTCAGGGCTTCCCACACACCCAAAGTATCCGGCATCCAACCAATTTTTGCCCTGGCAGCACTGGGATCTTTGACCGGGTCGATGCCCGCGACACTAATACTGCCAGTGTCCGGGGCCAGCAGTGTTGCCAGCATTAGCAGCAGTGTTGTCTTGCCGGCACCGTTTGGTCCAATGAGGGCTGTTACCTGGCCTGCCGGGGCTTTAAGATCCATGTCTACGACGGCGTGAACCTCACCAAAGCTGCGCGAGACTCCGGTGGCACAAAGCCCATTGAACATCCCTGGTGGAACAGTCCTGTGAACATGGTTCACCGGTGGATCTTGGCTGGATTGATGCTGCTCTGTCATGGATTCCCTCCCCCTATGGGCCGCAGTTGCGGATATGAATCAGCCTACGGCGGGGTGTGTAGGCAATACCTCATCCCACCGACTGATCTTCTGCGTTCTGGCAACAAAGCTGTTTGGAGATAGAGCCGGAGGTAAAGTATCAACATGTGGACACACAAATTCTGCGTTGCCCCGGCTCCGCGCTAAACTGCTTTAGACTGCCTCCCGCGCTGATGATGCCGCACCTATCCAGCGCGTTGGCGCGGCTCCGGCGTGATTGGCAGCAAATTTTTTCTCTCCTAGTGTTGCGTTAGGTAAGTCAATGAGTGAGCACCCATGAGCCTGATTGTTCAAAAGTACGGCGGATCTTCCGTGTCCGACGCCGAGGGCATCCTTCGCGTGGCACGTAGAGTTGTCAGCACTCAAGCCGCAGGACATGAAGTTGTGGTGGTTGTTTCTGCCATGGGCGATACAACCGATGAACTGTTGGATCTTGCAGCACAGGTTTCCGAACACCCTCCGGCTCGCGAGCTGGACATGTTGATGACAGCCGGCGAACGTATTTCGATGGCATTGTTGGCCATGGGTATCAGCGCACAAGGCGGGGTTGCACAGTCATTCACTGGCAGCCAGGCTGGCATGATCACCGACGGCATCCACGGCAAAGCCCGCATCATTGACGTTGATCCGCACCGCGTACGCACGGCATTGGATAAGGGCAAAGTGGCCATTGTGGCCGGTTTCCAGGGTATGAGCCGCACCACCCATGAGATCACCACCATGGGCCGCGGCGGCTCTGACACCACGGCAGTCGCCCTGGCTGCCGCGCTGAACGCTGATGTGTGCGAAATTTACACAGATGTTGACGGGATTTACACCGCTGATCCCCGCGTGGTTCCCACCGCTCAAAAAATCAACAAGATCTCCAGTGAAGAAATGTTGGAAATGGCTGCCTCTGGTGCCAAGATCCTGCACCTTCGCTGTGTGGAATACGCCCGGCGTTTTGGACTGCCCATCCATGTGCGCTCATCCTTCAGCGACAATGAGGGAACGTGGGTTCTGCCCAGTCCAAACGACAAAATCAAGATTTCAGAGGGAGTTGCCTTGGAGCAGCCAATCATCTCCGGCGTTGCCCACGACCGGTCCGAAGGCAAAGTCACCGTTGTTGGCGTACCGGATATTCCGGGCAAGGCGGCAATGATCTTCGGCATCATTGCAGGCGCCCACACAAACATCGATATGATCGTGCAGAACATTTCAACCCGCGGTTCCGGTAAAACAGATATTTCTTTCACACTGCCCATGGTTGAAGGCGAAGATGCGCTCAACGCCCTGCGTGCCCAGCAGGAAGAAGTTGGTTTTGAAGACCTTCTTTACGATGACAAGATCGGCAAGCTCTCCCTCATCGGTGCAGGCATGCGATCGAATCCTGGCGTCTCTTATAACTTCTTCAAGGCTCTGTCCGACGCCGGTGTGAACATCGATTTGATCTCCACGTCCGAGATTCGCATCTCCGTGGTGACGCGCGCTGATCTGCTCGACGTCGCGGTACGCGCAGTGCACCACGTCTTTGGTTTGGACAGTGAAGATGAGGCAACGATCTATGGCGGTACGGGCCGCTAAGGCTTCATAAAACTAAGACCTTTTAGCATTCATTCAGGTATCGGCGTTGGCTTTTTCCCAGCGGACTAATAGATCCGATGCAACGCCGATGGCAATGCTGACTGGGTCCTTACCGGTTATGGTGGCGTCGCCGATGGGGGAAGTGATCCGCTTAATCTCGGATTCTTCGTAACCTTCCTCCCGCAGTTTTTGACGAAAGTGCAACCATTTGCTGCGGGACCCAATGAGTCCTATATAAAAGGGTTCGGTGCGTAACGCAGCCTCGCACAGCATGAGGTCCTCACTGTGATCATGTGTGAGCACTAGAAGTGTGGCTCCTGCCGGAAGGTCCCTGATCACCACTTCGGGGGCCGGCTCGTGGCGCACACTAATATGTGCTTCTCCACTCATAAGCGGTTCTAGACGAACGGGCGATAGTTCGGCTTCGCGTGAATCCACAAGAACTAAATTCACTGGCTGCCTGGCTAGAATATGGGCGATTTCATAACCAACATGGCCCATCCCGAATATTGCCACTGTCCTGCGCGGGTTAAGCACTTCTAGCAATACGTTTACCTCTCCACCGCAGCACTGGACTCCATGTACGCTGGCCACCTTGTCGTTGAGGGCAAAGGTCATGAACTCTGAGCCATGGGATCCCGCAGCCATGAGTTCCAGAGCCCTGTCGATCACGCTAGCCTCGAAGTTACCTCCCCCAATGGTTCCCCAACTCCTCGTGGCCGAGAGAACCATCTTGGCCCCGGCGTTGCGAGGCGCATGGCCGCGCACGTGCGCGAGTGTGGCGAGCACCCCGATCTCATTGTGTTCGCGGAGGTGGACTAGTGCTGCGAGCCAATCCACGCCTACCTCGGGGCTCCCACGCTTGCTGACGCAGGCGTTGTCGCTTGGGCGGATTCCACTTGGCAGGATTCCGCTTGGGCGGATTCCGCTGCTGCTTTGCAGGAGTCGTGAACAGCCCAAAAGACGGCTTCCGGGGTGGCCGGGGATGCCAATTCCACACAGCGGTTCTTCGGGCCGAACGCTGCGACAGCATCACGAAGAGCTTCCCGGGCGCTAAAAGCGAGCATAAAGGGCGGCTCCCCCACCGCCTTCGAACCGTAGATGGCCCCTTCCTCCGCTGCGTGTTCCATCAGCTGCACGTTGAACTCTGCAGGCATCTCCGAGAAGCTTGGAAGCTTGTACGTACTAGCCGACTGAGTCAGCAACTTGCCACGAGTGGGTCCGTCGCTTTCATCCCAGCGCAAATCCTCCAACGTCAGCCACCCCACGCCTTGAACGTAGCCTCCTTCAACCTGACCCACATCGATTATTGGGGACAATGAATCCCCCGCATCATGGACAATATCCACCCTCCGGGTTTTGTACGCCCCGGTAAACCCGTCCACCTCCACCTCGGTGGCAGATGCTCCACCGGCAAAGTATTTGAAGGGTTCGCCCTGCATCAGTTCCGGGTTCCAATGCAGGCCTTCGGTACGGTAGTAACCCGCAGCCCACAATTGCACCCTCTGCAGATAGGACTTCATGACCACTTCTGCAAACGTAAAACTGCGGTCGTGGACCCCCAAAGCGGTGACAAGTCCATTGCTGAAGCGCACATCGGCGCCCGAGGCCCCGAGCATGCCCGCGGCGATGCCGGAGATCCGCTCGATGATTTGCTCGCAGGCATTTTTGACCGCGCCGCCGTTGAGGTCAGTTCCCGAACTGGCAGCGGTGGCAGAGGTGTTGGGTACTTTGTCAGTGCGGGTCGGTGCCAGCCGCACGCTAGTTAGCGGTATTCCCAAGGAGGTTGCTGCCACTTGCAGCATTTTAGTGTGGAGGCCCTGACCCATTTCGGTTCCGCCGTGGCTGATCAGCACGGAGCCGTCTTTGTAGACGTGCACCAGCGCGCCAGCCTGGTTGAATGCAACCAGGTTGAAGGAGATTCCAAACTTCACCGGCGTGATAGCCAAACCGCGTTTGGTGTGGGGGTTCGCGGCGTTGAACGCATCAACTTCCCGCCGCCGTTGCGTGAAATTGCTTCGCTGAAGCACTTGTTCCCAAAGCGTGGTGACGCGTTCGGCATGGCGCACCGGCATCCCGTAGGGTGTGGTTTCGCCGTCGCGGTAGAAGTTCTTGCGCCGTAAATCCTCCGGAGCCATGCCCAAAAGGGGCGCGCTTCGGCCCAGAATATCCTCAATCATCAGCATGCCCTGGGGACCGCCAAAACCGCGGAAAGCTGTTTGGGAGGTTTTATTGGTCTTGGCCACCCGGCCATCGACGTGGACGTTGGGAATGAAATAGTTGTTGTCCACGTGGCAAAGCGCCCGCGCCAACACGGCCTCGGACATGTCCAGGCACCAGCCGCCGTCCGCGGTGAGCATCGCCTTCAGCGCCAGCAACTTCCCGTCCTCCGAGAAGCCGGCCTCCCAGGAGGTATGGAAGCCGTGCCGTTTGCCGGTCATCGTCATGTCCAGGGTACGGTTCAGACGGACACGAACCGGCCGGCCGGTGAGTAAGGTGCCAAGAGCGGCAATGGCAGCAAATCCGTGCGATTGCATTTCCTTCCCACCAAACCCGCCACCCATGCGAAGGCTCTGAACCGTGATCTCATGATTGGACCGGCCCAGCACGTGGGCAAGGATTTCCTGGGTTTCCGAGGGATGCTGGGTACTGCTTTGAACAAAAATCTGGTCACCCTCATCCACTGTGGCCAAGGATGCCTGGGTCTCCAAATAGAAGTGTTCCTGGCCGGCAAACTCGGTGACACCAGAAAAAATGTGGGCGGCCTGCGCAAAGGCCGTGTCCACATCCCCGCGGCTCACCGTCCTGGACATCCCCTGAAACGACTTCGCTTCGATGGCCTCCGCAACACTTATCAGGGAAGGCAGTGGCTGGTAGTCAACCACGACGGCGGCGGCACCTGCACGGGCAGCATCTAGGTCCTCCCCTAGCACCCACGCTATGGCGTGACCGTGGTACATGGCTTCCGAGGGGAAGAGCGGCTCGTCATTTTTGATGCCGCAATCGTTGATACCTGGCACATCCGCTGCACTCAGGACACGGACGACGCCGGGAACCGCCAGCGCCGCTGTGGTGTTAATCGAACGGATCCGCGCATGGGCATGGGGTGATTGCACAGGCCACGCGGTGAGTGCATCGTGAGTACGTTGGGCTAAGTCGTCGGTGTAAAGCGCCTGCCCGCTCACGTGTAGACGGGCGCTCTCGTGGGGCACTGCTTCACCCACAACGGGAGTGGGCGGACGGGCTGAAAGATGGCTCACGGCAACGCCTCCACAATCAAGGTGTTCTGCGTATGTAGCTTGATAAGAGCATTTGAGAGCATGATTGAGCGGTAGGAGGCACTGGCCCGGTGATCGCTCATCGGGGTGCCTTCTGCTCCCAAAACCGCCGCAGCACGGGCCACGGTTTCACGATTCCAGGGTTGCCCAACCAGGAGCTCCTCTGTTGCGTAGGCACGCAACGGTGTGGCGGCGACACCGCCGAGACCGATCCGCGCCTTACCGACCATGTTCTCTTCAATGTCCAGGCTAAAGGCCACGGCAACGCTGGAGATGTCATCAAAACGGCGTTTGGCGATCTTTTGGAACCCCGTCAGGGGTGAAAGTGGCAGCGGAATACGCACGGATTTAATGAGCTCCCCGGGTTCCTTGACAGTTGTGCGGTAGCCAGTGAAGTACTCGGCCAAGGGAAGGGTCCTTTCTGCGTTACTCGAGGAAAGCACCACCTCCGCGTCCAAGGCAAGCAAGGCAGGAGCGCAATCACCGATGGGAGAAGCTGTTCCGAGATTGCCACCGATGGTGGCCCGGTGACGAATCAACGGGGACGCGAATTGCACAATGAGTTGCGCCAACAAAGGAACTTTTCCATTGAGTACCCGTTCGATCTCGCTGAGCGCAACAGCAGCGCCGATCTCGATTAGGTGCTCGCCCACCACGATTGAGTCCAGTTCGGGGATTCGATCGATGGCAATGACCATGGGTGCACGGCGGGCACGGAGGTTTACCTCAACACCCCAATCGGTGCTCCCCGCCACGAGGAGCGCGCCGGGGTTTGCCGCCAGTAGCTCCACGGCTCTAGCTAGGGTAGTGGCACGAACAAACTGTCCATCAGAGCGCCTTAGATTGGTTTCTCGGTACTCAGGAGCAGGCGCATCTCTTCGCCGCGCCAATGCCTCATCGCCCGGCTCACCTAAGGAATAGGCTGCGTCGCGGATGGGGCGGTATCCAGTACAGCGGCAAAGGTTACCGCTCAGTGAATGAAGATCGAATCCATTGGCGCCTACTTCACCATGGGTGCATTTCTGCGCCAGTTCAGGCAGCGGCTCACGGTCTTTTCGGTAGAACTCCGACGCCATAGCACACACAAAACCGGGAGTGCAGTATCCGCATTGGGAGCCACCAGCTAACGCCAGTGCTTCCTGAACAGGATGGAGTTGCTCCGGTGTTCCTAGCCCTTCGCTGGTCACCAGTTCTTGCCCATCCAGGGCCGCCATGGGCACCAGACAGGAGTTAATAGCGCTCCAATGAGTTCCCTCTGAACGGTCGGTCTGGGCGACAAGAATCGCGCAAGCGCCACACTCACCTTCGGCGCACCCTTCTTTGGCACCTGTCAGACGGTTCTCACGCAGCCACTCCAGTGCCGTGGTGTGTACGCCGCGCTGACCGAATGGGCGTTCGGAACCATTGATGATGAATGTTACTTCTGTTGCCGCTGAGGGTTCGGGTGTGTCCATTTGCGTGCTCCGGCTTCTTCGACGTCGCAGATTATGTGAGCCAAATCCCAATAATCTATACTTCACAGTCTTGCACTGTAAATAGCTGCACTGCAGTATCTGGAGATGAACTCCCTCATTATGCCTGGATTCAAGGGATCATTGCAGTAAAGTAATCCCACCCGCCGAGCACAAGGATCCACGCAATGAACAAGCTAGCAGTCCCCTCTCAATAACTGACCAAGGCAGCGCAACTTGCCAAGGCGCCGAACGCTGCTCCCGAAACAGGAAACGCGGTGGCTCCCTTCGACACTTGGCGGGCCAACCTCCGCAAGACCGTCTACTAATCCAAGCTGCCCATTAATTTCCTTAGCGTTCTTCAGCGCCTGCTACCGCCTCGCCTTTGCGCTCCGCGTAGTGCTCACCTTGTGAATTCGTATGCTCATCGTAGTGCGTTAGTTGCTCGTCACTGCTGTCTTCAAACTGGTCGTGGCGATGGACTACCGGCGAATCCATATCGCCTTGGTCCGCGGGACCGAAGACCTTTTGGAACTGGTCGGTGGCATGCATGAATTTATTGACGAACGTCTCCGAATTTCTCATCATCAACACCCTCTTCGTGGAGCAAGTTTCTAAGCTCAGAGTCCCCCAATTCTACGCTTAAAACCGTTTAAAAGCACCGACAGAATAAGGGGAGGACTTCTGCCGGACCGGCTAGCGCAGGGACTGATCCTGCGGGTCTCTGGCGACAAGGTAACTGCTGCCATCGACCCGCTTCAGGACCACAAATTGTGCGGCTGCTGCCTGTTGACTGGCGAGCAAAACCTTGTTCTGGGGCGTCATCTCATGGTCGAGGGGGCTACTATTTGCCGGACCTAGAACGTAGCGCAAGTGCCCTGTAAAACGCATGAATTTGTGCACAAGGCGAGACTTTGGCATCTGAACTTTCCTTGCTGTGCGGGGACAAATAAGTTCCGCGACCCGGTTGAAAAAGGCTGTAACGTTCATAGTAGCCTGTTAGTTAGTGCACTAACTAAATGATGGAGTATCCCCATGAGCACCCTAGAGAATGACCTGTTACTTGAGCGCCAATTGTGCTTTGGGCTCAGCGTCGCCTCCCGAAGTGTCATCGCCGCCTACAAGCCGGTACTCTCTGAAATGCAGCTGACCCACCCGCAATATTTAGTGATGCTCACACTTTGGGAGAAAACCCCGCGCCGCGTAAAGGACATTAGCCACGCCCTGCTGTTGGAACCGGCTACCCTCTCCCCACTGCTGAAGCGGCTGGAGATCATTGGCCTTCTCACACGCACGCGCGATCGCGCTGACGAACGGGCCTTAGCCGTTGACCTCACCCCGAAAGGTGCCGCGCTGCGCCAGCAGGCGCTCTCGGTGCCCGGCACCATGATGGAGCGCCTTGGTCTGGACCGTGAGAGTGCCCTCGCCTTACACCAGAGCATGGTGGCGCTGATCGAAGCGGCCACTCACATCGACGACGCCGGGAGCCCGCCCCTGGTGACTACCGCGGCCCCAAACGCCCCAGCTATAAAGGATAATTAGAAGCATGACCTCCGCCCCGCAACTGTTGGCCGAGCCCACGTGGCTGACCTTGGCCGCAGCCCACCAAAACAGGGTGAACCGCTATGCCGCACCATATTTGGCCCGCCGCTCCACGAATCAAAAGCACCCCGTGGAGGATTTCCTCTTCACTTACTACACCCAAAAACCCGGTCAACTTTCGCGTTGGCACCCGGGCACTGGTGTGGTTCTCACCGGTCCAGCAGCGGCTGAGCGTCTTGCGTGGAAGTTCTACCGTGCTGCAAATGAGGGTGAACGGAAGCTTGCCGGGGCGCCCAGCGATACTCCCGCCGTCGTTCTTGATCTTGAAAAGTTCCTGCATAAGCGCAAGGACGCCGTGGATTTTGCCGAGATCATCCTAAGCCGAACCGGGGGCCGGCCAGCACAGTTCGGCTGCTTTGGTCTGCATGAATGGGCCATGGTTTACAAGCAGGAAGCCACCGCCGTGCGGCACGAATATTTGCAGCTGCGGCTAGGCTCTGATGGCACTGATGAGGTCATTGAAACCAACAAGATCCGCTGCACCCACTTTGATGCGTACCGTTTCTACACCCCCGCGGCTTCGGGACGCAACGAGCTCACCCCCACGCGGGAAAATCAGCGCGAGCTGGAGCAACCAGGCTGCCTGCATGCAAACATGGACTTGTATAAGTGGGCCTATAAGCTCACGCCCGCCCTGCCTAGTGAGCTGGTCATGGACTGTTTTGAATTGTCCTGGCGCATCCGGGCCATGGACATGCGCGCCTCTCCCTACGACCTTGCCGAATGGGGCTACCCGCCCATCCAGATTGAGACTGTTGCGGGTAAGGCTGATTACGTGGCTCATCAACGGGCTTTTAGTGCCGAGGCTGCGGTGCTGCGTGAACGGCTCCGTGCCGCCTTGGCAGCCCTGCAAAGAAACTAAGCGAAATCTCTGAATTCGGGGGTCAAAAAGCTGCCGAAACTACCGCAATTCCACAGTTCGCAAACACTTGCGTAGAATGGAACGGCAAGCTCGCGGAGCGCTACTTTCACTGGTTCAGGTCACTGTCACCGAACTGATATGACGGCGTAAGACGGCACCTCCGCGGCCACCCCTCTTAATCACCAGGAGATCCTTCGATGCCCCGGATCGTTGTCGACGTTATGCTCAAGCCCGAAATTCTGGACCCGCAGGGAAAAGCCATTGTTGGCGCACTTCCCCGATTGGGCTTCACCGCATTCTCCGCTGTCCGTCAAGGTAAGCGTTTTGAACTTTTCGTTGATGGCGAGGTCACCGACGAGATCCTGGCCCAGGCCAAGGAAGCCGCTGAGACCATGCTGTCCAACCCAGTCATCGAAGACGTAGTCAACGTTGAAGTTGTGGCGGACTAACTATGAGCGAAACTCCCCTGATTGGCGCAGCCACAGAGGCTCCCCTCGACTCCCGGCTGGCGGGAGCCCGCATCGGTGTTGTCACTTTCCCCGGCACCCTTGATGACCGCGACGCGACACGAGCTGTGCGTCTTTCCGGTGCAACCGCCGTCGATCTTTGGCATGGCGACACCGTCTTGGCGAACGTTGATGCTGTCATCATTCCTGGCGGTTTCTCCTACGGTGACTACCTGCGCGCCGGTGCAATCTCCCGCTTCGCTCCGTTGATGTCCAAGATCATTGATGCCGCCAATTCCGAGGCCAAGTTGCCAGTTTTGGGTATTTGCAATGGTTTCCAGATCCTAACCGAGGCACATTTGCTGCCCGGCTCCATGATTAAGAACGACCATCTGAAGTTCCTGTGCCGCGACCAGGTACTGCGCGTTGAGAACAACACCACTGCGTGGACAAACGCTTACTCCGCAGGCCAAGAGATCACGATTGTCCTGAAGAACCAGGACGGTCAGTACATTGCGGATGAGAAAACTCTTGACGCCCTCGAAGCTGAGGGCCGGGTGGCCTTTCGTTACCTGGGCGGCAATCCCAACGGTTCCCGGCGCGACATTGCCGGGATCACCAATGCGGCAGGGAACGTGGTGGGCCTGATGCCGCACCCGGAACACGCCGTTGAACAAGGGTACGGCCCCGGCCACACCGGCACCGACGGCTTAGGTTTCTTCACCTCAGTGCTGAATACACTTCTGGGAGATAAGTAAATGAGCGAGATTTCAACAGAGTCCGCAAAAAAATTCAACATCGACACAGTTGAAAATGCGGCCAGCACCCCCGAGGTTGAGCTTCCCTGGGCCGAGCTTGGTCTGAAGCAAAACGAGTTCGACGACGTCGTGAAAGTTCTGGGGCGACGCCCCACCGCCGCGGAACTAGCCATGTACTCGGTCATGTGGAGCGAGCACTGCTCCTACAAGTCTTCCAAGAATCATCTCCGGCAGTTCGGCGAAAAGGTGACGCCGGAGATGAAGAAGGACATGCTGGTGGGGATTGGCGAAAACGCCGGCGTCACCAACTTGGGCAACGGCTGGGCGGTGACGTTCAAAATTGAATCCCACAACTCACCATCAATGATTGAGCCCTACCAAGGCGCAGCTACTGGCATTGGCGGCATTGTCCGCGACATCATTTCCATGGGTGCACGCCCGGTGGCTGTCATGGATCCGCTGCGTTTTGGCGCCATTGACCACCCGGACACAGCCCGGGTTATGCACGGTGCAGTGGCTGGAATCGGAGGGTACGGCAACTCGCTAGGCCTGCCGAATATTGGCGGCGAAATGGTCTTTGATTCTATTTACCAGGGCAATCCTCTAGTTAATGCGCTGGCCGTTGGCGTCATGCGCCACGAGGATATTCGCCTGGCTAATGCCTCCGGTAAGGGCAATAAAGTGGTGCTCTTTGGCGCACGCACAGGTGGCGACGGCATTGGCGGGGCCTCGATCCTGTCTTCAGAGTCCTTCGATGACACCAAGCCCTCCAAGCGCCCGGCCGTTCAGGTCGGTGACCCCTTCGCCGAGAAGGTCCTCATTGAATGCTGCCTGGAACTGTTTAAGGGATCCTTGGTTGAAGGTATCCAGGACTTGGGCGCCGCTGGTATTTCCTGCGCCACCAGTGAACTGGCCTCCAACGGCGACGGCGGCATGGAAGTTGAGCTGACTAGCGTATTGCTGCGCGATCCTTCCCTGACACCTGGTGAAATCCTCATGTCAGAGTCTCAGGAACGCATGATGGCTGTTGTCTCACCGGAGAACGTTGCCGCATTTGAAGCGGCCATGGATAAGTGGGCCGTGGAGTACTCCTGGCTTGGCGAAGTCACCGACACGGGCCGGTTAATCATCAAGTGGGACGGCGCGGTCATTGTCGACGTCGATCCCCGCACGGTGGCCCACGACGGTCCTGTGTACGACCGCCCCTATGCCCGTCCGGAATGGCAGGATGCTCTGCAGGCTGACACCTTTACCGGGTCAGTTCAGGACGCTGGCCGCCCCGCCACACCGGGGGAACTCAAAGCTGCCATCTTAGAACTCATTTCCTCCCCCAACCTGTGCTCGAAAGACTGGATCACCAACCAGTACGATCGCTACGTGGGCGGCAACACCTCCATGGCATTTCCGGACGACGCCGGTGTGATCCGTGTTGATGAGCAGACCGGTCTGGGTGTTGCCCTGGCCACCGACGCCAACGGCCGGTACACCTTCCTTGACCCGTACCACGGTGCCCAGCTTGCCCTGGCTGAGGCTTACCGCAACGTTGCCACCTCCGGCGCCATCCCCATGGCTGTCAGCGACTGCTTGAACTTCGGCTCCCCAGAGGACTCCGATGTTATGTGGCAGCTGGCCGAAGCCATCCGGGGCCTCTCCGACGCCTGCATGGTGCTTGGCATCCCGGTCACCGGCGGCAACGTTTCGCTCTACAACCAGACTGGCTCCATACCCATCCACCCCACCCCCGTGGTAGCCGTGTTGGGCAAGTTCGACGACGTTGCCCGCCGCACGCCGTCGGGCTGGACTGAGGATGGCCAGGCAATTTATCTGCTGGGTAACACCGCAAATGACCTGGATGGTTCCGAATGGGCCAACTTGCGCGGGCACTTGGGCGGGCTCCCGCCGGCTGTGAATCTTGAGCGCGAACGCGAACTGGGTGCGATTCTAATCAACGCCTCCCGTGACGGCATGATCGATTCAGCCCACGACCTCTCCGAAGGCGGCCTTGCCGCAGCCTTGGTTGAGTCGGCGCTGCGCTTTAACACCGGTGCCCGCGTGGCCCTAGATGAAGTAGGCGCCCGTGACGGCGTCGACGCATTCACCCTGCTCTTCTCCGAATCACAGGGACGCGCCATTGTGGCGGTTCCACGCAGCGAAGAAGTGCGTTTCAACGACATGTGCACTGCCCGGAACTTCCCGGTTGCACGTATTGGTGTTGTTGACGCCGCTGGTGAAACCCTGGACATACAGGGCCTGTTCAGTGCTCCACTGGACGAACTCCGCGAAGCACACGAGGGCACCCTGCCCAAATACTTCGGCTAGTTCCCCAACTTCGCACCATTTCCTGGTCGCTAGCGACCAGGAAATGGTGCCCCTCGAAGTTGTGGGCCCAGTTGTGGCTAGAAACCTCCTGCTAGTGTGCGTGCGGCCTTTTGATACGACCGGCTAACACCGGCTTGGGCGAGTTTTGTAACAGGGGCGCCCAAGGCGTAGATAAACCCTGCAGGCTTACTGAAAGCCAACAATCTAAAGAACACGCGACCATCAGAGGCTTTCATCGCGATGAACGCCTCCTCGCCCAACGCCGGATGCCCAGGCAAAGTGCCATACCCAAAACCTGTCATCTGAACCTCACTGCCGTCGGGCCCAGAGAGCGTCTTGGATTCCAGCGCCCAAACCACTTCGCAGGGTGCCGGAAGCCGGAGTCTGCCCACCCCAAAACCACTGACAACGCGGGCGCCAACTACCGCCCGCGGCGGTGCCGAGACTTGCAGACCGGAACGCCGTTGAATCTCCCAGGTCATGATGCCCTCGGCCAGCGCTGTGTAAGCCTCGGATCCCGCTCCAACCGCCATAGTCTTATCGACGTGGTCAAAGCCCTGCGGCCATTCCATTTCGCCAGCACTTTTTTGTGCCGCCAAACGGGTCAATCCAAGGTATGGGTAGTTCAAACTAGGAATAGTTTTTTCCGACACGCGCACTCCATTTCAACGAAACTTGTTGCTTCTTGGACAAGCCATCCACCACCAGATCGTAAGAATCCTCCAGCATGTCCAGGACCATTTGGGTCTCCACCAACGAGGTATCCACGGAGTTCCAATGCCTTTTGTTCATATGGTAAGCACCGGTAATTCCGGGATTCGCCGCACGCAGCACTGGGGCCAGCTCAGGATCGCATTTGTAGCTGATGCGCAACGGCTCACCCTCTAGATCACCTAACGCAAACACTTTTCCTGGGCGATCCCCGCTTGGCGCCTTGACCTTAAAAACACTAATTTCCGGCCCAAACGGGAAGTCTTCATATGCACCCGTCAGAGCCAGAGCTGCAGCACGCAAGATATCCACACTGATACTCATGGCTGGGCCCCATTTACGCCAGGACGGACCTCATAGTTCAGGACGGCGAATTCGCCTTGTTGGCTGACGCTACGGAGCTTGAGCCGCTCGGCACCGAGTGTCCTGGGTAGCAACGGCATCCCCGCAACCAGTGCCGCCGGAGCCACTGTGAGAGTGATTTCATCTAGAGCATCGCAGTCAAGGAACTGACCGGCCACGTCTCCTCCTCCTACAACCCAAACGTTCTTCTCCCGCGCAGCGTCCTTGATCTCCGCCAGCACGTGAGCCACAGGACCGTTAACGAAGCGAACGTCGGCTCCCTCGGGCACGGGCAACGTGCGGCTAGTGAAGACGTAGGTGGGTTTCCTGCCGTAATATTGCTGCCACTTTTGCGGTTCTGCAATCAGGTTCTCAGCCGCTAAGACCCATTCGTAAGTTGATGCTCCCTCAACGAAAACACCCACCGTGTCCATGAACGCGGCAAGGTCCGGCCCATCCGTTTCATCCACAGCAAAAAGCCACTCCAGTGAATGGTTTGAATCAGCCAAAAAGCCGTTCAACGTTGCCGCAGTGTAGTAAATAATTGCCGTCATGGATCTAACGCTACAGCTTGGCGAGGGTCACCGCTCGTCCACTTCCGGGCTACGGGGCGGAAAGTTACTTCACACCCAAATAGTCCTCCAGCAGCACAACCTTCAGACCTGCCGCCTTCTGTGCTTTCACAAAAGCAGCCAGGTCAGCAGGGAACTCTGGGCGGAAATGCATCAGCACAATCTCACCCGGTCGCAGCGCCGCTCCCACTTGATAATCCATTCCCCCCGCATTTGCCTTGCTTTCCCAGTCCACGATCGCTTTCATGCCGCACGCAGCTGCTGCTTGTCGTGTTGCCTGAGTGTAGGGTCCCCCGGGTGGCCGGAAGAAAACCGGACGCCGGCCGTACTGTTTTTCCGCAAAGTCGGCCATGCCACAGATTTCAGCCTTCTGCTGTTCGTAGCTCAAGTTGATGAATCCCAAATTGTGGCTCATGCTGTGGTTCTCAACCAGGTGTCCGCCCGCCATATACTTCTGGTAAAAAGTCGGGTCCGAGGCAATGAAAGTCTGTGCCAAAAACAGCGACGCTTTGATGCGTTCCTCTTCAAGCAGCAACAGATCCGAGTCCCGCCTCACAGCTCCATCATCAAGGGTCAGAAACACCACCTTCTGTGCTGTCGGAATTTTGGTCAGTACAGGGACCATCCCGTTTTCGATGGGCGGCAGCACGTACCAAACGCCCACTGCGGCCAGAAACAGGACGAAGGCAATACTCAGGGAACCGATCACGCGGTTGAGGCGGCGGGATTGGTGAAGATGACGTGGCATGTCTTCTTTTCGGGCTGGGTATGGGCGCGTGGGGGTACTGCCTGCAAAGATGCATGACGGGAGTGGACTTTGAGGTTAAAGCCCCAGGGGTCCGGCTTCAATTTTGGGACAGGTGTCCATAACCACGCCTAGTCCGGCTGCGGTTGCCCGCGCGGCGGCAGCCTCATCAGCCACACCCAGCTGAAGCCAAACCGCTTTGGCACCCACGGCTATAGCCTGATCCACAACCTCCCCCACTCGGGAAGAATTCACAAAGCAATCAACCACATCAATGCTCCCTGGCACTGCGGCGAGTGTTTTATAGCCCTGTGCACCATGGACGTCATCACCCTTTAAGCTCACGGGAATAATCTCCTGGCCAAGGTCCCGCTGCAGAAAGCGGGCCACCTCGAAAGCAGCACGCTGAGGATTATTGGAAAGTCCCACCACGGCCCAGCGCCCCGGGGTGGTCATAAGTGTACGGATCAGCTCCGGGTCATTGATGTGTGCCATATCTGAAGCGTAACCGCAGTGGTCGCCTCAGTCCGTTCGTGACGGTCGCGGTTAGGAACAATATTTCGCTTCTTTATTTAGGCGTCAACGAATGATTCACCCGTGCCGGGCCGGTCGTTGTCCCCGGAGTCGGTTTCTTGCTCTTCGTCCTCTTCAGGCAGGTCATCAATGTCCACGTAATCGGTGCTGGTGAGCTCTTCCGTGTAAGCCGCCCAGAACTCATTGGGTGCCGCTGCACCAGGATCAAGGGCCAGCAATTGGGTGTGGAAGGATTTTTTTACCTCGGAGAAGTCCTCATCATCTTCCGGCCCAACAGTGTCCCTGTCAATGGAAGCCCACGCCGCCACAATGGCCGGAAAGGTTTCCAAAGAAGAGGCGATGAGAGTCTCTTCATCTTCACAGACATACATCAGGGCGGTGCTGCTGCGATCGACAACCACGAACTGGAAATCCTCGTCGTTGCAAACGATTGCACGCCCGGATGCATCATCGGCAAAAGGTGGCTTGAGCCATTGCCCATCCAACGGCACATCTTCAAGTGCCCCTGGATACATCACTTCCAGCACTGCCCAAATCTTCTCGTCATTCATGATTGCCTCCTGCTCGTACTCTTGACACTAATGACAGCTGGTCGCTGGCGTCAACGGCGAGTTTCAGCTGGCAGGGACCACCACTGAATTACTTTCAAATCGGCGGTTGAGTAATACGGGCAGGAACTCTCGAACTTCTTCAATACGCCTGTGGGTAACATCGGTAGTCGCTACGCCTTCATCTTCGTCATTGAGGAAGTCGGCCGGGATCCCCATAGGGTCAAGAATCACCGAGTGCCCGATGCAGTGCTTGCTGGATGTTCCGGCAGCCGCCACCCAGCACGTATTTTCGATGGCACGAGCTTTAAGGAGAGTCTCCCAATGCTCGATTTTGTGTTCGCCCTTGAACCAGGCAGCCGAGACACAGATCAGGTCCGCTCCTGAGACGGCCAGCGCGCGCGCGAGTTCCGGGAATCGGATGTCGTAGCAGGTCATGATGCCCACCTTGAAACCGCCAACGTCAACCGTCGTCATGCCCCTGTCGCTAGGCTTGATTCGGGTGGATTCCTGGTAAGAAAAGGCATCGTACAGGTGCAGTTTCCGGTAGGTGCCCAGGATCTCACCGTCATCCCCAACAGCAACAACAGTGTTGTACGGACGGTTTTCGCCGCTTGATTCATACCCACCGGCAATGATGGCGATCCCCACCTCGGCAGCAACCATGGACAGGCCCTGCACAAATGTGCTCCAATTCGCATCAACTGCAGCCACAAAATCACCTACTACCCGGCCAACGGAGAACATTGCCTCCTCCGGGAACAGGATGAGTTTGCTGCCTTCTTGTGCCGCCGTTGTCGAAAGACGGCGCATGGTATCCAGGTTTGCCGTGACATCGGGACCTGGGTTGAACTGTCCAACACTGACTTTCATGGCCATGCGTCCTTTCGGTGGATTTCTGATCCAACCAGCCTAGCCCGAGATTCCGCTGCCGCGGCCCTGCATCCTTCACCACAGCAAAAAAGGAAAGGACGACGTGCGGAACTTTAGTTCCGCACGTCGTCCTTTCCCGGCGTTCGGTACAGCTAGGGGCAACCCTCTTTAGGCACCGGCTACTTATCGTTGATCAGGTCGTGCCGGACAATCGTCTGATCCCGATCCGGCCCTACGCCAATGGCAGAGATCCGGGTACCAGACATGCCTTCAAGCGCCAGGATGTAGCTGCGCGCGTTTTCCGGCAAGTCTTCCATGGTCCGAGCCGTGCTGATGTCCTCGGTCCAACCGGGGAAGTACTCGTAAATGGGCTTGGCGTGGTGAAACTCAGTCTGCGTCATGGGCATTTCGTTATGTCGCACACCATCAACGTCATAGGCAACGCAGACAGGAATCTGTTCGATTCCTGTGAGCACGTCCAGCTTGGTGACGAAGTAATCGGTGAAGCCGTTCACACGAGACGCGTGGCGGGCAAGGAGGGCGTCATACCAGCCGCAGCGGCGGGGGCGCCCGGTATTGACGCCAAACTCTCCGCCAGTCTTCTGCAGGTAGATGCCCATGTCATCGAACAGTTCGGTGGGGAACGGGCCGGCGCCAACCCGCGTTGTGTAGGCCTTGATAATACCTACAGCGCGCGTGATGCGGGTGGGGCCAATGCCTGAGCCAACGCTTGCCCCTCCCGCTGTGGGGTTGGATGAGGTCACGAACGGGTAGGTGCCATGATCAACATCCAAGAAGGTTGCCTGGCCACCCTCCATGAGCACAACTTCGCCACGGTCCAACGCCTCATTCAACACATAAGTTGCGTCGATAACCATAGGACGTACACGCTGCGCGAAACTCAGGAAGTACTCAACCACTTCCTCCACTTCAACGTCGCGGCGGTTGTAGACCTTCACAAGAAGTTCATTCTTTTGCTTAAGTGAGCCTTCCACTTTTTGCCGCAAAATCGATTCGTCAAAGAGGTCTTGAACGCGGATCCCCAGACGAGCCACCTTGTCCATGTAGGCCGGCCCGATGCCGCGACCCGTTGTGCCTATGGCGCGGCTGCCAAGGAAGCGTTCCGTGACCTTATCCAACACCTGGTGGTACGGGGCCACGAGGTGCGCGTTGGCTGAAATGCGCAGCTTGGAGGTGTCCGCCCCGCGCGCTTCCAGTCCCTCAATTTCTTCAAATAGGGCTTCAAGGTTCACCACGCAACCGTTGCCGATGATGGGTGTTGCATTGGGGCTTAGAATACCGGCCGGAAGGAGCTTGAGCTCATACTTCTCACCGCCTACAACTACTGTGTGCCCTGCATTGTTGCCGCCATTGGGCTTGACAACATAGTCGACCAAACCACCCAGAAGATCTGTGGCCTTGCCTTTACCTTCGTCACCCCACTGGGCGCCTACGATTACGATTGCTGGCATGGGACCCTCCCCCTTGCTCATAAGTTGAGCCGGGCGCTGCGAAATCGGCTGTTGCCGTGCACCGTCCGGTCACGAAAATACCCCTTGGAAACCGCTTGGCGGAACGGCGGGCGCGTAGCGCGCGCCTTACCTGACCAAGCGAACAAGGGGGTCTTACCTCAGAAGTTTACCGGAACCACCACGGAGGTGCACATTGAGCCCAGGATACCGCCGCGGCGCGCGTCATCCACACTGATGTTCCACACTGTTTTCCACACTGCGTCAGGGGAACACCACAGGCCTGAATCGCAATGGAGGGGTTGGTGGGCCAGGTAGGGTACCTGGCCCACCATTCACAAGTAGCAGCCGCTCATCTTGTTATGCGCACACCACTACTACCCGGCATTGGCCGCCCGTGGTGCGCCCATGCCCGGATTGATCTGATAGGGCCCTGCAGCGGATGGCCGCACGTCGAAATCAAACATCGCGGTGGGTAGGTACACCGTGGAGCACGAGTTTGGAATATCCACCACCCCGGAAAGCCGGCCCTCGATGGGTGCGGCGCCCAACAGTAGGTATGACTGCTCGGGTGCGTAGCCGAATTTGGCCAGATAATCGATGGCGTGCAGGCATGCCCGTTGGTACGACAGGTGCGAATCGAGGTATCTCTGTTCCCCGTCAAGGGTGACGGAGGTGCCGGAGAACGCCAGCCACTCGCTGAACGCCGGCTCTACCCGGCCGGGCATGAAGATAGCGTTTTCGCTGACACCGTATGTGTCCATGCCACCCTTGATGATGTCCACCCGAAGGTCGACAAAGCCACCCATTTCAATAGCACCACAGAAGGTGATCTCGCCATCTCCCTGGGAGAAGTGCAGGTCTCCAACCGAGAAATTGGCACCGTCCACGAATACTGGGTAGAAGATCCTGGACCCCTTGGAGAGGTTCTTGATGTCCTGGTTTCCGCCATTTTCACGCGGCGGGGCAGTCCTTGCCCCCTCACCGCCTACACGAGCCCATTGATCGCGGGGCAGCCCGCCAAGAACTGCATGCTCCGCTTCCGGAGGTAGCGCCAGCGGTGGCATACGGTGCGGGTCGGTAGCAATCAAATCTCCTTCGCGCTTGTTCCATTTAGCCAGCAGCTGGGCAGAGGGTGCTGTCCCCATCAGGCCAGGGTGAATCAACCCTTCGAAGCGGACCTCCGGGACGTGCCGGGAGGTGGCGACTTGTCCGGTAAAGTCCCAAATTGCTTTGTAGGCATCGGGGAATTGATCAACAAGGAAACTACCTCCATTATTTTTGGAGAAGATGCCTGTGTAGCCCCAGCCCTGTCCGGCCAACGGCCCCGAATCTTCCTGCGGAATCGGCCCCACATCGAGAATGTCAACAACCAGCAAATCCCCGGGTTTAGCTCCTTCAATACCGAAAGGACCGGAGAGTTTATGCACCGTCAACAATGGTGCATTGAGAATATCCTGGGCTGAGTCGTCATTGACAATAGCCCCGTCAAACCATTCCCGGCAGTCCACCCGGAAAACGTCTCCGGGCTTAACCACTGCCACGGGAGGAATTTCCGGGTGCCACCTATTGTGTCCGAGCTTCTGTTGATCTTCGAATTTCTTGGTTGAATCGAGAGGGAATAACACTTCAGGCATTAGATTTCTCCTAACGAACTCTTCGTGGAATCACTTCTTCTCTTCGCGGCTTAGGGCCGTGGGAGCTTTTGGTGCAGCGGGTTGTTTGTATACCGGGTACCACCTGGTTTGTTCGTTGATGGCAGGCGGCTGGAGACCACTTCCGGCTCGTGAGCACTGCGTTTACTAGCATCGATGAGCTTGAACTCCGCCGAACCCGCAATGGAGAGTTTCGGTGCGCTGATGCGGCGCCGGGACGCTCCCCCGCAGTCGGGACACGGCAGCACCTCGGGTGCTTCACTCATGGAAAATGACGCTTCAAACGCCTTGCCTTCGGGACAACGGAACTCGTACAACGGCATTGTTGGATCTCCTTGGTGGGCACTAAACGGGGGAGTGAAAAGACGGGTGGGCGGACGTGCGCCAAAACACAAAACAGTGTAGAAATTCCGAAGAGCGGATAATACCGGCTGCTTCCAAGCTAGTCTCGCCTGTTCATGACCGTCAATAGGTGCCTGTAAAAGCACACGGGCCGAGCACACAGCGGCAGCGATACAAGCGGTTCGCCGGTGGGAACCGCACACAATAAATGGGCTGGCCTGGGCGTCTTGGCGGCTGGGCTGTCCATGATCGTTATTGACGGCACTATTCTTGGCGTTTCCTTGCCCACGATCATCGCCGACCTTCACTTAGACCTGAACGAAGCCCAGTGGGTCAACAGCCTGGACCAGGCACCCATTGTGAGGCGCTCGGCACTTGTGTGGAGTGAGTCTTCTGGCGGTGTCCTCACGGCACGTCAGAATCCAGGCGTCACTTTTGGACCTTGAACACCCCAATGGCTCCGCGCTCGGCGTCGATCATACTGTGCGAAACAAATGGGTAGTTTCCGGCCTCGGGGAAGGCTAGTTCAACAAAGCCGCCCTGAGCCGGGGCCAGCGGCAGAACCTGCGCGCCGGCGGTCGGGTCGGAGCCGTCAATCAAATACCGGCCCTCGCTCCAGACCGTATCAAACTGGCCTCCCACCACGTGGAAGGACGTTGCACGGTTGGGCCCGGCGTCGAGCACCCAGATCCGCACCCGCTCGCCCACCTTGGCCGGCAATGGCCTGAACTTGTACTGGTTTGCGTAGCCGTTGAACACAACAGCATCAGGTTTTTCAGCCTGTATCTTTGCCAAGTCCGCCACCCCCGCTTGGGCTCCGGCGTAGATCTCCGACTGGATGAGCACGTATTCCTTATCCACTGTGGCAAGGTTTGGTGGCTCGATGATCACGGCACCAAACATGCCATTGGCGATGTGCAGGCTCATCGGCATGGTACTGCAGTGGTACAGCCAGATTCCGGCGCGGGTCGCCGTGAAATTGTACGTTAGTGACTCCCCCGGGTTGATGGTGCGCATGGGTTGATCGGGGGCCAATGCGCCGGCATGGAAGTCGATCGAGTGGCCCATGGAACCGTCGTTTGTGAGCGTTATTTTGAAAGTATCGCCCACCTTTCCGCGCAGTGTTGGGCCCGGGGCGGTGCCGTTGAATAACCACAGCTTTTGCATGACTCCGGAGGCTACTTCACGCTCCTCCTCGGTGACCTTGATGGCCAGCTCATGCACCGTTCCGGACGGCAGTGGCGCCAACACGGCGTCGTGCGCGGTGAAGCCCGCGGCAGGTTCCTTCATGAAATCAAAGGCAGCTGGGTCGCCGGATTCCCCGCCATGATCCATACCAGGCATACCAGGCATACCCCCGCCTGGCGCGTTCTCGCCAGGGGTAATAGGCGGCGCACCGCTTCCACCCGTGGCCACGATGCTAAACACCATGCCCTGCTGCTTGTGCCCGGCCACACTGCACCAGCCGGCTACATCGGCCCCAATTACACCCGCGTCGATTGTGGTTTTATCCCCCGGGTACAGCCGCCCGGACTCGGTGCCGGCGGCCGTAATGAGATCGTGCACCATGTTGTCTTCGTTGACAAGATTAATGACCAGTTTGTTCCCCACCGGCACCTCAACCTTGTCCGGATGGAAGCGCATGTTCTTCATCGTCATCTCCACCGTGGTGGTTTGGCCCGTGGCCGTTACGGCAGGCTCCTGGACTGCGGAGGCAAATCCTGGCATGGCCTGCGGATCAGCCACAATTCCTGCCACCATGACAAGCACGACGACGGCCAGTGCGGTTGCGCCTTGGCCTATCCTTTTGCGTGGGGTTGGGTCAAACCCCGCGGCCGCTTTCTCCGGCTGTGCTTTCGCTACAGCGGGGGCCTTGCTAAATAACGCCATGCCCAGCAGCGGCAGGAACCAGACCAGGGCGCCAAACACCAGAAACGTGGTCCCTACGCGCACCAAGCTGGGCACCGGAAGCAGCGACACCACCAGCGCGGCATTGGCAAGCACCACGCGGAACCAGCCGGCCTTGTCCAAAATTGCCGTGCGGTGCTTGAGCCTGGCAGGGCCGCCACCTAAAACGACGGGTACCAGGTACGTCAGCGCCGCTGCCAACACTTGGGCCACGAATCCGGCGGCGAGAACCGGGACCACGGACTCGATCCCCCGGTGCAACGCCTCCCAGCCTCCGGATGTCAACGAGAGAAAAAGCAGCCATACCAGTGAAACCAGCAGCCAAAGCAGGGCGGAGATGGCGGACAAGGGGGCAAAGTTTACGGGCCGTTTCACTCGCACCGCTTTCGCAAGAGGTACGCAAATATACACAACCCCACCTAAGTAGACGGCAAGGCCCAATGAACACAGGAACACTACCCCTGCCGCTGCCCCGGCAGCCGTGAGCAGCACGCCGGCCAACAGCGGAACCGCGCCATGACGGGCAACTGCTTCGGCGCCGTCGGCCACTCTTGTGCGCAGCATGGTGGGCAGCAGCGTCATGAGGGTGCCCAGAACGGTTAGCCCCACAAAGCCCAACACGTTCACAACCAGGTGAACCAGCAATAGACGCACATGCGCTTCACCGCTGATGCCGGATGCGAGCGCAGCACCCACCCCGGCACCCACCGGCAGCAGCAGGCACGCGGCTACGTAGTACCAGACAGTAGGCCCAAACCTGGAGGGCAGCGCCTTTCTGGCACGCAACCCCAGAACCACCGCGTGGGCGGCAACGGCCAGCCCCACTCCAATGCTGCCCACGAGCGTGAAAATCCACACGTTCAGGACCATCGACACCACCACAAGTGCCACAGCAACGTTCAACCCGATCAGGCGCGCCGCCATGCCCCGGTTGCCCGGGTTCGGTCCACGCAACAGCGCCTGGGCGAAGTGCCAGCTCCACACAAGGATGGAGTTTGTGATCGCCCCCAGCAGCAACAGATGCACCATAAGCCAGCCAGAAACGGCAATATTGCGGTGAAATAACACCACCACCACTAGGGCTAACAGCCAGAAGACAGCCGGGGCGTTGGCACGCAGATGCCAGGATGCCCGATTCATGGGGGTCCTACCGGCAGCTGACTTGTTGGCGCTCTTGTTGGCGGCGGGGTCTGGGGTTGGTGCGGAGCCGATGTTCACGCTGCTGCCTTCTGCGCATGGGTGGCCTGCCAAATCGCCATGACGGCGAACAGCAGGATTGATATGACGTTCAGGACGCCACCGGTGACCCACGCGCCGTTGAGCCCAGCGCCGTCGCCCAATCCCAGACGCAGCGCCAAGGAAATATGCAAAAGTCCCGCAGGAAGCCAGAATCCCGAGGTGTAAGGCAGCGGTTTGCGCAGCACAGCAGGCAGGATGACAGGTGCGTGCGCCATAATCATGGAGATGGTGAAACCAAGGAACACTGAATGCACGGCAACGTCATAGGCGGCTCCGGTCAGTGGCCCGTCATGCAGGGCAAGTACCACCCCGGCAACCGCTAACCAGAGGTAGCCTGCCAGCAGACACGCGGCAATGTAGCGCGGCAGGCCTTGGGAACGGATGGTTTTACGGGCGGCGTCGTATCCCGTCAGCCAGCCTACGAGGGCAAGCAGCAATACGCCGTAAAGCGGGTACCCGGCAGCCGGCCACAGCAGAGTTGCGGTGGTGGCGGCAAGAAGAGCAAAAGCGCCAGCGAGCAGGAGCGGCTCGGCACGGGGGCTGGCGATGCCGATTCGGGCCAGTTCCAACCGTTCCCCGGCAATGGTCAGCACCACATACGTGATTAAGAACGGCAGCAGGTGCATGATGCCGGGCACTCGCAGCCACAGCGCCGCAGCGGCTACGGCGGCCACGGCGCCAAGGATTTGGATGAGCACAACGTTGTCATACTGGCGGCGCCAAAGCGGAATGTAGACAAGCGTCATGACCATGGTTCCGGCTAGGAGAACCACCTTCCCGATCCACAACTCAATCGGTGAAATCAGCAACAGCCCCGCAATACCAAGCAGAGCCGGGGCGGCATAGCCCCACGCTTTATTCAGGGCCACCGACCGCTCCAGCGCAATGACTGTTCCCACAAAGCTCAGGACCAGCAGCATGCCGTGAACTTGCGGGAAGCGATCTATTTTCAGTGGCGCGTCCGCTCCCAATAACTGCAAGCCAGCGTTGAGACCAATGAGCAGTGCCGCGCCAGCTGGAAGTAGAAATAGCATGCGGAAGACTGGCCGGCGCAGCATGTTTGGACGGGCAGCGCTGGCTTTGTTGCGTGCGCTGGGCGTGGTGCCCGGCTCGGCTTGAACTGGTTCCATGCCAGCAGGCTTGGTGGTGCTCATGAGAATTCCAGGGACGCTTCGGTGGTTGCATTAGTGTCCACAGCATCTTCAGGCATCTGCAGGGAACAGATCCCGGGTCCGGCAAAAGGCTCAAGCATGATTTGATCCTCTGACAGCCCACTGCCCACCACTAGCTCTTTGACAAGCCCCAAGTGAACGGCACACACCACTTCCGGGTTCTCGCGCGCAGCCTCAATGATGGGACAGCGGGTTAGAGTAAGTTCCCGGCCATTACGGTTTTTCTGCACACCAAACCCTGCTTGTTCAAGTGCCGCCACCACCTTGCTACTGGTGGCTTTTGCACTAGCAACTCCGGATACGGGCCCCGGTCCAAAAGCTGGCATGGCCCGCGCCCAAGCACGTCCGGCGGCTTCGCCTTCCGCGGCAGGGTCCTCACTGGTCAGTGCCAAGTGCTGCGCCAGGGCCGCAGCAAGTCCCGCATACCCCACAGGGTCAGCGGCGGCAGGACTATACAGCCATGCCGGCCTGCCTCTACCCTCTCTGGGTGCGGCAGTTTTGGTGGCATAGCCGCCATCTACAAGGGCTTCGAGATGTTCTCTAACGGTGTTGGCATGTTGCCCCGTTTTCAAAGAAAGTTGTTCCACGCTGAGCGTGCCCTCAATTTTGCGCAGTCGCCCAAGCACGCCAGCACGCGCCTTTGACATGGGTGCGACAGCATCCGGCCCACCAGGTTTGGGCCCGTATGACGCCGGTACAAGACTATTATTTTCCACGGAATTAATTGTAGTAATATAGTCGGAGAATCGCCATTCGCAATAAATTCGTGTCGTCATGAAAGGTTTTGACCGTGAATAACCTTGTTCTCGCTTCCTCTTCTACAGAAGCTGCGTCCCTAGAAGATGCCCGTACCCGCCTGGCTGAAGCCGCTGGAACGGTGCACACCCTGGGCAGTAACCTTGTTAGGTCCGCAACGAATCCCGCCGGTGGTGAACTGGTAGAAGCGGACCAGGGAGCACTGGTGGACTTCGCCGAAAAGGAGCTGCTTCCGCTGGCTGCTGCCTTCGCAGACGCCTTTCAAAATGCTAAGCACACCGACGATTCCTTCAAAATAATGGCCTCACTGGCCGCCACCCACAGCACCAGGCTGGTGGCCGCAACGAAGGAACTTGAGGTTCAGGAATCCGGCGTGACGATGGTTCACGCAAGCGGCCGTCTCCAAGAAGCTATGGGCATCTTCGTGGAAATGGCCAGCGAGCTTATCCTGCCGGCGCTTGCACAAAACGGTGCGCTCACACTCTCCGCGATCCTTCCCGCCCGCACAGCCGCGGCTGCCACCGAAAGCCAAGTTCCGGCGTCGGGCGGCTGCGCCTGCGGAGGTCACGACGAGCCGGGCCTGTCGGAACTGGATACCCGCGTCATCCCCCACGCTATCCGCCATGCCACCATCTTCGGCGCGTTGGAAGGCCTCACCACCGGTCGGGGCATCCTGCTCGTAGCCAACCACAACCCGCTCCCGCTACTGGCCCAGCTGGAGCAGCGTTCAGCAGGGAAATTCACCGTCAATTATGTAGAAGACGGTCCGGAACTGTGGAAATTGAGCATGATCCGGAACTAATTTCTTCCCGCACACCGAAAAAGCCGCCGTTTGCGGATTAGGCCACCCGTCGCAGGGTGGCCTAATCCGCAAACGGCGGCTTTTATGGAACGGACGCTACAGCGCAGCCTCGATCGCGACCCGGGCGGCCGAATCGGAGTCGTTGAGGAGCGTTGCAATCCGGGCAGCTTCATCCGCTTCTCCGATTGCACCAGCTGCACGGCCCAACGCATAGAGCGCCCGCAGAAATCCACGGTTGCCTTCATGCTCATACGGGACCGGGCCGGTTCCACGCCAACCGTTGCGGCGCAGTGAATCCAGGCCGCGGTGGTAGCCGGTGCGCGCATAGGCGTAGGACTCAATGGTGCGGCCTTCGGCATACGCCTCATCAGCCAAGATGGCCCACAAAAGCGAGGACGTGGGGTTCGCAGCAGCTAAATCAACCGCCTCATCCCCCGCATCCAAACGAGTCTGGACATCAACCTCGACCGGGAGCAGTGTGGGCTCCGGGCCAAGTAGGTTCCGGCGGAAATCATCGCTCATTTATTTGTTCGTCTTTCCTGCGGAGCCGAGCTGTGTAGCAGCCTCAACAACGCGTGCTGCCAAGCCCTTTTCGGCCGCTGCACCCCAGACGCGGGGATCGTAAGTCTTTTTATTGCCAACGTCACCATCAATCTTCAAGACGCCGTTGTAGTTGGTGAACATGTGATCAACTACGGGACGCGTGTAGGCGTACTGGGTGTCGGTGTCGATGTTCATTTTGATAACGCCGTAGGAGACAGCATCGGAGATTTCCTGCTCAGAGGAACCTGAACCGCCGTGGAACACCAGGTCGAACGGGTTTTCCTTGCCGATTTTGGCACCCACAGCGGCCTGGATTTCCTTGAGAATTTCGGGGCGCAGTTTGACGTTGCCAGCCTTGTACACGCCGTGCACGTTGCCGAAGGTCAGTGCTGTAATGTAGCGGCCGTGCTCGCCGGAACCCAGCGCGTCAATGGTGGCCAGTCCGTCTTCGATGGTGGAGTAGAGCTTGTCGTTGATAGCATTTTCAACGCCGTCTTCTTCGCCACCCACAGCTCCGATTTCAACTTCCAGGATCATCTTGGCGGCGTGCGTACGGGCCAGCAGTTCGCGGCCAATGCGGAGGTTTTCTTCAAGCGTCTCCGCTGAGCCATCCCACATGTGTGAGTTGAAGATGGGGTCACGGCCAGCCTTGACTTCAGCCTCAGAGGCTGCCAACAGTGGCAGCACAAAGCCGTCCAGTTTATCCTTGGGGCAATGGTCGGTGTGCAGTGCCACGTTGATGGGGTAATTCTTGGCAACTTCGCGGGCGAACGCTGCAAAGCCCAGCGAGCCGGCCACCATGTCTTTGACCCCGGCACCGGACCAGTAGGCGCCACCACCGGTGGAAACCTGGATGATGCCGTCAGTTCCGGCGTCGGCAAAGCCCTGCAGAGTTGCGTTGAGAGTCTGCGAGGATGTCACGTTGACCGCTGGGTAGGCGAAGCCGCCAGCCTTGGCGCGGTCGATCATTTCGGCATACTTATCCGGTGTTGCAATGGGCATTAAGAGCTCCTCTGGGCTGAACGGTTCAAAGAGGCTGACAACAGGTCAGCTCCCGCATGACTCCCCCCATCCTAGCCAGTGCGCCACCAGTCTGGCAGAACATGAAGCGGCGGTTGCGTCTGTGGGCTTGTTTATGTACGACGCCGGACCGGCTCACCCAAGGCGGCGGGCTGGCTTAGCCAACTGTTTGGTTGAACACGTGCCGGCGGATCCACGCATGCATGGCTATACCGGCTGCTGATGCCGCGTTGATTGAACGGGTGGACCCGAATTGTTCAATTGACAGGGTGGTTTCCGCCGCCGCATGCACCTCGTCGCTGAGACCCGGGCCTTCCTGGCCAAACACAAACACACAGTTGCGCGGCAACTCGTACGTTTCAAGTTTTTCCGAGTCGGGAAAGATGTCGATCCCTATGATCGCCAACCCCTCACCCCGAGCCCACGTAACGAAGTCATCCACGGTGGGGTGGTGACGGACGTGCTGGTAGCGGTCGGTGACCATGGCGCCGCGCTTGTTCCACCGCCGTCGTCCGATGATGTGCACTTCTTTAGCCAGGAAAGCGTTGGCAGTGCGCACCACAGTGCCAATGTTCATATCATGTTGCCAATTCTCGATGGCGACGTGGAAGTCATGACGCCGGGTGTCCAGTTCCGCAACAATGGCATCCATACTCCAATACCGGTACTGATCCAGTACGTTGCGGCGATCACCATCAGCTAGTAATTCCCGATCCCAATGCTCACCCTGTGGCAGCTCGCCTTCCCAGGGACCAACACCCACTTCATGGTGCAGTTCTAAATACACGGGCTCCGCGGAGGGATCAGAGGCGTCAGGGGCAGAATTTTCACCGGTTTTACTCACCACTCAACTTTACGCACACGGCCCACATATCGCGGCAACAGCACATTTCTCTGCAAGACTGGAACCCTCAAGCAGCAACTCAAGGAGAACCATGACTACGCAATCCAATCGCCAGCCCGCCGACATCGAATGCTGGCTCACTGACATGGACGGCGTTTTGGTCCATGAAAACAAGGCCGTCCCCGGAGCTGCCGATCTCATCCAGCGCTGGGTTGATACTTCACGACGCTTTTTAGTGCTAACCAATAATTCCATTTACACCCCGCGCGATCTTGCTGCCAGGCTAAAAGCTTCCGGGTTGGAGGTTCCGGAGGAGAATCTATGGACCTCTGCCCTAGCCACAGCGCAGTTCTTAAAGTCCCAGATGCCGCACGGACGCGCTTTTGTTATTGGTGAAGCAGGGCTAACCACAGCGTTGCACGAGGCCGGTTTCATCCTGACGGATCAGAAACCTGATTACGTGGTGTTGGGTGAGACCCGGACTTACTCCTTTGAGGCCATTACCAAGGCCATCCGACTCATAGTTGACGGCGCACGGTTCATTGCCACCAACCCGGACGCAACCGGACCTTCCCCGGAAGGCCCACTACCGGCCACGGGCGCAATCGCCGCGTTGATCACCAAGGCCACTGGTCGGGAGCCCTACGTTGTGGGCAAGCCAAATCCGATGATGTTCCGTTCTGCCATGAACCGGATCCAGGCACACTCAGAGACCACTGCAATGATCGGAGACCGCATGGATACCGATATCATCGCGGGCATGGAAGCCGGGCTCCACACGGTTCTGGTGTTCACCGGCATCACAGCACCCGAGGATATTGACGCCTACCCGTTCCGTCCGGACCAGACAATGAACTCCGTAGCCGATCTTCTAGACCACCTGTAAGCAGCCAGCTTACTGAGGTTCTTTAGAGTGCCGGTTTGAGCGAGTCGATGATGGCGCTCAGTGCCTCCTTGTTGCGTTCCCATTCCGTTTGCAGTGCCTCAACTGTCATCCTGTGCGAGATACCCGCATCGTCAAAAGCGACAAAGTACTCACCAGTGACGGCGCCCTTGTAGGTCTCGCAGGTGTAGCCATAGCTGTATCCGTACATGCCATCACGTTCCACGAGGGTGGGCTTGTGCGTGTAATTGAAGTCTGCAACACAACCAAAACCTGAGGTGGACCGAAAATAAACCAGGTCCTCTTGGGTGGCATCCACCTGTTTTTGGATGCCCGTATCTATGGCGTCGTGGATTTGGCGCTGTGTGAGCACTTGTCGGGGTTTTGCACCTGCCTCATACACCAACAGAGCCGTAGCGTCCTTGTCTCGGTTGATGGCATTGAACCGTTCTGCGGGTTTGCTGCCATCTTCCTTGATGACGGTGACGTTCTCGCCCGTTCGCACCCACCCTTGGGGGTATTGGAACGATGCTGCCAGCAAGCACCCAAGGAAGCACAGATTTCTTTTTCGGTGCGGGGAACAGCGGCCCCGGTGGCTGAACTGACATGTAGGAAATTCCTTAATAAATATAAGCCGAACGGACTGGCAACTTCCTCCACTGATCGTAGCGGCGGCAAAGTAGCCCGGCGATGGGGACAATAGCCCATCGGCTGCGTGCGCAGAAACGTCTACACCCCAGTGGAACACTATTTGTTCATCTCCGCTCTGCCCATAGTCCATGCCTTCGAAAACGTTTGTCTTTTTTGATCACGGAGAATTTATTGCGCAAATCTAAAGACAGACGGCATGAAAAAGTGCATCTTTTTGAAGGGACAAAACACAGTGCTTCACCAGAAACGTAAGTCCGTTACACGTCGCGGAACCGCGCAGATAGTGCTTGCTTGCGCAACATTGGCCATCCTGGCCTTGAGTTCTACTGCCCCTGCCAGTGCAGCTCCGGACGGTGACATCACAAGTCACGGAGGAGCCACCCGCGTACAAGAGAACCACGTCGAAAATCTGCAGAAGTCACTGGCTGAAGGCTCCGCCAAGAATGTCATCCTGATCATCGGCGACGGCATGGGCGACTCTGAAATCACTGCTGCCCGTAACTACATCCACGGAGCTGCTGGTACTTTTCCCGGCATCGACGCCTTGCCGTTGACCGGGCAGTACACCACCTATTCCCTGAACAAGGAAACGGGCGCACCCAACTACGTACCAGACTCAGCCGCCACAGGCACCGCGTGGGCTACTGGCACAAAGTCCTATAACGGTGCCATTTCAGTCGATGTCAATGGCGCTGCACAAAAGACACTGTTGCAGATCGCCAAGGATAACGGTTTGAAGACCGGGAACATCACCACCACAGCAATTCAAGATGCAACCCCAGCAGTTCAGGTAGCAAACGTCACCAGCCGCAGTTGCTTCGGCCCTGAAGCCACCAGCAAAAAATGCCCCGAAAACGCCTTGGAAAACGGCGGCAAAGGGTCCATCTCGGAGCAACTGCTCCAGACACGCCCCGACGTCAGCATGGGTGGCGGCTCCGAATCGTTCGACGAAGAAGCCAAGGGCGGTACATATGCCGGCAAGAGCTTGCTTGAGCAGGCCGGCGAGCGCGGCTTTAACGTAGTAACCGATTTAGCCGGAATGAACGGCATTAATTCCGCATCTACTGATGCACCCGTACTGGGTCTGTTCACCCCAGGCAACATGCCCGTCCGGTGGGAGGGCCCCTTGGCCACTCACACCGGAGGTGCCGAGGCTCCTGTCTCCTGCACCGACAACCCTGCTCGCACAGCCAACCTCCCCACGCTCAAGGACATGACAGCCAAGTCCATCGAGCTGTTGAAAGACGGCAAAAAGGGCTTTTTCTTGCAGGTTGAAAGTGGCAGTATTGACAAGCAGAACCATGCCGCGAACCCCTGCGGTCAGATTGGCGAAACCCTTGATTTAGATGAATCCGTCAAAACTGCAATGGACTTTGCCGTGGCCGATGGCAACACCATGGTCATTGTCACCGCCGATCACGCACACACCAGCCAGATCATTGCGGCAGGAAAAAACACTCCCGGCCTGACTCGCAGTCTGACCACCCTTGACGGGGAGACCATGACGATGAGCTACGGCACCGCTGAGGAAGGTAAGTCACAGGGCCACACCGGATCGCAGGTGCGCATTGCAGGTTACGGTCCCGGCTCAGTCCGCGTCATTGGATTCACCGATCAGACTGATGTTTTCTTCACCGTCAGCAATGCGCTTCAGCTCGATCCGGCAGCGACTTTACCAACACCAACGCCGAGTCCCACAACAGCACCCACAACAGCACCCACAACAAGCGAAACCCCACGCCCAACAGCACCAAACACAAAAGATCCTTCAGAAGGTGCCGGCGTTATTGTTCCTGGCGACAAGGACAACGGCGCTGCACCCGGTATCAGCAGCGGTTCCAATCCGCTCGCTGTTACCGGCGCTTCGGTAACGTTATGGATATTAATAGCTATGGCATTGCTGACTGGCGGCTTTTTTCTACGCCGACGTTCAGTTGGTTTGAGCCCAGCCGGACACTAAGTGAAAAAGTGGTGCCGGCTCCAGCTGATAACCAGCCGGATCCGGCACCACTTTGGCGTTAAGCTGGTCACCAGCACAATGAGATAAGGAAGTGCATCACGGGCGCTATCACCAGGTTGCTGGAACCAACTGACACGGCACAGCTCACAGAGCTTCTGGGCAGAAATCGGGAATTCTTGTGCCCGTGGGATCCACTGCGCGGTGATGATTTCTTCACTGTTGAGAAACAAACCGACATCACCCGCATAGCGCTGGATGCCTACAGCGCCGGAACCATGGTCCCTATGGTCATTCTCAACTCTGCGGGGGCTGTTGCAGGGCGGCTGACTATCAACGGCATTGTCCGCGGCGCCTTTGAATCGGCTGTTCTGGGCTGCTGGGTGAGCGAGAATGAAAACGGCTTAGGCCTGGCCACAGCGGCTGTAGCCGAAGCCGTAGAATTCGCAAGGACCCAACTCGGTCTGCACAGGCTACAGGCGGAGACCTTGCCCCATAACGTTGCCTCGCGAAAGGTCCTGGAGAAGAATGGTTTTAGCCAGTACGGCGTGGCCCCTGCGTACTTGAAAATTGCTGGCCGGTGGCAGGACTGCGTCCTCTTCCAGAGAATCCTGACGGCTTCGACATAGCAGCCGGCTGATAACTGCCGGGGCGGATGGTCAGGACCCCAGCTGCCCGCCAGACTCCTGCAAATAACAGGTGCCGCAAAGTGATTCGTACCAAACCTCAGAACCTTCAATGGCGACCTGTTCGCCGTCGAACACTATCTCCCCGCCAACACGACGGGTGTTGAACATAGCCTTGCGCCCGCAACGACAAATGGTTTTCAGCTCTTCCAGTGAGTGCGCAATTTCCAAGAGCCTGGCCGCTCCCGGAAATGCGCGGGTGCGGAAGTCCGTGCGGAGTCCATAGGCCAGCACGGGCACTCTGTCCAGCACTGCGATCCGAAACAAATCATCAACCTGGGCGGGGTCCAGGAATTGGGCTTCATCGATCAGCAGGCAAGCAACCGGCGCCAGCTCCACGTGTTTGAGGAGGGCATCAGGATCGTCCCCAATGACCCTCTCAGCAAATAACTCCCGCGCATCAGCGCCAGGGGGAATGACGAAATCAACTTCACGGCTGACACCCAAACGCGAAACAATCGAGTTCTCACCTTTGGTGTCCACACCTGGTTTAGCCAGGAGGACCCGCTGGCCACGCTCCTCGTAGTTAAACGCGGCCTGCAACAAGCCCGTGGACTTGCCTGAATTCATGGCACCGTGACGGAAATACAATTTCGACAAGACAGCCCTTTCAAAGGGTTACAAATTTCATGACGGCCGGGCTTGAATCTGCTCCGAAACCTCAGGGAGGTTGGGTCCTTAGTCCAGGCCGAGCTCGTCCTTGCCAAAGATGAACAGGTACGGGATGTTAGCTTCGGCTTCGATGCGCTCCTTGGCGCCAGTATCGCGGTCAACTATGACGGCAACCGCCTGAATATTACCGCCTGCTTTGCGCACGCCCTCAACAGCTGTCAACGCCGAACCACCGGTAGTAGAGGTATCCTCCAGCACCACCACCTTGCGCCCGCTAACCTCCGGGCCTTCAACCTGACGGCCCATACCGTAGGATTTCTGGGTTTTTCGGACCACGAAAGCGTCAATGTTGCGGCCAGCATCACCGCCGGCGTGCATTAGCGCGGTGCCGACTGGGTCTGCACCCATGGTCAAGCCGCCGGCAGTCTCAAACTCAATTCCGGCGTCGTCCAACATGGCCAACATGACCCGGCCAGCCAGGCGGGAAGCCTCGTGGTGGAGGGTGATGCGGCGCAGATCGATGTAGTACTCGGCTTCTTTTCCTGAGGAGAGAATCACCTTGCCACGAACAACGGCCAGCTCCTTAACAAGTTCTAGTAGGCGGGCACGGTCGGCGGCAAGAGTGGAAGTCATGACATCCATTCTAGATCGCAGCCCCACCGATCTTGAACGCCACGACAAGCCTTGAGTTGGCCGGTCCGGGCGCTACTGAGAGTTCACCAGTCGTGAACCGTGCCGTCAACGAGGCGGTTGTAGGGCAGGTAAGCCTGTTGATAGGGGAAAGCCGCAGCAGCTTCCTCGTTAAATCCCACACCTATACCAGGGGCATCTCCAGGGTGCAGATATCCATCCTTGAACGTCATGGACTGCTCAAAAACTTCGTTAGTGGCATCAGAGTGCTGCATATATTCCTGAATACCATAATTATGGATAGCCAAACCTACATGCAACTGCGCAGCAAACCCCACCGGAGAGATATCCGTAGGACCATGAAAACCAGACCTAATCTGATATTGTGCGGCGTAATCCATCACCTTCTTCAACGGCGAAATACCACCAAAATGTGTTGAAGCCGCCCGAACATAATCGATGAGCTGCTCCTTGATAATGGCCTGAAAGTCGTAAATTGTGTTAAATACTTCCCCAATCGCCAACGGTGTCGTCGTGTGTGAACGAACCAGACGCAACGCCTCCTGGTTCTCCGCCGGAGTGCAATCCTCAAGCCAATACAAATCGTATGGCTCCAAAGACTTCCCCAACTTCGCAGCCTGAATCGGGGTCATCCGATGATGACCGTCATGCAGCAACGGGATCTCCGGGCCAAATTCATTCCGAACCGCTTCAAAAACTGTGGGTATATGCCGCAAATAAGCCCGAGTATCCCAGTCCTCTTCCTGCGGATACGCGCCTCGCCCAGCAGGCTCGTAATCGTAACGCTCCCCCGACGCCTGAGCCTGCCCAGCAACACCATAAACGGCCTTGATGCCCGGGACCGCACTTTGAATGCGGATGGACTTATACCCCAACTCCAAATGCTCACGCACCGAATCAAAAAGCTGCGGCAGATCAGCACCAGAAGCATGCCCGTAGGCACGTAACCCGTTCCGGGAGGCCCCACCCAATAACTGATACACCGGCAACCCTGCAATCTTGCCCTTGATGTCCCACAAAGCCATATCAACAGCCGCAATAGCCGCCATCGTTACAGGACCACGACGCCAATACGAACTCCGGTAAATAAACTGCCACGTATCCTCAATACGATGCGGATCCCGCCCCACAAGCAGCTGCGCCACATGCTCCCTCAAATACGCAGCAACAGCCAACTCACGTCCATTCAAAGTCGCATCACCAATCCCCACGACACCTTCATCAGTAGTCAGCTTCAACGTGACAAAATTCCGACTAGGACTCGTAACAAAAATTTCCGCAGAAACAATTTTCACAAGGATTTCCTTCCAAAACTGTTGGTTAGTATTGGGCGCGACTGGGCTCAGCGCTCAGTTCCGCCTAGAAGCTGGTTGTTGAACAATTCAAGTTCGCTACGGCGCGGCAAACCTTCCCAGTCACCTTCGGTGCTCACAGCGAATGCCCCCATGATGGTCCCTCGTCGGAGCCTGTTCTCCACCGGCTCACCGTCGAGCAGCGCCGATAAGTACCCTGCAGCGAATGCGTCACCAGCGCCCACAGTGTCAGATGCCTGAACTTTCAAGGCATTTTGATGATGGAACCCGGCGGCTGAATACACGTCAGCGCCGTCGGCACCTAATTTTACGACCACTTCTTGAACACCGCCCTCTAGTAGTTCGTTGGCAATGCGAGGTACCAACGAATCGCTGGGATGCAATTCAGAGGACATTTCTGAGAGTAGATCCAATTCGTCATCTGAGGCGATCACTATATGTATATGTTGGATTAGTGAAGTAAGAACTTTCCTAGCGTGTTCCCGAGTCCAGAGTTTGTTGCGAAAATTCACGTCTAGGGAGACAACAACGCCGCTCTCGTAAGCACGTTGGGCAGCAAGTTGAACAGCCTGAAACGCTGAGGAAGACAGCGCTGGGGTTATCCCGCTCAAATGCAGAACCTTTGTTCCGGCCTCCAGCGCAGGCTCAAGATCCGCCCACCCAATCATTGAACCAGCCGAGTCGCTGCGGTAATAGAACGCCCTGCCAATGTCCGCTGTTCGTTGCTCGAGGAACATCACCCCTGTGCTTCTGTCCCCATCCCGACGCAAGCTTAGCTCCACAGATTCGCTGCGGAGCTGGCGTTCAATGAAGTCCCCCTGCGGATCCATCCCCACACATCCTGTCCACCTGACACAGTGTCCAAGCCGCGCCAAAGCGATAGCCACGTTTGATTCCGATCCGGCCGCATGCATGGTTAAAGTTCCGCCCTGGGCCAACGGACCACGGGAACGCAACGAAACCATTGTTTCGCCAAAGGTCAATAGCTCTACCGGCAACATGCCCGAATCATCCCTCGGCTGGTGAGTAGTCGGCGGCTTGGCGCAGATAGTCTCGCGCCCGTTCGCGCAGTTTATCCAGATTGCCAGTGCCCGATGCAGCGTCGCCCACGAGTGGGCTGCCAGGCCCCACCGCAACAGCTCCGGCATCCCAATAATCCTTGGCGTCGTTGGCCCCAACCCCTCCGACAGCAATTAGTGGCACGTCTGGGAAGGGGTCGCGGAGCGCTTTCAAGTAGCGTGGCCCGCCAACAGAAGCTGGGAAGAGTTTAACGAGAGTAGCTCCCCGGTTCATTCCTTCGAGCACCTCTGTGGGAGTAAATGCACCCGCAAGTACGGGTAAGCCACAACGCACAGCCGCACCAATAGACTCTGCGAGCGCAGGAGTGACAATAAATTGCGCCCCCGCGGCCACCACGTCAGCAACGTCGCGAATACTGAGCACGGTCCCGGCCCCAACTTGAGCCTCATCTGGAGCTGTTTCGCGGATGGCCGCTATGACATCCGCCGCGTTGGGCGTGGTCAGCGCCACTTCCACGTAGCGAAAGCCCTCTGCCATCAGTGAGAGAGCCGTCTGAACCGCCGCGTCACTGTCGGTGCCCCTGACAATCGCCACAAGTTTGGCGTCCCGCACTCCATTTAAAAACTCTTCAGGTGTTTGTCCCATGTTCCTCACCACTCCGCAAATGAGCCATCAGCGTGCCGCCACACGGGTCCACGCCATGCATGACCACGCTTGTCTGCCTCCCTGACAGCTTTCTCATCAACTTCAATGCCCAGCCCCGGGCCCAGTAGACGCTCAAAATGACCGTCTACAAACTTCAGCGGGGACTTGTCCACCACGTAGTCCAGCACTTCCGCCCCTTTGTTGTAATGAATACCTATGCTTTGTTCTTGAATCAGATAATTCGGTGTTGCGAAGCCAACTTGGAGACATGCCGCCAGAGCAATGGGGCCCAGCGGACAGTGCGGGGCCAATTGGACGTCATATACCTCAGCCAGTGCCGCAATTTTCCGTACTTCCGTTATGCCACCCGCGTGGGAAAGGTCCGGTTGTGCAACAGCGATTCCGGCTTGCAACGCCGGTAAGAACTCCTGCCGGCTGTACAGACGCTCGCCTGTGGAGACTGGGATGTTGGTGGAAGAGGTGAATTCACGCAGAAGGTGCGTATTCTCCGGCACTACGGGTTCCTCGAGGAAGAACGGTCTGTACGGCTCCAATAGCGGCGCCACCCGACGGGCGTTGGCCAAGGTGAATCGGCCGTGGAAGTCCACGGCTACGTCACGATGCTCACCCAAGACTTCCCGTGCCGCAGCTACTCGGCGGACCACTCCGTCGAGGTCAGCAACAGAACCGAGCGGACTCATGCGTCCGCTTGCGTTCATCTTCACAGCGGTCAATCCAACATCAATCTGCGCCTGAATAGACTCTGCAACTTCACCGGGCTCATCTCCGCCTACCCACCCATAGGCACGAATCCTGTCTCGGACATGCCCTCCCAACAGCTGGTGGACAGGAGTATTGAAATATTTACCTGCAATATCCCACAGCGCCTGATCCAGCCCAGAGACAGCGCTGGCCAAGATGGGCCCCCCACGATAAAACGAACCTTTCGTCATTACTTGCCAGTGGTCCTCGATCCGAAGCGCATCGGAACCGAGCAATATTTCTGAAAGTTGATCCACAGCGGTGCGCACAGTTTCGCTGCGTCCCTCGCAGGTAGCCTCCCCCCAGCCGACAATGCCATCTGCGGTCTCAACGCGGACAAACAGCCACCGCGGTGGGACCATGAATGTTTCAATTTTTACTATGCGGTTCACGAAGGCGCCTATCACTTGATGGCTCCGGCAGTCATGCCGGAGACGATGTATTTTTGCGTGAAGAGAGCAATGACCATGATCGGGACCGTGACAACGGTGGCCGCAGCCATAAGTCCGCCCCAGTCAATGCTGGCGTATGAAACAAAATCGAAAATGGCCACTGGAAGAGTCTTAGTTTTAGCGCCCGAGAGCACTAATGCGAACATGAAGTTGTTCCAAGAAAAGATGAAAGACAGGATTCCGGCCGTCGCCATGCCACCAACGGACAGCGGTAGCGTGATCCGCTGAAATGCACCAATGGGGGTCAGCCCGTCCACCTGGGCTGATTCTTCCAGTTCCAAAGGCATGGAGTCGAAGTAACTGATCATGATGTAAACAACCAAAGGCAGTGCCACAAACATGTGGCTCATGATCAGCACGGAGAAGCCACCAACCATGCGCAGGTTGGAGAAAACGTAGTACCAGGGCACCAGCAACGAGATTCCAGGGATGACACGGGCCATCAGAACTACCAACGCTGAACGATGCATGGTGAACCTACTCATGGCATAGGCCGCTGGAACACCCAAGACCAGTGACAACACAGTAGAGACAAGAGCAACCCAAAAACTGTTGAAAATGTAAACGAAGTAATTGTTGCGGGTCAAGACGTTGACGTAATTTTCCAAAGTTGGAGTGAAGAAGATCGTCTTTGTCGGGTCATAAATGTCCACATTTGTCTTGAGCGACGAAGCAACAAGCCAGCCGAGCGGCGCCAGCAGTGCTAACACGATCACGATCAGCGCTGCCACTCGGAATGCCGTGTATGCGCGTACACCTCGCGGTTTTTTGCGTTTGGCATTGCTTAAGCGTGCAGGCGTCACCACGGATTTGCCTTGGGGGATCACTGAATGCGCCATTTAGTTGTTTCCTTTCCTGCGCCGGGTCAGGATCCACATGAACCCGATGATGATCAAAAAGAAGATAATGAGCACTGCCGATGAAAGCCCATATTCGTTGTAGTCAAAGCTCAGTCCATAGGCATAGACGTTCAGTGTTTCGACCTCATGGAAGGAGCCGCCGCCTTTGCCTTTAGTGGCGTAGAGAATGTCGAAGGTTTTCAGTGCGTCAATACTGCGCAACAGTACGGCGACAATGACGGTTGTTTTCAACAGCGGCAGGGTCACGAAAAAGAAACGTTGCCAAGCATTTGCGCCATCTACACGGGCGGCTTCATCCGTTTCTTCGGGTAGCGACGTCAGACCGGCCAACAGAATGAGCACCACCATGGGCGTCCACTGCCAAATATCCATGAAAATGGTGGTTGGTAGTGCCGTAGCCTGGCCCGAAAGCCAGGGTTGGGCCGGGATGCCAAACCAGCCCAACATTTGGTTGGCGAAGCCCATATTCGGGTCAAAGATTAGCTTCCACATCATGCCCACGGCCACAGGTGTCGCCACCAGAGGCAGGAGGATAGCTACGCGAACCCACTTCTCGCCGCGAAAAGGCCGCCAGAGCAGCAGCGCGATCATCATGCCCACCACCATCTCCACCACGAGTGCTGTAACGGTGAAGTAGGCGGTTCTCCCAACAGCAGGCCAGAACCTATCAAAATCGGATAAGACCGTGAGATAGTTCCCGAACCCAATAAAATCCGACGGAGCACGCACTGAGCCACGCGAATCAGTCAGGCTCAGGTATAGGGTCCAAACGAGTGGGAAGACAATCAACAGTCCCACGAAGATCATGGCGGGCGATGCAAACAACCATTTACGGTGTTTGTTCGCCCAGTTGGAAAAGGCGCTGGACTGCGCCACGGTCCTTGGCCGTGCCTCGGACTTGGAAGAAACGGTCATGGTTCACCTAAGGAGTTGTGCTGAATAAGCGGGTTTCATGGTGGGCGTGGTTGGCTGGTGTTGGCCGCCAACCACGCACGTCAGACTTTATTTGTCGGTGTCCAAGAACTTCTGGAAGGCTTCATTTGATGTCGTTGCCGCAGCCGCGGAATCACCGCCGGTGATGGCCGTAACAATCGGTTCACCCACAATTTCGCGAGCCTTGCCCACAGCTATTACGAGGGGACGGTCATGGCCCACACCGTTTTCGGCGCTGAAAGCGATGGCTTCGGCAAGGTCCTTCGGATATGTAGAGATACCTGCGGGGTCTGCCCAAACTGAGGCCCGAGGTCCGGGTACGCCTGCCTTTTGAGCTTCTAGGGTACGTTCCTTAGAAGTGGCCCATTGGATGAACTTCCAAGCGTTGTCCTGATTGTTTGACGCCGAGTTGATGCCTAGTCCCCAGGAAGGAATATTGTATGGTTTCGATCCTGCCGGACCGGCCGGGAAAGCAGCGAAACCAACTTTGTCAGCGATTTTGGACTTTTCCTTATCCATGGCGTTCTTGTAAAGCGAATCTGCCTCTGTATAGAACGCAGCGTTGCCTTGGGTGAAGATGGCCATAGCCTCGGGCCAGCTCATATCCGTGCTGACGTTGGCTGGACCGTAGTTGTGCAGCAACCCACCGTAGTAGGCGTAAGCGGCCTTGGCCTCTGGGGTTGCGATTGTGGACTGACCAGAATCGTCCATGAAGTCTCCGCCGAAGCTGTACAAGAAGCTGGAGAACTGTGTAACGGCCGCTGATTTATTGGTGCGAGCAACGAACCCAGCAACATCACTATTGTCTTCAGAGATTTTCTTTGCTGCAGCTTCCAGCTCATCCATAGTCTTGGGCACCGACAAGCCCGCAGCTTCGAGAAGGTCCTTGCGATAGTAGAGAACCTCTCGTTCGGTAATGATTGGCACACCCACAACCTTGTTTTCAAAGGTGCTAGCGGTAACCGGTCCCTTCTGGAAGTCTTTCCAATCCCAGCCGCTATCGGAGCTGACATGCTCGGTAAGATCGGCCAAATACTTATTCCTGGCAAAGGACTTGCCCTCTTGGAGCGGGCGGTACATCATCACATCGACTTCGTCGCTGCCGGCGTTAAGTTTCACGTTGTACTGGTCCGAGAGCTGGTCCTCTCCTAGCTGCGTGAGTTCAACCTTTAAGCCTGACTCTTTTTCGAATTCGGGAATTGCTGCTTTAATTCCATCGGTCCAAACATGGTTCGCTAGCGTGACACGAACTGTGCCGGAGGCCTTGGCATCATCTGCGCCTCCGCAGGCAGTGACACCAAACGGAACTACAACGGCAACAGCTAAAAGTTGGAGTACAGAGCGTCGCTTCATTACGACTTCCTTTTCGATTAGGCCGGATTCGGGGCTCCGGACACGTTCGTCGGCACAGCAACATATATGCCTTATGTGAGATGCTAGTCACATAAGGCATACTTAATCAATAGGTGTAACCAGATCGGTACGATGCACAATGAAAGCACCCCGGGCAACTGGCTCACTGTCCCCCGTCACTGCAGACATCTCGAGCTCCAGCTTGGTGACAGCCCCCAAAACCTTGCCCGGCGCATCGCCAAGAGGGTATTTGCATTCTTCTTTGGTTAACAAGATCGGCCTGGCTGTTGTGACAGGTGAGCTCGCTCCTCATGCCGTTCTTCGCATTGAAGAGCTCGAGCTGCACTACGGCGTTTCACGGTCAGTGATTCGCGAAGTCATTCGGGTTCTATCGTCGTTGGGTCTGCTGGCTTCACGGCGGCGACTTGGCACGGTGGTCCAGGCCGAAGCCTCATGGAATCTCTATGACCCCCACGTTATTCGATGGCGGCTGGCTTCTGACGGCCGGATCGAGCAGCTCCGCAGCCTCAGCGAACTCAGGTCTGCTGTAGAACCACACGCCGCCAAATTAGCCGCTCACCGTGCCAGTTCCACGCAGGCAAGCGAGCTCGTGGCGCTCTCCGCGCAGATGTGGGCCTCTGGCCATGATGGGGACCTCAAAGAATTCCTCCGACTTGACGTGCTCTTCCACGCGAAACTCTTGGCAAGCTCGGGAAACGCTATGTTTGGTCAGCTGGACTCTCTGATCACTGAAGTCCTCACAGGACGCATTGAACACGGATTGATGCCGCACATCCCGAACCAAGAAGCCATGCAGCTTCACGTTGACGTCGCTACTGCCATCCAGCGAGGAGATAGCGAGAACGCCCGAACGGCTATGACAAAAATCGTGGAGCAGTCAATGGATGAAATGGGGGACATCTGGAATGTCACCCACCCATAGAAGGTCTACCCACCGCAGAAACACGCACACGATAGGCTGATCACATGCGCGAATTACAGGCTCAGATCATTGGTGAACTCGGCGTCCAGCCCCAGATCGACCCGCGGGCGGAAATAACACGGCGGGTGGAGTTCCTCAAGGAGTACCTCAAAAAAACTGGGACTCGAGGCTATGTGCTGGGCATCAGCGGCGGCCTGGATTCCACCCTGGCCGGACGTTTGGCACAGTTGGCCGTAGAGGAACTCGCCACCGAGGGCATTGAGGTGAACTTCATCGCCGTTCGCCTGCCTTACGGCGCACAGCACGATGAGGACGATGCCCGGCTCGCCATGGAGTTCATCAGTGCCAAAACCGAATGGACGTTCAATATTGCAGCGGCCGTGGACGGCTTTGAAACCGAGTTCGCCAAAACTGCCACCGAGAATGTCACTGACTTCAACAAGGGCAACATCAAAGCACGCTCGCGCATGATCGCTCAGTACGCACTGGCGGGGCAGGCCAACCTATTGGTTATAGGCACCGACCATGCTGCGGAGTCCGTGACGGGCTTCTTTACTAAATTTGGTGACGGCGGCGCGGACATCCTGCCCCTCTACACACTGAACAAGCGTCAAAACCGAGAACTTCTAAAAGAACTAGGCGCCTCAGAACGGCTGTGGAACAAAGCACCCACCGCCGACCTGCTCGATGGTGTTCCCGGCCGCACTGACGAGGACGAGCTCGGTATTACCTACAACGACATTGACGACTATCTCGAAGGCAAGACCATCCCCGAGCCTGCCGCCGAATCCATCGAACGCCGTTTTATACAGAGCCGGCACAAACGTGCCACCCCGGTTTCCCTACTAGACACTTGGTGGAAGTAGCGCTCTCGCCATATAAACCGGGCGTATATTCAAGGTAAATCAAACACCGGCAACGACGCCGAAAGGTAGACACCATGAACGTCACTGAAGAGTTCCGTGCGGCCCGAAATAAACTATTGGAAATGCGTCTGGACAATGATCGTGCACAACGCGAATTTGTTTGGCCACGATTCACCGAATTCAATTTCGCACTCGACTGGATCGATAAAATCGCTGAGGACCCGGCCACCGGCAATAACCCGGCGCTGGTCATTGTGGAACAGGATGGATCCTCCACTCGTCGCAGCTTCAAGGAGCTATCCACCCGTTCCAATCAGGTAGCTAACTGGCTCCGGCACCAGGGAATTCGCCGTGGAGACCACATGATCATCATGCTGGGCAACCAAGTCCAGCTCTGGGAACTAATGCTCGCCTGCATCAAACTCGGCGTAGTCATGATCCCCACCACCACCATGATGGGACCAATGGACTTGCGTGACCGCGTTGATCGCGGCAAGGCTCGATGGGTGGGGGCCCGTGCCGAGGACGCCGCCAAATTTGCGGATGTCCCTGGTGATTACACCCTTTTCTGCATCGGCACTAACGCCTCTGGTGCTGACAGTGCCACAGCCGCTAACAGGCCCGTCCTGGACTATGCGGGATCAGCAACGGCACCGGAGGAATTTACCCCTGACGCCCCCACTCTGGCGGATGAAACCATGCTGCTGTACTTCACTTCCGGGACCACCTCCAAGGCCAAGCTCGTTGAACACACCCACACTTCCTACCCTGTGGGCCATCTGTCCACCATGTTCTGGATCGGCCTGGAACCCGGCGATGTTCACCTGAACGTAGCTTCACCGGGCTGGGCCAAGCACGCCTGGTCAAACGTTTTCACACCCTGGATCGCAGAGGCTTGTGTATTTGTTTACAACTATTCGCGTTTCGACGCCGCGGCGCTCATGGATCAAATGGATAAGGAACACGTCACTAGTTTCTGCGCTCCTCCCACAGTTTGGCGGATGCTCATCCAAGCAGACCTCACACTCCTGAAGCACCCGCCCACCAAAGTTGTTTCCGCTGGTGAGCCGCTAAATGCCGAGGTCATCGGCCAAGTTGAACGTGCCTGGGGACAGCTCATCCGCGACGGTTTTGGCCAGACAGAGACCACGGTACAGGTCGCTAACACCCCGGGACAGCCGGTGAAGATCGGTTCCATGGGGCGTCCGCTGCCCGGCTACGACGTGGTTTTGGTGGACCTGTTTACTGGCGATGAAGCGGACGACGGCGAGCTGTGCTTGCGCCTGAGCCCCGCCCCGGTGGGACTCACCAAAGGCTATTTTGGGGACCAGGAGAAAACGGCAGAAGCGTTCAGGGGCGGTTATTACCACACGGGCGATGTAGCCAGCCGGGACGAAAACGGGATTCTGACCTATGTTGGCCGCAGTGATGATGTGTTCAAGTCCTCCGATTACCGGCTCTCCCCGTTCGAGCTGGAAAGTGTGCTGCTGGAACACCCGGCCGTAGCCGAAGCCGCCGTTGTTCCCTCACCGGATGAACTACGGTTGAGCGTGCCCAAAGCCTACGTGGTGCTCACGGCTGCCTACCAGCCAGGCGAGGAGACAGCCAGGGAGATCTTCGCCTACTGCCGCGAGCACCTCCCCGTGTACAAACGGATCCGCAGGTTGGAGTTTGCGGAGCTGCCGAAAACCATTTCTGGAAAGATCCGCCGCGTGGAATTGCGCGCCAATGAAGAAGTCCGCCACGGCAGTGGCGCTTCACAGGCGCTGCGGCCGGAGACAGCTGTGGAGTCCGGTCCGGGGCGGGAATATTTGGAGTCTGACTTCCCAGCAAACTAACCCCACCAACCGACGCTCGCTCACTTTACGTAGGAAAAAACAGAACGCTCCTTCACTTGTGTGAAGGAGCGTTCTGTAAAACCCGACCTAAACTGCAGGAGGGTTGGGGTGGAGGGCTATTACGCAGTCAGTGAGTCCACGTAATCCTGGTTCTCGCCCATCCAGGTCTTCACTGCCTCGGTGTAATCATCCTTCTTTTCGCCGTTGAACATGGCGTTTTCCAAAGAGTACAGCTTCTCGGAATCCATCTTGAAGTCCTTCAACCAACCGTTAAGTTTTGGGTAATCCGTGTCGAAGTCAAGACGTGAGTAGCCGTAGATACCCTCAGCGTCACCCAAGGTTCCCTTGGGGTCCTTCAGGTCCTTGATCGGGAACGCGTCATAGGCCCAGTGCGGGCGCCACAGGGTGACAACAATGTTCTCGCCCTTGGTGGTGGCCGTCTTCAGCTCGGAGAGCATGGCCGGTGTGGAGGAGGTGATGTATTCCATCTTCTCCAGGCCATAACCGGGGATGACTTTCTCGGTGGTGGCCTTGGTCAAACCAGCTGCCGGCTCAATGCCAACAATTTTGTTGCCGAATTTGTCGGCGTTTGCGGCCAGCTCATCCAGTGAATCAATGGGTGCGTCCTCATTCACTGCGATTGTCAGTGATGCCTCTGAGTTCCACTGACCCAGCTCGGCGATCTTGTCACCGTATTCCTTCAGGAGGTCTGCGTGGGTAACCGGCAGCCAAGTGTCCAGGGTCAGATCGTAGTCACCGGTGGACAGGCCCGAGAAGACCGGGGCAACGTCGGCGTTTTGCAACTTGACGTCATAACCCTTCTCATCAAGAATTGCCTTCCACAGTTCTGAGGCGGCAATGCCCTCATCCCAGCCGTTGAAGACGGCGATGGTGACGTCCTTCTTGTCACCGTTTTCCAGAGTTGCCGCTTCGTTTCCGGAGCCACAGGCGCTCAGGCCTAGCGCCAAGGTTGCTGCAATGGCAGCAAATCCCATAAATTTCTTGTTCATGGTTCATTCCTTTCATTGGCGGCACTTATTTCCTGCCGCCGCGATTGGTTTGTAAAACTAGTTTTTCTTGTGACCTCAGGCGGTCTTGCCGCGGCCAATCTCTGAACTGGTGCCAAAGCTTGACGTCACACGGTCAAGGAATATAGCCAAGATGACAACCGCAATTCCGGCTTCAAAGCCAAGCCCGGCATCGATCCTGCTCAAGCTGGCTACTACGTCTCCACCAAGACCACCGGCACCGACCATGCCGGCAATGACCACCATGGAAAGTGAAAGCATGATGACCTGGTTGACACCCGCCATGATGGTGGGCCGGGCTAGAGGCAACTGGATTTGGCGCAGTATTTTGCTTGGGCTGGAACCAAAGGCGTGCCCTGCTTCAACTACTTCCTTGTCCACTCCTCGAATGCCCAGTTCGGTAAACCGAACCCCGGGGGCCATCGAGAAAATGATTGTTGCCACAATACCTGGCACAACGCCCACCCGGAACATCACCAGAGCCGGAATCAGGTAGACCATGGCCGGCATGGTCTGCATGAAGTCCAGAATCGGTCGAATGATGGAGGAAGCCCTGTTAGAGCGGGCAGCCCAGATACCGAGAGGGATGCTGATAACAATGGCAACCACAGTGGCGATCACCACCAGCGCTAAGGAGTCCATGGCGTTCTGCCACTGATTGACCCCAACAATGACGGCAAAGCCAATTACTGTCCCAACACCAAGCTTCCAGCCGCTGGCCCACCACGCGATTGCAGCGAAAATCAGAATGACTGCCCAGTAGGGCGGTGCTGAGAGTACCCACTCGAGCCCGTCGTAGGCGCCAACCAAAATGCTGCGCACCACGGAGAAAAAGCTGTCAAGGGTGACTATTAGCCAGTCAAGGCCTACTTCAACCCAGTCGCCCAGGGGGATCCTAAACTTCGGTTCCACTACGCGTCTCCTTCGGTCTGGGCCAGTGCAGCTGTGACAATTTGTTCCGGGATGGGTGCAAGGCCGCCGTCCACAACGGGAAATTCGCTGGTGGTGGATGGCACGTTGCCCAACGCTGCCAGGAGCGTAACTCTCGGCAAGGCACCTACTAGCCGTCCGGCGTCGTCCACTACGGGCAACGGGATGGGGCTCTCAACTGCACGGCCAAAAAGATCGTTCAAGGCTGTGTCGGGGCTAACCGGATCGATGCCGTTGCGCACGGCGGACACGAGGTCAGTTCCGCGCTTTTCCACCAATGCCATTACGTCGCGGTCGCGCACCACGCCATGGAACATGCCGCGACGGTCCACAACGAACGCTGCAGAGACTTGGCGGTCTCGCATGGTTCGCAGCGCGTTGCGGGGTCCTCCGGAAAGGTTTACCACTGCCAGTGGCGCTTCCATCACACCCCCTGCCGTTAGCACGCGAGTACGGTCCACATCCTGCACAAACTGGGCCACGTAATCGTTGGCCGGGCTTGTCAGAATTTCATCGGGCGTGCCGATCTGGACAATCTCACCGTCACGCATGACAGCGATCCGATCACCTAAGAACATGGCCTCGTTGAGGTCGTGGGTGATGAAAACAATTGTTTTATCCAGCTCGGACTGGAGCAGCACCAGCTGTTCCTGCATCTCGCGGCGAATAAGCGGGTCCAGCGCCGAGAAGGCCTCATCCATCAACAAAATATCGGTCTCGGCGCAGAGTGCACGGGCGAGGCCAACGCGCTGCTGCATGCCACCGGAAAGCTCGCCCGGGTACTTCGCACCCCACCCCTCAAGCCCTACCAAAGACAGGATCTTCTCGGCACGAGCGAACCGTTCTGATTTGGCTACGCCCTGTACTTCCAAGGCATATGCGGCATTATCAACCACAGTTCGGTGCGGCATCAGCGCGAAGTGCTGGAAGACCATGGAGATCTTTTGCTGACGTACACGGCGTAATTCTTTATCGCTAATCTTGGAAATATCTATCCCACCGATGTCCACGGAACCCTCAGTGGGCGCCCACAGTCCATTCAGCGTACGGATCAGCGTTGACTTGCCTGAGCCCGAGAGGCCCATGACAACAAAGATCTCGCCCTTTTTAACCTCGAATGATGCATCGATCACTGCGGCTGTGCCTAGCCCTGTCAGTTCATCGCGCTTCTTGCCAGCTTTAAGGCGCTTGATGACTTCGGCTGGTCGCTTGCCGAAGACCTTGTAAACATTCTTGACGCTCAGTGCAACGTCATTTCCGGACGCTTCCCCTGCAGTGTTTTTCGCAGCTGCACTGCCTTCAAGTGTCGAAGGGACGCTTTGTTGCTGCGCGTCATTCTGTTTGGATTCGTACACGTAGTACCCGTCTACACAGCGGTTCGAAACCCACCTTTATGATGGGCAGCTGAACACTGCGATTAGTGATCTCGTGCTGCAGGCGCTGACGTTCGTCAAACTCTTCGATTCCCCACTCACCCCGATCGGGGCTGTGAGGAAAGACGGTCTCGCCCTGTAAATAAGGACTGAAATCGGGAGGCTATCCCTACCGCCAGTTCAGCGACTCATGTCAGGCTGCCCCAATACCTTGCGAAGATGATGCCTCATCTGGCGCAAAGCAGCGGCAGTTGCCTGCAGGCTTGTCGGTCTACTGGTTCACCTTAAACGATAACAAAGGCGATTTCGCTAAGAGCAGAAATACGCGATTAATGGTGACTGCGAGGGGCTACAATATAGAATTTTTGGCGCGCTGATGCGGCTGTGCAAGAGTTACGCTTTCGTAACTAACAGCAACAGTTGGCACTGTTCACGACTGCGTTTAGCGTGTCCCTGCCCACAGTTCCCGCATGCCGTAGGCGATTGCCGCACGCTTTGTCCACGTTAACTTGATAGCTTGAAGACGTGAAGATTGCTACTTGGAATGTGAACTCCCTGCGTGCCCGTGCCGACCGTGTGGAGGATTGGTTGCGCCGAACCAATGCCGACGTGCTCACCATTCAGGAGACTAAATGCAAAGACGAGAACTTCCCATGGGAACTATTTGAAAGCAATGGCTATGAAGTAGCGCATTTTGGTTTTAGCCAATGGAACGGGGTAGCTATTGCTTCCCGTGTTGGCCTGGAGGACGTTGAACGCACCTTTTCCAATCAACCCACTTTTGGGAAGGGTGGCAAGGATCCCGTGCAGGAGGCACGGGCCATTGGCGCTACCTGCAACGGAGTTCGGATTTGGAGCCTCTATGTGCCCAACGGCCGTGCACTCGATGATGAACACATGCCTTACAAGCTGGGGTGGCTTGACGAGCTAAAAAATCAGGCTGCGGGCTGGCTTGCTCAGGACCCCAATGCCCAGATCGCGCTCACAGGTGACTGGAACATTGCACCCCAGGACGACGACGTCTGGGACATCGATTTCTTCCGTAACCAAGGCCTCACCCACGTTAGTGAACCCGAACGAGCTGCGTTCACTGCCTTCGAAACGGCGGGCTTTACCGACGTTGTCCGGCCGCTAAACCCTGGGCCGGGCGTTTACACCTACTGGGACTACACACAACTTCGCTTCCCAAAACGCGAAGGTATGCGCATTGACTTCGTTCTGGGCTCACCAGCATTTGCCGCGCGCGTCACCGCCGCTGAAATTGACCGCGAGGAACGCAAGGGCAAGGGCGCTTCCGACCACGCACCTGTCATTGTGGAATTGGGCTAGCCCATGACGGGTGGGCTGTACCTGGGCGGCACACAACTCCCCTTCATCTCCAACCTGCGCGTCTACTTGCCACGCGAAGCCTATGGTGCAGCGGAGTTTGCGTCATTGGAGGGGCTGATGCACTCCGAGGCACATGCCATCAGCACCGACACTAATGAGCTGACGGATTCGCTGGCTAGAGTAAGCCGGGCGCACCCCAACCCGCTTCCGCGAATTTCAGAAGATCGGGTCCGTGTCCTAACTATGGGCGAAGGCACACCGCTTCTTTACGCGCCCAACCAGCTCCTGGCCCGATCGGTTTTGGGCTCAAGCGAATTATTCTCCGGAAATATGGCCCAGCTGGCTGCCTTGGTTCTCTCCGAGGAACAATGGGCGCTTGAGCTTGCCCGGGCGTCAAGTTCGTCGCCGTTGCAGATGCCCTTGCAGACACGCTCATCGACCTGGGGTATCCCGTTCAGTTGGTTCATCCTGGTATATGCCAATGACCGCATGGAAGTTGTGGAACTGAACGGGCGGATCCTCACGGTGCGCATCCAGGTTCCGTTGGCTACCGCCGTGGGCCGCGTTGAGCGCACTCTGGAGATGCTCGCCCAAATGGCTCCGGATCTTGACCTGTACACCGAGCTTGAGAACTTGGGCAGCTGGCTGAGCGGTTTTTCCAGCGGCGCCGTGGAGTTGGACTATGGTCCGGTGGCTAACCGTGTGCACCCTGACGATTCACCGGCCGACGTACACATGGGCTTGGCCTGCCTGGCCGACGGCGATTTCACTGGTGCAGCCGCAGCATACCGCAGGCTCGCGAACCGCTGGATGCCCATACGGCAGCTTGCACGGGCCAACTAGCGCTGCGTGTTTTGAGCCCCTGCCGCTATCAGGGCTCCTGCCATGGAGCCGTCGATCCGCGCTTGATGAGGCTAAACGGCATGAATTCTGCGCGTATGGAGTCAATTTTTCCACTTACTTCCGCCAGTAACATCTTTGCAGCCAGCCTCCCATGGTCAGCTGGTTTTTGTCCGATGGTTGACAGGCCCGCCGGCCCAGCAAAATCGTGGTCATCAATGCCCACCACGGACAGATCCTCCGGAATTCTGATACCCCGCCGTTGCGCCTCAAACATCAAACCCAAGGCCATCTCGTCGGAGCCACAGAAGATAGCAGTTGGCGCTTCCCCGGGCAAATCAAAGAGTCGGGCGGCCGCTGCCACACCCTCACCAACCGTGTAGTCGCCAACGACATTCCATTCCGGGCGCAGCTCAAGTCCCGCCCTGAGCATGGTGGCTTCGAAGGCCGCCGACCGTAGAGTAGGAACTACGAAGTTCTTTTCATCATTGATACCGCCACGCAGGTGCCCGATCTTGCGATGACCTAAATCGATGAGGTGTTGGGTAGCGGCAGCGGCCGCCGCCGCATCATCAATATGTATCCCTTGACAGCCCTCCACTGGACCACCAACAGACACTGTCGGAACGTGGGTTCGTTGCAGCTCCCCAAGCTCCGTGGCGGATAACCCCAAGCAAAGGACTACCAACGCATCGATCTGCTTGCGCACCATTTGTTCAGTAAACCTGCGCTGCTGGCCATGCATGTAGCCGCCCAAACTAAACAGCATCAAGTTGAAGCCGTGCTCGCGCAGTTCTTGATCAATCCCTTCCAGCGCACGTGCAAAGTACCAGCGGTCAATGAACGGGACCAGGACTCCCACCGTTTTCATCTGACCTGTGGCCAATCTGGTGGCTGACGGAGATGCTACATAACCCATCTCTTTGGCCACGGCCAACACTCGTGCCCGTGTGGTCGGATGGACTTTAGGCAGACCACGGAGGGCGCGTGAGACTGTTGCGGTTGAAACCTCCGCACGCTCGGCAACGTCGTCGATACTGACTCTCATGCCTGTGTCTTCCTCTCTATTTCCTCAGTCATTGCCAAGGTGGCACTGGCTTGGCAATCACCTTGGCGGCTCGCCCAAACCGGGAACGGCAGTGCAGGCTATGAGAACAGAGTCTGACATCTGGAGCTACTGAGGGCGTCTACTCCGCCTCTGGGGCAGTTTCTTACGAAGCCGGATCATGCCCCAAAGACCCAAGCAAACAAGCAATAACCCTATCGCCCAAATCAATGCTGGTTCTCCGGTGAGTTCCAGCCATACCGTCACTGCGAAGAGTACTACTGCCCAAAAACCCAGGAAACCGATGATGATGTCAAAGTCTTCAGCACTTTTTTGCTTGGTTGTGGGAATGTGCAAACTATTGGTTTTTTCCGTTTGTTTTCGCATTCTTTATTTCACCGCCCCTGCTGTGAGCCCCGCGACGATCTTGCGCTGGAAGATCAACACCAAAATCACCAGCGGAATGGTCACAACAGTTCCTGCGGCCATCACGGCCGTATAAGGTTCCTGGTGAGGCTGGGAACCAGCAAAACTGGCGATAGCTACTGTCACGGTCTGGGTGGCGTCGCTGGAGAGAATACTGGCAATCAGGTACTCGTTCCAGGCTGCGATGAACGCCAGGATAGCAGTGGTAAATACTGCCGGAGCCGCCAGCGGCATAATGACCTTGCGGAAGGCCTGCCCGGCTGAACAGCCATCAATGCGGGCGGCTTCTTCCAACTCCCACGGCATCTCACGGAAGAAAGATGTCAGTGTATAGACGGTTAGTGGGAGGACAAAAGAAATGTTCGGGATGATCAACGCTTGATATGTGCCCATCCAGTTGATATTTGTAAACAGCTGGAACAAAGGTGTCACGATTGCCACGCCCGGGAACATAGAAGCCCCGAGCACAACTCCCAATACAAGAAACTTCCCGCGAAATTTCAGCCTGGCCAAGGCATAAGCCGCAAACACCCCAAAAAGCAAAGCAACCGCAGTGGTGACACTTGAGATGAAGAGGGAGTTTAGCAGCGCCCTATCCAAGTGGTTGCCCATCTCGGCAGAAAAGGCCGTGGCAAAGTTGTCCCACGTGACATGGGTAAAGAACGGTGTTGGATCGAAGGTGTACCCAACTTCGCGAAAAGCGGTGACTACCATCCAATAAAACGGTAGCAGGCACCAGATCACTATAACTACGGCACTGATGTATGTTCGTGAGCTAGCCCATCGTGCGCGTCTCCGGGCAACAGTCTTGGCCGCGGCGGTATGTTCGCTTTGAGTTTGCATAACCGTGCTCATTTCAGCTTCTCCTTAGCTCCGCCACTGGCTGATTCAACTGCGTTTGCACCGAGGAACCGAACAAAAATGAACGCCACAATAAAAATAATCAAGAACGTAATTGTTGACAGGGCGGCCGCCGAATTAAAACCAATCCGGATTTGATTGACAACCAAAATGGAGAGCGTTGTGGTGCCATTTGCCCCTCCTGTCATGATCGCCGGTAGATCGTACATACGCAGCGCATCCAGGACGCGGAACAAGATGGCGACCATGAGAGCTGGTTTCACCAAGGGCAGTGTGATCAACCGGAATCTTTGCCAGGTGGAAGCACCATCCACTTTTGCAGCCTCGTAGATGTCCGACGGGATCATTTGCAAACCAGCCAAAATCAGCAGTGCCATGAATGGTGTTGTCTTCCACACGTCGGCGATAATGATCGCAGTCCGTGCGGGGCCTTCACTTCCTGTCCATAGGATCGAGGTGTTGAAGAGCGTGTTGGCAATCCCATCAAAGGCAAAGATAAAGAACCACAGCTTTGCTGTGACAGCTGTCGGGATAGCCCACGGGACAAGAACTGCCGCACGCAGCACACTGCGGCCCCGGAAAGTGCGGGCCATAATCAATGCCATCCAAAAACCAAGAATGGTTTCAAAAAACACCGTTACCACGGTGAAAAAGAACGTTACTCCGGTCGCTGACCAAAACTGCGCACCCAAAGTGCCAGGGGGGCAACTTAGTGCGTCGCCGCTGGGGCCGGTGCACTGCTGGAACAACCAGTGAATGTAATTTGTCAGGCCGGCAAAGCCGCCAGCCACAAATGTGCCCGTAACCGGGTCCAGACCCTCATCTTGTTGCAGCGACATAATGATGGCGTTGATCACTGGATACAAGATGACGATTGCCAAAACAACTAGTGTTGGGACAATCAGCAGCGTCGCTGTCCGCCCTTGGGTCTTTTCCTTGCGATCCGCGCCTACTTCACTTTTGGCGCTCGGCCCCGTTGGCGCCTTACCAGGTTTGGCTTGCGGGTCTACATTTGTGGACATGCCGGCCCCTTTCATAATCCTCGATTGATGTGCAACGTCAACAACGGGTGGTGCGCGTTTTGGCTATTCTCAGCCTCAGCAGCACCACCCGTTACTAGCGGTTCGGCACCCTTGTTTTCGCTCTCACACTGGTGCGAGTACCGCCACCGGCTACTTGGATGTGGTGGTGTTGATGGCTGCTTCCATATCCATCAACGCCTGCTCCACGGTTTTGCTACCTTGCAGAGCCGCGAAACTGTTCTGTTGGATTGCCTGAGTAACAGCCGGGTAGAACGGAGTTACCGGACGGGGCACAGCATTTTCAATCGAGGTCTTCAAAACTGGCAAGTACGGCAGCTTGGCAATGAGTTCCGCATCGTCGTACAAGGAACCGAGCACCGGTGCCATGGATCCCTGCGTGGCGTAGAACTTTTGGGTTTCTTCCGACGTCATGAATTCTAGGAAGTCTTTAGCAGTGGCTTTGTTCTTGGAGTACACACTGACTCCCAGATTGTGTCCACCAAGGGTGGAAGCGCCTGGGCCATCCTTGCCCGGCAGCGGCGCAACACCAAAGGTGTCCTTGATTGTGGAGGAGCCGTCTGTTTTGGCAAGATTATAAACATAGGGCCAGTTGCGCAGGAACATTAGCTTGCCAGCTTCAAATGACTGGCGACCCTGCTCTTCCTGGTAGGTCAGAGCCTGCTTGGGGATATCCCCATCCTTGTAAGCCTTAACCAAGTTTTGCAGCCCAGCTTTTGCCTCTGGGGAATTTACTGTGGATTTGCCATCTTTATCCACAATCTTCCCGCCTTCGCTGTTGATGGCTTCAGCGACGTTGACTGTTAGGCCCTCGTACTGGGCGAACTGACCGGCGTAGCAATCGATGCCTTTTTCCTTGGCGATGGAGCACATGCCCATCATTTCTTCCCAAGTTTTGGGTGGGGTGGGTACCAAGTCTTTCCGGTAATAAAGCATGCCACCGTCGGAGGTCTGCGGGAGCGTGTAGAGCACGTCCTTGTAGGTTCCTGTTTTCACTGTGGCCTCAAGCATGCCATCAGTACTTACCTTCATGGCGTCTGACAAGGGTTGCAGCCAGCCTTTGGCCGCAAACTCTGCCGTCCAAATCACGTCAACGCTGGCCACGTCGTAATCAGCGTTTTTTGCTTGAAAGTTTTTTACCAAGTCATCATGCTGCTGATCGGCGTTATCAGACTGTTCCTTGAATTTAACTTGCTCGTCTTTGTGCGCAGCGTTCCACTTTTCAATGAGCGGGCGCACCACGTCGGAGTTGTCCTTTCCCTGCACGTAGGTGATGGGACCTCGGCCATCAAGGTTCTCTGAGGCGGCGCCGTTGCCGCCGCTGGTCCCCCCTCCGGTGCCCCCGCCACAAGCGGAAAGTGTCATGGCGAACACCGCAGCAGCCGCCAGTGGCATATACAACTTTGAAATCTTGGTTCCCATGCTCATTCTCCTAAAGTGAAAATCTCCATACGCTGCATCCTTTTGGACGGATCGCGCCAGTGGTGAACCTCACACTAGTTACAAGCGGGCATATAGTGCAAGCGCTTACACCTTTTCTTTACCATTTCGTTTCCATACAAGAATATGGGCCCGGGAGCCCGCGCCAGATTCGCCACGGTGCGCCCATGGCCGCGCTGAACGCCCCTAGGCGGCGCTTTAGACAGAAATAAGGGCGGCTTCTACCCCTGGGATAGCCGCCGCCCTTGCTGGACTTTTGTCCAGCAGACTACTTATTGTGCTTGAACAGGCCGGAAATCTTGGCCCCAAGGCCCTTGGCATGCTCAGCTGCATCCCCAGCAAATTCCTTTACGTTCTCCGCAGCGTCTCCTGCAAATTCCTTTACGTTCTCAACAGCATCTTCGGTGAATTCTTTGATGTTTTCACCGGCATCCCCAGCAAATTCCTTGGCGTTTCCAACTGCGTCCGCGGCGAAATCCTTGGCCTTATCCATGGCTTCGCCACCCGTCTTTTCAGTATTGCTCTCAGTCATGATGCCCTCCATCGTGTGCCGCTGCGGACCCGAGGCGCTCTACGCCCAAGGTTGATGATAAATCGAGACTAGCGGACTCGTTCGGCTTTAGTGAAGCGTGACCTTGCCCCGGAGCCGATGCTGAGCAGCACCGGGACTTCAAGGCCCAGTAGTTCCTCCAGGATGCTCACCAGTTCGGTAATTTCTGCTGCAATTTCTTGTGGCGCAACGCCTTGACGGGGGAGTACACGAACCCTCAGTGCCGTTCGTTTGCGGAAGTCATAACTCGTCACAGAAACACCAAACACGTCGGTACGTTCCAAAAGTGCGCTTTTGAGCGCCTGCTCGGCCACCGCACAGCTAAGCCTGACCGAACCGGCGGCACCGTCGTCGTCCCCGTTGCCGCCATTGTCATACAGAGTGCCGGCCCTGCCCTTGCCCTGGTTCGCGATCCAAGAAACCATCACAATTACCACCAACAAGAAGATGGCTGCCCCGGCAAACCAAATCCAGCTCTCCGACGTTCCCAGCAGCCGCGTTCGCTCCGCATACCTCGCCACCGCGTCCACCTGACCACCCGCCCAGCCCCGCCACCACCGGGCCGCTGACGGTACTGCGGCAAGCAGGATCGCCCCCGCACCTACCAGCGCAAGGAACAACCCGAGCACAGTCAATAGGAAGCGGTTTAAGGCTCGAGGAGTTCCGTTCATACCCCGACCACCCCGCTCACGGCCAGCTTCACGCTCACGGCCGGGGAAGGGCTTAGCCCCATGTCCGCGACCTGTGCCTCAACGGCAGCCGCAATAGCATTCTCAGAGAGGTGAATCCCGGATGTGGGCCGGATGCTAACCTGCACCAGGCGAGCCGAAACCACCACCATGACCTGCTCACGAGTCACACCTGCCGCCACGCGAGCGCACCTAGCAAGGGCGGAGGCTATGACCTCGTCATCCACCACAATCGCTACTTTGCTGTTGAGAATCACATGCCGTGCCCGACGCCCCGGGAGCAGCCCATGCGCCAAAAAAATCAACCCGCTCAGGATAATAAGCACCCCCGCAGCACCTAGCAGGACCCGCGGGGTGGCCCCCGGCAGCTCGGCTGCGCGTCGGGCGGCGTCGATCGGGTGCGCTATCCAGGCAGGTTGACCCAGCCCTGCCAGGATCATTTCAAGCATGAAGTACAGCGTCACTACTGTAACCAAAATTGCCGCCACAACAGCCACGCCAGAGCGTGCCGAGTGAGTCTCACGCCCCAGCACTCGCCGCGTGTAGTCGTTTATTTTCTCGCCGCTGAATCCAGACTTCTCCTGCCTGGCTTCACTCACAGGACTCGCCCGTCACTGCGAGTGACCAAACCTGAAATTCGCACATTGACACGGCTAACGTGTGATCCACTCAAACGCTCAACCTCAGCCATGATGCTGGCCTTGGCAGCCTTTGCCCGAACTAAAATACTGCCGCCGCTTTGAGTTATCCGGTCCCGATTGCCCCGCACATCATTCAAGGAGGGGGCACCCATGGCCGAGGAGATAGACAGAGCCAGCGAACCGGCGTCGTCGGAGAACTCCACCCTCACCTGGGCTGGTGCTACAGCAAGCACTTCGGCTGCGGCAACTTTGGCCAGCGAGGTTAGCGCCTGGGTGCTTATCCGGTTGTGCCCGGCAAATTCAGTAGGTTTGGTGAGGTTTTCAGTCACGAGGACGAGCGCCGTCCGGTGAGCGCATCCAAGGCACCGCGCCAATCAAGCTGACCGCTGGCCGCGCGGCCCACGAATGCTCCAACAACAATAAAGATAACTGAAATCAGGAAGCCCCAAAAACCAAAAGCAAACGCCATAAATGCTAAAAACGCGCCGAATGCGGCGCAGACTACGCTGAAATTCACAGCTGTTCCCCGGTTTCCATTGGATTGTTGTGGTTCTTGGTTGACGCCGATGGCAGGATCGCCGCTGAATTTGGCGGGGGCGGCTGTACGTCCAGCGCGCCCAAACGTCCTGCTAAGCGCGGACGCTGAACAGACTTCTCGGACTCAGAGGCCGGAATGAACACGTCAGTGATCTCAATATTCACCTCAATGACGCTGCGCCCCACCAGCTCCTGCACTGCGGCATAAACGGCTCGACGAACCGTGTCGGCGAGGGCCTGCAGTGGATAGCCGTACTCTGCCAGCAAAACAATATCCACAGCAACTTCAGATTCACCCACCTCCACACGAACACCTTGGGTTAGATCCGTTGCCCCCACAACCTCGCGAATCGCGCCAAGGGAGCGGGACGCACCGGAACCCACCGCATGGACACCTGCCACACCGCGAACGGCCACGCCCACCACCTTAGCCACCGCTGCCTCGGCAATAGTGGTGCGGCCCTGGGTGCCCTCCGGGTTGGCTGTGCTTGAAGAATATGAAGCCTGGTTGTGCGCGTCCATTAACGGGTCCTTTTCTGTTCCTCTTACGGTAAGCCTATGCACCGCTTACTTAAGGGGCAACGCCGGGAGACTCCACGTAAACTTTTGCGCTAATTCCTGAGCTGCAAAATGGCCCAACAAACCTTACAACTCACAATGTAGCAAGTAAAACAAGTAGGAATATGGCTCTATCAGGCCGTTCTGCGGAGCGCCAGCATCTTAGATCTTCCCTCATCGGAACCGCCTGTCACCCGTAGCTATTTTCGGCGGGCCGTTGCGGCCCGCCAGCCTGCACTTGCAACTCGAACTAATAACCGGAATCAGGTCCAGACTCCGTCGAAGTCTAAAAGAGTGGATCGAGGTCTCCGTTTTGTTGTCACTTCTGACGCGAGATGTTGGACGCAATACCGTAGTGTGTACTTCCGCGTCCATTCTGTTCGCCTCTGCCTGCATTGGCTCGGCGCTTTGTCTCAGCGCCCACTTTAGGCCCGTCGGAAGTGGGATCAAGCCCAAGGCTAGCGCTGAGGTGGAGCGGATTCCCAAAGTAGCACCGGCCGCCGAACCGGAAACCTTCACGGCTCAACCGTGTACTCGCGCGAGCCCGTTTCCCACGGGTATCCAAGGCAGGACTCCGCAGACTTGATGAAGATTCGCAGCATTGGCGAGACAAAATCCGATGCATGGCCTGGGATGGCCTCTGCCCTCAGCTCAATGAAGGGTCGGGGCGCAGGTACGGCGACTTTACCGTCCCGGTGGCGCTGTCCGTCCCGGCAATGTATGCATCATCGACGTGATGCATTGTGGAGCACCGGCTGGGTTGGTTGGTGTTTCATAGCTTCGCATCGAGGATATTTCGCACGGAACCTGGGTGATCGCATTACAGATGGGCCAGAGCCGCTAGCTGTCAGCTGAGTAAGTGTTGCAAAGACCCCGTGACATCGACCATGTCCTCCGAGCGACTTAGGTTACGAGACACTGATTAAGCTTTATAAAGCGAGTCGAGTGTAGTAACCATGCGCTCGACTCGCCTCACGATTGGCCTCGGCTCCCAGTGCTCCGGCTGATTGAGGGCGTCCATTGCTGCCGGAGATATATTTGCGGCGTCAGGGGTTCCTGACCGCCAACTAACTGCTCAGAATGGCCAGCATCACGGTTCCACCCTGAATTTAATGGCTTTCTCCGTGATCGCTCCACTGTTGTCTTTCGCCTTGATGGTGAGAGTGTAGTTCCAGCCAATGAGTCCGCCGTAGAGGTTGCCGGGGATGGTCCATTTATCCCCGTTGAGTACCGCACTGCGGTAGACGCACGATCCTCCCACGGGGTATCCATTGGGGTTGCCTCCTGGGACGTAGCAATACGTGCCAAAGCCGGTCCGCTGAAGAATGTACTCCACAGATGTCACCGTTCCGTTCGGGTCGATTGCCGTTCCGCAGATACCTCCCACAATTCCAGCACAGTCCAGGTCGAGTCGGCCCTGTAGATCTGCTTTGTTTCCCGTGTAGCCGTTGGTTGGCTGAATGAACACGATGTTCGGAGGTACGATGGCTTCTCCGCATTTGAGGGCCCCATTTGCTGTGCTAAAACTTACCGGCTGGAATATCTTGGATTCCCAACCCGATGACCCTGTAGGCCCAGGGTCCCCGACCCTAGAGTGAATACGCATGGTGTAGGTTATGCCTCCGGCAAGTGGAGGAGTAAAATTGGACGTGTTGAATCCGGCTGTGGCTGGAGTACCGGTCAGCTGTTTGTAGCCCGAGATCGCGGCACCAGTTGAGGTGTATGCACGGGCCCAGTACGTATAGCGAGTATCAGCCAGTGGAGTAGTACCGACTGTGATGTTACTAGCGTTGGCTGTGCAAGTAACAGGGCCAGGCTGCAGCACTCGGTGCGCAACGAAGCCCGTGGTTGTCACTTTGGCGGTATCAGTGAAAAATGCGGCAGTTCCCGAGGCAACGGTTGTGAGTAGGAGGGCCGGAATGCCCACGGCTAGCAGGGTCGCGCTCATCCGAATCCTTTTATGGGGTGCGCGGTGCCAGATGGACTTCGCAGGGAGCTCTTCCGGTAATTTTCTCGCAGTCTCGTCCCCTGAGCTGAGGTGCGAGTCGGCAGGAGCCGACGGCCGGCGGCGGAATGCCCATAGGAGAAGTGCCGCAGCGGTGAGGCCGCCGAAGAACATTCCCCATGGACTGGTGAGGATCATGATGATCCGGCCGAGGTACGGTGCCGTGAAGAAAACGCGGTCGGCTTCCGTGACGGCGTAGGTCTGTTGGTCAGGTCCCGGGTTGGCGTCACCCTTAAGAGTCAGTGCAGTGACGTCCGCGTGTTGTTCGACTGCAAAGACCCGATGTGTGATGCGAGTTTCATTGGCTGCGGTGACGCTGACAACGTCGCCGACTCGGAGTTCGCTGGCTGTCACGGTACGAGCTAGGCCGAGGGAACCTGTTGGTACCTCAGGCGTCATCGATCCTGAGGTGAACACCAACGGCACGATGCCAAAGAACACTGCCGCGAGAGCGGCCATAATACTCAGGGTACCAAGACCGGCACCGCACCAGAGTAGTACCTCGACCGCTCGGAGGCCCGTTCTACGAATGTCCGGTGCTGGTGTTTTCACGGAGCACCGACTTGTTTGGCGTCCAGCTTCACTATTAGTTGGGTCCGTGCACCTTGGAGCGCGTTCGGTGCCGTCAAATCCAATAAGACCACGACGCAGTGAACCTGCGTTGCGCCCGGGGCAAGTGAGATGTCCGCTGGGGAGACTTTTACGGTACTGGTGGAGGTGCTGACTTCCTGATTTTTGAGTAAGTTTCCTCCGGCGCAGCTGCCACTTCGGTACCCGGTTGTTTGTGTAGCGGCGTTGGTCGGTGTGCCACCGGCATAGATTGCGACCTGCAGTCCGCCCTCAGTGCCGGATGCAGCGAGGGCGTTGTTAGTGGTGTAGACAGACCCGTTGTAGATGAACCTGGTGGTGCCGAAATTGCGCACAACGAACGGGCGGGCGATGCTCTCGCCAGGGAGCAGATCCGCAATTGTCAAAGTGGAGTATTCGTATGTACCACCAGGGCCTGGGAGGTAGTTGCTGTCTGCCACTGTGCCACCCACGGTCAGGTCCAAGGTGCCTGCGGTGAACGTTCCGGACTCTATGGTGGCTTCATCGGTCCAGTAGGCCATAGTGCCCACGGCTGCGGGGGCGGCGAAGATGCCGAGACAGAGCACGGCGCGAACCTTGCGTGAGTTCCACCCCCTCGGCGTATGCCCAGGGCGTGGTTCAGTGTGATGGCCCATGCTTGCTCTCCTCTCGCTTGCGTATCCCCAGTACTGCCATGCCGACCCCGATGGCAGTTCCGGCAGCCAGGATTAACCAGTGGAGGCCTGACGTTCCCGTCTGGGGAAGGGGCCCCGTGGATTCTTCGTCGTCAGCCCTTGGCGCCTCAGGATTTTCGATTGCGACTTGTGCATCGGAAAGTATCACGCGAAAATTCAGTGCCAATTCTTTGTTCTGAGAGCGGTTCGGTGAGTTCGAATCAAAATACGCGCGCACCTCGACTTTACTTACCTCTCCAGCAGGCAACTCATCGTTGTTCAACCGGAAGTTTTCCTCCGTGTGCTCCAAGTCCACCCAATCACCTGAAGCAAGGCGCGCCGAGAGTCTGATGTCCTCATAGACCATGAGGTGATCTCGATCGACGGCGGTAACTGCGATCGTGAGGGTCGCTCCACCCTCAGCCTGGTTGCGGACATAAAAGACTTCTACCTCAAAGTCGCCGGGAACCCAGCGTACTGTGGGTTCGAACAAGGGCTCGCTCAACTGCTCCGACCAGACGTCACCGTCCCAGCTGACATGAAACTCATCGGATGCTTGCGCGGCAGACGCCGCCAAACAGAAGAGGATGGCGGTAAGACCCAAAACACTCCAGAGGCGGCGCTTCAAGAGTCGGCCGTGGTTCTGCGGTGACCTCCGCGATCTCGGATGGCTCCGATGAGTTCGAACGCCGCATACCCAAGGAGGAGTGCAGCCACGACATAGACCGCCATCTGTCTCTCCTCTCGGGCGAGCATGTTGTTGACGTACCCTAGGTGCGGCACCGCGTACCACTTCTGTCCTTTGATCTGTATTGGTTTGACCCAATTCTCGTCAGGAACTTTGTTGGCATCTCCCTGAGTCTGAAACCGCAGGCCGCCCTTACTGTTGAAGCCTTGAGACACCACACGGTGGGTAACATTGGTCGCCTTGCCTGATTCGAGTTGGTAGGTGATGACCGAGCCGATGCTGATTTTGTCAGCATCAACCGGTCTCACCACCACCAGGGTGCCGGGAGGCAGCTCCGGTTGCATCGACCCGGTGAGGATCGTGTACGGTGTTGCGCCAGCGATCCTCGGGATTATCACCGCCACCACCACGCTCGCTGCCACCGAAAGGATCAGCAGCCACGCAAGAACCTGCCCGAACCAGCGAAAAAAGGACCGGACGACCATCGCTCAGCCCACGATACGAAGACTCAGGACTCAGTCTGAGTCAGTGAAACCGTGATGTCGTTCAAGGTAGCTAAGATGCCTTGCGTGTCGTTGAGATTGACACTGGCCGCATCCCCGAACGGAAACGCAACCTGGATCGTGGCCGTGACAGTTTCCCCGTTATTAGCAGAAGTTATTGTGGCGCCAGTCGGCAAGCCACCCGTGGTGTAACTTGCTGTGGCGGTTGCCTCGAGTGAGGGGGCATCCGGGGTGGTTGTGAAGGTTACCTCCGGAGGGACTACAAGGCCCGCCTCTAGGTTGTCACCGGTTGCAGTGATCGTGAACGTGCATACTTTGGAAATCGTGTCACCTGGAACAATCAGCGCCGCAGTTTCACCTGCTCCGGCATTACCAACCGCATATACCCAGTCTGGGCCGCATTCCGGCTCACCCAGAGCCAGGGTTCCGGTGGTCACCGCCCCACCGTTGATGACCGATGAGTCGCTCCAGAAAGCCAGCGTTCCGAGACCACCGAGCAGCAAGACTCCTGCGGCACCTGCCGCAATGGCACCTTTGGTCAACTTATTCATGAGCTCTCCCCTTACCCGTGAACCCCACGGCATCGTGGGGTTCCTATCGACGTTACGGCACCGAGCGAGGGAAAGCGAACATCCTTGAGCTAACGTATGCTGCTGGGCCCCAATTGCCCGGACGCGTTCCGGTCCAGCTCTTCCAACATTTATGCTCACGCTGTTCACCCGAAAACGGCACCGCATCCAGAGTGTCCGAGCGGTTGGGCTTAGCCGCTGCCAAGCACTGAGCGGGTGACATCGGGACGATCAGAATGCCACAGCTGACCGATGCGAACGCAGCTTACATAGAAACTTTGCTTGTGGTTCACACGGATTCTCCGTACACCGCCATTGCGGGCGGTCCGTCATAGTAGGTGTGTAGTCTGCTCTGTTTGTAGCAGGCTGCGCTGTGGCGTCTAAGGGCCCGCGCGGCGTTGTGGGGGCTGATTTTGGCCGCTAACCCCTAACCCCCGACTAGCCCTGGGATCCTGGCAGGTTAAACGAGAAAGACCCCGATTTCTCGGGGTCTTACTGGTGGCTCCGACCGGCGTCGATCCGGTGACCTTTCGATTTTCAGTCGAACGCTCTACCAACTGAGCTACAGAGCCTTGGTGATCTGAAAATCCTCGTCACCAGATCCTCTTGCACTAGTCAAGAAAACCAAAGCGACCCTGACGGGACTCGAACCCGCGACCTCCGCCGTGACAGGGCGGCGCGCTAACCAACTGCGCTACAGGGCCATACTTAATTACTGTATTTTGTTTCAAACAACTTGCTTCAAACAACGCTTTCGCGTAATTTTCACGATCTATAGCGTACCAGCAATTTTTTCACCGGCTAACCACTTACTCGTAAAAGTACCCCCAACGGGATTCGAACCCGTGCCGCCGCCGTGAAAGGGCGGTGTCCTAGGCCGCTAGACGATGGGGGCCTAGTCATCCTTCAGACCGCCGCGTTGTTTCCAGCGCTTCGGTTTGAAGTGGACTCCAAAAACTATAGAGCCTATTTACCCAGAACACAAAACGGCCATCCACCCCACCCGGTTGCACAGTTCAAAATAGCTGAAATGTGCCAAGGATCTGGCGTTGCCGCAACCACTCATTAAGCTGGGGGTATGCCTGAAAATCCACTTGCCAGCATCCCCTCTTTCGCCCCGTTCACCATGGATGAACAGGAGTTTGACGCCGCCGTGGAAGCGGCTATTGAAAGGATCCCAGAAGAGCTGCGCGGGAAGATGAACAACGTGGCGATTCTTATCTGCGATGACTACGTCCCCGAACCGGGCGAGGATCCCACAGCGGTGTTGCTTGGGTTATATGAAGGAACGCCTCTGACTGAACGTGATGCGTGGTGGGACTCGGGATCCCTGCCTGACCGCATCACGATCTTCCGCCACCCGATCATGGGAATCTGCCAGAACCGTGAGGAAGTCATTCATGAAGTCACCGTGAGCGTGGTCCATGAGATCGCTCACCACTTTGGGATCAGCGACGCGCGTCTACATGAGCTCGGCTGGGGATAAATGACACCAATGTGATTCATGTTGCCCATGGTGCTCATGTTGCCAAGGCCTCTTCGGAGCCGTAAGGTCTGATGAGCTGGGCAAGTTTGTTCGCAAGCGCTTCCCTGCCCCACGGCCCGCAGCAATGCGCCACTTATCTACCGATCTGCAGTAAGGCAATTGGATGACTATGCGTTATTTGGTTCGCGGTACAACGGCACTGGCGTGTGCTGTTCTCACCTCAACGGCACTGCTATCCCCCGCACTTGCCGCCCCCGCTGCTGCAGATGCCCCTTCTTCCGCCTTTGGGCCCGGCGCTCTCAGTACGACGGCGTGGCAACAGTTGGCGCTGCGCCCGTTCAGTCCCGCCGTTCCCAGCGCAGATGACATCACCGAAGCCAAGCAATCCGAAAGTGCCACTGCTGTTGCTTCGGCGCAGCTAGATGCGATTATCAGCTCAGCGAATGACAAACTTCAAGCTTCAACCCTCGCCGCCATGGGCGCCAACAGCTCTTACACAAACGCTTTGGTGATTATGGAGCAGCGAGAAGCTGAAGCGCAGACGGCCAAGGCAAAATCCGAGGCAGCCACCAGCGCCAGCAAGTTGGCCCAAGCCCAGCTGGGGCAACTGGCAGGTAGCCTGTACAAAAATGGCGGGCTTGACCTTAGCGTGCAAAGCTTCCTGGCCAGCTCCGATGCTGACAATGCCATGTATCAAGCGTCAACGCTGATGGCGTTGAGCACCAATCGGGCCCACACCTTTGACACCGCCAAGGCATCTGCGGCAACTTCGGCAGCACTTGACGCCCAAGCCGTGGCATCACGGAACGCGGCCGACGATGCCATTGCCGACGCAAAAGCCTCACACACACAAGCCCAGTCAGCTGCCGACGCACAGGCCGGGATCATCGCTGAAAACCAGGCACAGCGAGATGTCCTGCTGCAAAGAATGGCCGCTTTGCACAACACCACCGTGGCGTTGGAAGGCGCCCGTGTGGATGAACTGGCTCGTCAAGCACAGGAAGCGGCCCTGAAGCAGCAAATCGCCGAATCAACCAGCGCCCCTGAACCACTGCGCCCCCCGGCAAATGAACTACTCCCTGCCGGTAATATAATTACCCGCCCACTGCCTGTGCAACCGCAGGCACCCAACCGGCCTGCCCCGCCTGCCCCGACAGTCCCCAAACCACCAGCGCCTCAACCACCAGCACCGGCCCCCGCACCAGTTCCCAGGCCACCGGCACCAAAACCGCCCGCTCCGGCTCCCGCACCGGTTCCCAAGCCGCCAGCGCCAGCGCCAGCCCCGTCAGGCTCGCACACGCAGGTCATGGTCAACTACGCTATGTCCAAAATTGGCGGGCCCTACCAGTGGGGCGGCAATGGCCCCACTGCGTTTGACTGCTCCGGGCTGGTGCAGCAGGCCTTTGCCTCCGCTGGCATCGCGGTCCCTCGCCAAGGCAGCGACCAGTTCTGGGCCGCACCGCAACGAGTCCCGCTCTCCCAGATGCGGTACGGGGATTTGCTGGTGTTTGACGACAACGGAGCCGGCCGGTTTGGCCACATCGCTATTTACATTGGTAATAACCAGGTGGTTCAGGCCCTAAATCCAAGCCAGCCTTTGGGTATCACATCGCTGTCCTGGATGTCAGGTATGAGCTTGTACCCCTATGCGGCCAGGTACTAAAAGGCTGGTTCGCAAAAGTCAAGGATCAAATAACTGAGGCGCTTTGCTCCATGGATTTCATGGAGCAAAGCGCCTCAGTTATTTCTGTGCAAGATCTCCGAATTTTCAGGCCTGCAAGAGTGGACCAAATGCTGAACGGTCGCCCAGACGCGGGTCTTCATTGTCGCGAACAACCATGATGGGGCCCTTGGCATGGTGCCGGACTCCATCCGTGGTTGAGCCAAGGAGCATGCCGGCGAACCCGCCCCGCCCGCGAGTACCCATCACGACTAATTCCGACGTTGCCGAGGCAGTGACCAGTGCGTCAACTGCCGATCCCTCGAGCAGCACAACCTCAATGGGAAGTTTCGGGAAGTGGTTGCGAAGCCATTTCTCGCCAGCATCCAGCTGGCCCTGAATTTCTACGAACAGGGCTTCCCGATCCACAGGTGCCGGCATCCACGCAAGTGAGCCGGTGTACGGCTGGACTGCGCAAATAATACGCAGTGTGCTGCCAGCCCGTTCGGCCGCCTCGGCGGCAAGCAGGACGGCGTAGCGCGCCTGATCTGAACCATCAACGCCGGCCGTGATGACCTTCTCAACCTTCGAATCGGCTTTTTCACCCTCAGGGCCCTCCCCAAGGCGTGGCGCACAACTCAGGGGCACTGTCACAGTGGGGCATTTGGCGTGCGCCGGAAGCGCTGTGCTGACGTTGCCAAGAAGCCGCCCGAGAAAGCCGCCGCGGCCACGTGAACCAAAGACCAGTAACTCCGCAGTTTCGCTTAACTCAAGCAGCACCCCTGCGGCGTCACCGTTTTCAACGCGTGCGTCGATCTGAATGTCCAGGTGGGCAATCTTCGCGGCCGCCTCACGAAGGACAGCTTCGGCGCCTTGGCGGATAACGTCGTCGTCCACTGTGGCATATCCACCGTCGAGCCCTGAGGCAGCGAAAATAGGCACTGTGTAGGCGGTGACCAGATGCAACGGAAGATTCCGTGCCTTGGCTTCCCGGGCGGCCCATATCAGGGCACAATTGCTTTGTTCGGACCCATCAATACCAACAACGATTCCTGTGGGACTGGGAACCTCCGTAGGCGATGCGCCCTGCAGGTTTTCTTCTGGGCTACTCATGCTGCGCCTCCTGGTTCTGGTATGCCGGAGGGTACACAAACGCCGTGGCGCCTCCCCTTCGCGGCCTGTACTTGTGACTATTGCGGGTTCGGCTTGGCTCGTCAAGTTCCACCTCGAGGCGGCCATGGCCTGGCAGTGCGTGCCCACTGCTCTTACCCATCGCCAAACACATGCCCGCTTATGCAAGACATATGCAAGAGTTGAGACCTGAACCACACTGAGAAAGTAGGCGACGATGCTGGAGTTACTTGTTCCGTTCCTTGCCCGTGGGCGCGCCGGCGAGGGCGCCCCTGCAACTATCTGGGCTGACGCAGATGCTGCATGCAGGGGATTATCCGCTCCGATGGCGGTTTTGGATATCCAAGCTCTGTCCTTCAATGCCGGGTCATTGCTGCGCCGGGCGGCCGGGAAGCCCATCCGTCTGGCTAGTAAATCGATCCGTAGCAAAGAAGTGCTCCGAGCCCTATTGAAACAGCCCGGATTTGCAGGAATTTTAGGATTTACTTTGCCCGAAGCCTTATGGCTTGCAACTGATCCCTCAAACGTTTTCACTGACATTGTTGTTGCGTATCCCACGGCTGATACCCAAGCCCTGCAAGCATTGGCCGCTGATCCTCTCGCCTGCGAGCGCGTGACGCTCATGGTTGACTCCACCGAACAACTGGAGTGGATGAATGCCACGTTGGCAGGACAGTTCCAAAGCGCCCCCATCCGGCTCTGCCTGGACTTGGACGCATCCTGGCGGCCCACGGTTCGGGGCCGGACCGTAGGACACATTGGTGTGTACCGTTCACCCTTGCGCACAGGTGCCGACGCCATCGCGCTGGCCCTGGCGATTGGTGGCTACCGTCACGGTTCCGCGCCACGCTTCAGACTTGCCGGCATCATGGCCTACGAGGCCCAAGTTGCGGGTTTGCAGGACAAACCACGTTCAAGCAACAAGGTGGCAGACGCAGCCAAAGCCGCTGTTCTGCAGCAAATGCAGCGCGCCTCCATGACTGAAATAACCCAGCGACGTGCCAACGTCGTGGCAGCTGTGCGCAACGTTGCCGAATTAGAATTCGTCAATGGCGGAGGTACCGGCAGCATCGAGCTAACAAGTGCCGATGACTCTGTGACGGAACTTGCCGCGGGGTCAGGCTTTTTTGGTCCGGCCCTCTTTGACGGTTATTCACGCTTCATGCCAGCCCATGCCGTTGGCTTCGCCGCCCCTGTGGTGCGCCGGCCCGGACCTGAAATTGTCACAGTGCTTGGCGGAGGGTGGATTGCCTCGGGGCCCACCGGCCCGGATAGGTCCCCCGTGCCGGTGTATCCGCCCGGACTCTCAACCATCGGCACAGAAGGCGCCGGTGAGGTGCAAACCCCACTGCGCGGTTCTGCCGCCGCGCAGCTGTGTATTGGCGATAATGTTTGGTTCAGGCACGCCAAGTCCGGGGAGGTTTGTGAACATGTGGATGCCTTGGAACTGCTCGACGGCGGCCAACGAGTGGGTTCAGCACGTACCTACCGTGGCGAAGGGAAGGCTTTTGTATGAGTGGTGCTAGGCGTCAGTGGCGTAATTGGGCCGGGGATCAGCGCTGCAGACCTACTGCCGTAGCGTGGCCTAGCACCGTGGGAGAGCTCTGCTCACTGGTTGCCGAGGCCGGGGCCTCCGGGCATACCATCAAAGCGGTGGGTGCCGGGCACAGCTTCACGGATATTGCCTTAACGAACGGTGTGCAAGTGCGCCTTGACTCGCTCACCGGGCTCTTGAACGTGGACCGCGACGCTAAACTCATCACCTTATGGGGCGGCACGCGCCTGCACCAGATACCTGCCCTGCTGAAGCCCTACGGGCTGGCAATGGAGAACCTGGGTGATATCGATGCACAGTCAATCTCCGGAGCCATCTCCACCGGGACGCACGGTACGGGACTGAAATTTGGTGGTATCGCCACACAAGTGCGGGCGCTGACGTTGGTTACGGGGACCGGAGAGGTGCTGCATTGCTCCGCCACGCACAATGCCGAGATATTCGCCGTCGCCCGGGTTGGCCTCGGAGCCCTGGGCATCATCACCGCAGTCACCCTGCAATGCGTTGACGCCTTCATGCTGCACGCGGTTGAGCGTCCTGAACCGTTGGCCGAGGTGCTTCAAAGCCTGGCTGAACGCAACGCTACGCATGATCACTTCGAGTTTTACTGGTTTCCGCACACCGAGATCGCACTCACTAAGAGCAATACCCGGCATGCACCGGGCACTTTGCCGGACGGTGTCCGCCCCCTAAGTGTGTCCTCACACATAGTGGATGATCTGATTGTTTCAAACACCCTCTTTTCTGCGCTGTGCAACGTCACAGGCAAAATGCCCAAGACCATTCCACGGGTCAACAGGCTGGCATCTACTTTGACCGGACACAGGGAGTTTGGCGATGCCTCACACAAGGTGTTTACTACATCCCGGACAGTCCGTTTTCGGGAAATGGAGTATGCCTTACCGTTGGAGAGCATTCCAGCAGCGCTGCGGGATCTTAAGGCAATGATTAACCGGCGCGGGTTGCAGATTTCATTCCCTGTGGAGGTGCGCAGCGCTGCTGGTGACGACATAGCCTTATCCACAGCCAATCAACGCCCAAGTGGGTATATAGCCATCCACCAGCACATCAATTCAGAGCACAGCGAGTACTTCCAAACGGCGGAAGAAATTTTCCGCTCTTACGCCGGACGCCCGCACTGGGGCAAGTGGCATTTCCTCCATTCGAAAGACTTTAGCCAGCTCTACCCAGACCTTGAAAAGTTCTGTAAAGTTCGAAATGTTCTCGATCCCAAACGCGTGTTTTCCAACGCATACCTGGACCGGGTACTACCCTGATATTCATCAAGGCATCACCTGGTTCACGGGTGGCGCCACCCGTCTGTTCCGTTACCGTTGGTGGAGGCATGAGCCATGATTGCTGCGACTTTGACTGCCAATTCCCCGGCGGCCCGGTCTGGCGCACCTGAGGTAACCTCCACCATTGTGATTGGTTCAGGATTCTCCGCGTTGGCTGTGGCTGCCGAACTCAACAGGCAGGGTGTTAAGGCAATCGTTGTTGATACTTTTTGTCCCTTAAAGCAATCCGCGCCGCTGCAAGCCACCACCGGCGGCATCAGCTTGGACGCACTCAGTGAGCGCAGTGAAATTGTTCGTTTACTTGAGCACTACGCTCGTCGAAACAGTCTTGATATCCGCCCTGAAACTCAGGCATTGGAGCTTACCCGGGTACACCAGAGCGTGGCCGCGCAACAGCAATGGCGCGTGCATACATCCAACGGGACTTTGAGCGCACACAGCGTAGTTTTCACCCGTGGCGCGTTGAGCCAGCTGGGCCGCGTGCTGCACAGCATGGGTGTTACAACGGCAACCGACGTCCGCTCGGGTATGCATTCCTTGGGTTTGTATCTGGTGGGTGTTGGCGACCTGGCAATCCCCACAACGCAGGAAATACTGCATCAGGCAAAACGTGCCAGCCAGTCGATCTCCACACGCGTCGCCGCCCGCGAACTGGGCACTCACGCAGTAGTGGCTTAGCCCAACCAGTCATTCCCAGCAGTATCTGCCCTCGCTGGGGAAGGTGCGTGCCGGGGAAGGTCAGTGCTGGGGAAGGTCAGTCTTCCCTGGACAAACGCCGTCGAGCAACAACTACCATGGCCACAACCACGCCAATCAAGACAGCAATAAGGCCGATTACACTCCACGGCACGGCGGACTCATCCTGTGTTTGTTGCGGCGCGGCTTCCGGGGCAGGTTCCACCGATGCCACCGGACCGGCAACAGCACCCGGTGCAGCTGTGCTGGTTGAGGCGGTTTTCGCGCTAAAGCTGAATTCGCCCTCAACGGGGTGGGAATCGGAGGACACCAGACGCCACTTCACGGTGTATTTACCTGCTGGAGCACCAGTACGTATGTTTTGGCTGGCAATCTGATCTAAAACATCTACTTCCCCGCTAGCCCAGTTGGTACCAGCATCGTCAACAACCAGAACCTGTGAACCAATCACGGCAGGGGTGTTGCTCATGCTGATTTCAACATTTTCAGGCATGCTCTCCACGGTTGAGCCATTCGTCGGTGCAGTGCCTGTGACAACGTCATGGGCACTGGCCATTGTCGATGAACCAAGCAGCAAAAACAGCACAGCCATGGCTCCTGCAAAGCTGCGTCGCACAAGCCTGTGCAGCGAAAGATTCGTCTCATTCCGGCGATGACCTACAGGACTGTTCACAGCGCAATATCCTTCGATAGATTCAGGGAAGCTATCACACGCTACCCCAAGATTATGTGAGTAGCCGCAAAGTTGGGGCACCCGAGGCGACTATGCCTGAGCCAATAAATTGCCCCATGCCTTTAGCAGCTAGAATTTGTGGGAATAACCTTTTTCATTTCACTTCGCCCGGAGGGCTCCTTATGGCAACGAAGACGGCTACCCGCTTGTCTGCGGTCGACAAATATTTCATGATCACCGAACGCGGCTCGAACTACTCAAGGGAAATCCGCGGTGGTTTTGCGACCTTCTTTGCCATGAGCTACATCGTGGTGTTGAACCCGCTGATCCTTGGTGGTGCGGACGCCACTGGTGGTGAGCTGGGGCTGGAGCGCGTAGCCGCCGTCACAGCTTTTGTTGCAGGTATCCTGACCATCCTGATGGGAGCCTGGGCTAAACATCCCTTCGCGCTGGCAGCCGGACTGGGCGTTAATGCGTTTGTGGCCGTCACAGTTGCCACCAACCCGGGCCTGACTTGGCCGGACATGATGGGTCTTGTGGTGCTCTCCGGTATCACCATGTTCATCTTGGTGCTTACAGGATTCCGCACAGCCGTCTTCAGAGCCGTCCCCGAAGGACTTAAAACCGCCATTGTGGTGGGCATCGGCATGTTTATTGCACTTATCGGTCTCGTTAATGCAGGCTTTGTCCGCCGTATTCCCGATGTTGCCGGCACAACAGTTCCCGTGGGACTGGGCTTCGATGGAAAACTCATGGGCTGGCCCACGTTGGTGTTTGTGGTTGGTTTGGTACTGACCATTGGCTTGGTAGTACGCAAGGTCAAGGGTGCAATCTTGATCGGCATTGTGGTGTCGACCATCCTTGCAAACATCTTGGAAATGACCCTCCACATCGGTCCTTCCTTTGACGGCGTCACCAGCAATCCGCAGGGCTGGTCACTTGTTTCCCCGCAGCTTTCGCAATGGTCCCTGCCCGATCTGTCGCTGTTGGGGCAGGTCAACCTCTTTGGTGCTTTCAGCAAGCTCGGAGCCCTTGCAGCGATTCTGCTCGCGTTTGTGATCCTGCTCAGTATCTTCTTTGACGCCATGGGAACCATGGTTGGGCTGGCCGCTGAAGCTGGAACACTCGACAAAGACGGCAACATTCCCAATGTGGACCGTGTGCTGCTAGTTGACGCATTTGGTGCGATCGCCGGCGGTGGCGCCTCTGCTTCCTCAAACCAGATCTACGTGGAATCCGGGGCCGGAATTGGTGAGGGCGCGCGAACCGGTTTGGCCTCTATCGTCACGGGTCTGCTGCTGCTGGTCGCCATGTTTGCCACTCCCCTGATCAAGCTGGTTCCTTTCGAAGCAGTGGCCCCGGCCCTGGTGGTGGTTGGATTCATGATGGTTTCCCAGGTGGGCAAAATCGATTGGTCCGATTGGGGCATTGGCATCCCCGCTTTCTTGACGTTTACGTTGATGCCCTTCACGTACTCGATCGCTAACGGTTTAGGCGCAGGTTTCATCGCTTTTGTGCTGATCCGCTTGTTCCAGGGCCGTGCACGCGAAATTCACCCGCTGATGTGGGCCGTTGCGGCAGCCTTCTTGCTGTTCTTTGGGATTGGCACGGTTGAAGCGCTGTTTGGCATCGGTTAGGAACTGACCAACTCAACCATGACGGGCGCCGCGACCGTGGAGTCTGCCCGGTGAGACAGCTCATTGCGTGCCGGGCTGGCATTTAACGGCGCCCTGATGTTCTCTGGAAGTATGGACTTTTCCCGGCTCACCATGGACGTTGCCCCTTCTGCGTGGACTGGAAGGAACGACGGCGACGGTCCCGCCCACCGCCGTTGGTGGCAAGCCGTGAAAATATCTGCGCAATCCTCCCTGGACGCCTCCCCGGACACCTCCCTGGACGCCTCGCTACCCGGCCCCGCCGCCCTGATGGGTTTCGCCTCGGATGCCGGCGTTCTGCGCAACCACGGGCGCACGGGAGCCGCCGCAGCCCCCGCCTCGATCCGCTCGGCGCTGGGCTCGCTGGCCTTCCACGGCGCCCGCTCCATCACAGACGCCGGCGACATTGTGGTTGCTGGTGACGGACTTGAGGACGGCCAGATCCGTGCCGGTGCGGCCCTCACGCAGATGCTCGACGCCGGTTACCTCACGTTCGTTCTTGGCGGGGGCCACGAGACCGCCTATGCCAGCTATCTGGGTGTGGCCGGCACAGCGGCTGTGCGCAACGGGGCCCGGCTCGGGGTATTGAACCTGGACGCCCACTTTGACTTACGTGCTGACCCAGCACCTAGCTCGGGCACACCGTTTCTACAGATGGCCCGCGCCGAAGCTGCCGCGGACCGGGAACTCAATTACGCCGTCGTCGGCATCAGTGAACCCAACAACACGCGCGCCCTTTTTGATACGGCTCATGAACTCGATGTGAAGTACCTGCTGGATGAGGACTGCAGCGATGAACGGAGTGCAGGGTTTGTTGATGCGTTTTTGGAAACCGTGGACATTGTGTACCTCACGATTGATCTGGATGTGCTCCCAGCCGCCGTGGCGCCCGGGGTTAGCGCCCCTGCAGCCTACGGGGTGCCTTTACCGGTGATCGCCGCCGTGTGCCGCCAGGTTGCAGCCAGTGGAAAGCTGTTCCATTTCGATGTTGCGGAGTTAAACCCGGAGTTTGACATCGATAACCGTACGGCCAAAGTTGCGGCCCGGCTGATCGACACCCTCTTGCGCTAAGTGGAAGTGGAGGGCAGCCCGTTAGCATCAGTGGGCTTGGGCTGTTACCTCGTCGTCCAGCTCATGACCACCTTGGAATTGGGTCTTGTAGAGCTTGTAGTACGCACCCCGACGGCTCAGCAATTCCTCATGGGTGCCGTGTTCAACGATGTCTCCATCTTCCATGACCAAAATCGCGTGAGCATCGCGGATGGTTGAAAGTCTGTGCGCAATCACAAATGAGGTCCTGTCAGTGCGCAGCGCGGCCATGGCATGTTGAACAAGCAACTCCGTGCGGGTGTCCACCGAGGACGTTGCCTCATCTAAGATCAACAACGATGGCTGGGCAATGAAGGCCCTCGCAATGGTGATGAGCTGGCGTTCACCGGCCGAGACCGTGCCCCCATCGGCATCGAGCACCGTGTCATATCCATCAGGAAGTTGCCGCACAAATCTGTCCACCATGGTGGCCTGGGCCGCCGCGATAATCTCCTCGTCGGTGGCCTCCAACCGACCGTAGCGAATGTTCTCCCGGATGGTGCCCTCAAACAGCCACGCGTCCTGAAGGACCATTCCCACTTGGGCTCTGACTTGTTCACGGGTCAGCGCCCGGGTATCCACCCCATCGAGCAGGATCCGCCCGCCGGTGACCTCGTAGAAGCGCATAACAAGGTTCACCAACGTTGTTTTGCCCGCACCGGTGGGCCCCACAATGGCAACTGTCTGCCCTGGTTCCACGGTGAAGGAGACATCGTTGATGAGCGGGGTCTGAGGTGAGTAACTGAAAGACACTTTCTCAAAACGTACGTGGCCGTCTGCTTGTTCGGGCAGCAACGCCGAGTCTTCTTCAGCTTCCTGCTCATCGGCGTCGAGAATCTCAAAGGTTCGCTCAGCCGAGGCCACACCCGACTGGATCATATTGGCAATGCCGGCCATCTCACCAATGGGTTGGGAAAACTCCCGCGAATACTGGATGAACGCTGTTGCATCACCCAACGTCATTTGCCCCGTGGCCACCCGCAGGCCGCCAACCACGGCCACCAGAACGTAGGAGAGGTAGGAGACAAACTGCATTGCCGGCATGATCATGCCTGAAACAAATTGGGCCCCAAAGGAAGCCTTGAACAGGTCCTCGTTGCGCTCATCAAATTCTTCCAGCATCTCCTTATCCCGGCCATACGCTCGAACAAGTTCAAGCCCAGAGAACGTCTCTTCAATGTGGCCGTTAAGTGAGCCCGTGTGCTTCCACTGCGCGGCAAAAAGTTTCTGCGAACGGGTCCCTATCACCCCAGCAATGACTGCCGAGAGTGGCAGGGCAATCAACGCGATCAACGCAAGCTGCCAAGACACTATGAACATCATGACGCCAATGCCTATAACCGTCAGTGCGGACTGCACCAGTTGCGAGAAAGCCTGCTGCAGGGCGGCCTGGATGTTATCAACGTCGTTGGTCACCCGAGACATCAGGTCCCCGCGCTGGCGGGTGTCAAAGTAGCCCAGGGGCAGCCGGTTGAGCTTGCGTTCAATGTCCTCGCGGAGGCGGAAGACAACCCGCATCACCAAGGCGTTCAGCAAATAACCCTGCAGCCACATGAGTGTTGAGGCCACCATGTACAGGGCTAATACAAAGACTATGAGCCGGCTCAGTTCAACAAAGTCGATGCCCGCACCGGGGGTCAGTGCGGTCTTTGCGAGCATGTCCGCGAACTGCTCGTTGCCGGCAGCTCGTTGCGCCTCCACCAGCGTCTGCAGCGGCACGCCCTGGGGCAGTTGCGAACCAATGACTCCGTTGAAGATCACATCCATGGCAGCACCGAGAATCTTAGGTGCAATGACGGTCAACACCACTGAGGCGGCAACGAACATGATCACCACAGAGAACATCATGCGCTCCGGGCGCAGCAGACCAACTAGCCGTTTCACGGCCGGCCAGAAATGTTCGGCTTTCTTCGCCGGAGTTCCACCAAACATGTCCCCATCAGCCTCTGTTGGCTTGTATTCGGAGACTAGTTCTTCATCAGCTTCGGCTTCCGCCATTGTGCGGGCATCCTGGGGTTTGGAATCGGCGGGTCCGTTTGCCTTATTTTTGCGCGCCATTACGCCACCCCCTCAACACTGAGCTGCGACTGCACAATCTCGCGATACGTTGCATTATCCGCAAGGAGCTCATCATGGGTGCCGGAGCCCACAATCTCACCGTTCTCAAGCACAATGATGTTATCCGCTTCCCTGATGGTTGCTATCCGCTGGGCAACAATGATCACTGTTGCTCCTTTGGTGGCAGCACTAAGCGATTCACGCAGCCGCTGATCGGTGGCCACGTCCAGGGCTGAGAAAGAATCATCAAACAGGAAAATTCGTGGTTGTGAAGCCAGCGCCCGGGCAATGCATAGCCGCTGCCGCTGGCCGCCTGAAACGTTGGTGCCGCCTTGGGAGATGCCAGTATTGAGCTGTTTGGGCTTCTGCTGCACAAAGTCTTTGGCCTGGGCCACCCGCAGAGCCTCCCACAGCTCGTCGTCGTCAGCTTCCGGCCGGCCAAATTTCAGGTTGGATGCCACCGTTCCCGAGAACAGGTACGGCTTTTGCGGCACCAGTCCCACAAGTTTCGCCAGCTGGCTCCGGCTGAGCTCACTAACATCCACACCGCCAATACGCACCGTGCCTTGCTGCGGATCAAAAAGCCGCGGAATCAGGTTCAACAGGGTGGACTTGCCCGAACCAGTGGAGCCCACAATCGCCGTCGTCGCCCCTTGCACCGCAGTAAAGCTCACGTTATTCAGCACGGGACGCTCAGCGCCGGGGTAACCAAAGGAAACGCAGGAAAATTCGACGGCGTGATTTTCCGGCAGAGTTCTCTCCTGCGGCACGGCCAGCGAGGGTTTGGCACTGAGCACCTCCTCCAGGCGCTCGGCCGAGATAGCTGCCCGGGGAATCATCATTACCATGAAGACGCCCATCATCACGGCCATCAGGATCTGCAGCAGATACTGCAGGAAAGCGGTCAGTGAACCGATCTGCATCTGTCCGGCATCCACACGGTGGCCGCCAAACCAGAGGACGGCGGCGGTGGCCAGGTGCAGGATCATCATGATCAGCGGGAACATGAGCACAAACAAGTTCCCCACGCGCACTGAGACACGGGTCAGCGCCAGGTTCGCGCCTCGGTAGCGTTCAGCCTCAAACTTCTCGCGCACAAAGGCACGGATCACCCGGATGCCAACAATTTGTTCACGCAGCACTGCATTGACGGTGTCAATCCGCTCCTGCATCTCACGGAACAACGGCAGCAGCTTAACCACCAGGAAACCAACCACCACAAACAGTAGAGGCACAGAAACCCACAGTAGCCAAGACAGCCCCACGTCTTCTCGCAAGGCCATGACGATCCCACCTACGCACATGATGGGCGTTGAAACCATGAAGTTCAGGGCCATCAGCACTAGCATTTGCACCTGCTGGACGTCATTGGTGTTGCGGGTGATCAGGGTTGCCGTACCGAACCGGGTGACATCCAGGGCTCCCAAGGCGTTGACCCGGTAATACACCTCACGCCGCAGATCGCGACCAATGGCCATGGCTGTGCGGGCACCAAAATAAATACCGCCAATCGCCGCCGCAACCTGCACGAAGCAGACAATAATCATCCGGACACCCGTTGACCAGATGAAATCGGTGTCACCCTTAGCGATACCTTGATCGATGATTTGCGCGTTAAGGCTGGGCAGGTACAGAGCTGCAATGGTTGCTATTAATTGCAGGAGGAGCACGGCGGCAATCCAGCGGCGATAGGGCCGGGCGTGGCGAATCGCCAACCGGAGAAGTGTCACGAGGGATCCCATTCGAAGTGATGTTTGATCTTTCGCTGTCTTCGAATATTATCCCCGCGCCACCAACCTCTGGCAACAGTGATGCCCGTTGCACACAGTTGCTTTTAAAGAATGTCAGCGCCTCAGGACGCCACCGAAGCCCTTAGACGGCGTAGTCGTACTGATGCATGAAACGGCCACGAGCGCCCAAAACCGCTGCGGCATTGTTGGCCCAGGAGGCATCTCGCAAGAGCGCCCGACCAATGAAGACGGCATCTGCAGAACCATTTTCTAGCAGTTGTGCTGCCGCAACCGGGTCAGTTATCCTTCCCACGGCGGCAACAGCCACGCCGCTGCTAGCTTTCAGCTGCGCTGCATTGAACGTTTGGTAGTCGTCCCGGTGCGGAATCTTCGCCGGAACCAAGCCACCCGAGGACGCATCGATCAAATCTGCGCCGTGCTCACGAGCCCAGCGTGAGAGCACAATTGAGTCCTCCAGCGTCCAGGCCTCACTGACATTGCCGTTGCTCTCCTGGTTTTCAGCCACCCAATCAGTGGAGGAGATGCGCAGGAATACGGGCTTCTCAGTAGGCCACACGTTCCGAACGGCATCGAGGACTTCAAGGACTATGCGGGCCCGATTTTCCAAGCTCCCGCCGTAAGCGTCCGTACGGATGTTGCTCAACGGGGACAGGAAAGAGTGCAGCAGATAGCCGTGGGCCGCGTGAATTTCAACCACTTGATAGCCAGCTGTAAGTGCCCTCCGCGCCGCCTCTGCCCACGCCGCAACGACGTCACCAATCTCCGCCACTGTCATGGCGGCTGGGTCGGCATAGCCGGGGAAGGCAACGCTACTAGGCGCCACCGTGTCCCAACCGCCGTCGGCTACCGCCACAGGTCCACCGCCAAACCAAGGCCGTTCCATAGACGCTTTGCGCCCCGCATGAGCCAGCTGGATCCCAGGGATGGAACCGGCATCGCTGATGGCACGTGCCAGTCTGCGGTGGGCGGAAATCTGAGTGTCGTCCCACAGCCCTAGATCGTAGGCAGAGATCCGTCCTTGCGCCGTCACCCCAGTGGCCTCAACCATGGCCAAACCAACACCACCTGCGGCGCGGGCAGCATAGTGAGCCAGATGGAAATCGTTTGGAGCACCCGCCTCCTTGCCCTCCGAGAGCGCGGAGTATGTGCACATCGGGGACATCCACACACGGTTGGGGATGGTGGTTCCCCGAATGGTCAGGGGCTCGAACAACTCAGTCATGCGCAGGATCTCCCATATGTTGGCATGTCTCATTCTTAGTACGAGCCTCATCGTAGTATGATGAAACTCGTACAAGCAAGCCGGAGGAAAGAGAGCAGCAATCAATGGTGTCCCCACGGAACCTTGAGCACCCCACCGCCGAAGAAATGAGTCTGGACTTAGTCCTATCCGCCCTGGCCGACCCCATCCGCCGCACCATCGTGGCGCAGTTGTCCTGTGGTCACGAGGACCAGCGATGCATTGCTTTCGCGCTGCCTGTGAGTAAATCAACCACCACACACCACTTTCGGGTACTGCGTGAGGCCGGCGTCATCTCCCAGCACTACCGCGGCACATCAATTCTAAACAACCTGCGCACAGCAGATCTGAACCTACGATTCCCTGGCTTACTGGATGCCGTCCTCGGGGCAGCGGCAGATTAAGCTGACGCCAGCCTCACTCCACCTATCAGCCTTTCCCGCTTTAGTTCAGCGGCCCAGTGGCTTTCTCTGCGGCAGCCCGGATGGCCCCGGAACCCACCAAGCGGTCCGCTTCCTCAAGTTCCGGGGATAAGAAGCGGTCACTACCAGGGCCCTGAACCGTTGCACGAAGCACCTCAAGCACTGCCGCGCCAGCTGGGCCGGGGAGCAATTCGCCGTCGGACATGGAAGTGCGCATGTCAATGGCGCGCGTGGCTGTGACCAGCTCGATGGCGAGCACCCGGCGGAGGTTTTCCACGGAACTACGCAACTTGCGAGCGGCATGCCAGCCCATGGATACGTGGTCTTCCTGCATGGCCGAGCTCGGGATGGAGTCCACGGATGCGGGCACGGCCAGACGCTTGGAATCGGAGACCAGACCTGCCTGCGTGTACTGGGCGATCATCAATCCTGAATCAACTCCGGGGTCACCGGCAAGGAACGCGGGCAAGCCGTGTGAGCGAGCCGGATCCAACATGCGGTCGGTACGGCGTTCGGCGATGGAGGCCACATCAGCGCAGACAATCGCCAAAAAATCCAACACATACGCCACCGGAGCGCCATGGAAGTTGCCGTTGGAGGACACGCGGCCGTCGGGAAGCACCACGGGGTTATCGATGGTGGCGGCAAGCTCGCGCGTGGCAACCATGAGTGCGTGATCCACTGTGTCGCGGGCGGCCCCGGCCACCTGCGGGGCGCAGCGCAATGAATAGGCGTCCTGCACGCGGGAGTCCCCTACACGGTGCGAGGCCACGATGGGTGAATTCGCCAGTACGGCCAGCATATTTTCGGCGCTAGCGGCCTGGCCGGGGTGCGGGCGCAGTTCCATGTGCAGTTCGGGCACAAACACCTGGTCGGTACCGAGCAGACCCTCCACACTGAGCGCGGCCGTGATATCCGCCGTCGTCAGCAGCATTTTTAGATCGGCGATGGCCATCAGGAGCATCCCAAGCATGCCGTCGGTGCCGTTGACAAGCGCTAAGCCCTCCTTCTCGGCCAGTTCGATCGGCGTGATACCGGCTTCGGCGAGCAGTTCGGGGACGGGGCGGATCTCGCCGTCGGGGCCGGCCGCCTCACCTTCACCCATAAGCACCAAGGCGCAGTGTGAGAGCGGTGCAAGGTCGCCGGAACAGCCCAATGAGCCAAATTCGCGGACCACAGGGGTAATTCCGGCGTTGAGTACATCCACCATCGTTTGGACCACAACGGGGCGGACCCCTGTGCGGCCACTGGCCAGGGTCTTGGCCCGCAGGAACATCAAGGCGCGCACCACCTCACGCTCCACGGCAGGGCCCATGCCCGCTGAGTGGGACCGGATGAGCGATTTTTGTAACTGCGTTCGCATGTCCGTCGGGATATGCCGGTTGGCCAAGGCACCGAAACCGGTGGAGATACCATAAGCAGGTGTCTCGGAGTGTGCCAGTTTTTCAATGTGCGCCCGAACGCGTTCCACGCCAGCCAGCGCCTCCGCACTGATCACCACCTGTGCGCCGTGGCGGGCAACAGCGATGACATCTTCGGGGGTGACGCCCGTGGATGAGAGTGTGACTTCTGGGGACTGTACGGCGGCGCTCATTGCGGAATCCTTTATGTTGCAGTGCTCTTGCCTTCAACTATGGCGCTTAACTGCCGCGAAATCTGCCCGTTGACGCGCAGGCTGTCCGGGATGCCAGACATGGCAACTTGGCGTAGGTTTTGTCACAACCGGTGCCCTTTTGAACACTCGGGGGTAGCTAATACTTTTCGCACGTGGCAGACGTACTGCACAGAGTATTAGCTACCCCCGAGCACCAAGGCGGCTCTGTGGAATCACTCCTCCACACTCCGGACAGCGGGCAAGGTTTTCCACATTCGTGTGGGTCTCCATGTTCCGCCGGCCAGGCGCCTCCCATTCTTGAGACATGACGAACTTTCTACTGCCCCCGTTTATTACTGCCTCAAGTAAATACACCGACGAATATTCCACCAGGCGTCTTGCTCAGCAAGCTAAGAAAGGCTCCTTGATCCGCGTACGGCGCGGGTGCTATCTCCCCACGGAGGTGTGGGAGTCATTAAGACCTTGGGAAAAATACCGCATGAAAATTCAAGCCGTCCATGAATTGGCTCAGTATCCGCCGGTTTTTGCCAGAGAGTCTGCCGCCCAGATTATGGGTCTTCCACTGGTACGCATTCCCCAAGAAGTCCAAACGGTGATCTCCCCCAATAACAATGGTGGGCAGAGTAACTACGGAGTTCACCGGATCAGTGCCGTTGCCGGCGATCCTCCACCGTGGGAGATGTTCGGTCTGCTGGTAACGCCACCGCCGCAAACAGTGCGTGATTTGGCCGTGCGTTTACCACTGAGTGAATCGCTTCCAGCCATGGACTACCTCCTGCAACGAAAGATCCTGCCGGGCTCCCCCATCAACACCCAGCTGACCTTTTCCGAAACCAGCGTTCAGGACAGCCTGGCCCCGCTGCTCTACGGCGTCCAACGTCGCCGAGTTCTGCGGGTATTGGAGGTGGCAAACCCACACTCCGAGTCGCCTGGCGAATCTGTCAGCCGGGCCTTCATGATCGAGTATGGTTTCCCACTCCCAGTCCTGCAGAGTCTCTTTACAGATCGAGAAGGACTCATCGGAAGAACAGATTTCCATTGGGAAGAATATAGGTTGATAGGTGAATTCGATGGCTACGAAAAGTACTCAGATCAACGATTCCTCCGAGGCAGGACGCCATCTGAAGTGGTTGTTACTGAAAAGAACCGTGAGAACCGCCTGCGCGCCAAAGGCTACAACGTGGTTCGGTGGGTTTGGCGTGACCTCAAAGATCCACGGAGGCTGGCTCAGCTCCTCTCCGAGGCCGGGTTGCCCTCAACAATCCGGGCAACGACAGGGGCTAGGGGGTAGCTAGTACTTTTCGCCCGTGGCAGACGTACTGCACAAAGTATTAGCTACCCCCGAGCACCAGGCTTACTCCTCGCGGCGCCCGTAAATGCGGATTGAGAGCTCAGCAGCAACCTTCTTTGCCCTCTCAGCCAGGGCAGGCCACTTCTCAACGGGCACCTTTTCTTCTAAAAATGTGACGGCCACCGCGGCAACCGGCCAACCGAGGTGATCGGTCACCACGGCCGCAACGGAACCAAAACCATCGCTAACTTCACCGTGCTCAGTGGAGTAGCCCCGGATCCGCACCTGATCGAGGTGGGCGGAGAGGGTGGAATATTTACTGATGGGCTCTGGAACATCGGTCAATGAACTGAACGCCGCAACATTCGGGTAGAGCACCCTGACCTGGGACTTTGGCAGCGCCGCAAGGATGGCCCGACCGCTAGCTGTGAGGTGACTGGGCAAGCGGACCCCAACATCTGTCACAAGAGATGGCCGGTTCTTTGCTCGTTCCTCTGCAATATAGACCACATCGCGCCCATGTAGCACGGCAAGATGGGCACTTTCACCAATCTTATCCACCAGCGCCACCAGCAGGGGCCGGCCAAGCCGAGACAAGGGTTCCTGCCGCGAATACGCGCTGCTGAGCTCAAAAGCGGCTACGCCCAGTCCATAGCGCTGCTCTTCATGCAAGTGCATGACAAAGCCACTTTGCTCCATAACATTTAGGAGGTGATAGACGCTTGAACGCGGAAGTTTCAATGTGCTGGCTATGGTCGACGCCGCCAGCGGTCCACGCTTGGAGGACAACAACTTCAAGATTCGCAGCGTATTTTCTGCTGCAGGAACCTTGGAAGGCGTCTTGGCCGAGGTCGCTGGCGCGGACCGTGCCAGATGGTCCCCTTCGAATGTCCGGGGAGGACTTGTCGTGGTGCCTTGGGATGGTTCCGGAATCGCGATCACAGCACCAACACTATAGAATATTGCAGTCTGAAATCCCAGATTCCTCTGGGTCCTCGCCATCATCTTCTTCTTGGCTGCCATCAACCTGCTCAGCGTGAGAGTTTTTGGTGAGCTGGAGTTTTGGTTCTCCCTTATCAAGGTCGCAGCCATCATGGCCATGATCGCAGGCGGCCTTGCCATCATTGTCCTGGGCTTCCATCTGGACACTGGTTCAGCCACCCCGGGATTGGGAAACTTGGTGGATTACGGCGGCTTCGTGCCCAACGAAGGGGTGGGCTTACTGGCCTCATTTGCTGCGGTCATGTTTGCTTTTGGTGGCATCGAGACCATCGGTGTCAGCGCCGGTGAGGCAGAAAATCCTGGCCGGTCGATCCCTTCTGCCATCAACACCGTTCCGGTTCGCATCCTGCTTTTTTACGTGCTGACAATCGGCATACTTATGAGCTTGGTCCCGTGGAATGAAATCATCGGCGAAACCAGCCCCTTTGTACAGATCTTTGATTCGTTGGGCATCCCCTTGCCGCACATATCCTCAACGCGGTGGTGATCACCGCCGCTCTTTCCGCTGTCAATAGCGATACCTTTGGTGCCGGCCGCGTCCTCCTCGGGCTCCCCGAGCAGGGTCGCGCCCGCAGCGTATTTGGCAGAATTTCGCGTTCAGGGGTTCCGTGGATGAGAGTTGTGCTCATGACGGGGGTGTTGCTTGCCGGCGTGGTTCTCAACGCCGCCATCCCTCACGAGATGTTCCTACTCATCGCCTCGATCGCCACGTTTGCCACTGTTTGAGTCTGGCTGATGATTTTGGCCTCCCATGTGGCTATGAAGCGTGAAGTCAGCCGTAAGCGCCTTGCCCCATCGAATTTTCCAACCCCTTTTTGGCCCCCGGCATCGATACTGAACGGGGCATTCATGCTTGGCGTGATCGTTTTGTTGGGCTTGTTCTCCGATACACGGGTGGCCCTGTATGTGGGAGGTGTCTGGCTAGTGCTGCTAACCATCGCGTACAAAATATGGGTGCGCGGCGAGGGTCGGGAACGTGCTGTTCTCGTGGATGAATCCAGCGTCCGCGTGAGCAAGCGCGGGCGCCTTTCACCAAGTACGACGACGGACACCCGCCCCTGACGCTTGGCTAGCCTTGCGCTAGTTTATGGGCAAACGATTCATGACCCGGCGGCATCGGTAAGGACCGCGGAAGCACGAGCAAACTGGCGCACTTGAGCATCGTTCCAGATGTGCGCCGGCATGGCGCCGCCAAGTAATGCTCTGGGTAGCCCTGCACCGTCCCCCAAAGGCAGGTCACTTCCGGCGATGATGACGTTACCTGAGCGTCGGCCCTTGAGCATGGGCGGGTCAGCAACGATAGCTGTGTACTTAAACACTGCGGCAATCGTGGCAGCCTCACTCCGGGCATTAGTGAGGGCACGAGAGTCACCACAATTAACCATATATATCCCACCGGGAATAAGAACTTTGTGGGCGGATGCTGTGAACTCTGCCGTTGTTAGCGCGTGTGGGGTTTGGGCGCCGGCAAAAACGTCGCGAATGATTAAATCCCGGCTTCCCTCGGTGAGCGATTCTGTGACCTCACGGGCCTCCCCCACCCGAATCTTCAGCAGCGGCGCCCGCGGCAGGTCAAACCAATCCCGCACGTAACTGGCCAATTTGCCATCTATCTCCACCACAACGTTCCGGGAACTCGGGTACGCGGCAACCAAATAACGGGGCATTGCACAGGCCGCTCCGCCCAGGCTCAGCGTGCGCAGCTTTTCCGCCCCCGTCCACCTGTCCTGCACAAGTGCCATGATCCAGCGCATATATTCAAACTCAAGGCGGAGCGGGTCAACCAGATCCACGTGCGAGCTTTGCACCCCATTGAGCATGAGCAGCCAACCATGGGGGTTGTCACCGTCGGGAATCAGCTCGGCCAGGCCGGTGTCAGTTTGGAATGTGCCTGCCACGGGCCCGGTAGTGGTTGCACCCAGCTGTGCAACCACATTTTTCGGCACGCGTTTGCGTCCCATTAGAAACCCTCAAGGGGCGGGACGCGGACATCATGGAGGCGAATAATCACCCTGTCAGCGTAGTCCAGAGCTGCGGTAGCTGCTGTACGGCGCTCTCACTGACCGAGCTTCTCGAGGGCGTGTTCCAGCCTAGAAACTTTGCCAGTAAGTTCACCGGTATGGCCGGGGCGGATATCTGCCTTTAAGACCAGGGAAACGCGGGAGCCGTAGCGTCCAACTGCTTCTGTTGCGCGTTTAACTACGTCCATAACCTCATCCCATTCACCCTCAATTTCGGTGAACATGGAACTTGTATTGTTTGGCAGCCCCGACTCGCGGACCACTTTTACTGCTGCCGCAACAGCGGTGTGCACTGAGGCGTCCTCGCCTGTCCCGGCGGCCACATCACCGGGTGTCCCACTGGGAGCCACTGAAAATGCCACGATCATGAGTATCTCCCGTTGGATATAAATATTGACGGCTATAGATATTGCCTATTTTGGTATTATTTCTGCTACTTCTTCCATTATGGGCAGTTCACCCCATTGGGATCTACCCACTGGTGCATATAACGTTGCACCATGCTTGCTTCCTTTCTTGCCCTTGACGGCTACGACGACCCTTATTACAGCGACAGCACCATGGAGCCGGGTGCCGTCCTGGCAATCATCGCTATGACGCTCGGCCTCTACCTGCTGATTTTCTTGGTGGCCTTTGCCCTTTCAGGCCTCGCCTGGGCAGGCGCATTCGAGAAGGCAGGCTACGCGAAATGGAAAGCCTTCGTACCTTTTTATAGCTCGTGGATCATGGTGAAAATGACGGGCCGTCCCGAGTCACACTTCTGGTTCCTGTTTATTCCGTACTTCAACATTTACATGGTGATTGTGATCATGAATGACATGTCCAAGTCGTTCGGCAAAGACACCGGATTCACCGTTGGCCTGGTTTTGCTCCCGCTTATTTTTGCTGCGATCCTCTCTTACGGGGATGCCCAGTACCGCGGCCCGTCCTACATGAGCGCCGATCAAAAGTTGTACGCCCAGCAACAGTACGGACAGCAACAGTACGCCCAGCAACAGTACGGCCAACAGTATGGACAGCCCTCCGCGCAGCAGCAATATGGCCAACAACAGCAACAGCAACAGCAACAGCAACAGCAACAACACTCTCAGCCTCAGTACGGCCAGCAGGATCCCAACCAGAACCCGTACGGCTCAGGGCCAACCCAGCAGCCTTAACCCGGCGGCGGCGCCCGCACCTGCCAGCACCACTAGGAGAAACGGCGCCTTGAGCCAGAGGGCGATTGCCGCCCCTGCCAGGGCGCCGACTCGAGCATCCAGCACCACACTTGTACCGCTTGCTGCCGCATTAACAACGGTGAGCGAAGCCAGAAGCCCTATTGTTAGGGTTCCTGCCACGCGGGACATTCGCGGGTTGGCCAGTACTTTCGCTGGCACAAGGTAGCCCAGCAATTTGGTGGCATAGGAAACTGCGGCCGCCACCAGTAGCCAAACCCACATGTTCATGCCCTGCTCCCCTGTGCGCTGTCATCGACAGTGCCAGTAGTGCCGTCGTTAGCGCTCTGACTGGTGCCTATGGGATCGCGGGTGCCGGGGTGGTTTTGGTATGGATCAATATCGGGTTCCAAGCCGTCCTGGACGTGACCTAGTGCATGAGCAGGTGAGTTCCCGCTTCTGAACCAGCCAATCAGTCCAGCTACCAGGGCAGCCACCAAAATGGGCACGCCCGGGGGCACAAGCGGCACGGCCAGCAGTGTTACAACGGCGCAGACCACAGCGATCGCAGCCGGTTGGAATGCCCTGATTCGCGGCCACAACAAGCCTAGGAATGCCGCCACTGCGGCCCCGTCCAGTCCCCACTGTTTGGGGTCTCCCAAGGCGTCACCGATGACGGCACCCACAGCAGTCATGAGGTTCCACAAAAGGAAAATTCCTAGCCCTGCCACCCAGAATCCGCGTTTTTGTTCGTCGGGATCCGTTTGTCCGGTAGCTGTTGCAGTTGATTCGTCGATGGTGATGTGGGCGGCAGCCAGACGGAGCCATCCTTTGGGACCCAACAGAGCGTTCAGCTGCATCCCGTAAACACCATTGCGGATACCCAATAGTGCCGAAGCGCTCATTGCGGCTACGCCAGTACCACCGGCAGCCACCACACCAATGAACGCAAACTGTGAACCCCCGCTAAAGAGCAACAAACTCAGCACCATTGTCTGCCAAAAGCTCAGACCGGAGGCTACTGAAAGCGCACCAAAAGATACCCCGTACAGCCCGGTGGCTACGGCAATCGAGACCCCGATTTTGGCGGCCGGTGAATCTCTAAGTTTCATCTCCATAGATTTTCAGGCTGCAGGGATGTCCTCACGTCTGAAGAATGTCTGCGGGCTCAGTTTCGGCCACTGTGCTGTTCGGATCGCTGGACAAGCACAGATTCTCGGTACCGTGCAGCGCATCTGCTGCCCGGACCAAGGCCAGGTGCGAGAAGGCTTGCGGAAAGTTCCCGGCCATTCTGCCCTGGTCCATGTCATATTCCTCGCTGAGCAGGCCCACCTCATTGGCCAATCCCACCAAAGTGTCCATCAACGCTACGGCCTCATCCCGCCGTCCCGTGTGCGCATATTGTTCCACCAGCCAGAAAGAACAGGCAAGGAAGGGGTGTTCCCCCGGCGCCAGTCCGTCCAGACCCGCAGATGTCTCATAGCGCAGAATCAGGCCGTGCTTATCCACAAGCTCGTTTTCCAAAGCAGTGACGGTACCGCGCATCTCGGGTGAGTTGTAGTGAACAAACCCGACCTGAGGAATAACAAGCAACGATGCGTCGGTAACTTTTCCGCCATAAGTTTGAGTGAACGTGTTGAGTTCCTTATTGAACCCGTGCTCCATGATTTCAGCGTGGAGCTGTTCCCTAATGCTCTCCCAGAGCTCCACCCTTCCTTCCAAACCATGATTGCGAACAGCTCGGACTCCACAGTCAAAGGCCGCCCACATCATGACCCGCGAGTGCGTGAAGTACAGCAGGTCCCCGCGCATTTCCCAGATGCCGTGGTCCTTTGCTTGCAAATTCTTTTCAATGAAGCCAAGCATTGCTTGTTGCAGCGGCCACGAGAAATGGTCCTCGTGTCCACCGGCTAGGCGCAGTTTTTCAAGAGCCACCATGACTTCGCCAACCACATCGGCTTGGTACTGTCCCACTGCCCCATTGCCGATCCGGACCGGCAGGGCACCCTCGTAGCCGGACAAATGCGAAAGCTCGCCCTCAGAAAGGTCCCGTTCCCCTGCCAGTCCATACATGATCTGCAAGTCTTCGGGGTCTCCTGCAACAGCCCGCAACAACCAGTCACGCCATTTCAGAGCCTCGTCCGCGTAGCCGTGCGTGAGCATGGCTTCAAGCGTCAGCGCAGCGTCCCGCAACCAGCAGAATCTGTAGTCCCAGTTCCGTGCCCCACCAAAATCCTCCGGTAGCGAAGTGGTTGGCGCTGCCACGATGCCACCAGTGTCTTCATGCGTCAGCGCACGCAGGACCAACAGCGAACGCTCCACAATGCTGGCATATTTCCCGTCCTTGTTATAACGGGCCGCCCAGTCCTCCCAGTACGCACAGGTTTGTTCCAGCGCCAGATCGGTGTCAATGGCGGTGGGGACCGGGCGGTGGGAGGGGTACCACATCAATTCCTGTTCCACTCTGGCCCCGGCGGCCACGGTGAACTTTCCTGCGTGTTCACGGTCGACGGCGTGAGGCAGCTCATCGCCGCGAAGAACCAGGGCGTCTGGTCCGGCAACTGCAACGATGGCTTCCGTATCATTGCCGTCATCAACGCGTCGCACCCAGGGCAAGACTTTGCCATAGCCAGGGCGCATGGTGATCGTCTGACCAAACTCAACGTTGCCGCTTAAACCTTCGATCCGGCGCACAATGGAAGCTCGGCGGTCTCCCACGGGCATGTAGTCGGTAATGCGTGCCGTGCCCTCTGGTGTTTGCCATTCGCTCTCCAGCACAAAAGTTCTGCCACGATAGGACCGATGCGCTACCTTCGCATCCGCATGGGTTGGCGCTATGAGCCACCGTCCGTTGTCGGAGTTGCCCAATAGGGCGGTGAACACCGCAGGCGAATCAAAGCGGGGAAAGCACAGCCAGTCAATGCTTCCGTCACGGCCCACCAGGGCTCCCGTGTGCAGGTCGGAAAGCAGTGCATAGTCTTCAATTCTTGATGCCATGGTTCTATGGTTCCACATGGCACCAATAGCTGCTAAATACGCCGCTCTGCGGCCAGCCGTGAGCGAATCTCTCGTGGCTTGTTGGTTGTTAGTTCTCTCACCCCTGCGCTCAGGCACAACTGCACGTCATCTGCCGTGTCAATAGTCCACACTCGGAAGGTTCTGCCACTGGCAAGCCACCGTGCTGCTTTTTCCGGGAAAGTGCGCAGGTACTCGACGCCGGGCCCGGCCAGGTGCGCAACGCCGTCGTCCAATAATTGTTCCCCTTCAGCCATGGCAGCTCGCATGAGGGAGACCAACTCCTGGTTGGCGTAGGCGTCCTGGCCATCAATCAGTTCCAACAGCTGGCATAAGTGTTTTGCTGGCACATGCACGGCCAAATACTTCACCGCTGCAGGGTGAAAACTCATAAATGAAATCATCACATTGCCGGCGGTGGAGTTCTCGGGGGACCAACCGTGGCGACGCAGCGTTTTGAAAGTGGCCTCAATGAGCACGGGATCGAACACGGCCCCGTACTTGAATTCAATGGCTAAGCCGATAGTCCTGCCCGCCCCGCCAAGTATCTTTAGCAGCTCAGGAAGCGTTAACAATTGTGTGCTCGTAGTCCCGTAGCTGGGCGGAATGGACGCCCCATGCCACGAGCTGAAATCCAATCCACGCAGCTCGGCAAGCGTCAATGCCGCTACCGCACCGGAGCCGTTGGAGGTCCGGCTCACCTCGTCGTCATGAATCAGAACAAGTTCGCCATCAGCCGTGAGGTGAAGATCGCATTCAACCCCGTCTGCGCCCTCGGCAAGAGCCTGAAGATAGGCTGCCCGGGTGTGTTCGGCATACATCTCGCTCGCCCCACGGTGGGCGTAGATCTGAACTGTCATGGCATCACGTTACGCTTACTTCATGGCGCAGACAGAACAACTTGGCCCGGTTGGCACCTCACCGGTACCGCATCCTGACATTCAAAAAGCTGCGGCCTTGCGACGCATGAAGAACATTGCCCTGGGGCTACTGCTGTTCATGGCTGTTGTTTTCTGCTTTGCCTTTGCACTGCAACACCACTACCCGTGGCTTGTATACGTCCGGGCAGCCGCAGAGGGTGGCATGGTGGGCGCGCTTGCCGACTGGTTTGCCGTCACAGCATTGTTTAAGCACCCCATGGGAATCAAAATCCCACACACTGCCATTATTCCCAACCGCAAGGATGAGATTGGCGCATCCTTGGCGGAGTTTGTGGAAACCAACTTCCTCTCGGAAACTGTTGTTGCCCAGAAACTGGCAACGATCGAAATTGCGCAGAAAGTCGGCACCTGGCTGACAAAGCCTGCGAGCGCCGAACGTGTTGCCACGGAGGGCGCGGCTGCGTTGCGCGGTGCTATTGCGGTGCTTAAAGATGAAGACGTCCAGGACATCATTGAGTCCATGGTGCGCAAGCACTTGCTCGAACCGCCGTGGGGACCACCCATCGGGAAACTGGCTGAGCGGATATTTGCCGAAGGCCACCACCATTCACTTGTGGATTTGTTGATTGACCGCTCCGCAACGTGGATCCGGGCAAACCACACAACCATTAGTGGTCTTGTCTCAGACCGCTCCCCCGGTTGGGTCCCACAATTTGTTGACGGACTGGTGGGAGACAAGATTTACAACGAGATCTACAAGTTTGCCCGCGCAGTTCAGGAAGACCCAGACCACCAGGTTCGCCAACAACTGGATAGCTATTTGAAGGAACTGGCTCAAGAGCTGCAGCATGACCCCGCCATGATCGCCAAGGCTGAGTCCATCAAGGCCCAGGTGCTGGGGGATCCGGAAGTTCGCGAACTGGCAGGGCGTACCTGGGAAACAATCAAGTCAGCTCTCACAGAAGCCGTTGAAGACCCCAACTCAGAGCTGCGGATAAAATTCACGGCAGCCGTCCGGGACTTCGGCACCCGGCTTGTCCAGGACATTGAACTGTCGGCCAAGGTCAACAAGTGGATTTCAGATGCTGCGGCCTACCTTGTGGGAACCTACAAGCACGAGATCACCTCACTGATCACAGATACGGTTGAGCGTTGGGATGCTGAGGAGACAAGCCAGAAGATTGAACTGCAAGTGGGCAAGGATCTGCAGTTCATCCGCATTAACGGCACAGTGGTTGGTTCACTGGCTGGGCTGGCCATCTTCACAGTTGCAACGCTGGTGTTCGGTTAAAGAGCGCGCACGGATTTGGAAAGAGCACGCACGGATTTGGCCACGCCTGCCACAGCCCACCATCCACCGAAGTGCGCCCGCAACCAAGAAGCTGGTCTGAGAACGGTCCAAGGTATGGTAAGGGTGTAAGCCAACTCGAACGCAGGAGGACTCGTGGATCTGTTGACAAGCGCCGATATCGCAGCACTGGCGGAACCGGGACAAGGGGGCCTAAACATCTCTCTATTCATGCCCACACACAGGTTTGGCCGGGGTGTGGATGCGGACCGGCTGCGATTTAAAAATCTTGTGGCGGGAGTCGAAGCGTCCCTCGGAAAACGGATGAAGCAGGCAGAGATCGATGATCTGCTTGCTCCGGCACATCAGCTGCGTGATGACGCCATGGAGTGGCAGTACATGAGTGATGGTCTGGCCATGTTTTTGAGCAAGGATCGCCAGCGCACCTTCCGGGTAGCAGCGCCCATGCCCACCCTGGCGACAGTTGGTGACAAAGCAGTCCTTGGCCCAATGTTGCGACTCCTCTCCGGTGACGGAGCGTTCCTCGTTTTAGCCCTGAGCCAGCGCGAAATCCGATTGATGGAAGGAAGCCGCAACACCGTGGAAGATCTACAGCTCACGGATGTCCCCACCAGTTCGAAGGATGCCAGCATCCCCAGAGACCCCCGATCAGACACTATGGCTAGGCCTGCCGCCTCGGCCGGTCGCGGAAGCTCTGCCGTATTCTACGGACACGGCGCAGGAGATCGGCATGTGAAGGACATTGAGGTCCAGCAGTTCCTTCGCAGTGTGTCCACGGGCTTGAAGGACATTCTGGCCGGTCAAACAATTCCAATGGTGCTTGTGGGCTTGGAACACCTCGTTACCGCCTATCGAGAGGTCAACACGTACTCAAACGTCATTGATGAGGCGATCGAGCACAACCCCGATCAGCTCTCCAAGGATGAGCTGCACAAGATGGCGTGGCCGCTAATCGAGAGCCGGCTACGCGCAGAGCGTGCCCGGGTGATCGGGCGATTCCAGGAACTTAACGGAACTGGACGTGTTTCCGGCGATCTGCGCACGATCCTCGAGGCGGCTACAGCGGGCCGGGTAGAAACTCTCTTCGTTAAAGCCGATCCTTGGTGTTGGGAAAGAGCCACGGATGAAGACGCCCCGGTTGTGGAGCTCGGTGCTGATGAAAGATTCGCCGATTGCGAGCTTGTTGATGCGGCGGCAGTGGCGACGCTACACACGAACGGACTGATCTTTGCGACTTCCCAAACTGTTGCGCCCAACAGCGAGGTTGCCGCGATCCTAAGGTATTAACCATTGGTCGAAGAGCTCTAACGGTTCAGGGAACTGGAAAGATTTAACGTACCTTCGGCGGTTTGGGTCCCTTAGGCATTTTCGGCACTCTAGGGGCCTTGGCGGCTTTGAGCGCCTTCGGGACTTTAGGGGCCTTGGCGGCTTTAGGTGCCTTGGCCGTGGCATTCAGTTCGGCCAGTAGTTCATGCGGGATTTCCAGCGGAGCCGGTCCAAAAGCACGGTTGGCCGAGGCAATGACAGCTTTCCCCATCATGTAGTTGCCCACCCCGCCAACGGCTGCGCCGATACCAAACGGCAATGCCCGTCCCACAACGGAGGCGCTTCCCTTGAGCGCGAATTTCTTGAGGAATTTTTTCCGCATGGGTGCAAGAAGGCTGCGGACAGTTGTCAGTGGAATACTTTTGCTGACAGTTTTCCCCCAGGCCTGCATGGGCGTTTTGCCTGACCCCAGCGCATGTCCCGTCAGGCCAGCCAACATGGCTTGCCCCTCATCACCTAAAATGACGGCCATGACAGTGAGCTGGGCACTTTCCGGATTCGCCAATCTGACGCCGTGGAGTTCGGCGATAGATTGCGCGTAAAGCGCGGTGGCTTCCAAGAACACAACTGTTGCTGCGGCAGAGATGGACAGGGCAGCGATGGTTCCAACGCCCGGAATAATGGCTGTGGCCCCAATGGCAGCACCTCCCGTACCAACGCCGTTGAGAAAATCCCGCTCTAGACGCTGGCTTAGCTCAAACGCTGTGGCGTTCGGGTGCCGCTTGCGCAACCTCCGCAAATTAGCCAGCACCAACGGGCGCTGAACTTCAACTGCTCGCAGCAGCATGCCGTGTACGGCTGGGGCGGGAGCGCCCTGCTCGTCAAAAGCTGCCCCGGCCACCATTTTCACGGCCGGGTTGGGCTTGCCTGCAGATTTTGCGAATCCCGGACCGGACGGAATGCCTACGTGGTTGAGATCTTTGCGTGCCATCATTTCCCCTCCCCTTCTGTGTTTAATAGGGTAACCGGCAACTGTGCCAGAAACCTGGAGTTCACTGTAGGAGAACTAAGCGGCTTCAGTGGACCCAGCGGTTCGGGCTGAATTGTGCCCCTAGACACCTGGCACAAAAGAACCAGACACGTGGCCAGTGAGAAAAGCGGAAACATCACTTAGCTCCTCGGCGCCCATACCGTGGCCAATGCCTGCGTAGCGAGCCTTCGTCAGCTCAGTGTTAGCGGCAAGCCATTGAGCGCTGAATTCCGTGGCATCCGGGTTAATCACAAGATCCTCTGGATCCCGGGCCCAGAAAAAGGGTATCTTTACCGCCAATGGTTCCATGGCAGCGAGCAGTTCATTCTCCAGTACAAAGCCTGAGAGCCCAACGCCGGCAGTGAACATCTCCGGGCGCAGCCGCATCAAAGTGGTGGCCATGGCCATACCCTGTGAGAAACCAAGAACCGAGACAGAACTGAACTTATATTTTTTCATGAGGGTGTCTAACCAGCCAAGAACGCTCGATGCGGCACCAACCACCTCGGCAAAGTCGTTTGTCAGAAAATAATCCAGCAGGAACCAGCCGCGATCGCCTGCGATCTCCCTCGGTGCCCGCGGGGCCGCGCACGTGAACCCTTTTGGCATGCAATTAAAGAGCGCCGCCATTCGATTTTCATCCGAGCCATACCCGTGCAGCAACAATAAAAGCGGTGTGCCCTCACGTGCGTCTTCCGTCCGCGAGAATAAAACGGTATCCATACGGCCAAGCCTAGAGCAGACACGTCTCCTTGCCGGGGAGACCATAAGAAATGCGTTGATACGCTTGCATCAGCGCAGCTTGCAAGCGAGACCAGCCAGGTCCTGAAATTGAGTTCGAAGGAGCACCTATGCAAAATTTTGTTGGAGTTGGCGTCTTCCGCGGCCGCGTCATTGGCCCCGTCCGGCACATGCCACCGGCCCTGGCAGAGCCGCCCGCAGGTGAACAGTTGGAAAGTTCGACGACGCCCGAGGCTGCTGCGGCAAACCTCAAGGACGCTGGGGCAGCAGTGAAAGCTCAGCTCCAGGACCGCGCCAGCCGTGCAACCGGTGCTGGCAAGGACGTGCTCGAAGCCACCGCGCTCATGGCCACCGATCCTATGTTGATCAAAGCAGCTATCAAGCTCATCAACGCCGGAAGTTCTGCCGAAAGGGCCATTTGGGAAGCTGGCGAGTCGGTGGCACAATTGCTGCATGACCTTGGCGGCATGATGGCTGAACGTTCACACGACGTCCACGACGTAAAGTTGCGCATTATTGCCGTATTGCGCGGGGTTCACGTGCCGGAGATTCCAGACTTCCCTGAACCGTTCATTTTGGTGGCAGAAGATCTGGCCCCGGCAGACACAGCAACACTTGACCCGGAAAAGGTCATCGCCTTGGTTACCGCCGGCGGTGGTCCGCAGTCACACACAGCCATCATTGCCCGCGCGCTGGGCCTGCCGGCCGTTGTTGCTGCCGCAGGTGCCTATGAACTCGTTGAGGATTCGCTAATATTCGTTGACGGTTCAACCGGAGTGGTGAGCACCGAGCCTGGCGAAAATGAACGGTCAGCCGTGGCTCTCTGGCAGGAGAAAGCCGCCCTGCTCAGCGTCTTCGACGGGAACGGACAGCTTGGCTGTGGCACATTGCTGCCTCTTCTTGCAAATGTTGGTGGCGCTAAGGATGCACAGGAAGCAGCAGAAGCTAAGGCCCAAGGTGTTGGTCTGCTGCGCACGGAATTCTGTTTTCTTGGCAATAGCACCGAGCCCAGCCATGACGATCAAGTGGCCGCCTATAAGGGAGTTTTTGACGCGTTCCCCGGACAAAAAGTTGTTATACGGACTTTGGATGCGGGCGCGGATAAACCGCTACCGTTCCTGACTGATTCCACAGAGCCAAACCCCGCACTGGGTGTTCGCGGGTACCGTACTGAGACCACCACCCCCGGGGTTCTCCTCCGGCAGCTTGGCGCCATTGCAGACGCGGCAGCTCAGAGTGAAGCCGTGGTCTGGGTCATGGCTCCCATGATTTCAACACCGGCCGAGGCCGCAGATTTTGCTGCCCAATGCGCGGAGGCCGGGCTGCAAATTCCAGGGGTCATGGTTGAGGTTCCCTCCGCGGCACTGACCTCACGGCATATTCTTGACCGAGTGGAATTTGCCAGCTTGGGCACCAACGATCTCACGCAGTACACCATGGCAGCCGACAGGCAGCTTGGCCCACTAGCCGCGTTGAACGATCCCTGGCAGCCTGCCGTCCTAGCTTTGATCCAAGCAACTGTAGAAGGCGCCATTTCCCAGGCGAAACATTCAGCTTCCCTGGCGGTTGAAGACTCACTACCTAAGCCGGTGGGCGTGTGCGGTGAGTCGGCAGCTGACCCTGTCCTCGCCGTGGTCCTTGCGGGCCTGGGTGTTTCTTCACTGTCGATGACTGCGCGAGCGCTTCCGGCCGTCGCCGCAGTTCTGCGCACAGTCACGTTGGCACAGGCCCGCCAACTCGCCCATAAGGCGGTTGCTGCGTCATCGGCAACCGAGGCTCGCGACCTCGTCCGCGATGCACTTCCTGCCCTAAAAGAACTAGGCCTCTGAGGTAAACGCCCGGACGTTGAAAAATACCGGTGGAGAGGGCTGTCAGAGGTATTCTCCACCGGTATTTTCACGGTTGACATTGTCTGATCTAAAGGTCCGCAATGTCCCATCTGCTAGAATTTGTGGTCTGCCCGTAGCGATGTTGTAGTAAGTCGCAAGCAAATGACCTCCTTAAGGGAATGAACAAATGCCCAAAGATCCAAGCTTGGCTCAACCGGAAACGGGTACAAAAGACACCCCGACCCGAGCGCAGCCCCGGGGTAAGAAACCCCGGATGCCTAAACTTAAAAAGCGCAGACTCGGTGTTGACGATGTAAATATTGTTGATGGCCCCATGCTCAAAAAGGCACTGGGTGGCACCGTTGTTGGAAACACCATGGAATGGTACGACGTCGGTGTGTTCGGCTACTTGATCGCCACCATGGGTCCAGTCTTCCTCCCAGATGCAGACCCGGACGTTCAGACGCTCTTCTTACTTGGTACCTTTGCTGCCACGTTCATAGCGCGCCCTCTGGGTGGCGTGGTCTTTGGTTGGCTCGGTGACAAAGTTGGGCGCCAAAAGGTACTGGCCCTGACGCTGATAGTCATGGCTGCCTCCACATTCGCCGTTGGTCTTCTGCCAGGCTATGCACAGATCGGAATCTGGGCTGCAGTGCTTCTGGTCGTGGTTAAGCTCGTCCAAGGCTTTTCAACAGGTGGCGAGTACGCAGGCGCTACAACGTTCGTCAGCGAATACGCCCCAGATAAGCGCCGCGGCTACTTTGCCAGCATCTTGGACCTCGGCAGCTACATGGGCTTTGCAATTGGCGCCTCGCTGGTCTCGGTGATGCAGCTAACTCTTGGCCAGGAAGCCATGGAGGCGTGGGGCTGGCGCGTCCCATTCTTGATCGCCGGTCCGTTGGGCCTGATTGCCATCTACTTCCGCCTCAAAATCGAGGAATCCCCCCAGTTCCAGGCAACTCTTGACGCCAACGAGGAGAAGTCAAAGTCTGCCGCCGCTGGCGACGAGAACACCTCAAACGGCCCCGTCCAACTGGTCAAGGTGTATTGGCGCCAGGTCCTGCTGGCGATGATCCTGGTGGCCGCAGCCAACACAGCGGGTTACGCTCTCACGTCCTACATGCCGACCTACCTGACCGAATCAAAGGGCTACGACCCCGTCCACGGAACCATACTCACCATCCCCATCTTGGTGGCGATGGCTCTGTGCATACCCCTGGCCGGACGTCTCTCCGATAGAATCGGACGCCGTCCCGTGCTGTGGATTGGTGCGCTGAGCACAGTGGTGCTGGCAACCCCAGCCTTCATGTTCATCAGCCTGGGGCATATCTGGTCCACTTTGCTCGGTTTGGCGCTCATCGCCTTCCCTGTAACGTTCTACGTCTCCAACCTGGCGTCCTCGCTGCCGGCACTGTTTCCGACCTCAAGCCGCTACGGTGGCATGGGCATCTCATACAACTTTGCCGTTGCAATTTTCGGTGGCACAGCACCCTTCGTCATGAAGGGTCTGATCACACTTACCGGCAACGACATGATGCCTGCCTACTATTTGATGTTGACATCAACAGTTGGTGCCATCGGCATTTACTTCCTGCGTGAATCCTCACAAAAGCCGCTACCTGGCTCCATGCCCAGCGTGGCTTCGGAAGCAGAAGCACGTGAGCTGGTTGAGACGCAGGATGAAAATCCATTGTTGGATATGGACTACTTGCCTTTCGATGAAACCTACGAGCCGCCAACTCCTGGCACAGGCATCCCGATCACCGTGGGCCGCCCGGAGAACTCCGAGAACTGAACAAAAGCCAACAACGCCGGCTGAGCCTGGCACTAGCGGCCGCGGTTTCCCGCGGCCGCTAGAGCTTTGTCAGGAAGCAGTTTGGCCAAGCCCATCAGCGTTGCATAACGCCTTGACGGGATTGACACTGCTTTGCCGGCTGCATTGTCAATGAGCCCTTCACGCACCACTTGATCCGCGTTGAGCCACATCCAGGAACGAACCCCGCCCATGTTGGCACCCATGCGTTGGTGGAATTCGGTGTGCACAAATCCGGGGCACACGGCGCTCACTTTTACGCCCTGGGCACCGTATCTCAGGTTCGCGAAGCGGTTAAAGTTGATTACCCAAGCTTTCGCTGCACCGTAGCTGCCTCTGGGGATGAACCCCGCAATGCTGGAAACATTGATAATTCTCCCGTTGCCGCGTTCCAACATCCCGGGGAGCACAGCATGCATCAGCTCCATGGGAGTTTGGGCCAGAATGCGTAGGTGCGCGATCTCATCCTGGATGCTGTTGACTTCAAATGGTTTAAGTAAACTGAAGCCTGCATTGTTCACGAGCACCGAGACGGGCCGGGCAGGGTCCGCCAGCCGGGCTCTAACGGAGGCAACGCCGTCGTCCGTCACTAAATCCGCTGGCAAAACCTCCACGTGAACGCCAAAGTCATTTCGCAGCCGTACAGCCTTCGCTTCAAGGCGCGGCACATCCCTGGCAACCAGCACTAAATCGTGCTGGGCACGGCCAAGCTGTTGGGCAAACTCGGCACCCAAGCCCGAGGTGGCACCTGTAATGAGCGCGGTTGGCCGGTTCACTTATGCCTCCTGGGGAAGGTCGGTGTACTGCGTGTAGAGATCGGGATGCTTTTGGATGAAGTGAGCCACATACGAGCAGTGCACAATGATTCTCTTCCCCGAAGCCACTACGTCATCGAGCGCGTACCGGACCAGCACTTTGGCCAGACCCCGGCCTTCGAAGCCCGTTTGGGCCACCGTATGGGTGAGATCTACGTGCCCTGGTAAATCCTCGAAGGTGATGACCACGGCTAAATCGTTGGCCGCAAAAAGTTCATACTGGTGCAAAGAATCATTGCGGGTCATCCGCACCGTTGCATCAAAGGGGTCAGAATCTGGGGCTGCATTCACACTCATAAAGTGAGCTTGGCACACTGAGCAGGTACTGGCAACAACCCTTTGCTGATGTCCCTACGCTCCGGCGCCACCCTGCCACAAAGCAGTGAACGGAGCGCCGGATACAACCCGGTTCTTGATACCTTCTGTAACAAACGCCTTGGCCGTGCGCGCAGCCTCCAAAGGTGTAGCACCCCTGGCCAATTCAGCACTCACAGCGGCGGCCAGTGAGCAACCGGCACCGGATACGGCTACGTTGCCAACCTTCGGGGCAGAGAGGACTTCCAGAGTTTCACCATCAAAGAAGACGTCGACGGCGTCAGCACCTTCCAGCCGCACCCCACCCTTGGCGAGCACCGCTGCTCCACTGATCTCATGGATCTTCCGGGCCGCATCTTTTAGATCCTGAACGTTGTTAATCTTCAGACCGGACAGCGATTCCGCCTCAAAATGGTTAGGTGTGACGAAGGTTGCCAGCGGCAGGATCTGATTTTTCAGGGCCTGATCGGTGTCAAGGGCATGCCCGGGCTCCTGGCCCTTGCAAATCAGAACCGGGTCAAGGACAACATTCTTGAAAGACGCAGCTTTAAGCGCAGTTTCAACCGTGCTGATAGTGGCGGGGCTGCCCAACATACCTATCTTCACCGTCTGAAGCAGTGCAGGCGCCCCGGAGCCGGCACCATAGGCCGCCAGCGTTGCCTCTAACTGGTCGGCAATAACCTGCTGGTCAACCGGCACAAAGCGGTGGTTCCAATTGTCCTTAGGGTCAAAGGAAACAATGCAGGTGAGATTAACAATGCCGAATACACCCAGTTCTTGGAACGTTTTAAGATCGGCCTGGGCTCCGGCACCGCCGGTTGCTTCGGAGCCGGCGATGGTCAGGGCAAGTGCGGGGGCATGTTTGGTCATAGAACTATCTTGCCACCTCATCAGCGCCCAGCAGTGCCTTCCCCTGCCGTCCCGTGGCCTGCCGTCCCGTGGCCTGCCAGGGCTCCTCAAAAGAACTTAAAAAAGAGCCGCAGTTCAAAACCATAAAATATGGTTTTGAACTGCGGCATTGTCGGTGGGCCCTGCGGGGCTCGAACCCGCGACCCACGGATTAAAAGTCCGATGCTCTACCAACTGAGCTAAAGGCCCGACCTAATGACAACCGCGCAGCGATGAATTCATCTCTGCAAAAGTTGACGCATATTAGACTACCGCACCACCGCCACCAGAATGCAATTTCGCCACGGATCCTACCCACCGTTTTACTCACAGAACCCCAGCCGCATGTGTCTGCACCGATGAAATCGAACGATTTGAGTGCGCTCGCTTTGTCTCTCTCGACCACACCGGACAGCAGGGGTAGTGTCGTGTCATGAATGATCGACCAGCCAGCAACACCCCCCGACCGCATAAGCCTGTCCCATTTGCTCCTATTGACTTTGAGCAGTATGCAGGCGGCACCGACCCGGCACGCGTTTCAGAAGCGGCTCACCTTGCCGCCCGTGCCCTTGTCCATAGCGGCCGTGCAAGCAATGACCCCGCGGTCACCAAACGGCTAGTGAAGCTTGCAGATAAGCAAGGACTGGAAGCCATCGCGGAGATGTGGGCGGCCAGCCCTGCCCGTTCCCTCCCCGGCGCCCTGTGGCGGCTCTACGCACTGCGAGCAGCAACACTGCAGGATCCAGAAGGCATCAGCGTATTCTTCCGAGCAGGGCAGCACACCGCGCAGGTCTCCAACGCAGTCGCCGGTGTGGCCGAGCCGCCGGGTGCTGAAGAGATCACCGTCATGGCTGATGCGATCTTATCTGGCGCCTTTGACGGCGATTTCGATGTTGCCTTGGAACGTTCAGCCGCATTTTGCCGCGTCATCGCGCTAGGTCAGGCCACCATGGCCGGCGAGCGTGAAGTGGCTCACCCGGAGCACTCGGCCACACTGACGAAAAAGGCTCACCAGCTGGTTCGGACAGCTGAAGACTTGGAGGGCGCCGCCAGATCCTGGCGTAAAGGCGAACTGGACTAATCCACTGATCCACAGACCCCAGTTGACAGTCGGGGCAGGACGTAGAAGACTGAAAGCGGTGTCGAACCGTGGAACCCCCGGGCTCCATTTTATAGCCGCTACGAGCGGCCCAGTGCCGAGAGGCGCTCCCGGTTCGGCACCACTTTTATGCCGTGAATCTAACCGGGCACTCCGTTCGATCCGCTAACAAAAAGGCCTCATCGTGAAGTTTCGACTTTTCCCTCAGGAGACTGCCGGCCTTCAGGCTCTGGTAAGCATGGCCGAGCACGTCCTCGCCGGAACTCACACGTTGGCCGAACTCCTTGGGGCCGGGAGGTCCAATTTTTCCTCCCTCACGGAATCCTTGCGCCAGCACGAGGCCGCCTCCTCAGCCAATTTCGCCACCCTGCTGACCACCATGCGCACAAGTTTCATCAACCCACTGCCGCGTGAGGACCTCTACGCACTGGGACGGCTGCTGAACGAAACCACCGAAGTCCTCACAGGTGCTGGAGAAATCGTGGAGCTGTACACCCTGGACCGTGTTCCGTCCCGAGTCAGCGACCAGCTTGAGATCTTAGCGCGGCAGTGCGAACTGACCTTGACTGCCATGAAGTCCCTTAACGACTTGGACAGCCTGGAGGACTATTGGCTGGAGGTCTTGCGGCTATCCAAGCGGGCTGACCACACTCACCGCGCCGTTGTTTCTGAATTGCTTGCCGCTCACAGTCCCACAACTTTTACCAAGTACAGGATGCTGACAGACCAGTTCGCAGCAGCCAGCCACCGAATTCGTGCAGTGGCCACACAGGTCGGTAGCATCATCGTCAAGGAATCCTAAGCGTTGATCACCGTCCTGCTCAGTGCTGTGATCGTCACTGCAGCAATATTCGCGTTCCTGAACGGTTTTCGCGATGCCTCATCCGCCGTCGCACTTTCAGTGCGAACCCGCGCGCTAACGCCCACCGTGGCGCTGCTCTTGGCTGGTTTATTCAACTGTCTGGGTGCTATAGCTAGCGTGGCGCTGACGGCTACGTTCGCCGAGAAGCTGTTCTCGGTACCTGAAGGCCGCAGTGGTCTGATCCTGCTACTTGCAGCACTTATTGGCGCCAATTTATGGGGTGTCTACCTATGGTGGCGCGGCTTCCCATCATCCTCAACGCACGCCCTGATCAGTGCGCTCGTCGGGGCTTCCTTGGGTTCAACCATTATTGGGCAACCCCCGCTTGAAGGCATTTACGCCACCATGCTGATTTTGGTGCTGGTGCCGCTGCTGGTCTCCCCCGTCGTTGCTTTCATCCTTGGTTTCCTGGCTGTTTACCCCACATCTTGGGCCGCACGAAACACCGCACCCAACAAAGTAAACCAACGCACCCGGCAGTTACAGTCAGTTGCTGGAGCCTCAGTGGCATTTGGGCATGGGCTTCAGGACGGCCAACGCACGACGGCGGTTGTCTTGTTTGCCCTCATAGCCGCCGGCACCATCGGGGCTGGCGAAATACCCCTGTGGGTGCCGATCTTCACCGCCGCGTTTCTGACAATAGGCACACTATTTGGTGGCTGGCGGATCTCCTACACGCTGGGACACCGACTTGTCCGCATCGACCCCATGCGTGGATTTGTCGCCCAGCTGGTGGGCGCCGGGCTATTGTTCATTGGCGCCATTGGACTTCATATGCCCTTGTCCACAACCCACACTGTTACTGCCGCCATTGTCGGCGCCGGGGGGAATCAGCGCTTTGCAGCCACCAACGGACGGGTGCTGACCCGGATTGCCGGGGCCTGGGTAGCAACTCCCATTGCCTGCCTGCTCCTGGGCGCGCTGTTCTTCCTGGCCCTGGCACCACTGGCGTAAAACCGCACCACTGGCGTAAAACTACGCCCAGGCTTTCAGGCTGTGTTGCGGGAGAAAAATGAGCCGTTAACGTTCGGCGGCGACCCCACCGTTATGGTGAGCGTCGCCGTCGTACATTATGTGAACATGGACCGGTGTGGGTGGGCCCACGCGCCCGAGGGCCCCGCTGTGAACATGGACCGGTGTGGGTGGGCCCACACGCCCGAGGGCCCCGCTGTGAACTTGCGAACAGGGGGAGGGCGTGGGTGGGCCCACACGCCCGAGGGCCCCGCTGTGAGCTTGCGAACAGGGGGAGGGCGTGGGGACTAACCGAAGCGGCCGGAGACGTAGTCTTCGGTTGACTTCTCGCTCGGGTTATTGAAGATCGCTGCCGTCTCGGCGAACTCGATGAGCTTGCCCGGTTTCCCGGTGCCTGCAATGTTGAAGAACGCTGTCTTGTCAGAAACACGGGCGGCCTGCTGCATATTGTGCGTCACGATCACCACCGTGTACTCGTCCTTGAGCTCGTTAATGAGGTCCTCAATAGCGAGCGTGGAGATGGGGTCAAGGGCCGAGCAGGGCTCGTCCATCAGGATTACATCCGGTGATACCGCTATGGCGCGGGCGATGCACAGGCGCTGCTGCTGACCACCGGAGAGGCCGGAGCCGGGCTTCTCCAGACGATCCTTGACCTCGTTCCACAGGTTGGCGCTGCGGAGGGATTTCTCCACGAGTGCATCGGCATCGGATTTGGGCATGCGGCGGCTGTTCAACTTGACCCCTGCCAGCACGTTGTCACGGATGCTCATGGTGGGAAACGGGTTGGGTCGCTGGAACACCATGCCGATCTGGCTGCGCACGGTCACTGGGTCGACGCCGTCGGCGTAGAGGTTGTCCCCGTCGAGCAGAACCTTCCCCTCTACGCGCGCACCCGGGATGACCTCGTGCATGCGGTTTAAGGTGCGCAGGAACGTTGACTTGCCGCAGCCTGACGGGCCAATGAATGCTGTGACGCTCTTGGCGTCGAGAGTGATGCTGACGTCCTCCACGGCACGGAAATCACCGTAGTAGACGTTCAAATCGCTGACATCAATACGTTTGGACATAGCTAGAGTTCCATTTCAGAATAATTTAGCGGCCGGTTTTCGGCGCAAAGAGGCGGGCCACCAGGCGGGCACCAAGGTTCAGGAGCATGACAAGGATGATCAACAACAGCGCCGCAGCCCAGGCACGCTGCGTGGAGGGATCCGAGTTTGACGGCGAGGTGGGCGTCATGATCTGCGTGTAGATAAACGTGGGCAGGGATGACATCCAACCGGCAAAAACGTTCATGTTGATGGAGGAGGCGAACCCGGCCGTGACAAGTAGTGGTGCTGTTTCCCCAATGACCCGGGCGATCGCCAAGGTCACACCGGAAGCGATACCCGAGATCGCCGTCGGAATGACGATCTTGAGAATGGTGCGCCACTTGCGCACACCCAGTGCATACGCCGCTTCCCGAAGTTCGTTGGGCACGATTTTAAGCATTTCCTCGCTCGAGCGAACAACCACAGGGATCATGAGCACTGAAAGGGCGACTGCGGCCACGAACCCGGTCTTGGTCCCCGGCCCCATGATCATGGCGAAGAAGGCCGCGGCGAACAAGCCGGCAACGATCGAAGGAATCCCTGTCATGACGTCTACCAGGAAGGTGATGACCTTTGAGAAATAGTTGTCGCCGCTGTATTCCACAAGATAGATGGCTGTCAGCAGCCCTACAGGCACCGAGATCAAAGTTGCCCAGAGAGTGATCAGAACCGAGCCGATCAGGGCGTGGTAGACACCACCAAGGACGGGAGTACCGTCCTTGACCGAGGCATTATCCACGGCACCTGTCACGCCATTCATTGAGGTGCTCAGGAATCCAGGTGTCAGCAGGCCCGGCACACCGTTGATAAGTACCGTCCAGATGACTGAGATAAGCGGCAGTAACGCCACCAGGAATGCGCCCACAACAAGTGAGGTGGCTAGTTTGTCTGTTGCCTTCCGGCGGCCTTCAACAACTGCAGCGCTGGTGACGTTTCCTGCAGCAAACAGCACCGCCGAAAGCACGGCCCAGCCAAAGACGTTGAATCCGATCAGTGACATGAGTGCTGCGGCCACCACAATGGCGCTGCCGCCGATCACATAAGGGGTGTAGCGCGGCAAGTGACCGCGGGTCAGCGCCGATCGTTTGCGTTCGGTCATGAGCGTGGCCATCAGTTGGCTCCCGAGAATTCTTTGTGACGGTTGATGATCCATCGAGCCACCATGTTAACCACCAGCGTAATGAGGAACAATACGAGTCCGGCAGCGATGAGTTCGTGCATGCGCAGACCGAAGGCTTCAGGAAAGTTCAGTGCGATCTCAGCGGCAATTGTTTGGTTGCCGGAACGGATCAAGGAGGCGATCAACGGGCCGGAGGAGAGGACAAGCGCCACGGCCATGGTTTCACCCAGTGCACGGCCCAGACCCAGCATGACGGCGCTAATGATGCCGCCGCGAGCAAAGGGAAGAACAGCCATACGGACCATTTCCCACCGTGTTGCCCCCAACGCCAACGCCGCTTCCTGATGCAGCATTGGTGCCTGCAGGAAAATTTCGCGGGTTAGTGAGGCAATGATGGGAAGCACCATGACAGCCAGGACGATACCGGCCGTCAGGATAGTTTTTCCAGTTCCAGATGCAGGCCCGCCAAAGATTGGAATCCAGCCGGCGTTTTCAGCCAACCACGCGTACGGTGTCTTTAGTTGGGATGCCAAGAAACTGGCACCCCAGGCGCCGTAGATAACTGATGGGATGGCCGCCAGAAGGTCCACCACATATCCCAACCCTCGAGCGAGACTGCGCGGAGCGTAGTGGGAGATGAACAATGCCACAGCCACCCCAATGGGTGTGGCAATGAGCAGGGCGATCGTGGCTGCGATGAGCGTACCAATAACGATCGGGTAGATGTAGGAGAAGAACCCCTCACCACCGCTGATATCGGAGGATGGTGCGCTAAAGGTTGGCAGTGCCTGAACAACAAGGAACAGGGCTACGGCAAACAGCACGGCAACAATCAGCGCGCCCGCGGCTAGGGCCGCACTGGAGAAAACCTTGTCTCCAATGCGGCCCGTCCGGGCTTGCCCAGCTGCTTTCGGTTCGAGCTTTGTGGTGGACAATCTAGTGCTTTCTACTGATGCTTACTTGGCGACGCTGATAGAGTCGATTGCTGCTTTGGCCTTGCCGGCCAGCTCAGCGGACAGTGGCGCACTCTTAGCCGCAGCTGCGGACTGCTTCTGACCCTCATCGCTAAGGACAAAGTTGCCAAAGGCTTTCACCAGATCGGTGGTGGCGGCGTCCGGGTAATGGGCGCAGAACACACCGTAGGAGACCAGGATTGCGGGGTAAGCGCCCGGAGCAGTTGTCTTGCGGTCCAGCTTCAGGGACAGATCGTTAGCAGAGCGTCCTTCAACCATCTTGGCTGCGTCTACTGCCTTGGCTGCTGCCTCGGCGGTGACGGCAACGAAGGAGTCTCCAACCTTCAGTTCGGCCTTGCCAAGAGCATCGGTTACAGCGGAGTCATCAGCGTATGTGATGGCACCAGCGGTTTCAGTAACAGTCTTGACAACGCCCGAGGTGCCCTTGGCATTCTCACCGGGTAGCGATGCGGGCCAGTCGCCGGACTTCTTATCGGTCCATACGCTGTCAGCTGCTGCCGCCAGGTAGTCAGTGAAGTTCTCGGTGGTGCCCGAGTTATCGGAGCGGTGCACGGGCGTGATGGCCAGGTCGGGCAGAGTTGCCTCTGGGTTGGCGGCCTTGATGGCTTCGTCATTCCAGTTCTTGATGTCCCCGCGGAAGATCTTCGCAATGGTGCCGGCGTCGAGCTTGAGCGTCTTGACGCCTTCAACGTTGAACGCGACAGCGATCGGTGAGATGTACCAGGGGATGTTTATGGCGCCGTCCGGACCACACTTTTCCTGTGCGGAGACTAGCTCTTCATCCTTCAGATACGCATCCGAGCCAGCGAACTGCACGGCTCCTGCGATCAAGGCTTTGCGCCCGGCGCCGGAGCCTTCCGGGGAGTACTGGATCTTGGCATTTGAGTTCGAGGACTCGAAGCCGGCCTTCCAGGCGTCCATGGCTGCGGAGATGGAGCTTGCGCCGGTGCCGGTCAGAGTGCCGGTGACGGAGGGGCCAGCGTTTGCCGGAGTCGTTGCTCCGCTGCCGGAGTCCACCACTGCGTCGGTACCGCAAGCTGTCAGTGCCAATGCGCCAACAGTGAGAACTGCTGCCACGCGGCCAATGTGAAGTGACTTCACGCTTTTTACCTCTTCTACGTCTTCGTTGCGCTGCTTTCGATTCATTACTCCTTGAGCCTAAGAGCCGGAAGTGACTCAACGGCCGCCGCCAAGTGAACGGAAGGTTAACGCTGCGGGGATTCTTGGAAACCTGGTAGGACGCGAGTCACATTTTTGAACGAATCCGGGGCGTCGGCGAAAAATTTGAGGCAGCTCACACGAGAGATGGTTGTCCTGGGACAACTTAAAATATATAGTTGATACACATCAACCATTCGTAAGTATTTTTTGGAGCTCTTTTGTCCCACGCACCAACCACCGCACAGCCAGCCTCGGCGCCACCTGAATCCGGCATGTCCCATCGTCAGGTGATGCAGTCACTGACAGGTCTGCTCATGGGAATGTTCGTCTCAATCCTTGCTGGAACGGTTGTCTCCACTTCACTTCCCGTCATTCTTTCGGATTTGAACGGCACTCAGACCGCCTACACCTGGGTGGTCACGGCCACTTTGCTGGCCACGACAATTTCAACGCCCATCTGGGGCAAGCTTGCCGACCTCTCGAACCGAAAGCTGCTGCTGCAGATCTCCTTACTGGTGTTTGTCATCTCCTCAGCTATCGCTGGGTTCTCCCAAGACACCACCATGTTGATCACCATGCGCGTTTTTCAGGGGTTGGGCGCTGGCGGGTTGACGGCACTGACCCAGATTGTCATGGCAGACATCATTTCTCCGCGTGAGCGCGGCAAGTACATGGGATTGTTTGGCGCCGTGATGGCTTTGGGCACCGTGGGTGGGCCGCTGATCGGCGGGTTCATCACCGACGCCATCAACTGGCGTTGGAACTTCTTTGTAGCCCTGCCCTTTGCGGCTCTTGCCATCATCTTGATTCAAAAGACTCTCCACCTCCCTGCTCAGCCCAAACGCAAAGTCTCCATCGACTACGCCGGGATCGCTTTGCTTTCGGCAGGAGTTTCACTGCTGTTGATTTGGGTTTCGCTGGCCGGAAGCCAGTTTGAATGGGCCAGCATCAACACTTATGTCATGGTTGGTGGCGCAGTCGTATCCCTGATCGCGTTCGTGATTGTGGAATTCAAGGCAGCTGAGCCGATTATCCCACTGACAATGTTTAAGAACCCCACATTCACGCTGTCAGTGCTTGCTTCCATCTCCGTGGGAGTATCAATGTTTGGCACCTCAGTCTTCTTGGCCCAATACATGCAGCTGGCTCGCGGCGCCAACGCCACACAGTCCGGACTCATGACCATCCCCATGATGGCCGGACTGTTGATTGTTTCTACCGTTGCCGGGGCCTTGATTTCCAAGCACGGTAAGTGGAAAGCCATTATGGTGACGGGATCAGTGCTCCAGCTACTTGGTTTGTTCCTACTGGGCACCATTCATTACGACACAAATTTTGCACTTGTCTCCCTCTACATGTTCGCGCTCGGAGCGGGCTTGGGCATGGTCATGCAGAACCTGGTGCTGATTGTGCAAAACGCCGTCACCCCTGCCGAAATCGGCGTGGCGAGCTCGGGGATTGCGTTCTTCCGCTCACTTGGCGGCACCATCGGGGTCTCCGTATTGGGCGCCCTGATGGCCACCAAGGTCATGGACTTGATGTCAAGTAAATCAGCCGAACTTCAAACGGCCATCGCCGCCCTGGGGGACAAGGGCAAGGACATCGGTGCGGCTCTGGCCAGCGGGAACATCCCTGCCGTACATAACCTCCCGGACTCGGTACGCACCATCATCGAATCAAGCTATGGTGATTCTGTGGCCTACATTTTCATGATCGCCGCGCCGCTGAGCATCCTAACAATCTTGGCCGTCGCGTTCCTTCCCAACCTTGAGCTGAGCGCTCAGACCCGCGACGAACGAGCTAAAAGCGACATAGCCGCAGAGAATTCAAGCCAAGCACTAGAGGCTGCTGAACAAAATCTTGTTGAGGTTAGCGAAGCGCTCGTTGCGATCACCCCAACTCTTAATAAAGAAGACACAGGGGTACGAAGCTGACGTGAATCGTGTCAATGAACAGTGTGAGTCGCCACCATCTCTACCCGACTCCGATCAGCATATGATCGATGCCATTGCGGACGTGGAGAAACAGTTTGGCACCATGGTCATCAGGACCCGAAATGCCATCCGGAAACGTGCAGCAGCCATCCACCCGGAATTACAGCCTACGGGCTTCAAGGTGCTGACTATCCTCTCGCAACTGGGGCCTTCCCAGCAGGTGACGCTGGCGGAGGAGATGGGGGTCGATAAGGCCCTCATGAGCCGCACAGTCAAGCATTTGGAAGTGCTCAAGTTGGTCCACCGCACCGCGGATCCCGATGACGGGCGGGCCATGCTGGTTGCCATGACAGAGGAAACCCACACCCGTTACAGCGCCTCGCTAGCCAACACCCGGCGCGTGCTCTACGACAGACTCTCGACGTGGGACCCCGTGGAAGTCCGCCGCTTTGCCGACCTGCTTGGCCGTCTCAATGAGAACGCGGACTAACGTTTCCGGTGGCTCGCGCAGGTGCCGCCCTGGCATAGACTGGTGCCCATGTCAGAGCTGGATCGGTCCGCCAAAACCGTCATCTTTCTGAAGCGGCGTGTCCGTTTGGGCTTGCGCCGAAGCTGGAGCTCCATTCTCCCCGCGCTGTTGATGGCCGTTTGTGCCGTGGGCGCTTACTATTTCTCTGAGCTGGTTTTGGGGCATCACGGCCCATTGTTTGCGGCAACCAGTGCAATTATCGCTTTGGGGTTCTCCAGAGATCCGCGCCTGCGCCGTGTGCTCGAGGTGGGGTTGGGCTGCACCATTGGCATTGCTGTGGGAGACCTGCTTCTGCACTTCCTTGGTTCCGGCATCTGGCAGGCGGCACTGGTACTTTTCCTATCCATTCTGCTGGCACGGTTCCTTGACAGCGGCGCTATTTTCACCACCCAGTTGGCCTTACAGTCCCTGCTTGTAGTGTTGCTGCCAATTCCTGTGGGCGGCCCTTTCACTCGCAGCCTGGACGCCGTCGTCGGTGGATGCTTTGCGTTGGCCGCAACATTTCTACTGCCACGGGATCCTCGCCGGCAACCCAAAGACGACCTTAAAGAGGTCCTTGGCGAGCTCTCCCTTGTCCTGCGTGAATGTGCCTCTGCACTCTCATACAACGACTCAACCACCGCTTGGCACGCCCTTGTCAGAGCCCGCAATCAACAGACCCGCATTGACGCCATGCGCCAAGGCCTGCGAGGCTCAGTTGAAATTGCCAGGCTTTCCCCCGTGTACAGGCAACATTTGCAGGAAGTTGAGGGGTTGACGAAACTGATGGTGCACGTGGATTACGCCATGCGTTCAAGTCGGGTACTCGCCAGACGGCTTGCAAGCGTGATCAACAATGCAGCACTTTCAGACACCGGCACAGTTCATCTTGCCGATGCACTCAGCGATACGGCTGCAGCCGTGGATGAGCTAGGTGCCGCCCTTTCCGACACAACTTCTCACTCCATGCTCAGCCATGCCCGCCACACCCTGGCAGACATTGCTACCCGACTGCACCCCACAAAATTGGAAATCACCCGAATGGAAGGTGAAGCTGTGGTGCTGTTATTCCGCACGCTGATGGTTGATCTTCTTGAGACGGCCAAAATGACACCCTCCGAAGCCAGATCCATGCTGCCCAAGCTGTAGCCAGCCTCACCACCCCACCCTCATCTATCCCTCTCCCTCACCACCCCACCCTCATCTATCCCTCTCCCTCACCACCCCGCCCTCGTGAGATTGGAGATAATGACACCTCCGCGCGAACGAATCGATCAGCAACTAATACCGTTGTCAGTACCCGGCGATAGTGTTGAACCATGGCAACAAAGAGTGCAAAGACGAACGCTGGGAAAAACTTCCGCTGTGCCGAATGTGGCTGGAGCGCTGTCAAATGGGTAGGGCGCTGTGGCGAGTGTCAGGCGTGGGGCACATTGGAGGAAATCGGGACAGTTGTTGTGCGGACAACAGCGGCCACTACAGTGGTGCGCCCAGCCCAGCTCATCTCCGAAGTTGATGCCTCTCACGCTGCCCACAATCTCACAGGTGTCCCCGAGCTCGACCGCGTTCTAGGCGGTGGCATGGTTCCGGGCGCCGTAATCCTGCTGGCAGGGGAACCCGGCGTCGGCAAATCCACCCTGCTACTGGACGTGGCAGCTAAATTTGCCCGCAACGAACATGGACGCGAACCAAAAGTAGTGCTTTATTTGACGGGTGAAGAATCCGCCGCGCAGGTGAAGCTGCGTGCAGAACGCATTAGCGCCGTTGCGGACACTCTTTATCTCAGTGCTGAAACTGACCTTGGCACGGCTCTTGGCCAGGTCGAGGCGGTGCAACCAGCTCTGTTGATTGTGGACTCTGTGCAGACCTTCAGCAGTGCAATGGTCGATGGCAGCGCTGGTGGCGTGTCACAGGTCCGTGAGGTGGCAGCCTCGCTTATTGCTGCTGCCAAGCGTCTGAATATGACGACCCTACTGGTTGGGCATGTCACAAAGGATGGCTCCATTGCCGGGCCACGCCTGCTGGAACACCTGGTGGATGTTGTGTGTCAGTTCGACGGCGAACGTCACTCCCGATTACGCCTGTTGCGGGCTGTGAAAAACAGATACGGCCAAACTGACGAGGTCGGCTGTTTTGATCTGACCGATGATGGCATTGAGGGGCTTGCCGATCCCAGCGGACTTTTCACCTCCAGAACGTCCCAACCGGTGTCCGGAACCTGCATCACAGTGACAATGGAAGGCCGCCGCCCACTGCTGGCTGAGGTTCAAGCGTTGCTGACACCGGCTCTAGGTTCCCAGCCCCGTCGCACGGTTAGCGGTTTAGACTCCACCCGCATTGGCATGCTGCTTGCGGTCCTTCAGCAACGGGCCGGACTACGCCTCGATGCTGACGACAGTTATGTGGCAACAGTAGGCGGGGCCCGGTTGAGCGAGCCAGCCATGGATCTGGCCGTGGCACTGTCAATAGTTTCCGCCAAAACCAACAAACCCGTCCATACCAAGATGGTTGCGTTTGGCGAGGTTGGACTAGCCGGTGAGGTACGCCCGGTACCGGGCATTAACCAACGAATTCACGAGGCCAGCCGGCTTGGGTACTCCTATGCCCTTGTCCCTCGCAGCCCGGCCGGGCCTGGCATCATCCCCCCTGATTTCACCGTAAAGGAGATTGAACATATCGCCGAAGCCACTGAACTCATCCTCCATGGCTCACCAGAGCCTCGAATCTAACGCTGCCCATCATCGTGGTGCCCCTTCGGAGCGTCACGGCTTCCTCATCTTTGGCACGGGGTGCCCAGTTGCGGGGTTTCCAGCTACGGTGTTTCCAGATACGGAACGAGCGGCTACGGGGCGTGGCGACGGGGCGTGGCGAGGAGTTAACGGCTCCTGACACCAAGCAGTAATGGCCATGTATCAGCCCAAAAGACACAGATCGGTCACGATGCCCTGTCCATTTGGGCATGCAAGCCCATAAATACGCGGAATTCCCACTATTATGGGAAGTGATACCTGCGCGGATTCCCGTGCGTGAAAAGAAGGAGCTTCCATGCTTCGCAGTCCCGAAGAGGCCCTCAAGGCCACGCTTGCTCGAGTCGCACCGGGGACACCCCTGCGTGACGGGCTGGAACGGATTCTTCGCGGGCGCACTGGGGCACTGATTGTGCTTGGTTCAGATAAAACAATTGAGAGCCTGTGCTCCGGTGGCTTTGAAATTGACATAGATTTTGCTCCCACAAGTTTGCGCGAATTAGCGAAAATGGACGGCGCCATTGTCTGCGATAAGGACGTAACCAAGATCCTGCGTGCCGCCGTCCAGCTGGTACCAGACCCAAGCATTGAAACTCAGGAATCAGGAACTCGGCACCGTACGGCAGAGCGCGTCGCCATCCAGACTGGGGTGCCGGTTGTATCCGTGAGCCAGTCCATGCAGATCATTGCCTTGTACGTGGATGGCTTGCGTTACGTTTTGGAAGGCTCGGAAAAAGTCTTGGCCCGCGCTAACCAGGCTTTGGCCACCTTGGAACGTTACCGAGCCCGCCTGGATCAGGTAACAAACTCCCTCTCTGCCCTAGAGATTGAGGCGATGGTCACCGTTCGCGACGTGGCCGTCACCTTGCAACGCCATGAAATGGTACGCAGAATTTCGGAAGAAATTGCCCAATACGTCCTTGAACTTGGTGTTGACGGGCGCTTGCTGTCCCTGCAATTGGAAGAACTCTCAACTGCCCGCGGGTCGGGTGCAGATATGGTCATCCGCGATTACACAGACGGCGGCTCAACCGATGTTGACGGTGCCGTTGCCGCCCTGCAGGAGATCGATCAAGCTGACCTGATCGATCTGAGTCTCATTGCGCGAATTGTGGGGCTGACCAGTGGAAACGACTCACTCGACGCCATCATTCAACCCCGTGGGTACCGCTTGGTGTCAGGACTGAAGGCGGTTCCGCGCGCAGTTGCGGGACGCCTTGTTGACCACTTTGGCGGACTACAGAATTTGATGGCAGCAACCATTGATGAGCTCATGCGGGTAGACGGTATTGGCGAACTTCGTGCCCGTAATGTCCGGGAGGGCCTGTCTCGGATTGCAGAAGCCAGCCTGCTGGACCGTTTCCTTTAATCCGTAGGCTTACGCGTTGCCTTGAATGAGAGGTCCGCACTAGTGCTGTCACTGCAAGGTGAAGGTGACCTTCTCACTTGACCACTTACCTAGCGTTGCCACAAACATGTAGGTTGCCCCGCCCCGGCCTGGCTTGCTCTGAACCTCGGCGCATTCAGGTGCGTTTCTGTTGACTTTCCAGACAAAATTCGCTGACTCTGAGGCCCCCGGTTTGAGGTTTTTCACCAGATCACTCGGATCCAGCTGGCAGTTCCTGGAGTTGAAGATGATGTCATCTCCGCTGGTGATTTGATACTCCATTTGGCTTGTTCCCACGTTGATATCGCAAGATGTTTTGCCGGAGTTTGTCACCTGCAATGTCAGAATAGGTGTTTCCTCCGGCCCGTAGGCCGGTTTATCTACAGCGGCCGTTACCTTGATGCCAGCTTCATCGCAAACGGCCGACGGCGGTGTGCCGGGTTTCGGCGCACTCTTCGGATTCGCTGTGCCTGAATCGAGGCCGGGGGAATCCTGGGTACTGCTGCCTGTTCCAAGCAAGCCCGCGATGAAGAACCCACCAACAACAAGTCCAACAATGACGCCCATCAGCAAAATAAGAGCCACCAACCGGCGCCGTCGGTACACTTTGGCCGAAACTCTGGGTTTGGATCGAGGCGCGGAGGAAGGACCCCTGCCCGCTCCGGACTTCCCTTTTGTTCCCACATCCTCAGCTTATCTAAATCGTGCTCCACCCATCGCTAACCACGCCGCCAAATGATGTCGTGGGATGGATCAACGCAGCGCCCAGCCCGCATGATGAGGCGGCCTGGGCGCCACTGAGCCGTGGGTAATCTACAGTGGAACTGCCACTGCGCCATGGTATCCACCAGCAGCGACATGAGAAACAGCAAGCTACAAGGAGTTTGGGTGTACAAAGAAATCCAGGAGTGGTTCAGCCGCGAGGCTAGAGACCTGCCGTGGCGTGGGGATTGTTCAGCGTGGGGAATCTTTGTCAGTGAAATAATGCTCCAACAGACTCCCGTAGTGAGGGTACGGCCAGTGTGGGAGCAGTGGTTGGAGCGCTGGCCCACCCCTTCTGATTTCGCCGCCGCACCCGCAGCTGATGTGCTTCGCGCCTGGGGCAAACTAGGTTATCCACGCAGAGCACTGCGATTGCATTCCGCCGCGCAACAGATTGTTCAACAGCACAATGGTGCCGTGCCAGGTACCTACGCGGAACTGTTAGCCCTTCCAGGCGTGGGCACCTACACGGCCGCCGCAGTTGCCGCCTTCGCTTTCGGTCAGCGGAGCACAGTTGTTGATACAAATATCCGCCGTGTACACGCCCGGCTCGTTATTGGACAAGCCCTGCCGGCGCCCACTCTCACAGCTGCCGAGATGGCTTTGGCCACTAAGCTGCTGCCCCAAGACACCCAAGAATCGGTGCTCTGGAATGCGGGTGTGATGGAGTTGGGTGCACTAATTTGCACTGCCCGCAATCCAAAGTGCCAGAGTTGCCCGGTGTTAGATAAGTGTGCTTGGATCGCGGCCGGCCAGCCCGAACCCACATACATTCCCAAGGGGCAGCCTTGGGCAGGCACCGACAGGCAAGTTCGTGGCGCGGTCATGGCCGTGCTGCGCGCCGCAAGCTCCCCGGTGCACGCGGATCTCTTCTGGGACGCGGCGGCAGCCTTGGTGCATGCTGAGGTCGGTTCCGAGTTAAGCAAGCTACATAGTTTGAACACACACGCCCCCCAGCTGCAACGTGCCCTAACCGGGCTGGTGGCAGATGGTTTGGCAGAGCTCTCCGACGCCGGCTATCACCTACCGCATTGACCTGACTCTCCTTTTGCTCCTGATCCCCCCAGTAAAGACGGGGGATCAGGAGCAAGAAAAAATTCTCCCCTGGAAAGCGGGCCCTCAGAGCTCTCCGAAACCAGCGGCAACTTCGCTGCGCACCAGATCAACCGCACGCTGCGCATCCGGTCCAGTGGCAGAAACGTTCAGCTCGGTCCCCTGCCCTGCGCCCAGGGTCATCAGCATCATGACCGATTGGCCATCCACATCGTTGATATCGATCTGAACATCCATGGCACCCAACTTTCCCGCTAAGACCGCAGCCGGCCGTGCATGCAAGCCCATCGGGTTCAGCAATGTCAGAACGGCACTTACTGCGCCATCACCATCTAGATCCGAACCGTTTTCCTCCGCTGGCAGCGTTGCCACCGCGCTTGGTTGCAACGCCGTCTCAGCGGCTTTACATACATCGGCTAGGGAGGCGCCCGATTCAGCCGCTACGGCGGCTGCAACCGCACCCTCCACTAATGGAGCCTCTGCCAGTTTTAGCTCCTCGGGGTTGCCCATGAACTCAAGAGCCGCTTCGGCAGTCATAACGGCTGACCCTAGGTCGGTCAGCACCACGGCACCACTGCCGGTATCTGCTCGCGACAGCGCCGTCATGACCTTTTCCAGGGAAGTTCCAATGCCGCCGTCGTCCATGCCGCCGGCAGGAACCAGAACAACATTCGGGGCCATCTGGGCGGCCAACTCAACCACCCCGGCAGCTAGCTGGGCGCTGTGCGAGATGATCACTAATCCAACGTTCATGCGCTAACCCCTGCCGCTTGCGCTGCAGCACGCAAAATGAGCGCCGACGAGGCCGCTCCGGGATCCCTATGCCCGATTGCCCGCTCCCCCAAATAGCTGGCCCGCCCCTTTCGCGCGATCAGCGGGTCGGTAGATACTGCGCCGGCTTCGGCCGCCGCGGCAGCGTTCTCCAGCAACACCGCCGGCGAAGCCCCGGCAGAGGAAGCAGCTGCTGCCGCATCCACGGCGGGGCTCCAGGCATCGATCATCGTTTTCTCTCCCACAGCAGCCTTGCCGCGGGCAACAACTCCATCGCGGGCAGCTCCCAGTGCCGCAGCAAGCATGCCGGAATCAATATCAGTGGCATCCCCCACTGCGGTTGCCGCGCGCAGGAAGGCTGTGCCAAACAACGGTCCGGCCGCCCCGCCCACCTTGGACATCAAGGTCATGGCAGCAAGTTTGAATGCAGCTCCCGGCGTGGCAGGAGGCTCGGCGTCCAGCTTTTGGAGGATGGCACTGAATCCACGATCCATATTTTCACCGTGGTCTCCATCTCCAATGGCCCTGTCCAGCTCACTCAGTGCCACCCGGTTTTCGCCCACTACTGCTGCACTGCGGCGGAGCCAGTCCACGGCCCACGCCACATCAAGTGTTGTCTCTGACATTTACATCCCCCAACGCAGTGCCGGCGTGTTCACCGGAGCATCCCATAGTTTGGTCATTTCATCATCCAGCCGAAGCACTGTGATGGAACAGCCCTGCATTTCAAGGGCCGTGATGTAGTTGCCCACCAGTGAGCGTTCAACCACCAGGCCGGCCTGCGCCAGAACTTTGGCAGCATGGCGGTAAACGATGTAAAGCTCGCTTGTTGGTGTACCACCCATCCCGTTGACGAACAGCAGTACTTTATCCCCCGCTTTTGGCTTGAGGTCGGCCAGAATGGGTTCAAGCAGTCTTTCGGTGATCCCGTCCGCGTTCTCCATCGGTATTTTGTGCCGGCCCGGTTCGCCGTGGATGCCAATGCCGATCTCAATCTCGTCCTCTGCCAGCTCAAAGCTGGGGACACCCGCGTGCGGGACTGTGCACGCTGATAGTGCGACCCCCATGCTGCGCACATTATCATTGACCCTGTTACCAATAGCTGCGACGGCGTCCAGATCGTCTCCGCGTTCCGCGGCTGCCCCGGCGATCTTCTCTACAAGAACCGTGCCCGCAACCCCGCGCCGGCCAGCCGTGTACAGCGAATCTTCCACGGCTACGTCGTCGTTCACTAAAATGGTGCGCACTAAGACACCTTCAGCTTCAGCCATTTCCGCCGCCGTCTCAAAATTAAGTACGTCACCGGTGTAGTTCTTCACAATATGGACGACGCCGGCGCCCGCGTTCGCTGCGAGGGTTGCCGGAATGATCGCATCCGGCGTGGGTGAGGTGAACATGGCCCCCGGCACAGCCGCATCCAACATGCCGTAACCAACATACCCGGCGTGCAAGGGCTCATGCCCGCTACCGCCACCGGAGACCAGGCCAACCTTGCCCTCCCTGGGCGCATCTTTGCGCGTAATGAACAACGGGTCCGGATGAACTTTTACATGGTCTGCGTGGGCCTGACCAAACCCCTCCACAGATTCATCGACAACTGTTTTGGGATCATTGATGAGCTTTTTCAAGGCAAAACCTTCCGAATCGCACAGCGGTGAATGGCAAACCAGTTTCAGTCTGGCTCCCATCCGAACCTTACCCCGGAGAGTTCCCTGCTGGTAAGGCCGGAAGCGTCCGGATCATGCGTGTGTTGCCTAAAGTGTTGGGCTTGACCCTAGCCAGGTCAAGGAACTCGGCAATACCCTCATCTGCCGAGCGCAACAGTTCAGAATAAACAGCAGGGTCCACAACACTTTGGTCGGCCATGACTGCGAATCCGTTGCGAAGAAAAAAGTCCACCTCAAAGGTCAGGCAAAATACCCGTCCCACACCCAACTCTTGAGCGTTTGCAAGTAGTTGATCAACCAGCGCCCGGCCAACCCCATGCCCTCGCCATCCATCATCGGTGGCCAATGTGCGGATTTCCGCCAAATCTTCCCACATGATGTGTAACGCCCCGCAGCCAACGATCTTCCCGTCAACCTCAGCGATAAGGAATTCCTGGATAGCTTCAAAGTAGGTGACTGATTCTTTGGAAATCAAGATTCGTTTTTCCGCCAAGGGCGCCACAAGTTCCTTGATGGCATGAACGTCGGAAGTGCGGGCGGCCCGCAGTGAAATAGCTGGGTTGGAGGTATTGGTAGTCACCATTTCAGTCTACGACCCTTGGCCGGAGTTTTTCGACGTCGCAAATCCGGCCTGCGTAATAAACCAGCACGCAAAAAGGGCACACAACCCATTCAGGTCATGCGCCCTTCGCTGTACTTTGGTGCTTTAGTGCTTTACTACATCGATTGCTTCAGCTGAGGCAGTGATGGCCTCCGGAACATTCGGTTTGGTTGCGCCCACAAAAGTGAATTTTGCCTCGTCACCTTCGCCTTCAACGTCCACGGTGACAATGTCGCCATCCTTGAGTTCCCCGAACAGGATCTTCTCGGAGAGGTGATCTTCGATCTCGCGCTGGATGGTGCGGCGCAGCGGCCGTGCACCCATAGCGGGGTCGTAGCCCTTGGTGGCGAGCAAAATCTTGGCTGCCGGTGTGAGCTCAATGCCCATACCTTTATCTGCAAGACGAGACTCCAAACGTGCAATCATCAGGTCAACGATCTCGATGATCTCATCCTGGGTGAGCTGCGGGAAGACCACAACGTCATCAACACGGTTCAGGAACTCGGGGCGGAAGTGCTGCTTGAGCTCCTCTGTTACCCGTGCTCGCATCCGGTTGTAACCGGTCTGAGTATCTGAACCTGACTGGAACCCGGTGGCGATCGACTTGGAAATATCGCGCGTGCCCAAGTTCGTGGTCATGATGATGATGGTGTTCTTGAAGTCCACAACCCTGCCCTGGCTGTCTGTGAGACGGCCATCTTCAAGGATCTGCAGCAGTGAGTTGAACAGGTCGGCGTGGGCCTTTTCAACCTCATCGAACAGAACCACGGAGAACGGACGACGGCGGACCTTTTCGGTCAGCTGCCCACCTTCTTCATAGCCAACGTAGCCCGGAGGAGCACCGAAGAGTCGAGACACTGTGTGCTTCTCTGAATATTCGGACATATCCAGCGTGATGAGCGCATCTTCATCGCCAAAGAGGAAGTCAGCAAGCGCCTTGGCCAGCTCAGTCTTACCAACACCTGTGGGGCCGGCAAAAATGAACGAGCCGCCTGGACGCTTGGGATCCTTCAACCCCGAACGCGTCCGGCGAATGGCCTGCGAAATTGACTTGATGGCCTCATTCTGGCCAATCACGCGCTTGTGGATTTCATCTTCCATCTTCAGCAGACGCGTGGACTCGGCCTCGGTCAGCTTGAAGACAGGGATACCTGTGGAGTTGGCAAGAACTTCGGCGATGAGTTCTTCATCCACCTCGGATATCTCATCCAATCCACCGGACTTCCAAAGACGTTCCTTTTCGGCACGGGCAGTGATGATTTTCTGCTCGTCATCTCGCAAGGATGCGGCACCCTCAAAGTCCTGGGCGTCGATGGCGTCTTCCTTGCGCTTTTTCACGGCAGCAATTTCACCATCCATGGCCTTGAGCTCCGGCGGAGCCGTCATGCGGCGGATACGCAGACGCGCACCTGCCTCATCAATCAAGTCAATGGCCTTATCTGGCAGGAACCGATCGCTGATGTAACGATCTGCCAAGGTGGCAGCCGCGGTCAGTGCACCGTCGGTGATGGAGACACGGTGATGTGCCTCGTAACGGTCGCGCAGGCCCTTGAGGATTTCAATGGTCAACGGAACCGTTGGTTCCTGCACCTGAATGGGCTGGAACCGACGCTCCAGGGCGGCATCTTTCTCAATGTGCTTGCGGTACTCATCCAGTGTTGTGGCACCGATGGTCTGCAGCTCACCGCGGGCCAGCATGGGCTTCAGAATAGAAGCGGCATCGATGGCGCCCTCGGCGGCACCTGCCCCCACCAACGTGTGGATTTCATCGATGAACAAGATAATGTCTCCGCGGGTGCGGATCTCCTTGAGCACCTTCTTCAGACGTTCCTCGAAGTCACCTCTGTACCGAGAACCTGCCACGAGGGAGCCCAAGTCAAGGGTGTACAGCTGCTTGTCTTTGATGGTCTCAGGGACGTCTCCGCGCACAATGGCCTGGGCCAAACCTTCAACAACTGCAGTCTTGCCAACGCCGGGCTCACCGATGAGAACAGGGTTGTTCTTGGTGCGGCGGGAGAGGATCTGCATGACGCGTTCCATCTCATGCTCGCGTCCGATGACAGGGTCAAGCTTATTTTCCCGTGCAGCCTGTGTCAGATTACGGCCGAACTGGTCAAGAACAGCCGAGCCCGCGGGCTGCCCTTCAGGCTGGCCGCCACCACTGGCCACTGGTTCCTTGCCTTGGTAACCGGAGAGCAGCTGGATGACTTGCTGGCGCACACGGCCCAGATCAGCGCCGAGCTTCACTAGTACCTGAGCGGCAACGCCTTCGCCTTCACGGATCAGTCCAAGCAGAATGTGCTCAGTGCCAATGTAGTTGTGGCCCAGTTGTAGGGCCTCCCGCAGTGAAAGTTCAAGAACTTTCTTGGCGCGCGGGGTGAAGGGAATATGCCCGCTAGGAGCCTGTTGCCCCTGCCCAATGATCTCCTGAACTTGTTCCCGGACACCGTCAAGGGAAATGTTCAAGGACTCTAGGGCCTTGGCGGCAACACCTTCACCCTCGTGGATGAGGCCGAGCAGAATATGCTCCGTGCCAATGTAATTGTGGTTGAGCATGCGGGCCTCTTCTTGGGCCAGCACAACAACACGTCGGGCTCGATCAGTAAATCGCTCAAACATTTCGCCACACTCCTCTTACTGCGTACTTTGATGCTACGCAGTGCCCGGCCGTTATGGGGGCATGTTCGCCACAGGGGAAATAGCAAGTTTGCATCCGGGCGCGGCACTGTGTTCTTAAAGTACGACGGCGGGACCACCATCTCAGGTGATCCCGCCGTTGATCTATGGTAATTGGCTCCCCAAACGGGTGCTGATTCAACACCCACCAGATACCTCAGAAACTTCTTTAACTTCCGGCCGACTTCTGGCCAACTTCCAAAAAATCGATTTACCGATTTATGGGATCACGCAAGTATTAGCCCTGCGCCGCGTAGTAAGCATCGCGAATTTCAGCTTGAATGCGGCCACGTTCTTGCACTGTGTAGCCGTTCTCACGCGCCCAGGCGCGAATCTGTGCCACATCGCTGCTGGACTTTGTTGCGGTTGCCGGGCCGCGGCCGCGAACAGCTCTGCCACCTACGCGACGGCCTGCGCCAACGTACGTGGCCAAGGCTTCGCGCAATGAGTTCGCATTCTCTGCAGACAGATCAATCTCGTAATTGATTCCGTCTAAACCGAACGTGACATTTTCATCTGCAGGGCTCTGATCAATATCGTCCACGAGTGTGATGTGAATTTTTTGTGCCATGGGGGTTATCGCCTCACATTAGATTTAATGAATGCTACATAACAAATTATGGTTCTAAAATTCATTTACGTCAAAGAACGATCAGTGTAATGACTATTGCGCTGCGTGGTCCTGGTCGCTATCCGCATCCTGTTCAGCCCGCGCTAGCGCATCACGTTCAGACCTATCAGCATTAAATATCGCCTTCATTGCGAAGTAGAAAAGGGCTCCTACACCTAAAGAAGGCAGGATAACCGCAACATATTCCATAATTTCGCCGTTCCTACTCGGGTTTCATCAAAGGAAAGAGAATGGCTTCGCGGATTCCAACACCCGTGAAGAGCATCACTAGTCTGTCCACGCCCAACCCGAGTCCACCCATGGGCGGGGCGCCGTATTCCAAGGCACGCAAAAAATCTTCATCAAGTTGCATTGCCTCAGGATCTCCGGCCGCGGCCGCAAGAGATTGCTGTGTGAGACGGTTACGCTGAACAACTGGATCAATGAGTTCAGAAAAAGCGGTTCCCGTTTCGCGACCGTCAATAACAAGATCCCAGGCTTCAATCAGATCAGGCTTTTCACGGTGCTGACGCGCCAGCGGCTGAGCCGACGGAGGATAATCGCAAACAAATGTTGGTTGAATAAGTGTTGGCTCAACAATTTCACCGAATAGTTCGGTTACCAGTTTCTCCGCATCCCAGGCCGAATCAATTCCGATTTCCTGCTTGGCTGCAATATCCCGTAATTCTTGTGCTGTGGTGGCCGGAGTAATTTCAACTCCAACAGCATCCGAAAGTCCCTTGTAGACAGGAAGCCAAGGCCATTCGCCGTCGAGATTAATCTGTCCGCGAGCCGTTTCAATGACTCGCGAACCAGTTGCGTCTGCTGCGGCAAGAATAATTCGCTGCATGGTTGCAGCCATGGTGAATTGGTCACCATACGCTTCATACGCTTCAAGCATGGTGAATTCGGGACTATGCGTGGAATCAACACCCTCATTGCGGAAGATTCGGCCAACTTCAAAGACTTTGTCCATACCGCCAACAACGGCCCGTTTAAGGTAAAGCTCAATAGCAATACGCAACGTCATCGGTTGGTCGAACGCATTAAGATGTGTGTGGAACGGTCGGGCGGAGGCTCCACCGTGGACGAGCTGCAAAATGGGTGTTTCCAGCTCAATGTACTCCTCGCCATGAAGAGTGTCCCTGATTGCTTTGACAATAGCGGAGCGCGTTTTGACTTGTTCACGGGCAGCGTCACGGACAATCAAGTCCACATAGCGCCTGCGTACGCGCATCTCCTCGGACAGCTCCGCATGCAACACCGGCAACGGCCGTAGCGCCTTGGAGGCCATGGCCCACTCTGTGGCCATAATGGAAAGCTCGCCGGTGCGGGAGCTGATGACTTCACCCTTGATAAAGACGTGGTCACCAAGATCCACAAGTGACTTCCAGTCAACCAGGGCATCTTCGCCAACGTTGGCAAAAGAGAGCATTACCTGCAGGCGTGTTCCCGCGCCTGACTGCAATGTGCCAAAGCAGAGCTTTCCCTTGTTCCGCACAAAAACAACGCGTCCTGTGACTCCTGCGATCTCGCCTGTCGCGGAATCCGCTTCCAAATCCGGGTATTTGGCCCGAATTTCTTCTAACGTGTGGGTTCGTGCCACCCCAACCGGGTAGGCCTGGTCACCTCGCTCAAGCAATTTGGCACGCTTGTCCATGCGGACGAGCATCTGCTCGGAGGCGTCACTGGGCTCGGGGGTGGGGTTATTTTCTGCGCTCACGATATAACAGCTTAGTTGGTGAATCTGAGTGAACCCTCCGTGCCCTTTACTAAACACTCAGTTGGTGACTAATCACTGTGCAAAGTTGCGCGTGTGGACCCCCGAATGACGAGGGTGGCTTCTAGAGTCAAATGTGTGCCGGTGGTATCTTCCCCGGATATTATTTTCAGCAATTCCCCTCCTGCCAAACTTCCCATTTCCCCGGCGGGCAGGTGCACGGATGTGAGTCCCGGGTTGGATGTTTCTGAATACGGCAAGTCATCAAACCCTGTAACGGCCAAAGATTCCGGTACCGCAACTCCTGCCACACGAGCTTCTTGCAAGATCCCATAAGCCTGAGTGTCCGTGGCACATACGAGAGCGGTCACCCCCTGAGCTGACCAGGCTGGCCAGTGACTGGTGAACGCCAGCGCCGCCGTGCCAACATCGACGGTTGTGGACGCCGTGGCGACAACAGCAATCCCCCGCAGCTGTGCTTCTTCACAAAAAGCTTCCCGGCGGACCCGGAAGGTCCCAGTACCTGTTGAACTATCCAGATAGCAGACTGTGTTATGTCCCTGCTCGGCCAAATGCACCGCCAACATCCGTGCCCCATGGGCCACATCAAAGTTTACGGAAGGGACTTCACTTTCAATCCCGGCAGCGTCCAAGAGCACCATGGGATCGCTGGCCCGCAGCTCTGTGAGGAACTCCGCGCTGGGCGCGTCAATGAGTAGTCCCGCCGGTCGCAGTGCAAGCAGCCTTCGCACGTCCTGCGGTTTCGGTGTCTGCCCAGCCTCGGTAACGGAGAGCAATAGCTGAAAGTCTTTGCCAATGGCTTCCTTGACACCCGCAATGACCTTTGCATAAAACGGGTTGGAGACATCTGGAGCCACGAGAAACACTATGTTGCTGCGACCTTTGGCCAGAGAACTGCCCAACCCATTGACCACATAGCCCAACTCTGCGACGGCGGCATCAACCTTGGCGATGTTCTCAGCGGAGACCCGCCCGGCGGTCTTGCCGCTTGTCACAAGGGAGACGGTTGCCGCTGAAACACCCGCCCGGGTGGCGACCATTGCTGCAGTGACGCGTGGCCTCACGGCACTGCCGGACTGTTGTGTTGTTGGCAGCTGCATGAATCGATCGTATCGGTGCGTTGAGCACGCTGCGTCAACCAACGGACGTCAAGCGCTTAACGTGAACCGCGTTAAGCGCTTGACGTACGTAAGACCTCAATGTCAGACTGAATCCTGCGCACGGTCCCTGGACCCTGAATCGCCCCAACGACGTGGAGAAAAAGTGAATCCGGAACAAATCCTCAGCCAGCCAGTTGACGCCGCACATGCGCTCACAACACCTCGCAAGATCATTCTGGATTGCGATCCCGGCCATGATGACGCAGTTGCGCTCCTGCTAGCGCACGGCAACCCAAACATTGAACTATTGGCAGTAACAACTGTTGTGGGCAACCAGACCTTGGAAAAAGTAACGCGCAACGCGCTCAGCGTAGGCACAATTGCCGGGATCACAGGAGTGCCGTTTGCCGCCGGCTGCGACCGCCCCTTGGTGCGCAGTATTGAAACCGCCGCCGACATCCATGGAGATTCCGGCATGGACGGACCAGCCCAGCCTGAGTCGAGCATCACTCTTGACCCTCGTCACGCCGTCGACCTCATCATTGAAACCATCATGACGCACGAGCCCGGCACTGTGACCCTTGTCCCCACTGCGGGGCTAACAAACATTGCCATGGCTGCCCGCAAGGAGCCGCGCATTGTTCAGCGCGTGAAGGAAGTTGTCCTCATGGGCGGCGGCTACCACGTGGGCAACTGGTCCCCCGTGGCTGAATTCAACATCAAGATCGATCCCGAAGCTGCCCATATCGTGTTCAACGCCGGGTGGGAAGTAGTGATGGTGGGCCTTGACCTCACGCACCAGGCGCTGGCAACCCCTGAGGTTGTTGCCGCGATCGAGGCAGTGGGCACCAAACCGGCCAAGTTCGTCATGGAATTGATGGAGTTCTTCACCAAAACATACAAGGACATCCAGGGCTTCGACTACCCGCCCGTCCATGACCCTTGCGCCGTCGCCTATGTCATTGACCCCACAGTCATGACAACGCACAAGGTGCCCGTTGACATTGAGCTGACCGGCACCCTGACCCTCGGCATGACAGTAGCTGACTTCCGCGCACCAGCTCCTGTTGACTGCAAAACCTCCGTGGCTGTGAGCCTTGACCACAAAAAGTTCTGGAACCTGATCACAGACGCTCTTGTACGCATTGGCGAGGTTGAACTTTGAGCCGGCCATCCCAGCTAGCAAAGTCCGGAGCACTAACCAAGCCCGGTAACGTCACGGCTTTAATGATTGCATTATTGACGGCCTGTGTGGCTTTCCAGCTAAACGCCTCAATGCTCAGCCCGGCACTTGTGACAATGGGTGAGGAACTGCGAACCGATCAGGCATCGATTGGCCTTTCCCAGACCTGGTTCTTCACAGCGGCAGCCGTCTTCTCACTATTTTTGCCGCGCTTGAGCGACATCATCGGGCGCAAGAAGGTGCTCATCGCCATGATGGTCCTGATGGGCATTGGCTCGGTCATTTCCGCCATGGCACCGGATATCACGTGGCTGTTTGTTGGCCGCATCATCCAAGGCATTAGCGGACCCACCGTTCCGCTGTGCCTGATCATGCTGCACTCAGCCGTTAAGGATCCCAAAAAGTACGGCGCACTCATGGGCCTGATCACGGCCGTCAACGGAGGCATCGCTGGCATTGATTCTTTTGTGGGCGGCTACTTTGCCGAACACTTTGGTTTCCGGAGTATTTTCTGGCTGATGGTTGTCATTGCCGCGATCGCCACCGTCTTGATCGCCGTTTTGGCAGGAGAGAGCAAACCCGGCGAAGGCACCACAATGGACTGGCTTGGCGTGTTCTTCATTGTTGTTGCCGTCGGCGCCCTTCTGACTGCTTTGAATGAGGCCACCAAATTGGTTGGTGGCATGGAAACCGGTCCACTGCTCAGTGCACTGGCACTGGGCGTGCTTGCCGTTATTGCTTTCATGGCCTTCTGGGCTGTGGAAAAACGCTCCACACATCCCATGGTTGAGACAGTACATCTGCGCCAACGTTCCACCTGGGCCCCACTTCTAACAACAACACTGACAATGACAGGCATCTTTGCCGTAATCAACGGAATTGTTCCGGCGTTCGTCCAAGCAGTGGACCCCGGCTTTGGAATTGGCGCAACCCAGATGAGTTTGTTGATCCTGACTCCCTACGCGTTGCTGGGGTGGCTCTTTGGACCTATTACCGGCCGGATCGCACCCGTCTTTGGCTATACCAAGATGTTGCGGGTTGGGCTGCTGGGTAGCATCGCAGCGCTGGCCATCATCGGATTCTTGGGCCTGCATAGCTTGCCATGGATGATTACGGGCACCGTCTTGCTGGGAATCATGTACGCCGGTACCGTGAACATCATGCTCAATGGCCTTGGCGTGGTCCTCTCCCCCGAGGGCAACCCCGGTTTCCTGCCCGGCATGAACGCCGGAGCCTTCAACCTGGGTGCCGGCCTGAGCTTTTTGGTTCTACCGGCGATTCTGGTGGCGACCGGCCCGCTCAATGGCCATGGCTCTTATCTAAGCGTAGTTCTCGTGGCGATCGCCATCACGGCGGCAGCTTTTGCCGCCTCCCTGCTAGTGCCCAAACCCCTTGATGCGGAGGTTGCACCATGACCACAAAGAAAATAGTGGTGGCGGGTTCGCTCAATGCCGACCTCACCATATATTGTGAACGGCTCCCTTCTCCGGGAGAAACTCTGCACGGCAATGGTTTTGCCGTCAATCCCGGCGGCAAGAGCGCCAACCAGGCTGTTGCCGCCGCCAAGTTGGGCGGCACTGTCACCTTGCTTGGCGCCGTTGGGCGCGATGACAATGGCCGGATGTTACTTGCTTCAACGGCCGGCGCTGGCGTTGATGTCAGCCATGTTCAGCAGGTCGTTGAGCCCACAGGTGTTGCCGTGATTTCCGTGGATGCCAACGGCGAGAACACCATCATTATCTCCGCCGGAGCCAACGGAACACTGTCCGCTGACCACATGTCTCCAGCCGTGTTTGCTGATGCGGGGGTGGTTTGTCTATGCCTGGAGGTTCCCCTGGATACCGTCCAAGCCGCCGCACAGGCCGGGCACTACGCCGGAGCAACAGTGTTGCTAAACCTTTCGCCTTACGCTCCCATCACCCAGGAACTGGCCGAGCTTACCGATGTTTTGCTCGTCAACTCCCACGAGGCTTCCCAGTTCCTTGACGGCTTTGACATGCCTGCCCAGGACGCCCCGGTCACTGACTGGCATGGTGCAATAGCGCAGTTTGGCCAGCGCGGGCTGCACAAGGTTCTTCTCACTTTAGGAGCTGCCGGATCCGTTGTGCTGGATTCGCTGAACACCTCCGAGCAGGTGGTTCGGATATCGCCAACCAAGGTTGACGCTGTAGACACCACCGGGGCCGGAGATGCCTTTACCGGCGCTGTTGCCGCGCGATTGGCAGCTGGGGACAGCCTGATTGAAGCCGCCCGCTACGCATCAGTTGCCGCAGCATTGGCCGCAACAAAGAAGGGCACTCAAGCCGCTTACCCAACGGCAGATCAGCTCCAGGCGCACCTCTAACCGCCTCATCCACCGCCACTGCCCCCTGCCGCCTGCCCCACCCCGGTGAGGTTGGAGATGATGACACCCCGGAGGATGGGGTGTCATCATCTCCAACCTCACCGAACACCTAAAGAACACCGTTCACTATGTAGTCGAGCGTTCTCATACCGCTACGCTAAATCCACGACTGCATCTGGAACCGCGCGCGCTAGAGCTCGCACTGCCCTGACCCAAGAAATCCTGGACGTGGCTCACCGCCAACTAGCCACTGTCGGGGCTAGTGAGTTATCCCTTCGAGCGGTGGCACAGGAGTTGGAGATGGTGCCCTCTGGGCTCTATCGGTACTTTGAGAACCGCGATGCTTTGCTCACAGCGTTGATCATTGGGGCCTACGACGCCCTGGGCGAGCAGGCAGAACAAGCAGTCAAAAACACGCCTAGAGGCGATCACAGCGGCCGGTGGCGTGCCGTATGCCAGTCGGTCCGAGATTGGGCGGTAGCGCACCCACGAGAGTTCACCCTGATTTACGGCTCGTTCGTCACGGACTACCGGGCCACTGCCGACACAGTTGCCCCTGCCGGCACAGTTGCCCCTGCCACTCTCATTCGTGCCCTCACCGCCTGGAGCCAAGTGCTGGGCATCATCAGCCAAGAAGTGTTTGGTCACTTGGAAGGGGCCTTCAGCAATTACGCGGAACTCTTCGATCAGAGTGTTGAGCTGATGGAAGATATGCTTGGTCTCCCGCCCCATCCCTAGGCCGCCCATCTCTAGGCCACCCCACCTCTAGGCCCCCACCTCTAGGCCAGAGCGTGTGAGGTGGCCGTGCCGCCTTCTCCAGCTTCCACATTTTCATCTGCCGGATCCTGCGCCTGGCTACCCAAGTGCCCCCGCGTGAGCTTGTTCATTATCAAGGCAATGGCGCCATCGCCTGTCACGTTCGTGGCCGTGCCGAAGCTGTCCAGCGCGATGTACGCCGCAAACATGAGCCCCACCTCGGCCTCGCCAAACCCAAGCATCTGCGAAAGTAGTCCCGCGGCAGCAGCGATCGCACCGCCAGGAACGCCCGGCGCGGCAATCATCATCACTCCGAGCATCAGGATAAACGGCAGGTAAGAGCCTAAGGTGACGCTGCCGCCCGTGAGCAATAGGACGGCGATTGAGAAACAGGTAATCTTCACCATCGAACCCGACAGGTGGATGGTGGCACACAGCGGCACGACAAAGCCCGATACCGAGTCCGAAACTCCATTCTTCTTGGTAGAGGCAAGCGTCACAGGAATTGTCGCAGCTGAGGATGAGGTACCCAATGCTGTGAAATACGCATCACGCATGTTCCATAGTGCTTTGAACGGGTTAAGGCCGGACATTGCCCCCGCCACGGAGTACTGCGCAAGCAGCACCACGAACGTCAGGGCAAAGGAAACAACGGCTACGAGCAGGAACTTTGTTACAACGGTAACGGCGGAGCCACTGGCTGAAAGATCCATGAAGATGCCAAAGATAAATAGCGGCAGTGCTGGCACAATAATGCGCCGGATCACTGACTCAATGACTGTGCGGAATTCGACGGCTCCGCGAAAGAGCACCTTGCTGTGGAAAGCTGTGAGTCCAATGCCAAGTATGAACGCGAGCACCAGAGCACTCATGACGCCGATCACGGGAGGCAGGACAATCTCTGTCGCCGAGTCACTGGCACTGGCCACCACCGTCAGGTAGGGACTGAACCCCGAGCCGGACTCATCACCAAACGCATCAAGCCCACCCCCTGAGAGGGTCGAGGTGAACAGCCACCTGCTCACGAAGTACGCGAGCAGTCCCGCCAGGACAGTGGACCCGTAGGCGATCAAGGCCGTAATCCCTAGCCACTTGCCGGCGCCTTTGCCAAGCTCGGCAATGGCTGGCATGACAAGCCCCAAAATGATCAGTGGGACAACGAAGCCCAGGAAACCCGAGAAGATCGAGTTGTAAGTCATGAATACGCTGCCGAGCCATACGGGCATCACCGGGCCCGTAAGAATACCTAGGACGATGGCTAGGATAATCCAGCCAAGTAGCGGGATTGATTTCAACAGTTTCATGGTGATCCTCGGGTCGAAGCAGTTGCAAAAACGCGAGAATACGGACCACGATTGTGGCGCAGGGCACGCTTGAGCAATGTTAGACGGAGCGGGAGGAAAACACGTAATCGGGTGTGCGTGATCTGGAACTTCCGTTGATATTGGAGATGATGACACCCCCTCCGGGGTGTCATCATCTCCAATATCAACGGAAGCGGCGGGAAAAATCGTGGTCCGCGAGTTTTAGAGATCAGCCCAGGAGCATGTTATCGATCAGCCGGACAGCCCCCACTTTGGCCGCGATAAGGGCTAATGCCTCTCCAGTGAACGGGGTGTCTTGGCAGTTCTCACCACGCGCGGCAAGTGTCTGCGGATCCACAACTTCCAAATAATCCAGCTCCACCCCGGGCGCGCTACGGACCAATTCCTCGGCTGAGAAGATATCAAGTGGCTCATGGGCATCGGCACGCTGCTTTAAAAGCCGTAACGCACGTGAAAGTACCAGAGCTGCCTCCCGTTCCTGCGTTGAGAGAAAGCGATTCCGGCTGGAGGAGGCAAGCCCATCCGCGTCACGCACTGTTGGCACGGCCACGATGTCAACAGGAAAATTCAGGTCCTTCACCATTGTGCGCACCAAGGTCAATTGCTGCGCATCCTTCTGGCCAAAATACGCCCGGTAAGCCGGACGCCCAGACAGCTCGGGGGCGCCCAGGCCGCCGTCGGGCAACCCCACATGCAGCAGCTTCGAGACAACTGTCAGTGCACCGTCGAAGTGTCCAGGACGTGAGGCACCCTCATAAATCTCCCCCATTTTTCCAGCAGTCACTCTAACCATCGGCTCACCACCGGGATACATTTGCGCCACGGACGGGCAGAACATGAAGTCAACGCCGGCCTGATCCAACAGGGCAAGATCGGCTTCAGTGCTCCGGGGGTAACGGGCCAGATCCCCGGCATCACCAAACTGCAGAGGGTTGATAAACACCGAAGCAACCACCACCGAGTTTTCCGCAACGGCAGTGCCGGCCAGTTCGCTGTGTCCGTGGTGCAGCGCCCCCATCGTAGGAACCAACCCAAGCGTGCCCGGGCGAATCGCCGTTTCTGCGCTTAAGCCCTGGCTCTGCGCGCGAGAGTGCAGCAGCTGCGCCGTCCTAGCCTTGAGTTCGGCGATGGTTTTCACTAGGGCAATACTCATGATCTTCACTTTCGGCAAGGTCTGAAAAACACTTGTTCACTTGTATCAATGACTAGCTAAGCGGTGCCCCGGGGTCCGTTTCAGCGTCGTCGTTGGCCAAAGCTGCTTGGACTCCTAAATACGCTTCGGCGGACAAGAGCCGGCGTCTTGCCGCGCGGGCCGCCGTTGCACCTGACATGGCCAGATAAGCATCCAGTACGTCACGCGAGCCCGTGTCAAGAGCGTGTTCTCGCAGCGCGGCTGAATGGGCCGCGATTGTCCCAACATCGCCCCGGGCTACCGGGCCCGTCAGTGCCGATTCACCCGAAGTGAGAGCGTTTTCCAAGGCGGCCCGCAGCAGCGGTCCCAGGACCTGGTTGGGCGATTCCACACCAATATCACCCAAAATTTGTGCTGCCTGGGCTACAAGTGTGACCATATGGTTCGCTGAGTGGGCTAATGCGCCGTGGTACAGGACCCGATCAGCTTCGGCGATGACCACCGGCTCGGCACCCATCTCAACCACAAGGGCTTGGGCGATGGGCAGCATGGCCGGGTCCGCAGTGACCCCGAAGCAACAATCGGAGAGCCGGGATAAATCCAGGCTCATTCCGGTAAACGTCATGGCGGGGTGCAGCGCCAACGCAATTCCACCGGCCGCTTTTACCGGAGCCAAAACGCCGGTGCCAAAACGACCCGAGGTGTGAGCCACCAGCTGGCCCACCTGCCAGGCACCCATGGCCCCAAGACCAGCCACCAAGTCAGCCAACACATCATCCGGAACGGCAAGTAGAACCAGTTCCGCGCGTTCAACAATGTCAGAGACCTCAAGCACCGGAACCCCAGGCAGCAGCAGTTCAGCACGCTCTAAAGACGCCTCCGAAACAGCTGACACTCCTACAACAGCATGCCCGGCGGAGCGCAGTGCCGCACCCAATACGGCACCTACCTTGCCCGCACCGATGATTCCTATGCCAAGGCGGCCTGGCTTAATGGCCACGTTCATGCTCCTCTGGGAAGAATTTTTGCTCGTCAGCTGTCTTCACTAAACGCGGCGGCTGCGTGGAGATCCCCGGAAAAGGGTCTACCTCAGATTCAAGCCATCTCTCGTTGCGATGCAAACGCCGTGCCGTGGCAGCCCGGACGGCCTGTTCATCGAATAGCTGCAGAGCGTTTGCCACCGACATGTGGTGCACCAGTGGACGGATAGGGCCCACTGTTGAATGCAGTTCAAAGTCGACCAAACCAAGTGCTGCCATAAGTGGTCCCTGGCGCAGGCCCAGCGACTGGGTGCGCTCATGGGGCACAACCTGGAGCCTTCTAAAAAGTACTCCGTGACGGCAAAGCAGAGCCGTCTGCGTAGCCCGGAAAGCGTTATAGCGCCATGCCAAAGGGTCGATCCAACGAGCCGAGCGCGGCGAGTGAACAAATCCTTCGGTGTTACCCGGCCCGCGCAGCCCGGCGGTGAAGACGTCAAAGGGATTTTCAACTCCCGGATCCGGAAACACCAGCGAAAGCACCGTCATGACTTCCTCAAGCGTTCCAGCCGGCAACAGCACCGTCCGTGAACCATTATCCGAGGCATCAGCGCCATAGCCGGCAACATTCACATGTACCCGATACCAACCAAATGGGCGCCATATAGGTCCTTGGCTGATACCAACAGCTTGAACTCGGCCAGGGGGAATAGTCTGGGAACGGGTTTCCAGCATGCCATAGTGGAGCCGCACACCATCCGGGGAAACCGCAACCCTGAAATTAAAATCTGTCGTGATGGATTTCCAGTACGCCGCCCCAATACCGATAAAAATGGGGATAGCGGCAACGAGGATTCCGGGGCTCCCACTCCAGACAACGGCCACCACGGCTGCGGCAATGACAAGCAGGGCAAACACTGTTGTGCTGCTGATAACTGCCGCACCAATAATCCGGCCTGTATTCAGACTAAGCACGTGATGCTCTGGGGCCTCCTGGACCTGCTCCGGGGCTTGCGGATCAACGCTCACCCCTGCCGCACGGGCAAGAATTGCTGCCCGCAGCCGCTTGGCCTCGGTGAGCTTAAGGAAGGAGAGTTTCATAGCCGACTTCCCGCCGTCGGCCACTTCAAATTTCAGTTCCGCAAGCCCAAACATCCTTGCCACCAGCGGTTGCACCACATCGATCGCCTGTACCCGATCAATGCGGGCCCTGCGCTGTTGCCGGAACACCACACCGGAGTTAATGTGCACGTGCTGATCGGTTACTTGGTAGCGGGTGAAGCGCCACGACAGGAAGAACGCCACACCAAAAATGACTATGGCAGCACCTACAACCATCGCAATAAATAACGCTGGAGCGCCACCAGTGGGGGAACCACCGCCGCCCCAATCCTCGCTAAATAGAGAACTCAGCGAGTTCCTGCCAAAAACGAAAATAACGGCAACGATGGCAACCCAGCCGCGGACAAAGGGCGAGACAGGGTGTACTCGATGCCAGGAGTCCTCGGCGTCGGTCCGGAAAAACTGCTCATGAGCGCGAGCTTCCTCGTTCACAAGCCAGCCAATTTTGCCTCACCACGGGCAGAGAGCTGCTCACGGAGGCGTGCGGCCTCAACTGCCGGCAGACCATTGATCAGGGCATTAGTGCCAGGGGATGCCGTGTGGAGGTGGATGGTGCTGAGCCCGAGCAAGCGTTCCAATGGCCCCATGGTCACGTCCACATACTGCATGCGACCGTAGGGCACAACCATGACCCGGTGGAACATGATGCCACCGCGGATCAGTAGGTCCTCGTTACGTTCCGCATAGCCAATAGCACGCACCTGTCGGGGGATGAGGATCATTTCCCACACAATGATGATGACAACTACTGCAGGGGCTGCCCATGCTAACCATGCCGGGTAGCCGCTCCAGACTCCTGTCAGCTTTAGCGTCAGCGGCACTGCTGTCACGGCCAAAAATATCAGGGCGCCAATACCACTGGAAATGAAGCGTGCCGTGATGAGCCTGTCAGAGACGCGCAGAAAGGTAACGTCTTGCGGGTCAATCAGACTGCTTTTTTGCTTACGCAAATTCTTCCTCTCCTCGCCCCTCATGTTTGGGGCGGGGTTTTGCTGTGGGTTCACTGTCCTCGGGCGGAACTTTACAAAAACGCTCTACGATAACGCCCACGGCAACCATCACCAGGGCACCCGCTATCAGGGCAACCATCTGCCAGATCACGGCCAGATCTGCGCGCATGGCAATGGTGGGCAGCTGATCAACTAAAATGCCCAGGTGCCAGCCAAGAAGCACGGCTCCAGCATAAGCGCAGGCTTGGGCCAGCACCACTGTGCGGGCTGCCATCAGCGGATCCAGGGCTTTATCTCGATTTCCGTCCCGCCAGCGACGGACCTTCAAGCCAAGGACCAGGGACACTACGGCGATCAGGGCCATGGTGATCAAGGAACTCAAAGGTAGAACCGGCAGGGCCAGGCTGGCGCGTGAGGTCAGCTCGGTGGTGGCCCACCCAACCGCGGCCACAATAACCGTCACCGTCACCAGCCACGCAGGCCTGATGGTCCGCATTGTGCTTCTCATTGTTGCCTCTTCGATTCGCGTTGGACTACACATTCAACCGTACCGGTTTTTCCCATTTTGGGATTTTTACTGACGGTGGTTCGCCCGTTGCCGTTTAGGAGTCTTGGTTCGCGGAGTTATCTGGCTCAACGCTGATGCCGGGCATGTCTGGTGCCGCGGCCGCCAGTTCTGCCACCGAAGAGCCACTGAGTTTGGCATTGGGCTCCATCAACGACCACGGGTACAGCACGAAGGCCCGACCGGCAGCGCGTGGATGAGGCAGGGTTAGCACTGGATCCACACTGCTTTCTTCCCCATACGTGATGATGTCGACGTCTAGGGTTCGCGCACCCCAACGAACAGTCCGGGTTCTGTGGTGGGAGAGCTCAACCGCTTGGCAATGGGCCAAAAGTTCTGTTGATGTCAGCGCCGTTTCAATGGCGATGACCATGTTCAGAAAATCTGGTTGCCCCTCGGGCCCACCCACTGCTTTGGTGGTCACAACAGGTGAAACGTTTAATAGCCGAACTTCGGGTGGATCAACTAGGTCCCCAACGGCACTCTGCAGTGTGCCTGCACGCTCACCTAGGTTACTTCCCAATGCCAGGATGGCTCGAGTAAGTGGGTGGAGCGCAGTCACGCTTTACCCGCCAGGACGGCTTTGCTTTCACTGGTGACAGACTCGATTTCCTTGACTTTTCCGGCCTCGAGCTCGCTTGCGCGGAGTTGTTCACGGGACCTAAAAACAGTGACGCTCACGTCACCAAAAGGTACCTGAATCGGAGCCTTGGGTTTGTGAATTGTCACTTCAACGGCGTTGAGGATGGGGAAGTCGATGAGGATTTTCTCAACCATGCGAACACTCAATGTCTCAATCAAATCAAATGCTTGCCCTGTCACCATAGCCACAATGGTCTCAGCGACAGCGCCGTAGTTTGCTGTTTTGTGCAGATCATCCGTGGCAGCTGCGGCGGAGACATCCAAATGCAACACAGCGTCAGTGATGAACGGCTGACCGTCACGTTTCTCATGCTCAAAAACGCCGTGATAGCCGATGGCGGTCACGCTTGTCAGCTTGATGCTGTCTTGGCCCATCACTGTGTATCCACACAGGAGGGTTCTGTCTGGCGCGCCGCCGCCAACCGGGCGTTGCGGTTAGCGTTGCCAACTAGGAGCCGGGCGGCAACCTTCGCGGCGTCAAGGCTCGCTCCAACGTCGTGCACGCGAACACCCCAAATACCCTGGGTACCGGCAAGTGCTGTGGTTGCCGATGTAGCGTCGTCACGTTCCTTGGGTGCGGCAGCCTTTCCGGCACTTGTCAGCAAAGAACCCAGGAAGCGTTTGCGAGAGGTCCCCACCAATACCTTGTTGCCCATGTCAGCCACACGATGCAGGTTAGCCAGCAATTCCCAATTCTGATCGGCGTTCTTGGAGAAGCCAATGCCCGGATCAAGGATCAAATTTTCAGGGCTAACTCCTGCTGCATAGAACTTCTCGCGCACCTCGCCCAGCTCACGCACCACGTCATCAACTACATCCGTGTACTGAGTCAGGGAGTCCATGGAACGGGAGTTCCCACGGCTGTGCATCAAGACGTAGGGGACCGCACGCTGCGCAATCAGCGCGATCATGTCCTCATGGACGCGGGCACCAGAAACATCATTGATCAACCCGGCGCCGGCATCCAGTGCCAGTGCAGCTGTTGAGGCGTGACGTGTGTCCACACTGATCAACGCCCCAGCCTTTGCAAGGGTTGAAATGACGGGCAGGATGCGCCGTTGCTCCTCGAGCTCATCGACCTCGAGGGAGCCGGGGCGGGTGGACTCGCCACCCACATCAATAATGTCTGCGCCACCGTAAAACATCCGCAGTCCGTGCGCAATGGCAGTCTCTGTGGAGTCATAATCGCCACCGTCGCTGAAGGAATCCGGGGTGCAGTTCAATATCCCCATCACCACCAGACGGTCCGTCGGCAAGGCCGCAAATGTTGCATTTGACCGCCGGGCGCGAAGGACAGGCAAAGGAGAAGTGGCCGGCCCCGTGCCGGGTGCCGCTGCGAGAGAATCCATTGTGTGTCTAGTTACCTTCCAAGAATCAGGCTCATGGCTTCGGCCCGGGTGGCAGGCTCGTGAAGCAGACCGCGGACAGCGCTTGTGACTGTTTTGGCCCCTGGTTTACGCACGCCACGCATGGACATGCACATGTGCTCACACTCAACGACAACAATGGCGCCGCGGGGCTTGAGGTGTTCGATCAAAGCATCAGCAATTTGGCTCGTGAGCCGTTCTTGCACCTGTGGACGTTTGGCAAATATATCCACCAGCCGCGCGAGCTTGCTTAACCCGGTGACTTTGCCGTCCGACGACGGGATGTAACCTACGTGCGCACTGCCATGAAATGGCACCAGGTGGTGTTCACACGTTGAATAAAACGGGATGTCTTTGACAAGCACCATTTCCTCATGGGCAATATCAAAAGTTGTACCTAAAACATCGGCTGGGTCTTGGTGCAGGCCGGCAAACATTTCTCGGTAGGCCTTGGCTACACGTTTGGGAGTGTCGAGGAGTCCACTGCGTTGCGGGTCCTCACCAATAGCTAAAAGTATCTCCCGGACTGCCGCCTCAATACGTGGCAGATCCATCCCAGCTTCGTCACCCGCGAGGGCGGCGCCATTGGCACCGCCCTGCTGGAAGTCGAGTTCGTCGTCGTAATCAGTCACGGATGTGATTCTATCGCCGATTATGACTGTCCTGGCAGTTGCGGGGTATCGCCCTTGCCAAGATTGATGCCTTGCTGGGAGTTTGGCGCATCTACTTCACCGTCCAGGTGGGCGTTGGCAAGCTGGTCCTGAGGGGAGGTAGCATCCGGAGCAGGGACACCCGCTTCCAGCGCCTGACGGCGTTCCTTGTCGGTAATGACAGGGGGCAGATCAGAGACGGGGCGGGAATCCTTAGATAGCCACACCTTGCGCTGGGGCGGCCTGCGCAGATTCGTGAAAATCTCCGCGATCTCAGCCTGGTTCAGGGTCTCACGCTCAAGGAGTTCAAGAGCCAAACGGTCAAGGACATCGCGGTTGGCTATCAACGCCTCATAGGCGTCGTCGTGCGCCTGATCAATAAGCTTGCGAACCTCTTCATCCACAACCCCGGCAACAGACTCCGAGTAGCCCCTATCCTGGCCAGCGTCACGACCCATGAACGGCTCGCCTGCGCCGGAGCCAAGCTTCACGGCACCAATCCGCTCACTCATCCCGTACTGGGTAACCATGGCACGGGCGGTGGCGGTGGCTTTCTCAATATCGTTTGAGGCGCCGGTTGAGGGATCGTGGAACACGATCTCCTCAGCGACACGGCCACCCATCGCGTACGCCATCTGATCGAGCAGTTCATTACGCGTGATTGAGTACTTGTCATCCTCGGGAACAACCATCGTGTAGCCCAACGCACGGCCACGAGGCAGAATGGTGATCTTGGTGACGGGGGCAGTATTGTGCATGGCCGCAGCCACCAATGCGTGACCACCCTCGTGGTAGGCGGTGATCTTGCGTTCCAGTTCCTTCATGACGCGGGTGCGCTTCTGCGGCCCGGCCATAACCCTGTCAATTGACTCATCCAAGGCACGGTCATCAATGAGCTGCGCGTTGGAGCGGGCAGTCAACAGTGCGGCCTCGTTAAGAACGTTCGCCAGGTCAGCACCCGTGTAACCGGGTGTCTTCTTGGCAACGGCGTTCAAGTCCACACCGGGCGCCATGGGCTTGCCCTTGGAGTGAACGTTCAGGATTTGTTCGCGGCCCAAACGATCGGGCGCCTCAACAGGAATTTGACGGTCAAAGCGGCCTGGCCGCAGCAGGGCGGGGTCCAGGACATCCGGACGGTTGGTGGCGGCAATCAAGATGACGTTGGTTTTTACATCAAAGCCGTCCATTTCAACCAGCAGCTGGTTCAGCGTCTGCTCGCGCTCGTCATTGCCGCCGCCAATCCCGGCACCACGGTGACGGCCCACGGCGTCGATCTCGTCAACGAAGATGATGGCTGGGGCGTTGGTTTTGGCCTGCTCAAAGAGGTCACGGACACGGGAGGCACCCACACCAACAAACATCTCAACAAAGTCAGATCCGGAGATGGAGTAGAACGGTACGCCGGCTTCGCCTGCCACGGCACGGGCCAGAAGGGTTTTACCGGTTCCGGGAGGCCCGTACAGAAGAACACCCTTGGGAATCTTGGCGCCAACGGCGGTGAACTTGTCAGGGTTCTGCAGGAAGTCTTTAATTTCGTGGAGTTCTTCCACCGCTTCATCCGCGCCCGCAACGTCATTGAACGTCACCTGCGGGTGGTCTTTGGTGAGCAGCTTGGCCTTTGACTTGCCAAATTGCATGACCTTGTTGCCGCCGCCTTGCATGCGGGAGAACAGGAACCAGAAAATCAGGCCGATCAGCACGAAAGGGATCAGCAAGGAAAGCATGCTTGACCAGAAGTTATTGGACGCCGGCTGGTCGTCAAATTTTTCCAGTTTGGCATTGTCAATAGCATCAACCATGGTGGTTGCCCGGTAGCCGCCGTAGTAGAACTGGACGTTCTTGCCAGCCTTGCGGTCATCGAGCGTTGTGTAGTCGTCCTTGAGGACCAAGTCCACGCGGCCTTCGGACCCAAAAATCTTGGCCGAGACAACTTTGTCATTCTTGAGCAGGTCCAAGGCTTCAGAAGTGCCGACGCGGCTCTGCCCTGTGCCAGTCAACGTGAATAGGCCGGCCCCAATGAGCACAACCACCACAATGATCCAGACAAATGGACCTTTGAAGAGTTTTTTGACTTTCATGTGTTCGAGGCTAGGCCTCGTCCCTCCCGCTCAACCAATTCATACCTGTACAAGACGCTGCGAGACGTCCTCGAGTAATAGCTTTACACCGTTCGCCTAAGTACACGTACAGGAATTGCCTTTAGTTCCCTGTGGGCATAAAGATTTCCCGCTAAACGGTGCCTTAGACGCAAACAGCCCGCCCTGGGGCCGAGATTTCCTTGGCAAATCTGCGACCCGTCAGCCACCAACGGCTTGAGGGTCTGCTGTTCCTCACCTACAAAAAATATCGCCCCCAAGGGCAGGCTCATGCCCACATCCGCTCACGCGCGGATGTGACTACTCGTAAATGTGCGGAGCCAAGGTGCCGATGAAGTCCAGGTTGCGGTACTTTTCAGCAAAATCAAGGCCATAACCAACAACAAATTCGTTGGGAATCTCGTAGCCAACGTATTTAACGTCAATCTCAACTTTTGCGGCTTTTGGTTTACGCAATAAAGTACAAATTTCAACGGATGCCGGTCCACGTGACATCAGGTTGGCTCGCAGCCATGACAAGGTCAGACCGGAATCAATGATGTCTTCAACGATGAGTACGTGCTTGCCCATGAGGTCCGTTTCAAGGTCCTTCAGGATACGCACAACACCTGAGGACTGGGTGCCGGAGCCGTAGGAGGAAACCGCCATCCAATCCATGGTGACGTGACTGTGCAAGGCCCGGGACAAATCCGCCATAACCATGACAGCACCCTTGAGTACGCCGACCAAGAGGACGTCACGGCCCTGGTAGTCAGCATCAATCTGTGCGGCCAGCTCGGCTACGCGGGTTTGAATTTGTTCTGTTGTATAGAGAACGTGCTTAAGATCGGCTTGGACGTCTTGTGAATCCACCAATGACTCCTGATTGTGAAGGTTTTGGTACTGGTTTTAGTACTATTGGGCGCTTACGTGTTGCGTCTAAGAACTAGCTTCCCATAGCCGGGGCCCTCGTGGGGAACACTCTGGTTGCGGGAGATTCTGTAGGCACTGACTTTTCCTGCGAGTTGAACGGGCCCGGCAGAGCCTGTTCGGTCCAGCAATTTTTCGGCCGCACCGAGTCGCTCAAGGCTTGGCTGGACTCCGCCAAGTTCGACGACGGCCAGCGCCAACATTCTCATCCTCAGGGCCGGAGCCGCTGATCTGAGCGCATCTTCGGACAGGATGATCTCATCAGCGCCACTGTCATCAGCATGGTTTTTCCGGCAGTTGTCAGCACGGTTTTCCGCAAGTTTCCCCGGAGAATCACCCGTGTCTCTGGCTATGCTGGTGTGGTTGGCCGCGCTGGTCCGGATGGCAATTTTGTTGTATTCGGTTGCGGCAAGCTCATCAAGAAAGTCCGCGTCATGACCCAAAATGTTCGCTGATCTGGCCAGGGATTCGGTGATCCCGGGGCCCAGCTCGGCCCGTAGTTGGGGGATCAGCTCGTTTCGGACCCTGACCCGTAGGTATGCCGGGTCTTGATTGGCCGGGTCATGCCATGGCGTGAGTTCTAACGCATCACATATGGCCAAAGTCTCACTTCTGCGCAGTCCCAAAAAGGGTCGTAGATAGATCCCCCGGCGTGCCCGCATGCCGGCCAACGAACGCGTCCCTGACCCTCTGGCGAGTCCCAGCAACACCGATTCGGCTTGGTCATCGAGGGTATGTCCCAACAACACACTGTGAGCACCCACTTCATGCGCCGCGGCCTCAAGCGCCCCAAAGCGAGCAGCCCGGGCAGCCGCTTCCGGGCCGGCGCCGTCATAGTCCAGCTCAACTTCGCGCACAAGTACGGGGTTCAGTCCCAGCGTGCGGAGCTGGAGCGCAGTAGCCTGAGCAACCTCGGCGCTGCCGGCTTGCATCTGATGGTCAACCACGACGGCGCCAACACGAACTTCCCCACGTTTGGCAAAGAACGCGCAAACAGCAGCCAACGCAAGCGAGTCCGGCCCGCCGCTGCAACCAACCAAGATTAGGGGCGGGTTCTGAACCTCGCGGTTTTTACCTGTGGTTTTCAGTCCCAAAAGTTCCCCCACCATGGCCCGAGCCTTGCCAACGGTGGGGTCAAGGCGGCGGCGCGGTTGAGGGCTTCTTGTTCTCGTTTCGGGACGCAATTACAAACCCATCCGCTCAACCCAAAGCCGGGCGTTGTGGATTTCTTTTTCTGTGGGCAGGTTCTCCGCCTGCGTCCACACATGATTGAACCCCTCCATGCCAACCACTGCCACAGCATCCCGGACAAACTTGGCACCGTCACTGTACTGGCGCATTTTTGCGTCCAGACCTAGAAGGTTTCGGAAGAATTTTTCAACAACGCCTCGGTCCTTTCCTCGGCTGTTGAAGCGTTGGCGGATAGTACGCACTGTAGGAACAATGCTTTGGTCAACACCGTCCATCACAACGTTGGCGTGTCCTTCAAGCAGGCTCATAACAGCCGTCAGGCGTGAAAGTGCCGCTTTTTGCTCAGGATTCTGAAGCAAATCCAGAACCCCGCCACGAGGTTGATCTTCCAATGGCAAACCCTCACCCGGTTTCGCCAACTCTTTGGGCTTGCTGGACTTGCTGCCAAGCTGCTTGGCGGATTGCATAATGCGTTCCCCAAAGTTCTCCGAATCCCCCACTAACAGTGCCCCCAGTTTTTCAATCTCACTGAGCATGTGGTGGCGAAGCCAGGGTGCAGCGGCGAATTGCACCCTATGGGTTTGCTCATGAAGGCACACCCAAAGGCGGAAATCGGCCGGTGCCACCTTCAGTTCGCGTTCGATGGTGATGATATTTGGCGCCACGAGAAGAAGGCGCCCACCCGCTGCCTGCTCTCGATCGGAAGTAGCTGGCGCCAGCGCGGAGAAAGGATCATACTGCCCAAGCACTTTACTAGAGAGAAACGCCAGGGCGCCGCCCAGCTGTGCACCAGTGACGGTGGCACTCACGGCCGTGCTTGAGCCCCCGGGGACCGGTTTCCCCCCGGCTTCTTGTGCACTCTGGGCCTGCTTGGCTGCCACGGCACGCAGCACGGGGTCCATCATGACGGCGAAACTTTGCGTATTGGCCTTGGCCCATGAGGCCCGGTCTACCACCAGTACCTCGGAGTCATGCAAGTCCTTGGCGGCCTCAAGCCGACTGATTTCATGCACGTATGGAACTGAGCGTTCAGCCATCAGGCGCAGGTTGTCCACGGCTGCGGAGATTTCGGAACCGGTCAGCGCCGGACCGGCCGGTGCCAAGTTGGCGGCCGTCTTAGCGGCCAACTCCCAATTGACCATGCTGGGAGAAGTGGACGGTGTCGTTGCGGAGTTGCTCTGCGGAGTCATGGAACCATCAGACCACAAAACCCTGACTGCCTGCTGGCCCCTGCGCCCTGCGCCCCTAGCTTGACGCCAAGACGCTCGCGGCTCTGTCAACCACTGACCGGGCGGGGATGGGGCCACCGGTCAATCCGTTAGCCATCATTGAAAAGACAAGTATGCGCCCTTGTGAGTTCACTACGTAGCCTGACAGCGATGTGACAAGGTTCAAGGATCCGGTCTTGGCGCGGACCAACCCTGCTCCGTCAAGCGATGGTGCTGAAACAAAACGGTGCGCCAAAGAACCTGTGAGCCCTGCGATGGGAAGGCCAGGCAGGGCCTGGCCAATCTCTGCTGCCGGGTCCGCCAACATCAGAGACAGCATCTGAACTAGCTGCTGGGAGCTGATCAAGTTCCCGGCTGCCAGACCGGAATTATCTGTGATGGAAATACCTGTCATCTCCAGCCCCAGCTCCTGAACCACCTGTCGAACCGCGGCCACTGCCCCAGAGTTACTGGCTTCCTTGCCCAGTTTCGCCGCCGTCATACGGCCAAGAACTTCGGCTACGTAATTATCCGACTCTTCAAGCATGTACCTGACCTGTTCGGTGACACTGGCCGATTTCACGGTCCCAAGTACCGCACCAGGCTGATTTGTCCCCGCACCATCAGCCGGAGGAGGTGCCTTGCCTCGGGTGATGGCCCCGGTTGTTTTAACTCCTGCATCCTCCAACGCCTGTGCAAACGCTTCCGCCACGGCAACAGCCGAATCTTGGGGACGAGGACCCGATAAAACTCCCGGGATATAGCGTCCTGCATAAAGTGCCATGGGGAAAATGGGGGCAATCTCGCCTACCTCAACATCACCATCACCCCACTTGGGGTTCAATGCAGGTCCCGTGAACAAAGTGTCATCAATGCTCAGCGTTGCTGGACCTGTGACTCCCGCCGTTGCCAGAGTTTTAGCGGTTTGCTGCGCCAAGGTGGCCAGTCCAGCGTGCCCCATCGTTGAGTCCGCTCGGCTGGCACCTGCTGTCAGCAGCGAATCACCACCGGCTAATAACACAATCTCATTGGCCTTGGACCCTGCTATGGCTTGGGTACTGAACTGTGTGCTTGGTCCGAGCGTTTTAAGAACGGCACCCGCTGTCAAAAGTTTCAGGTTAGAGGCAGGAGTCCTGGCTTTTTCGCCGTCCTGGGAGAACAGCGTCTCGCCTGTCAGCGCATCGGTGACGTACATGCTGAAGGTTCCCTCGCCGTCGAACATCAAGGCTTTCTTCAACCCGGCAGAAAGCGCACCAGGATCGGGGATGGGCGCGGTGGCCGCAAGCGGGGAGACACCGGAAATTTCGCCAAGTGATGTGGGTGCCTGCTGTGCCGCCGGCAGCACAACTACCGAGCCCGGGTCAAGCGGGAAGAACGCCGGGATCACTTGCAGGCCCACGGGAACACTCACAGCGGCGAGTGCACATACGAGCAGGCCGCTCGTCACCACTTTTGACGTGCGTCCCATACTGCAGGCAATTCCTTCGTCTGTGATGGTCCCTGCGTGCAATTGGCTGCAGGAATTGGGCAATAATGGGCCTAGAAGGTCCAGGCGGGTTTCGGCGCAGCGAAAGCGCCTATATCCTCAGTCTAGACGGAATTTTTGTGCGCGGGCTCGCCCGGTCTCGCACACCAACATATTCAGGAGCACAACGATGAAGCACGACGTCACTATCGAGATCCCCCGTGGATCACGTGTTAAGTATGAAGTTGACCACGAGACCGGCCGTGTACGCCTGGACCGTGTGCTGTTTACGTCCATGGCGTACCCCACCCATTACGGCTTCTTTGATGACACTCTGGGCGAAGACGGCGATCCTCTTGACGCACTCGTGATGCTGCAGGATTTTGATCTGCACCCGGGCGTAGTTGTTGATGCCCGCCCCATCGCAGTTTTTAACATGACCGATGAATCCGGCGGAGACGCCAAGGTTTTGTGTGTTGTTGATGACAAGCGTTTTGATCACATCCAGGAGCTCTCCGACGTGGACGATTTCTTGGTCAAGGAAATCGAGCACTTCTTCACCCGTTACAAGGATCTGGAACCCGGCAAATGGGTCAAGGCTGCGGGCTGGGACAACCGCGCCGCCGCGGAGACCGAGCTGAACGCATCCATTCAACGGTTCAAAGACACCCAGCACTAATTATTTCCTGAAACAAAAAAGCGGCGCTCACCTTCACAGGTGGCGCCGCTTTTCAACCCAAAAGGGCTCGGGCTAGAGCAGGCTGTGCAGGATGGTGGCCAAACCGTCGTCGTATACGGAGGCCGTAATCTCATTTGCTGCGGCTCTCACGTCCGGTTCGGCCTGGCCCATGGCAACTCCCCTGCCTGCCCAACGAAGCATATCGATGTCATTGGAACCATCACCCACGGCGACTGTCAGTTCCCGAGTGATGCCCAGCCTCACGCGCAGCTTCTCCAGCGCAGAGGCTTTGGTGACGCCCATTGCGGCAATGTCCAGCCAGGCGCTCCAACCCACCGCGTAGGTCACCCCATGCAGGCCGGCTGCGGCAATGGCGGCACTAAATTCTGCCGTGCTGGCCTCGGCAGAATTGACCACAACCCGCACCGCCTCAGCTTCTAGCAAGTGATGGAAGTCCACCCCGCGGGCTTCAATGCCGAAACTGGGGTCTTGGAAACGGGAGGTTGAGAGAAAGTCCCCATTGGCATCTTCCAAGGCAAAGCGCGCGCCAGGGATTTTTTCTCGCAACGTGGTCAGGGCTAGTTTGGGGCTAAACGTTTCGCGGTCAATAATTTCATAGCCAAGATCCAGTGCGGGATCCAGCCGGAGGGTCACACCGCCGTTGGAGCACACGGCGTAGCCGCGGACCAAGCCCAGTAGCTCAAGGACGGGCAGCACTGCGCCTAAGGAGCGCCCGGTGGAGATAATGACCTCGTGACCGGCTGCGACAACGGCGCGAGCAGCGTGCCTAACAGTGTCGGTCATTACTCCGTCATGGTCCACCAGGGTGCCGTCTACATCAAGGGCCACCAGGAAGTTCTGTGTTGCTATTGACCGGTCATCGATGCCAGGTTTTGCGGAATTTGCAGTAATTGTCATACCTCAAGTAGAACAGAGCGTGCTTTGAAGTTGCCATGGCGTGGCCCACATCATTGAATGAACAGTGGGTAAATAGCTGCTACTGGGCCTAGGAGTGAGAGGAGTTAATACTCACACTCTTATGCACACTGTGAGTATTAACCCGGTGTTCACCTCGCGGCAGAAACCTGCCACAGACAGCGCCAGCAGAAACAGGCGTTAGTAGCCGTTCCGCTACAGGACCGGGAACACTTCCATGCCACCCAAATATTTGCGCAGCGCAACAGGGACATTGACGGAGCCGTCGGCGTTCTGGTGGTGTTCCAGGATGGCCACGATCCAGCGAGTGGTTGCTAGCGTGCCGTTGAGTGTAGCAACCGCGCGGGTGCCACCCTTGCCGCCGTCGTCCGCTGCGAGGCGTTCGCGGATATTCAAACGGCGTCCCTGATAGCTGGTGCAATTAGAGGTGGAGGTCAGTTCACGGTAGTCCCCCTGCGTAGGAACCCATGCTTCACAGTCGAACTTGCGGGCTGCGGAACCACCCAAATCACCTGCCGCCGTATCAATGACACGGTAGGGCAGCTCCACCTTGGCAAGCATTTCCTCTTCCCATGCGAGCAGGCGCTGGTGTTCCTCCGCGGCCTTCTCCACAGTGGTGTAAACAAACATTTCCACTTTGTTGAACTGGTGGACGCGAATAATACCGCGGGTGTCCTTGCCGTGCGAACCGGCTTCGCGGCGGTAACAGGAGGACCATCCGGCGTACCTGAGGGGTTCCTGAACGTTGATGATTTCATTGCCATGGTAGCCCGCAAGAGCCACCTCGGAAGTGCCCACCAAGTACAGGTTGTCTTCGGCCAGGCGATAAATTTCTGCGTCGTGCTCAACATCAAAGCCTGTGCCGGCCATGGTTTCAGGCAGGACCAAAGTGGGGGTGATCATGGGTGTAAAGCCGGCCTCGATGGCCTGGTCCATAGCCATCTGCAACAACGCCAGTTCCAGGCGTGCGCCCACTCCCTTAAGGAAGTAGAAACGCGAACCGGAAACCTTGGCACCACGTTCCATATCGATGGCACCGATGAGTTCACCGATTTCCAGATGGTCTTTGGCCTTGAAGTCCGGGAATTCACGCGGGGTACCAACGGTCTTCAGGACGATGAAGTCATCCTCGCCCCCCTCGGGGACACCTTCTGAGATCAGGTTGGCCATACTGCGCAAAAGCGAATCGGCCGTGGCAGCGGCCGTATCAGAGGCGGCTGAGGCGGCCTTTACTGCGGACGCCAACTCCTTGACCTCAGCCAGAAGAGTTTGCTTTTCTTCACCCTTGGCTTTCGCAACTTTTTTACCAAACGCATTCTGCTCGGCGCGCAGTGCCTCAAAAGAGGTAATTGCGGCCTTGCGGGCGCTATCAGCGGCGATGATGGAGTCCACCACAGACGGTTCGGCACCGCGGGCACGCTGGCTGGCACGGTATATTTCAGGATTTTCGCAGAGGTCTCGTACATCGATCACTCCCTTAGCCTATCCAATCAAAACAACTTCACGGGATAAGATTGGATAATCATGCCAACTGAAATACTTGTAGCCATCATTGTGGCGGCCATTGTGCTCGCCGCTGCCATCAGCTGGCTGGGTGTGCGCAAACTCGCCCAGAAGCATACCCGCAGCGCTGTGGGCGATTTCCCGCACAAGATCCATCTTGCAAAACAGCAGGTTGTGTTTATCTATAACCCCGCCAAGCATGGGTCCACGGATGCCAAGACGCTCATCACCCGCTCCGTGTCGAAAGCTGGCTGGCCCGCCCCCATTTTTCTGGAAACCACCGTTGAAGATCCTGGTTTTTCCATGGCTGCTGCGGCGCTGGATGCCAAGGCCGACGTCGTTATTGTGGGCGGTGGTGATGGCACAGTTCGCGCTGTGGCCCAGACCCTACGGCATACCGAGGTGCCCCTTGCCATCATTCCCTTGGGCACCGGGAACCTGCTGGCCCGGAACCTGAAACTGGATGTCACTGACATTGCTGGCAACGTCCAGATTGCCTTGTTTGGGCATCAACGCCACATAGATGCCGGTCTGATGGAAATTGAGGATGGCGTTACAGGGTCCGTCTCCAAACATTCTTTTATGGTGATCGCCGGACTCGGCATGGACGCCGACGTCATGAACGACACCAAATCCAAGCTGAAAGCGCACGTAGGCTGGCTCGCCTACAGTGAGGCCGGGCTGCGCCACATGGCTGGGGCGCGCAAAAAAGTCAGCATTGCTTTAGATGATGAACCGGCTCAGCAGCGCAAGGTCCGTTCGGTGCTGTTTGCCAACTGCGGCTTGTTGCCCGGTGGCATTGATTTTGTTCCTGGCGCTTTGATTGACGACGGCGTCTTGGACGTTGTGGTGATCAGCCCACGCAGCGCTTTTGGCTGGATGGCGATGGCAGGCAAGGTGGTATTTCAGCACAAGAATCACTTGCCGGTCATTGACTTTTACCGCTCCCAAAATCTGGTTATTCGCACAGTCATGCCCGTTGAAACCCAGATTGACGGCGATCCCACGGGCCCTGCCACGTGCGTGAAGGTCAGTGTGGAAACCAAAGCGGTCTTGGTGCGCGTGGCCGCGCCCAATAATCCCGTGTAGCGCCGCCAGTTCAGCCCCGAAGGATTTCAGGGCCGGAGGCATCAGGGCCGAACGGGATCAGTCGGTTTCGGGGCGCTGCGATTGTTCATTGATGAGGCGTTGCTCTTCATCGAAGCGCAACTCATTGGCGTCGTCGCCCTCATCCCCCACCGAGGTATCCGGACCCTCATCCTGATCAGGATTGATGATAGTGCCGTCCTGGTGGCTATCTTTGGCTCCTTGGGCGTCCATGGCTACCAGCCCCTTTCTGTTCCTGCTGTGTTTACGCTCGGTGCCCGGCTTACTCGCCGAATACTCAAAGCATAGGCTTGCTGAGCTCCGGCGGGAAGTAACACACCAAATCACGCTTTCTGGGTTAGCGCCCAGTCGCCGTGGCGCTACGGTCCCAACTCTTCTTCACGAAGACGATCCGCCAGGTCCAACTTAGTGTGTGTGGGCCAACCAGCATCCGAATCTTTTCGCTTAACCGGCTCGAAGTATTCCCGAGCCGTGCCATACGCAACCCCGGCTTTGAGGGCTGTTGCCGCCAAAGTGGCGCCAGAGGCATAAGCGCGCAATACCAGTGCTTCCTGGCTGGAGAGTTGCGGACGCGGCTCCCGCTTATCGGTGCTTACTCCCGGTGCTGAGAAGGAACACCAGTTCCGGGCTGACTTCAAGTGTTCCTGCCGCGGCGTCGCTGTCCAAAACTCGACGGACGTTCTGTGCCGGCTGGGAATCATCTCGCAGGTTAAGATCAAGCAAAACAACATCGACGGCGCATTTGGCGTCGATGAACTCCTGGACTGTCACAGCAACTATGACAAGCAAAACATCCTCTAGTGGCTCCATCCATGCGGCTAAACCCTGCATAAGCATGCGGTCATCATCTATCGCCGCAAGCGGATCATGCCGGCCACCGCAACTTCAGGGCGTCCCGTGCCGGTTGACACCAGAGTCAAGGCCCGCCACTGCAGCGCATGCCTACGTGTGAGTACCGTGGTCCCCCCAAGTAACCCTAGGGGCCAGATCAAAACACAAAACCTGACGTCAACCGGCGGCTAACTGGTAGTTAGTTGCAACAACGTTGGCACCGTCAATGTGGAGGGCTTCGCCAGTTCTGCTGGCGCAGCAACGATCTCCACAGTCAACATCCAAGGGGATGCGAACGCTGTGAACTACTTAGGCGCCAAACCCCGGGTCACAACCAAAGGAGACGCAAACCGCGTCATGCCTGGCTAGCCGCAGAGCGACTGAACCCAAGCGGTTGCATCCTCAAAGGCTGAGTCGGAATTATATGGGCGGATCAGTGGCGGGACCTTGTCTGCCCGGGGATAAGAACCCAGGAACCGCATGCCCGGGCTTACTCGGTGCAGACCGCGCAACGCATCGGCCACGCGAGCATCATGGATATGGCCGTCAACGTCAACACTAAAAATATAGTGGCCTAAAAATTGTCCTGTAGGGCGGGATTCAATACGACTCAAGTTCACCCCGCGGCTGGCAAACTGCTCAAGAATGGCCATCAACGCCCCAGGGTGGTCTTCGGGCAGCGGAATGGCAAGAGTAGTTTTATCCGCCCCTGTCGGTTGGGGTAGTGAGCCGGGCTGGCCAACCAGAACAAACCGTGTCACGGCTCCCAGGTTGTCTTCAATGCCTGAGGCCAAAATCGTGAGTCCGGTTTGTGCAGCCACCAATGGGGCGCAAACCGCAGCTTGGAACGCGTCGGTACCGCTGAGCAGCGCGTGTGCGGCAGCCGCTGTTGAATTTGCCGGCACATGGGTTGCCAACGGCAGGTGTTCGCCAAACCAGTCTCGAGTTTGCGCCCAAGCGTGCGGGTGAGTTCCCACAGCGGTGATGTCAGAAAGCCCGATCCCGGCAGGTGCTACCAGCACAAAGCTCACAGGCATCACCACCTCATGGAGGATTCGTAGCTCCACACCGTTGGAAATAGCATCCAGAGTTGCTGGCACGCCACCCTCAATGGAGTTCTCAATCGGCAACATCGCAGCAAATGCTTCACCGGCGCGCACCTTGGCCAGCGCCGCGGCCGCGTTGGTTGAGGGAATCCTCTTCGCGTTGACCGCCCCTGGTACTTGCAGCAGGGCGGCCTCGGTAAACGTCCCCTCCGGCCCAAGGAATGTCAGGGGCAGGGAGGAAGCATGGGGCACCGAAATCATGGAAAACCTGTCTACGAAATTGAGGCTAACAATTCTCTAATGTTCTAAAGAACGCGCGGGGGTTCCCCGTTAGTGGAGATCATGGGCTTCTGTGCTTCAAACCATGCGCCCATGCCGCCAACCACATTGAAGGCACTGTAGCCGTTTTGGTTCAGCCACGTGGTGGCCCGAAATGAACGGCCTCCTGTACGGCAGATGATGTTCAAGTCAGTGTCGGGATCGAGTTCTTCCAGGCGTTCAGGCAACTGCTCCAATGGGATATGGATAGCACCATCAACGTGCCCTGCAACCCATTCATAATCTTCACGGACATCTAGAATCACCGCGTCGCCACCTAGTTCGGCAACGGTGACATTCATGATCTCTGACATGTGTTTTCTCCTTGGATCTAAAGCTCAATACTGGTTAAGGGTAGCCCTGTTCAGACATCCCGAATGTGAAGATCCATGACAGTAGTGCAAAAATTGGTGTTGTGAGCTCACCAAACAGCCCCGCCGATTCGGCCAAGGCACCCCCAATTACCCGCGACACATCCTTCTTTGGCCAGCCCAAAATGCTGCTGAACCTCTTCAGCGTTGAGCTGTGGGAGAGATTTTCCTTCTACGGTATGCAGGGCATCCTTGCGTACTACATGTATTACTCCGTCACCCGCGGCGGGCTTGGCATTGACGAGGGAACCGCCCTCGGGATCGTAGGCGCCTACGGCGGTGGCGTATACCTTTCCACGATTCTTGGTGCCTGGGTTGCCGACCGGCTACTTGGCTCGGAAAAAGTACTCTTCTATAGCGCCATCATGATCATGGCCGGCCACCTCTCACTGGCGCTGTTGCCGGGCGCGGGAGGCCTGGCGGCTGGCTTGATCCTCATTGGTGTGGGCTCCGGAGGGTTGAAAGCCAACGCCACCTCACTGGTGGGCACTCTCTACTCCAAAGACGATGACAGGCGTGACGCCGGTTTCTCAATTTTCTACATGGGCATCAATATTGGCGGACTCATCGGCCCCCTGGCCACAGGCTGGCTTCAGGTCACCTGGGGTTTCCATATTGGCTTTGCCGCCGCGGCCGTCGGCATGGCTTTTGGTCTGCTCCAATATGGGCTGACCCGTAAGAATCTCCCCCAGAGTGCGCATGAAATCCCCAACCCGCTGCCGAAGTCGCAGTACGGCAAGTTCGCGGGGTTGGCCGGCGCCACCGTGGTGGTCATTGTTGCCGCCGTAGTGCTAAAGCTTATTACGGCCGAGAATCTCAAGTGGGTCATCGTGGCCGTTGTCATTGTGGCCACGATCGCCTACTTTGCCGTTATTCTCGCCAACAAGAGCGTGACCGGAGACGAGCGCAGCCGCGTATATTCCTTCATGCCGCTCTTCCTTGCCAGCGCCGTTTTCTGGTCCCTTTTCCAGCAGCAGTTCACTGTCATTGCCTTGTACTCTGACAAGCGCCTTGACCGGACAATTCTTGGTTGGGAGATGCCTGCCAGCTGGGTCACCTCCATCAACCCGGTGTTCATCATCATCCTGGCCGGGGTGTTCGCTGCCATCTGGACCAAGTGGGGTCCGCGCCAGCCAGGGACCCCGGTAAAGTTCTCTGTGGCACTGATTGTGATGGGGCTTGCCTACCTGACCTTCATTCCGTTCGCGGGTATGGCCGCGGTGCCGCTGATGGCGATTGTTTTGATCCTGCTGCTGTTCACGGTGGCTGAACTGATGCTCTCCCCTGTGGGCCTGTCACTGGCCACGAAGTTGGCACCTGCTGCATTCCAGACGCAGATGGTGGCGTTGTTCTTTCTCTCGGTTTCGCTTGGTACGGCCATGTCCGGCGTACTGGCCCAGTGGTACGACCCAGCCAATGAGACCCCATACTTCCTCGTTATAGGACTGGTCTCCATTGCTTTCGGCGTACTGCTGTTCGCGGTAAAGAAACCGATCAAGAAGTTGATGAGCGGAGTTATCTAGCGTTTCCTGCACGAACCAATGAGGGCATCCACCTTTTCGCTTTCGCGTCAGGTGGATGCCCTCATTCGTTAAAATATATGGCGCCTATCAATTCTCTTAATAAGAGCTGTAATCTGTACCAACATCGCTCATGACTATGGCAAAGAAAAAGATATAAAAAGCGTAGATGACGCCCCATATCAGCAAGGCCAAGTAATTAGTGATCAATCCGGTGATGGAAAAGGCGCGACCCTGCGGGCTTTCCCTGCGCAGGCCTATATGGCCCAACACGATGCCAACAATCTGCGGGACAATCATGAAACCAACCAGAATAAGTGAGCTTAAGCCCAGGATCATACTGGTCAGGCTAAACCCCCGTGGGCCACTGTTGACACCCACGTAGCCTGGCCCGCCCTGATAATACGTAGGGGCAGAGTATTGCGAGCCCGGGGGGTTCTGGAACTGTGGTTGGCCGTATTGAGGAGCCGGCGCATTCGGGAATTGCTGCTGTCCTCCGGAATAATTATCCGCAGCAGGTGGTGTCTGATACTGCGGCGGCACCGGCGGGGCAATGTACCCCGGGGGTGTGTAGTTGGCGGGTTGCCCCGGGTAAGGTTGCGGCTGCTCCGGCTGATTCGACACTGCTATCTCCTGCTGAAGGTTGATCCCGCGAGCGGGAAACGTGCGGGGTAAAGTTGCCTCCCATAGTAGTGCAGCAATTGAGTTACGTTGGCAGCACCGCTTAGAGCTAGTTTCATAATATGGTCAGCGGGTGCCAATACACCCCATGCTCTGGCATGCTGTGAGCATGGCTAGCCGCGCGGGCACTGTTGCCCTTCCCCAGGACCTTATTGATCTTTCCACGCTGATGGATGCGTATTACGATCTCTCCCCCGATCTTAGCGATCCGGCACAGCGTGTTGCGTTCGGCACGTCCGGGCACCGTGGCTCCTCGCTGAAAGCCTCCTTCAACGAAGGCCACATAGCAGCCATCACCCAGGCCATTGTTGAGTACCGGGCAGGGCAGGGAATCACGGGGCCGCTCTTCATGGGCAAAGATACCCATGCGCTCAGTGAGCCCGCACAAAACACCGCCCTTGAAGTTTTGGCCGGGAATGGCGTTGAGGTGCTGATTGATGCACGCCACGGTTACACACCCACACCGGCGGTTTCGCATGCCATTCTCAGCCATAACAAGGACCGCAGCGAAGCCTTGGCTGACGGCATTGTGGTGACACCATCTCACAACCCTCCCGGAGACGGTGGCTTCAAATACAACCCTCCACACGGCGGACCGGCCGATTCCGACGCCGCGGGCTGGATTGCCAACCGCGCCAATGAACTTCTTGAAAACGGGTTACGCGGGGTAAAACGGGTCCAGCTCCCCGAGGCCTTGGCCGCTTCCACCACCGGCAAATTCGATTTCCTCTCCAGTTACGTCGATGACCTCCCGTCGGTACTGGATCTGGACGCCATCCGTGCCGCCGGAGTCCGGATTGGCGCTGACCCCATGGGTGGCGCCTCGGTGGATTACTGGGGTGAGATCGGCGAACGCCACAACCTTGACCTAACGGTGGTCAACCCCACAGTTGATCCGCAGTGGGCCTTTATGTCCCTTGATTGGGATGAGAAAATCCGTATGGACTGCTCCTCCCCCTTCGCCATGGCCTCACTGATCAACAAGCTCAAGGACGGCGCTCCTTACGACATTGCCACGGGGAACGACGCCGACGCCGACAGGCACGGCATCGTCACCCCCGACGCCGGTTTGATGAACCCCAACCACTACCTTGCAGTTGCAATCCAGTACCTTTACACGCACCGTTCCCAGTGGCCGGCAACGGCCGGTGTTGGTAAAACACTTGTGTCCTCCTCCATCATCGACAGGGTGGCGGCGGACTTGGGCCGCAAGCTCGTTGAAGTCCCCGTAGGTTTCAAATGGTTTGTGCCCGGTCTACTCTCCGGCGAAGGTGTTTTTGGCGGGGAGGAATCAGCCGGCGCAGCTTTTGTGAAGAAGGATGGTTCGGTCTGGACCACGGACAAAGATGGCATTCTTTTGGCTCTGCTGGCCTCCGAAATCACGGCAGTCACAGGCAAATCCCCGTCAGTCCACTACCGTGATCTGACAGATCGCTTTGGTTCGCCGTCGTACGCCCGCATTGACGCAGCCGCCACCCGCGAGCAAAAGGCGGCCCTGGGCAAGCTCTCAGCCTCCGACGTCACAGCCACCACCCTGGCCGGCGAAGCAATTACGGCAAAGCTGACGCAGGCTCCCGGTAACGGGGCACCCATTGGCGGGCTGAAGGTCACCACCGAAAACGCCTGGTTCGCGGCCCGCCCTTCCGGCACCGAAGACGTGTACAAGATCTATGCGGAGTCTTTCAAGGGATCAGAGCACCTCGCTGAAGTTCAGGCAGAGGCGAAGGCTATTGTGGACGGTGTGATCTCATAACTTCCCCGGGGACCAGGGGCCCATTAGTGGATTTAGTGGTGAGCGCCAAGCTCATGTTCGGCGTGCCCGGCAGTTTCAAGCTGGAACGTTGAGTGCTCAATGCTGACCTCAAAGTGGCCTGCTACGCACCTCTGGAGGGCATCGAGCATCTGCGGCACGTGACCATCGTAAAAGCACTCATCGTCAACCACCACGTGCGCGGACAAAATGGGCAGCCCGGTGGCAATCTGGCTTGCGTGCAGGTCATGGACACTGATCACGTGCCCGATGCCCAAAATGTGTCTGCGGACTTCGTCAAGGTCAAGACCCGACGGGGTAGATTCCAGCAGCACACTGATGGTCTCCAGCAGCAACTTCACGGTGCGCGGCAGGATCATCAAACCTATCAGCATGGCCACCACGGCGTCCGCCTGCATCCACCCAGTCGTGGAGATCACGATTGCCGCCACAATCACCGCCACCGACCCGAGTGCGTCGTTGACAACTTCAAGGAACGCAGCCCGCATGTTGAAGTTTTTGCTGCGCCCGCCCATCAAAACGAACATCGCAATGATGTTGCCCAGCAGACCAATCGCCCCAAAAACGATCATTTCGTTGGAGGCGATCTCCGTGGGGTTCCACAGCCGCTGGACTCCTTCAATCAAAACGAAAAGTCCGACGGCGAGAAGGATGGCGGCTTGTGCTGTTGCGGCAAGAACCTCCGCGCGCGCAAATCCCCAGGTGCGTTTGCTGGTTGCCGGGCGTGTCATTAGCCGGGCTGCGAGCAGGGCCATGGCCAGTCCGCCCGCATCGGTGAGGACGTGAGCGGAATCAAAGAGCAGCGCCAGTGATCCCGTAAGGATTGAACCAATGACTTGAAAGATAAAAACCAGCAGTGTGATTCCCAAAGCAATGCCAATGCGGCCCTGGTGGCTTTCACCGGGGGGTCCCGCGTGGGAATGAGAGTGACTATGAGCAGACATGCCTCAATAGTACATCCAACGATGAATTCAGCAAGTACTGTATGATATTGAGAATGAAGCCCATTAGCAACGCAGCGGTACTAGCCCGCTTTGGCTATGCTCTCTCAGACCCCACGAGAGCAGAAATCCTGATGGCCCTGGCCAAGGAACCCCAGTACCCGGGCGATTTAGCTGACCAACTAAACGTTTCTCGCCAAAGCATCTCCAACCACCTCTCCTGCCTGCGCGAATGTGGACTGGCGGTCGCTATCCCGGAAGGACGCCGCTCGCGGTATGAACTAGCCCATCCAGACCTGGCGCACGCTCTCAACGACCTTCTCGGCGTCGTACTTCTTGCCAGTGAAGGCCACATACCGCACCCGTAGCGTGTTCGCCGTGTCTACTTATTGCAGCGTAGGGCCGGACCTACCAAGAGTGCCCATGGGCAGTTCCGCTGGGACCAGCCGCAGCCGGCGGGCGGGCTTTTGCGGCAAGGGGTAGCTGCTGCTTAGGCCCAGCCCCACGTCAATATGGAGCAGCTCACCTGGCCCCATCATCCGCCAGCCAGGATCGCTGCTCATGGGTTCGGTGGCGATGATGACCGAGCGCTTCCGGGCCAGTGCGCGGCTGTGTCCGTGGATTCGGCTGCTATCTATTGCCAAGGATCGGCCAGCTCCATTGCCACCGGGTGCGCGCTGAAGAACATGGAGTTCGTGCGTTTGCGGATAGCGCAGTGCCCATAAGTCCGTGGCAGTACTGATGATTAAGTTCAAACTATAAACCGGCAGGTTCTCGGCAATCCAACCCAAAGCCGCCTCAATGCCGGCCGCCACGTTGCCGCTGTGGCGCCTAGTTTCTAATGTGATCAAAGCAAATATACGTTCACTGTCAGTCTGCCCGCGAACAAAATCGGCCCCGCCAAACTCGGCCACCCGCGCGTCAAGCTTGGCTAGCTCCCCACATGCGCCATTGTGAGCGAAAATTCGGCCATCCTGCTCAAATGGGTGAGTGTTCACCTCCGTGTGCGCGCCAGTGGTGGCATACCGAACATGGGCCACAAAGGTGGTGCTTTCCAGTTCCTTCGCCGCCGTGGCGAATTCTATGTCCTTGAATGCGGCGACGGCCTGTTTGGTTATGACAGGATCTCCGCGCGCCGTAAAGACCCCAATCCCACTCCCGTCAGGTTCCCGCCGGCTCTGCACGGCAAGACTGAGTGGAGCTCTAAGCAGCCAGAACGTGGCCTTGACCGGTTCCGCTCCGGCATGCATTCCAAAGAGCCGACACATACCGTGATCCTAGCCCCCAATGCAGCCGCGCGGGAGCCCGGAGAGGCACGGAACTCACAGCTCAATTCAAGCACCATGCCCGGCTCAGCCGCCTTGCGCGCCCGAGAGCGAACAGGCTCCGATATTCTTAGCTGCGGGCTGCACGGGCCCAGGACTAGAACTGGAGAAGCTGAGATGAGTTTGCTGGGCACAAAATGGAGACTCCACGGAGATGGTAAAAGCATCCAGCCGGGGCAGGTTGTTGGTCCTGATGAACGGCTGAGCTGGCCACGAACTATCGGCATTGGTTTACAGCACGTGGTGGCCATGTTTGGCGCTACATTCCTGGTCCCGCTGATCACCAACATGCCGCCGGCAACCACGCTGTTTTTCTCCGGTATCGGCACCTTATTTTTTCTAGTCCTAACCCGGGGCCGCGTCCCCAGCTACCTGGGTTCAAGCTTTGCCTTCATCGCTCCCATCTTGGCCTCACAGCAGCAATTTGGTGTGGCGGGCGCTCTGGGCGGGGTGGTTATCGCCGGCATTACTCTGGCCATCCTTGGCCTGATAGTGCAAAAGTTTGGCTCCGAGTGGATCAACCGGCTCATGCCAGCCCCCGTCACGGGCACCATCGTTGCCTTGATCGGGCTGAACCTGGCTCCCTCAGCGCGAACAAATTTTGAAGCAGCCCCCGTCACAGCGATCATCACACTGCTTGTCATCATCCTTGTCAGCGTATTATTCCGTGGAATCCTTGGCCGCTTAGCCATCCTTGTTGGCGTAGTGGTGGGTTACGGCGTAGCGGTGCTGCGCCACGAAGTGGACTTCTCCAAAATCCATGAGGCTGGGTGGATCGGTCTGCCACACTTCCAGACCCCCACGTTCCACTTCGCAGTGCTGGGCCTGTTCATCCCCGTAGTCCTTGTACTTGTGGCCGAGAACATCGGTCATGTGAAGTCAGTGGCCCTTATGACGGGAGAGAACCTTGACCCCTACGCGGGCCGAGCCATCATCGCAGACGGCGTCGCCACCACCCTGGCAGGGTTTGGCGGCGGTTCCGGCACCACCACCTACGCGGAGAACATTGGGGTCATGGCAGCCACCAAGGTGTACTCCACAGCGGCCTACTGGGTGGCGGGAATCGCAGCATTACTTCTGAGTTTCTCACCCAAGTTTGGCGAATTAATCGCAACAGTTCCACTGGGCGTTTTGGGCGGAGCCGCAACCCTGCTCTACGGCATGATCGGCGTGCTGGGAGTACGCATCTGGGTACAGAACAAGGTCAGCTTCTCCAACAACATCAACTTGACCACGGCTGCCGTGGCGCTCATTGTGGGCATCGCCAACTTCACCTGGTCCGCGGGAAACCTCACCTTCGAGGGTATTGCTCTGGGCACCGCCGCCGCGCTGATTGTTTATCACGGCATGAGCGCACTGGCGAAGTGGCGCGGAACTGCCACAAATCCACTGGATCCTGAGATTGACGCCGCTGCTCAGGAACCGTCAATAGAAAAGACCACCTAGCCCCTGTGGTTGAGGTTGGAGATGATGACACCCCGGAGGAATGAACTGCTCCCCGAAAGTTGGACTCGATAAATAAGAGTCTACGCAGCCAGTGCCTGAGCCCGATATTCCATCGGACTCAGGCACTGCAGCGTTAACGAGATGCGGTCGGTGTTATACCAGTGGATATAGTCCCGGAGTTCGGTGGTGAACACTTCTGTGTCAGTGAATTCTTGACGATGGAACATCTCTTCCTTGAGGTGACCGAAGAAGTTTTCCATTACCGAGTTATCTAAACAGTTGCCCCTGCGCGACATGGATTGGGCCATCTCGGCGTCGCTAAGGAGTTTCTGCCAGCTGGAGTTTTGGTACTGGAATCCTTGGTCTGAATGCATCATCGGGGTCTCGCCCGGGGCGAGGGTGCCAATCGCAGCGATGAGTGATTCGTTGGTGAAGGAAACGGTCGGGGACTGGGAAACCGAGTAGGAAACGATCGAGCGGTCAAACAGATCTAACACCGGTGAGAGGTAGACCTTGCGTTCGGCGATTTTGAACTCAGTCACGTCGGTCACCCATTTGGTGTTCGGCGCATCGGTTTCGAATTCTCGTTTGAGTAGGTTCTCGGCGATCTTACCGACCTGGCCTTTGTAAGAGGAATATTTGCGACGGGTACGGACTTTGCAGATCAGGTTCTCCTCACGCATCAGCTTCAGCACGGTCTTGCGTGCGATCTGCCAGCCGTGGCGTCTCAGGACTGCGTGGATGCGCCGGTGGCCGTAGCGGCCCTTAGCTACGGTGAAAGCCTCGTGGATCTGAGCTCGAAGCTCAGCGTGCCGGTCAGGGGTTTTGAGTGCCGCTTGACGGTGGAAAAATGTGGAACGAGCCAATCCCGCTGCTTGAAGCAACAGGGGCAGGGCATGGGATGCCTTGAGGGAAATCACGGTGCTGACTTTCAGCGCCGTGGTTGGTTCCTCAAGGCCCGTATTTTTTTTAGGTAGGCGTTCTCTGCCGCCAGACGTTCGTTCTCGCGGCGTAGCTTCTCCAGCTCACTGACTTCAACCGATAGGGTCTCAGGCACAAATTTGGGCCGGCCCTTGGCCTTGGGGCGCAGGCCCTCCTGGCCATAGTCCCGATAGGCGCGGATCCATGATCGCAAGAGGCCTAGAGAACTGAGCTGATGCATCTGGGCAAGGTCCTGCAGCGTCCCCTTACCGTCGAGATATTGGCGAACAACCGCCAGCTTGAAATCAAAGGAATACGCCTGCTTAGTTGTTTTGTTTTCCAATACTGCTCTACCCCAGATCTTGAAACGACTTCTCAACTCGCAAATAGCCGACACGCTGACTCCCAGCCTTGAGGATACCGCGCGATACCCAAACCCTTCCTCAAACAGATCGACGGCAGCTAGCCGCTGCTCGGCTGTCAATGAACTACGTGGACGCATGAAAAACTCCCCGAAAGTAAGGTACTGAATTATTCAGTCCAACTTTCGGGGAGCAGTTCAGGACCATGGGGTGTCATCATCTCCAACCTCAACCGGGAGTTTCAGATACCGTTAAGCGCCTCTGAGGTGGCGATCGTGGTGTACCGTGCCGCATCCGAAAGGGCCGCCTCGGGCGAGCCCGCCACATCCGTTGCACTGACGGCAGCCACAACTCCATGCTCGGCCAATTGCGCGGGGCTCACAGTGATTCTGCCAGCCACAACCACCACCGGAATCCCCCTGGCATGGGCGGCATCGGCCACTCCAAGCGGTCCCTTCCCGGAAAGCGACTGTGCATCAAGGGAGCCTTCTCCGGTAATGACAAGATCGGCGCTTTCAAGGGCTGTTTCCAGGTCGATCAGGGCTGCAACCAAGTCAAAGCCGCGTTCCACTGTGGCATTGGCATAGGCCACAAACATGGAGGGGAAGCCACCGGCTGCACCGGCGCCGGAGATATTGATGTTGGTGCCAGTGGATTCCCTGACCACCGATGCTAGGTTGCGTAAACCAGCATCGAGATGTTCGACGGCGTCCGCGTCGGCTCCCTTTTGTGGGCCAAATACATGCGCAGCACCCTGGAGTCCGTACAGCGGATTATCCACATCTACTGCCATCCGCACTTTAACCCCTGCCAGTCTCGGATCAAGTCCCGAAGCATCCACTGCCACCACGTCCACCAGCGGACCGCCGCCTAGGGGAACTAGATTTCCGTGCGCATCCAATAATTTAAGCCCTAGGGCGCGCAGGGCTCCGGTTCCGGCATCCGTCATGGCAGAACCGCCCAAGCCAATAATAATTTCCGTGGCCCCAGCTTCCAGCGCGGCGGCAACCAGCTGACCGGAACCGTAGGAGTGCGCCCGCAGGGAATTTTCAACAGTGGGCTCACTGAGCAGGTAGCCGCTGGCCTGAGCAGTTTCAATGACGGCCACAGCGGTCTTCTCCTGAAAGCCCCACACAGCAGCCACGGGTTTGAGAATGGGGCCAATCACAGTGTTTAAGCGTTCCGAAAAGCCGGCTGCGACAGCAGCCTCAACGGTACCTTCCCCGCCGTCGGCGATGGGAAGGGCAGTCACCACCGCGTCAGGGTAAACCCGCAGAGCACCTTCAGCCATGGCCGCGGCCGCTTCCGGGCCGGTGAGGGTCCCCTTGAACTTGTCGGGGGCAATGAGGATTCGCATGCCTCTATCCTGCCACCGCTCACCGACATGGCTCAATGATTACCTCCAGTAACCTCGCTGGCGCATAACCTCGGCGAGCAGGTCTGCTCTATCCGTCATGATGCCATCCACCCCAAGCTCAAAGAGTTCATGCATTTGTGCCGGATCATCAATAGTCCAGACATGGACCTTCAGACCCATCCGGTGCGCCCGGCGCACCTTTGCCCTGCTGGCAAGGTTTAGCCCCCTGTAGGTCCTGGGAATCTGCAGCACATCGACCTCACGCATGATGAAACGGGTGAGCACCCTTGGCAACAACGGGGTCAAAAGGTAGTACGTCAGAAGTAGTTTCATTCCCGCCGAACTTGCCACCGGACGGCTCAGCCGCGCAAGCACTTGACGGCGGCGCTTGTCTGAGAAGGAGGCAATACAAACGCGCTCATGCAGGCCGTAGGTTTCAATCGCCGCAACGAGGGGTTCCACGGAACCAGCATCCTTCACATCCACGTTAAACCTTGCGTTTGGCAACGCGGTAATGAATTCTTCGAGCGTGGCAATCGGCTCCCTGCCGCCAATCCGGGCACTTCTCACCACCGAGTGCGGCAACTGTGCAATGGTGCCGGCCAGATCCGTGGTGCGGTCAAGGGTTGCATCGTGGAACACCACCCCAACCCCGTCAGAGGTGGTGTTAATGTCAGTTTCGAGGTATTCGTAGCCCAGTCCCAGCGCTGCTTGAAACGCAGTCAACGAATTTTCCAGGCCGTCCAAAGAAAAGCCACGGTGTGCAATAGCAAGTGGCTGTGCTGAATCCAGAAAAGGCTTTACTGAATTGCGGGTTGTCTTCATTTTCGATTATGCCTTGGTCAATCAGGCCAGGCGCAGCGCAGCCAGGCGGGACTCGATAACTTGGGCCACGCCGTCGGCCTCAAAACGAGGTGCACGCAGCGCTGCAGCTGCGAGCGCTTGGGGGTGACCACTGGCCATCGCATAGCCAGCACCGGCCCAACCCAGCATTTCAACGTCGTTTGGCATGTCACCAAATGCCACCACGTCAGCGGCCGCAATCCCACGGGCGCCAGCATATTGGGCCAGTGTGACGGCCTTGTTCACTCCTAGTGGACCCATTTCAAGCAGGGCCATCTCGGGAGCTGAGTGGGTCACTGCAAGCAGCGAGCCCACCCTCGGGGTCACGAGCTCCATGAATTCATCCGCGTTGCCAGTGTGCAGAACCGCAAGCATCTTCACGATCCCGCTATCCGCCATGTCGGGGGTGAGAACCTGGGACATGAAATCGGCACGACTGGCAGGGGCGCGTGTGCCATAAAACCCTTCTTCAATATGCAAACCGGCCAAAGACTCCAGGGCAAAGTAGGGTTTGGCAGCCAATTCAATGACGATGTTGCGGACCATCTCCACCGTGTCCCAGGTAAGCACATGGGAATCAAGGACTTTTTCGGTGCCAAGATCATACGTCACAGCACCATTGGAGCAAATAACAGTGCCCGTGTGCCCAATCTGTTCACGGATAGGATCCAGCCAGCGCGGCGGCCGGCCCGTCACAAACACAATGTCAATACCCGCTTCGGCCGCAGCCAAGAAGGCCTCCACGGTGCGGTTACTGATCTTTCCGTCGTGGCCCAAAATAGTTCCGTCAATGTCACTGGCAATTAAACGCATACTCAAGGCTATCCAACTTCCCTCACGTGCGGCTCACGTACGCATTTCCGCACGGTTAGGTGGGTTGGCTCCAGCCCGGGACACGGTCATGGCGGCGGCTCGGGCCGCGTAATTGATCACTTCCGTCAAAGTTGCGGTTCCTATGGCACGCAGATCGGGGCGCCGCTGAGCCCCGTCCAGCTCCCTGTCAACAAGTGCTGACAAGAGGGCCGCCATGAAGGAGTCTCCTGCCCCGACTGTGTCCACAACCTTCACCAGAGGTACCGCACATGCACTCTCACCGTCCGCACACACCGCCCATGGGCCATCACCGCCCTGGGTTAGAACCACGACGGCGGGACCTTCAGTACCGCCCAGAGCAAGCCAGTTGCGGGCCGATTCCTTGGGGTCAACGCCAGGATAAAGCCATGCGAGGTCCTCATCGGAGGCTTTGATGACATCTGCCAGAGAAACAAATTTCTCCGCCTGCTCCCGGGCATAGTCAACGTCGCTGATGATACTGGGGCGGCAATTGGGATCGTAGGAGATGGTGGCGTGAGGGTGTGAACCCATGACTGCGGCCAGGACCTGCTCGGCGCCCGGTGCCAGCATGGTGGCGATGGAGCCGGTGTGGAGCAGGGTTGTCCCGGTCATCATAAAGTTGGGTTGCCCCTCAGCCCCACCCATCTCCGGCAGGGACCAGTCAAGCGCGAACTCATACGTTGCGGCGCCGTCCGCATCCAAGACCGCCCGGGCCACGGAGGTTGGCTGGTCATCAGGGGCTATGGGCACCATGACGTCATTGGCTCGAAGATGGCCAGCAACCATATCCCCATAAGCATCACGGCCGAACCTACCAAGGAACTGAACGGGGTGTCCCAGGCGGGCCAACCCGACGGCCACGTTCATGGGGCTGCCGCCCACATGCGGCTGTGGATCCTTGCCAATATGTACCACTTCATCAACTAAGGCTTCACCAATAACTGTCAACATGGCACTAGCCTATTGCCCGTGCGATTGAAACAGCCGTCCGAACCCGTGCGTTATCCGAATATTTGTGTGATAGTCGGCGATGCTGCTCGCCTGGGGCCAGCTCGGGAGCTTAGGCTCAATGTATGAGTAGTAACTGGGAACGCCTCGATGAATCACTGCGCCCGGCTGTCGCTGCTTCGGTGGCTGACTTTGAACGGACGTTGCCGGCTTTGCAGCGAGTCACCGCTGAAATGGAATCCCTTGTCAGGGACGTTCTCAGCGAGGCCGAAGATAAGCCACTTTTTGTTACCAGCCGCACCAAGAGCATTGATTCTTTCAGGGAAAAAGCGTCCCGGATGGTGTCCGAGCCGGATGCCGCCCCTGCCCTGCAATTCCCTGAGCCGCTGCGTAACCTCACTGACATGGTGGGTGTCCGGGTCATTACCACTCTGCCTGGCGAAAACGCTCTGGCCGCAAACCTGATTAAACGCAAAAGAAGCATTTTTGATTGCCGGGGCGACACGGAGAAGGACATTGGCTCCATTGAGTCCGGCACTTATGGTTATTCCAGCCGCCACTTGATCCTACGCACCATCCAAAACGATGTGGTGCGGGCCTATCAGGAACAGCTTGACCCCGGCACCAAGGCCAATGGCAGCTACTTTTTTGAGTGCCAGATCAGGACTATCTTTGCTCATGCCTGGAGTGAAATTGAGCACGACATACGTTTCAAGTCCCAGGATCCGCGGGCGTGGAGCCCGTACTTTGACAGGCAGTTCACGGCCACCGCGGCCATGCTTGAGACAGTTGAGTCGGCGTTTTCTGAGCTCCACGACAGGTATGAAACTGTCACAAGTTACTGGGACACCGAGGGTGAAGGCAATATCTCACTGACGCCGAACAGGATCAAGGCTGTGTGGCAGACCCTGCTGCCTCACGTTGATAGGAAGTCCGACGACGACTGGGGCTGGTCTGCAGAACTCGTGGCGGCCCACGGACTAGGTAAAACAGTGGACCTTGCAGCACTTCTGCAGCCCGAAATTATCTCTAATGTGCGCAAAGCCCTGGACCACAGGTACTCCCCCGGTCCTGACAGGCTCCTGGATGACCTGCTCCTGTGGCAATTCGGTGAAAGCCATATTGATCTCACTGCCGAAGACCCTTCATCCGAGGCGACCCCACGCCGAGACAGCCTAATTCGCCGTCATCAGCAAATGCAGCGTTATCGCAAAGCCCAAGGGTTCTAGCGGACTGGCTGGGCAATCAGAAGCTTGGCAATCAGTAGTTTGGCAATGAAGAGAGTCGCCTGTGCACTATCAGGATTTCTCCTGATAGTGCACAGGCGACTCTCTTTTGATGCATAAAGTGCGCCAACTGCAGCAACGTTAAAATCGTTGACGGTTAGCTGTTTTGGGGAGTTTTAGCACATACGAAAGCCAAAGACGTTGCATGGAACAAACCACATGCCGTAAGTAGTGGCTACATTGCCAGGTTTCATTGAAATATTTATATTACTGGCATTAATGGGACTGGCCTGGGCAGGTGACAGCCCCGGGGCAAGGATCAGGCCAGCGGCAAGAACTGCGGCTACGCCGACGGAGGCAATGGGGTTTTTCATGAGGAAACCTTTCAAGATCAATGATGCGAATCACCATGACATGGCTGCTCCCCAGCTTAGGGCCACGCGTGCGCCAAAAGGACATCAAGAACCTTATAAACCCCTGTCTTTTTGGACAGTCTTTGGCCGGGTTTGGAACTTTTCGATCCAATAAATCCTAAGCGATGACCCCTGTTCGAAGCGCTGTGATAACAATCTGCAACCTGTCACGAGCCGAGAATTTCCGCCCCAAACGGACCAAGTGATATTTCACCGTTGATTCCGAAAGGTGCAGGGCGGAGGCGATCTCACTGTTGCTTTGCCCCTCGCACAGCAGCTTTAATACGTCTTCTTCTCTCTCTGAGAGTTCAATGGCGCTTCGCTGCCTGGTGGCGGGAAGGCTCTTGCGAACGTCGGCAACGAGGAGGTGCGTGACCCCTGGGTCAATCGGGCACTCGCCCGCATGAACTTCTCTGACCGCTGCCACGATGCGCTCGGGCTTGGCATCCTTGACTACGTAACCGCTGGCCCCGGCAATGAGGGCGGATTTGAGGTACACATCGGAAATGTGGCCCGTCACAACAAGTATGCGTACCTCTGGCAGTTCGGCCACTATTCGTCGAATTGCCGCAATGCCGTCCATGACAGGCATTTGAATGTCAATGAGCATGACGTCAGGGTGGTGTTCGTGGGCCAACCGGACGGCCTGTGCGCCGTTCTCGCCTTCGGCTACCACCGATACGTCAGTTGCTTGGGAAAGATAAGTGCGCAATGCGCCTCGGACGAATTTTTCGTCGTCCACGATGACCACGTCAATTGATTTAGTTGTTACCGCATTCAAAGTCATGGTCACAGTCTACGTACCTAGATTCGCGGTGATGGCCATAGTAGTGGCCATAGTAGTGGCCATAGGTACCAGCAACTCTCAGCGAGTCGGCGTTGTGGGAAAAGAACCGGCTGGCCAAATTCCTCCCGGCTTTGACGCACCCTGTTGTCCCGGGCGGGCAGCTCCAAGCAAGCGCAGTTCATTCATGGCCTTCTCCTTCTATTAGGCGGGGAGTCGGCAACATCTTTAAGAAATTGTGCTGTCATCAGCCCCGCGTACGTTATTACGCTATGCAAGGAGAAGCCTGCATTCAATGCTCTCTCGTCAAGTCTGGCCAAAGGGACGAGGGAATCGGGCACTAGAAGAGAGAGACTGGTCAAATAGTCACATCGGGCGGCCGGCGAAGGGCAACACGACGTGCACACGCCACCACCCATTAATAGGCCCGGCCTCAAGTGTGCCGCCCAATCGCGAAGCCCGTTCTCGCAGCCCAGCCAGACCAGTGCCGGAGACCGGCAGGCCCGGCTTACCAGGAGTCATCCGGTTTTGCACGCTCAACTCAATACATTCTTCTTTTACGTCCACGGAGATATCACATTCGCTGCCCCCACCGGCATGCTTGACGGCATTAGTAGCGCTTTCCTGCAACACCCGCAGGACAGTGGATCGCAACCCATTGGGAGTCCGCTCCAAGTCTCCGGATGTTGTGACACGTGTGGGGACACTAAGTCCATTGAGCATCTTCTGCGCATCGGCAATGCTCTGTGCCAAATCTATACAGGCCGGGTTGGGCGAAACATCAGAGTCCGTTCCAGGTACGCCCTGGGGAACCTCATCGGCGCGCATTGTCTGGAGAAGCCTGCGCAGGTCATCAAGTGAGTTCCGCGCCATCCCACCAATTTCGGTCAAGGCATGCGCGCGGTCACTCTCCTCTTTAGAAATCGTGCCAAGGTTTGCCTGCACCGCAATCATTGTCAGCCCATGAGTAACAACGTCATGCAATTCACGCGCCAATTCCATGCGCTGTTCAAGGGCCGCCTGAGCGGCTTTTTCCTCTGCTTCCTTTTGAGCGCGTTCAACCCGGAGGGCCTTCTCTCTCAAGAGTTTTACCGCTAATCCTGGTGTTATGAGCAGCAACGTGGCGAATAAATAGGCCCAAAGTGCCGCCACGCTCAGCTCTGAGACACCAAATATCCAAATAATCTGCCACGCTAGAAAAAAACCAACTATAACTGCCAAACTTCGGGTGGAGACTCGGTATGCGGCAACGGCAAGCGCCCCAAACGCCAAAATAAGTGCACCGCCCGGCTGCGTGCTTGGGTACATGGCTGCCAGCATCACCACAAAAGCTATAGCTGTCAGGCGAGGCCAGAACGCGATTGTCATCCATACAGCCCAGTAGCTGGCAGTGCCGGCCAGCGCCCACCAGGGAAATTGTCCAGTCTGCGCTTTCATGATGAACAGGCGCGTATCATCAACAGCCGAAACAGTGACTAGAACTGCGACAAGGAAAGATACCCACGCCGGAATCGGTGAACTGCCAACTTTCAGCACCCCGGCATAGTTCGAACTACCCCGGACCTTCTCCGGTATTAGGCGCAACTCAGAACCGGCCCTTCAATGAAACTAAGGCATCCGCGAGCTGACAAAGGCATGCAGGAAGCCCCTGAATGGTGAAACTGGATGTGTTCATTGACCAATCGTCCCAGTTTTTTCGCATAATGTACCGTTTCATACCGTATTGCGCTGTCCGCGCGGCACATCACCGCAGTACAAACCCCAATCCCAGCTCATCGTCAGCGTCCAAAGTGAATTTACCTTCGCCAACAGGGAAGGACCGGCCACTGACTTCAACCACTACACTCTCACTTGAGCCGCCCAACTTCTCGCCCATGCTGCCAGTAACCCTGTCAACAACTCGGGCGGTGAATCGAGTGTCAATAATTGAATAGTTTTCCAGCACGTCCCCGTCCGCCAGTTGCCCAGAATCGCTCAGCAACGCCACCCGGGCGGCAGTTCCTGACCCACTGGGCGACCTGTCCACTTGCCCATCAGCAAAAACGCTCACATTGCGTTGCGCAAGTCCGGACCCGGATTCTTTGACGGGCTCGTGGAAGATCGTGCCAAAAATACCTTCCAGTTGGGTGTTCCCCGGGTGCTGCGCTGCCGGGTGCCCCGCTAGTGCGCCCGCCACTTGGTGCCCGGCGGAAACCACCTTCGCCAAGTTCGACGGCGTGACCTCAAGACCCGCAGCAGCGGCAGGAACCGAGGCGTACAGAGCTCCACTCCATGCCAAATCAACACGCAACAACCCAAAGTCCGCGGTTTTCACCTTAATGTCTCGCGCCACAACGTAGGAGGGCACATTGTGAAATGCCACTTCCCTGACTTTGCCACCTCCCATCGTCACCCGCGCCGTGACGCGACCCGAAGGAATATCAATCACAACGTCCGTCTCGCCGTCGTCCGGGGCCCTGACAAGTCCACTGCGCACAGCCCACGTTCCCAACGCCATGGTGCCGTGTCCGCAGACAGTGGAGAAACCCTCGCGGTGCCAGAATATGGCGCCAAAATGGGCCCCGGAATCATTGGGCGGCACCACAAAACCACCATACATATCGGCATGCCCGCGAGGCTCGTTGACAAGGAGCTTCCGAATTTTATCGGCATCCCCTGCAATGGCATTTTCGCGCCGTTCCAGCGCGGTACTTCCAGAAATGTCGAAAGGCAGGGCCGGGACAATCCTGAACGGCTCACCTGCTGTGTGATAGTCAAATGTTTCAATTTCCCACAATGCCGCTTTCACAGTCGTCTCTCCTTTGAGCTGACAAACTCTGGCGTGGGCGGGTCCTAGGCCATTGCCGTCAATATGGCACGGTGTATTTGCCCTGTCAATGTCCAGTCCTGGACACCGCTGCGTAGGCCGGTGCCGGATGGGTAGCGCTGCATGGGTAGCGCACCCCATCGACGGCTGTGGCCAAGTCGGGATAGATTCTAAGTAATCGCTCGGCAGGAACTCTCCGGTCGCAGTGAAACCACAGCGGTAATACCGCAAATTTTTAGTGAAGGAAGTGCATCATGGCAGCTGGAATGATTGGTAACGATCCCCAGGACATGGCCGATTTGGCCTCAAAGCTCGGCACCGCCATTGACCAGATCACTCAGGTCATGTCTACCCTGGACAGCAAGGCACAGTCCGTTCAGTGGGAAGGCCCCGACGCCACCCGCTTCAAGGGCACCCAGTGGCCCACGTCCAAGAAGTCACTTGCCCGCGTCATCAGCGACCTCGGCGACGTCAAGGTCATTGTGAACAAGCAGAAGCAGCAGCAGCTCGACGCTTCCAAGTAAGCACAGCTCACAGAAGCACAGCAAGAACCAAAGCGCTGGTTTCCGCCCATTGGGCGGGAGCCAGCGCTTTGGTTTAACGCTATTTGCCAGCTAGTGCCGGTTCGCTGCGCAAGCTACACCGACGCGCGAAAGCTGCGAAGAAGCGCTAGCGTCGGCCGCGCTTTTGCGCGCGAGCCTTACCGCCAGGCCGACCGCCGCCGCGCAGGTTCGCCCCACTGGACTTGCCCTTGGCCGCGCCGGTGCGGGCCGGCGTCGAACTTTTTGCGACTTTGGCACCCTTTTTAGGCGCGGCATCCTGCTTCGCCTGAACGGAGGGCTGGCGCGAGCTATTGGCACTACGCCCGCGCACCACACCAATAAACTCTTGGATCACTGCCTCATCGTCTGCAGACAACGGGACAGGGTTGTCTATCCAGGCCAGCCCAATGCTCGTTTCTGGCACACCGTGCAGCAGTCGCGAACGCAAGGTTTTCCGGCTGTAGTGCCTGCCCACGGACATTGGCAGGATGAGAATACCCAGGCCAGCCTCCACCAGATCCAGTGCTTCCTCAATCCCGGCCATGGGAGGCAGCGGTTTGCGGGTACCTGCCGCAATTTCGCTAGAAATATCACGCCATTGTGGGAAGTCATCGGGGTCGGCAAGCAGATATTCATCCGCCAGATCCGCAACATCAAGCTCGTCGAAGGCGGCAATGGGGTGATCCTTGGGGGCAACGACAACCGAGAGTTCGCTGTACAGCGGGATCACGTGCAGCCCCGTCTTATCCACGGGCAGCCGCACAAAAGCCATGTCGACCTCGCCGGCCCGCACGGAATCTAACTGGCGCGTTTCCGGCACAGGGTGCGAAACTAAAGGCACGTCCGGCATACGCTCCTGCCAGCGGTGGATCCACTTTCCAGGGGTCACACCCGGGACAAAGGTCACTGTAAGTTCGCGGAATTCAGGCACCTGTTTACCCTAACCTACCGCTTTCCTCTAAAACTACTCTCTGGCCACCGGTACGCTTAGTGCATGAGCATTGAACCTTCACCCCAGGCCATGAAATCCGCCACGGCAGCCAAGAAGCTGGGCATCCACCTGCCCGCAGCACCAGCGAAATTCCAAGAGAACGCAATCAGCCGGGAAGAATTCAAGGTTTTGCAGGAGGAGCCTCCCGCTTGGCTGGAAGAACTGCGCCGCAACGGACCCCACCCGCGTCCGGTCATTGCCCAGAAACTAAACATCTCCGTTGGCGGTCTTAACCGTTCGAATATTTCCGAGGCACTGACGACGGCGGATATCACCGCGCTATTGCAGGCTCCCCCTGCGTGGCTGGTTGAGGAGCGTGCCGTCCACGCCAAGGCTCGTGCCGAGGCCAAGCTGGCGAAAGAGCGGGAAACGGCTCGTCGGCCCAAGAGCTAGCGTCTAAAAGGGCATCTCCAGCCCCGTGAAGTGAAAAAAGCCACCGTTTGCGGTTTAGGCCACCCTGCCACGGGTGGCCTAAACCGCAAACGGTGGCTTTTTATGTAGCGAGCTTCTAGGGGTTGTACGGCTGGCTGGCCTTCCCCAGTACCTCACCCTTGAAGAATTCAGGGTGGCTGCGGTACATAAAGAACATCAGCACCGCTCCGAGGGCAATGACCCCGGCGCCAAGGATGAATACCAGTCCTAGTCCACCAATGTTGGAACCTGAACCATAATCGGGATCCATCGAGTCATAGGCCGTTTTGAAGAACATGACAAGCAAAATCACACCGCCGATGAGCGGGGCAAGGAACTTGAAAATAAAATTCTTGATCCCGTGGAAGGCTTCTGCGCGAAAATACCAGACACAGGCTAGTGCAGTAATGCCGTAGTAGAAACAAATCATCATGCCCAAAGCCGTGATCGTATCCCACAGGGCGTTCTCGGACAGGGTCCGGGTGATGATGTAGAACCCTGCTGCAGCAATGGCTGCTGCCACTGTCGCATAGCCAGGTGACTTGTGCGTGGGGCTGATCTTGCCGAAGCTCTTAGGCAGTGCACGGTAATGCCCCATGGACAGCAGCGTCCTGGCCGGCGAAACGAACGTTGACTGCAAAGACGCCGCCGAGGAACTCAGAATGGCCAGCGACATCAAGATTGCGAAAGGCCCCATGACAGGTCCGGCAAGGACGGCGAAGATGCTGCCCTGATTTTCCGGGTTTCCAGCGCCGAGTCCTGTAGTACCGATGCCAGCGAAGGACAGCGTGGCCAAGGACACCGTCATGTAGATCAGCACAATGACGATGATCGTAACGGTAGCTGCCCGGCCGGGCGTCTTTTTCGGGTTCTTCGTTTCCTCGTTCATTGTTAGCGTGACGTCCCAACCCCAAAAGATGAAGATGGACAACGAAACACCTGCGGCGAACTGCGAGAACGATTCAACGGCGAAGGGATTGAACCAGTCAGCCTGAATGGCTGTGGCATCAAATGCCGTGCCGTTGGCCACGTGAGCGAAGGCCGCGAAGGCGAACCAGCCAAGAACCAGTAACTGGAACGCAACCAGAATGTACTGGAAGGACTTGGTGGTCTCCATACCCCGGTATGAAATCCAACATGCACCTGCGATAAACACCATGGTGGTGGCCAGGTTTAGTGGAAGGTTTCGGGTGAGATCCGCCAGTGAAGGATTGGAAAATATTTGCGCCAGCATCAGGTAAAAGAAATCAACTGCCACCGCCGCCAAGTTCGAGAGCACAATGATGGTGGCAGCAATCAACCCCCAACCGCCCATCCAGCCCAGCCACGGGCCAAAGGCTCGGGTTGCCCAAGTGAAGGAGGTACCGGCGTCGGGCATGGCATTATTTAATTCCCGGTATCCCAACGCCACCAGCAACATGGGAATGAACCCCACAAGGAAAATCGCTGGCAGGTGCACGCCCACTTCCGAGACCGTGGGTCCTAGGGCGGCTGTCAGGGTGTAGGCCGGGGCAATGCAGGAGATGCCTATGACAACAGCACCAATGAGCCCAACGGAGCCGGCCTTAAGGCCCTTTTCACTGAGTCCGTGGTCGCCGGCGGCGTTCCTAACTGTGTCTGGACTTGTCATTTCATCACCTCTGCTGGTCCCGCGGCCTCAGGCTTCGTTGCTTTGACGACGGGGATCTGGGTTGTCTGGAAGAGTTCTTCCGGTTGCAGCACGTAGTTGCGCGGCACCACGATCATGGGCACTGGCAGGGCTCGCAGGATGCGGTTGGCCGTTGCCCCCAAAAAGATCGATTTATTTTGAGCTAAACGGCTTGACCCAATCAGTAGGATCTCGCCCTTTTTCCAATCGAGGTTGTCCACAGCGTCTTCAATAGTGCGCCCGTGGCCAACCACAACGTCGATGTCCAGCTTCTCCAGCTCGCTGCTCTCAACGCCTTGGCTAGCTTCGGCAACCTGTCTAAGGTGACGTTCAGCATCCTCTACAGTGGCGCCCGAATCGCCGGAGCCCAAGGCCACCAGCGAAACTAGCCGCAATGGCAGAGACCGGCGTCTTGCCATAGCAATCCCTGTTCGCAGCACGTCTTCGGCTCCTGCCCGGGTGCCAAGTGCACAGGTCAGGCGCGTGAGTGCTTTTGTGCGGCTATACCCTGCCGGGGCCAAGACAACAGGAATTGTGGAGGCGTGCAGCAGGGAGCTGGCAACCGAACCAACCGAGAATCGCTTGAACAAGCCGGCACTGCTGGCACCAATCACCAGCATTGCGGCCCCCAACTCCCCTGCCGCTGCAATAAGCGCCTGCGCCTCAGAGTCGCCCCGACGGATGTGGGCCTGCGCCGGCACATCAGCCGGAATGAGCGCCAAGCCCTCATCTAGCCATTTTGAGACCTGCTTGGCCAAAATAGTGCCGAACCCGGTCTCCGGCGGATAAACGCCGTTGTACGGCGAACCTTCTGGCATGACCATGACGAGGTCCAAGGAGGCACCCTGCCGACGAGCCAAACCCACTGCCAAGTTCACGGCGTCACCGCCACGAGCATTGGCGCTATACCCAACTACATACCGCATAAGGTCCTCCTTAGGACGTCATTGTCACTGTGCTGCTGATGGCGCCTAGTGGCTGTTTTACTTCAGTTCGGCAATCAAGTTAGCCGCGGTGAACTGACCCATGCGGACAGCACCGTCAACGTGCTGGTAGCCCTCAGCGGCCAGATCCGAGCAAGACCAATGGATGGGTCCAACGGGGGTCAGCTGGTCCGCGCCATAGCGGTGCAGGCCGCCCAGATCGTAGCTGGAGGCATAGGCCCCGCGAGTCCATTCCTCTGTTCCCCAGTCGGATTCGTAATAGACAACGGGGTCCGCGGCGGCGTCGCCTAGGAACTCTGCGAGCGCTGCGGTGATTTCTTTTTTGCGCTGTTCGGGAGAGAGGGTGAAGGCGTAATCGGCCTTCTCATCCGAGATGAAGCCAACCAAGGTGCCGCGGGAGTCCTCGTGGTTGGTGTTGTCGTAAACCTCCTGGACCAGCGAGGACGCACTGAAACCGGTGCCGGACAGGCCATCTTCACGCCAGAACGGAGTCTCGTAGACAGCGTGAACTTTGATCACAAAACCCAACGACTGGTGCTGGTGCATCTGGTGCTGACGGCGCGGCAGCGGCGGATCGTAAGAGACCCGGCTGTACAGGTTCGGCGGGACGGCCATGATGACGCGGCGAGCAGTCACGGTGACGCCGTCGGCAATCACGGTGGCCCGGTAGTCGCCGTCGTACTTCTCCCAGCGGATGGTGCGGGCAGGAGAATTCAGAAAAACATCCTCACCGAGGTCGTTGGCGATGGCTACCGAAACGCCCTGCATACCGCCCACGACGCGCTTGTCGAGGATAAAATTGTCATCCACCAAGTTGGTGAAGGAGCCAGCAGTGGAGGCCATCATGACAGCCTGCAGAGCCGAGAAAGCGTGCGCGGGTTTGGTCAGCATCCCGCCGGCGATGAACAGGCCAATGTTATTGCAGGCTTCCTCGTTATCGGATTGGCCGCGCAGCCAGTGGTGGAAGGAAACTATATCCAGTTCACGCGCCTGCGGGTGTTCCCATGGCTTGGCGGGATCCATGGCGGCGGCCAACTCATCCAGGGTTTGGATGAGTTTGTCCATCTGCGCCTCGGTATCAGAGCTGACCGGGAACATCTCACCGGTGTACCGGGTGCGGGTGCCGTCCGGGGCAATGTAGACGCTGTCCCCATCGCGATAGCGGGAGTACGTGTCCAGGCCGAGTTCCTCAAGTAAACCAATCAAGGCAGTCTGATCCGGGGAAACCCATTGGCCTCCAATTTCCAGCCATGCTCCGTCAATCGTGTTGGACCACGTGCGTCCTCCCACACGGTCGCGCGCCTCAACAACTGCAACGCTCAGCCCGGCTTTCTTCAACTCACGGGCTGCGGTCAATCCCGATGGGCCTGCGCCGATGATGACCACATCACAGTTACGTTCGCGCTCGATGGTGGAGTTTCCTGCAGAACTCATGACTACCTCTCTTGTGCAGCATCCAGTGATGGGCCTCACTAAATGAATGCCGTTCATTTAGAATAGACTGTAACTGACATCACCACATCCGTAAAGTGGTGTGAGTAAATAAGTTGTGCCCCAGCCGGGGTGGAGAAGGAGTACCCGCCTTGGTTTCAGCTGCAGAAGTGCCAGGAGACGGACGACGCCGGGCAGGTCGCCCCCCGCACGCGCTGCTCAGTTCCGCCCGGATCACCAGGGCAGCCCTGAAACTAATCAGTCACGATGGTTACAAAGGCCTCACCATGGCGGCACTAGCCAGGTCAATGAATGTAGCGCCATCGGCGCTGTACAACCATGTTCGCTCCAAACAAGACGTACTGCTACTGGTGGAAGACCACTTGATGGGAAGAGTTGATGTTTCAAGCTTTGCCACCGAGTCTTGGGAAACGGCCGTCAACACCTGGGCGCATTCTTACAGGAACGTTTTTGCCTCGCATTTGCCGCTCATCCCCGTCATTGCCCTACTGCCGGTAACCAACGCCCCCAAAACCATCACCATGTATGAGGCCGTCACCAACGGCTTTCTCGCCGCAGGCTGGGCACCCGAGGGAATCATTGACGCGGTGGTTGCCCTGGAATCGTTCATCTACGGTTCCGCCTACGATGCAAATGCCCCAGCTGACATCTTCGACGCCGGCACCATGGCGCCGCAATCACCGAACTTCAGCGCCGCCGTCGCCCGTCGGGGCCGCTGCGGCCCTTCGGGTTCAGGGGCTTCAGAGGGTTCCGCTTCACCTCGAAATGATGCGGATGCTGCATTTACTCTGGGCTTAAAGGCCATGATCGCAGGACTCGCAGCCACTATGGGACCTCCCAGCGGCTAATTCACAGCAAACTCACGCCGAGTTGCCACTTATGGTGTCGTAAACTCGATTTTGGGCACCATAAGTGGCAACTCGGCGCGTTGAATCGGCCAACGTGCCAGAACACTAGCCACACAGGGCCAGCAACCTTAGGCTGAACCTTTAGACAGCCACCAGAATGCACAGGAGCTCACCATGGGATTTAGCATCAGCAACGCAGCACTCCGACTCGTCTCCGGAGCTTTCATACTCAACGCCGGGATTGGCAAGCTCAGCCTCACTTCCGATCAGGCCGCGGGCCTGCAAACTTCCGCACAACGCGTCATCCCACAGGCTGCGAAGCTCTCAGCTGACCAGTTTGGGCGCTCCTTAAGTGTTTCCGAAATTGCCCTTGGCTCGCTGATATTAACTCCATTTATTCCCAGCCGCTTGGCCGGACTTGCGTTGGGTGTCTTTTCTACCGGACTGGTGGCCACCTACCTCAAAGCCCCGGGCATGACAGCGCCCGGCAGTATCCGCCCAACTCCCGAGGGCACCTCCATGGCTAAGGATTTCTGGTTGGCAGGCATTGCTGTGGCACTGCTGTTCAACCGGACATGCCGTACACAAAAAAGGAAAGAACAAAAGAAATAGAAAGCACACGCGCGGTAAACTCTTGCAGTGACTAGCACCGGACTCTGTCCGCGTGTTGGTTCCCCTTCACATCCAGCCACACTGAGTCCCCGGAGCCAGCCCTGACCAGCACGCCCATCAATGGTCCCACCACAGCAATGAGCCCCCAGGCGGAACTTATTCTCAGCCGTGATGATGTGGTGCTGAACCGTGGTCGGCTGGCCCTGCTCAATGGCGCAGGGAAAAATGGCGCAGGGAAAAATGGGCTGACGCCGCACGAGGCCATGGTGGAGGACCTCCTGGCTATCCGGGCAGTGTTGGATGCATGCACAATCGATTACCTGCTAGTCCGAGGCAATGATCAACGTCCGGTGCTTGCAATTGAGCGCACACTGCGCCCAGCGCTAGAACAAGCACTCGCCACTGCCTTCGCGCATGAGCCTTTCTACGCGCGCAGTGTTGATGCAAAGAAAATCACTGTGTTGCTTGCAGAGGGGAAGCTGGCAGCCGCACCCAACACACGCATTATGAGGTTGTTTCGCCCCCGCATTGAGCCACGCGGTGGTTTGTATTATGGTGCGGCGTGGGGAGTCCAGATCGAACTCTGGTCTTTCACTGATACCCACATTGATCTCCCGGTGGAAAATTCCCTGACGCGGCGAACCGTTGATCGCGCAAGTGCCACTCGCAGTTCAGTAAATATGTACGGTCAAAATTGGCCAACGATCGAAAACATGTTCATGGACCATGTTTTTGACATTCGTTTTGAGATTGACATGGTCTTCTCCTGGGTTGATGGCAGCACTCAGACGTATCAGGATGCACGCCGGGAAATGGAAGCAGGCGCGCTGCTTGGCGAAGGCGATGAGCACGAATCGCGCTTTCGCCACGTAGACGAGCTGAAGTATGCTCTGCGCTCCGTGTACCTGTTTGCCCCTTGGGTGAGGCGCATTTTTATTGCCACGGACTCCCCTGCACCGGCTTGGTTGGCCAAGCACCCCAACGTCACACTTGTGCGCAGCCACGAGCATTTTGCGGACCCCTCAGTGCTGCCCACCCACAATTCCATGGCGGTGGAGTCGCAATTGCACCTCATTGACGGCTTGGCCGAACACTTCTTGTATTCCAATGACGACATGTTCTTTGGCCGGCCACTTTCGCCGGAATTATTCTTCACCCCCGGCGGCATAACCCGCTTCATGCTTTCGCCAAACAGGATTGGGCTCGGCGTTAGTGAGCCACAGCGTAGCGGTTTTGAAAACTCTGCCCGCGTGAATCGCCGGCTCTTGTGGGACCGCTTTGGCGCCTTCACCACCCACCATCTAGAACATAGCGCGGCACCTCTGAGACGGTCAGTACTGGCCGAACTTGGCGAGGAGTTTGCCCCTGAGTTTGCCGCAACCGCAGCCAGTACCTTCCGGGCTGGCGATAATATTTCGGTTACAAACTCTCTTTACCACTACTACGCGCTGCTGACCGGCCGGGCCGTCATGCACAAAGACGGGAAGGGTATCTATGTTGATACCACCAGCAATAAGGGTCTGGCGGCACTGGGTGGAATTTTAGCGCGCCGAAACGCGGATTTTCTGTGCCTTAATGACGGCAGTTTCGGTGACGCCACGTCAACTGAGCGCCGCGAACTTGTTACGGATTTTCTAGAAAAGTATTTTCCATTCAAGGCACCGTGGGAGAAGTAACCTCCCACGCAGTCCGCATCTAGGTCAGCGTAATGCCCAATGCGGCCAGAATGAGCTGTTCAGGACTATCAGCACTTTGTGTAGCCACCACCGCCGAGCCTTCCACAGCTTCTAAGTTGCTCGCCGAAACGGCATCGATGACCTCACTTCGATGAATGCTCACATCCCGTGGGGCGTCAATGCCTATGCGCACTCCTTCGCCGCGGCCGCCATCGAGAATTGTCACCGTGATGTTTCCTGCGATGACAATCTTTTCGCCAATCTTGCGTGTTAGTACCAGCATGCAGTTCCTTCCCTGGATATGCAGTTGGGGGAATATTAAAGCTCAGTTGATGTTGCCTGTTGACCGTCCACCCAGCCAACCGGGAGCCGAAGCTCATTGACCGTTTCCGGCGTCATAGTGTCAGTGGCCCCCACAACAGCCAAAGCGTCAGGAACCGCGTACCTACAGGCCCGGCGAACCCATGACTGAGTGTCTTCAGGCTTGTGAGCTGCGTCTACCACCAGCCACAGCTGGGCGGGCCGTAGAGAGGCAAGCACCGACAAGTTAGATGATCCGCGTTGGCCAAAGCTAAATGCTATCAATAGCGGCCTTCCTACGCTGGCTGCCAGGGCTTGCGCCCTCTTCACCCCCACGCTATCGAGAAAGACGTGGCTGACGCCCACAGAGCGGTGGTCTCCTGCTGTCAGCAGGTCTGCACCACCCATAAGGGTACTAATCATGCTCCAGGCCGTATGCAACGGCTGTTCACGCAATCCCGCGAGGATGATGACATCTCCTGGCCGCTGCGACGGTCGAGGCATGGCTCGTGCCGAGTCCACTTGGGCAGAATCATCGTAGGGATCTTCGCCAGCAAGCTCTCCCATGATGGCATCAAAATCTGGTTTCTGTTCAAGGGCCTTCAGTGTTTGGCTTGGCGCAGCACTATCAGCGTTGTCCGCTTGGGCCAACAACGCCCCGAGGCCACGTCTCGGCACTGCCGGGCCTCGGTTGACCTCCACTGACCGCGAGCGTTCATGGCGTGTCAGCCCCGGATCATCCTCCTGAAGGTCATCAACTTCCACGTTTACTTCGAAGCTGGTGATTGCCCCGATCCCAAAAACTCCGCCGGTCTGGATCCGTTCTGCACGGATAATCCGGGCCCTGGAACCGTAGGTTTCGAAGAGCTGCCAGCGCAGGCTCTCCATGCTGTGACCCTTAAGCTGAAATTGGCTGGACACCGCGAATCACTCCTAACGTTTCAATGGTTGGGTTACCGGAGGTAGCCTCGGTGTAGGACAGGACTGGGAGTCCGGAAACCCGCCCAGCCACAAGTCTGCGCACTGCCGGACGCAGTGCCGGAGCGCAGACCAGGACGGTATTCCTGCCGGCCGCCTCGGCATCGGCCGCTCTGTCGCTTACTGAACCCAGGACGGCGTCGAGCTTGTTGGCATCCATCATGATCTGGGTGCCCAGCTCGGAGGGACGCAGCCCTTCGAGCATTTCCTGTTCCAGAGTTGGGTCGATCATGAGCACCGCCAGAGTACCCTCATCTAAATACTTATCAGCAATGACGGGGCCCAACGAGTTCCGCGCAGCCTCAACGAGTCCCTCGGTATCGGTTCCCTTTTTGGCTTGCAGTGACAAAGATTCGTAGATGCGAGGCAAATCATTAATGGGCACCTGCTCGCTTAGCAGGCCCTGTAGGACACTTTGCACCTCACCCAGGGACAGCAACGCAGGAACCAGTTCCTCGACGGTGGAAGGAGACACTTCCTTCACGCCCTCGGTGAGGACCCGGACATCCTCCCGGCTCAAGAGCCGCGCAGCATTGGCACTAACAACGGAGGAAAGGTGGGTGACAAGGACCGAGACACGGTCCACAACCGTGGCACCAGCCATTTCCGCACTGTGCCGCATTTCTGCCGGTACCCATTTCCCTGCCAGCCCAAAGACCGGCTCCACAGTGGGGGTGCCCGGCAAGCCCGCTAGATTATCTCCCAGCGCCAGCACCCGACCGGGTGGGGCGGTGCCACGGCCGGCCTCCACTCCCGCAATGCGGATGACATAGCTAGATAGCGGCAGTTCCACGTGGTCTCGCGTCCTCACCGGTGGCACCACGATTCCCAGTTCCATGGCAACTTTGTGCCGCAGGGCCCGGATGCGGGCCAGCAGATCATCGGCGGATCCGTTCACCAAGTCCACCAAATCAGTGGCCAGTTGGATCTCGAGGGGCTGAACCCGCATTTGTTCAAGGATGTCCTGCGTAGTTTCTACCGGCGCAGCAGAAGGCAAAGACTCCAAAGCCAATGCCTGAGCCGCAGCTTTTTCCGCGGATTTAACCCGCTGACCCATGAACAGCATCAGTGCACCAACACTTAGGAACAAAAGCGCTGGCATACCGGGGATCAGTGCCATGATGATCGCCGCAATGCCAGCCACCATCAAAGCCGGACGTGATTGCGTTAACTGTGCGGCCGCCGTCGTCCCTAGATCGGCAGAAGCATTGGAGCGGGTGACAATCATGCCTGTAGCCACGGCCATGAGCAGCGCGGGGATCTGCGAGACCAATCCGTCGCCCATGGACAGCATGGAATAGGTGTGCAAGGCGTCGGAGATTTCCATACCGCGCTGGCCCAGGCCAATTGCAATTCCACCAATGAGGTTGATCAAGATAATGATGATGCCGACTATTGCATCACCCTTGACGAACTTCGATGCTCCATCCATAGAACCGTAGAAATCAGCCTCGGCGGATACTTCCGCCCGGCGGTCCTTAGCTTCGGCGTCAGTGATCAAACCCGTGTTGAGGTCCGCATCAATCGCCATCTGCTTTCCTGGCATGGCGTCCAGAGTGAACCTGGCACCAACCTCGGCTACTCGCTCGGCACCCTTAGTGACCACGACGAACTGAATGACCACAAGAATCAGGAAAATCACGGCCCCGATGATGAGGTTTCCACCAATTGTCACTTCACCAAAAGCCTGGATGACCGCCCCCGCATGGGCCTGTCCCAGAACTAGACGAGTTGAAGCAACATTCAAGCCCAGCCGGAACAACGTAGCAACCAACAGCAGCGACGGGAATACGGAGAAGTCAAGAGGTTTCTGCACAAACATGGTATTCATGAGCACCAAAAGTGCAAACACGATGTTGATGATGATCAGTATGTCCAACAAAATGGTGGGAATGGGCACCACAAGCAGCAGCACAATGCCCACCACACCCATGGGGATGGCCATGCTTGACACGTTGCGGTTCACAGCGGTTTCCTTAGGTTGGAAGGACGGGACAATACGGCGGCGTTGCTATTCATACCGGGACCAGACTCGGAGGAATGCTTGATCCGGCAGCTAATATCTGGTGGGTTCCGGCGGAGCCACCACGCTTCTTCAGCGCCATGACGAAGGCCAAGACGGCTGCTACCTGGTTGTACAGTGCCACCGGAATTTCAGCTCCCAGCTCACAGGAGCCGTGTAGGGCGCGGGTCAGCGGAATGTCTTTAACGACCGGCACCTTTTTGGCCTCGGCCTCGGCGCGGATGCGCAGAGCAACCCGATCCGCACCCTTGGCCACAACGCGGGGAGCTGATTTACCGGGCTCATAACGCAGTGCCACGGCTACGTGGGTGGGGTTTACCAGCACGACGTCGGCCGTCGCCACCGCGCCCATCATGCGGTTCCGAGCCATGCTCAACTGGCGTTGGCGACGGGCCGACTTTACCAGTGGATCACCATCGGTGCTCTTGTGCTCATCTTTGACCTCTTTTTTGGTCATTCGCGTCCGTTTCCGATTTCGCCGGGAAACAACAAAAACGTCAGCCACAGCCAAGAGCATTCCAGCGGCAACCGCGTACTGGATCAATTGAACAAGTCCCGCACCGGCTGTGGATAGCAGTTCTGAAATGGGCAGGGCACCGGAGGAACGCAAGAGCGTCGATGTTAGCCCTTCGATGACAATGAACAATACAAGTCCGACGACGGCTGTCTTCAGCAGCGCTTTGGCCCCATTCCACAGCGCCTGCGTCCCAAACACGGTTTTTAGGCCCTTGAGGAGGTTAAATTGTTCATATTTGGGTTTGAATTTTTTAAACCGCACTCCACCCTGCAACACTGCAGCCGCCAGGACTGCCACCACAACACCAACAAACAGCATTCCTAGAATATTGGTCAAGGACATAAAGGCGTCCTCCATGGCCCGCACTGCTGCCTCTGGTTCCGGATTGGCGGCCATGGCCGTAACGGTGAACATTTGTTCGGCCAACTCATTGGAGGCGCGCGAGATCACACCCGGTATCAAGAGAGCGGCAGCCCCCACGCCAACCCACGCCGTTAAGTCCTGAGATCGCGAAAGCTGGCCTTTTTCGCGCACCTCCCGCATACGTTTGTCGGTGGCTTCTTCGGTTCTTTCCCCACTGGGTTCATCCGCCACGGCTGATCACCCCGGACAACTGCGTCATGGCTGTGGTCACCAAAGCCGCAACCACCGGGCCCAATGCCATCAGCACTAGCCCACCCAAAGTAAGCGTCAGCATGATCTTTAGCGGAAATCCCAATGCAAAAGCATTCAGGGCGGGTGCCACTCGCGTGAGCAAACCCAACCCTGCATCAGCAAGAAAGAGCACCACCATCAGCGGACCAGCAATCTGCACAGCGGCTAAAAACATTTGTGTCACAGCGCCCACCATGGCGTCGGCGGGGTTCGTCAAATCCAATCCCCCACCGATTGGGATGGCGTCAAAGGATCGAGCCAGGCCACCGATAATGAGCTGATAGCCATCAGAGGCAAACAACAGTGCCAGCGTTGTCATTTGAAATAACCGGGTGAATTGGGCTCCATTGACCATGGACTGTGGATCGAATGCCTGGGCCATAGAAAATCCGCCAAACAAATCGATCATGGATCCGGCAGACTGCACCGCAGCGAACACTACGTACACCAAGAATCCCAAGGCCGCGCCCACAACAACTTCCAAGATGACAGCGGTAACAAAAGGGCCCACCTCGCTCACCTCGGGCCCAACCACCACCCGATTACTCATGGCAAGACCCAGACCCAGAGCCAGCATGCCTTTGATCCGCAACGGGATGGCGTTGTAGGAAAAAGGTGGTGCAATAACAATGAAGGCTGTGGCACGCACCACAGCCAGCAGCGCGGCCTCCAACCACGCCAGTTCAACGGGAATGTTCATAGCTTCTGTGCCTAACCGGCCAGCAGCGCGGGGAGTTTGTCAAAGAGTTGATGCGTGAAAGTGACGATCTCGGTAATCATCCAGTGCCCACAAATTACCAACGCAATCACCACTGCGGCTGCCTTGGGCACAAAAGACAGTGTGGCCTCTTGAATCTGTGTGATGGACTGCACCAGCGAAATGGAAAACCCCACGACAAGAGCCGTGATCAGGATGGGGGCACACAGCTTCGCCGCCACCCACAAGGCCTGTACGGCAATATTTAGGACTTCAGCAGAATTCACGGCCCACCTGCATAACTTTGAATAAGAGAAGTAATGATCAGGCCCCAGCCGTCCACCAACACGAACAGGAGAATCTTGAACGGCAACGAGATCATCACCGGCGGAAGCATCATCATGCCCATCGACATCAGCGCTGAGGCAACCACAAGGTCGATGATCAAAAAAGGAATGAAAATAACGAACCCAATAATGAAAGCGGCCCGTAACTCAGAAATCATGAAGGCCGGGATCAACGTCAGCATTGGAACTGTCTCTGGTGTGGCCGGATTTTCCCGTTCGGCGGCCCGGGTCATGAGAGCGATATCCGCCTCACGGGTATGCGGGAGCATGAATTGGCGCAACGGTGTTCCGGCAAGTTCAAACGCCCGGCTAATGTCGATGCTTCCGTCGAGGAACGGTTGCACGGCAATGTTATTGATCTCGGTCAGAGTCGGCGCCATGATGAACAGTGACAAAAATAGCGCCAGCCCGGCCAGCACCTGGTTGGGCGGAATTGATGGAAGCCCGACGGCGTTGCGAGCCATGGCCAGAACCACAAAGATCTTGGTGAAAGAGGTCATCATCAGCAGCAGTGCCGGAGCAACTGACAATAAAGTGACCGCCAACAATGTGACGATGGAGGAGCTGGGGCTGCCTGTCAGACCATTGACAGTGACGTTGACGCCGTCGCTCTCCCCTGGCGGGGTTGGATCTGTGGGCGGGGTCGGGTCCACGGGATCCATCGGGAGCATGCCCGTCAAGGCATGTGCGGAAATGGATGTGGAGATCAACAGCAAATACAACACGACAAGCACCGAGAAGGCTAAGGCAGCCATCCGGAGGTAACTGCGCGAGTGCGCGAAGGGCCGGGTCACAGATTCAAGCCCTTGCGCACAGCGGCACCTGCCTGGACCCATGTGCTGCGAGCAAAGATCGATCCATGCATGGATCCTGTAGCTGTGCTGTGCCGAAGTTTGCGGGTTGCGCTATCCCGGCGAAGGGCCGGCTCACCAGCGGACTTCAGTATCGCAGCAAAGGCAGGATCCTCCCCGTGATCCATTGCTTGTGATAGTACCGGCGCCGGTTCGGGTGCCTCGCTGCTGTGTAAAACGTTGACCGAATGTTCGGTGACCCCAAGCATAAAACGCAGCCCATCAGATTCCACGACCACCACTGAGGCCTTTGGCCCAACACTTTTGCGAACAACCACAGCAAGATCGGACTGTTCTGCGGAGCGTCCGACCTTCGAAAATCGTTTCTGGGCCATCCAGAGGAGGACCATGACTACACCTAGAGATAGTCCTACCCGGATGACCAGGAGGAATGCATCCATCTAGCCGACCGTCTCTGCTGTGTCCAAAATTTTGGTGATCCGCACTGCGTAATCCTGATCCACAACAACAACTTCACCATGGGCTATCAAGCGTCCATTGAGCAACACGTCCGCGGGGGATCCGGCGGAACGGTCAAGGTCCACTACCTGACCTGGTTCCAATCCCAGCACATGGGCCACACTCATTCGCGTGCGCCCGATGACCACAGACAAGGCCATTTCAACATCGTGAATACGCCCAAGTTTTGCCGCGCTCAGCCCTCCGGCGCCTTGACTAGCAGAGTCACGAAACTTAAGCGCCACCCATGCGTAGGGCTCTTGGTTATCGAAGCCGCTGCCCGCATCGTTCAGTTCGAATACTGTTGTGTCCACGCCTTTGAAATGGGCCACAGAAGGGCTTTCTGACACTTCCCCAAGAACGCCGGAGCCAAGTTGCGCCGTGGCGGCCTCGAAAGCGGGACGCATAACATCTACCAGCGCAAAACTTCCAGCGCCACCAGCCGCTCGCACGGCTTGCACGGCCCGCTCAGAGAGCAGCACGGCAAGTTCCGCGGTTTGGGGCCCCACATAATCCACGAGAAACCCGACAGTTCCGGCTGGCGCAGCGGCGCTATCAGCGAGATTAACGCTCAAGGTCGTTGTGGAGGGCAGTGCACTTGCCAGTGCGTTGGCCACCGCCAGCTTGACCGGATTCATACTCATGGGTTTCTCTCTTCGATAGTAACAATCTGCCCGGCTTTGCGTGAGCCATGCGTCACGCCGATGGCACAGGCAACGGGCTTACCCCCAACGGTCAAGTCAAAAGGTCTGTTGGTGGGATGAGGAAGGTTCAAAACATCACCCACCGCCAAGTTCAAAATGGTGTCCGGGGTGACCGGCACCGGAGTTAGCGCCAGCGCAACATCAACAGGCACCCCGCCTAGCTGGGCGCGCAACTGTTCGGGCGCCGCAGCGGCATCGCTGATCGGATTGTGGCTTCCCAACTGCTGCACTAAAACCTCGGCAGGCAACGCAATCGTGGCACGCCAGCTCAGGTCGCCCATTCGCACTGTAAAACCGGCAACAATCATGAGTGTGTTCGTAGCGGCAGCCTGGGCAAACTGGGAGTTGAAGTGGATACCTTCAACGGCAGGTGTCTCAACGAGTAGGGACCCAAAGGAGTACCTGAGGTCCTCTAAGGCATCTTCCATCAGCCGTGTCACCAGCGCGTGCTCGATTTGGGTGAATTTACGGTCAGGGATCGGTACAGCAGACCCTCCGCCGAGCATGCGGGTGATCCAACTCAATGCCGCTTCTGCGGGGAACTGAATGACACCTTTGGACTCTTGCCCACCAAGGGAGAAAAGTACCATTGCGGTGGATGCGGGCAACCCGGCAGCATATTCATCGTAGGTCTCCATTGTCACCTGTTCGGTGATAACGGAGGAAGCCGCCCGGATTTTGGTGGTTAGTTGCGTACCCCACTGCCTGGCGAAGGTTTCGAAGGCGAGTTCCAGCACACGACTGTGCTCGCGAGCCAAAGTTGTTGGCCGCCGAAAATCGTAGACCTCAACCACCCTTTTCGCCCACGGAGCGGGCAGGGAGGAAGGAAGGTAAGGGTCAGCCATATCTGTCACTATCGGCACAACCAAGACATGCGTTAGGAAGGAACAGCTTTTGCTTTCAATACTTCTGGAATTAGCGCACGAACTTCCTCGGGCTGGTTGGATAGCACCACTATGTCAACGCGTCTGTTTAGTTCGCGTAAAGATTCAGTGGAGTTGTCATTGACAGAGCGTGTACTTCCGTAGCCGATCGCAGCAACCTTGGCGCCGGGCAGATTTCGGCGCTCCACAAGGTGACGCACCACACCGACGGCGCGTTCTGCGGACAACTCCCACACTGAGGGGTAGTTGGTGATGGCGTCGGCGGCGTGACCCTCAACAGAAATATCCAGACCGGAGGACAGCAGTGTGGGGGCGATCGTATCCAGTACGGCTGTAGCACGGGAGGATAGTTCTGGACTGTCTGGACGAAAGAATGACTGCGAGCCAACTAGCTTTACGCTCAATCCACGGTGGTCGATCTGAAACTCTACGTTCTCAGCCAGTCCGTTTGTCTCCAGCCCCACGCGCATGGCCTCCTTCAGCGCAGTGAGGCGATCAACCTCGGTCACCGCTCGGTCTAGAGGAGTGTTCGTTAAAGTACCTTCCTTGCCCACATCTTCGGGTGGCACCACGATTCCAGAGGCAGTATCCACCTTCCCAACATTCACCTGGCCAAAGCCACTGGCTAGCGAGTCACGAAGTTTCTCATACTTCACATCATCCACTGTGGACATGGCGTAAAGGACAATAAACATGCACATCAAAACAGTGACCATGTCCATGTAGGAAGCCATCCAGCGCTCATCCGGGTGGCTCTCTTCCGGTTTACCCCTCCGCTTGCGGGCAGTTTTACGTCCCTGACTCATGCTGCATCGCGGTCTTGGGCTTTACCACGTGTATTTTTCTTGCCACCCTGTTGGCGGTATGCGGGAACCATGGCTGTCAACCGCTCACGCAACAGGGTGGGCTGGGACCCTGCCTGCACAGCCAAGACACCCTCGGTAATGAGAGTCATACGGTCCACTTCCAGCTCCGAGAGCCGGCTCAATCGTGAACCAATAGGTAGCCAGATGAAGTTTGCGGACAGCAAACCCCAAAGTGTAGCCACAAACGCTGCAGCAATCATGTGTCCCAGCTCTTCTGGATTCGAGAGATTCTCCAGTACGTGCGTCAGCGAAACAACTGTGCCAATGATGCCCACGGTGGGTGCGTAACCACCCAAAGTTGTAAAGAATTTAGAGGCCGTATGATCACTTTTGATCTTAGTTTCAACGGCATCATCCAAGAGCTCGCGCAGATCTTCCCCATCGGTACCGTCCGCAATGTTCTGCAACGCATCGCGCAAGAACGGGTCTTTAGTCTCGGCCGCGGCAGCTTCAAGAGACAGCAGTCCCTCCCGACGCGCCTTGTCTGCCAGCGCCACGACCTGCTCGATACTCTCCCCAGGTTTCGGAGGTTTAGCTAAAAATGCTCTGGGAAGTGACTTTGCGGCATGCACAACATCCTTCAAGGTCGAACCAGCCACGCCAATGGCGATGGTGCCAACCAGAACCAGCAGCATGGGGGCCGGGAGCGTCACGCTTGTGACACTGGCGCCCTCCAAAGTGATCATGCCAAACAAGGCACCGAAGGCGATGAGCAGACCGAGTATTGTTGCGGGATCCATCGCTTTACGATCCTGACGTGGTGGGATTTCCGGAAGGGTGGATAATGCTTAATTTAGGTGGCGCCGGCAATTCGATCTCATCCTCGGAGTAGTCATGGGCCATCGAGATGATGCGAGCACGGAAGCGGACAATTTTTTCAATGATGGCTGCCATTGATTCGGTAACAATGTAGTTCGCCCCATCGGCCATGACCACAGTTGTGTCCGGAGACTCGAAGATTCGTTCAATCAAGTCTGGGTTCAGCGCAAACTCTCGCCCGTCCAAACGGGTGACACTGATCAAGGGCTCATCCTTAGTTCATTGGGACGCCAGCCGTCCATCAAACGCTACTGTCGGCTGACCCGCGCTATTGGTTAGAAAACGGCACTGTCGGGTCAGATGACCAAGAGATCAATTGCCACCCTGCGTACACAGGTGCCCCTTAAACAGATGTGGCGCAGCGCCTGAAGTGAAGTCCATAAAATATGGAAGTCCAGTTCACGCACTGCGCCATTGTCAGGGCAGCATCCTTATCAGCGTTTGAGTTGCGTCAATTCCTGCAGCACTTCATCCGAGGTGGTGATGATGCGGGCGTTGGACTGGAAGCCACGCTGGGCAACGATCAGGTTGGTGAATTCCTGAGACAGGTCCACATTTGACATTTCCACATAGCCACTAGCCAAGGAGCCCAAGCCGTTGGACCCGGCTGTTCCAACCGCCGCCGCTCCAGATGATGCCGTGGCACGGTAGGAGGAGGAGCCGGCTTTTTCCAAACCACCGGCGTTGGTGAAGTTGGCTAAGGCTATGCGACCGATCACCATGTTTCCACCGTTGCTGAACGTTCCCGTCAGGGTGCCGTCCGTTCCCATGCTGAAGGAGTCCAAGGTGCCGGCGGCACTTCCATCGGTTGCAGTGACGGCAAGTGTGCTCATTTGAGCGAACCCGGTCACGGCGCCCATATTGACACTCAACCCGCCAATGTTCATTGTTCCGCCGCCGGTCAGGGCACCATTGGTGAAAGTCAGTGCCGTGGCGCCTGTAGCGGCTCCACCGGGTGCGTTCGTATCGGCGCCGGTGACGTCCCAACCGGTCCCGGTGCGGGTAAATGTCAGCGAAACGTTCCGGGGATTGCCTGCGTCGTCAAAGACCTTCATGTCGCGTGTCTGTACGGTGCCGGCAATAGCATCGTCGGGCAGGTTCCCACCTAACGTGGCGCTCGTTGTGCGGGATGCGTCAGACACCATCTGCTTGGAAATGGAAATGTTGCCCAGTCCCGCCCCGGTGTTGACGACTCCATTGACTGCTGACCAACCCTGCAGCAAGGCACCGTCGGGTGAGACCAGGCGGCCCTGCGAATCGAAGTCGAACGACCCTGCACGCGCATAAAGCTGCTCTCCGCCTTTGGCAGTAATGAAAAATCCGTCGCCGGAGATCATCATGTCAGAGGAACGGCCAGTTGCTTGGGCTGAACCTTGGGAGAAGTTAGTGGAGATACCTGCCACCTGGACACCCAGACCCACCTGTGCGGGGTTTGTTCCGCCAGCCTGTGCTTGAGCTGCGGAGCCGGAACGAGCCACCTGGGACAGTGTGTCTTGGAACTGGACCGTGGAGGACTTGAAACCGGCCGTGTTGACGTTGGCAATGTTGTTGCCGGTGACGTCAAGCATGGTTTGGTGTGCGCGAAGACCGGAGATTCCGGAATACAAGGAACGAAGCATGATGTGAAGCCTTTCTGTACTTGGTGGGTAAGGGTCAAGCTGGTTGATAAAAGTCGTGCCTGTGCAGGCGAGTGGCAGTTAGATGGAAACGGGTTCAGGTTTTCCCGTACTGGTTATTCCGGATATGTGATCCAAGGGAATCATTTTCCCCCCGACACTGACTTGCGGAACGGCGTTGATGAAGGACACCGAAGAGGCAATCCCACTGTGTGCTGTGCCGTCAGCATCTTGCCAACTGACCTGCTCGCCAATCAGTGCAGCTGCTGCCGTGCGCATTTGGAGAGAGAAACTCTCCGTAGCCGTTTTGTCCATATTGGTCAGCTTTTCCATGGTGGCCAGTTGGGTAGTCTGACTAATCATTTCGTTCGTGTCCATCGGCGAGGATGGGTCTTGATGGCGCAACTGGGCAACAAGCAGGTTCATGAACACTTCGGAGTCCATGACTTGTTTAGGATCACGCCGACCGGGAATGTTGTTGATCCCATCCACCGCTGTGGGCGGCTGCATGGAATTGCCAGATGGCGTCAATGGGGCAATCGAATTTTCGCTCATGGTTTGCCTGCCTTTCTATACGGTGATGTCCAGTGAATTATTTATTGCGCCCGCGGGCGCAGGCGGCATGGGACCGTGCGGGTTCGGGTCTTGATCAGTCTTTAGTGCCATGCTATTGCTCCACGGACTTGTCACCGTTTGGGAATTGCGTTGCTCACCCTGGTTTGCAGGGGAGTTCCCGCTGCCCAATGACAGCGAAGATGCCATCCCCCCGGTAGCAAGATCCCGTCTCAGGTCGGAAAGGATGCCCCGCAGCCCCTCCCTGCCCGCTTCGCTTGCGGCGATTAGTTCAATGTGTATACCGTCGGCGCTCAACTGAGCCCTTACGGTAACTGGTCCAAGAGCATCAGGGACCACACTGATTTTCATGACGTGCTCCCCCAGGGGGGCTCCCGCCAGCGTGAATAGCGGACGTGCCAGCTGTTCAACTAACGCTGGCGCGGGCGTATGTCCGTGTGCCGCAACCGGCGCCGCGGCGGAAGCCTGGACCGGAGCCTGCGGCGGTGTCACGGCCACTGCAGATAATGCGGGGATGGTCGGAGCCTCCGGACCGCCTACCGCTTGCTCTGCGACAGGAATTACTCTCTGACTTGCCAAGTTGCCAAGGCTCAGCGCGGGGCTTCCTGCCTCAGTAGCGAGAGTTGGCGTAGAGCCGGTTTCTGCCATCGCATTCGCAGCGGACGCACTGGCTGACCCAGCAGGTGACAGCGCTGTGTCAGCGCCCTGCGCCAAGGGAGTTATGGAAACAGGAGTCTTTGCACCCTCAGGCGAGACCGGACCGTGTGACTGCTGGGGATTCTGCTGGCCACCCCCCGCTGCGGCTTCGCCTGCATGACCGGAGGCAAGGCGCTCGGGTGCCGTGGCACCGGCTGTCGCTGGCGCGGTTGCAGCGGCCCCGGGTGCGGTGCCCCCAAATGCAATGGACGCGGAAGAATCAGCCTCGGAACCCAAAGTTCCAGCTTCCGCGCCAACACCGGTGCCGTCAAGGCCCTCTTCTGCTCCGGCAACAACACCATCCGGAGTTGCCGGCACTGTTATTGCCGGCAGAGCCGGATCCGCCGGCTGCATGACGGCGGCCCAAAAGTCTGAAATCGAGACAGCAACAGTGCCAGCTGGCAGACCCTGGGCAGACTCGGGCGAAGAATCCGGGGAGCCGGCTCCGACTCGGGAATTCGCGTCATTGGGTGCATTATCTTCCACGTCAACGGTGTTGGTGCCGGTGTTCTGCAGCCCTCCCGTCTTGTTTCCCAACCCATGCTTCAAGGCATCTTGCAGGGACGCACCAAAGCTCGTCCCAGATCCCTCCGTTGAGGAGTGCGCGGCACCGCGGCCACCGAGCCCACCCGCTGACATGGTGGTCAATGTGTCGATGGACCTCATCGGTTCACCCGCAAGCTTGTAGCGGTGCCTGCGTCATCTTGGCTGGTTGCGCGCGAAACTGCCAGCTCGTCCAGGAAGAGCTGTTCATCGTGGAGTAACAGTTCCTGGCGGTCCATTTCGTGACGGTCGGCTAATTTTTCCAGCGATGCAGCAGATTTTTTGGCAATCAGTAAATCTTTCTCAGCATTCGAGGCAGCCTCCTCCACTGAGCGGGTCAGCGCTGCCAACTCCAACAACATGCTCCGTGAAGACGAACGCGCCGCGGCCGTGGCCCGCAAAGCGGCAGCAGATCCGGCGTTGGATGGCGCAGCTGCCAGAGTGCCGCGCACTTTACTCACGTGCTCGCGCTGTTCCTTACGCCGCGCATTTGCTTGCGCCAAAGACGCCGCTGCCTGTTCCTCTTGCGCCTGACGGAACCGTAAGAGACCGGCCAAACGGAATGTGCTGCCCATTTATGCTCCTGAAATCATGGTGGATAAAGCGCGAAGCTGTGCCCACGATTGTGGGGCCGGAATTTGTTCGTCCATACTTTGTTGAAGAAAATCGTTGATCGCCGCACCGTGCTGAACGGCCGCATCCACCAAGTGGTTACTCCCTGCCTGGTACGCGCCGACGTCTATCAGGTCCTGGGCCGCGGCCCGTGCCGCCAACACCTTACGCAAGGTGCCGGCGTCGTTCTTCTGCCCGGGGGCACACACCTTGGAAGCCACACGTGAGATGGAGGCAAGCACGTCGATGGCCGGGAAATGCCCTGCCACCGCCAATTTGCGTTCCAACACCACGTGACCGTCGAGGATTGAGCGGACGGCATCAGCGATCGGCTCATTGTGATCATCACCATCCACCAACACCGTGTACAGGCCGGTGACGGATCCCACTTTGTCGGTGCCTGCCCGTTCCAGCAGTCGCGCTAGGACAGAAAAGGTCGACGGCGGGTACCCTCGTGTTGCTGGCGGCTCACCAACGGACAAGCCTATCTCGCGTTGCGCCATTGCCACCCGGGTCAACGAATCCATCATGAGCATGGCATCAACCCCGCGTTCCCGGAACGACTCCGCTATCCGGGTTGCAGTGAATGCGGCACGCAGGCGCAGCAGGGCTGGTTCGTCACTTGTGGACACCACAACGATCGAGCGTGCCAGGCCTGCAGGACCCAGATCGTCCTCTAAAAATTCGCGCACCTCACGCCCGCGTTCCCCCACCAACGCGATGACTGACACCTGCGCCTCGGTGCCGCGGGCAATCATCGAGAGCAGGGAAGACTTGCCCACTCCGGAACCAGCAAAAAGCCCCAAACGTTGGCCGCGCCCCGTGGTGGTCATGGTGTCCAAAACCCGCACCCCGGTCTGCAAGGGCGTGGTGATGCGGGCCCGCTGCATGGAATTGGGTGACTTGTTTTCCAGCGGCACCCCTGTCACGCCTTGTAAGGGGCCGAGCCCGTCGATTGGGCGGCCAAGCCCATCAATAACCCTGCCCAAAAGCCCGTCCCCCGTGGGAACCAAGAGGGGGACTTGTTTGGCCCTCACCAGGTCACCCTCGCCAATACCGTTCATGGGTGCCAGCGGCATGATCCGCACGCTACCTACCGCCACGGCGACCACTTCAGCATCCACGGGGTTGCGCTCACCAATAGTGACCATGTCCCCCACAGCGCAGCGTAGGCCGCTCACCTGGGCGGCTAATCCAACAACACCTGTCACCACGCCTACTCTTTCGGGCGCAGCTGCCCGTACGGCCGTTGCCATCCGATGGGAGCCGGTGAGAGTAGCGGTCCTCATGACCGTCCCGTCATGCGCGACGCTGCATGAGCGTTCGCCGCCGCGGCAGTGGGCGCTTGGGCACCGGGAACTAGGGCGTCCAGAACGGGTGCGTCCGCGGTCAATGCGCTGGCCGGCAGAAAATCGCCCAGCAGTGCGGATCGGGCCCTGTCCAAGGCTGTGGCAAGCCGAGCATCAAGGAATCCGTCGGCGTATTCGGCAATGGCGTCGCCCCTGCCGATGCTTGCATCGTTTTGGATGGCCACGCCGTCAGGAAAATCGGAGTTGGGCAGCGCTGCAATATCCGCAGGATTCATTCGGATACTCACTGGTATTTCGGTATGAGCCCGTGCGCAGGCACGCGCCAGTGCGGCCCGTGCGGATGTTTCCCCGTCCCGCAGCTCATGGCCCAGCAGTGCCTGCGCCAGTTCAAGGGCATATCCAAAAAGAGCTTGTTCTGCGTGCGCTAGAACCGGCACGGTGCGGTTCGTGAGCGCGGCGCTGGCCAGGTTCAGGGCGCCCAGACCCTCTGTTTGCCGAGTTTCCAACGTGGCCAGCAGCACCTCGTGTTCCATGTTCTGTTGTTTCGCTTGTGCCGCAGCCTCCTGTTCAGCACGTTGCAATCCAGCCACGTAGCCGGCGGCATGGCCTTGGGTGAATCCGCTGGATTTTGCTTCCTGTAGGGCGTGGGCTTGGGCCGAAGTAGCTACTACTGGGAACACCGCTGGGCGCGGTACCGAATGGTTAGTAGACAATGTCATCTTCATCCCCTCGACGCACTGTGATCTCTTCATTAGCCTCGAGTTCACGGATGATCCGTACAATATCTGCCCGCGCCTGCTCCACTTCTGAACTGCGCACGGGACCGAGTGCCTCAAGTTCAAATTCAAGCAGTTCACGGTTGCGCTCAGAAATATTGGATCGAATGGCTTCCAAGACAGCGGCTGGAGCCCCCTTCATTGCCAGCGCAAGCGTGTTGGCAGGAATACCGCGAAGCACCAGCTGCACGTCCTGGTTGTCCAGTTTCACCAGGTCAGTGAATGTGAGCATGCGCGAGCGTACTTCTTCTGCGAGTTCCGGATCCCGCAGTTCCAACTCTTCCAGGAGCGCACGTTCAGTTGCCACATCGGAGCGGTTAATGATTTCAACCAACGGTTGAATCCCGCCGATCACCGCCATCTGTTCACGCGGTGCCACAACGGCCAGCGCGCGCTGTTTGAGCATGCCCGCAACAATCCCTACAGCTTCTGGGGTGGCTGAACCCATTGTTGCGATGGACTGCGCCACGTCGGTGCGCAGCCCGCCAGTCAGGCCGGCCAAGGTGGCAGAGGCGCGGTCGGGACGCAGATGGGCCAGCACCAACGCAATAGTGGCCGGCAGCTCATCTTCCAGCAGGGACAGCAACTGTCCCGGTTCGGCGTCGTCTAAGAATTCAAACGGCTTTCCGGCCAGGGACGAGGCCAGCCTGTCCATGACTCCGGCCGCTTTTTCGCTGCCAAATGATGCCGCAAGCAGACCTGCGGCAAAGTCGCGTCCGCCTTGGGCTGCACGCCGCCCGCTGACGGCGATATCGTGAAACTCATTAATAACAGCGTCAGCAACATCTGCCTGAACGCGCCGCATCTTCACTATCTCTGAGACAATGGCCTCCGCCTCACTCTCCGACAGATGCGACATGACGGCAGCCGCCGCTGTTTGTGAAAACTGCATGAGCACGGCTGCGGCCTTTTGAGTCCCTGTCAGTGGTGTTGCCGGCTTCTGGTTAACTGTCACCGGCACCGAAGCCATCAGACACCCACTTTTTCATCCATGAGCGAGCGCAATAGTCCGGCAGTTTTTTGCGGATCCGCACCGGCCAGCGCCTCCAAAGATGCTCGCTTGGAATCGGCGTCGCTACTTTCGGCCACAGGCAGGGCAGCGGGTACGGGAATTGCCGTGAGTGCAGTCGTGGCAGGTTCAGGATCAGCAGGAAGCTTTGTCAGCGAGACCAGCTGCCGGCTCTGCTCACCGAGGTCTACTAATTCACGCACCTGGCGACGATTTTTGCGTGCATAAATGACAATTACCACCAGCAGCAGCAGCAGCAATACTGCAGCGATGCCCAGATTGCGCCATGTTTCTGCGGTCTTCGCCGCACCCGCTTCGGCCTTGGCTGCATCAAGGGCAGCTTGGGCAGCCTCGGACTGAGCTGTGGAGAAAGGCACTACCTTCATGCTGACAGTATCTCCGCGACCCGGGTTTAACCCGGCGGCCATTGAGACCATTTCCGTCAAAGTTGCTGCGTCGATTTTGGCCGCTGCGGCTGTGTCGACGGCGACTGCAAGCGACTGCCGCTGGACATTCCCAGCAGGTATAACGGTATTTTCCGTTACCTTGTCGATGGCGTTGTTCTTGGTTGTCTTATTCGACTCCGAGGTTCCGCCAGCATCACCAGCACCGCCGGGAACAGCAATGTTATCTGGACCTAGCACGCCAGCTCCTGACCCACTACCTCCCGTGCCTTTCTCGGTGGAGGTCGACTCGTTCAGGGCTGGCGCACCTTCCGGAGAGGTGAAAGACTCTTTCATTCTGTCCGTCGAAGCGTTGTCCATGGTGGCTGAGAGAGTCACACTGGAATTACCTGGACCAACTACCGTATCCAGCATGGACTGCACAGCAGCACTAACGCGTTGCTCGTAGGCTTGGGCCTGTTTTCCACCGCTTCCAGTGGCACCATTTCCTGCGGCCGAAAGCACGGCCCCCGCCGCATCGACAACGGAAACGTTTGCTGGCTTCAAAGCCTCTACCGAGGATGACGTGAGGTGCACAATCGCGTTGACCTGATCATCGGAGAGGCTGACACCAGGGTTGGTTTCCACGAACACTGACGCGGTGGGGTCCTGCTTGGTGGCCGTGAACACTGTTTGTTCAGGGACCGCCAATTTTACGGAGGCCATAGTCACGCCCTTCATCGCCATGATGGTTTGTGCTAGTTCTCCCTCCATGGCACGTTTGTACGTGATGTTTTGTTGAAACTCCGATGACGTCACACCCATACTGTCCAGCAGTGAGTAACCTGCCGTGGTTGCCGCGGGAAGACCAGCGGAGGCAGCCTTGAGACGCTGGTCATAAACATTGGCGTCCGGCACCAAAATGGTGGCACCGCCGTTAACTAGTTGGTAGGGCACATTATCGGTTTTAAGTTGCGTGACAATGGCATTGGCGTCGGCCGGTGCCAAAGAGGAAAATAGCGGGGCATAGCTGGGTTTCGTGACCCAACTAAACAAGGCCACGCTGCCTAATACCAAAACAGCCAACCCAATAACCACCAAGGTTTTTTGGGCCATGGTGAAACCCTTGGCCATGCCGGAAAAACGAGCTGGAAAAGCGGTGAGAAACGGCGGCATCAGGCCTGCATCCTCATGATCTCGTTGAATGCGTCAACCCCGCGGATGCGCAGTGTGGAGACTAACTCCAGGGTTACAGCGGCCCTGGCTGAGGCAATCGTGGCTTGATGAATATCATCCAGACTTCCCGTTGCGGCCTTGACCGCCATGGTGTTCGAGGTGGACTGCAGTCCCTGCAGATCACTCAACGCCCCCGTCAATGAGTCGCCAAAGGCACCGTTGTCGGTACTGGGTTGCACCTGAGGCATGTACCCCGTTCCGATGCTGGCCTGTACGCCTTCAATTCCAGAAACACTCATCGGCTACTTTCCAATCTGCAATCCGGATTCGTACATAACTTTGGCTCGGTCTACCACTGCAGCGTTGACTTGGTATCCACGCTGGGCCATGATCAACTGGCCCATTTGGGACGCCATATCAATATCGGGGTACCGGACATAACCGCCCTCATCCGCCAATGGATGGTCAGGTTCAAAGGTCATTCGCCCTTCTGCGCTACCGCGTGCCGCACCAGCTACGTAAACGCCCGAGTCCCCTGCCCCTGCTTCAGCAATGATGTACCGGGCACGGAAAGCTTCCTCGGTTGTGGCCGTCACGGTATTGACGTTGGCGATGTTGTCCGAAACGGCGTCGAGCCATTTGCGGTGCAGCGTTAATCCGGTGGAGGCAATGCCAATTGCGTCGCTCACTTATTGGCTCTTAAGAACTGTGCGCATGGAGTTGAATTCGCTGTTAACCGCGTGGGCGGCAAATTGGTACCGCAACACGGTTTCTATATTTGAAAGCGTCTCAGTGTCCAGGTTGACGTTGTTGCCGTTGAGCTGGGTAGGCTCCACCGAACGTTCCGTAGTGGCGCGCACATCACCGTCGCGGCGGTTGACGGATTCGGCCAAGGCGGCTTCGAATTTCACCCTCTGGGCAGTGTAGCCGGGGGTATTGACGTTTGCGATGTTGTCGGCAATGGCGCGTTGGCGCATGGACAATCCATCGAGGGCGCTGGTGAGCGCCACAGTAACCACGGAATCAAGCACTGAGCTCTTCCTTGATGTAAAACTTGAGGCCTGTCCGTGGCTGAGGGGCGAGCCGTCCGTAGCTCATCTGTCACTATCGGAAGCTTGGGAAGTACCGTAAGAGAAATACACACTATTTTTAAGTTGTTTGTGAGTTGCTCTCATTCCGCCCGGCCGGCCGGGGTTCGTGAAAGCAGTTAGCCCATGACGTCAAGATAAATGGCGGGTGCATCACGCTGAACTGTTTTCAGCGTTCCAAGTTCTGTGGCAGTGCTTTCGCGTGATGTTTGCAAGGCTTGGATCATCTGGTTCTGTAGCTCAGCTAGATTCTTTGCCCGCTCACGCAGTGCTTCAGGCAAAGGGCCAAGATTCATCGGCGGAACCCAGCCGCGGTTCTGCAACACTGCCACCGACAGTTGCTCTTCCAACTCAGCCAGGACAGTTTCCCACTGCGCCCGGGCTGCATCCACCAGGTCTGGCAAATCAGCCACTCCACTTTCTGCCGGAGGGCTCGGAGCCGGGATTCTTTCGGGTGCGGGTTGCACTGGTTCAACGAACCGTTCTTTGCGCGGCCAAATCACGAGGTGTAGCCGCCAGCCTGGGCACCCGTGAGGATACCGGAGGGCAGAGCCGCAGCCTCATGCCAGGTGAGTCTAAGTGGTTCAAAGAGATCGATGCACTCGCGGGTTAGCGCGGGATCACGCCGGATATTGGCGTTCATCAGCGCCGTCCCCGCGTAATTGTAGATGCCCAGCAGCTGGTCTGCCCCGGCCCACAGTTCCGGTTGCAAGGATCCGGAGAGCTCGCCGATGATGTCCTGAGCATGCAGCAGATTATCACTGGCCACCGACCAGTCAGAGGCGTTCTGCGCAGTTTCCGCGCGAGCTAGATCCAGGAGCAACCTGTCATAAAGCATCGTCAGGAGACGCGCAGGGGTTGCCGAGAGGATTGCCTCACGCTGGTAGGAGTTCAGCGCCTTATTACGGCTGCTTGCATTCATCATTTCTTGCCTGCCGCATCAAAGGAGTTAATTTGGGCCGTCAACCACGATTGCTGCGATTGCATCTTGCTCATCTGAACCTCCAGTGACGTGTAGACGGCCTGCAATGACGCTCTACGCGTCATCAAACGGGAATCCCAGTCCAGAATTTGAGTGTTGAGATCATTGATGATCGATTGCTGACCTTTGACTCTTTGGGACAGTGAACCTACGTCAGGGCCAGAAATCGACTTGGCCGCTTCTTCCACCCGCGAGGCCATAGTTTGAAGCATCTTTTCGGTAGCCACCGGGTCTTTGGCATACGCTGACGCAAAAACGTCTGGTTCGAAGGAGAGGTCACCGTTCTTTGTGGTGTTGAAGCCGATTGTCGCCGGGGAGAACCCGTTGATGGGGGATGTAACCGAGTTGAACAGCTTGGTTTTGGCATCGGAAACAGTACTGTTCCCGGAAAAGAGTCCGCCCTTGACAGATGCCCCATCCGAGCCGGCTCCCGACGTGAGAGTTGACTGGGTCAGGATGGAACCCAGGATGATGTTTATATTGCTAGAGAAATCTTTGGCTGCGGAAGCTACTTTGGCCGAGTCACGTGAGGCGCCAACCGTGACAGGCTCAGCCGAGACTTTGTTGACAGTGATATCCAGTCCGGGAGCAAGCCCGGCGAAGGTGTTACTAGCCGAAGTGATCACCTGTTCGGCAGTGGTGCCAGCCCAAAGTGTCATTTTGGCGTCCAGCCCGGTTTGTAGCGTGGTCCATGCCCCTGGGCTTGTCAGGGGTACGGCAGTGCCTGCCTCAACCTCTGCGGCGGTGCCCTGGTGAGCTACGAAGCCATTGGCGGCTCCGGTGTCCTTGGCAGTGAGCTGGAGCCGGTATTGCGTGGCGCCATCGGCGTCAACACCTGAGGCAATTTTGACGGCTGAAATTCCTGCATCGGATCTGTTAATGGCGTAGGCCATTGCATCAAGGGACGTGGACTCGGCGGTGACCTCGGTGGTGGTGCCGTCACCTTTAACAAAGGTCATGACGGCCGGGCTAGCCGGCCACTCCGTCATAGGACCACTGACGTTTGACTGTGCTCGTGCCAACGCATTGACACTCAGATTCAGGCTGGTAGTCACGGCACCGGGCCCCAATTTGGCGGTGATCGCATCAGATGAGGACGTGGCCTGAAACATGTCCAGACCTCCGGTTTTCGCCAGCGCCCCAGCTTGGCTGGTCAGTGCGGCAAACTTAGTATTGAGCGCCTGCATTGCCGTAACCAAAGCGGTATCGGTAACAACCCTGCTCTTCATCAGCGCCTGGGGGCGGGACTCGGCGGCAATGAGCGCGTTGATAATTGCCGTTGTGTCCAATCCGGAGGACAGTCCGTCGATTCCCAAGCCCATGTGGAGCTTCCTTTTCGCAGTGAGATATTAGATCTTAAAGTGGACCATGCACAGCTGGGGGTACGGATAAGTCCGCACCCCCAGCTGACCTGCACTCCGGAACTTTAGAGTCCCGGTAAGTTACTCGATTTAGCCGAGCAGCTTCAGGACGCCCTGGTTGGACTGGTTGGCCTGGGCCAACATGGCCGTGCCTGCCTGCGCCAAGATGTTGGAGCGCGTGAAGTCCACCATTTCTGAAGCCATGTCCACATCAGTGATGCGTGACGTGGCTGCGGACAGGTTTTCCTTGCCAACATTCAAGTTGCTGATAGCTGATTCAAGGCGGTTCTGCACGGCACCGAGGTCGGCGCGGGCTGCAGAAACCGTCTTGATCTGCGTGTCGATCAGGTTCAACGATGCCTGCGCATTCGTAGCGGTCTCAAAATTCAGTCCGCCTGTCATCGGGGTTCCCGCTGTGCCAACCGCAGTACCAGCTGTAGTCGGCGCAGTTGTACTAACTACTCCACCGTCTTTAGCCATAACAGTGATACCAGTGCCCGCACCGTTGGCATCCTTGTTTACGCTGACTGTGAAGTTAGCTGCAAACGAAGCGTCGCCGCGCAGTGCATCGGCGTACTTGTCAACGCTGTCGAAAGCTCCAGCAGCGCCGAGGTCGGCCGTCGTGACTGTGGTTGCCACGCCACCTTTGGTTGTCGTAAAGCTCGCAGGACCAGCAACAGTCAAGATATCGGCAATGTCAAACTTCGTGCCCGAAGTTGTCAGGTTACCGCCAGCGAGCGTGTTCGCAATTGTCTCGACGTTCGCATTAGCAAGATTGACCGAAATCTGGTTGGACTTATTGCCGTCCGCACCGACCTGGAACGTCATATTCGCCGTCGACCCATCCAACAGTGACTTGCCGTTGAACTTTGTGGCCTCAGACATGCGCGTCAGCTCTGCTGTCAGCTGAGTGGTTTCCTTCTTGATGGCCCCGCGAGAATCGTCATTGTTTGAATCGTTGCCGGCCTGTACAGCCAGATCACGCATACGCTGCAGGATGGACTGTACCTGAGTCAGCGATCCTTCAGCGGTCTGAACAACGGAGATGCCGTCCTGAGCGTTACGAGCAGCAACGGTGTAACCGTTGACCTGTGACTTCAGGCCTTCGGAGATGGCCAAGCCGGCTGCGTCATCTGCGGCACGGTTGATGCGAAGACCACTGGAGAGCTTCTCCATTGACTTTCCCAGCGCATTCTGGGTGGTGCTCAAATTGCGGTAAGCGTTGTTAGCCGCGAGGTTTGTGTTGACTTGCATGCCCATGAGTAAATCCTCCGTGAGTTGGGGTATGACCGAAGCCGCCCATCCATGGGCAGCTAAACACCACTGTCGGCACCCACCTGCAAGCCGTAAGAAGAACCACTAAAAGTTTCTCCTTGGCACCATATGATCTATCTGGAGCTGGGACGGCTCAACTGTGCAGGCATCCCGCGCAGAGTTTGCCGTGCCCGGGTGGCGCCACCGTAGGTGCGGGTGCCCAGCTCGGCCAGATAAGACTCCCGGCGGGATACTGTGATCCGTGCATGAGCCGGGGAATCCGGCGTAGAACTCGCCAGGTAGTGCCGTTCTAACCCGTCACGCAGCAACCGCATGCCCTCTGCACGTTGCTGAGACACAGCGGAGTGGCTTGAGCCTAACTCCATCGCAAGTTCTTTCACGCTGCGATCATGGAAGTAGATTTGTTCAACGATGTAGCGCATCTTCTCCGGCAGGGCAGCCACCGCATGGCCAAGAAAATCAGCATGCTCCGCCTCCACCACTTGCTCTTCTGGCCCCTGCGAGGTGGCCGCCACCATCTCGGCTATGACGTCAGTCAACGGTGTGACAGTTCGGCTTGCGTCAATCTGCGATGCTTCCACCACTGACTTTTCAACACCGAGCGCAGAGGCCAGTTCGCCAAGACTGGGCGGGCGTTTCAACACATTCGCCAGGGTCTCTTTGACGGCTGCAAGCTCGGTCATCCTGCTGCGCGCACCCCGCGTGGCCCAATCATCGCGGCGTAGCTCATCGGCAAAGGCACCTTTAATCCGCCGGCGGGCATAGGCGCCAAACGGCACACCCATACCTTCGTCAAAGGCCTCGGCACAGTGAATCAGGGCCATAGCCCCAACCTGAACAAGGTCTTCCCTACTTAAATGGTTTGCGCGGAGGAAGACCTCCGCTACGAGATATCCAACCAGCGGCAAATTTTGCACGACCAGAGCGTCGCGCTCAACGCGATTCAATTTTTTGCCCCCTAGGCAATTCATAAAAGTGCATCGACGGGCTCGCCCCCAGAATTCAGCGATCGCCGATAGCGCACTAATCAAGACAACTGTAGGGCACTGAGGCCACAAAAAACACCTCTAGAAAAAAATGACTAACCGGTGTACTTTTACTGCCGATAGTTATTGGTGCAGCTAGGCCAGCCCTATGAAAGGAACTACCCATGGGTCCTGAGGAACTGAGCACGTTATTGTGGCGTGAGCGGGAACTCCTTGACCTTCTGGTTTTCAAGTTGGAAGAGGAACATTTGATCCTCTCAACAGGGAAAACCCGTTGGCTTGAAAGCGCCACCCGTGAAGTGGACCATGTTGTCCAACGGCTGCGCGCAACCTCACTGGAGCGCACCGTGGTGGCGTCCCAGCTCGCCGTTTCTTGGGGTCTAGCGGAGGATGCCGGTCTGCTGGATCTCGCAGATGCCGCTTCCACAGGACCTTGGCAGGAAATTCTCACAGAACACCTTCAGGCCATGCTGGCCACGGTGGAACAAATCCGTGGGCAACGGGACATTAATCTACAGTTTCTGCGTGCTGGCTTACGCTCTGCGCAAGACACCGCCGCCAATCTCAGTCCTGAGGCTGGCACCTATGACCACCGTGGGAAAACCAGCCAAGATGCGGTTTCTCTGCTGCTGGATAAAAGTGTCTAAAGAAAATTTGAGGAACTCGTGAGTAGTTTTAGTGGCCTAAATACGGCCCTATCCGGGCTTAATGCTGCCCGCACCGGATTGAATGTCACTGGTCAGAACCTGACCAATGTCAATACGGTTGGATACACACGTCAGCGAACTGAATTTGCGGCGCTGGGCGTTCCAGCTCGAGGTTCGCTGAATGATTTAGGTATTAAAACCGGTCAGGGCGTCGGGGTTAGCGGTATTTCTCGCCTAGGCGATGCTTTCTTGGATGCAAGGGTGCGCACGAGTTTCTCCGCCGCTGGGTACACCGGTGCCCGCGCTCAGGCACTGACCGGCATCGAGGAGATACTGAACGAGCCGGGCCCGAACGGAATTTCCAGCCAATTGCAGGGGTTCTGGACCGCATGGCAGGGTATTGCCAACGATCCCGGGAACGCTGGGACCTCTGCTGTCTTATTGGAAAAATCTGCGGCGTTAGTGGCCAGTATTGCCGCAGGGTATTCGGCGCTAGATAAACAGTGGTCACAGACCCGAGACACTGCGAACACTGTTGTCGCTGAAATCAATGCAACTGCCGGACAGATAGCGGCTCTGAACAAAGACATTCGTTCAGCCCATGCTGCGGGCACCCCTCACAACGAGCTCCTTGACCAGCGGAGTAACTTGACCACGAAGATTACCCAATTGACCGGGGGAACCGTCCGCGACCTACCGGACGGGACCAATGAGATCCTGCTGGGCGGGAACGTTCTGTTGTCCGGTTCCACAAGTAACGCGGTGAAACTCGATGGGGCCACAAGGATGGCCAATGACGGTGAGGTACGCCTCGAGTGGTCTCACCGTCCAGGTTCTGCAGTGGATCTTGACGGCGGAAAACTGGCAGGTTTGCTCTCTGTTTTGAAACCAGCCGGCAGTGGCGGCGTTCTGGCACAAACTGCGGCTTCTTACAACGCACTAGCGCAAAAACTGGCAGGAAGTCTCAACGTTGTCCATCAAAGCGGAGTCACCTCCGAAGGCGCCCCCGGAGGTGACTTTTTTAAAATTACAGCTGGTGTACCGGCCGCTCTAGGCCTTACCGTGGTGCCAACCTCAGCCAAAGAGATAGCCGCTGGAGCCGTCAATATGGGTGGAAAAGATGGGTCAATAGCCGATAAAATCTCACAGCTGGGCAAACAACCCGACTCCGCTGATGCCTTGTGGTCAGACACTGTGGTTCGTCTTGGCGTTGAGATTCAGGCAGGCCTCCAGCAAGCCACCCTCTCAGATGTCTCCTTGACGAACGCCCTCTCCAACCAGCAGGCAAACGCGTCGGTGGACCTTGACGAGGAGAACGTGAACCTGCTGACGTATCAACGCGCATACCAAGCGGCTGCCCGTGTCATGACAGCCGTCGATGAAGCACTTGACGTTCTCATCAACCAAACCGGAAGGGTGGGTCGTTAATATGATCTCGCGTGTCACCATGCAAACCACCTCAGCAGCCGCGCAGCGCGGAGTCCAAGCCAATGCGGCCAAACTAGCCGAGGCCCAGCTGCGGGCAAACACCCTGCAAAAGAATGTCCGGCTTTCCGATGATCCTGCAGCGGCCGCTGATTCCATGGCCGTGCGCGCCACACAAACACAGGCAGCCCAGTACGGACGCAATATTGACAGCGGCAATACGTGGATGACTATGGCCAATGGAGCCCTGGATAGCTCCGTGACTCTGTTGCAGCGCGTGCAGTTCCTGTCCATTCAGGGAGCCAATGGCAGTCTTTCCCAAGAAGGAAAAAATGCCATCGCTGCCGAACTGGATTCTCTGCACGAGGAATTGCTAGTCCACGCCAACACTAAAGTTTTGGGTCGGAATATCTTTGCCGGCAACTCTGGTGCCAACAACGCGTTCGAAGACGGTGCACCACCGACATTCACCGGCGCGGATGGGAGTGTTGTTACCCGGCGCATCAGCGCAGAATCAACGCTTCGGGTTGATGCCGACGGGGCAGCCATCTTCGGCACAGGTGCGAGCTCGGTCTTTGGCTTGATTTCAAAACTCTCTGCTGAAGTATTAGCGGGAAGCCCGGCTTCCGCCACCATTGATGAAGTCAACGCCGCTCTAAACAACGTCATTGACAAGCGTTCGGAACTGGGTGCCCGCCACGCAGTTCTGCTCCGTGCCAAGGAAACGAATATCACTTCCCAGCTCGATCTGGAAACAGATCGGGCCAACATCGAGGACCTTGACCTTGGACAAGCTATTTTGGAGCTAAAAACACAGGAACTTGCCTACCAAGCCTCCTTAAGCGTCACCTCAAAAGTGCTGCAGACCACGTTGATGGACTTTCTGCGATGAGTTCAGAGGTATTGCACCCCCCCGCTAAGCTCCGATTCGTGGCTTCCCCGCCAGGGCTTGAGCCTGCCGTGGACTTCATGCTGACCGCGATCGAAGGATCCACCGGGCTCTTTTCCCTCGCAACCGAAGGAAGCACGGCGCGCCTGTTTGTTTTGGACGCCGCTGAGCATCTGCCGCACTACACGCCAAGGCTCGCTACCTCTGAGCTCGAGCGCATCGGCACCGCCACAGCCACAGTGCTTGTGGTCGTGAACCCGAGCGCCCAAAGCACGGTCAACCTCGCCGCGCCCATACTTGTCAATGAAGTAACCGGTGCCTGTGTTCAGATCATCTTGGACGACGCTAAGTGGCCCCTCAGGGCACCTTTGACGCCCGCCTGAAACAAACCGAAACAACCTGAATCAACACAGTTCCATACCAAGAAGCCCCCTCGTTGAGGTTGGAGATGATGACACCCCGGAGGAATGAACTGCTCCCCGAAAGTTGGACTCGATAAATAAGAGTCTACGCAGCCAGTGCCTGAGCCCGATATTCCATCGGACTCAGGCACTGCAGCGTTAACGAGATGCGGTCGGTGTTATACCAGTGGATATAGTCCCGGAGTTCGGTGGTGAACACTTCTGTGTCAGTGAATTCTTGACGATGGAACATCTCTTCCTTGAGGTGACCGAAGAAGTTTTCCATTACCGAGTTATCTAAACAGTTGCCCCTGCGCGACATGGATTGGGCCATCTCGGCGTCGCTAAGGAGTTTCTGCCAGCTGGAGTTTTGGTACTGGAATCCTTGGTCTGAATGCATCATCGGGGTCTCGCCCGGGGCGAGGGTGCCAATCGCAGCGATGAGTGATTCGTTGGTGAAGGAAACGGTCGGGGACTGGGAAACCGAGTAGGAAACGATCGAGCGGTCAAACAGATCTAACACCGGTGAGAGGTAGACCTTGCGTTCGGCGATTTTGAACTCAGTCACGTCGGTCACCCATTTGGTGTTCGGCGCATCGGTTTCGAATTCTCGTTTGAGTAGGTTCTCGGCGATCTTACCGACCTGGCCTTTGTAAGAGGAATATTTGCGACGGGTACGGACTTTGCAGATCAGGTTCTCCTCACGCATCAGCTTCAGCACGGTCTTGCGTGCGATCTGCCAGCCGTGGCGTCTCAGGACTGCGTGGATGCGCCGGTGGCCGTAGCGGCCCTTAGCTACGGTGAAAGCCTCGTGGATCTGAGCTCGAAGCTCAGCGTGCCGGTCAGGGGTTTTGAGTGCCGCTTGACGGTGGAAAAATGTGGAACGAGCCAATCCCGCTGCTTGAAGCAACAGGGGCAGGGCATGGGATGCCTTGAGGGAAATCACGGTGCTGACTTTCAGCGCCGTGGTTGGTTCCTCAAGGCCCGTATTTTTTTAGGTAGGCGTTCTCTGCCGCCAGACGTTCGTTCTCGCGGCGTAGCTTCTCCAGCTCACTGACTTCAACCGATAGGGTCTCAGGCACAAATTTGGGCCGGCCCTTGGCCTTGGGGCGCAGGCCCTCCTGGCCATAGTCCCGATAGGCGCGGATCCATGATCGCAAGAGGCCTAGAGAACTGAGCTGATGCATCTGGGCAAGGTCCTGCAGCGTCCCCTTACCGTCGAGATATTGGCGAACAACCGCCAGCTTGAAATCAAAGGAATACGCCTGCTTAGTTGTTTTGTTTTCCAATACTGCTCTACCCCAGATCTTGAAACGACTTCTCAACTCGCAAATAGCCGACACGCTGACTCCCAGCCTTGAGGATACCGCGCGATACCCAAACCCTTCCTCAAACAGATCGACGGCAGCTAGCCGCTGCTCGGCTGTCAATGAACTACGTGGACGCATGAAAAACTCCCCGAAAGTAAGGTACTGAATTATTCAGTCCAACTTTCGGGGAGCAGTTCAGAACGATGGGGTTTCATCACCTCCAACCTCTACGAGCGAGAACACGGCAGGGACAGCGCCGCTAGTCTAGGTAGCCGTTGGGGTTGAGCACGTATTTCGTGGCCGCACCGGCGTCGAACTCGGCATAGCCGCGTGGGGCATCGGCGAGTGAGATGGCCTGGGCGTTGACGTTCTTGGCAATCTGCACCTTCTCATGCAGGATCGCCATCATCAGCCCCCGGTTGTACTTCATGACAGGGCACTGACCGGTGGTGAATGCCAGCGACTTTGCCCAACCGGTTCCCAGGCTCAATGACAATGAACCCTTTTTGGCAGCCTCGTCGGTGCCACCCGGATCACCCGTGACATACAGGCCAGGAATGCCCAGAGAACCGCCTGCAGCTGTAATGTCCATAAGCGAGTTCAGCACCGTGGCCGGGGCCTCGCCCGCGCCGTGGCCGTGGCCTTTGGCCTCGAACCCCACTGCATCTACTGCACAGTCAACTTCTGGCACACCGAGAAGTTGCTCGATCTGCGGCCCGGGGTCCCCCTGAGAGAGGTCGATGCTCTCGCAGCCGAAGGTTCGCGCCTGAGCCAACCTGTCGGCGTTCATGTCACCTACAATCACCACTGCGGCTCCCAGCAGGTGTGCGCTCGTGGCCGCGGCGAGGCCAACTGGGCCTGCCCCAGCAATGTAGACAGTGGATCCCACGGTCACCCCGGCCGTGACTGCACCGTGAAACCCTGTGGGAAAAATATCCGAAAGCATGGTCAGGTCCATCATCTTTTCCAGAGCCTGATCACGGTCTGGGAACTTCAACAGGTTCCAGTCGGCGTACGGCACCAGCACGTATTCCGCCTGGCCGCCCACCCAGCCGCCCATGTCAACATAGCCGTAGGCGCTGCCTGGCCTATCCGGGTTTACATTCAGGCAGATGCCCGTCTTGCGCTCCTTGCAGTTGCGGCAGCGCCCACAGGAAATATTGAAAGGGACTGAGCAGATATCCCCCACCTTGATAAATTCAACGTCCGGACCCGCTTCCACCACTTCACCGGTGATTTCGTGGCCCAAGACCAGATCCGAAGGGGCTGTGGTGCGTCCTCGCACCATGTGCTGGTCGGAACCGCAAATGTTGGTGGCAACAGTCTTGAGAATGACGCCGTGGGGAACCTTGCGCCCCACATTGGCCGAGTTGACTCCCGGTCCGTCTTTGAGTTCGAACGTCGGGTAATCGATATCAATGACTTCAACGACGCCGGGGCTCTTGTAGGCAACGGCCTTGTTTCCTGACATGGTGGTGCATCCCTTCTAGTCAGTTCAGAGAGCATCAGCTGACACTCCCCAGTGCAACGAGAAAAACCCCACCAACAGGTACTGGCATTTGTTAACCGTCCGAATGGAACACCATCGAGCCATGTGGGGTCGCTGCCAGCCTATGCCTGAGCGATCAAATATGTAAGGGCAGATCCTTGATGTAGGCCGCCTGCCCACCGTGTTGGATGCAATCATCGAGAATACTGATGAGCCGCACTCCCAAAGTCACCGGCGGGCTCCACTGTTTGTCTACAATCCGCTCCAAGTCAGAATCTGTCAGTGAGCCCACAAATTCCAGACTCTGGGCTTGGACGGCCGTCTGGTAGTCGCGCAACAGGGCAATAGATTCAATATGAACCGCTGACACCTGCTCACTTGTATGCCCATACCCGGTGTCGCCCGGCTCAAGGTCAAAAGCAAAGCGTGCGGCATAATCTTCATCGCTCCAGAGGGATTGCGCCCCAGCTACGTCAGCAATTTGTTCGTCTTGACCACGGCTCAGGTGCCACAGCAGCCACGAAATGGAATTCCCTGTCCCGCCCGGGCGCCAATTTGCCCGCTCCGGCACCAATCCGTTAAGGACACCTGTGACAATGGTGTCGATCCGGCCAAACGCATCTGTCAATAGTTCAGAAGTTCTCATGGTCGCCATGTTTCCACTGCCAGCCAGTCTTGGGAACCCCAACGGGATACTCACAAAACAGAGCACTACCTCACAATGATGACGTCGAGCGTCCGGGGCCCGTGCACTCCTTCAACGCGCTCAAGTTCTATATCGCTTGTGGCACTGGGTCCGCTGATCCAAGTCTGCGCCCGGGTAGCTTCCAACCGGGCAATCGCCTCCGGCAGCACCTCCACGATGTCACAAGCACGCAAGATACAAATGTGCCTATCGGGAACAAGCGAAATGATCCGTCGGCCCTGATTATCGCTAGCGTCAAGCATGATCGTTCCGGTCTCTGAAACAGCCACGGCAGCAGCAGTCACCACGGCGTCCACAGCATCCAGCTCCGCCACGGTGAGCCGGTTCTCCGGTGAGTCAACAAGCACAGCCAGCGTCCCGGCGTCGTTCTTCTCTTCCGGGGAAAACTCTGGAGCGAGCCTCGAAAGCCACTCCCGCTCAAGCCCATGCGGCACCACAATCGAGGCACTACCGGAGAGTAGTTGTGCAAGCTTGGCCGGCGCATCGGCTGCCGAAGTGAGGAACACGTTGGCCTTGTAATCAACCAGGCGCTCAACAAGCTGATCCAGGCGTTGCGCATCAGTCATCTCTGAGCTGCGGCGGTACTCCCGTGGCACAACGGGAGTTTTTGGGGCATCACGCAGAGCCGATTTGATCCGGTTCATGATGTCCTCGCGGGCGCTCATGCCTGCTCCCCCAACTCGGTTTCAGGTACGACGGCGGCACGGCCCTGATGTTCTTTATCCCACCATTGGCGGAATGATTGGTTTGGCGGGGCGGGGATATCTCTGCTTTGCGTCCAGCCACTTGCGATTCCGGGGAGTCTCTTGATGATTTTGTCCCGGCCGGCTGCTAGCCTGCCTAACGGCAGGCCCTTCTCCAGCAGGTTCATATGCGAGCCCTTGGCAAACGCCCACTCTGCGCCCTTCATCATGAGGTCCATTTGAGTGGGAGCCTTCACCTTGGCGCGTTTTGAGTCCACGTCTTCTCCACGCAGATGGACAAGAATTTCGGGGATGTTAATCTTCACCGGGCAGGCATCAAAGCAGGCGCCGCACAATGATGAGGCATACGGCAGTGAACTGTTTTCCTCCGCCTTAATACCTGTCATGAGCGGGGAAAGAATCGCGCCGATGGGACCCGGATAGGTAGAACCGTAAGCATGACCGCCAGTGCGTTCATAGACGGGGCACACATTCATGCAGGCTGAACAACGGATACAGTTCAGCGCTGTTCGGCCCATTTCATCATCCAATGCGGCCGTGCGCCCGTTATCCAGCATGACCAGATGGACATTTTGGGGCCCGTCCCCGGGCGTGACGCCTGTCCACAGTGAAGTGTAGGGGTTCATCCGCTCACCCGTGGAGGATCTGGGCAACAGTTGCATGAACACCTCAAGGTCAGTCCATGAGGGCAGAAGCTTCTCAATCCCCATGACAGTAATGAGGGTTTCCGGCAGGGTCAGGCACATTCGTCCGTTGCCCTCAGACTCCACAACCGTCAGTGTGCCAGTGTCTGCAAGACCAAAGTTAGCTCCCGAAATGGCTACTTTGGCGGAAAGGAACTTCTTACGCAGATGTTTCCGAGCCGCTTCGGCCAGACGGGCCGGATCATCTGTGAGATTGGGATCTACCATGGGCATTTCCCGCAGAAAGATCTCCCGAACCTGGCTGCGGTTCTTGTGAATGGCAGGAACCAGAATGTGGCTGGGCTTGTCATGATCCAGTTGCACAATGAGTTCGGCAAGGTCAGTTTCGTACGCTGCAATGCCTTGCTCTTGTAGGTATTTGTTCAAACCAATTTCCTGGGTGGCCATGGACTTAACCTTCACCACCTCTGTTTCGCCAGTTTCCCTGATGAGAGCCGTGACAATTTCATTGGCTTCCTGGGCGTCGCGAGCCCAATGAATGATGCCGCCTCGGGCGGTGAAATTTGCTTCAAACTGCTCCAATAATGCGGGCAGGTTGGCCATAGTTGCATCCTTGATGGCACTGCCGGCGTTGCGCATGTCTTCCCAATCGGGCAACTCCGCAACAACCTTCAGCCGCTTGTCCCGGATGGTGTGGGTTGCATGCCCCAAGTTGGCACGCAATTGGGCATTCCCTAGTTCTCGGTGGGCTGCTTGTGGGAAGGGTTCGCTGGCATGGAGGTTGCCTGTTCCGTAGACCGGCAACGCCGGCATACCTAAGAAAGTGTTAGTCATCTTTTGCTCCCCGCCAATTTCACTTCACCGGTGACTGTAATAGGATTTGCCATGGTGCTGGCCAGGATCTCGGCAAAATGCAGAGTGCCCACATCGCTCCCCTGCCGGGATAGCCCGCCGCCAATATGCATCAGACAACTCGCGTCACCGCCGGAACAAAGTTCCGCTCCTGTTCCGCAAATATTTTCTGCCTTGTCGACGTTCATGGCACTGGAGACATCAGCATTTTTCATGGAGAACGTGCCACCAAAGCCGCAACACTGATCCGCTTCGGGCAATGCGAGCATTTCAATCCCGCCCACGCTTGCAAGCAAATTTAGTTGCCGGTCTTCTAGGCGTAGCAGCCGCATTCCGTGACAACTAGGGTGGTAGGTGACCTTATGGGGGAAGTAAGAGCCCAGTTGCTGAGCGGCGTTGGTGATGCCCAGAACGTCGGTCAGCAACTGTGAGAGTTCATAGGTTTTGGCACCCACCACCGCGGCACGTGCTTCGAGCTCTGTGTCACCGCAACGGCGGGCCACTAATTCATGCTGGTGCTTCACGCTGGCTACGCACGAGCCAGAAGGTGCCACCGCGACGTCGTAATCTTCTGTATCGAAGGCCTGCACATGGTTGGCGACCACGGTATGAGCTTCCTTGAAATAACCCGAGTTAACATGCATTTGCCCACAGCAGGCCTGCCCGCGGGGGAAAACCACCTGATGTCCGAGCCGTTCCAAGATGGCGACGGTGGCCTGCGCCGTGCGCGGATACATGGCGTCCACGATGCATGTGGCAAAGAGCGCAATTTTCATGTTCCCCACTGTAGGACAAATTCGCAGGGATGTGGACTGACCACACCCTAAGTTGTTAAAAGCCTCGCGAATTTGGGCTTTACGTGGGTCCCGTTAGCCTTGCCCGGCGCTCCACTGTGCAAGTTCCGCCAGCAATTCCTCCTTGCGGGTTTTCGTGGCAAAAGAGGAACGGATGGAGTTTGCCGCCAGTTTCTCCACCTTTTCCACAGTCCAACCAAATTCGGCTACTAGGGCGGCAAAGTTATCCCCCACATGGCCACCAAAGTAGGCTGGATCATCAGAATTCACACACACGTTCATCCCTGCATCTATCATCTGAGGCAGCGGGTGGGCGGCCAATGTATCAACGGCACGCAGGCGCACATTGGACAGCGGACAAACAGTCAAGGGAACCTGCTCCGCGACAAGTCTCTTGACCAGGAATTTATCTTCCACGGCCCTAATGCCATGGTCGATCCGCTCAATACCGAGCAGATTCAGAGCGTCTTCAACATAGCTTGGAGGCCCTTCTTCCCCGGCGTGAGCCACCAGTCGCAGACCTGCCACAGCAGCCCGCTTATAGAGCCGAATGAACTTCGACGGCGGATTTCCCACCTCGGCCGAGTCCAGGCCAATACCAATGATGGGCGCTTCCATCTCCAACAGTGCTTCCAAAACCACCAGCGCCGACTCCTCAGACTCATCCCGCAGGAAGGCCGCAATCAAGGCCGTGCTGATACCAAAGTCAGCCTCGCTGGAAGCTAGGACACCCGCAATACCGTTAACCGCCGTCGACAATTCCACACCGCGCACCAGATGGGCCTGCGGATCAAACATGATCTCCGCATGGCGCACCCCATGTTCTTGGGCGCGGCGCAGATAAGCGCGCGTCATATCTGCAAAATCGGCTTCCGTGATGAGCACAGCCATATTGGCGTAATACAGGTTCAGGAATGACTGCAGATCGCTGAAATCATATTGCTCCCGCAGTAAATCCAGTGTTGGGAATGGCAACGTGATGCCATTGCGGGCTGCCAGCTCCAGGATTAATTCCGGTTCAAGTGTGCCCTCAATGTGCAGGTGCAGCTCGGCTTTGGGCAACGTTGCAAGGACCCCAAGGTCAACGGAGCCGGCATTAGTGGACACGGCATTAGTGGACCCGGTACTAGTGGACACAGGGGCAAGGGACGGATCAGGTGCTTGGGTCATGGCGTCAGTCTACTTTCGAACGGGACCGACCGTCAGGAAAGGTGAACGCTCGGCCTTGAACAGTTTGGCGATGAGCTTAGGATCCACGATTTCGGTCCGGATCACCTCGCTCAGGGCCTGCGCCGTGGTGGCCGTCCCAGTCCGCCGTCGAACTTCTTTACGCAACTCATCCAGTACCGCATCAGAGAGAATCATCTCCAGCAGCACTCCCGGCTCGGTGGCCGCGCGGTGCCGCCACACTTCGTCAATACGGCGCCGCTTCAGCGCCTCCTTGTGCAACAAGAACATCATTTCGGTTTTTTCTGCCAGAGATGCCGGCCCCAACAGATCCACTTCAAAGGCCATATCAACCACAACCGGTAGGCCGCCTGTGAGGTGGTAGGCCTGCCACACCGCCCCGTTGGTGAGAACCATCCACTCCACGCCTTCGTTGACCGCATACATCAGGACTTGACGCAGGTGGCGTTCATTGAGTTTCTGGCTAATCCGCTTGACTTCAATGAAGGCCACCATTTGTTTGTCTATACGGACCCCGTAATCCGCAAAGTCCGCCTTCACCATGTATTCGGTGGTGAGATCCTTAAATTTGTCATAGTCCAAGCCCTCGCACAGCATGTCAGTGACAACCATTCGGGTGTCACCTTCATTGGCGTCGCGAGCCCGCAACGCTTCAAGCGGCTTGATGTACCGCTTGATGGCATCGTGGACCTGCTCAATTGCTGCAATCTCCCATTTGGGCATCCGAACTGCGGGTGCAGAGGTTGCTTGCGCTGGGTGACTCGCCGGCTCATTTGTTACTTGGGCAACTTTGTCTTCAGGCACGACGGCGGGCGGTGCAGTTTCGCTGCAGGCAGGCGTACGTAGCTCATCTGGCAGGTGCAGATGCGGGTCAGCAACACCAAAAGCCGCTTGTTTGAGCATCCAACTGATGGTGGGTTCCCACAGCTGGATCAAGTCTGCACCCGCCCCGTCGATAGCAACTATCTTGGTGCGCGCAATGGATTCCAAATGGTGGCGATCCGGTGCCTGGCCACCGGTGCTGGCGAGCTCTTCGGCCCACCGCATCAGAATATCGAGCCTGTTTTGACCTTTAGCGTCAAGCGAAATCTCATTCATTACTCAAAACCCCCGTTTCTTTGCAAGCCTAGGGCACTCCTAGGCTCATGAGGACGCGTAAGGCAGTATGGTGTTGCAACTTCGCAGATCAAAATGGAACTTTCTCCGGCTCCCAACCATTAGGCATATATAAGGTGAATGGAGATAATTGACTTTGAACGATCCGCGCGTGAGCTGTCGGGCCGCGTGCGGCTGTACCCACTTTGACCACAAATCCCTGGTGCACATCCGACAGGGAGCTTTTGAGGAGATTTTCAGCGCGTGTTCATGAAAACTTTTGGCTGGTCCTTCGGGATCACCGCGGTGGCACTGGTTGTCGCCTACTTCTACGGCGGCTTTCAAGCCCTGATCCTTTGCGCCATTCTGGGTGTTTTGGAGATCAGTCTCAGTTTTGACAATGCTGTAGTGAACGCGCGAATTCTAGAAAAAATGAACGAGTTCTGGCAGAAAATCTTCCTCACGGTGGGTATTCTCATCGCCGTTGTTGGCATGCGCGTGGCATTCCCCTTGTTGATTGTGGGCGTCACCGCCAACCTAAACCCGGTGGAAGCCATTAAACTCGCCTTGGAAAAGGGCGACATCCACACTGCCGGCAGCTACGCCTACCTGCTCCATGATGCCCACCCCCAGATTGCCGCATTTGGTGGCGTCTTCCTGCTCATGCTGTTCCTTGATTTCATGTTTGAAGAGCGCGAGATCCACTGGCTGGGGTTCCTGGAAAAGCCACTGGCGGTTATTGGCCGCCTGCACGGCGCCTCCATGGCAATCGCCCTGCTCATCCTCGTCGCCTCAGCCGTCATGGTCCGCCCGGGCAAAGAAGTGGATGTGCTTATTGCCGGCATCTTGGGCATGATTACTTATGTACTCGTAAACGGACTTGGTGACATGTTTGACGTTGACGGGGACGGTGAAACCGATGCCCAAGATACCGACGCAACAGCGGCAAAAATTGCGAAGAAAGCCAATAAAGGCGTCGGCAAGGCTGTTGGTAAAGCTGCTTTCATGTTGTTCCTGTACTTGGAAGTCATCGACGCATCGTTCTCATTCGACGGCGTTATTGGCGCCTTCGCCATCACCTCCGACCCCATCATCATCGCCTTGGGCCTTGGTTTGATCGGCGCTATCTTCGTCCGATCACTGACCGTGTTCCTCGTGCGTGAAGGCACACTCGATGACTTTGAATACTTAGATCATGGTGCACACTGGGCCATCGGTGCACTCTCCGTCATCCTTCTATTGACCATTAGCTTCGAAGTCAATGAAGTTATCACCGGAGTTATTGGCCTTGTCTTCATTGGCGCCGCCTTCATATCCTCAATTGTTCGAAACAAACGCGCAGCTGCGGCCGATTCACACAGGGTGGAACAACTCTCCAGCTAGCGCATCCACAATATATTTTTTAAAGGAGCACAACACTATGGGACTTAGTTTGCAAAAGGGCCAAACCCTTTCACTGAAGAAGAACGACGGCGCTTCCCTCACCCGGGTGCGGATGGGCTTGGGCTGGGATACTGCAGCCCCCGTCAAGCGCGGACTGTTTGGTGGCCTGAAGAAGGCTCCCGATGTTGATTTAGACGCTTCGGCCATTTTCTTTGACGGCAGCGGCAAGGCCGTTGACACGGTGTTCTTCAACCAGCTGCAGAGTAAAGATGGCTCCACTAAGCACACAGGCGACAACCTCACCGGTGAAGGCGACGGCGATGACGAGACCATCTTGGTAGACCTGTCAAAAGTCTCTCCCGCTGTTTCCCAGATTGTGTTTGTCATTAGCAGCTACAGCCGCCAGACCTTCGACACCATTGAAAACGCGTTCTGCCGCCTTGTGGATGATTCAACGGCCGGCACCCCCGAGGTTGCCCGGTTCCAGCTGACCGATGCGGGCACCCACACAGCCATGATCATGGCCAAGGTCTCCCGTGAAGACTCAGGCTGGAAGTTCACGGCCATTGGTGAGCGTGCCAACGGCCGCACGGCAATGGACTTGATCCAGCCGGCAGCCAACGCCCTGTAGGGTATCGCCCAACGCATTTGGTTTTATTTATTAGCGCGTCTTAGCAATTCACGTCTTCGTTATTAAAGGAGTTCAGTTTCCATGGCATCTTTGACACTATCCAAGGGCGGCAACCTTTCCCTGACCAAGGCAGACCCCGGTCTGCAGATGGCCATGGTGGGATTAGGCTGGGATCCACGCACCACCAGCGGCGATCAGTTCGATCTGGACGCATCGGCCATTTTGGTCACAAGCAGCGGCAAAGTCCGCAACAATGACGACTTCATTTTCTACAACCAGTTGGAGTCCAAGGATGGCTCAGTTGTTCACCAGGGTGACAACCGCACAGGTGAAGGCGACGGCGACGACGAGCAGGTCCTCATCAACCTGGCAACAGTTTCCCCGGAAATTGAGCGTGTGGTCATTGTAGTTTCCATTGACCAGGCGGAAGCCCGCCACCAGAACTTTGGCCAGGTCCGCGACGCATACTGCCGCGTCGTCAACCAGAGCAACGAGCAAGAGATTGTTCGCTACGACCTCTCCGAGGATGCGGCATCGGAAACAACTATGGTCTTCGCTGAGATTTACCGCAACGGCGCAGAATGGAAGTTCCGCGCAGTTGGTCAAGGCTACGCCAGCGGCCTGCACGGCATTGCAACTGACTACGGAATTGTTCTGGACTAGTTCCACTGCTGGTGGGCGGCTCAGCCGCCCACCAGCCACTGCTTTACCAACCACCGGACATCCACAATGTAAGGACTAGATTTCATGGCTGGACTCACGCTTGCAAAAGGCAACAACCTTTCTTTGACCAAAACCGATCCGGGCCTGCAGAAAGCACTCGTTGGTTTGGGCTGGGATCCGCGCACCACCACAGGTGAGGCTTTTGACCTCGACGCGTCCGCGCTGCTCGTTGGAGCCACGGGCAAGGTCCGCTCAGGTGATGACTTCATCTTCTACAACCAGCCAGCTGCCAAGGACGGTTCAGTCACCCACCTTGGTGACAACCGTTCGGGCGAAGGTGACGGCGATGACGAGCAGATTCTGATCGACCTCGCCAAGATCGCCGCAGATGTTGAGCGCGTAGTCATCGTTGTCTCCATTGACCAGGCAGATGTGCGCGGACAGAACTTCGGTCAAGTCCGCGGAGCTTACTGCCGTGTGGTCAACCAGGGCAGCGAACAAGAAATTGTTCGTTTTGACCTCAGCGAGGATGCTGCGCCGGAAACCTCCATGCTGTTCGCAGAAATTTACCGCAACGGCACCGAATGGAAGTTCAAAGCAGTGGGCCAGGGTTACGCCTCCGGCCTGGCCGGAATTGTTGCCGACTTCGGTGTCCCGATGGGCTAATCCCCAGTTCCTCCCAAGCGGAGCCGCTGACACGTGTCCACTCGGGCCCGAACCTGTGAGCCCACCATCAGTTATTGCGTTGGTGACAGTCCGCCGCCACAGCCTCTTGGGTGTGACGGCGGACTTCGCCCGTAAATCACCACCAGCTACCCTTGCTACTGGAAAATTGGATATCACAATGACTTCACCACTAACACCCCCCACTGAATCCGAAACAGCGCTTGTTTTGAAGGCTCCGGACGCCCCTGACATTGTTGTGGCCGACGAAGCTCCCGGCATGGTTCCCGTTCCTGCGGAACGTCAGAGCGAAATCAACCGTCAGGCCAAAGAATACATCGCCGAAATAGCGGCCTTTGATGCGCGCAGCCCCGAGTTCACCACCAAAGTAGATGGCATTAGCAAGCTCGCCGGCAATGAAATGACCAACTCAGCAGGCGCCTCAAGCCGTATGCTGGAGCGCTCGTCAACGTCAGTCTCCGGAGCTAAAAAAAGTGGCAATAGTGCCCAGGCCCAGGTCGCTGGCACGCTAAACGATCTGCGCTCAACCGTTGAAGACCTGACGCCCAATAACGCCGATCTTAGTGTGGGCCGGAAAATTCTTGGTTTCATCCCTGGCGGCAACAAGCTGGCAAAATATTTTCAAAAGTACGAGTCAGCGCAGACCCAAATTGATGCCATTATCAAGTCGCTCATGACCGGTCAGGATGAACTCCTGAAGGACAATGCCTCGCTGGCCGGGGAAAAGGTCAAGCTATGGGAAACCATGCAGAGCTTAAGTGAATACGCAGTGTTCGCCAAGGCCTTGGATGGCGCCTGTGTTGAAAAAATTGACGCCACGCGCGCTTCAGGCCAGATTGAGCAGGCCCAAAAGCTTGAAGCCGATGTCCTTTTCCCCATTCGTCAGCGCCACCAAGACATCCTGACTCAGCTTGCAGTCTCCGTGCAGGGCTACCTGGCCATGGATCTGATCCGCAAGAACAACCTTGAGCTCATCAAGGGCGTTGACAGGGCCCGCACCACCACCATTTCTGCGCTTCGCACCGCCGTGATCGTGGCCCAGGCACTGGCCAACCAGAAGATGGTTCTTGATCAGATTGATGCCATCAACACCACCACGAATAACATGATCCTGAAAACTTCTGAGATGCTCAAGGATCAGACAGTACGTATTCACCAGCAAGCCTCCAGCTCCGGAGTCAGCGTTGAAACGTTGCAGAAGGCCTTCGACAACGTGTTTGAGACCATGGATGCCATTGATACGTTCCGGGCTTCGGCAGCCAAGAACATGGAAGGAACCGTGAACGCGCTGGAGAGTGGATTGGCTAAGGCCAAGCCGTACCTGGAGCGTTCACGCCAGTCTGAACGGGAGTAGCCTAGAACGTACGACGACGAAGCAAGGGTTATGCAATGATTGGCCGTTTTGTGGGGGGCATGTTTGGCGGTGGTGCCGCACAGCAGCTTCCTGACCGCCCCGCAGTTGATCCAGTGGCAGAGGAAATCTCCCAGATGGGTGCCGCTGTAGATACTCTGCGCGCTGCCGTGCGCAGGTCTGGAAGCAAGCTGCCACCATTATTGACGTCCCAGCTACGTCATTTAGGGGATCTCATGCGCGTCACAGTTGCCGACATCAGTGTGCGGGGCTGTTCTACGGAGCAACGAGTGTTGCTGAACGCAATGATTTGTAGTTATGTTCCCACCCCGTTGCAGGCGTATCTGGGGCTACCACCCTCACATCACGATGAGGAGTCCCCTGCCACGTTTTTGTTTGCCGAGCAGCTGGCAACCCTTGAACAAACCCTTGCGGATCTGCTCAATCAGATTCGCATCGGCGCAGTGGAGGAACTCTCCACACACGGACGCTTCCTGGCGGATAAATTCTCCGAGCAGGACGCTGCCTTGCAACTTCACCAACCAGTTTCAGAAAGAGACCCATTGCGTTTGGAGGGCCAAAGTTGGCAGCATTAGTGGCGGGGGCGAATGCCGCCCTGACGGCTGAGAATCCCGGTCTTGACCACGTCTTAGTGGGCATGGGCTGGGACACCATCCCCAGTAACGGACCCCAAGCTGAGTTGGTTCCTTTCGCCCTCATGTGTGGTGCGGATGGCAGGGCCGTTTCCAACGAGCACTTGGTGTTTTTTAACCAGTTGGTCAGCGCCGATTCCTCAGTCACGTTCATCGGTGATGGGGATCAAGAACAAATTGATGTTGCGCTAAGCCAGGTACCTGAGGACATTACCAAGATCATTTTCTTGGTCTACGTGGATCCTGAATTTCGTGGGCAAGGCACTTTTGCGGCTGTACGCAGCGCCCATATCCGGGTTGCAACAGCGGATAACCGTGAGTTGGTGCGCTTCGATCTTTCGGCCGTGAAGCTTGAGACTGTCACGGCCATGATCTTTGGTGAGCTGTACAGGCACCGCTCCGACTGGAAGTTTCGGGCACTGGGTCAGGGCTACAGCACAGGGTTGGCTGGAGTGGCCAAGGACTACGGAATCAGGCTGTAGAGCCATCCCATGAATGTTTCCTCGAATCCACGTACTGATCTACCCTTTCTGCGCCGCCGGATCAAACCTGGCCGGGGTCAAGCGGACACGCCAGCCACTGCTCAAAGTGCTGCCTCAAGTCCAGCTGCGTCGTTGTCCTTAGCACCAAGCTCACCCGCTCGGACGCCCTCTGTGCCAGCCCAGCGTTCGGCAGGTTTGAATCTGCGGGCCAACGCCCCGTCGTCGTCTACTAGCGCACGCATGCAAAAGCTGGAGGCTCAACGGGAGAAAGCTGGCCGGGAAGACCACGAGGTCCAGTTGCTTTTTAAGGCTCCTGGAATAGCGGAGGTATTTGAGCTCAATCTCGATGAGCGGGTGCTCCGGCTATCCCCCCTTGAATCCGCGGTTGGCACCATGGTGATCGGTGGCAGCACAGCCGTCGCGTGGGAAAGTGTGCGCCATGTGACGGGTGGACAAACAGTTGACGGACACAAAGCCGGCTCTCCCGTTATGACATCTGGTAACCGTGAACTAGTGGCCTACCAAGGCAGAGATGTCCTAATCACCCTGCGTCATGTACGTGAGCTTCGACGTGCGATCTTCATCAATCGCAGCAGCGCCGCAATGGGCGTCAGGCTACTGACGGGACAAACCGTGGCACTGCCTCCGGCCGCTGACGGTACCCAGATTGTTCTGCTTGTGCATAGAGTTGGCAATGTGCTGGAGCTACGGGCGGAGCCCGTTCCGCACGACTGGCCTGACAACACGATTTGGCAGGAATTCGATTTTTCCATGACCCACAAAGCACCAGCCTCTGCCTACGGGCGTTAAACGTCCCTCCCAGCGGGACAGCACAGCGGGACAGCACAGCGGGAAAAACAGTCGGAAAGTAGTGCCTCAGCCAGCAGTTCGAAAGGACCCATGCGACATTTTCGTTCCTTGAGCCCCGCTCAAACCGGCGCTCTTTTTTATCGCCTACCCGTTGAGCTGACGGCGCACAGTGCCCCCGAGCTTCTTGCAGTGGGGTTGGGTGGGACGTTGTACACGCCGGCAAATCGACCGAATCTGGTCAAGGATGTGCTGCGACAGCGCGACTTTGGCTGTGTTTCCATGGTGCTGTGCCTGGAGGATTCAATTCCTGACGGTGATGTTCTTAGCGCCGAAGAAGGAGTCATCTCGGCTCTTTCCACCCTGGCCTCCCGCGGCGAAAGCCTGCCGTTACTTTTTGTTCGGGTCAGAACACCGGAGCAAATGCTCTCGGTGGCGCGCCGGGCAGGTGCTGCAACAGAAGTGTTGACGGGTTTTGTGATTCCGAAGTTTGATAACGAATCTGGGGTCGCCGCCGCATTCCTGGATGCCCTGCACATCATTCAGGCTGAGTTGGGTCTTGACGGGGACTCACCAGGGGCAGGTGCTCCGCGGCACAGATTACGCATTATGCCCATCCTGGAATCTTCGGCCGTCATCCATCTGGAAAGCCGTGCTGCGGCACTAACAAACATTTACACGCTACTGGCCGCCAACCGCAGGGACATCTTGTCCGTCCGGATCGGTGCCACTGACATGTCAAGCGCCTTTGGTTTGCGCCGCTCCCGTGACCTCACCATTTACGACGTCAATGTCGTAGCGGGGGTCATTGGGGACATTGTCAATGTGCTGGGCAGGCCTGACGGTGGCTTTGTTATCTCCGGACCTGTCTGGGAGCACTACTCCAATACCGAGCGGGTGCTGCGTCCTCAATTGCGGACCACACCCTTCGCCCGGCCAGAGGAGCAGGAACTGCGCCAACGCATCATGACGGCTAACTTGGACACCCTTATCCGCGAGATTGAGCTGGATTTGGCCAACGGTTTGCTGGGAAAAACCGTCATTCACCCCACCCACGTGGCGTTGGTGCATGCCCTGAGCGTTGTCAGCCATGAGGAATACCTCGATGCGCTGGCCATTGCCGACAATGTGAACGGTGGTGCCGCGGCCTCCCCGTACGGCAACAAAATGAATGAAATGAAACCGCATCAGGCTTGGGCGCAACGGACTTTGCTGCGTGCGGATGCCTTTGGTGTCTCCGCACCCAACGTCACGTTCGTAGATCTTCTGGAAGCGAGCATGGCATGAGCATCTCCCAACAGCGTCCCTGGTCCGGCGATTTCGTTGCAGATCAGCTCGATGTGGCCATCCACAGTGACCCTCAGAGTGCCGTGGCAGTGCAAGATTTGGTCGGTTTGGCCCTCCGCCGCAATCCCAAGCGCGCCCATCTGCTGGTCTCCGCCGTTTTGGCGAAACACGTGCCCACCGAGCCCGCTTTAGTGATGGCTGCCGGTGAACTGCTGGGTGCCTTCGTGGCCAGTGAATTAGCGCTCATGCCGGACGACGGCGGCCACCCCCGGACGCTTCCGGCCACCGGAGAGTCCTCCCTCACCACCGCGGCTGCGCAGTTGAGCGCTGTCCTACAGGGTTCACCAGGGAAGCGGCACTCGGCTATCGCAGCCTTCGCGGAAACGGTGGCCGGGCTGCGAACAGTGGTGACCGACGCCGTCGTTCTTGGGTATGCCGAAACCGCCACCGGGCTAGGGCGCCTGGTGGCAAACTCATTGGGTGCCTACTATCTTCATTCCACCCGCCACGCCACGCCGTCAGTTGTTCCTGTGGCGGGTTTTGAGGAAGGGCACTCGCACGCCACCTCGCATGCTTTGGTTCCTACCGATCCGCATTGGTTGGATGGCAATGGGCCGGTTATTTTGGTGGACGATGAACTCAGCACGGGCTCAACTGTCATTAACACCATTCGTGAGCTGCACGCCTTGGTGCCGCACGCGGTGTACGTTATTGCGGCATTGATTGACCTTCGCAGCAGCAGTGATCGTGCGCGTTTTGATGCTCTGGCGACGGAACTGGATTGCAAGATTGCAGTGACGGCGCTGGGGAAGGGCCGGGTTGAGTTAGCGCCGGATATTCTTCCTAGAGCCGCCGAGCTCATTCAACGGTTGCAACCCCCGGCTTCCGTTAGCCCAGTGCCTGCCGCTAATCCCAAACCGGCGGGGCGCCTGTCTGTGCTTGAACTTTCCTCGGAAGACCTTACGCCCGTGCGCAGCGACCGTTTTGGCAACATCAGCCCACCCAATGCTGCTGACATTGACGTCATTGCCAAGGCGCTGTCCCACCTGGTGGGCACGCATAAGTGTCAAGGACCGCTGGTGGTGCTGGGTTGCGAGGAAAACATGTTCCTACCGCTGGCGGTGGCCAATACGTTGGCGAGTTTGCTGCCAGCTGGGGATGTGAGGTTCTCCACCACCACGCGATCCCCTATTGTTGCGCTCGATCAGTCTGGTTACGCCATTGCCGGCGCCCTCAGCTTTGCCAGCCATGACCTCACTCATGACGGGCCGGGCATTCGTTTTGCTTACAACCTCAATGGAACCGGCCAGCGCCCAGGTACTATTGTGGTCTTTCCCGAGCCGGGGACCAGCCGCGAAGATGTCCTGACGGGTAGCACTACGCCTGATCGCCCCGGTGCCGGACTCCAGCCGCTGGGACTTGCCCTGGCGGGGATAGCCGATGACGTCGTTCTCGTTTTGCTGCCGGTCGATACCCCTGTGCGCGGCAACCAACCCGCCAACATTCACAGCAGCATTCCCAGCAGCATTGATACAGAGGTCACGCCATGAGCACTTCTCCCCTTCCCTCCGCTCTCACCGGGCCGGACTTTGGCTCCTATGCGGCGCAGGACGTCTCCTGGCTGCTCAAGGATTTAAGCCACTTGGCTTTGGAGGCCCCCACAGCTGAGCGCGAGCGCGCCATTCAGTCCGGGGCGGCAAATTACGCCGAATCGCTGCCGGTGGAATACTCGCCCAGTGCGGAATATCAGGGGCTGTATCAGCAAGCAGTTGAACGCTCGGGTGAGCGGATTGCCACGGCGGTTGGTGTTGTGAGCGAGCTGGCTCTGGCGGCCCGGAACAACCAGCCGGTTCTGGTCTCCTTGGCGCGCGCAGGCACCCCGATCGGCATTTTGATGCGCCGCTGGGCTTTGCAAACTCACGGTGTGGACCTGGCGCATTTCACCATGAGCATTGTTCGCGGAGTTGGTCTGGATAAGACTGCCTTGCATTACCTGGCAGCACATTTTGATCCGGAACGGATCCTTTTTGTGGACGGCTGGACGGGCAAGGGCGCCATTTCACGCGAGCTAACAGCGGCCCTCGATGACTTTGCCGCTGAAACCGGTATCCGTTTCCCGGACGATCTGGCCGTGCTTGCCGATCCCGGGCATTGCGTATCAATGTTTGGCACCCGGGAGGACTATCTGATTCCCTCAGCCTGTCTGAACTCCACGGTGTCCGGGCTGGTCTCGCGCACCGTATTCAACGTGGAACACATTGGCCCGCAGGACTTTCACGGGGCAAAGTTCTACTCAGAGCTTGCCCCCAATGATGTGTCAAATGACTTCATCACTGCCATCTGTTCCCACTTTGATCGGGTGGGGCCGGAGGTCGAGCGCCAGCTCGCGTCCCACCGCGCTGCTGACCCGGCGCCGAGCTGGATTGGCTGGGATGCCGTGGAGCAAATCAGCACAAAGTACGGAATCAATAACGTCAATCTCGTCAAGCCCGGCGTTGGCGAAACCACGCGGGTGCTGCTGCGCCGGGTGCCATGGCGGGTGCTGGTCAATCCGGGCGCCAAGGGCGATATTGCCCACGTTCTGCTCCTGGCCGCCCAACGCGGCACCCCGGTGGAGGAAGTGCCGGATCTGCCCTATAGTTGCGTTGGTTTGATCCATCCGCAGTTCGATAAAAGCGCTGTGGGCGCGGATGGCAAGGCAGTGCATAACGCATGAGCACCTCAACGCTGGTGGCCTGCGACCTCGACAGAACTCTCATCTACTCCAAAAATGCGCTGTGGCTAACGGGGGCTGACAAGGATGCTCCGGCCCTGGTTGTTGCCGAAGTGTATGAGGGCGCCCCATTGTCCTTCATGACCTGCGCTGCCAAGGAACTCCTGCTCAGTGTGAAAGCTGCCGCCACGTTTGTTCCGGTCACCACCCGCACACAGGCCCAGTATGAACGTGTGCAGTTGCCCGGTGCCGTGCCCAACTATGCCATTACCTCCAATGGCGGGGTGCTCTTGCACCGGGGCATCCCTGATGCGCTTTGGCATGAACAGCTTTCGGCACGGATGGCGGCTGGCTGCGCGCCCGTAGAAACAATTGACGCTTATCTATCCAAACCCGATTTTGCGTCGTGGATCCTGCGTGTGCGCCGCGCCGAAGACCTCTTTGTCTACGCCATCATTGACCGCGAGGCTATGCCCGATTCCTTCTTGGTAGAACTGATGGCGTTGTGCGCCGACGCTGGCTGGAGCGTTTCGGTTCAGGGCCGGAAACTTTATTGTGTACCGCTGCCTATTAACAAGACGGACGCGCTGGCAGAGGTTGCCCGCCGCACCGGTGCCGGCACTGTCATCGCAGCCGGAGATTCTCTGCTGGATCAAGGCATGTTGGAGCACGCCGATCTCGCCTACCGTCCCCTCCACGGTGAATTGCACGACGCCGGCTACTCCGCCACCCACCTTCGTCTCACCTCCGTGCGCGGCGTTATGGCTGGGGAAGAAATCCTGCGCAGCATCCTGGCTGAACTCCCCTCCCCACCCCGTTGAGGTTGGAGATAACCCCCTTCCCCGACGCTGAGATTGGAGATAAACACCAACCTCCGGTTGGTGTTTATCTCCAATCTCAGCGGGGTGGATGTGCGGGGCGGGCGCAAAGCGCGGGGGTGAGGGCGGGGCGCGGAGGTGCGGTACGTGGTGGATGTAACGCGGTAGCGGTGAGGGTCAGGAGCTGCCAGGGCCACGAAGTGTCAGGGACATCAGGAGCGGCCTTCCTAGAGCTAGTGTCATAGTTTCTTTACCCCTACCGGTATGCTCAAGTCGTACTGATCACTTTGAGCCTGGGGGCACTGCGTCTTGTCTAAATCCCGTCCTACCCGCACGCTGGGCGCCACCGATTTCATTGTGGGCTCGGCACTAGCCTCCGTCCTTTTCTTAACAACAGCATGTGGGGGCGCTGCGGCACCCCAGGTGGTTCCGGCGTCGAGCACTCCAACGGTAAGCGCTTTGGCGATTGAAACACCCCAGCCTTCCTCTTCGGCCAATGATGCAACTCCGCTAGACAGTGACGGCGTCATCGACGCAGGTGATGCTGATCTGGCCTCACACGTGCAGCCACCGTTTGCCACCAAGGCCTTGGAAGTGCTCAAAACCCTGCCGATCAAGGGGCGGGCTCCAAAGACCGGTTACAGCCGCAGTGAATTTGGGCAGGCGTGGGCTGATGTGGATAGGAATGGTTGCGATACTCGCAACGACATCTTGAATAGGGACTTGAGTGCCAAAACGTTCAAGCCAGGCACACGCGACTGCCTGGTCCTCACGGGGGTTCTAGCCGATCCATACACGGCCAAGACCATCGATTTCATCCGGGGGTCAGCGACAAGCAGTGCTGTTCAGATAGATCATGTTGTTGCCCTGAATGATGCGTGGCAGAAGGGTGCCCAGCAGCTCACGGTTGCCCAACGTACAGCCTTTGCCAACGATCCTTTGAACTTGTTGGCCGTTGATGGTCCAAGCAACCAGAAGAAGGGCGCCGGTGACGCGGCCACTTGGTTGCCGCCCAATAAGAGTTTTAGATGTGATTACGTAGCCAGGCAGATCTCGGTCAAGGCGACCTACACTTTATGGGTGACTCAGGCTGAGCATGATGCCATGGCGCGGGTTCTGGAGGGTTGCGTTGATATTTCAGCGCCAACCAACCAGACTGCCGCCCCGGTTGAACCCGCGGCCGCCGAGCCAGCTCCGGTGGTCCCGGTGATCCCCGTGGAGGCAGCTATTGTGGCTCCTATTGAAGCCCCCGTTCAGGTGGCTCCGCCAGCAGCGCCCCCGGTCCCCGCTCCGGCCCCTCCTGTCTCGGCGCCAGAACCTTACTACCAGAACTGTTCAGCGGTCAGAGCAGCAGGAGCGGCGCCAATCCATATTGGCCAGCCGGGTTTTCAGGCTAAGTTCGATCGCGACGGCGACGGCGTGGGCTGTGAATAACGGGCGGCCGGCCCGAAAGTAAAAGAGGAATACTGCGCAGCTGGCAACTACCGGTGGATTAGCTAAAATTGATATGTGAGCTCTCGCAGCGACAAGCCTCTGGTCCCAGCCGTGTGGCAGCGCCATGACACGGTCATTTTGCCGTTGTGGCGTGAGCGGCTGTGCCTGGAAATGGGTGAGGTAGCGGCCGCCCGCTACTGTGCAGGGCTGTTTTTCGAGGACAGGCGTAGACCAATCGCCCAGTGGTTTAACCCGGCACTGAACGCGGCGCTGTTGGTTGGGATTGAGACTTCTGCGGAGTGGCCAGTTCAACGCTTTGGGTTGTTCTACGCCCCGGCGGGCGGTGGAGTGCTCAAAGTTCATATGACCACCCATGAGTGGTTCACCCGCACACCACAGAAGTCTCCCACTGAAGAAGAAGCCTTTGTGGGCGCCATCATCTCAGCTGAAGCATTCCTGCAAGTGGAGATGAACTTTATTTAGTTCATGCCGACTAAGCCCCCAGTGCCAACTTCACGCCTAGGAAGAGCATCACGACGGCAACTAACCCATCAAGTACCCGCCATGCCCCGGGCTTGGCAAAGACGGGTCGCAGCAGCTTAGCGCTGTAGCCCAACGCGCTGAACCAGATGACGCTGCCTAAGGCCGCACCTGCCCCGAACCACCAGCGCAGGTCGCCATGCTGGTTGGCCAATGTTCCCAGCAATAACACGGTGTCCAGGTACACGTGAGGGTTCAGCCAGGTCAGTGCCGTCAGCGTGAGCAGCACCGCCTTCCTACTCAGTCGGCCGTGCCCGCTATCTGCTGTCAGCGTGGAGGGTCGGCTGGCGCGTTTGGCCGCTAAAACGCCATAAAAAAGTAGGAATACGGCCCCTCCCAGCCTGATCACCACTACCACTGCCGGCACCGCCGTGATGAGCGTCCCGATCCCATATATGCCGCCAGCAATCAGCACAATATCGCTGAGCATGCAGAACAAAACAACGAGACCAACGTGTTCCTGGCGGATACCTTGGCGCAGGACAAATACGTTTTGCGCTCCGATGGCGATGATGAGGGCAAGTCCTGCCCCAAAGCCGGTAGCTATTGTTCCAAAAATGTTTAATGACATCACAAGCATTGAAACTACTAGCCTTACATCAGGTGGTACAGCTAATTATTCTATTGATACCTAAGGAAATCTAATGGTCGCCTTCCAAACCGAACAACTACACACCCTTCTTGCCGTTCTGGAACGCGGCACGTTCGAGGCTGCAGCGCAGCAGTTGCATGTGAGTGCCTCAGCCATTTCGCAACGCATCAAAGCGATGGAGCAAACTGCCGGGCAAATATTGTTGCAGCGAACCACTCCCATTACCGCCACATCGGCAGGGACAGTTGTGCACCGTCTTGCGCGTCAGCTGCGTCAACTCGAAGCTGACGCCAGTGTTGAGTTGGGTTTGCAGAGCACCGACCGGGCCTCGATTGCAGTTGTGGTGAATGCTGATTCATTGGCCACATGGTTCATGGACGCGCTTGCAACGTTAGTCCCGGATGGCACCCTGAGCTGTGAAGTTATCCGAGCTGACGAGCAACATTCCGTGGATCTTCTGCGCTCGGGTGAGGTGATGGCAGCCGTAACCGCCACGGCTGATCCCGTCCAGGGCTGTTCGGTGCTGCCTCTGGGTGCGATGACATACCGCGCGGTTGCCTCGGCGGCATTCATGAACCAATGGTTTCCGCAAGGATTCTCGACACAGCATTTCGCAGCAGCTCCAGCCATGCAGTTTGACCGCAATGACACCCTTCAAAGCAACTTTTTTACCGCCATGACGGGCTCCCCGCTCCTTGGCACCCAGCACTTCATTCCGGATACCCTTCAGTTTGGGGAAGCCGTCAAACGCGGGCTGGGATGGGGCCTGATACCCGAGTCGCATTGCCGCCTCGATCTTGACGCCGGGGAACTAATAGAATTACGTCCTGGCTATATTTCAAGCATTCCGTTGTTCTGGCAACGTTGGAAAATCAAGTCAGCAGCTCTGACGCAGTTGTCAGAGGCAGTGACCCAGGCCGCGGCCATGGCACTGACGTAGAACGCTACTGTAGATACAAGATCTCCCCAACACCACCCGCTAGGATAAACGCATGAGCACCACCTTCCAACGCCGTAACCAGACCGTTCTGGTCATCGGTCAGTTGCTCTCCGGGGTTGGTGTTGCCTCCGGTGTCGCCGTGGGAGGGATCCTGGCGGCTCAACTGGCAGGCACGACGGCGGCATCAGGCTTTGTACAAACGGCGTCGGCTTTGGGCGCGGGGCTGGTTGCCGTACCGTTGGCCAATCTGGCTGTGCGCTCCGGGCGACGTTGGGCTCTGAGCACAGGCTTTGCGCTCGGTGCTGTAGGCGCGGCACTGGTCCTACTGGCCGCAAGTCTTGGCCAGTTCTGGCTCATGGCCGCCGGCATGCTGTTTTTCGGATCCGCTACGGCAGCTGGCTTGCAGGCTCGTTATGCGGCTGTGGATGGAGCACCTCCGGAAAAAGCCGGACGTGCAATGGCGATCGTCATTTGGGCTACTACGGTGGGATCCGTGGCCGGTCCCAACCTCTCCGAGCCCGGCCGTTTGTTCGGCATTTCCCTTGGTTTAGTTCCTTTGTCGGGGCCATTCGTGTTCTCCTTCGTAGCATTTATCACTGCTGCTCTAGTGATTTCCGTGTTCTTTCTTGCACCCCGTCCGGCGCAGGAAGCTAGTCAGCTGCCATCCGCCAAGTTGGCCAGTCCTGTGGGTCCGGCCAGTGAAGTTAAGCCCGCCAAGGCGCACGGGGCATGGCGGGCGCTGCGTCTGGCCAGCCACAACCCGCGCGCACTGGCAGCGTTGGTGGCGGTCACTGGCGGGCACGCCATCATGGTTGGTGTCATGGTGATGACCCCGGTGGCCATGAACGCCCACGGCCATTCGTTGGAGATCATCGGAATCGTGATCAGCCTGCACATCCTGGGCATGTACGCCGCGAGCCCGGTTTTTGGCGTCCTGGTGGATAAGGTGGGCGCCGTGCCAGTCGTGCTGCTCGGTTGCGGTATTTTCTTGGCAGCCATCACCGTTGGCGCCATTTTTTCCGAGCGCAGCGACCCTTTCATGATGTCCCTGGCGCTCACCATGTTGGGGCTGGGCTGGTCGGCATGCCTGATCGGTGGCTCATCCCTACTGAACCAATCTGCCCCACACGAGCTCCGCGTGCCGCTGCAGGGCGCCAATGACATGATGATGAACTTTGGTGCCGCCGGAATGGCAGCCATCGCAGGCCCTATCCTGGCCCTGGGCGGCTTCTTTTGGGTCAATATGGCCGCACTCGTAGTGCTGCTACCCATGGTTGTGTTTGGTTTGCGTGCATTACGTTCGACGCCGGAGCCCGCCTCCGTGGATATCCTAGGCTAGCGTCTCGCCCGGCTTCCGAAGGTCGGCAGCTCGGGGGTAGCTATTACTTTTTGCACCCGGCAGACGTGGTGCGAAACGTAATAACTACCCCCGGGTGTGGAATCTACTTCCCAAGGATGTGACGCAGCGCGGATTCAAGGTCGTTGTGCCTGAATGTGTAACCACTTTCTTGGATCTTAGCTGCGGATACACGTTGGCTGGCGAGCGCCAGTTCGTTAGCGCCCTGATCCCCCAGTAACAGCCGCGGCGCCAGTGCGGGCACCTTCAACTTCGAGGGCCGGTGCAACACCGCACCTAAGGTATGCGCAAACTCTCGCGCAGTTACCGGTTGCGGCGCCACACCATTGAGCGGCCCGCTGAGCTGCGGAGTCAGCGCCGCGTGGACGAAGATCCCGGCGATGTCATCAATTCCCACCCAGCTCTGCCACTGCTCGCCACCCACGGGCCCGCCCGCCCCGGCCAGGTACAAGGGCAGCAGCCGTTGCAAAACCCCTCCTGCAGCGGAGAGCACAAGGCCGGTGCGCACATTCGCCACCCGCACACCTGCCTTTACCGCCGGGGCGCAGGAGGCTTCCCAGTCTCGGCAAACTCGGGCAAGGAAATCGGTACCGGCCGGGTCGCTTTCTACCAGTGGTCTCGGCGTTCCATCCTGCGCGGACGCGACACCAGCATGTGGATCGGAGCCGTAGTATCCCACCGCGGATCCGCAAACTAAGGTGCGCTCCACGCCGTCGGACGCTATATCCGCCAAAGTCTGCGCCACCAGCGTGGTGCCACGGACCCGACTTTGGTAAATAGCATCCTTAACTTCATCGGTGAATCGGCCCCCTATGGGGTGACCGGCCAGATGAATCACTACCTGTGCCCGGGCCAGGCCAGCCGAATCAAGCACTCCTGCATCGGGATCCCAGAAAATCTCATCGGAGGATTTCGGCGCACCCCTGACAAGCTTCACCACCGTGTGCCCACCTCCACCTAGCAAGGCACAGACCTGACGGCCAATCAACCCCGACGCCCCTGACACGGCAATGGTTAGCGGAGCCGAGGAATAGTTCGCATGAAAAGCCAGATCAGCTAGTAGCGTGCGCTCCCGGAAAGCAAACATGGCCGTGAGCTCGGCATCCATCTTTTTCTGCGCCCAAGCATTGCGGGCCACGGCGGGCAGCTCGTAATCCACTTCATCCACCATCACGGTGGTACCTGGCTGCGCACCATCAACAAATGAGTGTTTATGCGTCCACGCAGCCAACGGTCCCTTGTCCATAACATCCGTGAAACTGGTTCCCGGCGTCAGTTCGGTATGCAACGCGTCCCATCGAAGCTCGGGTCGTGTCCACTTCTTTCCGGCAAGGGAGGCGGGCAACAGTCCGCGCACAGACCCGGCGGCGGTTCCTAACCACATCCCGATATTGCCCGGGGCACCTACTCCGAGAGCCGCTCTGGAGCCAACGTTAATACCGTCGCTGGGCTCCGCCAAAGTGCTGCCAAAGAACGACGGCGTGAGCCGAACCAGTGCGCCGGGGCGAGTGAACCATTCAAAGACGTCGGGGCGCGGGTAAGGGATAGCGGTTTCGTAACGGAACTTGCTCATAAAGCCTCCTGGGTACGTGGTAGTTCCATCTTGCCCTATGTCACTGTGCGCATGCTGGCCGCCACGTTCTCAGAAGTTCCGCAGCTCTTGCTAGATTCAAGGTGCTGCACTGAACCGGCGTGGAAGGCCCTGACATGTTTTTACTTGACCCCCCGAACGTTTCCGCCTCTGCCAAGGCTGAATCACTGCTGATCTACTCCGCCTCGGATCTAGTCACAGCCAGTGGATGCCAATACAGGACCTTGCGGATTTTGGATGAGAAGCTGGGACGGGCAGGCAAGCCTGATTTCGCCAAGGACGCCATGCTTGAGCGTGCAGCCACACTTGGTGATGCCTTTGAACACAAGATCCTTGCTGAGCTGATCGACAAACACGGTCCATGGCAACCCGCTACGGGCAAGGGGGTGAAGTCCATTGCGCGTGGAGAGATGACGTGGACCAGTTTGGTGGCCAAGCGGGATGAAACCTTAGAGGCCTTGCGCGCAGGCGCTGATGTGGTCTTTCAGGCAACCTTTTTTGATGGGTCACTGGTGGGCTTCGCCGACTTCTTGATCAAGGAGGCTGACGGTTCCTACGCCGTCTGGGATACCAAGCTGGCACGGCATGCAAAAACTAGCGCCCTCCTGCAACTTGCCGCCTACGGGGATCAACTACAAAAATACCAAATTCCCGTGGCCCGCCAAGCTAGCTTGGTGCTGGGCAATAGAAAACACAGCAACCACCCCATGCCTGACCTGCTGCCGGTATTCCGAGAACGCCGGGATCGTTTCCTTGCCTTGACGGCTGCACACCGGGCCCAGCCGCAACCGGTTGCCTGGCGCCAGGACGGAATCTCTCACTGCGGCAGGTGCGATTATTGCGCTCAACAGGTACAAGATCACCACGATCTTCTGCTGGTGAACGGAATGAGCAGCTCCCAACGCCGCAAACTCATGGCTGCGGGCATCACCACCATTGATGCCCTCGCAGCCATGGCCCACGCACCGGGGGCGCTGGCACGTCTGCGTGATCAGGCCAGGATGCAGCTTGGCCTGGAACCTGCAGATGGGTCAGCTCTTGCAGGGAAAGGAAATCACACACACAAGGTCAGCTACAAAGTACTCAAAGACAGCGTCAGCAAACTTCCCCAACCCAGCAGTGGGGATATTTTCTTTGACTTTGAAGGTGATCCGCTGTGGCAGGATCCGGTCACCGAGAAGTGGGGTATCGAGTACCTATTTGGCTCCATCGAGGCCCCTGACCCAGCATCTCCGGCCGGTACCAAAGAAAAATTTGTCCCGTTTTGGGCGCATTCCCGCACAGAGGAACGCATAGCATTCATGGCATTCCTTGACTACGTGCAGACCCGCCGTGCAGCCCACCCAGACATGCATGTTTATCATTACGCACCCTATGAAAAGTCGACGCTGCGGAACCTTTCAGTTTTCCACGGTGTGGGTGAGGACATTGTGGATGAGTGGCTGCGTGCGGGCCTACTCGTGGACCTGCTGGACACGGTCCGCCAATCGGTGCGGATCTCCGAGTCTTCGTATTCCATTAAAAAACTTGAGCCATTTTATATGCCGGCTGCTCGCAGCGGTGAGGTGACAGACGCCGGAGCATCCGTGGTTGCGTACGCAAGTTACTGTGCAGCGCGCGACGACGGATTGGCAGGTAATACTGCCAGGGCGAAGGAAGCCGGGCAGATTCTTGCCTCCATCTCCGATTACAACGAGTATGACTGTCTTTCCACTCTGCGCCTGCGTGACTGGTTATTGGCAATAGGAGCCGGGCTCGCAGTACCAGCGTGGTCGGAGGGTAGCGGCAAGCTGGCCGTTCCTGAGATCAAGGAAAGTATCCACGAGTACACTGCGGCTGAGCTGACGCTGCATGCCTTTATTGAGAATCTGGCCCAAGAGAAGGGTCATGAACAAACTGCTGATGAAAATGCCATCGCCATGGTGGCTGCCGCTGCCAGCTACCATCGCCGTGAAGACAAGCAGTTTTGGTGGGGCCACTTCGACCGGCTGGAGAAGTCCAGTGATGACTGGGCCCAGGAACGGAACATCTTCTTGGTGCAGGACGCCCAGGTGCTTGAGGACTGGGAGAAGCCAACACCGCGCGCCAGGACCGAGGTCCGCACGCTCAAACTGACGGGAACGGCCACCGAAGGCTCGGATTTCCGTTCAGGGACATCCTGGTTTGGCATGTTTGACTCCCCTCTTCCGGACGGGATGGGAGAGGAGCTCCAAGACCCCACCGCTCGGGGCGGGCTTTTCAACATCACCATTGTGGAGGATACATCGGATCCAGCAACTCCGGAGTTGACCACTTTGTTGGTGCAGGAAAAATCAACCACTAAGGTCTCCTCCTACAACCAGCTGCCCATGGCGCTAACACCGAACAAGCCCGTTCCCACGGCCAGCATCCGGGCAGCTTTGGCGGACCTTGCGAACTTAGTGGGCAGCACGCTGCCCCACCTGCCCAAGCATCCAGGCATTGAGATTCTGCGCAAGTCACCGCCAAGGCTGGCCAGCGGGGGGACCCTGCCATCCGCCGTCGTGCACGGGCGCGGGGATGAGCCGGGGGATGGGCACGGGGATGAGCACAGGGATGGGCACAACCACCAACAGTATGACTACATCAGCGCCATCACCTTGGCCGTGCTTGATTTGGATCATTCCTATGTGGCCGTCCAGGGACCGCCCGGAACCGGTAAGACGCATGTTGGTTCTCACGTCATCGCAAACCTCGTGGCAAAAGGTTGGAAAGTGGGGGTGGTTGGCCAATCACACGCCGTGGTGGAAAACATGCTCCGCGCAGCCATTGAAAAAGCCGGTGTTGATCCCCAGCGGGTGGGCAAGAAGCTTCCAACTCCTCACGAGGTCCCGTGGCACATCACCGATGAAAAACAGTTCGGCAAACTCTTAAGCGATGAAGGGGGCGCGCTGATTGGCGGCACGGCATGGACCATGACCGGGGCAGGTATTCCTGCTGGTGCACTTGATCTGCTGGTCATTGACGAGGCTGGGCAGTACTCCCTGGCCAACACCCTGGCGGTGGCACAATGCGCCCAACGGTTGTTGCTGCTGGGTGATCCACAACAGCTGCCGCAGGTGACACAGGGTTCGCACCCGGCACCTGTGGACGAGTCGGCACTGGGCTGGCTTTCTGCCTCGCATGCCACCTTGCCGGCGGATATGGGCTACTTTCTGGCTGACTCGTGGCGCATGCACCCCACCCTGTGTGCGGCCGTCTCGGAGCTAAGTTACGAAGGCATGCTTAAGTCCGCCCCAGCCGCTGAACTGCGCTATTTGGCAGGGAAAGCCCCAGGGGTAGAAACCGTCTTCGTCTCCCAAGCACGTGGCAGCGAGAGGGACAATGTGCAGTCTTCCCCCGAGGAAGCCGCTGAGGTGGTTGCCCAGGCCAAGGCCCATATTTCTCTCTTATGGACCTCCGACGCCGGCAAAACGCCCCGTCCGCTCGCACAGGAAGACATCTTGGTGGTGGCTGCCTACAACGCCCAAGTTCACGTGGTGCGCGGGGCTTTGGAGGACGCCGGATTAACAGGAGTGCGGGTTGGTACAGTGGATAAATTTCAAGGCCAGGAAGCCGCCGTGGTCATTGTGAGCATGGCATGTGCAGACCCCACGGCAGCACCACGCGGCATGGAGTTTTTGTTGAATCGGAACCGTATTAATGTGGCCGTTTCGCGTGGTCAGTGGCGCGCCGTCATCATTCGGTCACCGCAGCTGAGCAATTTCATGCCCAGCAAACCTTCCGGCATGGCCGAGCTGGGGGCGTTCATAGGTCTGTGCAACTCTGCTGCTGCCACAGAGTGAGGCTTTGTGGCATGATCACGTACATGTTGCATGCACCTTCGGCTCGGGCAAGACACAGACGCCTGCGCATTTTGGGCATGCTCGTGTGCGGGGCATTAGCGGCCACGCTGGCGGGCGTTCTTGGCGCCTGGTTTTATGCTCCAGCAGTTGGCTGGGCCGTTGCGGCACTGATTTACAACGCTTCGGTGTGGTTCACCATCATTCCCATGGATGCCGAACGCACCGCTACTCACGCTGTGGAGGAAGACCCTGGCCGGCAAATCTCGGATCTGCTGATTTTGCTGGCCGCATTGGGCTCACTGGCTGCAGTGGTACTGGTGATGGTGGGCAGCAAAGACGCAGCAGGAACGGGAAAATTCCTGCTTGCCCTACTGGCCCTGAGCACCACAGCCATGTCCTGGCTCATGGTCCACACGCTGTTTACACTGCGCTACACCGAAATTTACTATGGCGGGGAGCCCGGTGGAATTCAGTTCAACCAGGACGCGCCGCCACAGTATACGGATATTGCTTACATGGCCTTTAGCGTGGGCATGACCTACCAAGTCTCGGATACCAACATCACCACACGCACCATGCGCTCAGCGGTGTTGCGCCACAGCCTGCTTGCCTTTGTTTTTGGTACCGGGATTCTGGCCACAACCATTAACTTGGTGGTTAGCCTCGTCGCCTAGTTTGGGCCGGCCGACTTAGGGCAGCTGCCACACTGCTAGGAAAGTGCCCCGCCAAAGAACGCCTGGGTAATCTGCGCCAAGTAGTAAGGATCAGCCGTGCCGCACAGCTCCCGGGCAGAGTGCATTGAAAGCAGCGGCGTTCCTACATCCAAGGTTCGGATCCCCAAACGCGTGGCTGTCAATGGACCGATCGTGGACCCACACGGGACATTGTTGTTAGAAACAAACTCTTGATACGGAGCACCCGCAATGGCGCAGAGCGTTGCCCACAGCGCCGCTCCCACACCGTCGGTGGCGTAGCGCTGATTAGCGTTGATCTTTAGCAACGGACCCCCGTTGAGCACTGGAAGGTTCACCGGGTCGTGCCGCTCCGAGTAGTTCGGGTGGACGGCATGTCCGGCGTCCGCTGAGATGCACAACGAGTTGGCGAAGGCTCGACGGCGTTCACTTTCAGTCGCGCCCAGTCCATCCGAGACCCGGGTCAAGACATCTTCCAAAATAGGCCCGCAGGCGCCTGAGCGGGAGCCTGAACCAATTTCCTCGTGGTCGAAGGCTGCAAGGACCGGAATCATTGGCTTGCCACCGTCTTTTGCTGATTCACCGGCTTCTGCCACAGCGATGAGCGCCAGCAGGCTAGCGTGCACTGATGTGAGATTGTCCATGCGGCCGGCGGCGAAAAATTCATTGTTGGCCCCAAACATCTGACCAGGTTGGGTATCCGCCACCACAATGTCGTAGCCGCCAATGCTCTTAACGTCCACGCCGGCACGGTCTGCCAGGAGCTTGAGCAGATCTTCTTGCGCCGGGTCACCTTGGCCCCAAACAGGGTTCATATGCTGTTGCTTTTCCAGCTTCAACCCATCATTGACACCACGGTCAAGATGGATGGCCAGTTGCGGGAAGCGCAGGAGCGGCCCCGTGGCGACAAGTGTTTCCTTGCCAGCTAAGTCAACTAGACGTCCCGCGAATTGCAGTTCGCGATCCAGCCACGAATTGATCAGCGGACCACCGTAAACCTCCACACCTGCCTGGAGCCAACCGAAACGGCCAGTGGTGGGTTTCGGTTTGAGCTTGAAAGATGGTGAATCCGTGTGGGAGCCCAAAATGTTAAAGCCCGTGGTCTGGTTCGCCGTTTCAGGTACTATCCACGCAATAATTGCCCCGTCCCGGATGACAAAACACTTACCATGCACGGGCCATGCCGCGTCTTCTTCGAGTTGACTGAACCCGGCAGCTTTCAGCCGCCGCCCTGCCTCGCAGGCTGCATGAAAACTCGATGGCGACGCTTCGATGAAGTCTCGCAGGTCCAGGATGTGTGCAACGGAAGTCATACCTTGATTCAATCATGAACACTCAGTGGGCGTGGCACCCTCCCATCGAGCCTTAGCAGCGTTAGTAATCTGAATTACTGGGGATGACCATGCCGGTTTCGTAGGCGTAAACCACTACCTGAACCCTGTCCCGCAAATGAAGTTTGGTGAGAATTCTCCGCACGTGTGTCTTAACCGTGGCTTCGGAGAGGAAAAGTTTGTGGGCAATCTCGGCATTGGAAAGCCCTTGGGCAATGCACTGCGCCACATCAAGTTCTCGCGGGGTGAGTTCTTCAAGAAGCGGGTCAGGATGTGTTGCCGCGCGGGCCCGGCTGCCACGCACAAAATTCTCTAAAAGCCGCTGAGTCACCCGTGGCGCCACCACTGCATCTCCGCTGGCTACTAATCGAACAGCTTGTACCAATTCCGCCGGCGCAACGTCCTTGAGCAGGAACGCACTAGCACCGGCCTGTAAACCAGCAAAGGCATATTCATCCAGGTCGAAGGTGGTCAGGATGATGATCCGTGCTTGTGAAGGGGATGCGCTGATCTTTTCCGTGGCTTCAATACCATCCATGAGTGGCATGCGAACATCCATCAGCACAACGTCTGGCTCCAGCTTGCTCACGGCAGTTAGAGCCTCTAGCCCATTGGAGGCTTCACCCACTACTTGGAGATCGCCTTCGCCCTCCAGGATCAGCCGAAATCCCATACGCAGCAGCGGCTGGTCATCCACCAACAGGACCTTAATGACTTCTGCCCGCTCGGCGCTGCCCTCAACCGCTGTCTCATTCATTGCTTGCTCCTTCATTCCGAACCCTCTGCGGGATGCAGCACGGCGTTAACACTCCAGCCGCCGTGCGGGGCCGGTCCGGCGTCGACAGTTCCGGCAAAAATTCCTGCACGTTCCCGCATTCCTACAATGCCACGGCCCGTACCAATCGAGGTATCTACAGTGCCGCGTCCGTCATCGTAGACCTGAACCAACAATTGCCCATGAATTAGCTTATTTTCAATGCAGACCCGCACCCGTGAGACAGCCGTCCCGTAACGCAGCACGTTCGTTAGTGATTCCTGGACGATTCGGTAGACGGTCAATGCAAGCGCGGGGTCTTCTGGGACGGGTGGGCCTGTTTGGATGACGGTGATGGGCAGACCGGCCTGCCGGAATCCCTCAATCAGGGCACCCATGTCAGTGTGGAGCGGCTGTGGCGAGCGGCTTTCACCAGCATCTTCACGTAAGACTCCCAACACGCGGCGCATATCAGCCAGTGCCGTGCGGCCGGTCTGTGACAACTGCCCCAGCACTTCGCCCGCCTTTGTTGGATCGCGCTTGACCACCACGGCGGCCCCATCGGACAGGGCCACCATGACGGTGAGCGAATGAGCCACAACGTCGTGCATTTCCCGTGCGATTCGGTTGCGTTCAGCCACTGAAGCAAGCTGGGCGTTGCGGATGGCCCATTGGCGCAGTTCAGCGTCATGTTGGCGCCCGCTACGTACCGTGGAGCCAATCCCGGTGGCGATGATGTTGGCCAGCAACATCATAATGGTTGAGATAATGGTGGTCTGACTTGCGGTGGGGCCATCAACAACAAGATATTCGCTGGGAAATTGATAGATGAAAAGTGTGTACAAACTCAGCGGAATAGCCACACCCACTGCCGCAGAGAAACTCAACAATGGCCGGTACTTCACGGCAAGAGCATAAAGGGCGAACCAGAGGCTCACACCAATATTGCTGGCATTTGGTATCACCGCGATATTGATAATCTCAAAAACTAGCAGGATCGCCAACACTGTTAGGGGCTTGTCCCGCCGGAACATCAACACGGCGGTACAGGCCAGCACGATGCTAAAGTGCGCGACTAAATTTGTTTCGTAATCACCACTCCGGACCACCCCGGAACCAGCGGCCAAATAACACAAAACCACCACCACATCCATGATGCGAGGGTGGGCGTGAAAGTAACTTCTAATGACGCCACGGCGGCGGTCCGTAAATTCTGCGGCCCGCCGCTCAGCGGAAGGTGAATCGGCGGGGGTCACGGCCGTTCGTTCCGCGTCCCCCGCCTGGTCATATGTGCGCATAAGTGTGAGCTTAGGTCCCCAACCGTAGTCAGTGGAAACCTTCAGCAGATCTTAGACGTCACGAGTCTTGAAGGAAATGATGGCCGGCACCATCAGCAAGGCAATCCAGGCTAGGAAAATCAGGCCACCAGATAGTGGCGTGATGAAAGCTTCCTTGTCAGTGATCTCCAACATCCGTCCGCCAGCAACGCTGGGCACGTACTGGTTGACGTATTTGAAGAACTCACCAGGTACCAGGCCCAGCAAGCTTGTCCCAATCTCCAAAAGGAAGATCAGGACAACCAAAACAATGATGCCTCCTGCCGAGCTCCGAAGCAGGGTGCCCAAAGACAGACCCATCAGTGCTACGCCGGCTACGTAGAGCCCACCCATGAGAATTGCATAGATGACGCCTTCTGTACCAAAGGACAGTTCAACGCCGTAGGCACCAAAGATGGGCATGGCCACCAATGTAGTTACAAGCGCAGCCAACAGAGTCAAGACGTAGGAGATCACAATCAAGACCATGGCCTTGGCAAAGAACGCCGGCAGCCGTTTCGGCACTGCCGTGACGGTGGAGCGGATCATACCTGTGCCAAACTCCGAGGACATCAACAGCACGGAGAGGGAACCAAGAATCAGGACACCAATTTGCAACCCTCCATTTGGTATCGCGGCGCCGGTAAAGCCAATCGCCTGCTGTGCCTGTTCCAAGGTCATGGGTTCCGTGGGAGCGCCCGGTATGCCCATGCCCATCCCGCTCTTCATGACCCCTTCCAAGGTCCATGCCTGGAGCCAAGCTACCAATGTACCTACTCCAACCACTGCAACAAAGGTGAAGAGAAGCAGCAGTCGGGTCGACAATAGCGAACGGAACTTTATCCATTCGCTGCGCAGCACACCGGCAAAGGTCAATGAGCCGCCCACTGAGCGGTGGGGTGCGGTAATTGTTGTTGTGCTCATTTTTAGAGTCCCTTCACAGCGGCCGGAACCGGCTCAGTGGCAGAGCCGGAGCCGTTGCCAAGCGAATTATCAGTAAGTTCTTGTGAGTGGTACTCCACCGAGTCCTTGGTGAGGTCAAAGTATGCTTCCTCCAGGGAGGAAGTCATGGTGGTTAGTTCATACACCAGCACGCGGTTATCCATGGCAATGGTTGCAATCTGGCGGGAGTCCAGCCCCGAAATTTCCAGGGTCTCATTCTCATTGCACTCGACTTGTACACCGTTGCTTGTCAACAGTTGGCTCAGTCGGGTGACCTCCGAGGTGCGGACCAGCACTTTAGCCTGCTGAGTACCGGACAAAATATCGGCAATGGGTGCATCAGCAATGATCCGTCCCCGGCCAATCACGATGAGGTGATCAGCTGTTTGCGCCATTTCGCTCATCAAATGTGAGGACAGGAATACTGTTTTGCCTTGTCCAGCCAGGTGTTTGGCCAAATTGCGCACCCACAGCACGCCTTCGGGGTCCAGACCATTGACCGGTTCGTCAAGGATCAGCGTCTGCGGATCGCCCAGCAATGCGGAGGCTATACCAAGCCGCTGTCCCATACCTAGGGAGAATCCGCCTGCTTTCTTTTTGGCGACCGAGGTCAGGCCGGTCATGTCAATAACCTCATTGACACGCTTGGTGGGAATGTTGTGTGTTGCCGCCATGGCCAGCAGGTGGTTATAGGCGCTGCGGGAGGTGTGCACCGCCTTAGCATCCAGCAGGGCACCCACTTGGTGCATCGGATCGCGGTGCGCAACGTATGGCTTGCCGTTGACAGTCACGGTTCCGGCACTGGGCTTATCCAGCCCAACAACCATACGCATAGTGGTTGATTTACCAGCACCGTTGGGGCCCAGGAAGCCCGTGACCATTCCCGGTTTCACGGTGAACGTGACACCGCCAACGGCGGTCTTGGCTCCGTACTGCTTAGCCAGGTTGACTGCCTCAATCATGTGGACACCCCTTCGGATGGTTTTACTGGGGGCGTTGTGGCCCGGTTTACGAATCTATAACCACCGTACGCATTCAATCAGTCAATTTCTTCTACCTCAGGGATGATTCAGGGTGCGTTCAAGGTAGTCACAATGGATGATGGCGGTGGTTGCGTTAGGGGCACACGCCAATGTTTGACGCCCCGCCTCCCCGACGCTCGCTCACTTAACGTTGGGTTTAATCCAACGCTCCTTCAGTAAACGTCGATTATAGGCAAACGTTCGCTCACCGCAACTGAGCGAGCATTCCCCAGGCGAGCTACCGGCGTCGCGCATCCGACGAAGAACTTCACGCTGGGAACTTCACGCTGGGAACTTCCGGCTAGGAAGGCAACGCACCCTGATGCTCGCTAGCGGGCAGCGGCTTGGCGGCCGGGGCGGTCAGGATAGAGGCCACAATGGCAACGGCAATCGCCAGCAGTGCCCAGCGGATGGTGACGCGGTCGCCCAGGAAGCCAAGCAAGGGCGGCCCGGCAAGGAATGCCACATATCCGATGGTTGACACAACGGAGACGCGAGCGGCCGCGCGGGCCGGATCATCAGCAGCCGCTGACATGCCCATGGGGAAGCCCATGGCAGCTCCGGCACCCCAGAGGACAGCGCCGGCGCCGGCCAGCAGCATATTCGGAGCAACAACGAACAAAACGAGTCCGGCCAGTGCCGAGCCCAGACTGCCGTACAAAACACTCACCCGGCCAAACTTGTCAACAAACTTTCCGCCAAAGAACCTGAACAAGGTCATGGAAGCCACGAATACGGCAAGCATGATGGCTCCACCGGCTTCAGTGGTGCCGAGGCCATCCACGCTTGCCTTCGCTATCCAGTCATTGGCAGCCCCTTCTGTCAGCGCTGCACCGAGCACTACAAGACCTACCAGCAGCGTACGTTTTTCGCGCCAAGCACTGCGGCCCTTCAGAGCCGTGGTGGCTTGCGTACGTTTACTACCGCTGGCATGCGTCTCCGGAAGGAAGGATTTCGGCACAAAAACCATGGCAACACAGACACCCACAACAATGACCAGCAGGTGCAAGGACATGCTGACGTTCAGCGCTGACAAGCCCGCACCAACAAGAGCGCCCACAAGCGCACCGCCGCTAAATCCTGCATGAAACTGAGGCATGACTGTGCGACGCAACAGCCGTTCAACATCCGCACCTTCAATGTTCTGGGCTACATCCCACAAGCCAATACCTATACCAAAAAAGAACAGTCCGGCAGCCGTGAATCCAACGGAGTGCTGAGCTAGCGCAACAGCAACGATCAGACCACCAAAAGCAGCTGTGAACCCACCAACACGGATGGTATTTGCCGTACCTAACCGGCCTACGACTGTTCCTGCCAACGGCAGTGCAATGACAGATCCGGCAGCAATTGTTAGCAGCAGCAGGCCCATGTCTCCTGCGGATAATTCCAAAACCCTTGTCACGGCAGGGATTCTTGCGGCCCAGCTGGCAAACACAAAACCGTTAATGGCAAAGATTGAGAAGGTGGCAATGGCCGCGGCACGGACCGCACGCTGATTCATGATGGATTTACTCTTTACACAAGTGTTTTATAAGGCGTTTTGAACCAACTCTAACGCCATGGATTTTTCCCCGGTCGCAGTGATCGGGGGTGGGTCAGGGTCTAGCGGGCTCGATCGACGCGCTTCTCATCCCATACGGGTTCGTCGGATTCGTAGACTTTCCCGTCGGAACCAAAAACAAGGAACCTGTCAAAGGAGCGAGCAAACCAGCGGTCGTGCGTGACAGCGAGAACGGTCCCTTCAAAAGAGTCTATGGCCTTCTCCAAAGCCTCGGCCGAGTGTAGGTCCAAGTTGTCGGTTGGTTCATCCAGTAGCAACAATGTTGCACCGGAGAGCTCCAACAGCAAAATTTGAAACCGGGCCTGCTGTCCCCCCGATAGCGAATCATATTTCTGCTCCGAGCTTGCCGCCAGACCATAACGGTCCAATGCCCCGGCAGCAGCTTCGCGGCCCAAACCGGAACGATGCTCATCGCCGCGGTGCAAAATATCAAGCAAAGTCCGGGTGAGAAGGTCAGGCCGCGCGTGCGTCTGAGCAAAGAAACCCGGGCGGATACGGGCACCAAGTTTCACAGATCCTTCGTGGGGCACATGGGCGATTTCGACGTCGGACACTGGCTCATGTTCCTTGTCCGGGTCTGAGCCACCGGCGGCTAGAAGACGCAGAAAGTGAGATTTTCCCGATCCATTAGAGCCCAGAACGCCGACACGGTCGCCAAACCACACTTCGGTACTGAAAGGTTTCATGAGCCCGGTCAGCTCCAACTTGGTGGCAATAACAGCTCGCTTGGCTGTCCGGCCACCCTTGAGACGCATTTTTACGTTTTGTTCAATGGGCAACGCTTCCGGCGGCCCCTGCTCCAGAAACTGTGCAAGGCGCGACTGAGCGGCTTGGTACCTGTTTGCCATGTCAGAGCGGAACGCAGCCTTATTCTTGTACATGTTGACAAGTTCTTTGAGTTTGACGTGCTCTTCGTCCCAGCGTTTGCGCAATTCTTCAAAGCGGGCATTGCGATCCTCGCGTGCCTTGATGTAGGACTCGAAGCCGCCTCCGTGCGTCCAACTGGAAGCCCCGTTGATGCCGGGTTCAAGGGTGACAATACGGTCTGCGGCATTGGCCAAAAGTTCGCGATCGTGACTGACGAACAGAACTGACTTCTCCGATGAGCCCATTTTTGTCTCAAGCCAGCGTTTCCCCGGTACGTCGAGGTAGTTATCAGGCTCATCAAGAAGCAATACTTCGTCAGGTCCGGCAAATAAAGCCTCTAGAACAAGACGCTTTTGCTCGCCGCCACTGAGTGAGGAAGCTTTACGGAACTGTGCAGTGTAGAAATCCATGCCCATTGCCGCCATGGTGACTTCATCCCAGGTGGTCTCCATTTCGTAGCCACCAGCATCACCCCAGTCAGCGATAGCTTGGGCATACGCCATTTGCCTGGGTTCGTCATCGCGCTCCACCATGGCCAGCTCTGCGTCATCTACGGCTTTACCGGCTGCGGCGATATTGCTCGCTGCCACGGACAGTAGAAGATCTCGCACAGTGCTCTCATCGCGGACCTGGCCCACGAACTGACGCATTACGCCCATGGTTCCAGAACGCGACACAGCTCCCTCATCAGCTTTAATGTCTTGGCAGATGATACGTAACAGCGTGGTTTTACCCGTTCCGTTGGGCCCGATCAACGCCGTTTTGGTGCCGTCGGAGACGCGGAAGTTCACCCCGTTCAGCAGCTGCCGTCCGTCGGAGAGAAAATAGTCAATGTTTGCAACGTCAATATGTCCCACACCTCAATCCTCCCATCTCCTTGTTCCCACCGACGCCATCGCTCTGGAGCACCCTGCGAGAAGCCCCAGATGGACCGGTCTCAAAGCACTCAGATCCAAGTTGATACTGCGTCTTAGAACATGGCAGACGATCGGTACCGATTTGTTCTGTGTCCTGTCCGGGTTTTACATGGACTTGGAGCTGCCCATTTTGAGGACTTCACCGATGCTAGCGAACCGATCCGAAACGGTTCCACACTCATTGATCCGGAAATGATCGGTGCTGCTTTCCATTCGCGTCCAAGGCGACCCCATTAATGCGCCCAGCCCGCGCAAGTCGAAGGTACTGGAACTGTTGGCACAATGCGGGCACTTCTTTCCAGCGGCGGCACTAGCGCAAAAGAATGGTGCCAGCTGAAGATCCCGATGATTCAGAAGCTGACGAACTACCTGACGAACTACTGGGTGCTGAGGGTGCAGGCGCCGAAGCTGGGGTTGTGGCAGGTGTTGTTCCTGGTTGCTTTGGGGTCTCCGATGCTGTTGGAGCCGGCTTCGTGCCGGGTATGGCTGAAGGGCTAGTGCTTGGCGCCGTGCTGACTGCCGGATTGGGCGTGGACTTGTCCGACGGCGGAGGTGTGGCCGCCGGAGGTGCGGCCGCCGCCGTTGTGGCCGGCTGAGGCGTGGCCGGCGGAGGTGTGGCCGACGCAGCCTTGATTTTCGCTGCGTCAGACTTCGCCTTTTCATCAGCTGTGGCGAATGCCGGCATGGTGAAGTAGCTCGAAGAGCTGCTGACATCTGCCGGGCTGTGCATAAAAGTTCCTACGGACGGGTTCAGCGCACTGATCATCCTGCCATTTCCCACGTAGATGCCAATGTGAGACCAGTGGTTGGGACCGTCAGGGTTTTGCACCACAATATCGCCGGGCTGGGGGTTGTTGGTCGCGACCATGGGTAGCCACTGTTCCGTGCGTGGCAGACTCACTCCGGCTTGTCCATAGGCCCATTGCACAAACCCTGAACAATCCCATCCGTTGTCGAAGCTGGTCCCTCCCCAAACGTAGCGATGTCCCAGACCTTGGTATGCCGCGGTCAAAATGTCTTTCCGCACTTGAGAGATCAGCTCGGCGGAGATTTCGGGAGTTCGCTCACGCAGAGCATTGACCCCCTGCACAAGGTGGCCCGTGTTGGCGGTAGGATCGGTCAAATCGAAAATCGGTTTGACGGTAGGCTTTCTCGCCCTAATAATTGCGTCGGCAAAAGAAACTGTTACATCGGATTGTTGGGTGCCGTTGGAATAAAATCCGGCCAGCGTGGCCACATACGGAGAGGCCTGGGCGCTCTGGCCGCTTTCTTGGCTGAACACAGCTGCAGCAGCATCCGCGGAGGACGTGCCAACATAGCCGGCCGCCACGAAGCCGCCGGAAGCCAACAGCGTACAAATAATGGACATGCTCAAGTGAAGCTGTCGCGACCTATGTTGCGAAATAGCCACCGGCGAGTCCTCCTGCCCCTTTGCACACGGTACTGACGAGCCTACGCCGCTTTCAAGGAATCTAAAGGAGTTCTCATAGAAAGTTCACTCAGGCAGGCAACTCTTACCCGGCACTGCGGATGATACGCCGCGAAACCGCGGCCGCAATGGCTGCCGTCCGGTTGTCAACACCCAATTTGTCGTAAATGTGCACAAGATGGGTCTTTACTGTCGCTTCAGAAATGAACAGCGCCTTGGCGATAGCTTTGTTGCCCATCCCCGTGGCCAGCAGTTCAACAAGTTCCACTTCGCGTGCAGACAGTACCGGAGCGGGATTGCGGATCCGGCTCATCAGCCTGGCGGCAACCTCCGGTGCCAGGGCAGTTTGCCCGGCAGCAGCCGATTGCACCGCACCACGAATCTGTTCGGGCGGGGCATCCTTGAGCATGTAGCCGCTAGCCCCGGCCTCAACGGCTGCCAAAATATCCGCATCAGTGTCATAGGTAGTTAGAATCAGCACAGGCGGTGCGCCGGATAACTCCTTGATGGCCTTCGTTGCACTCACCCCGTCCATCCCGCTTCCCATTTGCAGGTCCATGAGCACCACGTCAACAGGTTCACCCAAGGTTTGCAGGCGCTGCACCTCCTTGATGGCGGCACCACCTTCGGGCGCTTCAGCCACCACAATGAATCCCTCAAATTCGGTCAGCATGGCCCGCAAACCCGCCCGCACCACAGGGTGGTCATCTACCAATAAAATCCGGATCTCATTCATTGAATCTCCCCCTGTGCTGCTTCGGGAACCAGCCGGCCCCCATTCAGCGGCAACCGGATAGCCACCACTGTGCCCTCTCCCGGGGCTGACTCGATTGCCAACGTCCCCTGCTGCGCCACCACTCGTTCACGCAGGGAACGCAACCCAAAGCCACTCCCATCCGTACGCCCGGCCACAATGTCGGCGAGCTCTTCCGGGTTGAAGCCAAGTCCGTCGTCGTACACGTCAAGGGTCACTTCGCTGCCCAGAAACGCCAAACTTACGACGGCGGACTTGGCTTTAGCGTGCATCCAGACGTTGGCGAGACTCGCCTGAGCGGCACGCAACAGGGTCACTTTGTAGGGCTGCGGTAGCTCCATCGGCTCACCATCCAACCGGAAACTGCACCGCAACGAGCCCCCACGTGCAGTGGACTCGCCCTGCGTTTTAATGCAGAGCCGGGACAGGCTCTCTGCAAGAGAGCTCTCAGCAAGGGCCGGGGAAGAAAGGTTACGCACAAAGCTCCTAGCCTCCGCCAAGTTCTCCGCGGCCGTGGCCTGAACCATGGACAAACTCTCGCCGGTGGATTCCAAATCACCGGAATCCAGGCTGCGCAAGGCTGCACGCGAGACCAAAATAATGGAGGAAAAACCCTGGGCTAAAGTGTCATGGATTTCCCGTGCCAATCGCGCACGCTCAGCCAGAACACCGGACTCGTGCTGGGTGGCGGCCAGCTGGGCGCGGGTGCGCCGGAGCTCATCCGCCGCTTGACGCTGGTATTCCCCTTCCCGGTACAGCAATTGGTAGGCCTTGGAAGTGACCACTGCGAAAGCGGCACCAAAGGCCGGCCCCACTATCACTGGCAGGGGAGGGAAAGTGGATCCCGTTGAGAGCCACTGCGCAACAATGACTCCACCGGTCATGAGAACCACCGTAGTTAGGGACACCCAGCGCGGCAAGAGATGCAAATGAAGGAAAAACATCGGGAAGACAAGCCAGGAGAACTCTACCGAGCCGAGCATAAGTATGGCCCACATGAGCGTGATCAAAGCGAGCCAGAGCACCGCGAAACGTCTCGGATTGCGGCGCGTTAACCCCGCCGAAAAACGCTTTTCAGCCACAGTCCCGAGTAAATACGTTAACGCAAGAAGGACCGACAGTGCCAGGAACCAGTAGCGCCCGTGCCTGTGAGTTTGATCCATCAGGAGTCGGACGACGCCCACGCTCAGCAGCACCGCAAAGCCAACGTGCAACGTGACACGCAGAAAGCGAAGGATCGTGCCACTGGTGACGGGTGGGGCATCCATGGCAGACATGTCACCAGCATAGGCGTTGGATTCAAGCAGAGGAATCAACCAAATGGTTGAGTGGGCCCTCCAACTTTTCATAGGAGGCGGATCAACCAACCCCGCGATGGAACAGCAGCTCTTCCGCGGGAAAGTTGAATTACTGACATATCCACCCGAAAGACAACCAGTTCTTCCGGCACATGAAAGAAGCTTCCTATGTTCCTCGCGATCCGAGATATCCGCTTTGCCAAGGGACGGTTCGCCCTGATGGGCGCCGTTGTTGCCCTCATCAGCCTCCTGCTCGTCCTGCTATCGGGCCTGACAGCAGGGCTCGGCAACCAATCCACCTCCGCAATTGCGCAGCTGGGCACCGGCTCAGGCAACTCCTCAAGCTCAGGCAGCTCAGGCACCAAAGTGAGCCAGATAGTTTTTGGCGCCCCTGCCAAGAACGAAGCAAAGGTTTCCTTCACCGAAAGTCAGGTGACGGCCAAACAATCCGATCTCTGGTCTGCGCAGCCCGGCGTGCAATCAGCCGTGCCTTTGGGTATCAGCCAAAGCCGCTTTCAGGGTGCCGGAGACAGTAAGGGAATTGCCAACGTCGCAGTGTTTGGGGTTGGCGAGCAAGGCAGACAAGCGGGGATCGCGCCGTCGGACATCAGTGATTCAACCGTTGTCATTGGCGAAAGCGTCGCCAAGGAACTCTCACTCGCCACAGGCGATGCCGTCACTATCGCCGGAACGCAAATGAGCATTGGCAACATTGTGCCCGACCAGTGGTACTCGCATAGTTCAGTTGTTTGGACAACCCTTTCCACCTGGAAAAAGGTGGCTCATCTTAGCGACCCGGACCAGCTTGCAACAGTTCTCGCTGTGAGCTTCGCACCGGGAGCCACCGTTGACACTAACAGCGTCAACGCGACGGCTGGCACCGTCAGCGCCACACGCAGTGGATCGTTCCAAGGTTTGGGCGGCTATAAAAGTGAGAACGGCTCCCTGCTGATGATGCAGGCATTTTTGTACGGAATTTCAGCCCTTGTCATTGTTGCTTTCCTCACCGTTTGGACTGTCCAACGCACCCGGGACATCGCAGTTCTCAAGGCGATGGGCGCTTCGGGTGGTTACCTCCTGCGTGATGCTTTGACGCAGGCAGCTCTGGTCCTGCTGGCAGGTGCCGGAGTTGGTGGGCTCATCGGCGTTGTGGGTGGAATCTTTGCCTCGCAGGTGGCCCCATTCCTGCTCACTCCGGCGACTACTCTGCTGCCTGCACTCGGGATTGTGGCGCTTGGTCTGGGCGGTTCGGCCCTTGCTGTGCGTAAGGTGACCCGCGTAGACGCCATGATCGCCCTTGGCGGCAACTAAGCCCGCCTCCTGTTTCCGCTCCGCTGACAAACATTAAGGAACTTCTCATGACTGCACTGAATCTGATCAATGTGACACTGCAATACCCCGATGGCGAGGGTGTTATGACGGCTTTGGATGCCGTAAACCTCTCAGTGAATCCAGGCCAGTTCATTTCTCTGGTGGGCACCTCTGGTTCGGGAAAGTCAAGCCTGTTGGCTGTGGCCGCGACCCTGATCAAGCCCACTTCCGGGCTTGTGATGATCGACGGCGTCGACACCAGCGGATTGTCCGAGAAGGAGCTGGCCGCGCTGCGTCGAGACAAGGTGGGCATCATCTTTCAGCAGCCTAACCTCCTCGCCTCACTGACTGCCGCCGAACAGCTCATCATCACCGACCACCTGCGCGGGAAGTCGCTCAAAGATGCAGGTGTGCGGGCAGCGCAGCTTTTGGACATGGTGGGTCTGGCCGGTTGCGGCCGCAAACGCCCACACCAGCTCTCAGGCGGGCAGCGTCAGCGAGTCAACATTGCCCGGGCGTTGATGGCCCAGCCTAAAATTCTCCTGGTGGATGAACCAACCGCTGCGCTAGATCACGACCGCAGCGATTCGATAGTCAGGTTGCTGCGCAAAGTTAGTGACGAGTTCAACATTGCAACTGTCATGGTCACCCATGACACCGAGTTTGTGCCGCTCACCGATGCTGTCGCCACCATGCGCGACGGCGTTCTCACCGCTCCTGTACCCTCCGAGGCAAGCGTCGGTGCCGTCTAGCGTCTGGGGCCGAGGGCAGCGAATGCTCGGCCATGCAATAACATAAGGGAAACGCCCCAATACACCAGCGCGATCGGAGCCACCCTCATAATGAAACGCTTTGCAGCCCTTGCCGGCAGCCTCCTCCTTGCTTTGACCATCTCCTCCTGCGGTGCCGCAACAGGACCAGTCGGCACGTGGGGCGATGGCTACAATACCGACAAGTTGCCGTACCTTGAATTGGCTCTGGGACAGGAACAAGATGACAACAAGGCCGGGTTCCTGTCAGGAAGCGATGGCTGCAACCGTCTGACAGGCCAGTGGCTGATGGTTGATGGGGAGTTAACTTTCCCGCAGATGGGTAGCACCATGATGGCGTGTCAGGGGATTGACACGTGGTTGTCCAAGGCAGCCGGCGCAACGCTTGACGGCGACGTTCTCACTGTCAAAGACGCTACAGGGGTCACCTTGGGTACGCTGGAGCGTCGCAACTAGCTCTTGCGCCGTGCCAGATAGCCCGCAGTAAGGCGCCAGAGACTAGTCTTTGTTCGCTGACTGCGGGCTATTTTTCTTAAGACTTAAAACCCAGATCTGGGGTTACCAGACCGAAGGTGTTCGCCAACGCCGATCTGGCCGCCAACCAGCCCCCCATGCCGTGGACAGCTGGTCCTGGCGGGGTGGCGGCGGACCCCAAATAGAGTCCAGGCGCCGGTGTTCTCCAGGGGTCTGGCGAAATCACGGGACGTTTGAGTAGCTGACTCAGTGTGACGGCCCCTGAGCTAATGTCACCGCCCACATAGTTTGCGTTGTAAGCGTCCATATCATGAGCGGTTCTCGTAGCAGTGGCCAGAATGAGATCTCGAAATCCCGGAGCATCCTTTTCAACGGTCTGGATTATGGTTTCCGTGCAGTCACGCGTTGAGCCCGACGGCACGTGTGTGTACGCCCAAAAAGTATGGTGGCCCGCAGGGGCCCTGCTCGCGTCAAGGACTCCGGGTTGGACGGCGAGAACATAAGGACTCTCCGGGTGGCGACCGGCAAGGACTTGGTTTTCAGCGTGCGCTATGGATTCTCGCGAGCCGCCCAAATGCAGGGTGGGTGCCCCACGCAGATCGGTGGAAGTCCAGGGCACGGGGCCGGATAAGGCAAAATCAACTTTGCATACGCCCGGACCGTATTTGAAAGATTCTAGTTGACGTATATATCGTTCCGGTAATTCGTTATGTGCCATGTGTGCCAGGGCCCTCGGCGTTGTATCGCAAATGACGGCCCGCGCCCCAGTAGCCGCTTTCAATTCCGCCACACTGTCAATGTGCTCAGAGAGATGGATCCGGCCACCATGGGCCAGGAGGTCATCGGTCATGGCCTGCGCTATGGCTCGTGAGCCCCCGCGTGGAACCGGCCACCCTTGTGCGTGTGCCAACACCCCTAAAAGCAATCCGGCCCCCGAGGTTGCCAAGGAGGGTAAGCGCCCAATTGCATGTGCCCCCACACCTGTGAGCATGGCTGGCGCAACGTCTTCTTTGAATCCCAGGTTCCACGCAGGCGTGCCTTGTAACAAAACGCGTAGGCCAAATCTCAGGACGGTTAGTGGATCCCTAGGGAATCGGATGAGGGAGCCCTGAGTGAAATCAACTACACCCTCAAGCTTGTTCAGCAATGGTTCCATCAGGTTCCGCCACGCGCGGCCATCAGCACCCAAGCTTTCAACAGTACGGTCCAGGCTGCGATACGCAATGCCAGCCCGTCCGTTCCCGAGAGGATGCCCATAGGAAATATCGGGTACCAACAGTTCAATCCGGCGGTTCAGTTCAAACGCTTGGAAGAATGGCGAAGCCAACGCCATAGGATGCACTGCAGCGCATACGTCGTGCTGAAAACCAGGTAATGTGAGCTCGGCAGTTCTTATCCCGCCCCCCAGGGAATCAGCTGCCTCAAAAAGCTCAACCGACAATCCGGCCCGTGCCATCGTGACCGCTGCGGCCAGCCCATTGGGCCCGGAGCCCACCACTGCAACGTCAGCCATGCTCAACGTTCCCCGTGTCCTGAATTTGATCCTGAATTTGATCCCGAAGAGACACCACGGGGTCATTGGGCGGGCCCAGCAAAACCCCACCCTGCGGATCATCGACGCCCCCTCGACGCACAACATCATTGCCGAGAACATACATGTCCCGAATTGTCAGGGCAATAAGTGCACAGGTTGCCGCACCCGCTGCCATTGAAGCCAGCATGAAATACGGAGAATCAATAGCGTGCTGGCTACTGATGTCACCTAAAACCTTGCTGCGGAACAGCATGAGAGCAATAAAGTGTCCAATGATGGCCGCCTGCCACAGCAGTATGGGTCGCCATCTTGGTAGAGCTAATGCAAGCAGTGGCAACAACCAGATTGCGTGCCACGGTTCTGTGCCCTTATTCACCACCATGAATCCTGCGACAGCGACAAAAATTAGTTGGGCAACGCGAGGACGGCGCGGGGCATACAGAGCCAACGCAGCCACACCCAAGACCACAATGGCCAGCAGGACCACCGCTAGTGCGTTGCTCGTGCCAATGTCCATTCCTTGCCAGCCCATGCGCTCAGCAACGAGGTTCCAGCCGCCATAAATTGAGGACTCTGACGGTTCACTTGCCAACCGCTTCTTCAGATACTCAGGAAAACCTGGCGGGTTGATAGCCATGACCGGGGCCAGCAATAACAGCCAGGTGACTGCTGTTGCGCCAACCATTTCAAGCATCTCGCTCACGCGTCGAGCCCGGATACCCAGGGCCACGAAGGCCACTAAAACAATAATTGGGTAGGGTGCGGCCATGGCACCAACTCCCAGGATGGCACCCGCCCATAGCGTCCTGCGCCGGGCAAAAAAGTAGATCGCCAAACTCACCAAAGCAGCAGCCCAGAAGTCCCAGCTGACATAGGCGGTGAGCATTAGGACGGGGCTGGCGGCGACAATGGCCGCATCCCACATGCGGCGCCGAGCAGTACGCGCCACAATAATGACGGTAATGATCCAGACCATTGCAATCAATGCTGCATTCAGGTCAAAAAAGGCGAGCTGCGGTCCGACTCCTTCGCCCGCCGGACCGGTCAGCCAAGCAGTTGCGCCGGCGATCCAACCAGCCAGCATGGGCTGTTCAAAGGGGGGTCCCGGGGCGAAAAAAGGAAACAGGGTCCCCAGTCTGTGCTCAGTAAAAGAGTTGGGGAACATGGACCAACACACGGTGGAATACTGATCCGGCGTGGTCCAACCGGTGGTGCGACAATGGGATTTCGTTATGACAGCTATGACGGCAGCCACAGCTGCCATCACGATCAGGACCCGCTCAACCGTGAAGAATCCGGGCTTTGTAACCCCTGGTGCTGTCCGTCTTCCCAACGGTCCACCAACAACTTCGGTCATATTCCGCAACAGAGTATCGCTGCGTGAGGGCACCACAATCTCATGCTTGGCTGATGTTCGTGGACCCTGTGATTCCTGCATAAATATGAGCCTACCGGGTCGCAGCTGCCCTCCTTGTTTACTTCAGGGGCAGGCATGAAACGCGCCCTTAGGTTCCGCTCCCAACGGAAGCTATAGGCCCCACTGTTCAACGGCAGGGGTCATTTTGTCCCAACCAAGTGTGCAGACTTTGGCAGTACCCAGAACAAAGTGCCGGCCTTGCCCACCTGGCAAGCCCAACCAGCGGGCCGCCAGGATCCGCAAGAAGTGTCCATGGGCTACTAACAGAACATTGGCAGGCGCTCCGTCTTCACGCTGAACAGCGCGAGCCCGTTGAACAATTTGGTCAGCGCGTTCGGCCACCTGAGCCAACGACTCACCGTTTGGCACGCCGTCGTTCCAAATCAGGTACCCGGGGTTCTCCGCGCGAACCAGGGCACTGTTAACGCCTTCATAGTCGCCGTAGTCCCATTCGACGGCGTTTGGTTCAACTGCTGCTTCGGGGAACCCAGCCAGGGTCGCTGTCAGGTGAGCTCGCTGCAGTGGTGAGGTGAGAACAAGATCAAAATCGATGCCGGAAAGGGCTCCCTGAGCGGATCGGGCCTGGTCCTCCCCTACTGCCGTCAATGGCATATCCGTCAGGCCTGTGTACTGCCCACTACGGGACCATTCGGTCTCACCGTGGCGCAACAGCCACAGTTTGGGGCCGCCAGGGATGGGGGCAGCGGGTACCAAGATATTTTCTACTGAATTCTTACTCATGGTGTTTTGGTTCCAATCGACTGTGGTGCCAGGAATTACTGATTAGTCTTCAACGGCGTTGTTAGTTTCTTCGGGGTGCGATTCGGGCTGATCGGCCCACCATTTCCGCAATTCTTCGCCAGCCTTCTCAGCTCCCAAGGGCCCGTACTCCATGCGCTGTTCAAGGAGGAAGCTGTAGGCCCGGCCAACCACACGACCCGGTTTGATGTCCAATAACGCCATGATGGCACTGCCATCAAGATCCGGGCGGATGGAATCAAGTTCCTCCTGCTCGGCCAACACGGCAATGCGAGCTTCAAGGTCGTCGTAGGCAAAGGCGAGCCGCTCAGCCTTGCGTTGATTGCGAGTAGTGACATCAGAACGCGTCAGCCTGTGCAGTCTTTCGAGCAGGGGTCCAGCATCCGTTACGTACCGACGCACAGCGGAATCACTCCAACCGGCCTCACCGTACCCGTAAAAACGCATATGCAGCTCAACCAGGCGCGACACTGCCTTGATGGAGTCATTATCAAAACGCAGGGCTTTCATGCGCTTTCCGGTCAGCTTGGCGCCAGCCAGGTCATGATGTCTGAAGCTGACCCCGCCGCCGGGTTCAAAACGGCGGGTCTTGGGCTTGCCGACGTCGTGCATCAATGCCGCAAACCGCAACACAAAATCGGGTCCGGGAACGGGGCCGTCGGGGCCGCTTTCTAGAGATGCTGCCTGTTCCAGTACCTGTAGTGAGTGCTGGTAAACGTCCTTGTGGCGGTGATGCTCATCGGTTTCAAGCTTCAGTGCGGGAATTTCAGGCAGCACCAAATCCGCCAGTCCCGTCTCAACCAGGATGTCGATGCCCGCCCGGGGCTGGGCCCCGCAAATCAGTTTCACCAACTCATCACGAACTCGTTCAGCGGAAATAATACTGATTCGCTCGGCCATTCCCTGCATCGCCGTCAGGACCTCCGGGTGCAAAGCAAAACCCAGCTGCGAAGCGAAACGGGCAGCACGCATCATGCGCAACGGGTCGTCGGAAAAGGAGTCCACCGCAGCACCGGGAGTGCGCAGCAAACCACCAGCAAGGTCATTGGCGCCGCCAAAAGGGTCAACCAGCTCCATGTCCGGCAACCGTAGTGCCATGGCGTTAACGCTAAAGTCGCGACGTTTCAGGTCCTCCACCAGTGAGGTACCAAAGGCAACAACGGGCTTGCGAGAATCAGGGTCGTAGGCCTCGGCACGGTAGGTGGTGATCTCTATGAGCAGCACCTCCTTGTTCCGGTTGCGTTTACGGAATCCGATGGTGCCAAAGTCCCGGCCCATCTCCCAGTGCGAATCCGCCCATTTTTTGGCAACCGCAAGGATCTCATCCGGCTTCGCATTGGTTGTGAAGTCCAAATCTGGGGAAGTCCGACCCAGAAAAAGGTCGCGGACAGGACCCCCAACAAGGGAAAGTTCGAATCCGGCGTCGGCGAATAGCCGGCCCAGCTCTAGAACAACTGGGTCAAATTTTGATGTATCAAGCACTAAATCCATGGTTCCTTAAGGATGCCAGACTTTTCACTGTGCGCGTTTGTCCCCGCCGATGCCATCGCAGGGGCGCCATTGCTGTCTTCAAGAAGCCGATCAAAACCACCCGTCTGCCCTGTCATCATCCTTGAGTAAAGATAGCTAGAGTGGACAGCATGGTTCACCCAGTGCCGCGCGCGCCCAAGTCGACCCCGTTGCCCTCGGCAATGGGTCCTCAGGTTGTGCCCGCAGCACCCACCGCGCCAAGCCAGTTGCCCACGGTAGAGGAAGTCTCCGCCGGCGGCGTGGTTGTTGAGATGCACGACGGCGTCCCCTGCGTTGCGATCATCGCCCGCATCAATCGCGGCGGCCGGCTTGAGTGGTGCCTACCCAAGGGCCATCCTGAAGGCGATGAAACACATGATGAAGCGGCGGTCCGTGAAATCGAGGAAGAAACCGGGATTGCCGGGGAAGTGCTCGCAACTTTAGGCAGCATTGACTATTGGTTCACTGTCAGTGGGCACCGGGTGCACAAGACTGTCCATCATTTCCTGTTGCGCGCCACTGGTGGTTTCCTCACTATTGAAAATGATCCGGACCATGAGGCCGTTGATGTGGCTTGGGTTCCTTTGGTGGAATTGGCTAAGAAGCTCTCATTCCCCAATGAACGCCGCATCACAGATATGGCCCGCGACCTGCTGCCGGAATACTTTTAGAGAAACTCTTGGTGCTGTTGATTTGCGCTGCCAGCAGCCACCAAGACAGCAGTGAGATGATGGGACACAATGTCTAACGATAAACGGGTCCACATCCCGCCGAAACCTGCAGCAGCCCCGCGTGTGGCTGCACCTCCCGCCACACAGACCCATCCCATCGCCAGCACCACAAGTCTGCGCCAAATACCGCCGGCCGTCCCCGGTCCAGGTGCAGCCGGTCCAGGTTCGGCCGGTCCAAGTGCAGCCGGATCAGGTGCGGCTGCAGCCGCTGACAAGGCGCCCACTTCCGGTGCACTTGCACCCAGTAGTGCCAGATCCAGCGCCACCATGGCTATTGGCACACTGGCATCACGCATTTTGGGCTTTATCAAGGCGATTGTGCTCGGTATAGCCATTGCCAATACGGCCATCGGATCGATCTTTGAGGGTTCCAACTACATCCCGAACCTGATCTTCCTACTTCTTGCGGGCGGCGTGTTCAATGCCGTGCTGATTCCACAGATCGCAAAGGCGAGCAAACAGCCGGACAACGGCGCCGACTTTATCTCGCGGCTGCTGACCCTGGGAATTGTGGGCCTGCTGGCAATCACCGCCATCGTGATAGTACTGGTGGCTCCCATCTTTGGCCTTTTCACGTCTTTCAGTGGAGAGAATTTGCAACTTGCCATCACCTTTGGCTTGTTCCTCTTACCTCAAATCTTCTTCTACGGCCTGTTTTCGCTGTTGGGTCAGGTCCTTAACGCCCATAATGCCTTCAAGGCTTATGCTTGGGCCCCTGTGCTGAACAACGTTGTGGCTATCGCGGGGCTACTGGTGTTCGTTGCTGTTTCTGGCAGTGCCGCCTCCACTGCGCATACAGTGGCGAACTGGACTATTGGGCAGACATGGCTCCTGGCCGGAACTGCCACATTGGGCATCGCTGTGCAATCTGCCGTGCTGATCATTCCTGTCCAACGCCTCGGCCTCAAATTGCGTCCAAAGTTTGGTTGGCGGGGCACCGGTCTGGGCGCCACGGCTAAAGTTGCTGGTTGGACCATGGGCACCATGATCATTGGCAACCTCAGTTTCCTCATCATCCTCAGAGTTGCCACGATCCCCCTTGGTGGCAGCACCGGTGGAAACGCGAGCATACCGGATGTTTTGGTTTTGAACCGCGCCACCGAGTTGTACATCATGCCTCACTCGATCATCGCTTTATCGATTGCCACTGTCATGTTCACAGCCATGTCTCATGCGGCTGCCCGGAAGGATTTATCCGGTTTGCGCACTTCATTGGCTGGAGCCTTGAGAACCACGGGTATGGCCACTGTTTTTGCCGGTGTTGCACTGGTGGTGCTTTCAGGCCCTATGGGCATGCTCTTCAGTGGTAATTCACAAACTGTGGGTCGTTTCGTGGCAATTACGCTGGCAATTCTGGCTATTGGAGCACCGTTCTACAGCATCAATTTTATCCTCAACAGGGTCTTCTACGCACAGGAAGACGCCCGCACACCGTTCTTCATCCAATGCATCATGGTTGGGCTGGGACTGACCACTGCTCTACTAGCGAGTCTGTTGCCGCACGAGTGGATTATTTTCGGTCTGGCGGCCAGCTATACCCTCAGCAACGTAGTGGCCCCGATCGTCAGCCACTTCTTCCTGACGCGAAAGCTTGGCAACTATGGTGGTGGGCTTATTCTGCGAGCACATATGCGCTTCCTCGTCGCTGCCCTAGCATCCGGAATTGCCGGAGAACTAATGTTGCGTCTCTTTGGCAGTGCCTCTGATGAAGGCTTCATGTGGTCCTCTATAACCGCTTCAGCGCTTACCTTGGCTATTGTGGGGACGGTCATGGCCGTCATTTACATTGTGATTCTCAAACGCCTGCGCGTGCGTGAAATAGATGCCCTATTGAACCCTCTGCTTGCGAAAGTGCGGAGTCGCTTGCGGACCAAATAAGCTCATTTACAAATGGCTGCTCACGTTCAGCCCGGCAACCATGGAACTTGGCGTGTTTTCCGATAGAATCAGTCAATTATGGCTTCGTGCGGACAACACGCACAGGCCACCATGCATGTAATGAGGAGGAATTGGTGCCACAACCCGTTGATGTGGGCTCCATCCTTGGCGGCCGCTACAAGGTGACCGGCCGTATCTTGGCTTCCGCCGAGAACGACGTCATTTTAGATGGCCTAGACCAGGTATTGAACCGACCAGTCAGTATACTTGTGTCTGCTGTCGAAAATTCCCAAAATCTAACCCAAAGCGCCCGTGAAGTTGCAACCGGAGTAAGGGTTTCCAAGGTTTCCATTCTGGACATGGGAGTTCAGGATGAGACAACCTACCTCATTGCGGCGCGCACCTCGCCCACGGACCTCCTTGATCTTGTAGTGCCCACTGATCCAAGCGAAGAGGTCTATCAGGAGCCGTTCTTCACCGACACTCTTGGCACTGAGATCTTCGGACAGTCTCGCGATGCCGCACCCGCCGGCGGCGCATACGTCTATGAGGACAACTCACCTGTCACGCCAGGACATCCGCTGCCAAAGGTGACCCGGAAAGCAGCTTCTGCACAAGCTCAGGCTCCGCAACCACAAGCACAGTCGGCTCAAGCACCTGATGCAAGCGCCGCCGTCGTTCCTCCCACTGCTGCTCAGCAGCGGCAGTCACCCAATAAAGTAACGCTATGGGACGAGGATGACTACGGTTTCATCAACGAAGACCACGAGCAAGATCTCGCGCAGACCCGCCGTCCTGGGACTTTTCCCGCGCAGTTGCGGGACGCCGGCGACGATTACGACGAGAACGAACTATTGGATGAAGAGGATGACGGTAACGCTCCCCGTACTGGCGGCCGCTGGTTAACAGGGGCAATCGTTGGCGTGCTTCTCATTGGCGCACTTATTTTTGCGGTCCAACACATCGGCACACTCTTTAACGATTCAAGCAACCAGGCGGCCGACACCAGCTCTTCGGCGCCATCGGAGCCAAGTGCGAACGAGAGCAAGCCAGCCGCTCCCGAGCAGCCCAAAACTGTTGCACCCGTGGTCCAGGGTCTCACCGATATCACAGCGTATGCTCCCGGTGTACAGAACTACGGCGAAACCTATTTCCCGCGCCTCAAGGATGCCATAGATGGCAATAAGGCCACTTATTGGCCCACTGTGGAGTTTTCCAATGCCAATTTCGCTGGCATGACCGAAGGTGTGAACCTGGTTGTGGCACTGGCTGCAGAGTCAACCATCAGCTCAGTGACCATTAACCAACTTGCCGGCTCTGGGGGCCAGTTCAACATCCTGACCAACAGCAAGCCCGAACTTGACGGCGCGACCAAGATTGGCAGCGGCTCATTTAGCGCGCCGGACTTCACCTTTTCGGCCGCCCCCGGGGTCAAAGCCAAATATGTGATCATCAGTTTCACGGAGTTGCCAAAACTCCAGCCCTTTGTCACGTATCCCTATGGTTTGAAAATCACCGAAATAAGCGTCAAATAGCTTGACCTAGTTCCGCCAGAGTGCGTGGTGGAATAACCGACTTCAATCGTCGGTTGTGAATACCGAAGGCATAATTGTTACGCCATTATGCGGTTCAGTCAATGAAGGAAGAGGAACACTCACCCGTGAGCACGCAAGCCACCCCCGCAAGCGACATCCGTGATGTCATCATCGTAGGATCTGGTCCCGCAGGCTACACCGCCGCAATTTACACGGCACGTGCGGACCTCAAACCCCTCATGATCGCCGGTTCTGTCACGGCAGGTGGCGAACTCATGAACACCACCGATGTTGAGAACTTTCCCGGTTTCCCTGACGGCATTATGGGCCCGGAACTGATGGACAATCTGGGACAGCAGGCTGAAAAGTTTGGTACCGAAGTGATGTACGACGACGTCACTTCAGTTCAGCTTGAGGGTGCTGTTAAGACTGTCACCTTGGCCGACGGCCAAGAGTTCAAGGCTCGGACAGTGATCATTTCCACCGGTTCAGCGTACCGTGAACTGGGAGTGGAGGGCGAGAAGCGCCTGGTTGGTCATGGCGTAAGCTCGTGCGCCACCTGTGATGGCTTTTTCTTCAAAGGCCACGATATCGCCGTCATTGGCGGTGGTGACTCAGCCATGGAGGAAGCAATATTCCTGACCAAGTTCGCTGAATCAGTCACGGTCGTTCACCGCCGCGACACACTACGGGCCTCCAAAATCATGGCTGACAGAGCATTGGACCACCCGAAGATCAAGTTTATTTGGGATTCCGAAGTTGTTGGCATTGATGGCGACGCCAAGGTCAGCGGCATCCGGTTAAATAACCTAGTGACCGGTGAGAAGAGCGGACTCGCTGTGACGGGAGTTTTTGTTGCTATCGGCAACGATCCCCGAGTCGATCTCGTCAAAGGCGTTCTCGATCTGGCGGCCACAGGGACCATCGCAGTTGAGGGCCGCTCATCCAAGACGAGCCTTCCGGGCGTTTTCGCTGCTGGAGATGTCGTTGACCCAACCTACCGTCAGGCCATCACCGCGGCCGGCTCGGGATGTGTGGCCGCACTGGATGTTGAGCACTTCCTAGCCGATCAGAATTCCTAAGAGAGAGTAGTTCACCATGAGCAATGCTAAAAGCGCAACAGATGCAACGTTTACAGATGCAGTCCTGAATTCAGAGAAGCCTGTCATTGTGGACTTCTGGGCAGAATGGTGCGGGCCCTGCCGCAAGCTTGGTCCCATCCTGGACGAAATTTCCGTCGAATACGCAGACAAGGTTGAGGTGGTCAAGGTTGATGTAGATGCCAACCCGGCGATCTCGGCAAAGTACGGGATTACGTCAATCCCTGCCGTGTACCTGTTCAAGGGTGGTGAAGTCCAAAGTACCGTTATCGGCGCTCGGCCGAAGCAGTACTTCGAAAAGGAATTCGCGGACTTCCTCAAGTAGTAAGTTCCTTTTATGTGTGTGGCCCGGACCTTGTCCGGGCCACACACATTTAACGCACTATAGCCGCTTCTCCCAGATTGATCCTAAGATCAGAATTTGAGTTCGGCTAACTGCAGAAATCAATCCGTAATCACCGAAATAATCTGCCATTCAGTCTTCTGACCGTTTCACGTGAAACGGATACCTCTTCCAACTACAAAGAAGTTGGCATCGCCCGTTGATGGAAAATCTCGATTTGAACGGGCAGGGTCGTTGAACTGTCAGTACATATAAACGACGAATATACATGTTGTCTAGTAATACTAGAACATTGGGACTATAATTGTGGTATGGGTAGTTCAGTGAATTTCCCGGCTGGTCGGGATGTTTCCTCCACCACAATGGGTGTGGCGGATTTCATTGCTGGGCTAGTTCTTCCCGTGATCGGGCCGCTGGCTAATGATATTGCTGCGATGGTGTCACTGCCAGACTTCCCGGGTCCTAACGGTGATCTCAGGACTACTGCTTCTGAGGCTGGGGTTGCTGATGGTGTTGTGGTGGGTGGAGCGTTACCGACTTCGCGTTTAGGGTGTGTGCGGGCGTTAATGGATGAGTGCACCGCGGCTATCGAAGCCCTACGCGTGCATCAAAATCAATGTGCAGCTCTTGCCGCTGTTTTAATGGAGCGTCTTTCTTGTGCTGGCGGCCTTGAAGGGAGCATCCTTGCCTTTGATGCGTTCCAGCGTGAAGGGTCCATGTCCGGGATCCGTGCTGAGGTAGCCGGGGTTTTACAGATCCCTGAGGGTGTGGCTGGGGAGTTAATGACTCATTCGCGCACGCTCGTGCGGGAGTTGCCAGGCACTCTCTCATGCATGAGTACGGGCGCTTTAGGCTGGGACTATGCGGTCATTATTGCCCAGGAAACAGCCTTGGTCCGTCAAAGCGGTGTCCCTGCGGCTGCGGTTGACGCTCTAGAGCAGGTCTTACTCGGCAAAGCCGAAGACTGCACGGTCTCTAGCTTCCGTGAAAAAGCCAGACGGCAACGTGAACGTCTCTATCCTGAAACGATCACTGCCCGCACCAGACGCGCCTTGAGCGATAGGTATTTACGAGTCAATCGTGGCCACGACGGAATGTCCTGGCTCAGCCTGTATGGCCCAGCACCAACTCTGGAAGGAATCTGGAGTCAATGCACCCTCACTGCTCAAAGCGCCCAAGGCCCCCATGAAACCCGGACCCTGACCCAACTCCGTGCCGATATTGCAGCGTCCCTGCTACTGAATCAAAGCATGGCCCAAAACCACATCCACAGCCCCGCCCCACCCATGCAACCCGATGCGAGCGAAGATAGTGCTGAAATGTCTGAGCATCAGGGAATACCAGGGTGTGATGAAATATCCGGCTGTGTTCAAATATCCGGCTGTGGTGAGTCGTGGTTTTCAACCCTCGACTCCGAACCGCACAGGGACCAGGAAGACAGGGACCAGGAAGACCTTACAGCTGATGAAGGATCATGGCGGGTAGATCCTCAGCTAATCCCGGTCTTTGATGATCCGCACTACACCGATCCAGGATTCAAAGACCCTGATATCCGCAATGATCCACAGTGGGACCCCACAGCCCGACCACCAACCCTTACCCCACCACCAGACCCACCATCCGGCTCACCATCCGGCTCACCATCCGGCTCACCATCTGGCTCATCATCACAGACTACCGATGACCATCATCGGGGGCACCGTCGGGGCAATCACAGCGGCGCTGCCGGCGAGGGTAGTGGGGTTGTTATGGAGGAGGTATGGCCGCCGTTGCCGCAGGTGACACCGGTGTTACTGATACCTGTGTTGTCGTTGCTGGGCGCTACACAGGATCCTGCGTGGCTTGAAGGGGCTGGTCCTATCAGTATGGAAGTCGCCCGGCGACTAACGCAGGGATCGAAGTCCCTGTTACGGGTTCTGGTAGACCCGGTCAGTAACGAGCCCTTAGACGCTGCCCCGCAGCGCTACCGAATCAGTAAAGCGATGCGGACTATGCTGGCGATCAGGGATGAATACTGCCAATTTCCGGGTTGTTTAGCCAGAGCAAGTAACTGCCAGATTGACCACATCAAGAAATTTGCTCACGGTGGCAGATCTATCTTCAATAACTTAGAGACTCTCTGTCATCACCATCATCTCCTGAAACACTTCAAGGACGATCGGACCCGCAATGGTGCTTGCCGCACCGATCAATCACCCCAACGGAAAGCGATGAAACTTCGCGGCTGGACACCCACGAACATACAGGGCCGTATTGCCTGGACCTCACCGAGTGGACGGTACTACCCACCCGCCACCCACGAGGACCACGCACCGAGCTACCCGAAATGGTTGAAAAAACACCTCGAGACCGAAGACCGCAACGCCCTAGAGGACCACGAAGAAGCACGCATCCAGAACATGGACCAAGCAAACCCCTACTCCACACCCCTACCAACACCACCACCAGGAACATATCCCTGCGCCGAAGACGAAGAAACCCTCAACGAACAAACACTCAACCACTACCTCGCCCACCACAACACAACCTAAACACGGCCCTCAAAAGCGGTATGTGGCAACTAGTTTCTGGATACGTGGGTCTGCCTGAGTGTAGGGTTGCTCGTTACCTCGGCTCGGCTAACCGTTGACTCTGGGATTCTTAGAATCTGCGTACCAAGATGCCCGTCATGAGTTCTATGCCTCGAAGTTGCGCTCCCCAGTATTGGCCAATACTGCAGGTTGAGTGATTTACACGAGGTTTCCTCGAGCGTCTGTGTTCCGCTCAACTCTTGTTTCGGTGAATAAGTGGTTGTTATTTTGGCTTATGGGGATGCTGACTCACGGATCGACGAGGCTCAACTAAAGTGCTCGCGAAATGTGGTGGGTGGCTAATTTGAACAATATTCGCGAAACCTCTCACGCATGCTCGGGTGCTTTGGTGTCTTGGAGTGATGTTCGGGTTGACGTTGTCTCCGCGCACGTAAATCACGAAGGAGTAGCCGGAGTGTATTCTCAGGCTTCAAGGACGCTAAGACTGAACTACTTGACCGGTTGATGGTTGAGGGCGGATGGTCTGGTGCGAATGCCCGTCGGGAGCTCAGGCGTTCCCTCCAGCGCGTCGACCTACCCTTACTGTGGTCCGCAGGCCGAGCCCACCTGCGCATGGCTATTAGACGGTCAAGGACCATCAGCAAGTCTTGGTCGTTGCCGGGCAGCCGTGCAGGAAGTACCTTGTATCGGTTGTAGGCGCCACGCCGGCCAACATGGAGCCCTTATCTCCGGACTGGTTCTTTCACCAAAGCAGGGTCCTGTTGCAGCGCTGCCGTGCATGCCCATCTGCGGGGCATGGGCACGGCAACGATCCACTTACCAGGTGGACCACTAACCGGGCGATCAAGAGTAAAGCCGCTAAATGTAGCGTCGCGGCAATGGATGATATGTAGTAGGAATTTCAGACTCCGATCAAACACTGTCATAGAGATAATGGGTCTGAATTCCTTAGCAAACCCGTCATTGACTGGTGAATTTCCCATAATATTCGTGTGGCGCGGTCCAAGTCCTAGCAGTCCGACGACAACCGATTTGTTAAGCAAAAAAATTGCGCCAGCGTAAGTCGCTCTGTGTACAATTCTTGCTACGACACTGATACTGGACTTCGCCTATTCAACGATCTCTGGCTCATGGGGAAGTGTGTAAGAACCTGTTCCTGCCGACTCAGAGACTCACCGAATGCAACATCCGTGGCAAGAAAGAGCCGGTGCGCAGCGACGAGACCCCCCGCCCAGCGGATCAAGGACACAGGATCTCGCTTGACCCACACACCAACACATAGGCGGGCTCTACGCCATCCTCGACCTGGCCGATTTAACGAACCGGATCAACGAGATCCAGCAACGACTCAATCCAGCCGCCGAGGCCAAGGCATACTCCCAGGCGCCCCGCATCCTGACCCATTTCGCGAGCACAATAGATGAGGCACGCGGTACTCGTATGTTGACCATGCTGACATGAGGCACCACGGGGTCGTTGCTCCTGCAGAGCCGGGTCGTTTGGAGTCACAACCACGCAGATAACGGTAGCTAATCGATACGATGGTGCAATAATCCAGGCCCTCACATATGGCCAGTCAGCCTTTCGAATGCACCAGGCTCTTCTCTCCCTCTACGTGTTCGAGCAACCCAGCACCCAGCACAGATACTTCTCTTTCTTGGGCGCATAAACCAAGCGCGTCTGAACCGCTAGTGGTTCAGTTCCTGCAGCTGTACGCACGAATGTACAAAATACTGGCTGGTAGCGAGCTTATTCTGCTGCTGAACATAGATCATGTGCAACACGTGTCCTCGATTAGTGCAGTGAGCAAACTTGCGGCCGGTTCACCGCGGGCAATCCGGCCTAGCCATACGCTCCTTGGCTTAATGGTGCAGAGCTGGTGGACGCTGCCATGGGAGCTACCCTGCAGTCGACAAGGCTTTCCCCGTGAACGCTGCAGGACAGGTGTTCCAGTGCGCAGTAGTAGTGGTCGGCTCTTCCTGGGGTCCTCTACTGCCTGCCTGAATCCGCCCGACTGGCATCTTTCCCGCCTGCCTCAGGACAGAATTCTACAACAGTAGAACACCACGGACCATATTGCGGTGGTCCCCAGCCAACAGAAGCCGCCGCCTTCGCGCGTCAGGCTGCGTTTCACGTGAAACCTATTGTGATCTTTAGAGTGCCGAGATTGTGGGTCTTCCCTGTTCAAGACGATCACCACTCCTCTGATTGGATCGATTTTGGGTGTAGTGAAACGCTCAATTGGTGGTATTTCAACGGAAACGCTGTCCCTGTCTACTGTGACCTGTCGCCTCAGCGACTTGACGGTACGCGTGATGTACTTGGACCAGGCCATTCCATAGTCGATGGAACCACACATATGCGCCGCCAACAGCGGGAGAATGTATGATTGCCCTTGCCTACTGCCCCCTGGATTATTGGCTACTTCTCTCAGTTGACCTCCAACGCTGAGGGTTGCCGGTAACTCGATTGGGCAGCGGCCCCAGCTATAGGCGCGATTTTTCCGCTCTGTGGCTTTTTATGTAGCTCGCCACGGAAACACGTTCTCTCGAATTGCCAGTTCTTCGTGTTTCATGCGAAACGGAGACTCAAAGAACACCTTTAGTGGCCTTGTTCGTTTCACGTGAAACACTCGACTGAAGCTACCCGCCTACGCTCCTATCCGAGCAGTCAAGAGCGGCGATACCCGTCGATTACGTAAGAGCTACCGTAATCTGCGAACCGTTCGGTTAGCAGAGATAAACGGCGAGCGAGACTTGTCAACTGATTTCAGAGTCAGCCTGGGTGGAGAAAGCGTGCAGGTCCCCCGACGTATATACCGTGCCATATGCTCTCTCACATGCATTGACGCTGTCCATACGCCCACTGTCTCGCCACAACGCTATCTAACACCAGTCTATCTGCAACTCCGAGGCGACTACCCCGCTACCCGACTCTGGACCGGGATATAGGGCCCCGTAAGCGCCTCTACGGCCATCAAAGCTGCCCCGCCTTGCCCCCAAGCCACTGCTCTTCGTATCGGGCCTTAGCTGAGCGGTTGTGTGAGTCCATTCACCTAGTGCACCGTCTAAGCCCAAACTTGTCATTTCTACGGCGAGTAGTCTGGACCAATGTAGCAAGCTAGTTCTATTCACATGGAGGATTGAACTGCCTGCTAAGTGGATGGAACGCTATTTCCATCCTTCATACAAACTGGTGGCTGATTATCACACCTTTTTCTCGGAGGGCACGGACCTTCAGTAGCCCGACGGTCTGTTTCATTGTGCATAGTCGCAACAGGACACATTCGTCAGCTTGTTGTAGAGTTCTCTTCTTGTTTCACGTGAAACATGACGTGGGGCAAGAACGTCGCCAAAGTTCACCTATACCGAGTCTGGGAATACGATCAGAATCAATAGTCTCTCTTTGACTCTTCTTCCACAATAGAAAGATCTGTACCCTGACGAAGCAGTGTTCGTTCTACGGAAAATGCACCCCCTGACGAGCACACACAGGTAGTCAACGCGGATCCCAAATACCGAGGACTGACCTTAGGATCGTTCCTACAGACCTGCATAGGAAACAAGAGTGGTGATGTTTCACGTGAAACACCACCACTATCGCCAAGCTTTTTGAAACTACTGGCCGCCGGAGCTCAAAACATCCATGATTCGGTTGAGATCCTCGACCGATGCAAACTCAATACTGACTTTACCCTTCCGCGCACCGAGAGAGATCTTCACGTTGGTATCCAATCTATCGGCAAGCGAACTCGCCAGAAAGTCTAAACGTTCATGTCGGGGGTTAGGCGTTCGGTTGGACGGCTTATCACCAATCAGGGGCGCGCGGTAAAGCTGCACGGCCTCCTCAGTAGCTCTTACGGACATTCCCTCGGCCACGATCTTTTGCGCCAATTGTTCCATTGCCGCAGTATCAGGCAGGGATAACAACGATCGGGCGTGTCCGGCAGAAAGGATCCCAGCTGCAACCCTCCGTTGGACCACTGGTGGTAGTTTTAACAGTCGTAAAGTATTGGAGACTTGTGGGCGCGAACGGCCAATTTTATCTGCCAACTGCTCATGAGTGGTACCGAAGTCTTCTAGTAGCTGCTGGTACGCTGCCGCTTCTTCCAAAGGGTTAAGCTGGCTGCGGTGCAAGTTTTCAAGCAGTGCATCCCGAAGCAGATTATCATCAGTCGTTTCACGGACAATGACTGGAATAGTATCTAGACCGGCTGCCTGGCTAGCACGCCAGCGCCTTTCACCCATGACAAGTTCATAGGGCTGATCGCCCTGCTCAGTGGACTTCCGTACAACAATCGGTTGGAGTACACCGATTTCACGCACTGAATGTACAAGCTCAGCCATATCATCTTCATTGAAGACCGTCCGAGGCTGTTTCCTGTTGGGATGTATGTCGCCAACCGGCAACTCCATGAAAGTTGCGCCCGGCACTTCAACAAGCTCCACCGGTGCGACAGCTGCTTTAGTTGTTCCTCTTGATACCGGAGTCGTGTTTCGCGACTTGGGTTCGGGGAAAAATAGGTCCACAGGGCGTGCAGGCTGCGAGGATCCCGATTCATCGCCTGAAGAGTTTGGGATTAGGGCGCCCAAACCACGGCCAAGACCCCTGCGCTTTTCAGTCATTGAGACATCCTCCGTTGAATGAACCCCAGAGTAGTTGGGGCTCTCATGAACTTCATTATTAACTGCAAAGTCTATCGTTGAACTGTGGCTTATGAGGCGGACCGCTCGGCGAGTTCTGCCGCAGCCTCTAGATATGACAGCGCGCCAGTTGACGACGGATCATATGTCATAACGGTCTGCTGATAGCTCGGAGCTTCAGAAATCCGAACTGATCTTGGGATCATCGCCTGCAGCACCTGTTCTGGAAAGTGCTCACGTACATCTGCTGCTACATGGGCAGCCAAATTCGTGCGGCCGTCATACATGGTCAACAGAATCGTTGATACAACTAGCTCGGAATTCAGATGCTTCTGAATCATACTGATGTTCTTCAGAAGCTGGCTGAGCCCTTCCAACGCATAGTACTCACATTGAATAGGAATCATAACTTCATTGGCGGCACAGAAAGCGTTTACAGTGAGGAGCCCAAGGCTTGGCGGACAGTCAATGAATATGAAATCAAGCCGTTCCTCACCATTTTCCGCCCTGAACTTCACGTATTCATCGATCGCCCGGCGCAGTCTTTGCTCTCTGGCGACCAGCGAGACGAGTTCTATCTCCGCCCCTGCTAAATGTATGGTGGCAGGTGCACATGACAGATTCGCAATATCTGGACATTGTGCGACAACTTCGGACATTGCAACATCATTGATGAGGACATCATAGATGCTGTCAATCTCCGCATGATGCGGAATTCCCAACGCTGTCGAGGCATTGCCTTGTGGATCAATGTCGATTACTAAAACATGGAGCCCAGCCGACGCTAGTGCGGCTGCAACGTTGACCGTAGTAGTCGTTTTCCCAACTCCCCCTTTTTGATTTGCTACCGTCAATATCCGGGTATATCCAGGTCGGGGCAGGGGGCGTCCTAGTAGTCGTTCGCGTCGCTTTGTTTCGCTCACGAGCTGCCTGGCAATAGGACTGCTGTCATCAAAGTCAAGGTCCAGTGAGCTTGCCTCGGCCTTTTTGGTTTCACGTGAAACGTTGACTGTGTTGTCAGTGGTCGAAGAATCAACCATTTTAGATTGATTGATGACATTAGAACGTGCCGATCCCAATGTCATGAACGGAGGGATCCGTTGCGAAGCTGCTTCGCTACTGGTCACGCTGACACACTCACTTTCCTATGGCTATGGTTGCCAACCTCTAGCCTATCGGTTCCAAGCAACAGCAGGTGGGATCACCCCTATTTCACCCCAGAACTGTGGATATCAGCGTCTCTTTACCTTAACCCGCACTACCGTGGTGGGCTCCTCTAGAACATCCTGGCCTGCAACTAAAATTTCAGTTTCATAGCCACCAAGATTTCTAATAGTCTTGCCGGCCGTTGCGATTTCGTCGGCTGCACTGCGGCCCTTTATTGCAAGAAGCTCACCTTCGCCGCCCAAGAGCGGGATCGTCAATGGAGCCAATGTCTTCAGCGCCGATACAGCGCGGGCCGTCACAACGGTGCACTCCACTTTACCAATGGCGGCTTCGGCCCGAGAGCGGATGATCTCAACATTTGAAAGGCCAAGATCCATAACAACCTCTTCTAGCCAGATCACACGCCGCTCCAACGGCTCAATCAGGGTGAGGTAGAGATCGGGGCGAGCAATAGCCAAACAAAGTCCAGGCAACCCAGCACCGCTGCCAACATCGGCAACCTTGGCTCCATCTTCAATCAGCTCGGCAACAACGGCGCAGTTTAATACGTGGCGACTCCACAACCGTGGAACCTCCCGTGGGCCAACGAGTCCACGCTCAATCCCTGACGTCGCCAAGTGTTCAACGTAGCGCTTAACCACATCCAGTCGGTCGCCAAAAATATGCTCCGCAGCAACGGCTTCTTGTGCAGTTAATTCCACCACTATTTGTGTCCTCTAAAATTCAGGTACGTGGCTAGAGCCGCATGCTCCAGCCGATACCGCTTTACCACTTCCAATACAGTGCGCATTAGTGCGCAGCTGTCACCACTATGTGGCGCTTAGCGCCCTCGCCTTCAGACTCGGATTCCAAACCGAGTTCAGCAATGGTGTCGTGCACAATCTTGCGCTCATAGGCGCCCATTGGAACCAGGGCAACGGCTTCGCTTCCGGCTTTGATCTGTTGCGCAGCCTCACTGGCAATCTTGGTCAATTCGGCATTTCTGCGATCCCGGTAGCCCGAAATATCCAACACCAACCGTGACCGGCTGTCAGTCGAGGAGAGCACACTCAACCGGGTCAGTTCCTGGAGTGCATCCAAGACTTCCCCGTCTGGGCCAACAAGGCTCTGCAAGGAATCTGATCCTTCTTCGGCAACGATGGAAATATAAGTTCGTCCGCTACGCACCTCGATGTCAATATCACCGTCAATATCAGCGATATCTAACAGTTCCTCAAGATAATCAGCGGCAATATCGCCTTCTTCTTCTACCCTGCTAACACCGGTGTCAGCTGGGGCAATTTCTTCTTCAGGAGCAAGCTGCATGTCATCAGGCATTATTTTCTCTTCCTGTTTTTACGTTGTGGCTGATTCCGCTGGCCCTTGAGCTCAGGAGTCTCTTCGATCACTTCTTCCGCTTCAACCTTCTTCTTTGAAGCGCCCAACAGCGGCAAGCCCTTGGCTTCACGACGCTTCTGGTACTCCTTGTAAGCAGGAGAACCGGGAGTGGGCATGCGACGAATCACAAAGAACTGCTGGCCCATTGTCCAAAGGTTCGTCGTGGTCCAGTAGATCAGCACACCAATGGGGAAGTTCACTCCACCAATACCAAAGACCAATGGAAGCACATATAGCATCATTTTCTGCTGCTTCATGAAGGGGCCCTGCATGGCTTCTTCAGACATGTTCTTGGACATGATCTGTTTCTGTGTAATGAACTGAGAGGCGATCATAGCCAAAATCATGATGATGGAGAGTAACGCGATGGCAACAGTAAGGTTGCCACCCTGCAAGGATGGCAGCAATGCATCCGAAAGACGGGCTCCGAAGATGGTGGCTTCGTCAAACTGCACCACCTCCTGATGTGTCAGGGCACCAATACCTTCGTTGGCAGCGTTGGCCTTGGCAACGCCGGAAAGCACCTGGAACAAGGAGAAAAAGAAAGGCATTTGGATCAACATGGGAAGGCAGGCAGAAAACGGGTTCGTCCCGTGTTCCTTGTACAAGGCCATCTGTTCCTGACCCATGGCCTGTCTGGACAGCTGGTCAGTTTTACCCTTGTACTTGGCCTGCAGCTTCTTCATATCTGGCTGCAATGCCTGCATGCCACGTTGGGCCTTGATCTGCTTAACAAAAACGGGGATCAGCGCGGCACGGATAACCAGCACCAAACCGATGATGGCCAACGTCCAGGTCACACCTGATGCGGCATCCATGCCCAGAAACGTCAGCACATCATGGAATTGGACCATGATCCATGAGACAACCCATTTGAAGGGGGCCAGAATTGTATTGAAGAAGCCCATATTTCTTTATCTATCTCCTCAAGCCGCGTCGCGGCTTTGCGTTTCCTGTTGCTTGGCCAGAAATACATCCGGGTGATTCAGCTGGACAATAAGCGGCACCGTCAATGGGTCTTCCCAATCAACGTGTGCCGGCGAAGGTACCGGATCCAGGCCGCCTGCGCTCCAGGGGTGGCAACGCACTACACGGCGAGCAGCAAAAAAACTGCCCTTCACTGCACCGTGAACTGTGACGGCCTCTAAAGCATAAGCCGAACACGACGGAAAAAACCGGCACACCTGCCCATAAATGGGTGAGACGACGCGCCGGTAAAGTTTCAAAACGATGATAAGTGTATTGCGAGGAAGATGCCACAAGAAAAGCACGACGGCGGTCAACCACCTTCGTGCACTCCCTTGCGTTTGTGATCTGGTCACAAAACATCTTCTCCTTTGGAAACGTGAACCCTATCAACTGCAGGTGCCAATGCTAACGGCGAAGAGTTCCCTGCTTGCTCGTACAAACGAGAAAAAGCACTGGAAAACGCCTTACGGTAGTCCGTGACCAGGTCACAGAAGGAAGCATTAGCAGAAACCGGCAGAGCCCGTACTACTAAGTTGACTCCAAAAGGTTGCTGCTTGACTGTTTCAACAACAATCTCCCTCAGTCTCCTTTTAACGAGATTGCGGGTCACAGCGTTCCCTACAGTCTTCGCCACGATGAACCCAACTTGGCTGGGCTCTTCAGGAGAAGTGGACACCATATATAACACTAAGTTCCGGCGTCCATTTCGGACGCCGGAACGTACAGTATGTGAGAAGTTGGCGGCAGTCCGCATTCTATTCTTGGTGGCCAGCACCTGCGATCTACCGCTACTTCACTAAGGCTCGACGAATCGCCAAGCAGTTATTGTTTAGGCCGACAGCTCTACGCGACCCTTGGTGCGGCGGGCTGCCAAAATGGCACGGCCAGCGCGGGTGCGCATACGAAGGCGGAAGCCGTGCTTCTTGGCACGACGGCGGTTGTTCGGCTGAAAAGTCCGCTTGCTCACGGTAGTTACTCCAAGACAATCAAAGATGCGCCTTGCCCGTAGCTAACAGGTAAGAAAGGGGTCGACGCTAAGTATATGGATGCCCGCTTTCGCTTCTTTTTTACAAGGAGCACGCGCAAGAGCGCAAAGCGGACACATGGGACTTCACAACGTTAGGTCATTTAAGGCCTTCTCGTCAAACTACGGATTCCTTCCACTCACCAGTAACAGACCTTTTTCGCCGTTTCTGCTTCACGCTGTGAAACCGGCCTTAGTTCTCCGGGCTTCATCCACAGCTGTGTACAGCGCTGTCTCCGCGGGCTGTGGACGAAGCACAAATTAGCCCCACCTCGGGA